>NZ_JANTYS010000009.1:180914-303893 GCF_024808255.1 Mucilaginibacter dorajii
GTTAAGAATAATTCCTTTCGGGGATTGTTTGTTTTGATTATTTGACTTTTTTCTGAACCGGGATTAAACGGATTTATCAGATTTTACAGGATTTTGATTGTCTGAACCGGAATTTATCGACTTAAAAAATTATTGGAATTTTCATGAAGCCTGATTATCGGTTTTCCGGATAGCGATGGGTTTTAAACCTTGAGTGTTCGAAACATTATAAGTGGATTTTCATTTTTTATTTCCGGCATTTATTCACATTTTATGTTGATAATATTCTGATAATGTGATTATTAAGATAAGCTTCCGTGATTTTTTTTAACAGCTATCAATGTATCTTTCGGGCATCAATGACAACTGAGAATCTCGATAAAGTAACCGTTAAGCAATTACTGACATTTATACCTGACCAGTCTGTTAGTGCCCTGGCCGCCAAAACAGGTGTTGATTATCAGGCTAAAGTTTTATTCGGCAGAAGTATGTTTTATCTGCTTTTGTATGGTCTTGCAGAAAATGAGCGTACAAGTTTACGGAGCCTGGAAGATACTTTCAACTCCCGCCGATTCAAACTTTTGTTTAATCTTGATCCCGGCCAGACTACCCGTTACAATTCCATTTCTGACCGGCTTGCGACCATGAACCTGGACTTTTTTGAAGAGTCATACAAGATGATATATAGCTTATTCCATGAACATTTTAAACCGAAAGAAACATTAAAGTATAATATCACCCGGGTAGATTCTACGATGGTGACTGAAACCGCCAGCAAGCTGGAAAAAGGAATGACCACAGGAATAAAAAAAGACGGGAAGAAACAAATTAAGTATACGATATCTCTTGATGGATTATTGCCAAGCAGTGTAAAAGTCTTTACAGAGCAGGCAGAACTAAGTGAAGATAAAACCATCCCGAAGGCAATTCTCGCACTTGTTGATACGCACAAGGATAATGTATTTGTATTTGACCGGGGGGTACAGAACCGGCAAGCATATGTCGATTTGGATGAAAAGGAATTACGATTTGTTACCAGGGTAAGAACAAATAGCAGATCTAAAGTCATAGAAGAGTTATTACTTCCTGTAAACCGAAAGGTGGGTAATCTGACCATACTAAAAGACGAATGGGTATATCTTTATGGCAGTAAGAATAAAAGAGTCGATGTTCCATTTCGTTTAATAACAACTAAAGATGAACAAGACAAGCTAATTCTCTTTGTTACTAACATGAAGGAAGATACTGATAAAGAACTTATTCCCGTGCAGGATATTATCATGATCTACAAGCAGCGATGGGACATCGAAGTATTTTTTAGGTTTATTAAACAGGAACTTAACTTCAGTCACTTCTTATCAACTAACTTAAATGGGATCAAAATAATCCTTTATATGACCCTTATTCTGGCTATGCTGATCCATATCTACAAAAAGCATAATAATGTAGGATACAAGACAGCCAAAAGAAGGGTCAAAATGGAGTTGGAAGAACTCTTAACAATCATTATTGTTGAAGCATGCGGAGGCAATCCGGATATAGTGCTTCGCTGATTGACTTTTATTCAACGTTTCGAACACTCAAGGTTTTAAACCCATCGCTATCCGGAAAACTGCAAACTGCAAACTGCAAACTATCTCCCCTTCTTAGCGGCCGGGAATTTCATTTTGTAATCTACGTCAACTTCGCCTTTTGATATATTGTTGAGTTTTTTCTCAATCAGGCGTTTGCGTAAGGGCGTTAGTTTATCGGTAAACAGCTTGCCTTCAATATGATCATACTCGTGTTGGATTACGCGGGCAGCCATACCTTTAAATGTTGCTTCGTGGTGTTTCCAGTCCTCGTCATAGTATGATAATTTGACTACTGGTTTACGGTAAACGTCTTCGCGAATATCGGGGATGCTTAAACAGCCTTCATTAAATGGCCATTCTTCGCCGGTTTCTTCTAAAATAGTAGCGTTGATAAACGCCTTTTTAAAGTCCTTCAAATCCGGGTCTTCATCATCAAAAGGGGTAGCATCAATCACAAACAAACGCATGGACATCCCCACCTGCGGGGCTGCCAATCCTACGCCACGGGCACCATACATGGTTTCAAACATGTTGTTAACCAGCTCTTTTATATGAGGATATTCATCCGGTTCAATGGCCGTAGCTTTTTTTCTTAAAACAGGGTCTCCGTAGGCGATGATAGGGTACTTCATTTTGCAAAAATACGGGTTTATTATTTAGGCTCAAACTTCAATGTAATAAGCCTGTCATTATCAAATATCTGGTTGCTTATCTCCAGCAATTGTTCGGCTGTAACCGCGTTAATTTTGGCAAAAATATCCTCAAGTGTATCAATATGATTAAAATCGAGCAAACTTTTAGCCATAGAGATAATCAGGCTCAGGCGGTTCTCTTCGGCCAGCGCTATCTGTCCTATAAATTTTTGCTTAGCCTGGTGCAGTAACAGAGTGCCTAACTTTTGTTCGCGCAGTTTTTTCAACTCTTTGTGTACCAGTCGTGTTGCTTTGTCGGCTTTCTCGGTATCGGTTCCAAAATAAATGGAGAAGATGCCGGTATCCGTAAACGTGGTGTAGTTTGATTCGATGGTGTAGGCTATGCCATGTTTTTCCCTTATTTCCAGGTTTAACCGACTGCTCATTCCCATGCCGCCCAACAGGTTGTTCAACAGCAACAGCGCATTTTTATACTCATGCAGTGATTCATAAGCCTGTCCGCCTATAATGCAATGTGTTTGGGAAATGGGCTTTTTAACTATAAAAATACCGCTATCATTAAGCTGTGGCTTTACCCTGTTTTTTTTAGGGTAATGCTCGGCAACCCCGCCAAAATACTTTTCGCCCAGTTTCACTACCTTTTTAAAATCGTAATTGCCATGTACCGCAAAAATCATTTCAGATGTACTGTAGTTGGCCTTGATAAAAGTCCGCATATCATCGCTGTTCATGCGGCCAACGGTTTCGGGTGTACCCAAAATGTTTTTGCCGAAGGGATCGTCCTTAAACAGCAACTCTTCAAAATCATCCTGGATAGCTTCTTCCGGCTGATCGAGGTAGGATGCTATTTCATCCAGTATTACGCCCCGTTCTTTTTCCTGTTCCTCTTCGGGAAAGGTGGAGTGAAACAGGATATCTTCAAACAAATCCATACTACGTTCCAGGTGCTGATTTAGCAGCGATGCGTGAATACAGGTATATTCTTTGGTAGTATAGGCGTTTAAATCCGCTCCAACTAATTCCAGCCGGTTTAAGATTTGATTGGTGTTGCGCCTTTCGGTTTCTTTAAACAGCAGGTGCTCAATAAAATGAGCTAAACCCTCCTGCCCGGGCATTTCATCGCGCGAGCCGGCGTTAACAATAAAGCAGCAGTGCGTTATGGTAAAGGGCGATGGCTTAAACAAAATGCGGATGCCATTGGGTAAGGTGTGGGCCTGGTAGTCGATCATGGAAGGGCAAAGATAGTGTTATATATGTTACAATTAATTGTGGTGCAACTCTTAGGCGTTTTTAGTATTTTAGTAGATTAATTTTTTACCGTTTTCAGCATCCATAAAAAAATGCCGACCATTTAAATACCCCTATAACCGCACCATATGAAAATTAAAATTGCAGACCTTGAGTTTGAACCCCTTATAAGCGCCGAAACCATTGAAGCGCGTGTAAAAACCATTGGCCTACAGCTAAACGAAGATTTTAAAAATAGCGTACCTGTATTTGTTGGTGTGCTTAACGGCAGCTTTTTATTCATTGCCGACCTTATCAAACAAATCTCCATCCCCTGCGAAATTTCCTTTACCAAACTGGCTTCCTACTATGGCGGCACAACCAGCAAGCTTAAAATTCGCGACGATATTGATTTGATTGTGGATATTAAAGGCCGTGATGTGTTAATTATTGAAGATATTGTAGATACCGGCAATACTGTTCATTACCTGATAGACAAGCTAAAAGAACGCGAACCGGCTTCCATAAAAGTTTGTTCGCTACTGCTAAAACCCGATGCTCTGCAAAAAAAGATAGATGAACTGAAATACGTAGGCTTCGAGATTGAAAATGAATTTGTGGTTGGATATGGTTTAGATTATAAAGAAATGGGGCGGAACCTGGATGCCATTTATAAGAAGGTATAATTTGAGGTTAACCCACGGCCGAAGCCATGAAAATATCATTAAAAATATTAGCAGCGATTATAATCATAATCGCTGCTTTTTTATTGGTAACTGACAAACTCCGGCACTTTAATCCTATAGGTTAAATAACGACAAATGTCTTTCAATCCTGTTAAAAACAAAGCTGTTATTTATCCGCCACCGTTTGTATTTTAGCGCTATGCCGGCAATTAAAACCTTATTATTAGCTTGTTTAATGATCACCTTGTTTGGCTCCTGCCGTAAGGATGACAATACTACCATCCTGCAAATTACCGTAACCGATGGACGCACCGGCGCTGTATCCGCAGGCGCTACCATTCATTTATATAAAGACTCCGCGTCTGTATTGAACAATAAACCAACATACCAGGCCACGACAGGGGCAGACGGTATCGCAACCATTACCGCCCGTTTCCAACCCCGTTGTTTTATCTTAATTGAAAACGGCAGTCTGAAAAACTTTTACAATGGCTATGTGCCTGCAGGAATTTTCACCACCCAGGCAGATATCAATAACTCCCCCTCGCAAACCCCTTCCCCTTCAATTGGCGACATCCGTTTCAGGGATAATAACCACGACGGTGTAATCAATACCCGGGATAAAGTATTTGCACCCTCAATAGGGTTGGATAACAATGCTAAGGATATTGTGGATTTGAAGATTTATTGATTACAAAAGTATCCTCTACGCTCCCACTAACCCTGCCATTTCATTCAAAAACAGCAGCGCCTGATCAATACTATGCACACCTTCAACACTTAAGCGCAGGGTATTTTTAACTTCTTTTAAATTGGTGCGCCTTGGGTTGGCCTGCACAAATGCCAGTACGTTATGGAATGCCTCGGTTTCAAAGTAAGATGATTGCTGGTTGGTGATAAAGTAGCCACGCAGTACGTTCTTTTTCAAGGAGATCTTTTCAAAACCGATAGCCTTACCCATCCATTGCAGGCGCATGGTGTTTAAAAGATCGTGCACCTGTGGCGGTATCGGGCCAAAACGGTCATGCAGTTGCTGTTGAAAAGCGGTGAGTTCTACCTCTGTTTCCAGTTTGGATAACTCGGTATACAGGTTATAACGTTCAGACAGATTGGTTACGTACTCATCCGGGATCAGGATCTCCTGGTCGGTATCAATCTGGGTAAAGGAAATATAAGGCCTTGGCTTATCATCGGGGAATACGCCTTTAAACTCATCTTCCTTTAATTCCTGAATAGCCTCGTCCAAAATTTTGTGGTACATTTCAAAACCGATCTCGGCAATAAAACCGCTTTGTTCGGCACCTAACAGGTTCCCGCTGCCGCGGATATCCAGATCGCGCATGGCTACGTTAAAGCCGCTGCCCAGGTCACTAAATTCTTCAATAGCGCTAAGCCGCTTACGGGCCTCGCTGGTGAGCGTTGATAACGGCGGACTCAACAGGTAACAGTATGCTTTTTTATTGCTCCGGCCCACCCTACCGCGCATCTGGTGCAAATCGCTCAGGCCAAACATGTGGGCGTAGTTGATGATAATGGTGTTGGCATTAGGGATATCCAAACCAGCCTCAATAATGGTTGTAGCCACCAGTACATCGTACTCGTGGTTCACAAACTTCAGCATTACGTCTTCCAGCGCGTCGCCTTCTAACTGCCCGTGAGCTATGCCAATGCGGGCTTTGGGCACCAATTTACGGATCATTCCACCTAATTGGGGCAAATCGGCAACCCGGTTATGGATAAAAAAGATCTGGCCGTCGCGTTCTATTTCAAACTCTACCGCTTCTTTAATCAATTTATCATTAAACACATGCAGCTCGGTAACCACCGGCTGCCTGTTAGGCGGCGGGGTTGATATGATAGAAAGATCGCGGGCCCCCATTAAAGAGAAATGCAGCGTACGCGGGATAGGCGTAGCCGTAAGCGTAAGCGTATCAACATTGGCGCGCATTTGCTTCAGCTTTTCTTTGGTGCTTACCCCAAACTTTTGCTCCTCATCAATAATCATCAACCCCAGGTCTTTAAACTTTACATCCTTGCTCACCAGGCGGTGGGTACCAATAATGATATCTACCTTACCATCCTTCAGCTTCTCTAAAGTATCCTTAATCTGTTTACTGGTTTTAAACCTGTTGATGTAATCAATATTAGCGGGGAAGCCCTTCAGCCTATCGGTAAAGGTTTTATAATGCTGCGCGGCTAAAATGGTGGTAGGCACCAATATGGCCACCTGCTTGCTATCGGCAACGGCTTTAAATGCCGCCCGTACGGCAACCTCTGTTTTACCAAAACCCACATCGCCACATATCAACCTATCCATAGGGTGCGGCGATTCCATGTCTTTTTTAAAATCGGCAGTGGCTTTCTCCTGGTCGGGGGTATCCTCGTACAAGAATGAAGCTTCCAGCTCTGTTTGCAGGTAGCTATCGCGGGAAAACGCGTTACCATGCTGGGCTTTACGCAGGGCGTATAGCTTAATCAGGTCGCGGGCTATGTCTTTAACTTTTTTTTTTGTGGTTTTCTTCAGGCGCTCCCAGGTATCGGTACCCAGCTTGTTCATTTTGGGTTGGGTGCCTTCTTTTCCGCTGTATTTGCTGATGCGGTTAAGCGAATTAATATTTACGTAAAGCAGGTCGTTATCAGCATAAATCAGCCGGATCATTTCCTGTTGCTTGCCGTTAACCTCCACCTTTTCCAGGCCGGCGTACTTGCCAATGCCGTGGTCAATATGGGTTACAAAATCGCCTGGTTTAAGGTCGCGCAGTTCCTTTAGGGTGATGGCCTGCGACCGTTGATAGCCTTTTTTGAGTTTATATTTATAATACCTGTCAAAAATCTGATGATCTGTATAGCAGGCTAACTTTTGTTCCTGGTCAACAAATCCTTCCCGTATAGAAATACTTACCGGGGTAAATTTCACCGTTTTATCCAGATCCTCCAGTATGGCGTATAAACGTTCCACCTGGCGGGCCGAGTCTGTAAGTATAAAATTCTCTATCTGAGCTGCCTCGTTATTTTTAAAGTTGTGGATAAGCAGCGTAAAATCTTTATTAAAAGATGGCTGCGGGCGCATATCAAAATTTATAGTGGTATTGGCCTGGTAAAAGAACTGTTTACCAAACTCCACCACAGGGAAATCAAAAAGCTGATCGGCAATTAATTTTTCGTCGGTAAAGCCAAATTTAGGATCAATCCAATCAGGGTTTTGCGTTTTTTCATCGGCAGATAAAGCCTTCCACAGGTTAACCGCCTTTTTAAAGCCGGATTGGATGATATCTAAGGTAAACTGTACATCTTTAATCCATACCTGTGTGCCGGGATCTACATACTCCAACAAAGAGATATTGCTCTCTGTTAAAAATTTAGATTGTACATTAGGCACAATAGTGATGCTTTTTACCTGCTCAACAGATAACTGGCTTTCAATCTCGAACGTACGGATAGATTCAATAAAATCACCGAAGAACTCCACCCGGTAAGGCAGGTTATGCGAAAAAGAAAAGATATCAACTATACCGCCACGTACAGAGAACTGCCCGGGCTCGTACACAAAATCAACCCGTTCAAAATCGTACTCAATTAAAAACTCGTTGATAAAGTCGATGCTTAATTTGTTGCCTACCGCAATTTCGAGCGTGTTTTTCTCCAGTGATGCGCGGTCTATCACCTTTTCGGCCATAGCCTCGGGGTAGGTAACTATCAGCTGGCCAAACTCCGATGAATGGTTCAATTCATTCAATACCTCGGCACGGGCAAGTACATTGCTGCTATCGGGCTGGGTAAATTCAAAAGGCTTGCGGTATGATGATGGGAAAAGTAAAACTTCTTTACCGGTAAGGTTTTCCAGATCGGCCTGGAAATAGCCCGCTTCTTCCCTGTCGGGCAATACGAACACCATGTGTTTGTGCTGTAAAAAATACAATGCTACCGCCATGGCCGCATCACTCGATCCGACTAAACCACGAAGCTGTACCCTTGGATTTTTTGAAGCATTAAGCGCGGTGGCCAATGCTTTGATCCGGTCATCAGCTTTATATCTATCTAATATATCACGGATGTTCAAACTGATGCAAATGTACGCAAAAAAGGCACTTTAAATAAATCGGGTTAAATTGTATAAATCAGTGCAAACAATATGATGGTTTATTTACTTTTTAATGATAAATTCATGGAATAATTCCCTGAGCTCAACCTAAATATTTAAACCAAATTTTAACATCATGAAAAATGCGATTTTATGGGGCGCGATGATTGGCGTATTAAGCGGAATCTGGATTTATGTAATGCACAGCGCGGGTATAGGGCCGGTTAATGACCAGGTAGCGCCATTAGAGTACTTTTCGTTCCTGATCCCGGCCATTGGTTTGTTTTTTGGCATTTACACCTATCGCAAAAACGAATGTAAAAATCAGATGGGCTTTTTAGAAGCCCTGATACAGAGCTTTAAAATACTGATAGCCGGTGGTATTGTAACTGTTTTCGCGGTTATATTATACTTCAGCTATATATCAACAGCCAATACGCTCCGCGATTTCTCGGGCCGGATATTTGGCGCTTTACTTGTTGGCGTAATATTGGCATTTGCGGTATCTTTACTATTCACCAACAAATCAAACAAGGTTGATTAAACGGCTTTTTAGAAAATATTTCGAACTCGTTTTCTGGATCACCGGCATGTTGTGCCTGGCTCTAACTCCGCCACAAGCCACATCGCATTTTACTTTATGCCCATTAAAGCTCATGGGCATTACCTGGTGCCCCGGCTGCGGACTGGGGCATTCCATCATTTATCTTTTTCACGGCCAGCTGCGCAATTCATTTCACGCGCATTGGCTTGGCGTTCCGGCTGTGTTGGTTATATCTCATAGGATATATGTACTAAGCCGACTTCACGTCTTCCCCTCGACATCGAAAAGCACTACCCGATAACGCCGGTTCTTGTCTTGATTCTTGACTCTAATCTCCTGATTCTTTTTTTCACCGCCCAAACCAGCCATTTCACCGACTTGTTTGCCGTGCTAACCTATCTCCCATAGGCATTTTTGGCGTGCTGTAGTACCTTTATATCATCAAAACAAACAACAAATAATCTTTAAAACGATGAGCACTTACCAAAATCCATATATGATGTTCGATGGGATCACTCCCGAAGAATTTGCCTTTTTGCAACAGGCTACCGCTTCACTTGATGAAAATCAACAACGGTATTTTATGAATGTTTACTATGGCAAACGCCGTAACCCGCAAGATCTGATGCTGGCTACCTTATTGGGCTTTGTGGGCGCAGCAGGCGTACAACGTTTCATGACGGATCAGATTGGCATGGGCTTACTATATTTCTTTACAGCAGGCTTTTGCTTTATCGGTACCATTATCGACCTGATCAACTATAAAGCTATCGCCAACGAGTACAATCAAAAAATGGCTTTCGAAAGCTTCAACATGGCTAAAATGACCAACTAAGATCCCCTATAGCGGGCACAGTTTCAACATATATATACAATGAAAAATCCACCTTCTGTTACGGGGTGGATTTTTTTGCGTGCTATTTTTCAGTCTTAACTCTTGACTCTAATCTCTTGATTCTATTGGCTCTATTTCCCCATCGCTTTATCTCTAACAGCTTTAAATTCCGATCCTGGTTTCCAGCCGGGGAATGTGGTTTCGTCGCTAAGCTTAGTCCCTATCCGGTACATAATTTCGGCAATCTGCATCATACCGGTTACATCCATCCTATCGCTGTAATTGTCTTGTTGCTGGTGATAGCGGTTGTCTGTATAATCCTTTTGGCGGGCCTCGCCAAAATCGGCACCGTTGGCTACGCTGATGCTGCCGTTATTGATATCTAATGCGGGCACGCCTAATTTAGCAAAGTTAAAATGGTCGCTGCGGTAATAGCTGCCCGAGCCGGGTTTCCTATCGCCCACAGTGGTTAAGCCCTCGGCCGTAGCAATTTCCTGTACATAATCTTCCAGTTCATTCTGCCCTTTCCCGGTTATAGCAATGTCTTTGGTCGATCCATAATCGCCAAGAGCGTCCATGTTAAGATCGGCAACAGTTTTATTTAACGGAAATATGGGGTGTGTGGCATAGTACTCAGATCCTAACAAGCCCTGTTCCTCGGCAGTAACGGCCAGGAACACAATGGAGCGCTGTGGCTTTTCTTTAGCCGTTTTAAAGGCTTTAGCTATGCTGATGATAGCTGCAACACCGCTGGCATTATCAACCGCGCCATTGTATATACTATCGCCTTTGGCATCGGGTTTCCCTATGCCCAGGTGATCCCAATGGGCTGTGTATAACACGCATTCATCGGGGCGGGCACTTCCCTTTATCATAGCAATTACATTGTGCGAAGTTGAGTATTTTAGCTTAGTAGTGATACCTAATGAAACCTCCCGGTTAAGCGGCATGGCTTTGAAACCCTTTTTACGGGCGATAGCGCGAATATCACCGGTTATGCCGGCATCGGCCAAAAGTTTTGTTGCTGCAGCCTCGGTCATCCAGCCCTCAACCTTACAGCGCGACATGTGTTTATCTTTTTCGGTAAGATAAAGTTTGGCACCGGTAAAGCTGTTTTGTACCACTTTCCAACCATAGCTTGCCGGATCTGTTTGGTGTACAATGATCACGCCTGCAGCGCCCTGCCGGGCAGCCTCTTCGTATTTATAGGTCCAGCGGCCATAGTAGGTCATGGTATCGCCCTTGAAAAACGTAGGATTGCCATTTTTATAGCCGGGGTCATTAACCAAAACAATAACCGTCTTTCCTCTGACATCCAGGCCCGCGTAATCATTCCAGCCGTATTCAGGCGCAACAACGCCGTAACCTGCAAACACAAGCGGCGACTTGTTAAGCCCTACAGCGGGTACTTCCTGCCGGGTAGAGGCTACAAAATCAGAGTCGGCAGTAAAGTTCATAGCTGTTTTACCACCTGTGATCTGCATGGTGGCCGATGGCGTACTGGTAACTTCAACCATGGGCACATCCTGAAAGTAACTGCCATTATTGCCAGGTTCCAGACCTGCCTTTTTAAACTGGGATGAAATATAGGCTATCGTCTTATTCTCGCCGCCGGTGAAGGGCTTACGCCCCATCAGCGAATCGGCAGCCAGCACTGCTATTTGTGATTTGATCTCATCGGCACTAATGGCTTTGTCAATGTGCTCGGTTTTGCTGTTTTGCTTACAGCCCGCAGCAATAGCAAGGCCGGTAATCATTAACAGAAAGTTTTGTTTTACATTCATGAAGGTGGTGTTTGTTCAAATTTAAATAAAACGTAGAATTTTTGATTGGCAGCCGGACGATTATTTCTGTGCCACCCACTCCAAATTTTTACAAATTCGCTTCTGCTTATTTTTAAAATTTAATTCAGGGCCAATAATGGCCCTATTCTTTTTAAAACAGGTTTTTATTGTTGAAAAGGCTACCTGTGAATACCTTACAGATTCTCTTCTCACACTCATAATGTCCTTAACTATCCCCTTTCTATCACCAAACTTATCCTTACGGTATCCTTTAAGAAGTTTTGGGGACGACATCACCAGGGAAACCACTTTTAAAAAGGAGGCACCTATGGAGCCAAAACCACAACAAGGTATTGCTATAAACCCGGGGCACCTACGGAGCCGGAAAAACTATTTTCAGACTCCAGCGGAGTCACGTGTTTATAGCTTTTTCATTTCGGAACTTTGGCTCTGTAGGTGCCTCCTATCCCACATTTAGGTTTAAAAACTATTTCTCCGGCCAACATACCAAACGATCTGTTTGTTGGCCACCAGGTGAATCACTTTTTAAACTGCGGGCGGTTGAGCAAAATGATTTGCCATACCACCTCGGCACTTAGCAGGGCGGCAATGGCAAAACCAGCAGCCTTCAATGCCTCGGGGGTTGAGGACAGCGCGCCACCCAGGGCAACCGCGTAAACTACAAAAGGCAAGGCTATCACCAGGCACAGGCCTGTTACACTTAACGGGATCTTAAATGGCCGGGGTTTATGAGGTTCCTTCAACCGGAGTTTTACCAGCGAGATATACTCTAAAGAAAGCCCCGCACCATAAACGGTTACATCGATAATGAGCAAATCGGCAAAGGTCCATAGTACCATGAAGCTTACTACAATGGAGCAGATGATGATAGAAATATAGGGCGTTTTAAACCTGCGGTGCAGGCGGTTAAGCTTTCGCGGCAGCAAATTATCTTCGGCCATTACCTGCGGTACCCGTGATACCGAGAGCAGCACTGCCGAATAAATACCCAATGAGCTTGCCATACCACCCACCGCAATCAACACACCCAGCCAGTGCCCGGCTATCCGCACACCTAACGACGGCAAACCATCGTTAGTTAAAGTATCGTGGTTAATCCCCGATTGCTGGGCTACCCAGGTAATAAAAAAGTATACCAGCATCACCAGCACAAAGGCGATAAACATGGATATCATATAAGAGCGGATGGGCTTTTCAACCTCCTCCGCATAGGTAGTAATATTGTCCCAGCCCAGGCAGTTCCACATTACCGTGTACAACGCCATCCCGAATGACGGAAAGTTAATGCCTTTTAACGATGGCGCAGGGATTGACATTGGCCCGGCATGATGATGCACCGCCAGCACAATTACAATAATAACCGGTGCCAGCACAATGGCACTTAAAAACAGCGACACCTTCCCTACCGGCACGATACCCAATATATTTAAGCCCGCCGAAGCCCAGATGATCATGAGGCAAACAGGGATCTTATAACCAGCCAATTCGGGGTAAAAGAAAGAGGCGTACATCACAAACAGCACCGGGTAAATGGCCAGGTCAACAAAGGTGTAAAGCCAGGTCCACCAGCCTTCATAAAATCCCCAACGGGTGCCTAAAGCATATTTTACCCATTTGTAATAGCCGCCGGTTACGGGCATCATACTATTTAGTTCCAACACGGTAAAAATAGCGGGTACATCCCAAAGCAAAGGAGTAAGCAGCAGTATCAACAGCGCGCCATGATCACCGGCATAACTGAGCAAAGGCTCCAAACCGTAGGGGCCGCCAGATACAGTAAAGAAGATGACAGCGATGAGCTGTATAGGCCGTATCTTTTTTAAAGCAGCGGGTGATGGCATTTTATTATCAGTCAATCTTAATTTTCCAACCCTGCCTGTATCGGCACAATTAGCACAGGATATAAAAATATAATTTAAGTATGAAAAATCGCGTTTTCGGGCTGTTTTATTTGAAAAACACGGCGGCGGTTGCCTGTCTTTTTTGAGGTATTATATTGGGGACTCCTTGTTATTGGGGTTATAAACCGTAAAAGTGGAAATGACGTAGATCACATGGAGGCGAAGACTCACCCGCCAGCGCTACGCGCGGCACCCTCCTTCGGCTTCGCCGGAAAGAGGGGTTTGAAGATTGTTTGTATTTATATTCCTTGTAATCAATTGATTAACTATTGAAACCCCTCTTTCCACCGCAGGTGAAGAGAGGGTGGCCAGCGAAGCGCTGGCGGGTGAGTCTTCTGCGCCCGGTTTACGTCATGCTTTCCTTCACAGTCCGCCGGATTTTACAACTTGCAATGACATAGCTTTATAGTGCCATTCCACCTTCAGAATTTCGCGAAATTTCACAGCTCAGCAAGGACTCCGTTTATTAACTTATGCGAAGCGCCCAGCGCTATTAACCCTATTTTTATTCTTTATCCTTTTTGGGTTTTGCAGCAGGTTTCCTTGCAGGGGCAGCCTTTTTAACCGGTTTTTCAACTTCGGGATGATCAATTACTAAAGGCAATTCCTGCTGGTGGCTCTCATTAGCAATCACGGTGGGCTCGGGATCATTAACCGGCATCACTTTAGCGGCAGGCTTGGCAGTTACGTCAGATAACGCGCTTGGCAATTCGGCTAAAACAGTACGGCCGCCTTTTACCACATCGCCAATGTTTACCAGTATTTTGGTACCTAATGGCAAAAATACGTCAACTCTCGATCCAAATTTGATAAAGCCAAACTGCTGGCCCTGCTCCACAATATCACCTTCTTTTACATACCATACAATCCTGCGGGCCAACGCACCGGCAATTTGTCTGAATAATACCGATACGCCTTCGCTGTTTTGAACGCAGATAGTGGTTCGTTCGTTTTCGGTAGATGATTTTGGGTGCCAGGCAACCAGGTATTTGCCTTTATGGTATTTAAAATAGCTTACCACGCCCGCAATTGGGTTACGGTTAACGTGTACATTCACCGGCGACATAAATACCGATAACTGGATCCTCCTGTCTTTCAAAAACTCTGTTTCGTCGGTTTCTTCAATCACAACAACTTTACCGTCGGCGGGGCAAAGCACGGTTGTCTCGCTGGTAGTAATATCAAAGAACGGGCTGCGGAAAAACTGTACTATCACCAGGAATAAAAATCCGGATAGAATATAGATGATCCATTTAAGCACATGTGCCTGCGGAAGATAGAATTGAACTAAAGCATTCAGTACAAAAATAACCAGTACTGTTAGCGCGAGTGAGGTATAGCCTTCTTTATGAAAAGTCATATTATAGGTGATTTATTACAAAACTACTAATTTGAAATGAAGTACAGGTACGCATAAACAATTGGTGCAGCCATTAACAGCCCGTCGAACCTGTCTAACAAGCCGCCATGGCCTGGTAATATGCCGCCGCTGTCCTTCACATTAATGCTGCGTTTAAACATTGATTCTACCAGATCGCCCATGGTACCAAAGCACGAAATAAGGATGGCCATGGTTACCCATTGTTTCCAGGTATATTCTACATAAAAATGGCTTAATATCAATGCCGCTACAGCGCTGATGATGATGCCGCCAATTAAACCTTCGTAGGTTTTTTTAGGCGAATGCCTTTCAAACAGCTTGGTTTTACCCAATTTGCTGCCTACCAGGTAAGCGCCGGTATCGTTACTCCACAGCATGATCAAAAATGCCAGCGGTACATGAAAGTTAAAGCTTTCGCTGCCCTTAATAAACGCCATGGCGTGGAAAAACATAAAAGGCATTACTGCAAACAGGATACCCAGGAAAGTAAAAGCGATATTACTGAACGGGGCCTGTGTTTTTTTATAAAGCTCTTGTATAAAAACAGCGCTAAACGTTACGGGCAGGCAAAAAATAAAAGGCCATGCCGGGAAATAACAATTGGCCGCAAAGAACAGGAACAGCAGTCCTCCGTTAATAATCCCGGTTTCGCGACTTGCTTTGATGCCGCTTTCGCGTACCAGCTTGTAAAACTCAAACAGGCAAAGTAAAGACAGTGCCAGGAAAAAAATGCTGAAAACATAGGGGCCCAACAAGTTAGAGCCAATCATTACAATGATAAAAAAGAAGCCGGTTATGGCGCGTAATCTCATAAACTAATTTGATTGAGGATCATGATCTCGATGGCCTTGCTAAAATCCTCCTGGTGAATGTAAACTTCAATATCGCCAAAGGCCTTGTGCGATGAATCTTGTTTGTTTAATAATACGGTATCAATATGGTGGCCGGTAAGTACCTGCTTAACAATCTCTGATTGGTAAAAATTGGATGACGCAAAAATTTTGACCCAGTTTTTTTCCATCAATTCAATGTAAGCTTTTTATCCATAGCCACTTTACGGTATACAAACAGCAAAAATAAAACAATTATCAAGCTAAAAGCATAGGCCCCCAAATTAAATACATGCTGATCATCAGGATCTAATTTAATGGCTTTATGCTGAAACAGGTAGGTTATAACCACTGCCGAGCTATTGTTTAAAAAATGCGCCCAAACACTCGTCCAGATGCTGCCGCTATACACCACAAAATAACCAAATATAACGCCCAGGAAAACCCTTGGCAAAAAGGTAAAAAACTCCATATGAAACGCGCTGAACAAAATGGCGGTTATCCAAATAGCAGCGTGTTTGTTTTTTGTCCACTTTAAAAATATCGTTTGAATAACTCCGCGAAACAAAAATTCTTCGGCAATGGCGGTTAATAAACCAACTACAAAAACGGCCCAAAGCATATCCCAAATGGTATTCATATGCAGCATGGCCTCGGTGGCTTTTTGTGCGGCCTGCTCGGCGTTGCGCATCCAGTCTTCAAGGCCTTTTAACGCATGGGGTAATACCAGTTTTTGGTTAATATTGCTTAGCACCTCCATTGTTGGCATGGAGAAAAGCATAATGCTGAATACGATGGCCAACAAAACAGGGGTGAATTTAAATGTTGGTTTAAGATATTCCTGTGGCTGATGAACAATGAGCCGGGCAAAAATAACCGGCGCTATAAACAGGGGTATGGTGGTGCTTACTATTTGTAATATCCACAAGGCAACGCCTACATGAGGGTCTTGCGTATTAAACCCGAAAGTGTTGGTTAACGTTTTTAAACCAAAGAGCGCCAGGATTATACCAGCAGCGATAGCCGTAAAAACAAATAAAGCGGCAATGGTTATTCCCACCAATGTCAAAAATTGTATAAAAGGACTGATATAACTGCGTTGTGGTATATACTCCTTGATGGGCTCTTGTATCATTTGGGGTAAAAATCGTATTTTTGCAGGGATAAAGATAAGGATGTCTGTACAAATAGGAAATATTGATTTAGGGGAGTTCCCGCTGTTGCTGGCGCCGATGGAAGATGTGAGCGATCCTCCTTTCCGTTACGTGTGTAAGCAAAACGGTGCGGATATGATGTACACCGAATTTATCTCAAGCGAAGGCCTGATTCGCGACGCGGCAAAAAGCCGTCAAAAGCTTGATATTTTTGAATACGAACGCCCTATCGGTATCCAGATCTTCGGCAGTGATATTGATCATATGCGCGAAGCTACGGAAATCGCTTCTTTAGCCGGTCCCGATTTGATGGATATCAACTACGGCTGCCCGGTAAAACAGGTAGCCTGCCGTGGTGCCGGTGCCAGTTTATTGCAGGATATTGATAAAATGGTAGCCATGACCAAAGCAGTTGTTAACGCTACGCACCTTCCGGTAACGGTAAAAACCCGTTTAGGCTGGGATGATAACACCAAAAACGTTTACGAAGTTGCCGAGCGCTTACAGGATGTGGGCATTAAAGCCCTAACCATCCATGGCCGTACCCGTGCACAGATGTATAAAGGTGTTGCCGACTGGTCGTTGATACGTGATATTAAAAAGAACCCGCGTATAAAAATCCCCATTTTCGGTAATGGCGACATCGATTCGCCCGAAAAAGCCGCAAACTGGAAAATGGAATTTGGCGTAGATGGCATGATGATTGGCCGCGCGGCCATTGGTTATCCCTGGATTTTCCGCGAGATCAAGCACTTTTTTAATACCGGCGAGCATTTAGATAAGCCAACCATCACCGAACGGATTGCAGCCTGCTCAACCCACTTGCAAAAATCTGTGGAGTGGAAAGGACCCAAAACGGGCATTTTTGAAATGCGCAGGCACTATTCAAACTATTTTAAAGGGGTTGATCACTTTAAAGAGTACAGGATGAGGCTGGTAACGGCAGCTAACTTAGAAGAGGTTAACCAGATACTGGCTGAAATAGATGAAAAATATGCCATCGAAATGGCGTAATATTTGTTCGGAAATTATATATTTGAATTTAACGACACAAAATCCACATGGTTACCACTATAACTGAAGGTGTTAAGGTTTCCATCGAAACCATATATCAGCCCGAATACTCAAACCCGGCTAATGATCACTTTATGTTTGCCTACAAGGTACATATCGAGAACATGAGCAACTACGCTATACAATTAATTAGCCGCCACTGGTACATTTTCGACTCAAATGGCGCCAAACGCGAAGTTGAGGGGGAAGGTGTAGTTGGTCAGCAACCAATCATTGAGCCTGGTCACGCCCACGAATATGTATCGGGCTGCAACCTTAAAACCGATATGGGCAGCATGAAAGGCGAATACCAAATGAACCGCTTGCTGGATAACGCCAGTTTTAATGTACTGATCCCGGAATTTTATCTGATTGCTCCGTATAGGATGAATTAGCTCCCCGGCCCCCTAAAGGCTACCGTGTACCCACATCCTTTTTGTTTAAATAAAATGTCATTTCGAACGAGCAAGCGCGGGAAAAAGCGGGGGTGCGAGGAGAAACTCTCTCTTGAGCGCAGCGAAAAATCTTGCACGCCTTGCACGGCCGAATGTCCGCTTTTACAAGATTTCTCCTCACCTCCGGCGCGCAATCCCTACTGGTTCGTTCGAAATGACAACGTTTTTTGTTAATGATATGACTCCAAAAGGATATGGGTACACGGTAGCCCTAAAGGGGGAGAAAAAATATAAAAGCCCAGGTAATTGTTTGCCGGGGTTTTATTGTTTAAGGGAGTGTTCTGTGATTTTAAACCTGCTGATTAGCGAAATAAAAAAATAAATATCATTTCTTAATCTACGTCAAGTGCTACCGGTTAAAATGGCCCCATCTTTGAATCAACAAAACAATACATCACTTAAACAATTAAAAACATGAGCACTATCACCACAAAAGACGGAACCGAAATTTATTACAAAGACTGGGGAACAGGAAAACCACTGGTATTTCATCATGGCTGGCCATTATCGGGCGACGACTGGGATGCCCAAATGATGTTTTTCCTTAAACAAGGCTACCGTGTAATTGCACATGATCGCCGTGGTCATGGCCGGTCGACCCAGGTTGCCGGCGGACATGATATGGACACTTACGCAGCAGATGTTGCCGCACTTACCGAAGCGCTTGACTTGAAAGACGCCATTCATATAGGGCACTCTACAGGTGGCGGCGAAGCCATTCACTATGCAGCTAACCTTGGTAAAGGCCGTGTAGCTAAAGTAGTATTGATTAGCGCCGTTACCCCGTTAATGGTACAAACCGAAAATAACCCCGATGGCGTGCCAATGGCCATATTTGACGAAATTAGGCAGGGTACCGCATTTAACCGGGCCCAATACTTTAAAGATTTTACTGTTCCGTTTTATGGATACAACCGTGAAGGTGCCAAAATATCGCAAGGCATTCAGGATAATTGGTGGCGCCAGGGTATGATGGGCGGCGTAAAAGCGCAACATGATGGTATTAAGGCTTTTTCGGAAACAGATTTTACCGAAGATTTGAAAAGTGTAGATATCCCGGTTCTGGTTTTGCATGGCGAAGATGACCAGATTGTTCCCTTCCCTATTTCGGGCGCTAAAGCATTTAAATTACTGAAACATGGCACGCTGATCTCTTATCCTGGTTTCCCTCATGGCATGCCGGCTACAGAAGCAGATACCATTAATAAAGATTTATTAGCTTTCATTAAAGCATAAGCTTATTTTGAGCATCTTTTGTAAACAATAATACCAGGCAAAAAAGGCTGATTTTCATCGATGAAAATCAGCCTTTTTTGCCTGGTATGTACGGGGTTATCTGTGCTTTTCGTGTTCCTGTGGTTTTGGTTTGTTTTGTGATCGATGTTGTTGATTTACCGGGTGTCTTGACGGAACAGAAGGCACATGCTGAGCATTGTTGTTTGCTTTTGCCGGTTTATTGTTGCCGCGGTGTTGGTTGTTATCGCTTCCTTCCGGTTGAGAATTATCGACGTTTTGTTTTTTTACGACATTGCCCGGATTATCTTTTTTTGCAGTATTAGCATCTGGTTTATTTCCCGGATTAAGCGAATTCGCTGCATTATGCCCTTCTGACGTAAAGCGACTACCGTTAACCTTATTCATAGCCGTTGTAGTGGGGCGGCCGTTGTTAACTTTAGCAAACTGGTTTTGATCTTTTACAGCAACCTGCCTGTGGGTAACCTGGTCGGCAGTTGGTTGTACGTGATCTTCCTTACTGGCAGCAATCTCTTGTGGTTTTGGTTTGGTGGTTATCCCGCCTGGGCCATTAAAGCTTGTATTATTATTTACGGTAACATTATTAATCACTGTTTTATTAACGTATGTGTTGTGCACAACGGTTGTGTTTACATTTACCACAGCTGTATTATACTGAAATGAATTACCAGCCCAACGGCCACCAACATATCCGCTTCCAGCGTAGCCATATCCATAATTAACCCCACCATAAAAGCCAATATGCCGCCCCCAATAGCCTTCGTGGTACACGTAAACGTTTCCATCATATCCCCAATAACTTGGTGTCCATAAATAACCCGGCTGCGGCGGACTTACCCAAACACCAGGAACCCAGTAATAACCACCATCCTGATCATAGGCCCAGTAGCCCGGTGTCCATAAATAACCATCTACCGGGCAAGCGGGTTGCGTATATACAGGCAAAACAGGCGGCGCAACATTTATAGATATACCCACGCTAATTTGCGCATAGGCTTTTATCGAAGCCAATGAGACAAACAAAAGCATACAAAACAAACAGGTTAACTTTTTCATAATATGTTTTTTTGATAAAACTATCTGCCTTAAATGAGTTTTGGATTAAGTTTTGGGCAGATAGATGAACAGAAAATGAAGATTGATAAACTATAGAGCCTGTTTAAATTTCTTTCAAAAATATGTTTATATCCTCCATTGAGCACGTCTACACCCGTCATTGCGAGTTATAGAATCCGCGGACTGTGAAGGTGGAAATGACGCAGATAGCATGGCGGCGAAGACTCACCCGCCAGCGCTACGCGCGGCCCCCTCTCTTCGGCTTCGCCGGAAAGAGGGGTTTGGAAATTCTTGAATTTATATTGCTTGTAATCAATTGATTAACTATTAAAACCCCTCTTTCCACCGCAGGTGAAGAGAGGGTGGCGGGCGAAGCCTCGCCGGGTGAGTCTTCTGCGCCCGGTTTACGTCATGCCTTCCTTCGGAGGCCGCCGGATTTCAAAACCCGCAATGACGATCTTTTTATTTTTAAACAGGCTATATATAAATATCTATTTATGAGTGCCGGCCGGGGCCCTTCATTTCCTTTTTTATCTGCGGGTTGGATAAAATCTGTTCAATATCAATCGTGGTGCTTAACCGTCTGAATTGGCATGGAATAACGATCCCTGTTACATCCGCCTTTTTTTTAGGCAGGTGTAACCTATTTTTAAATCGTGTTGTCACAGTCTACAAATACACCATTAGGGTGATTGTAAAAAGAGAAATTTATTAACTTATTAAAACTTAAATAAAATGAATACCGGGAACTTAGGAATATTAGCAGGCATTGTGATATCGCTTGGCTTTTTCATGATGATATTTGCAATCATCTACTTATACAAACGTGAAAGAATGGCCATGATTGAACGCGGCATGGATCCACGCGCGTACAAACCACAATCGGCACCTTATCAGAATTTAAAATGGGGTTTACTGTTGATCGGCTCCGGCATCGGCCTGTTTTTGGCCTTTGTTTTAAGCCATGGCGTTTTCAGAGATATGGACGATGAAGTGTTTTTCCTTTACTTGTCCTTAATAGCCATATTTGGTGGAGCAGGCCTGTTCCTGTCATACAGGATAGAGAAAAAGGAAGTGTTGGATAGAGAAGAAGCGAGGTTAGAAAAGTAAAAAGATCAACAGCGTTAGTGACTAATTATGTCATTGCGAGGAACGAAG
The DNA here is from genome assembly GCF_024808255.1 of Mucilaginibacter dorajii. Lineage (GTDB taxonomy): Bacteria > Bacteroidota > Bacteroidia > Sphingobacteriales > Sphingobacteriaceae > Mucilaginibacter > Mucilaginibacter dorajii. Next base: position 202,541 of record NZ_JANTYS010000009.1, read on the forward strand.
CAATCGCGAACTATGCAGATCAATCCTGCTAACGTGCGATTGCTTCGTTCCTCGCAATGACATTTTGTACTTTACACAAACATTGGCTTTGAACGCGGGCGAAGACTCACCCGGCGAGGCTGCGCCCGCCACCCTCTCTTCACCTGCGGTGGAAAGAGGGGATTTAACAGTTAATCAATTGATTACAAGTAATATAAATTCAAGAATTTCCAAACCCCTCTTTCCGGCGAAGCCGAAGAGAGGGTGCCGCGCGTAGCGCTGGCGGGTGAGTCTTCGCCGCCATGCGATCTACGTCATTTCCACCTTCACAGTCCGCGGATTTTTCAACTCGCAATGACATTTTTATTTATGCTCTATTATATATCACCCAATACTATACCGCCCCCTGAATATATTCAGATGGTGTAACTCATGCCCGGCCATCATATACACAAATGCCCTTACGGTAAAGCGAGCCTGGCTGGCAATCCCATCGCGCAGCAATTGCTCGTCGCTGAATGATTTAACCAGGTAGATGTTTGACTCCCTTGCTGCCTTAAATTCTGCAGCCAGATCCTGCACCGTACGACTATCCGAATCGGAATTGGCCACATACACATCCTGGTCGAACCCGGGCAGCTCAATATGGTTGCGAGAGAATACCATGGCGCGGTATGCAAACGTGCGCTCAGTATCAATCATGTGGCCAAGGGCTTGTTTAATCGTCCATTTGCCTAGGGCATAGGCGTAAGCACCTTGTTCTTCTGTAAGACTGCTGAATAATTGGTAGCTTGAGATCATCAGATCCTCTAATTTTTCGATAACATTTTCATCGGGTACCAATGCTACATAACCCGCTGCAAACGGTGAATATTCGTCAGGATTTGGTCTGCTTATCATTACGTGTGTTTTTTAATACTATCCTAAATGTTGTGCCCTTACCTAATTCAGAGTCTTTTACAAATATCTGCCCGTTGTGATAGTTTTCTATCATACGTTTGGTGAGCGACAGTCCTAACCCCCAACCGCGTTTACGGGTAGTATAACCCGGCTGAAAAACGGTATCGAACTTTGAGCGCGGTATGCCCTTGCCGGTATCGGTTACATCAATAAATACCTGGTTTTTTACTTTATTGCCGCCAATCTCTATTTTGATGCTTCCCTTGCCATCTATAGCATTTACGGCATTTTTCAACAGGTTTTCTATCACCCAATCAAACAGCGGAATATTAAGTCCCGCTTTTAAATGCGGGTTTCCTGATAACTCAAAACCAATATTTTTACTTACCCGCACTTTAAAATAATCAACAAAATCTTTTACAACGGCATAAACCCCATGCTCCTCTAACACCGGCTTAGATCCGATTTTTGAGAAACGATCGGCCACAATTTCAAGGCGTTTTACATCGTTTTCCATTTCGGCAACTAATACATCATCTTCGGCGTTGAATTTTTCCTTCATCAGCTCAATCCAGGCCATTAAGGATGATATTGGCGTTCCCAACTGGTGAGCGGTTTCTTTGGCCAAACCAACCCAAACCTGGTCTTGCTCTGACTTACGCGACGAACTGAATGCCGTATAAGCCATCAGTAAAAATATAGCGATAACTGTGAGTTGCACATACGGAAACAGGCGTAATTGCTGCAACAAGGCCGAATCTTTATAATAAACAAAAGTTTCTTCTCCTAAAATTTTCAATTTAATGGGCTCATGCTGACTTTTCATATACTCCAGCTCTTCCTTAAAATAGGCGGGATCGTATTTTTTACCAGGCGAAGGCAGGTCAATATAATTTTTGGTAGTATCCAATCCGCGTACCCCTTTGATATCGCCTTTGGCATCAGCAACAATAGCAGGCACCGTTAAACTATCACGAACGGCAAGGGTGTACTGTAAAAAGTCGTTATCATCTGAGTTGAGGATTTGCCGCATACTCATGGCCCAAACCTGTGCCCGTGTACGTTCGGATTTGGCAATGTTATGCACCAAATAATTGGTATAAAATAAACTACCGCTGGCAATTACACTTGCAAACGCAAGCAGTAAATACTTCCATCTTCTTTTTCGCTGATACGGGTTTAAACTGGCCACGGTTCAAATAACGTAAAATTGCGCTGTAAAATATAATTTTTGTTAGCAGGGGTTCATAGTTCATGGATAATAGTTCATAGCCGAATAGTAAAAGAGCAAAACCATGAACTATGATCCATGAACCATAAGCTTTTTCAACTTATCTTTGCCCTCATCATGACCGATAAAAAAGTAAGAGTTCGTTTTGCGCCAAGCCCGACGGGTGGTTTACACCTGGGTGGGGTGCGTACTGTGTTGTTTAACTATTTATTCGCCAAAAAACACAACGGCGATTTTGTTTTGAGAATTGAGGATACCGACCAAACCCGTTACGTGGAAGGTGCCGAACAATATATTTTAGATTGCCTGGCCTGGTGCGGTTTACAGCCGGATGAAAGCCCTGTAGCCGGTGGCCCCTATGCCCCGTATCGCCAAAGCGAACGTAAAGCGGCTTACCGCCAGTATGCCGAGCAATTGGTTATGCAAGGCCATGCTTACTACGCGTTTGATACCGCCGAAGAGCTGGACAAAAACCGTAAGGAGATCCCCAACTTTCAATACGGCCTGGCTCACCGCGAAGCCTTGCGCAATTCTATCGCGTTGCCGCAGCATGAGGTTGATGCGCTGTTAGATGCGCATACTCCCCACGTGATACGTATAAAAATGCCTGCCGATGAAACGGTGAGCTTTAATGACCTCATCCGTGGGCATGTAAGTTTTGAAACCAACCAGGTTGATGATAAGGTATTGTTAAAGGCTGATGGTATGCCTACGTATCATTTGGCTGTTGTGGTTGATGATTTCCTGATGAAGATAACCCACGCTTTCCGCGGTGAAGAATGGTTGCCATCGGCACCTGTGCATTTGCTGCTTTGGGAATATTTAGGTTGGAAAGCCGATATGCCGCAATGGGCGCATTTACCATTGATATTAAAACCCGATGGTCATGGCAAGCTAAGCAAACGCGATGGCGCACGCCTGGGCTTCCCGGTTTATGCCATGAGTTGGTTTGATGCCAAAACCGATGAGTTAACACCGGGTTTCCGCGAGCTGGGCTTTTTGCCCGAGGCTTTCATTAACCTGTTAGCAACCTTAGGTTGGAACGACGGTACCGACCAGGAAATATTTACGATTGACGAACTGATTGAAAAATTCTCTTTGGATCGAGTAAGCAAAGCCGGCGCGAAATTCGATTTTGAAAAAGCCAAATGGTTTAGCGCCGAGTGGATCAAACGATCTTCCGTTGACAGTTTGAAGTTGGCAGTTAGCACTGTTTTGGCGGATAAGGGAATAGTGGTTACGGATGATGCTAAATTGGAAACGGTTATTAACCTCATTAAAGATCGTTGCGTAGTACTGCCCGATTTTTATCAGCAGGCAGGCTACTTTTTTGAGCAGCCTAAAGAATACGATTTGAACGCCGTAAAACCTAAATGGACAGATGCTAAAACAGATTTCTTTGGCGCGTTTACGGGGTTATTAAAAGCCGAAAACACCATTGAAGCCCATGACCTGGAAGCCAAATTTAAAGCTCTTGCCGAAACAAAAGGCCTGAAGGTTGGCGATGTAATGCTGCCTTTCCGCATTATGCTGGTTGGCGGCAAGTTTGGTCCGCATGTGTTTGATATTGCGGCATTGTTGGGTAAAGATGAAACTGTGAGCAGAATAGGGAAAGCGGTTGAGGCGTTTACGGCTTAATTACCATTTATAAACCATGTCATTGCGAGGCACGAAGCAATCTCATGCTTTACAGGGCAGATTTGCAAAGTTCGCGATTGCTTCGTTCCTCGCAATGACATGATATATTGGATTTGCATATAATAAAAACGGCCTTGCTGCGGAATGCAGCAAGGCCGTTCTATATGATCATAACTGCTTATTTAAGCGAATAGATCCAGTTTATGATCTGCTTGAGTTCTGCAGGTTTCAGGTTGGGATGGGCTGGCATATCTACATCGCCCCAAACACCATGCCCCCCGGTTATCACTTTTTTGGTAAGGTGACCGGTTGATACCGCGTTGTTAGGATACTTTTTAGCAACCTCGGTAAACGCCGGGCCGACAGATTTTTCGGCTACCTTATGGCAGGCCTTGCAATCAAGCGACATCATTAATGCCATGCCCGCGGCGTTGGCTTTTACATTGGCCAGTTTCAGCTTCAGGTCAGGCGAATCCTGTCCCGCCAAAATGGCTATGGTTTTACTTTGCGTGGCCGCGCCTTCATCATCAGCTACCGAAACCGATACATTGTAATTGCCCCGTTTAACATACGTGTAAAGCAACTTAGGTACTGTAGTAGTTTTTTTAACCCCGTTACCTAAGTTCCAGGTATAGGTCATTTTGTTTTTCTCCGGATCGGTTGCTGCAACGGTAAGCGTTACCGGTAATGGCAGTTTGCCGTATAATTTATTAGCCGCAATGCTTTTTATCTCTGGCGCACGGTTGCCCGTATTGTAATCAATCCGGGCTAAACCGGCATCTTTGTTTTTACTGAACCAACCAGAGCCATACTCTAATATATAGATCCGGCCATCCGGACCCATTTCCATATCAATAGGCGAGTTAAATTTAGTGCCTGCCATAAACGGCTCCATTTTATCCAAATCGCCGTTTGGCTGCAGGGTAAGTACTTTTATCCAGCCGCGGATCCAATCATAAAAAAATACTTTTTTGTTATAGTAATCGGGCATACGCGCGCCTTTAGGGAACATATCCGAATAATAGATCGGCCCGGCCATGGCAGTACGGCCGCCCGAACCTACCTGTGGAAACTCTTTAGAATCGCCGTAAGGGTACCAGATCATCGCTTTTTGTGCCGGTGGTAATTCTCTTAATCCAGTATTATTTTTTGAATCGTTAATAGGGTGCAAGGGATCGAACGCTGGTCCAGACACACCGGTTGCATAATCATACGGACGATAAGGAATATTGGGACCGATAAACAAAGGCCAGCCAAAAAAGCCTGCGGCTTTGGCCTGGTTAAACTCATCGTAACCGCGCGGTCCGCGAGTGGCTAAGCTATCGTTATTGGCATCGGGACCAACCTCGCCCCAGTACAGGTAGCTGTTCTTTTTGTCAACGGCAATTCTGTACGGGTTTCTATCGCCCATTACATAAATCTCTGGCTTGGTACCGGCTGTGCCTGGCTTAAATAAGTTACCGGCGGGGATGGTATATGTACCATCATCCTTCATTTTAATCCTTAATATCTTGCCGCGTAAATCGTTGGTGTTACCAGCCGAACGCCTTGAATCGTGATTTATATAATCGGGACGATCATCTAAAGGAGCAAAAGCGTGAGTATCATGCGGCTGGTTTTTGCCTTCGTCAAAAGGGGTACTGTTATCCCCGGTAGATACATACAGCATATGATCTGGCCCGAAAGCGATAGAACCACCAGTATGACAGCAGATCTCGCGCTGCGAATACAGCTGTAAAACTACCTTCTCGGTTTTATTATCAATAGTATCACCGGTCATGGTAAAACGAGAAAGGCGGTTAACCGATGTATCTGAAGGGCTGTAGTAAATGTAAACGTAGTGGTTATCCTTAAAATTAGGGTCTATCTGCAAGCCCAGAACACCTTCTTCGGCATTAACGCCTTTGGTGTGTACCGTTTTAAAATAGGCATCTAAAAAGCCAACTTGTTTAACCGTTTTAGTGGCATTTTTAAACAGCATGATCTCGCCGCGTCGCTGAGTTACCAAAATATCAAGGTTAGGTAATACGGCCATTTCTGTCGGCTCGTAAAAGGTGCCCTGGATCAACGATGTTTTGCTAAAGCGGTTTTCTTCGGGCACACGCAGCGTGGTACATTTTGAATAGTCCAACTTTTTATTATCGCCAATGGCATATTGAATGCCGCCAAGCAGGTGTTTTAAATAGGCAGGATCGCTGTATGATTCGTCGGTATGGCCAAGTTCGGTATAAAAGGCCCTGCCATTTTCAAAATTATGGAACCAGGCCATTGGGTGGTTTGCGCCATTTGTACCGCCTTGATAGCTGCTTTCATCAATATTGATGAGTACATGAATATCCGGGCTAATCATTTTAAAATTGTACCACTCATCTTTTCTTTTCCATTCATCAGGTAAAGCACGGGTTGCGGGGTGGTTTTTATCAATCACTTTTAAAACAGCCTCTTGCTGGGCAGGGTGGCTGTCAAAGTAAGCGCCCACTAAGCGCCCATACCAAAGCCAGTCGTACTCCGCATCGGCGGCAGCATGTACGCCAACGTAGTTTCCGCCTGCCTGCATGTAGCGCTCCAGGTCGGCTTGCTGATAGTTGTTAAGCATATAGCCGGTGGTGCTTAAAAACACAACCGCCGAATATTTTGACAGGTTGGTTTCGGTAATTTTCGCGGCATCAGATGTGGTATCTACCGAGAAATTGTTTTCGACACCCAGTTTAATAATTGCTGCAGCACCCACCGGGATAGAAGCATGATGGAAGCCGGATGTTTTGGTAAAAACAAGCACTTTGGGTTTGGTGACTATTTTACCAAAATTAAATACCAGCACACAAAGCGCCAGCAGTAAAGTAAGTTTTAATCGCATAGGGTTAATAAAAGGTTTTATCAGTTTTTTGACAATAATTTCGGCCCCAAAGATATCATTTCAATCGATTGCGTAATAGAAGTATCTTAAATATTACAACATAATTATTTGGGAAAGAGAGCGGTCTGGCGTCGCCCAATGCAACAAAACCCGGTGTTGAGTTAAGTTGTTTTACTTCTGAGAAAGCCAATGGACATGAAATCGTCACGATTGTAACAAAATTGAGTATTTAGTATTAATTTATTATAAAAAGTAATAAATTATTGACAAAGTGGGGTTTATGAATTACTTTTAAGTCCCCTTAATTAAATGTCATGATCCGTATACGGTCTAAGAACGTGCTATTGGTTGCTCCCGATAATTTTTCGGTAGAGCTGTTGCCGAACAATAAACAGTTCCGCCACATTTCTGCTACCGGTAACATTTTCCCATCCATTCATGAACAAAAACCCAATGTAGTGATTTTTGATTACGATCATTTGAGCACCGACATTGAAAAGATTCTACGCCGCATTCAATCAAATACAGCTTACAACAAAATAAAGATCTGCTGCTATAAACAAAAGGAACACACCAAAGTAGATGCCCTGTTAAAAGTGTTAGGTGTTGATCAGATCTTTTATCCTCACGATTTTAAACAACCCCAAAAAGGCAAAAACATGGTAGCCGCTGTTACCAATGTTTTTGATGCTACGGTAATGAGTTTGCTGGCGAAGGCTTCGAATTAAAATTATTTAGTAAAATTTGTCATGGCGAGCGCAGGGCGGCAATGACAAACAGGTTCTAAATTCAAAAAGCTACCCCTTTAGGGGCCACCGTGTACCCACATCTTTTTTGTTTAAAGAAAATGTCATTTCGAACGAGCAAGCGCGGGAAAAAGCGGGGGTGCGAGGAGAAATCTTGTACGCCTTGCACGGCCGAATGTCCGCTTTTACAAGATTTCTCCTCACCTCCGGCGCGCAATCCCTACTGGTTCGTTCGAAATGACAACGTTTTTTGTTAATGATATGACTCCAAAAAGATGTGAGTACACGGTAGCTTTAGGAGGCTAAATCCACTCAAACTTAGTATAAGGCACCAACACCTCCGGTATCTTAATGCCATTCTCTGTTTGGTTATTTTCTAACAAAGTAGCAACAATACGTGGCAAGGCCAGGGCGCTGCCGTTAAGGGTGTGCGCTAATTGCGTTTTCCCTTCGGCATTGCGGAAACGCAGTTTTAGGCGGTTGCTTTGAAATGTCTCGAAGTTTGATACTGATGATACCTCCAGCCAGCGTTGCTGGGCGGCGCTCCAGGTTTCCATATCGTAAGTTAAGGCCGAGCCGAAACCCATGTCGCCACCGCAAAGGCGCAACACGCGGTATGGCAGGCCCAGATTTTTCAACAGGCCCTGTACATGGGCGCTCATTTGCTCCAACGTATCATATGAAGTATCGGGGTGTACAACCTGTACAATTTCTACCTTATCAAACTGGTGTAAGCGGTTCAACCCGCGCACGTGTGCGCCATATGAACCAGCCTCGCGGCGGAAGCATGGTGTATGACCGCAATTTTTTACCGGCAACTCATCGGCTTTCAAGATCACATCCCTAAACATGTTGGTGATCGGCACTTCGGCAGTTGGGATCAGGTATAGGTTATCTATACCAACATAGTACATCTGGCCTTCCTTATCGGGCAACTGTGATGTACCAAACCCAGATGCTTCGTTCACCATCAGCGGTACGCTTACTTCGCTGTAGCCAGCTTTTTCGGCTTCGTCAATAAAATAATTAATAAGTGCGCGTTGCAGCTTGGCCCCTTTGTTTTTATATACCGGGAAACCCGCGCCGGTTATTTTAACACCCAATTCAAAATCTATCAGGTTATATTTAGCGGCCAGTTCCCAGTGCGGCAATGCATTCGCTGGCAGCTCGGGCTTGGCACCATTCTCTAAAACAACCTCGTTTTCTTCGGGCGTTAAGCCTTTGGGTACCGAGCTGTGTGGCAGGTTGGGCAATAAAACCAATTTCTGGTAAAGCTCTTCTTCGGTAGCGGCAAGCAGGTCACCAAATTTTTTGATGTCTTCTTTCCAGGCACCGGTTTTTGCTTTGATCTCTTCCGCCTCGGCTTTTTTGCCACCGCGCATCAGTTCGCCAATTTGTTTGGCAGCTGCATTGGCCTCGGCCGATACGTTATCCATGCTGGTTTGGGTTGAACGGCGTTTATCGTCTAACTCAATTATTTCATCAACTAACTCTGGCTGTTTAAAATTTTTTACAGCCAAACGCTCTAAAACCTGTTCCCTGTTATCACGGATATAACTAACTTGCAGCATTATTTTATTTTTTAGGCAAAGATATAATTAGTTCATAGTTTATAGTTCATAGTTCATGGCTGATTTGTGAATTTAGTTCATGGCGTATAGTTCATGGTTCATAGCAGATCTGTGAATATTGTACGGTAGCTTTTATTATAAACGATACTCCATAGGCTATGAACCATGAACTATTAACTATGAACCAAACAGGCAAATTATATTTAGTACCAACACCAATAGGTAATTTAGAAGATATCACCCTTCGCGCGCTTCGTATATTGAAAGAAGTCGACCTGATCCTGGCTGAGGATACACGTACTTCGGCACCCTTATTAAAGCACTTTGACATTCAGCAAAAGGTATTCGCGCACCATCAGCATAATGAACATCAATCATCAAACGAGATCATCAAGTTTTTGCTGCAGGGACAAAACATTGCTTTGATCTCTGACGCGGGTACGCCGGCCATATCTGATCCTGGCTTTTTCCTGGTGCGCGAGGCTTTAAAATTTAATATCGCTGTTGAATGTTTGCCCGGGGCCACGGCTTTTGTACCGGCGCTGGTTAATTCGGGCTTCCCTACAGATAAGTTTTGCTTTGAAGGTTTTTTGCCGCTTAAAAAAGGCCGCCAAACACGCTTTAAATTTTTAGCCACCGAGGAGCGCACCATTATACTATACGAATCGCCACACCGTTTATTGAAAACACTGGAAGAAATGGCTACCTATTTTGGTGCCGACCGCCAGATCTCGGTGTCGCGCGAACTGACCAAAATGTTTGAGGAAACGGTACGAGGCACAGTTGCAGAGGTAAAACTGTACTTTGAAACACATCCGCTGAAAGGTGAGTTTGTAATGTGCGTTGCCGGGGCCGAACCGGAGGTAAAATCGTCAAAAGACAAATATAAATACGACACTGAAGATTAACACGCCATGGAAGCATACCTTAACAGCGCAATAACCCAGTTTGCCTATTACCGCAAATTAGGCGAAAGAACATTTGAGCAATTGAATGATGCCGACCTGTTTTGGCGCTTTAATGACGAGAGCAACAGCATTGCCATTATCATACAGCACATGGCCGGCAATATGCTTTCCCGCTGGACGGATTTTTTAACCTCAGATGGCGAAAAAACCTGGCGCAATCGCGATACCGAATTTGAGGATACGGTAAGTACCCGCGAAAACCTGTTGGATACCTGGAACACCGGCTGGGATTGCCTGTTTGATGCCTTAAACTCCATTAGTGCCGACGACTGGGAAAAAACCATTTACATCCGCAACGAGCCGCACCGCATTGAAGATGCCATCAACCGGCAGCTGGCGCATTATCCATACCATGTTGGGCAGATAGTTTTTATAGGCAAGATGATTGCCGGCGGCAAGTGGCAATCACTATCAATCCCCAAAGGCAATTCCGAAAAATACAACGCCGATAAATTTGCCAACCCGGGCGGCACGTTCAAATAGTTTCGACAACACATATTAATGAAAAAAAATCTTCCTTTAGCCTTTCTTTCCGGTTTATTACTATGGATAGGATGGCCGCCAACGCCTTATACAACCTTCCTGCTTTTTATTGGTTTTGTACCGATGCTACTGGCGATAGAAAACGTCATTCAATCCACATCGGCAAAAAAAGGAAGGCAGATCTTCAATACGGCTTTCATTGGTTTTTTTGTTTGGAATACCGCCTCTGTTTACTGGGTTTATAACGCGCTTAAAATAGTTGGCCAGGTGGTGGCTATACCCATTACGCTCATTCCTTACTCGCTCGGCCCGTTGTTAATGGCTACGGCTTGCTGGTTGTATTACCGGCTAAGGCTATTAACCGGCCGTAACTGGAGTCTGGCCGGCCTGGTTTGCCTGTGGATAGGCTACGAATACCTGCACCAAAGCTGGGACCTCAATTTTCCATGGATGACGCTTGGCAACGGTTTTGCGGTAAGCCACCAATGGGTGCAGTGGTATGAGTATACCGGGGTTTATGGCGGTACCGTTTGGATATGGATTGTAAATATCCTGGCGTTTTTAATTTATATGGGGCTGCGCGAGGCGCAAACAAAAAAAGTAAGGTTAAGGCTCATCAGTGCTTTTGTGCTGGCTATTGTATGCCCTATCAGCTTTTCTTTATATACCTATTATAATTATACTGAACAGCCCGACCCATCGAATATTGTTGCTGTTCAGCCCAATATCGATCCATACGATAAGGAAGGAACCATCCCAACTGCATTGCAAATAGATATCATGATCCACCTCTCGCGGGATATAGCGCAGCCTAATACCGAGTTTTTTTTATGGCCCGAAACTGCCATCCCCGACTATATGGACGAGGACAGGATCTTAACCGACCGTTATTATAAACAGGCCCATTACTTTTTACGCGATTATAAAAACGGCAACCTGCTTACCGGCGGCGAAACCTATAAGCTATACAACAACCGCGCAACACCAACCGCAAGCCCAACACAGGAGCAGGGTGTTTTTATGGATAACTTTAGCACTGCTATCAATATCGAAAACGAGGGCAAACCCCAGTTTTATCATAAATCGCGCCTGGTACCTGGAGCAGAATCAATGCCGTTTGGTAATGCGCTTTCATTTTTGAAGCCGGTATTTGAACACCTTGGCGGTGCTACGGGGGTGTATGGTACCCAGTCGGACGCCGAGGTTTTTTATTCGCAAAGCGGTATTGGGGTCGATCCGGTTATCTGCTACGAATCTATCTATGGTGCTTACGTGGCCCGGTCAGTAAAAAAAGGGGCGCAGTTCATCGCCATTATTACCAATGATGGCTGGTGGGAAAACACATCGGGGAAAGATCAGCACCTTGATTATGCCAAGCTTCGTGCTATTGAAACCCGCAGGTGGGTGGCGCAGTCGGCCAATACCGGCATCTCGGCATTTATCAACCAGCGCGGCGATGTTGTACAACAAACCAAATGGTGGACAAAAACCGCCATTAAACAGGATATCAACCTCAACTCCGATATTACGTTCTACGTGGAACACGGTGATTATCTGCCCAAAGCGGGCAGCGCAATTGCTGTTTTGTTGATATTGTTTATTGGGGTGAAGCCATGGTTGAGGAAGAAAGTAGCGGTTGTGTAAAATGATTGTGGCGTAAAAACCCAGGCTTCCTTCACCAACTCAACCTCTCCCCCTGTTATGCCGAGTTGTAAAATTTCGCGAAATTCTGAAGATGGAATGACAATATAAAGCTACCCTCTCCACCCTGTCATGCTGAGGAACGAAGCATCTATTAGCGAACTTTACAGGGCGAAAATGTATGGCGTAAATAGATGCTTCGTTCCTCAGCATGACAGGTGGTTTTTAAACACGTCATGGGTAGCAATAAAGCATCTATTAGCGAACGGCGCAAGACGAACAGGCATGGCGCAGATTAGATTCTTCAAACGTTCAGAATGACCGCTTTTTTAGGTTAGGAGTATACTTTGCATACGCCTAACCACTTGATTATCGACAATCGAAACGCGGACCACAAGCGGGACGCTTGCGGCAGCGCCGGCGGCCAATGCTTTTTCATCTGCACATCTGAAATCTGCACATCCAAAAATCTACCTCTCATTCCTTTTAATAATAAACGCCAGCAAATCGTGTATGGGTTGTTTGATCACTTTGCCGGTTTTTACACCTGCCTGGTGGCAAAGGGAGGTAAGTTCTTCGGCAAAAAAATAGGCTATGGAGCCTACAAAATGGCATTTGTACTTATGATATTCGGGGTACGATTTAATATTGGTTTCAATAAATTCGGTTAAGCCTTTTTCTAAAAGTGCCTGTCCGTAGGGAGTTGTCTTAATCTCGCTCACAAATTTAGAGAATGTAGCCAGGTAAGTATTCCCGTTAGGTTTTTGGTATACGTTTTTGATAACAATATCCTTGTTAAGGTGATAGGTCTCCTCAAATTTGCGGTTGATATCGGCAGGCATAAGCCCATACAAAAAATCGGTGATGAGGGTTTTGCCAAACCAGGTACCGGCTCCTTCATCGCCCAAAACATACCCTAAACCGTGGTGGCCTTCAAAAATATCTTCGCCATCAAAAAAAGAAATATTTGAGCCGGTGCCCAACACACAGCATAAGCCTTTTTCATGTCCACAGGTTGCATAGGCGCAACCCAAAAGGTCGCTATCTACACAAATATAGGCTTTAGGAAAATAGCCGCTTATGGCGTTTGATACAATTTCATGTCTATCAGGGCTGGAGCAGCCTGCCCCAAAAAAATAGATCTCCTCTACCCTATCGGCATAAGCCAGCATCTCTGGCACCTGGTCATAAATGATACGGGCAATTTCCTTTTCGCTTAAAAAATATGGGTTTAAGCCCGATGTTTTGAATGAAACCGGTTCCTGTTGAGGAATATGTAGTAACCAGTCTGTTTTTGAAGATCCGCTATCAGCTACTAAAATCATGCAATAAGTTCCTCAAGAGCCTTTGTAGTTAATGGCTTATGGATAAACTGTGTAATATATTTATTGCTTGCCGATTGTTTCATATCAACAGGGTCAAGCGATGATGAAAGCATAAATATTTTGATGTCTTTTTTTTCGATATCCAACCGATCATACTCCTGTAAAAACTCAAACCCGCTCATAGTAGGCATCCGGATATCCAGGAAAATAACGTCGGGCCTGATCACACCGAAACGCAACGAATCAATAGCCTCTGTTGGCGATTGGCGTACAATGATAGTTTCGGCAAAATTGCTGGCTTCCAAAACCTTGCGCGTCACAAAGTTATCGATGTAGTTATCATCAATCAGCAGGCAGGTTTTGTAGCGATTTGACATCTTTTCAAAGATATGCGTTTACAAACAAATAAAAAACAATACTTTTTGGGTATTTACTGTATACTGATACTGTTGGTAATTTGTTTCAAAGTAATTTCGGCTTGTTTAGATTGATACTGGGCGGCAAAGAAAGTTGACTGTGCTGCAAGGTAATTACGCTGTGCCTCGCGGATCTCCAACGGGGTAATATTGCCCAGTTTGTATTTTTCTAATGAAATATCAAGGTTCTTTTTGGCTATAACCACATTAGCCTGCCCAAGCCTTATCAAATCCAGGCCTGATAGGTACGCGGCAAACAGCGTATTTACCTGCGTTTCGATATTAAGCTGGATTTGTTTGGCCGAAATATTGGCATTATCTATCTGGATTTTGGCATTTCGTTCCTTACGGGTTTGGTTAAAGCCATCAAAAATATTGATGGTGGCGGTTAAGCCGTAGTTTAGCCCATGTTGATTTTGCGCCAGGGTAAAACCTGCAGGCGTTTTATTATCACTAAAGGTATAGCCTGTGGTTACGCCCACCTGCGGGTAACGGGTAGCGCGCACCTGTTTCAGGTTGATCTCGGCCAGGCGGCGGTTTAACTGGGCCGATAATATGGCCGGGTTTTGTGATTGCGCGTTGTTGATGATGTCGCCTAACATCAGCTTTTCATCAATCATGATGGTATCGGCAACAGAGAAATCGGTTTGCAGATCGCGTACCAGGAGCTGGTTTAGCTGAATTTTTAAGGTTTTAAACAGCTGGGACTGGGTAACCAGGTTAGCAGTATCGGTATTTAAATTTACCTGCGCATTCAGCACATCTAATTTAGATGCCCGGCCAACATGAAATTTATCATTGGCGTAACGCAGCTGGGTGTGCGAAATATCAATGGCTCCTTTTAAAGCCTTGATCTGCTCGTTTTGGCTGATAAGGTCGTAATAGGTATTGATAACCGTGGCTACCGTATTTTGTATGGTATCCTGCAACCGTAAAGCGCCTAACTGATCAAGCTGCTTTAACCTATCGTAGTTGGCAAACATTCCAAAGCCGTCAAAAATGGTCCAGTTGAGGGCTACGCCATAGTTAATCCCTGTATTAGGCGCGTTATTGATATTATTAACAGTACCATCGCTTCGGGTTTGCTTTGTGGTTAAACGGCTGTTGGTTGATGCAAAATTGCCATTAACCTTTGGCAAAACACCGGCATTACCCAATGTAACATTGTTAGCAGCAAGGGTTTTATTATTTTGCGATAGCTTAATATTATAGTTGTTTTTCAGGGCTATCTCCACCGCTTCCTTAAGGGTAAGCATCGGGGCATCCTGCGCCATGGCCTGTACACCCAAAATGGCACAGCAAAAAACCAGGAACGCTATTTTTTTAATGATCATATCGCTTAAAGATTTTCAATCAATTTTATTTCTTTGTGTTCTGCCGCGGTTTCTTCTTCCGGTTCTTCATCAGGGTCGCGGCGGGTTTTTGAGGCGAAGATCACATACATCAATGGTATAATGTATAAGGTTAACACCAATGAAAACAGCATGCCGCCCATAATTACTATCCCCAGCGATGTACGGCTTTTTGCACCTGCTCCCAACGCGAACGCGATAGGTACCGACCCCAACACCACAGCTAAGCTGGTCATTAATATTGGGCGTAAACGCGCGGTTGCGGCCTCAACGGCGGCCTCATACTTGGCAACGCCATGTTCCATCCGTTGGTTGGCAAACTCTACAATAAGGATACCGTTTTTGGTTACCAAACCTACCAGGGTAATGATGCCTATCTCGCTAAAAATATTAAGTGTTTGGTTAAACAACCATAAAGACAGGAACGCGCCCGAAATTGCCAGCGGTACGGTAAGCATTACTATAAATGGATCCATAAAGCTTTCAAACTGGGCGGCCAATACCAGGTATATCAGCAACAGTGCAAAACCAAAGGCAAACAAAATATTTGACGAACCTTCGGCATAATCACGTGAGGGCCCACTTAAAGCTGTGCTAAAAGTATCGTCTAAAAGACTTTTTGATATCCGGTCCATTTCGGCAATACCATCGCCAACGGTTTTACCCGGTGCCAGGCCGGCCTGTATGGTGGCCGATTTGTAGCGGTTAAAATGATAAATAGCAGGAGGCGTAGCACCCTCGGTTGTTTTTACTACGTTATCCAACTGCACCAGGTTGCCCTTGGTGCTGCGCACATATACAGATCGCAAATCCAACGGCTGATCGCGATTGGCTCTATCAACCTGGGCTATCACCTGGTATTGCTTTCCGTTAATGAGAAAATAATCTAACCTCCCGGCACTATAATAAAGCTGCAGGGTTTGTGCAATATCATCAACAGAAACACCTAAATCCCTTGCCCTGTCCCTATCGGTAACAACCCTCAGCTCGGGCTTGGTAAATTTAAGGTTTACATCCGTTCCCTGGAAAACCGGGCTGCGCGATACCTCAGCAAAAAACTGCGGCAGCACTTTCCTTATCTTTTCAAAATCCTGGTTTTGTATTACATATTGTACCGGTAATGATGTACGTGCGCCGCTACCGCCGCCGCTTATGGTTTGCTCCTGCACTACAATGGCACGGGCATCGGGCATTTTACTTAATTTTTTATTCATCCAGTCGGCCAGTTGTTGCTGGGTACGCGTACGTTCGTCTGGTGCGGTTAAACCAATACGGCCAAAGCCGGAGTTTGCCGAACCGCCACCGCCAAAGGATGGCGAAACAATTTCCAGGTTGATATTGGCCTCAGGGATGGAATCGGCAACCAGGTTAGATACCTTATCCATGTATCTGGTCATATACTCGTAAGTGGCACCTTCAGATCCGGTTACGCTGTAACGCAGTAAACTGCGATCATCCAACGGCGCAAGCTCAGATGGGATAACCTTAACCAATACGCCAATGATAACCAATGATACCGCCAGGATCACAAACGATACCCAACGCACTTTCATAAACCTGATGAGCGTTTCTGTATACGAGGTGGTCATGTTCACAAAAAACGGCTCGGTCCGTTCGTAAAACTTCGATTTTTTGTTACTCTTACGAATCAGCTTTACGTTAAGCATAGGTGTTAAACTCAGGGATACAAAAGCAGAGATCAACACCGCGCCGGCGACGACGACCGCAAACTCGCGAAACAAGCGGCCTGTAAAGCCCTGTAAAAAAACAATTGGCAAAAACACAGCGGCCAGTGTTACCGATGTAGATACCACCGCGAAAAAGATCTCGGCCGAACCTTCAAAAGCAGCCTTGCGGATAGCCATACCAGCCTCTACCTTTTTGTAAATGTTTTCGGTTACCACAATACCATCATCTACCACTAAACCAGTTGCCAGTACAATACCCAGCAGGGTAAGAATATTGATAGAGAACCCAAAAATATACATGATAAAAAACGCGCCGATCAGGGATACCGGGATATCTATCAGCGGGCGGAAAGCGATAAGCCAATCGCGGAAAAACAGGTAGATAATGATAACCACCAGTATAAACGATATGATCAACGTTTCCTGCACCTCGGTAATGGATTGGTTAATGAACCGGGTATTATCCAAAGCTACTTTTACCGAAATATCCGGCGGAAGATCTTTCTTGATCTGGGCCAGCCTGGTATAAAAATCTTTGGCAATTTGTACATAGTTGGCTCCTGGCTGCGGCACAATAGCCAGACCCACCATAGGTACCCCCGATTCTTTAAAGATGGTTTCCTCATTAGCCGAACCCAGAACCGCGTAGCCAATATCGCTCAGGTGGATAACCCGACTGCTATCGGCACGTATAATAAGGTTGTTAAAGTCTTTTTCTGTTGATAGCTTACCCAGTGCCCTAATGGTTACTTCGGTATTATTGCCTTCAATTTTACCGGCGGGCAGCTCCACGTTTTCTTTAGATAAGGCCGCACCAATATCGGTGGCGGTTAAGCCCAGGGCCGATAGTTTATTAGGATCTATCCATAAACGCATGGCGTACTGACGCTGGCCCTGTATGTTAATGGTACTTACACCGGGTATGGTTTGCAAACCTTCCTGCAAAACGTTCTCGGCATAATCATCTAACTGCGTAATGTTACGCGTGTCGCTGCTTACGGTAAGGGTGATGATCTGATCGGCGCTGGCATCGGCTTTGGTAACTACCGGCGGCGCGTTAATGTCCTGTGGGAGCTGGCGCTGGGCCTGGGCTACTTTATCGCGCACATCATTCGCGGCAGTTTCCAGATCGGCATCCAGGTCAAACTCAACCGTGATATTACTTGAACCAACTGAGCTGGTTGATGATATATTGCGGATACCTGGTACACCATTGATGGATTTCTCCAATGGCTCGGTAATTTGCGATTCGATTACATCGGCATTGGCGCCAGAGTAGCTGGTAGATACCGAAATAATAGGCGGATCTACCGATGGGAAATCCCGCACACCTAAAAACTTGTAGCCGATAATACCAAACACAACAATAACTACAGACATTACTGTCGCCAATACCGGCCTTTTTATACTAACTGAGGATAAACTCATGGTGTTACTTAATTACTTTATTGATTTTTAAAGGCACCTTAGGACGCATTTGGATCAAACCCGATACAACCACGCTATCGCCAGGCTTTAAACCGTCAATTATTTGGATCCTGGTATCGGTACGTAAGTCTGTTTTTACCGGTCTTGACACCGCTACTCCGTTATGGGCAACGTAAACGATACTGCTCTTTAAATCGGGAATAACGGCCTCGGTAGGTAACAGGATGGTTTTGGGAATTTGATCGAGTGTTAAATTTATTTTGGCAAAACTGCCCGCGGTTAATAAACCTTTAGGATTTGGCGCTTTGGCCCGCACGGTAATGGTACGCGAGTTAACATCAATTGATGGCTCAATGGCGTAAACCGTGCCTGTAAAGTTTTCTCTTGAACTTTCGGTATTGAACCTTATCTTGCTGCCAACACCCAATATGGTCAGGTACCTTTCCGGTACCGAAAATGTAATTTTAGCCGGATCGATGTTTACCAACTGGGCTATAGGAGCCGCGGGCGACAGATAGCTACCCGGACTCACGTTGCGCAAACCAATGGTGCCCGAAAACGGCGCGCGGATCTCGGTACGTGCAATCTGTGCTTTAATCACATCGGCAGCAGCCTTTAATGAGTTTAATGAGGTAAGCGATGTATCATACTCTTCCTGGCTTATCGCTTCTTTTTGCAGCAATACCTTATTACGGTACTCCACCTGTTTGGCTAATGTTACCTGGTACTGGTTTTGTTGTAATGATGCCTCCAGGTCCTGGTTATAAACTTTAACCAGCAGCTGCCCTTTTTGCACCTTGCTGCCTTCGTTAAAATAAATGCCGGTAATGTTACCTGCGGTTTGGCTTACCAGACTCACCTTTTCGTTGGCATCAATGCTGCCGGTTACATCAATAATATTGTTTACGGCGGTATCCTTCACAATCATAATATTAACGTTTACCGGACCGTTCTTCTTTTTGCCGCTTTTGCCGCCGGCTTGTGCAGCCGCACTTTCCTTTGCGGCTTTACTAAAAAACTTGTTGTAAACTAAATAAGCTACCAGCAAAGCCAGGGCCGTGTAAATGATATATTTTGTTTTCATACTGTATCGGCAATCATTTTGCGATTTTTTGATTTGGGTTGGGTTGTAATGGTTTTATGTTCAGCTGCATTTTTTGCAGTACGCTTTCAAAAATTTTCATTTCGCGGGCTGTTATACCTTTGGTGATATCGCTATTGATGTGTTCAAAGGTTTCAACAATTTGCGGTACTGCTATTTTTGCCTTTTCGGTAACGCGCAGTAAATGTTCGCGCTTATCGTGAGGGTTGCTGTCGCGGTAAACAAAACCTTTTGCGCTTAGCAGGTTAATAATGCTCACCATGGCCGATTTATCTTTATCCAATATTTGCGCCAGCGCGTTTTGCGTAAGCTGCCCATCGTGATAATAAATAAGCGATAGTATAAAATGGTACCGTTTCAAATCCAGGTGCTCGGTATGCCTGGCCAATACATTAAGGTATAACTTACCAAGGCGTATCAGTTTCCGGGATATGGGTTCTACTATCTGCATGTTTATAAGTGCCGCAAACATAACACCCCGCCAGATTATTAGTTGCATGTATCAACCATTTTACAAGTGCCTAAAACCCAGGCATCCCGAAAAACCATAAATTTTATATCTTGCGGGCATGAAACCAATTAAGCTGACCGCAACTGTATCATTAATTTTACTGTTTATGAATTTATCCGCCGCGCAGGCGCAGCCCTCTGCCAATATATCCTACAATGTTTCCTTCCCCGAGGCGCAGGCACACTACGCCGAAATTGAGATGCATATCACCGGGCTAAAACAAAACACACTCGACCTAAAGATGCCCGTATGGACACCTGGCTCATACTTAGTAAGGGAGTTCGCTAAAAATATAGAGGCCTTTAGCGCCAATATTAACGGCCAAATTGTAGCATCGCCTAAGATCAATAAAAACACCTGGCGCGTTAATACTAAGGGAAAAGCCGCGGTAACCATTAAATATCGCGTTTACGCCAATGAAAACTCAGTGCGCACCAGTTACCTTGACGTATCGCACGCGTTTTTGTCAACATCGGGTATTTTTATTTATCCTGCCAATATGCTGCACTCACCATCAACCATTACCATTGTGCCTTATAAAGACTGGAGTAAAGTATCAACCAGTTTAGAAATGGTTAACAACAACCCGTTTGTAAGGCATTCACCTAATTTTGATATCCTGTTCGATTCGCCTATCGAGGTAGGTAACCAGGATATTTTTGGCTTTGATGTAAACGGCGTCAAATACGAGGTATGTATGTATGGCGGCGGCAACTATGATAAAGAACGCCTTAAAAAAGATATGCACGCCATTATTGAGCAGGAAGCTGCTGTATTTGGCGAAAACCCAAACAAGCATTATACTTTTATAGTACACAATCACCTGCGCGGTGGCGGTGGTATTGAGCATTTGAGTTCGACTGTTTTAGGTGCTTCGCGCGATAATTATGCTTCAGAAAAAGGCTACCAGGGTTTCCTGGGGTTGGTTGCGCATGAGCATTTTCACCTTTGGAATGTTAAACGCTTAAGACCGATAGTGTTAGGCCCGTTTGATTACGATAACGAAAATTATACCACTAACCTTTGGATAGCCGAAGGCTTTACCGAGTATTACCAGGAGATAGCGGTACGCCGTACTAACCTGTACCCACCAGAGAACTACCTTGATCAGATAGCCAACGAGTTTAATATACTGGAAAACCTGCCAGGCAAAAACGTACAAACCGTGGCCGAAAGCAGTTTTGATGCCTGGATAAAAGGATATCGCCCTAACGAAAACTCAAACAATACCACCATATCGTACTATACCAAGGGTGCTATTATTGGTATGATGCTTGATTTGGAGATTATCAACAGCTCAAACCAAAAATACCATTTGGATGATGTAATGAAGTATATGTACAATACCTATTACAAAACCAAAAAACGCGGTTATACCGATGCCGAGTTTAAAAAAGGCTTTGAAATGTTTGCCGGCAAAAAGCTTGATGATTTTTATAAAAAATACATTAACGGCCTTGATCCGGTTGATTACAACAAATACCTTGGCTATGCGGGCTATAAAATTAACGACGAGCTTGCTGATAATAACGACGCTGCCCTGGGCATTACAACCGGTACAACCGCAGCTAAAAAAGTAATTGTAACAGGTGTAACCCGCGGTACCGCAGGCTATATTGACGGCATTAACGTTAACGACGAAATTACCGCCATTGACGGCAATCCCATTACCGACGCAGCCAACCTTATAGCCGGCAAAAAGCCCGGCGACAAAATACAGGTAACCGTAAGCCGCGACGGCCAAAATATTACCTTACCGGTTACCTTATTAAAAAGCAACCGTGTAAAATATAAAATTGTATCGTTAGATAGCCCAACGCCACAGCAGCTGGCGGTGCGTAAAAAATGGCTGAGCTTGTAAACTCAACCCTTTTTATTTAAATAAAAAAGCCTTGAATTATCGAGGCTTTTTCTATTTAAACATCTTTACTACCCCCCATTAGGCTACCGTGTACCCATATTTTTTTTATTAAAGAAAATGTCATTTCGAACGAGCATGCGCAGGGGAAAGCGGTGAGCGAGGAGAAATCTTCGACGCCTTGCTATGCCGAATGCCCGCACGTAGAAGATTTCTCCTCACCTCCGGCGCACAAATCCCTGCAGGTTCGTTCGAAATGACAACTCTTTTTATTGTGGCCAAAAGTTTAACAACATGTGGGTACACGGTAGCCCTTTAGGGGTTGGGGCTATTGATCCTTTTGCAGTTTCTCCTGCGCTTTTTTAATAGAATCCTGCTTAGCCTTGGCTGCCTTTTTCTTTTTATTGAAAAACCCTTTCAACAAAAAGTTTGATTGCGCCGCTTTCAAATCTTCATTTAAGGTCCCTGTGGTGGCGTGTACATTTTTCATCGTTGTTTTAGCTTGTGCAACGGTGCTTTCCAGGCTTTTTGAAAGGTTATCATTGTTCAATAACCGGCCTATACTACCTTTGCCGCTATTTACCTTATCTACAATTTCGGCAAGGCTTCCGGTCATTTTTTCGGCGTTATCGGCCACGCGGGTGAGTTTGCCTATAATCCGGTCTACATCAACCGGATTAACAGAAGCCAGCCGACCGCCATCTGCCACTTCCTGGTTACTGGTTATGCCGCCAGGCGCCAAAACAACCAGTTTATCACCCATCAAGCCATCGCTGCCTATGCTGAGCTTAGAATCAGTTTTTACAAACTTTTTTACGGTGTTGTTAAGCGTTAAATCAACCCTAACAGAACTATCTGTCACTATATTAATTGCTTCTACTACCCCAATGTTGATACCCGCGAAGCGCACATTGTTCCCTACCTGTAAGCCACTTACATTTTTAAAGGTGCCGTACACGTTAAATGTTGAGCTAAACATATTTTTTTTGCTGCCGATAAAAAATACGGCCAATAGCAGCACAACCAGCCCTACGAAGGCAAACAATCCTATTTTTATTTTTTGAGATGACGTAGTTTTCATGTTGTTTCGATAAAAAATGACTTTACAAGTTCGTTATCAGACTTTTGTAGTTCCTTCCAGGAGCCTTCAGCTATATATTCGCCGTCGTTCATTACAACAATCCGGTCGGCCGTAATACGGGCACATTCCAAATCGTGGGTGATGATAATAGATGATGTTTTATATTTTTGCTGCATATGCAATATCAGTTCGCTGATCTCGCGTGAGGTAATGGGATCTAAACCGGTTGTAGGTTCATCATAAAGCATAATTTCAGGGTTTACAATCAGCGTACGGGCCAGCCCTACTCTTTTTCGCATCCCTCCCGATAGATCAGAGGGCATTTTATCTATCGCGTCAAGCAATCCTACATTATCTAACACCTCTTCTACCTTTTTGTCTATCTCTGCCTGGTCTTTCAGCTTTAACACCCTGGTGAGCGGGAATTCGAGGTTCTCACGCACAGTCATACTATCGTATAAAGCGCCACTTTGAAAAAGAAAGCCTATTTTAATACGGAGTTGTTTAAGTTCTTCGTCACTCATCTGAGTTACGCCTTCGCCAAAAACCTCCAAATCGCCCCCATCTGGCTTGAGCATGCCTACCACACATTGTATGGTAACAGATTTTCCCTGGCCCGATTTGCCCAGTACCACCATATTTTCGCCGCGCTTGAGGTCGAAAGTGATATTTTTCAATACCTCTTTATCACCAAACGACTTTTTGAGGCCTTTGGCATGTATAACTATCTCATCCTTAGCAGCAGGTGTTTTTTTCTTTGGTTCGATATTTCCCTTTGTTGCTGCCATGTTATTTGTAAAATAAAAAACTGGTGATCTGAACAGCTATGGCATCAATCACAAAAATCCAAAGCGAGGCGGTAACCACGGCCGAATTAGCAGCTATACCCACGCTTTCGGTACCTTTATTTGAATTATAGCCCTTATAGCAGCCTACAAAGCCTATCGCGAAGCCGAAAAATATAGTTTTAATAACCGCGGGGAGAAAATCAGAAAAATCAAGAGAGCCAATACATTTCTGAAAATACAGCGTAAAGCTGATGCTATCATTGATGTTAAGTGCCAGGAAACCGCCAACAAGTCCTATCACATCGCCAATTATAGATAATAAGGGCACCATTAAACTGGTAGCGATAATACGGGTAACTACCAGGTATTGAATAGGATTAGCTCCTGATACCTCCATGGCGTCTATCTGCTCGGTAACCTTCATGCTGCCTAACTCGGCACCAATACTTGATGCTATTTTGCCTGCGCAGATGATGGCTGTAATAACCGGGCCCATTTCACGTACAAAAGAGACAGCAAGGGTTTTAGGCAGCATACTGGCCGCGCCCAGTGAAACCAACGATGGCCGTAACTGCAGGATTAATACAAAGCCCATGATGAAGGAGGTAATACCCACCAACATCAGGGACCTGTAGCCTATTTCGTAGCATTGCCGCACAAACTCCGACCATTCGAAGCCGCCGGCAAAAATATTTCTGAAAAACCTACTGAAGAAAACGCATTGTTCGCCAATGCCCATCATCCACTTCCTCCAGCCGGTAATTACCTGTTCTGCCATAGTTTACGATATAATTTGACATACAACAATGTATGGTCAAAAAGTTTTGCAGTTCAAGAAAATTAACCAGTGAGGTCGGCTTGCAAGGTTTATGACATTGGTACGTCAATAATTAGGTAACGGGAAAATTCTTCGGTTTCAATTGTAAATGAACTGATATCATAAACACCCACCGCGTCCCTTTTGTTTAATGTTGTACCATTTATTTTGGCCACACCATCTAACAGGAACACATAAGCACCATTCCCCGGCATTTTTATAGTGTAATTTAATAATTGGCCGGCATCAAAGCTGCCCATGCTGAAGGTAGCATCCTGGTGTAACCAAAGTCCTCCTTCTTCCCTATTGGGCGATACCAATGTGGTCAGGCTATTGGTTACAAATTCATTTTTAAAACTCTTTTGATCATAACGAGGCGTTACATTCCTTTCTTTAGGGAAAAGCCAGATCTGTAATGTTTTGGCAGCATCTGTTGCCGAAGCATTATATTCAGAGTGATAAACTCCGGTACCTGCCGACATTACCTGCACATCGCCGGCGTTGATCACGCCTTTATTGCCCATATTGTCCTGGTGTTCTAAGCCTCCTTCTAACGGAATGGTCACTATTTCCATATTATCATGCGGATGCAGGCCGAAACCCTTGCCCCCGGCTATAACATCGTCGTTTAATACCCTTAAAGCGCCAAAACTCATCAATTCGGGATTGTAATATGGGCCAAAGCTGAAAGAAAAATTGGCTTTTAACCAGCCTATATCGTTTTTGCCCCGATCATTTTCGGGATAAAATATTGTTTTCATTGTTATGTTTCCTTTTATATATGTTTAAACATACAATTGACATGCCAATGTATTTTTGGCAGACAGTGAGGCGTATATTGCATGGCGCAGAAGACTCACCCGCCCATCGCTTCGCTGGGGCACCCTTCTTCACCTGCGGTGGAAAGAGGGGTTTGAACGGTTTATTGTATGTTTATAATACCTAAATCATCTTCGAACCCCTCTTTCCGGCGAAGCCGAAGAGAGGGTGACGGGCGCAGCCTCGTCGGGTGAGTCTTCTACGCCGTTCACAAAATTGCACCTATTAAATTATGCGTATTTTTGCAAAAAATTAAGTATCAATGGCAAATAAAGCTATTATTGCAGGTTCAACCGGACTAATTGGCAGTAAATTGTTCCATATTTTACTGCACGAACCTTTTTATGATGAAGTTTTGATCCTGGTAAGGAAAAAAATCAATCTCAATCATAAAAAATTAACGCAGCTGGTGGTCAATTTCGAGCAGTTGGATAGCTATGCCGATGCTATAAACGGGCATGCCCTGTTTTGCTGCCTGGGTACAACCAACAAGAAAACGCCGGATAAGGTCGTTTACAGGCATATTGATCATGATTATCCGCTACACCTGGCTCAATTAGCTTTAAAAAATGGGGTTGAGCAGTATCACCTGGTATCGTCCATCGGGGCCAATGCCGGGTCATCATTTTTTTATCCCAAAACCAAGGGCGAAACCGAGGCCGACATTCAGCAGCTGGGGTTGCCCGCGTTACATATTTACCGCCCGTCCATGTTAGTTGGCGACAGGCAGGAACAGCGGCCAATGGAAAAAACATTGATCGCTATCTATAAAGTAATTGATCCCCTGTTATCCGGCAGCTGGAAAAAGTACCGGAGCATTACCGACGAAGCTGTGGCTATGGCCATGTATAAACAATCAACTAAAAACAATGCGGGCACGTTTATATACGAGTCTGATCAAATAAAACAATTATCGTGAGTACTTATCTATCTGCCGAGAACCTTGGCCATCAATTTCATGACAACTGGTTGTTTAAAAATACAACCATAGGCATTAACCGCGGCCGCAGGGTAGCGTTGGTTGGTGTTAACGGCGCCGGCAAATCAACCTTATTAAAAATTTTAGCCGGGCAAATAAAACCTACTGAAGGTAAGGTGGTTCAAAGCCGCGACCTTAACATGGGTTACCTGGAGCAGGACCCCGGCTTTAAGGATGCCGTTACCATCAGCGATTATATTTTTCATGCCGATGACGTGCAGCAGCAGATGATTCGCAAGTACGAGGAATTACTGGAAAACGACCCGGATAATGCCAAGGCGCTTGAAAAGATCATGGAAGAGATGAGCGAGGTTGATGCCTGGGAATATGAGTACAAAATAAAAACCATTTTGGGCAGGCTGGATATCCACCACCTTAACCAGCACATCAGTACCCTATCTGGCGGGCAAAAGAAACGTTTGGCCCTGGCTAAGCTTTTAATTGAGGACCCAGATCTGTACATATTAGATGAGCCTACCAATCACCTGGATATCGATACCATTGAGTGGCTGGAGAAATTATTGACCGACGGATCAAAAACCATATTGATGGTTACGCACGACAGGTACTTCCTGGATAATGTTTGTAACGAGATACTGGAGATTGACCGCGGCAAAATGGTGCCTTACAATGGCACCTACGCCTACTACCTGGAAAAGAAAGCCGAGCGTGATGCCTCTGATGAAGCCTCGTTTCAAAAGAACAGCAATTTACTGCGTAAGGAATTGGAGTGGATGCGCCGCCAGCCGCAGGCCAGGGGTACCAAATCAAAAGCACGTATTGATGCTTATTATGACCTGGAGGAGAAAACAAAACAAGGTGGCGCCCGTGATAAAGTTGAACTGAGTGTTAAAACAGCACGCCAGGGTAACAAGATCATGGAGATGGAGCACCTGTATAAAGGCTTTAATGGCAATAACTACATCAGCGATTTTAACTACGTATTTAAAAAAGGCGACCGGATTGGCTTAGCCGGGAAGAATGGTACCGGTAAATCTACTTTACTGAACCTTATTACCGGCGGTTTACAGCCAGATAAGGGAGCGGTGATCAAAGGAGAAACTACCGTGATTGGTTATTTCCACCAGTCAGGTATTACCTTTAAGGATGATGAGCGGGTTATTGATATTGTAAAAAACGTGGCGGAGTTTATCACCATGGCCGATGGTAAAATGATTTCGGCCTCGGCCCTGCTTACCTTGTTCCTGTTTCCGCCTGCAAAACAATATGGTTTCATATCTAAGCTGAGCGGTGGCGAAAAGAAGCGCTTACAGCTGATGAGCATCCTGATGAAGAATCCAAATTTTCTGATCCTGGATGAGCCTACCAACGATTTGGATATTGATACGCTGAATGTGTTGGAGGAGTTTTTAACCAACTATTCGGGCATATTAATGATGGTATCGCACGATAGATATTTATTAGATAAACTAACCGACCAGCTGTTTATTATGGAAGGTAACGGTCATGTACGTATCTATAATGGTAACTATTCATCGTACCGGGTAGAGCTGGACGAGGCTAAACAGCAAAACAAAAAAGGCAATGTTGCCCCTACTCCTGCGCCTGCTCCGGTAGCTAAAAAAAGTAAATTAAGCTTTAAAGAAGCTAAAGAGCTGGAGACCATCGAGGCGGAAATTACAGCTTTAGAAAACCGGGTAAAAGCTAAAAACGAAGAGTTAAACAAGGTAGGCATTGAGCTTGTAAAGCTCAACGAAACCGTAGCCCAAATAACAGAATTAACCAAAAAACTGGATGCAAAAAGCGCCCGTTGGATGGAACTGATTGAGTTAAATGAAGCATAAAAATGAAGACATCTGATATCATAGCATCTATAGGTGTGATCATCCTTTTGATCGCTTTTGTACTTAATTTATCAAATAAATTATCGGCCAAAAGCAGGGTATATATGTTATTGAATTTAATTGGTGCAGGCACTTGCTGCTATGCATCGTACATGGTAAGCTTCTACCCTTTTGTGGTGTTAGAAGGCGTTTGGGGTACTGTAGCATTGGTGTCATTATTAAGGGTTCCACGTGGA
The DNA here is from genome assembly GCF_024808255.1 of Mucilaginibacter dorajii. Lineage (GTDB taxonomy): Bacteria > Bacteroidota > Bacteroidia > Sphingobacteriales > Sphingobacteriaceae > Mucilaginibacter > Mucilaginibacter dorajii. Next base: position 230,760 of record NZ_JANTYS010000009.1, read on the forward strand.
ACATCGGTATAAAGGCGCTAATTTTGCGATGTTTAGCTGTAAATACCACCATTATTAAGTGAATTATAGCTAATAATAGCTATTTAATTAGCTATTAAAAAACGACTAACGTATACGTTTAAATAAAGAAATAGTAAACAATAATCAAAGGGAAATAAACGCTTATACCCGATGTTCCACGTGGAACATCGGGTATAAATTACAGCGACAACACCTGGATCAGTGTATATGATTAAACTATTTTGCTAAAACAAACCAATGTTCCACGTGGAACATTGGTTTAAGTAATACAAGGATCACCTCAAATAAAGAGGAAATTTTCGCGCAAAGATCGCTAAGGCGCAAAGTATTTTTCTTAGCGCCTTAGCGAGTTCTGCGCGAAGAACGTTAAAGGTTATATATAATAAAGGGCTAAAAATCGTTTTGAATATTCATTATTTAAATCAATTTAATACAAGAATTTTACTGTTCCACGTGGAACATGGAGGTATAAAATGTTTAGGAAATACAATGTAATTGTAGTTGGTGCAGGGCATGCAGGCTGTGAAGCGGCGGCGGCAGCAGCCAACCTGGGATCGTCTGTTTTGCTCATTACTATGAACATGGGCACCATTGCACAGATGAGTTGTAACCCCGCTATGGGCGGTGTTGCCAAGGGGCAAATAGTGCGCGAGATAGATGCAATGGGAGGATATTCTGGCATTATTACAGATAAAACTTCTATCCAATTCAGGATGCTGAACCAGTCAAAAGGCCCTGCCATGTGGAGCCCCAGAGCGCAAAGCGACAGGATGAGATTTGCTGAAGAATGGCGTTTGGCATTGGAAAGAACACCCAATGTAGACTTCTGGCAGGACACCGTTTCCTCTCTTTTAGTTAAAGGAAATACGGTAGCTGGTGTACGTACATCCTTGGGTGTAGAGATAGAAGCAGACTCTGTTGTGCTTACCAATGGTACCTTTTTAAATGGTATCATTCACATAGGTGAGAAGAAATTTGGAGGAGGCCGGGCAGGCGAAAAATCGGCAACAGGCCTTACCGAACAACTCAATGAATTGGGTTTTGATGCCGGCAGAATGAAGACTGGTACCCCTCCCCGCATTGATGGCAGGAGCCTGAATTATTCCCTGATGGAAGAACAATGGGGTGATGAAGATCGTGGTAGGTTCTCGTACACCGATGTAGAAATGATTAAGGAACAACGTTGCTGCTGGATCACCTACACCAATACCAATGTACACGAAACGCTGAAAGAAGGCTTCGAAAAGTCGCCAATGTTTACCGGTAGAATTAAAGGTTTAGGGCCACGTTACTGCCCCTCTATTGAAGATAAGATCAACCGCTTTGCCGAGCGCGACCGTCACCAGATCTTTGTAGAACCCGAAGGATTGAACACCGTAGAGATCTATGTAAATGGTTTCTCAACCTCCCTGCCCGAGGATGTACAATACAAAGCGCTCACCCAAATCCCCGGATTTGAGAACGCCAAAATGTTTCGCCCGGGTTATGCCATCGAATATGATTACTTCCCGCCTACCCAATTAGGATTAACACTGGAGACCAAATTGATCAGCAACCTGTACTTCGCCGGGCAAATCAATGGTACCACCGGGTACGAGGAAGCAGCATCACAAGGCTTTATTGCAGGCATCAACGCACACCAAAAGATCAACGATAAACATGAATTGATCCTTAAAAGATCAGAGTCCTACATCGGTGTATTGATAGATGACCTGGTAACTAAAGGTACCGAAGAACCCTACCGTATGTTCACCTCAAGGGCCGAGCATCGTTTGTTATTAAGACAAGATAACGCGGATATCCGCCTATCCCCTATGGGTCATGATTTGGGATTGATCAGCGATGAGCGTTTAGAAAAGGTAAATCAAAAGGTTAAAAACTCCGATGATATTGTTGCCTACACCCGCAGCAAGTCTATTGATCCATCCGTAGTAAATGGTTTATTGGAGGAGTTAGGTACATCGGCCATTAACCAGGGAGCCAAGCTTTTCAATTTATTAAGCCGCCCGCAGGTTGGTTTTAACGACCTGAAAAAAGCCGATAGTGGTTTAACTGAATTGCTATCGGCCTATGATAAAGAAACTATTGAGCAGGCTGAAATAAAAATCAAATATGAGAGTTACTTTATAAAAGAATTGGAGATTGTTGACCGGATGAAGAAAATGGAAGACCGAGCCATCAATCCCGATTTTGATTATCAAACTTTAGTATCGTTATCAAAAGAAGCCCGCGAAAAACTGGCGCGTATAAAACCGCGCACTTTAGGCCAGGCTTCCCGGATTTCGGGCGTTTCGCCGTCTGATATTTCAGTTTTACTGGTTCATGTATCAAGATAAATCATAAAATACTGATAATTAGTAACTTATAAAAAATCGCATTAAATCAATTATTTTGATTTTTTAATATTACAGGTCGTAAAAATATAAAAGTAGCTTATATCGCCTAAAAACTATGTTAAACAAAAAACGGGTTAATTTTTGCAATTTTTCCTTCGCCTTTTTTATCATTTTGCTCCTTTCCGGCTGCGCGGCGCAACAACAGCCCCAGGGCGGGCCACGAGACGTTACCCCACCGGTTTTGGTGAAGGCAACGCCGGCTAATAAAACAAGAAATTTTGTAGGCAAAGAAATTAACCTGGAATTTGACGAGTTTATAAAACTGAGCAATGCCTACCAGGAAATTACCATGAGCCCCGCCATGGAAAAACAACCCGAGTACACGGCCAACAAAAAGAAGCTGCGCATCCAGTTAAAAGATACGCTCCAAAAAAATACCACTTACGTGATTAATTTTGGAAAAGCCATACAAGACGTGAACGAAAGTAACGTGATGAAAAATTTCACCTACGTTTTTTCAACCGGTCCGCATATAGATTCGTTGAGCATATCCGGTACGGTGACCAACACCCTCACCCAGGAAAAAGAGAAAGATATCACCGTAATGATTTTTCCTTTGAAACAGGACTCCCTCCTATTTGGCAAAAAGAAACCCGCCATATTCACAACAACAGATTCATCGGGTAATTTTAGTCTGAATAATTTACATGAAGACAAGTACCGTATTTACGCGTTGAAGGAAGCAAGCCCAAATAAAATTTTTGATAATGATAATGAACTGATCGCTTTTCTTAAAAAGCCGATCAACCTTAAAACAGATACCTCGAATGTTAAGTTGAACCTGTTTAAACAAAACCCAGAAAAATTCAGGTTTTCTGAAAAACGATTTGATATAGATGGTAAGATGCTTTTTATATTCAATAAGGCCTTATTGAACCCCTCCTTAAAAGTTCTTTACCCGGCTGATATTAATAACCAGAAATACGTAGAGTTCAGCAAAACCAAGGATACCGCTTCCGTATTTGTAAAGTACATGAATTTCGATTCGATAAGGGTAGCCGTATATGACAATGGCAAACCTGTTGATACTACCTTTTTAAAGAAACAGCTCAAGGAAACGTTTACCAGGGTATTCCAGTTTAAATACAACATATCTAACGATAAACTGAAACCAGGTACCGATCTTAAAATTTACAGCAACCTGCCGATAGATAATATCGATGCGGCACAAATTACCCTAAAGGAAGATTCTATTGGTTTAGGGTCATCAGACTATACCTTACAAAAAGATACCGGCGGTGTCAAAAGTTTAACCCTTAAATATAGGTGGCGGCAAAATGCCAAATACGAACTCGATTTTGCTGCCGGCGCTTTTACCGATATTTACGGCACCAAAAATAAATATAGCTTCAAAAGATTCACCGTTGATAAGCCCGAAAACTATAGCTCATTAACTTTAAAAGTTACGGTGCCAGATACTTCAAAGGCTTATGTGGTTGAGTTGCTAAACGAACAAAAAGTAATACTTCAAAGTGACCCCATCACCAAAAATAAGTTAATAGCCTATAAAGCTATCCTGACCGGCAAATATGTGGTACGCGTTGTGTACGACGAAAACCGCAACGGCAAATGGGATAGCGGTAATGTGCATTTAAAAAAGCAACCAGAAAACATCTGGATAAACGAAAAAGAAATAGTATTGCGCCCCAATTGGGAGGCCGAGGAGCCCATTGTAGTACCTAAGGAGCGCGTTACTCCTTAAACCAACCCGAATACATGATATAATTATTCGGGAGCTTCTTAAGCAGCGCTATTTGTTCGTCGGTTAAGGGCTTTATCTTTTTAGCCGGCGATCCTGCATATAGAAAACCACTTTCGCAAATGGTTTTCTCCAATACTATGGAGCCTGCACCTATGATCACAAACTCGTTAACCACGGCATCATCCATCACAATGGCGCCCATGCCTATCAGCACATGATCATGAACCGTACAGCCGTGCACAATAGCGTTATGCCCTATAGATACGTTGCTGCCAATATTGGTAGGTGCCTTTAAATAAGTAGCGTGGATGCAGGCATTATCCTGTATATTGGTATTATCTCCTATCTTAATATAATGCACATCCCCCCGAATCACCGCGTTAAACCAAACCGAGCAATTATTGCCCATTACCACATCGCCAACAATAGTAGCATTAGGCGCAATAAAACAATCATCTCCCCAGCTTGGGCTTTTATCTTTAACAGGTAATATAACAGGCATATGTTTTTTAATTAGTGAATTAGTGAGTGGGTGAATTAGTGATTTTTTCTTTATGTTTGAATGCAAATTTAAGCGGAAATAGCTCAGCTGGTAGAGCATCAGTTTCCCAAACTGAAGGCCGCGGGTTCGAATCCCGTTTTCCGCTCTTAATTCTCTTTATATTTCCTCTTGTACGTCATTTTATCTACCCGTCATTGCTTCGTCGTGCCTCCTCGCAATAACGGTTCTATTAGAACTCAATAACTGGCTAAAACACCGTATCCTTAACCTCTTCCGCGTGTACCGGATAATCCGTTGTATAATGTAGGCCCCTGCTCTCCTTACGTAACATGGCCGATTTTACTACGATGAACGATACCTGAATCAAATTACGCAACTCACACAGTTTTACAGACAATTTTGTCTTTTTATAAAAATCTTCGGTTTCTTCATAAAGCAGCTTTAACCTACGCAATGCTCTTTCCAGCCTGAAATCGGAGCGTACAATACCTACGTAGTCATTCATTAGCTTTTGCATTTCGCGCACATTGTGTGTTACCAGGATATCTTCGTTTGATAACTGTACACCATGCTCGTCCCAATCCGGAATATTATCAGGGATCACATTATCTTCGAATTGTTTGACCGCATCTTCATAAATACGATGTGCAAAAACCAACGCCTCCAATAACGAATTGGATGCCAAACGGTTAGCACCATGTAAGCCGGTTGATGAGCATTCGCCACAGGCATATAACCTTAATATAGATGATTGCCCAACATGATCAACCATTACGCCACCACACATGTAATGACAGGCCGGCGCTACAGGGATCATATCCTTGGTCATATCGATACCTATCTCCAGGCATTTGGCATATATATTAGGGAAATGATTTAAAATATCCTTTTTACTGCGGTGACGAATATCTAAATAAACAAAATCCTCACCCGATTTTTTGATCTCGGCATCAATAGCCCTTGCTGTTATATCCCTTGGTGCCAGTGATTTACGCGAATCATACTCCTGCATAAACTCCTCGCCATTGGTACGCTTTAAAATACCACCAAAACCACGCACCGCCTCTGATATTAAAAAGGATGGATATTCTCCCGGATTATATAAAGCTGTAGGGTGAAATTGCATAAACTCCATATTGCGCACTTTACCTTTTGCGCGGTAAACCATAGCAACACCATCGCCGGTGGCAATGGTTGGGTTGGTGGTAATGGAATAAATATGCCCTGCACCACCGGCTGCCATCACCGTTACTTTTGATAAGATCTTTTCAACAGCATTGGTCTCTGTATTTAGCGCGTAAATACCATAACAGGTAATATCGGTACTTGATTTACCTACCAACTCACCTAAATGGTGTTGTGTAATCAAATCAACAGCAAAATAATGTGTTAGTATCTCAATATTGGGATTTTTGTGGATCTCTTCTAATAACGATCTTTCAATTTCCAAACCCGTTACATCCTTATAATGGAGCACCCTAAATTCGGAGTGGCCACCCTCTTTAGCCAGGTCATAAATACCTTCGTTTGTCTTGTCAAAATTGGTTCCGTAATCAATAATTTCATTAATCCGCTCCGGACCTTCTTTAACAACGGCTTCCACAACTTCACGGTCGCAAAGGCCATCACCGCTAATTAAGGTGTCTTCTATATGTTTTTCAAAAGAATCTTCTTTTTTATCCACAACCACCGCAACACCTCCCTGGGCGTATTTAGTGTTTGATTCATCTTCGTTTGATTTGGTAACTATCAGAACCTTACCATGTTTTGCAGCTTTAAGGGCAAAACTGAGTCCGGCAATGCCTGATCCCACGATCAGGAAATCAACAGTTCGGGTCATATTATACGTGTATGTTGTGTAAAAGTACTACTTGTGTTAATAACAGGGGTAAAACATGTTAATTTCGTGTAAACAAAAAGCTAATAAATAATCAATGTGTGGATAACCCCGTTTTTGGGCTGTTAACTGAACAATTTTTGAGCGACTTTTGCATAGTTTAAACACCAAAGCTAACATTTTACACACCAACAAAATATTAACATATAACTTTTAAAAGTAAAATTTGATTGTCATACAAATCACAAAATCAAATGAATACAAACCCAAAACATGTTGATAAGTGTTAATAAAATGTGAAAACTAACATTTAAAACAAAAACTATACTCACTTTTGCACATAACTAACACCATAACAAACAATAGTTTTATTTATATAAAAAATTAGTTGTTATTAATTGATTTGTTGAAATGGATACCTTCGAAGAAATAAATGTGACAGGATTTGTGGACGAATACATTGACCCCACGCTTGATCTGTTTGATGAAATTGAAAAATTAAAAAAGGAAAAAAATGCAGTCATTTTGGCCCACTACTACCAGGATCCCGATATTCAGGATATTGCAGATTATATTGGCGACAGCCTTGGGTTATCGCAGCAAGCTGCTAAAACCGATGCCGATGTTATCGTATTTGCCGGTGTACACTTCATGGCCGAAACAGCCAAGATCCTATCACCAACAAAAAAGGTTTTACTGCCAGACTTAAAGGCAGGTTGCTCATTAGCAGATAGTTGTCCGCCTCATTTGTTTAAAAAATTTAAGGAAAACTATCCCGATCACCTGGTGATCACCTACGTAAACTGTACGGCGGAACTGAAAGCTTTAAGTGATATTGTATGCACATCGAGCAACGCGGTAGGTATAGTGGAGAGCCTGCCAAAGGATCAAAAGATCATTTTTGGCCCCGATAAAAACCTTGGCGCGTATGTAGCCAAAAAAACCGGCCGCGACCTGGTATTGTGGAATGGGGCCTGTATGGTACATGAGATTTTTAGTCGTGAAAAGATCACCAAGCTCAAAGAAAGACACCCGGGAGCCAAACTACTGGCCCACCCCGAATGTGAGGATGTGATACTGCAAATGGCCGATTATATTGGGTCGACAACAGGGATTTTAAAATATGCAGGCAGCCACCCGGATAAAGAATTTATAGTAGCAACCGAATCCGGTATTTTGCACCAGATGCAAAAGGAAAACCCGGATAAAACATTTATACCGGCGCCGCCAAACAACAACTGTGCCTGTAACGACTGCCCGCACATGAAGCGCAACACGATAGAAAAATTGTACCTGTGCCTAAAAAACGGGATGCCGGAAATTACTGTACCAGAGCACATTATTGAAAAAGCAGTAAAACCAATTGAACGCATGCTGGAGATTTCGGCAAGATTGGGGTTATAAGGTTATCTTCAACACAGCAATATAAATAAACGTCATTGCGAGGTACGAAGCAATGACGCTGGATAAATTATTTGTTTAATAATACCCCTAAAAACTCAAAAAATTTTTCCGCCAAAGGCGGATATAAATATATTGTTGCGCCGGATCTTTTTTAAACTCCTGTAATTGTGAAAACAGCTAAAAATCCTAAAATTTTTCCCGCCTCCGGCGGTATGGAGCATAAAGATTGCCCCGGTTTTAAAAAGACCACCTAAATTCTCAAAAATTTTCTGCCTTCGGCAGTATGTTGGGTCACGTTGGGGTTGCGCCGCGGAAAAAGTTATATTAAAATGTCATTGCGAGTTTTAAAATCCGGAGGACTGTAAAGGTGGAAATGACCAAACGACGAGAGACTTACGAAGTTTTTAAAACTTCGTAAGTCTGGGTCTACAACTTGTCATGAGTAGGTACCTCGCAATGACATGATTTAGAGCATATTATTTACAAATCATCCTTCTTCGTTTCCACCACATCCTGCACCGCCTGTGGCAAATTAGAAAGCAAATTGTAACCGGTGGCTTTTTCAATATCACGCACGGTTACACGGTACTGTTTCCAATCGGAATTGATGGTATTGATATTGGGTGTGTTTACAGCGATAACCCTGGTTGTGGCCGTTATGCGATTTAAGTCGCCATCACCGGTGGGTACTATAACGGCTACCTTCCAAACGTTGCTTGGTACGGTAACATGGCCGCTGGTGATGGTATTGGCCGATCCGCTTGAGCCTGTGCCACCGGTGCCGTAGCTGCCCATCACAATATAAATTTCGTTGCCGGCTACCACCTGCTCGCGCAGATAATTTTCAAGATTGGCCCAGGTTTGCTGGTTATTTTGCGGTGCCTGCGGTATCATGTTGGTCATCAGGAAAGTTGCTGAATTAGCGTCGGTCGAACTTGTCCTGTCGGCTGACGGACAATTGTGGCCTCTATCAAAACCAGATCCGGAATAGCTGTTACTTTCAACCTCATAAAATCCGGTTGGCAGGCCGTTAAATCCTCCAAAATTATTTAGGCGGGCACTGGCGTTGGTAATATTGGTAGCATCTAAATGCCAGCTTACCCAATTGGGTGTACCACGGGTGCTGCTGTATGACTCTTCATAATATTTCTGATCTATCAGGTAATTATTATTCATGGCGATAGTTGGCTGTGCATCAGATGGATTGCCTAACAAAATATTACTATTATCGCCTGTTGCAGGCGGGGCATCGGCACCGGCTGTAACACCTCTATCCGGTGCGGCTGTGCCGGTATTTCCGGTAGTATCGGGACCACCGCCATCAGGGGTACCAACCGTTAAACCCGGATCGCCAAGGCCTTTGAAGGTGATATCATCGATATTGATACGGGTAGTACCCAGCTTTTTGATCTGGAAACGCACTTTCGCGGTGGTGGTAACTTTAAAAGAATCGGTTACCAGGCTGGTGTTATTTTCGGCAATATCGGTACCTAATTGAGTAAAGGTAGTACCGCTATCTGTCGACATCATTAACTGCCAGGTTGATGCAGCGTCGGCACCATATTTGGCGTGTTTAATACTTATTTGGGTAACGCCTTTGATATCAAATTTCATGGTGATATCGCCTGCGCGTAATCTTACAGCTTTTGCGCCATCCTTAACATCGGTTGCCAGGTTGCCAATAACGGCGTCATTGAAACTCCAGAGTCCGGTGGTTAACTGAACGTTGGCTATAGCGTAAGCGGCTTTACTGCCGGTTTCAAAGTTTTCGGTAATCGTGTACGGAACAGGAGTTGGGGTAGTGCCGGTACTATCGCTCCCTTTGGTTGGATTATGAGGCGATTGCAGGTCTTTTTTACAACTGGCAACAACCAGCAATAAGCTTAAAACGATAAATAAATTTCTGATTTTCATATATGAATATTTTGTGAAGCAAATCTCTTTATTGTAGATTAACTAAATGTTAATTTTTTGTAGTTGGGGTAGATTAAGGCGCTATCTATCAAAATATTTACAGAAGGGGGCTGTACATGATATGGCCTTACAATAGCAAAAAGTAATTTGTATTTTTGCACGCTAAATAAAAAGATCATCTACGCAACCCGTATTGGGGTGTAATCATAAAAAGATATGTTTGAAAACCAGGATAGAACCAATTTGGAAGATTTAGGCGAATTTGGGCTGATCAGTCACCTTACCAAAAATATAAAACTGGGCCAGGCCAGCACCATCAAAGGTGTAGGCGATGATGCCGCGGTATTGAGTTTTGAAGGTAAAAAAACATTGATCAGTACCGACCTGTTGTTGGAAGGCATCCATTTCGACCTGGCTTATACCCCATTGAAACACTTGGGCTATAAAGCCATCCAGGTAAACCTGAGCGATATTTATGCCATGAACGGCACGGCTTCGCAGGTTACGGTTTCTATCGGGATGTCGAGCAAGTTTCCTTTAGAAGCTATTGAAGAATTGTACGAAGGCATTTACATCGCCTGCGAAAAATATGAAGTAGACCTGGTTGGTGGCGATACTACATCATCAAAACAAGGTTTGGTGATTAGCGTAACCTCGATAGGTTATGCCGATGAGGCCGATGTGGTTTACCGCAACGGTGCCGGCGAAGGCGACCTGATCTGCGTATCCGGCGATCTGGGCGGAGCCTATACAGGTCTGCAATTGCTGGAACGCGAAAAACTGGTTTACCTGGAAAACCCCAATATTCAGCCCGACCTGGAAGGCAAGGATTACATCGTAGAACGCCAGTTAAAACCTGAAGCCCGCAGGGATATTGTGGAACTGCTGAAAAACATCGATGTAAAACCTACGGCGATGATCGATGTATCCGACGGTTTGGCGTCCGAGATATTGCACATCTGTAAGCAAAGCGATAAAGGCTGTAATTTATACGAAGAAAAGATCCCGCTTGACCCAATGACCTACGAAACAGCCCGCGAATTTAACCTTGATCCAACGGTGTGCGCGCTGAGTGGTGGTGAAGACTACGAGCTTCTTTTCACTGTTAAACAAGCCGACTACGACAAGATCAAGTTTAAAATGGACATCACCATCATAGGCCATATTACCGAGGCTTCTGCAGGCTGTAACCTGGTCACTGCATCGGGTAATTCGCACCCATTGAAAGCCCAGGGATGGAACGCGTTCAAAAAATCAGAATAAATGCCCAATAAATTACTGGATAGTTTTTACCTCAATAACCACCCCGATGGCAAAGCGCCGCAAAAGGTGGTTATTGGTACTTTATTGCTTTACCTGGCCGTAGCGCTGCAAATGGCAAGCAACCTGTTAGATGGTATTAACCTGGCCGCGTTTATTTTTATCGCCTTCTTTTTGATCTACCTGGTTTTTGTAACCGGCGAAGGCCGCAAATGGGCAAGGGTAGTATTGCTGATATTGATTTTGCTAAACTCTTATGCCCTGGTGGCTAATATTACACACCCGGCAGTTGTTGTGAAGCAAACACAGACGGTAGCGACCTACAAAACCCCGGCGGTATTACTTACTATATTTGTTGCGGAGGTTATTATTGAGCTTTTGGCGATGGCTTTGGTTTTTTCTAAAGAGGCAAAACCCTGGTTTAACAGGGTGCGGACGGTGGTGAATTAAATGTTCAAAATAATTCAACACCATGTCATTGCGAGTTGTAAAATTTCGCGAAAATCTGAAGGTGGAATAACAACATAAAGCTATGTCATTGCGAGGAACGAAGCAATTGCGAACTATGCGGATCCGCCCTGTAGAGCATGCGATTGCTTCGTACCTTATAATGACGTCCATGTAAGTTATTGATTTCCAGTATTGCTTTTTTGTAGAGACGCAATATTTTGCGTCTCCCGCTATACAGAGCGGATTTGTGAGATTTTAAATTTGCGTGGTGCATTTGCAGGAGGGAGACGCAAAATATTGCGTCTCTACACAAGCGCATTGGCGACGTCATAACTCTTTCTTTCAAGGATACCTTGATGGATACTCGCAATGACATGAGGTCTAAAAGCAGTTCAATTACAACACTCCCCCTTTAGGGGGTTGGGGGGCTTCGCCTACTCCTCCAAATACTTCCCATCAATTTGCTTATCAGCCTTAGCCCCAAGTTTCTTGATCTTCTCGGCAGTGGTGGTTAAATTACCACGGCCTTCTGATAATTTATTGATGGCGCTGGTATAGGCCGTTTGGGTTTGGTTAATGTTGCGGCCAATGCTGTCCATATCGCCCAGGAAACCAACAAATTTATCGTACATATCGCCGCTTAAGCGGGCAATTTCCAGCACATTGCGGTTTTGGCGCTCCTGTTTCCACATGCTGGCGATGGTGCGCAGGGTAGCCAGCAAGGTAGACGGACTTACAATCACCACTTTTTTATCCCAGGCATAATTAAACAATTCGCCATCCAGCTGAACAGCTATGCTGAAAGAGGATTCTATCGGCACAAAAAGCAGCACAAAATCGGGCGAGTTGATCTTGTACAGATCGTGGTATTTTTTGGCCGATAAGCCGCCAATATGGTTTTTGATCGACTCCACGTGGGCCTTGGCGAAAAGCTTACGGTCTTCTTCGGTTTCGGCATTTACCAGGCGTTCATAAGCGATTAAGGATACTTTGGAGTCGATGATGAGGTGTTTTTCATCCGGCAGATCGATGATCACATCGGGCTGATAACGGGTACCATCGGCGGCCTGCATAGCCGCCTGGATGCGGTACTCCTGGTCTTTCACGAGTCCAGATCGTTCCAATACACGTTCTAAAATAACTTCGCCCCAGTTGCCTTGTTTTTTGTTATCACCTTTGAGGGCTTTTGTTAAATTCTGTGCCTCATCACTTATCTGTTTGTTGAGGTCCATCAGTTGAGTAATTACACCTTTAAGGGTGTTGCGCTCGGCGGCCTCCATGTTATAAACCTTTTCTACCTTATCTTCAAAAGCTTTCAGGTTTTCTTTAAGCGGATTAAGGATCATATCGAGGTTATTGCGGTTCACATCAATAAACTCTTTTGATTTTTCCTTCAAGAGTTTTTCGGCCACGTTTTCAAACTCACGCTGAAACTGCACGCGGATCTGCTCAATCTCAACCTTCTGCTCCTGCATCTTTTCCTGTTGCGACCGGTAATACGCCCGGGCACTCTCCAATGATTTATTAGCCTCGGCCAGTTGTGTGCGTTCGTACAGCAGCTCGTCTAACAAACGATTTTTCTCGTCCTTAAGTAATTGGGTGATATTTTCCTTTTCGCTGGCCAGGCCGCTGGCTTTTTCCTCGGCCTTGGCCAAAGATATTTTAAGCAGGTCCTGATCATTCCTAAGCTTGTTTAGTTCTTCGGGTGAGATCAGCTCAATGCCTTTCGGTTTTTTGATGAATAAAAAAACGGCTATCAGCAGGATAATAACCGACGCGATCATTAGGATATCAGCACTCATTTTGATAAAAATATTAGCAAATTTAAAGTAATATTTTTAGTAAAGAGATAAGGTTTTAGGGCAGAGAACAAATAATAAGGTGACAATGAACTAATATCTTTTTCACGCAGAGGCGCAAAGCCGCCAGGTATTTCAGCTTTTGCTTTGCGCCTCTGCGAGCTTTGCGTGAAAAACCGTTGTGGTTTTACAAACAGATTATAATATTGGTTTGAATTTAAACTGTTTGAATTTTAACTTTGTTGCAAAATATTTTACTGATGCAAAATCAACAGGAATCATTAGTGGAGCATGGGCCCCGCTTAGTGATCATTACCATAACATGCGTTTTTTGCGCCCTGCTTGAAATTATTGATACCACCATAGTAAACGTTGCCCTTAATAATATGCGTGGCAGTTTAGGCGCCACCCTGAACGAGATTAGCTGGGTTATTACCGCCTATTCATTAGCCAACGTTATTGTGATCCCGTTAACCAGCTGGCTTTCGCAGCAGTTTGGCAGGCGAAATTATTTCGCTGCATCGGTGGTTATATTTACGGTATGCTCGTTTCTGTGCGGTAACGCGCATTCCATTGGCGAACTGGTAATTTTCAGGTTTTTGCAGGGTATGGGAGGTGGTGCCCTCCTGGTTACATCGCAAACCATTATTACCGAAAGCTGGCCGCCACATAAAAGGGCTATGGCACAGGCTATATATGTTTTGGGCATTATTGTTGGGCCAACTTTGGGTCCGCCGCTTGGTGGTTTTATAGTTGATAATTATTCCTGGCCTTTTATTTTTTATATCAATATCCCGGTGGGTGTATTGGCGGCTATCCTTACTATCCAATATGTGCGCAGCCCCAAATATGGTGCCAAAAGATCGGCCAGCGAGGTTGATTGGCTGGGTATCTTTTTACTGACAGTAGGTATTTCATCTTTGCAATATGTGTTAGAAAAAGGGCAGGAAGACGATTGGTTTAACAGTAAGCTGATCATCACCCTATGTGTAAGCGCGTTCCTGGGGCTGTATCTTTTTATATGGCGGCAACTGGAAGCCAAGTTTCCGGTGGTTAACCTTCGGGTATTAAAAAACGGCAATTTGCGCATGGGTGTTATCTTATCCTTTGTAATGGGCTTCGGTACCTTTGGTTCCACATTTGTGATCCCCCTGTTTACGCAATCTTTATTAGGGTGGACGGCCCAACAGGCCGGGCTACTGCAGCTGCCCAGCACCTTATTTGTGGCGGTAATGATGCCTTTGGTGGCCATACTGATTCAAAAAGGGGTACAGCAGAAATTCCTCATAGCCATGGGCATGTTTATCTTTTACATTTTTTGTATGATGTGCTACCGGATCATTGTGCCCGATACCAGCGCCGGCGATTTCTTTTGGCCGCTGATGGTAAGGGCACTGGGAATGGGTTTACTATCGGTACCGGTTAGTACCATGTCGCTATCTACCCTAAAAGGGCAGGAAATTGGACAGGGCGCGGCTTTTACCGGGATGATGCGCCAGTTGGGTGGTTCTTTTGGGGTGGCTTTAATCTCCACTTTTTTATCAAGGGAAACCAGCATTCACCGGGTAGATGTGATCAGCCATTTGGATGTAAATGACCTGAAGGTTCAGAACCGGGTTAGCCAATTGGCTGCCGGTATGCGCGGCCACGGACTGGATAGTTTGGCAGCGCGAAAAACGGCCTACCAAATGATTGATAATTCGGTTTACGTACAATCAACCCTGCTATCTTACATGGATATTTTTATGATGGTGGGCCTGGTGTTTGTTGTTTTTGTGCCGATAGTACTGATCGCGATCAAAAAATCGGGCGGAAAAGTAAGCCTGGCGGATGCCGCGCATTAACCTATTTAAAGCATCAAAAACGTTAAGTTTGCATTTATGGAACCCGATAAAAAAGTGGAGCTTGTGATTGATTTTTGCCAGTCGATTTACGAATTGAAGTACAGGCTGCGCAAAATGTTTCAGCTTAAATTAAAAGAAGCAGATATCAATATCAGTTTTGAGGTGCTTGAAATTATGAAAGTGCTTCAACACGAGGGGGTCAACCAGCAGGAAATTGCCGATCTGCTTTTTAAAGATAAATCGAGCATGACCTATTTGATTGATAACATGGTAAAGGGCGGCCTTGTTGTACGCAAGGAAGATGAAGTCGACAGGCGTAACAAACTTATCCTGCTAACCGATAAAGCCCGCGAATTACAAAACCAGCTGAAGCCACTGGCCATGCACTGCTACCTCACCATTGCCCGGGATATTGCCGACCCCGATATTAAAGCCGGCATTGAAATGCTGGCAAAAATGAACAACTCGCTGGCCGAGGGGATTATTTAAGAAACTGTTTGTCATCCTGAGTTGTAAAATTTCGCTAAATTCTGAAGGTAGAATGGCAATATAAAGCAATGTCATTGCGAGGCACGAAGCAATCGCGAACTGCACAGATCCGCCCCCTATAGAGCATGAGATTGCTTCGTTCCTACCCGTGACAAGTTATAAAAAAGGAAGTCATCCTCCTTGTTTCAGGACCCCACAGGGCGGTTTGCCAGCATGAAGTATACTTAGCATGTGGGGTGCCGAAACAAGTTCGGCATGACAGTGGGAGTAAAGTCGATTGTCATGCCACCTTCAGAATTTAGCGAAATTTTATAACTCAGAATAGCATGTCATCTCCCTGACCAACAATAAACACGTACCGCAAGCGGCAGCCATGCTTAAAAAGATCTATGCTAAAGATGCCAACTGGCGCGAGTTGACCCGGCGTTTACCCAAGGCCGGCCAACGCGCAGGAGCTGAATATGCTGTTGGAGTAATCGGGGCAAAACAAACCCAATCGTAAAATTGCTGTGGCAAAACAATTACGGGGGTAAACTATTGTTGTATAGGTATAACTCGCTATGCTATCGGCAAAAAAACCAATTAAGATAGCCGGTAGTATTTAAATCTGTACCTATGTATTTGCCCGCTGAAAACCCCGGTGTTACTAAAACTTCAAATCCTGTTTATTTATTGATCGCCCTGTTGCTGTTAACCCTTCTTCCCCGAGGGGCCAAAGCCGATGGCATAAAGTTTAAGATCAAAAATACGTCGAAAAACGCATTGACTGTTTTTTACAGGGTCTCAAAAAGATCAGGAAATTTTAAAGTAAAGTCATTGGGCCGCTTTAAGGCCGATGAGGAGGATATCAGGCGAATTACGGTAAGCAAAGGGGACACTATAGCCTTTTACGGACAAGACCAGCAGGATCAAACATCGGCCATTGTAAAGCGGGATTACCAGTATCTTGATCAGCATAAAGACCAGCTGTTTTATATCCCCGTGCTTATCCCCGAAAAGCAAAGCGCCAGTTTTGAATCGTTACAAAACCTGAGCCTGCAACTGCAAAACAACAAAGTATTAAATTTTTTGCTTAAAATGGATTCAACGGCCGTAAGTGGTTTTACATTGTTGGAGAACAACTTTCAAAACGTGTATCCCTTAGGCACGTTCATTTTTGTAGATACCAAAACAAACCGGCTATTGTTACCACCGCTTGAGCCTTCGTTTTGGAACAGTAATGAAAACTATTTAACCATACAGGATAGTCTTTATGCCCTGGTAAATACCAAACACGAGGTACAGGCCGGCGCGCAGGTGGCCTATTTTTTAGGTAAGCTGTGCGATAATTTTTCGAACGCCAACACGGTGGAACTTGATTTTAAAGGGAAGCTTTCCCTGTTGCGCTGGAAACCTACTCCAACCGCAAATATTTACCAGGTTTTTGATGATAAGGCGGTAAAATCATTCATCCAACGTTGTTACGCGCAAATTGATAATCCCGACCAGGAATATCAGCGTTACCGCCTGTACTTTTTATGTTCCTACGAGCGTATAGATGATTTGGAAGTTTATGGCAAACAATACCATAATTTTGGCAACCAAACAGATCTTTCTATCAGCAGTAACCCGGGCTTCCAGCTCATCAGTTCAAACCTTGGGCTGTTGTACGCCAAAGACAGAACGCTTAGCAATTATTATTCTGTTCAAAACGCGGTGATGCGTACCAAGGCATATGATTTTACATCGCTGTTGTTCAATGGCTTTAAAAATAATACCAAAAACAATATCATCAATGATACCTATGCTCATGAGCACCAGCTGGAATCATCTATATTGGGCGAATATCAAAACCTGATCAGCTATAACCCCAACCCGGCCGCCCTCAGCCTTGCCAAACTATCAAGGGCCGACTCCTCTGCCATTTTGCCTGTGGTAACTACTGTGGCCAACTTAAGTCCGTACAATTATCAATTGACAGATACCGCGAAAACTACCGTTGCGCTGGCTAAAAACGACCAGGTTACCGCCTATAATACCAAGGTGAAAATTTACAATGCCCACTTATCATCAATAGATAACCTGATTAAACAACTAAACCAGGTTGATACCGACCTTGATAAAATTACCCGGGCTAAAAGCGATAACCCCTACCCTTTTAATTCAAAAAGTAACCCCGGTTTACTGAACGAGATTGAGGTGAACAATTCCATTGTAAGAAAGGATTAATGACCCTAAACACACAGGTGGTAGGTTTTAAATCCACCGCCGTTGTAACAAACCGCCCCTCTTTTGCGTCTATACCCAATAAATGCTGAAAACCGGCGTTCGGTTTGCCCTGCATTTATTTTTGATAAACACATACTCATGTTTTTTAACTCTTCCTGCAAAAAATCTACTCTCTCTTTATTGCCCCATGCCGCCGGCCTTATCATTGCGGTGTCGTTCACCGCTGTAATTTCATCGTGTGGTAACAGTAATAAACAAGCTGCTGCGGGTGCGCCCGCGCAGGTTTTGGATTATAAAGTGATGGAGCTGCAGCCGCGGCAGGCAACCCTAAATGTTGATTACCCCGCCAGTATCCAGGGGCAGCAAAATATTGAGATCAGGCCGAAGATTGACGGCTATGTAGAAAAAATTTATGTGGATGAAGGAGCCATCGTCACCAAAGGGCAGCTGCTGTTTAAAATAAACGCGCCCCAGTATGAGCAGGATGTACGTACTGCCGCGGCTGGCATTAAAACAGCCGAGGCTGACCTGAACCTTGCTAAAATGCAGGTAAAAAAAGTAAAGCCCCTGGTAGAAAAAGATATCATCAGTGCTTATGAACTGGAATCGGCCCAACTCACCGAACAAACTAAAGCAGCTGCATTAGCCCAGGCAAAAGCCTCGCTGGCCAATGCCAAAGTAAATTTAAATTATACCACCATCACCAGCCCGGTAAACGGGGTTATTGGCGCGTTGCCCTATAAATTGGGCAGCCTGGTTACCAGCAGTACCACAGACCCGTTGACTACGGTTTATAACACAGCCAATATTTACGCCTATTTTGCGCTTAATGAAAAGCAGCTGTTAGATTTTAGTCGCGATAGTTTGAATAAAACATCCTTTAAAACCAAGCTGGCGAGCCTGCCGCCTGTATCACTTATTTTGCCCGATGGCACTACTTATGAGCATGCCGGCAAGGTGGAGACGGTAAACGGGTTAATCAATACCGCAACGGGCGCAGCCAATGTGCGGGCCGATTTTGTTAATCCACGGGGTTTGATCCGCAGTGGCAGCAGCGCGGTTGTGCGCATTCCTAATTTAGTGAAAGCCGCGTTATTAGTACCCGAAAGCGCTACCTACGAATTACAGGACAAGCGTTTTGTTTACGTGGTTGACGCGCAAAATAAGATCAAAAATGTGGCTATACAGGTGATGGATAATACCGCGGGTTTATTTTATGTGGTTACCCAGGGCTTAAAAGCCGGCGATAAGATCATATTGGAAAGTTCTGGCAATTTACAGGATGGCACCGTTATTAAAACCAATGTAGTGAGTGCTGCATCGGTTTATGGCAACCTTAAATAACCCTATCTTTTTTATTCCTGCAATTATTAGAAAAGCAATATTATGCTTAAAAAATTTATAGAACGGCCGGTACTCTCTACCGTAATTTCGGTTTTGTTACTCATACTGGGCATTTTAGGCCTGGTAAGTTTACCGGTTTCACAATACCCGGACATAGCCCCGCCAACCGTACAAGTACAGGCATTTTACAACGGTGCCAATGCCGATGTGGTGCTGAAAAGTGTGATCATCCCGATGGAGGAGCAGATTAACGGGGTGGAGAACATGACCTACATGACCTCATCTGCCAGTAACGATGGCTCGGCCTCCATCACAGTATATTTTAAAGTGGGTACCAACCCCGATCTGGCTGCTGTGAATGTGCAAAACCGGGTATCGCGGGCAACAAGCTTGCTGCCCTTGGTTGTTACTCAATCGGGCGTTACCGTTGCTAAAAGCCAGAGCAGTAACCTGGTGATCTTTTCGCTTTACAGTGAGGACAAAACGTACGACGAAACCTTTTTGCAAAACTATGCCAAGATCAACCTGGTTCCGCAGATTCAGCGTGTAACCGGCGTGGGTAACGTAGACGTTTTTGGATCAAGAGATTATTCGATGCGGATTTGGCTGAAACCGGATGTAATGTCACGATACGGCATGATCCCCGATGATATTACCGATGCGCTTAACGAACAAAACATTGAAGCGGCTCCGGGAAAGTTTGGCGAAAACAGCAAGCAGGCATTCCAGTATGTTATCCGCTACAAAGGCCGCTTAAAAACAGCCAAGGAGTTTGGTGATATCATCATTAAGTCGGTTGGGAACGGGCAGCTGCTGCGCCTAAATGATATCGCGCGGATAGAGTTGGGTTCGTTGGATTATTCGTTCAGGATCCAGACCAACGGTTTGCCATCTGTAGGCGCGGCGGTAAGCCAAACGGCGGGTTCAAACGCGCATGATGTGATCGATCAAACTAAAAAGATCCTGGACGCCGCGGCAGAAAAGTTTCCGAAGGGGATGAAGATCACCTACCTGGTTGACGCCAACGAGTTTTTAAATGCCTCGGTCGAAAAAGTGATCAGCACACTGATAGAAGCATTTGTACTCGTTTTTATCGTAGTATTTGTTTTTTTACAGGATTTCAGATCGACCCTGATCCCGGCCATCGCGGTGCCGGTGGCTATTGTGGGGACCTTCTTTTTCCTTAACCTGTTTGGCTTTACCATCAACCTGCTCACGCTGTTCGCGTTGGTGCTGGCGATAGGGATTGTGGTGGATGATGCTATTGTGGTGGTGGAGGCCGTGCATGCCAAACTTGATCAAGGCTATAAATCGGCAAAGCGGGCATCTGTGGATGCGATGAACGAGATTTCAGGCGCTATTGTTTCTATCACACTGGTAATGTCGGCTGTGTTTTTGCCGGTTACGTTTATTACCGGCTCTACCGGTGTTTTCTATAAACAGTTTGGTATCACGCTGGCGGTAGCTATTATTCTATCGGCAGTGAACGCCTTAACGCTGAGCCCGGCATTGTGCGCGTTATTATTAAAACCCCATCAAAAGGGAACAAAAAAGCATGGGTTTATCAATCATTTTTACGTGGTATTTAATGCCTCTTTTGATGCGGTAAGCGGCAAGTATAAAAAATCAATAGGCTTTTTGGCCGGGCGTAAATGGATTGCTTTGGCGGCCGTAGCGGTATTTGCCAGCATCCTCATTTACCTGGTGAAAACCACCCCATCCAGCTTTGTCCCTAATGAAGACCAGGGTACGGTATTCGCCGCTATCAGTTTGCCGCCGGCATCATCTATGGAACGTACCGAAGCGGTTGCATCTAAAATTGACAGCATTGGGCATACTTTTCCAGAGGTTAGAAATACATTGAAATTGGTTGGCTTTAACTTCATAGCCGGATCTGGCAGCGCCTACGCCATGGTGATCATGAAACTGAAAACCTGGGATCAGCGTAAAGAAAAAGAACAAAGTCTGCAAAGTATCATTGGCAGGCTTACCGCTAAAACAGCGGGTTTGCGTGAGGCTAATGTATTTTACTTTTCGCCGCCTACCCTACAGGGCTTTGGGAACAGCGATGGCTTTGAGTTTCAGTTGCAGGATAAAGGAGGCCATACCATTGATGAGCTGTTTAAGGTGAGCAATACTTTCCAGGAGGCGTTGAAAAAACGGAAGGAAATCCAAAACCTTAACTCATCATTTAATCCCAACTTTCCGCAATACCAGGTTGATGTTAACGTGGCTAAATGTAAAGAGGCCGGCGTAACCGTAAACGCGGTGTTAAATACCTTGCAGGGATATTATGGCGGCTTATATGCTTCAAACTTTAACCAGTTTGGCAAGCAATACCGGGTAATGGTGCAGGCCGATTATGATTACCGCGCCAATGAAATTGGCCTGAGCAAGATATTTGTGCGCAACACGGCAGGTATCATGGCGCCTATCACCTCATTTATTTCATTGAAAAGGGTGTTTGGGCCAGAGTCTATTTCGCGCTTTAACTTGTTTACTGCTATATCGGTATCCGGTTCGCCTAACCCGGGTTATAGCACGGGCGATGCCATTAAGGCCATTCAGGAAGTAGCCAAACAAACCCTGCCTGCCGGGTACGATTTTGAATTTTCGGGCCTTACCCGCGAGGAGTTGAGCACCGGTACACAATCGGCCTATATATTTATGCTTTGCCTGGTGTTTGTATACTTTTTATTGTGCGCACAGTACGAGAGTTATATTTTGCCTTTCGCGGTATTGCTTTCCCTGCCGGTGGGTTTGGCGGGTACTTACCTGTTTGCCCAGATTTTTGGGGTAGGCAGTAATATATACCTGCAAATTTCGCTCATCATGCTCATTGGCTTATTAGCCAAAAATGCCATCCTTATTGTGGAGTTTGCCTTGGAGCGCCGCCGCAGCGGCATGGGTTTGGTTGAAGCAGCCATTGCCGGTGCCGAAGCCCGCTTACGCCCAATTTTGATGACCTCCTTCGCTTTCATTTTTGGGATTATGCCGCTGATGGTTTCAACAGGTGCCGGTGCTAATGGTAACCGCTCGATAGGTACTGGTGCCGTTGGGGGTATGTTTGTTGGTACGGTGTTCGGGGTGTTTGTGATCCCGGTGCTGTTCATCATTTTCCAGGCCTTGCAGGAAAAGATCAGCATTAAAGGGAAACATGATGATGAGGATGAAAACGATGACCCGATCATCACACCATCCGCTCATTAATGTATAATTGAAATTGAAATGAACCGACTGACCATAAAATATATCTCGTTTTTTACGCTCACTTTGAGCGTGCTGCTTTCCTGTAAGATCACCAAAACCTACAACCACCCCGAAGTGGGCACGACAGGTTTATACCGTGACGGGCAAGGAAGTGATACCACAACCATAGCCTCATTGCCATGGCAAAGCCTGTTTGCTGATACCGCGCTGAGATCACTGATCCAGGAAGGGTTAAATAATAACCTCGACCTGAAAACAGCCGTTCAGCGCATCCTGGAATCGCAGGCAACGTTGCAGCAAAGCAAGGCCGCGTTTTACCCGTCATTAAGCGGTAATGTTAACGTAACACGGTCAAAACAATCATCGGCAGGGTTAAATTACCCGGCGGGTACCATTGTAAATACCCTAACCACAAATTACCAGGCCGGGCTAACTACCTCATGGGAGGCCGATGTATGGGGCAAATTAAGCAGCACCAAACGCGCTGCATTAGCGGGCTATTTACAAACCGATGCCGCCAAACGTGCCGTACAAACCCAGCTGATAGCCGATATTGCCAATAACTATTTTACGCTGCTTGCTTTGGATAAGCAAATGGAGATAACCCGCGAAACCCTTAAAAACAGGATTAAGGATGTAGAAACCATGAAGGAGCTTAAAGCGGGAGCCGTAGTTACCGGTGCCGCTGTGGTGCAAAGCGAAGCCAACCGCTACGCTGCTGAAGTATCCATCCCCGATCTGAAACGCAGCATCCGGGAAACCGAGAACGCTTTAGATGTGCTCCTTGCTCGTGCCCCCGGCCCAATAAGCCGAGCCAGCCTGGCTGATGAAAAGATAAGTAGCGAATTACAGGCAGGCATCCCAACGCAGTTACTAAATAACCGCCCGGATGTACAGCAAAGCGAATACGCTTTTAGAGCCGCTTTTGAAAACACCAATGTGGCGCGGTCGTACTTTTATCCTTCGTTTACCATTACGGCGTCGAGTGGTTTATCAACCCTGCAACTGAAAGACTTTTTTGTTAACTCCATATTTTACAACATAGCCGCTGGTTTAACCCAGCCCATTTTTAACCAGGGCCTCAATAAAGCCCGCCTGCGCACCGCGCAGGCCCAGCAGCAGGAAGCGTTAAACAGTTTCCAGAAAACGTTACTGGTGGCCGGGCAGGAGGTTTCAAACGCCCTTTACGCCCACCAGACTGCCTTAGAAAAACAGGACGCCCGCAGCAAGCAAATAATAGCCCTGCAAAAATCTGTTGATTACACGCAGGAGTTATTGCGCTACAGTTCGGCCACCAATTATACCGATGTATTAACGTCTGAGCAAAACCTCTTATCAGCCCAATTGAGTGGTGTAAGCGACAGGTTGCAGGAATTACAGGCGGTGGTAAATCTTTACAGGGCTTTGGGTGGGGGCTGGAGGTAGAGGGGATTTATTATAAGAAACCGTCGTCATTTCGAACGAACCGGTGGGGTATTGTGCGCCGGAGGTGAGGAGAAATCTTGTAAAAGCGGACAATCGGCTGTGCAAGGCGTACAAGATTTTTCGCTGCGCTCAAGAGAGAGTTTCTCCTCGCGCCCAGCTTTTTCCCGGCGCTTGCTCGTTCGAAATGACAAGGGTTTCGTTTAATCTTTTATTCCGCCCTACAGCAACGGCGAAAACAACCTTGCAAATTTCTCGGGCAATTGCTTAAACAAAGGGCGTTTTTTCCAGGTTTTGGGGTTTATCTTTTTGGCGTCTTTGATGTCGTTATAAAAAGCGTCCCTGAGCTGGGTCGCTATTTCGGTATCGTATACCATGGCGTTTACTTCAAAATTGAGTTCAAAACTGCGGTGGTCCATATTGGCGGATCCGATGATGGCCAGCTTACCATCGGCTACCATGGTTTTGGCGTGCACAAAGCCTTTTTGATAAAGCCAGATCTCGGCCCCGCAATCCAATATCGTTCCGTAATAGGAACGGGCCGCGGCGTTTACAATAAACGAATCTGATTTATCGGGCACCAATAGCTTTACCTTAACCCCGCTAAGCAGGGCCATGCAAATAGCGTCCATCATACTTTCGCCGGGAATAAAATAGGGCGATGTGATCAGGATCTCTTCTTCGGCCAGGCCAATTACTTCCATTAGCGAAAACATGATGGTTGGTGTGGCCGAGTCGGGCCCGCTGGCGGCAATCTGTACCATGGCTTTGCCCTTTTTGCTGTTGGTAGTGCAAAAGAAATCCTCCTGCAACTTCAGGTGCTGATTGGCGCTGAAATTCCAGTCGCAGATGAACAGGTATTGCAGGTAAAACGTGCCCGGGCCGTTAATGCGCAAGTGTGTATCCCGCCAAAATACCGGATTGTCGTTTTCGGGCTTGTTGATATAGCGGTCGCTGATGTTGATGCCGCCCACAAAACCGGTGCAGCCATCAATCACAATTATTTTACGGTGATTGCGGTAATTGGTGCGGTTGGATAGGGCGACAAAAAAGATCTTATAAAAAGGATAAGCCTCTACCCCGCCCGCCCTTAGCTCATCTACAAATTTGTTGCGGATGGAACGGCTTCCAAAATCGTCATAAATGAACCGAACTTTTACGCCTTCGGCCGCCTTTTGGATCAATACGTCTTTTACCAGGTTCCCAATAACATCATCCTCATAAATATAATACTCTATGTGGATGTGGTGCTTGGCTGCCTGTAAGGCCTCTAAAACAAGCGGAAACTTTTCTTCGCCGTTGAGCAACAACTTCACCTCGTTATGGCCACTTAGCGGACTGTTGTCATTAACAAGCAGCCGCGCCAGTTTTTTATGGGTTTTTACCTCTTTTTCGCCGGTATCCCAGGCTTCTTTTGATTCCATGCGGATTTTTTTCAGGATCTCGTCAAGCAATGTGTTATCACGGACTATCTTTTTACTGTACAGCTTGTTTTTGCGGTAATTGGCACCTACGGCAAAGTAAATGATCATGCCTAAGCCCGGTAAAAGGATAGCGATAAGCAGGTAACCGAAAGTTTTACTGGTTGATACGGTATCATACAATATACGGAGGCAAACAAAGCCAACGAGTGCTATATAAAGGGCGGTTAGGATATACCAGTGCATATTAAAGGGTTTGGGTATTGATAATTTGATGGCCGGCTATCCGGCGCAGGTAAGTTTTTATTGATTGGCCGTTCCAGCCGCTTAGCCTGCCTTTTTGCAACAGTGCAGCGCTGGTTTTATCGCTGTTTAAAGGGTAGCTGAATGAAAACGGCGCATCGCGTTTGGCCCAGCCCTGCACCTGCTCAAACCGGGGGATATTGAAAAAGCTTTGCCCATTTTGATTGGTGATGATGTAATCGTTATCGGCAAATTCAATTAACCGGCGCAGGTGTTCGCTGCTTTTTGTTTTCAGTAAGCTATCGGCTTGGGGATGCCATTCAAAACTAATGGGGCTTTGGCTATCGTCCCAAACAGAGCTATAAGTGGTAAGGTCGCCCTGGGTTTTATGCACTACTACATACCATAACATGCTATTGAAGGGAGCCGGGGTGGTAAAATATTTACTTGTAGGGCTATTTAAAGATGACAGGATTTTACTGTTGACGGATGTTTTGCAGTAAACGGCAAAGCACAGGTAAAGCGCGGAAATATATAGCCCGGCATAAGCACAGGCGGCCCGTTTAGCATAGTGGCTATGTTTAAATACAAGTATGACGGCTGCAGCCAGCAAAGCAAGCGTGAATAAAGGATCAACCACGTATAATAGGTTAACGGAGAAGCGATGGTTACTAAATGGTTCAAGCAAGCCGGTTCCATAACTGTTGCAGCAGTCAAGCAGATCATGCAGGCAAAGCTCAAAACAGAAGAATGCTATTAAGGAAATGAGCGCAAGGTTTTGCCTTTTATGGATATGTTGGGCAATTAACGCTAATAGAAAACCTGTAATAGCAGTAAACAGGAAAGAGTGGGTTAACCCGCGGTGGATAAGAAAAGCTTTATCGGCTGGGAAGAATGGTTGCAAGGCGGTGTCAATATCCGGCAGGCATTGGGATACAGCACCCCAGGCCAGGGCGGATTTACCAAGCTTTTTGCCTAAGAGGACTTCGCCGGTGCAGGCACCTAAAGCTAAATGTGTAACTGTATCCATTAATAATGAAAAGGGTTAGTACATTAAGCGTTATTGGCGTAAAAAGTTTGGCCGGTGTTGTTTAAATATAGAGGCCCGGTTACATATGCAAACCGGGCCTTTATAAAGGTTATTAACCTTTTAATTATGTTATACAGCGGTGCCTCTTCTTAAGAAGCCAAATATTAAGGCTATAATAGCTATTACCAATAATATGTGGATTAAGCTACCAACCGAGTAAACAAATGCGCCCAGCGCCCATCCTATAAGCAGGATTACAGCAACGATATAAAGTAACGAGTTCATGATAGATTTTTTTAGTTGTTTTTGAAATGATTATGACAAATTCATTACAATTCAGGTGCCAATGCCTTTGTTGCGTTTATTTAACCCAAAAAGCAGGCTAAACAGATTAGTATACTATACAACTGTTGGTGTTAAAACCTACACTTTTAAATTAAAACTATAATTTATTAATTTTTAGTAGAGTATGAAATCTAAAATAACGGCTTATTCGTAAATGGAAGTATACGCCCCATGATGGATTGGGTATTGCTGGATGAGGGGGGCGTTGTTTATTTTATTGAATTACAAATATGCCGAACGTTGTTAAAAGTAGAATTAAAGCCATTGTTACCAGGATCCGAACGGTCCGGCGGTCAAAAAACTATTCGCAGGATTACATGGCCGCAAAGCTTAATATGTCGCAAAACGCCTATAGTAAAATAGAATTAGGATACACCAACATCTCCCTTGAAGATTTTATCAATATTGCCGGACTATTAGAGGCCAGCGAGCAAGAATTACTTGACAGTTTTTAGGTGGAAAGCTTAAGGCTAAAAGCAAAAAGCATGGAAAAGCCGGTTTTCTTCATTTATCCATTAACTCCAGCTTGGCAAAAAAATCATTAAACATCAGGTTGATATCCAGGCGGCCATAAACCCGGATGTTGCGGCCGCCCGCATTGTAATCATAGCCTCCCTGGGCGTTAATATTAGGGCATGGCTTAAGCGTGTACTCACTTGAGGAAGGATCGGCCTCAAAAGATGACTGCAGGGCGGTAAGTAATACCAGCGGACTATCGCCCAAAATATAAGTTTCGCCAATGTTAAGATGATATTGCTGCAATCGACCCATCAGGTTTTCGAGAGTGGTGGTTAAATATTTGCCAATCTCGCCATGTGGTTTAACTTTAGTGAGTAATTCTGAATACGGCAGCAGTGCCTGGCGGTAACCATTTCGCGGAATTTGCCATAATTTAAGCTGGGTATGGTTGAATACGGCCCTGGCAGCATTGATATCGATATTTAAATTATACTCGGGACTGGAGTAATTTGGCGGCGGCAGGGCAAGATCGGCATATTCTGGTCCGCCTATCCAAACCAGGGTAAGTTTAGATGCGATTTTAGAATCGGTAAGCGCGGCCGAAGCAATTTCGGTAAGGCCGGCACCGCAGATAACATAGAGGGGCAAATTGGTATCCGTGCGCGACGCTTCTTTGATGATTAAATCAACACCGGCGCTTTTAATTGCTGTAGTATCATTCTGCATCCCGGTATTGGAGCCCGCCACAACCGGAATTTTACCAGCCATTTTCATCAACGTTAATAATTCCGTTGCTTTTTTGGCAGCGTTATCGGCCTGTGTTGCAGAGTGATCAAAGCCATCCCCTACTTTAAGGTGCGAGCCAATGATGCCCCTGATCTCGACCGAGGGCGATAACAAGAGGTGCGTAAGCGCGAACAGGCCATCCGGATCGCCGCTAAAATCATTGTCGATAATAACCCGCATCCGCGGTGTTACAGCTTTGCTCATTACCGTATTTTGGGCAGACGAGTTAAACGGGATAACAAAAAACAGCAGCAAATAAGCAAGGCGATTGATCCTGGTCATAAAATTTAGCTTTAATGGTTGGCAATGCAATATAGCTGTTTTTGATGATGGCAATTAGGCATTTTAAACAAAACATTTTATCTTGCTTTAACAAATAAGCAAAAACATGTCGTTCCAGGGATATTTAAAAACCATCAAAGAAAAAACCGGCAAAGGCCCTGCCGATTTCAGGGCAATAGCCGAAGAAAGAGGATTTACTAAGGGTGGAGAACTGGCAGCCGGCACCAAAGCCGGCGATATTGTAAAATGGCTTAAAGACGATTTTGACTTAGGCCATGGCCATGCTATGGCTATTTATGCCTTGTTGAAAGGGATAAAGAATGAGGATAGCGAGTAAGGCTCTTTATTATGTTATAGGAGGTACGAAGTCCCGCGTACGTTGAAAATCACGTAAGAACCATCCTCTCCACCCTGTCATGCTGAGGAACGAAGCATCTATTCGCAAACTTTCTGGGCGAACATGCGTGGCGTAGAATAGATGCTTCGTTCCTACCCATGACAAGTCCACCATGTCATTGCGAGGCACGAAGCAATCGCATGCTCTACAGGGCGGATCTGCATAGTTCGCGATTGCTTCGTTCCTCGCAACGACATAGTTTTATGTTGTCATTCCACCTTCAGAATTTCGCGAAATTTTACAACTCAGCATGACAAACTTTTTTTCAATACGCGTCATGAGTAGACACGGAGTAATAACATCGTTGCGGTCGCCGTTTATCCTTCCGCTTAATTAATCTTCTGCCTCATATCAAAATGCTGGACAGTTTTAACCCCTGTTGGCCACTCATTAAATGCCGAGTAGAGCACGTATTTGTTTTCCTTATCAAACCCGGCAATCGTTTGGTCTATCACTTTACGGATGCCTTCGTTTTCTTTTTTGATGGCCGTGGTATCGCTAACCTTAACATTAGTAAGGTAATAGATCATTGGGAACGTACCGGTAGCATCTTCCTGGTTAAAGATCCGGATAATTTCCAGGTGGATGGGTGCACCCTTTATAGCCAGCGGTACCCTGTATTTGGCCGATACGTCGTTTAAAACCTGGTTGTAAAAATAGCTGATCTCTGCCTCATTGTCGTACTTCCAGATACTTGACGGCCGGGTACAGTTAATAGCCGAAGCGCCATAATTTAAGGCATTAACCAGGTAGCCTTTGGCGTAGCTTGCCTTGGCCGCGTTGTATAGCTCAAAGGCGTTTTTTCCGTTTTTGGCATAGGCGCTTGTTTCAAGCATGTTTAATTTCCAGCCGTATTCAAATTTGCAGTATACCGCGGTGATCATATATTGGTTGGGGATATTTTGAGGCACAAAACAAGCGATGTACATTTCTTTAACGCCGCCCGGACAGTAGATGGAATAATTTCCACCACCCTTTAAAACGCCTTTGATGGTATCGCCGTGAATAAAGCGGCTCGAAACATAATACTCGTCCAGCAATTTGTATTTGTCTTCTTTAAAGCGATTGCTTACCAGCTCAACCTGGCGTTTTTTATTGGTTACAGCGATGAAGTCTTCCGACATGATATTTTCCAGCTGGTTTTCATCATTGGTTTTAAGGGCGGCAAATAATTTATCGTTAAGATCATGAAACCTGCTTTGGTCGCTTGAGCTTATCTGCTCGTTTTTCCAGATGCCTGGTCCGGCGGGGCCGCTGTCGCAGCTTTGCAAAATAAAAGCAGTTAATAAAACAAAGGTGATAGTGCTTAGGGCTTTAATGTATTTCATTTTAAATTGTAAAAGGTTACTGTTACGATAATACATATTTTTAGCCATTTTCGGAAAATTTAGCTGTAGCATTTGGGTCATCTTTGGCGTATTGTAATTTATAAACCTGGTAATCAATGAAAAAACTATTCCTGCTTAGTTTTATACTTGCTCTTGTAGCAATCGGCTGTAAAAAAGACAACACATTAAACTCTAATCTTTCTGGTAGTTGGGAATTTCGTGGTGCTGCATGCTATTGTACGCCCGCTACCGATCCAAACGCAGCCAAGCCGGGCAACGGTAATATTTTAACCTTTGCCGGCAACGGCTATAAGCGCTATGTGAAAAACGCACTTCAAAAAAGCGGAACGTATACTATAAGCGTGATTACATCGGGCGGGGAAACCAGGAACAGGATAAGCTTTAGCAGCGATACCGCCTACATTCCGCCAAATGTTAAAATAGAAGGCGCCAAAATGACCTTTTATGGCGATGTGCCTGCGGCCGCTGATGGTCTTGAGCTTTATTATGAAAAAATAAAATAAAACCTGAGGGAAAGCATGGCGTAAACCGGGCGCAGAAGACTCACCCGGCGAGGCTTCGCCCGCCACCCTCTCTTCACCTGCGGTGGAAAGAGGGGCTTGAAAATTTATTACCTTTTATCTGTATACAATATCCACTGTTCAAACCCCTCTTTCCGGCGAAACCGAAGAGAGGGTGCCGCGCGTAGCGCTGGCGGGTGAGTCTTCGCCGCCATGCGATCTACGTCATTTCCATCTTCACAGTCCGCCGGATTTCAATATTCACAATGACGGTCTTTTTATTTATTTCTAAACAGGCTCTAAATAAATCGATAAAATATCAATTTAATATTGTTTAATAAATATTAAACATAAGTTTCCCCGCATGGACTCGAACCACGATTACCTGGACCAAAACCAGGTGTGCTACCATTGCACCACAGGGAAATAAACAGGAGGCCGGTACAGGAATCGAACCTGTGAACATTCCTTTTGCAGAGGACTCCCTTAGTCCGCTCGGGCAACCGGCCATTGTTGCGGGGATAGTTTACTATCCCGAAATTCATTTCATCTTTATTTTAATTTAAAAACCATAACTATGTGGAAATAAAAGGGATTGAACCTTTAATCAACACCGTATAGGGGGGGCGCTCTAACCATTGAGCTATATTTCCTGGTAGGGTAACCCGGACTCGAACCGGGAGCCTCCACATTCCAAATGTGGTAATCTGACCAATTGATATACTACCCTGAAAACAAAAAATCCCCTTAGGTTATCTAAGAGGATTTGAATACTTTATATCATTTATATGAATACGCAGCACGTCACCTCTGATAAATCAGTGGGGGGAATTGGCTTTGTATACATATTGTATTTTTCATGATGCAATGATACATAAATATTTTATTAAACAAGAAAAATATTTGAAATTATTTTCTTGCTCATAAAAAAACATGTGATTGCGAGTGGTAAAATCCCGCGGACTCGAAGGTGGAAATGACAATATAGAGCATGCGATTGCTTCGTACCTACCCATGACGTCTTTTAAAAACGTCTGTCATGCTGAGGAACGAAGCATCTATTCTACGCTATGCCTGTTCGCTCTGCCAGTTCGCGAATAGATGCTTCGTTCCTCAGCATGACAGGGTGGAGAGGATAGTTTGTTACGTCATTTTCACGTTCACAGTCCGCGGATTTTACTACTCGCAATGACATGGTGGACTTGTCGTGGGTGGGCACGAAGCAATCGCGAACTATGCAAATCCGCCATGTACAGCATGAGATTGCTTCGTGCGATGACATGGTGAACTAAATTGCGCGATACATCAGTTTAATGTTAACCATGTGAAAATACAAGACATTGATTGTGAGATATTTATAAAGAATATTTCTGAAATGTGTTAAGTTATGTTAACCCAAGTAGATGCGTTTGCCCCATCGCAACTCCCTGATTTTTATTTATTGAATTGCAAACCTTATTTTCGTAAAATTGGTTTGCTTGATAAGCCGATGCTATTTGTACCCATGCGTAAACCCCTCTTGCTATTTACTTTCCTGTTTTTTATTGCCACCCAGCAAAGCCAGGCTGTTGATATTAAAAGCATTGGTGTGCCTTATGTGCAAAATTATACTAAGGCCATGTACCAATGGGGTAACCAAAATTGGAGCGTAACCCGCGATGAACATGGCATTATGTACTTTGGTAATGCCGAAGGCTTGCTGGCCTTTGATGGTAAATACTGGCAGCAGTACCATATGCCCAACGGCCTTATTGTGCGCTCGGTATCTGCCGATGGTAAAGGAAAGATATACGCTGGTGCCTACGGCGAATTTGGCTATTGGGCCGATGATAAAAAAGGCTTTCTTAAATACCATTCGCTTTGCAGGCTGGTGCCCGCTAAATTCAACCCGGTTAATGAAGAGATCTGGAAGATCTATATAGATGGCGACCGGGTGATTTTTCAATCATTCGGGGCAATATACATTTATGCCAACGGGAAGATCAGCGTAATAAAAGCACCCAGCCCCTACCTGTTTATGTTTAAGGTAGGCAAACGCTTTTTTGTTGAGCAGGTATCGGCCGGGTTATTTGAGTTAAAAAACAACCGGCTTGAATTTATACCCGGCAGCAATATATTGGAGCCAAGCGGGGTGTTGGCTATATTGCCCCTTCCGCAAAATAAATATATCATCGGTACGGCTCAAAAGGGTTTATTTATTTACGATGGCCAAACCATAAAACCATGGGCAAACCAGGCGAACGATTTTTTAAAAACCTACCAGCTTAATAATGGGGCTGCCGTAGCCGGGAAATACTTTGCCTTTGGTACTATATTGAATGGGATAGTGGTAATTGATACGGCCGGTAACCTAATACAGCACATCAACAAATCCAGCGGGTTGCAAAACAATACCGTATTAAGTTTATATACCGATAACGAGCAAAACCTGTGGGCCGGGCTTGATAACGGGATAGACCGAATAGAGATCAACTCGCCGCTTTATTTTTATTTTGATAAAACCGGCAGGTTTGGTACCGTTTATTCCAGTATCATATTTGATAACAAAATTTACCTGGGCACCAACCAGGGCCTTTTTTACAGCGATTGGAACCCTGATAGCAACAGCAAGCTTTTCCAATCATTCGATTTTAAGCTGATCCCCGGCTCGCAGGGACAGGTTTGGGAATTGAGTTTGCAGGATGGGCGGTTGCTTTGCGGCCATAACGACGGAACTTACCAGGTAAACGGCAATAGCATCACCAAAATATCGAACATAACCGGCGGCTGGACAACCAAGCGCCTAAGTGTGGATAAACTGATCCAGGGAAATTACACCGGCCTGGTGATCTTTAAAAAAGACGCGGCGGGTAACTGGCTCTTTGATCATAAGGTAGAAGGTTTTGGCGAACCATCGCGCTATGTGGAGCAGGATAGCAAGGGGCAGATATGGGTGAGCCATGCCTATAAAGGCATCTACAAAATAATGCTGAGCGCCGATTTGAAAAAAGTAACAACCAAAGTTTATTACGATGGTAAATACGGACTGCCGGGCAGCTATAACGTAAACGTGTTTGACCTGGATAACCGCGTAGTGTTTTCGTCCGATTCGGGTTTTTATGTTTATGACGATATTACAGACCGGTTTTTTAAATACACCCAGCTCAACAAAAAACTGGGTACGTTTGCCACATCAAGCAAGATCATTAAAGCCATTGGTAAAAAATACTGGTTTGTTAATCATGGCCGTGTTGCCCTGGCCGATTTTTCGGTTCCTGGCAAGTTAAGTATCGATACCAACAGGTTCAGCATACTAAACGGACAAATGGTGCAGCATTATGAAACCATTAACCGCATCAACAATGCTACTTATCTCATTAGTATTGATGATGGTTTTGTGATATTGAATGATGAGGATGCGCTGGTCCCTAATAAAACGCAAATTCCGGAGGTGTTGATCCGCCAGGTTGAAAACATTACAGATAAGGTTTATACCTTGAGCGAGAATGGCAATGGCGTTGATGAAATAGCGCTGCCTTACGCCCAAAACAATATCCGCATTTCGTTTTCGCTGCCTTACTATAAACAGGCAAAAATAAAGTACCAGTATTACCTTGATGGCTACTCTAAACAATGGAGCGATTGGACGTCACAAAGCCAAAAGGAATTTACCAACCTTGACCAGGGCACCTATCATTTTGGCGTAAGGGCCAAAATCAACGATCAAAATGTATCGGCAATAACCACGCTCTCTTTTGTAATACTGGCACCGTGGTATGCCGGTAAGGTGGCTATGTTGTTTTATGTTTTACTGATTATATTGGCGTACTACGCCATCCGCTATTATTATCGCCTTAAATTAAAGCGTCATCAGCAACGCATCCACCAAAAACTACAACACGAAAAGGAAGAGTTTTTGAAACAAGAGGCTATAGCCAACGAACAGCAGATCATCAACATTAAAAATGAACAACTACAGGCCGAACTTGCCGGCAAAAGCCGGGAACTGGCCAACTCGGCCATGAACCTGGTTTATAAAAACGAACTGCTGCAAAAAATTAGTGAAGAGATCCTGCAGCTTAAAGACGGCAGTGGCAAAAAGCTGGCCGACGATCAATTGCGCCGTATTCAAAAGGTAATTGACGAGGGTATGAATGACGAGCGCGACTGGAATATTTTTGAAACCAGCTTTAACGAGGCGCATGAAAACTTCTTCAAAAAGCTGAAATCAGATCACCCGGACCTCGTTCCAAACGATTTGAAACTATGTGCTTACCTGCGGATGAATATGAGCAGTAAAGAGATGGCATCGCTTTTAAATATCTCCCTGCGCGGCGTAGAGATCAGGCGTTACCGGCTGCGTAAAAAACTCAATTTAGAGCATGATAAAAACCTGACCGAGTTTCTGATCGAGTTATAAAAAAAGGGGGCCTAACCCCCCTTTTTTCTGTATATTATTTAGTGGATATATTAATATCCTGGGTTTTGATACATTTTAACCGGGTCGAGCTTGTACTCATCAAACGGAATTGGGTAGTAGCGGTCTTTTGTACTAAAATTGGCTACTTGCGCCAAACCAAAATCGGCTTGTTTTTTTGCTTTAAAGTAGGTTACCAACTCATCGGTTGTAAAGGTACGCAACAGGTCAAACCAACGGTGGTGCTCAAAGGCCAACTCAACACGGCGCTCATGTAAAATAGCCAGTTTAAGCGTTGGATATTTTGATGCATAATCGCTATTGGTCATGGATACCGCGTAGGTTGGCATGCCTGCCCGAACGCGCACCTGGTCTAAGAAACCGGTAGCGGTTACAGCATCACCCAGGTAATTGTTTACTTCGGCAAGTGAAAGGATCACATCAGCATAACGCATCAAAATCCAATCATTGCCGCCGTAACCATTAATGCCAGCAGCGTCACTAACATCCCTGAACTTGGTAACAAACCAATCTTTCACAATTGGGTCGTTCGCGAATTTAACAGAGAAGGTCATACGCGGATCGTTGGTTTCGTACTCGTTGATCAAATCGTGAGTAACATTATATCCCACACCCGATGATGGTTTTTTCGAGTTAATGGTTTCGCCTTTAGCCTGGTTATTGGCAGCGATTGATGAACTGTAATTAAGATCGCCCTGGATGTTCACAATTTGGAAGATCAGCTCCGGGCAATTTGCTTTTTTGCTTACATCAAAAACATCGGTATATGGAATGCTGCTCAAATCGCCAAAGGTGCGCATGTTATACGCGGCCATTAAGGCTGTTTTGGCACTGTTTAAATTAGTAGTACGGTTAGCCTGGTCTAAAGTAGTAGCCATAGTAAGGTATACCTGGCCTAATAGGAAATCAGCCGCGGCTTTTGATGCCCTGCCTGTTGGTGCCTGCAGGTTTGGAAGCGGACTGTTAACCACATCAGTTAAATCGGCTATTATTTGCTGGTAAACAACATCCTGTTTTACACGGAAAGTTGAGGCTGCAACTTCTGCTGCAGAGGATAATTGTTTAGTTACCAAAGGCACATCGCCCCAAAGGCGTACCAATTCAAAATAAGTAAAGGCGCGTAAAAACTTGGCTTCCGCGGCATACTTTTGTTTTAATGTATTATCCGAAAAACTAACCTGGTCAATGTGTGCTAACACCACATTGGCGCGGCTCACGGTAGTATACAATGATACCCAGTGGGCTTTTAAATAAGTATTGCTTGGCAGTATAGAAAAGTTGTTGAATTGGAATGGTTCGCCGGAGTTTGATTGGTTATCGTTGGTCCCCGTATCATCAGACCGTTGATCTGTCCACAAATCACTGCCTTCGCCAACATTGTTACCGCTGCGCATTGATTGATAAATGCCGTTTACGGCCAACAATACGTCGTTGGGTGTTTTATAGCTCGCATCAACAGTTACCGCATTGGGGTCGCTTTCAATTAAAAAGTCTTTTTTACAAGACGGGCTTATGGCCACAACCGCTGCAAGGCAGGCAATGGCTAAAAATTTCTTATTCATTTTTATATCTCTTAAAAAATTTATCAAAAAGTAACATTTACACCTAAGTTGTATGACCTAACCAATGGGTAGGTACCATAATCGATACCCGGCGCAAGGTTGGCTGGCTGTGTGCTGTTTGATGCGGCACCAGAGTAGTTATAATCCACATCGGGGTTATAACCTTTATACTTGGTGATGGTAAACGCGTTAACTACACTTGCAAAAACACGGGCTTTGGTTAAGCCTAAAGTGTTTTGTAAAAAGCCAGGTAAGGTGTAACCCAATGTTAAGTTGGTACAACGCAGGTACGAGCCGCTTTGCAGGTAAAATGTTGATAAACGGGTACTGTTACTTTGTGTACCTGCACGTGAAGCACGGTAAAAAGATCCATCGCCCGGGTTTTGTGCATTCCTGTACCTGTCGGCTACGTTGGCGTATTGATTACCTGAGCCCTCTCCATTATACAGGTAATAGTCCTGTCCATCAAGAATCTGGTTTCCGTACGATCCGTTGAACCCCGCATTAAAATCAAACTTTTTGAAGGTACTGTTTAAGGCAAAGCCGTAAGTAAATTTAGCATATGGCGAACCGATGATGCCTTTATCGGCGTCGTTTACCACGCCATCATGGTTGGTATCAACAAACCACAGGTCTCCTATTTTGGCAGGATTGGTTTGTGAGGCCGATGGCGCTGTTTTACCCAAATTATCGGCAGTAATTATACCGCCAACTTTAAATCCGTAAAACATACCAACTGGCTGGCCTTGTGTAGTGATGCTGGTAAGGTATGAACGCTCTGCACCGTTAATGATCAGCGTATTCTTAGCTGGCAGTTTAACAACTTTATTACGGTTTAATGAAATATTACCGCTTGCACCGAAGGTGAAATCTTTATTGTTGATAATTTTGCCATCCACCTGGAAATCGAACCCGCCATTGCGGATCTTAGAATCGCGTAGGTTGGTTAAAATAACGGTGCTGCCCGATATTGCCGAAATTGGCTGGTTATACAACAGGTTGTATGAGTAGCTCAAATAATAGTTGGCAATAATTGACAAACGACCTTTAAACAAAGAAATATCTGCACCAACATTGTACTGTGAAGTAGTTTCCCAGCTTAGGGTATTGTCTTTTATGCCGCCCGGGTAAGTTGCTGTTACGGCAGCAGTGCTACCATCAAGCACGGTTCCTGTTGGCGATGCCAATGTTTGCTGAATGGCGTAGTTAGGAATGTTGAAGTTACCGCTTTTACCCCAGCTTGCACGGATCTTAACTGTTGATTGATCGCCAAGGAAGTTATGGTAAAAATCTTCGTCGGACAAATTCCAGCCGGCAGCAACCGATGGGAAATAGCCGTACTTATTTGCCGGACCAAAACGTGATGAACCATCGGCGCGGAACGACGCGGTTAAAAAGTATTTCCCAGCGTAGTTATAGTTAGCACGGCCAAGGTATGATAGCAATGTATATTCACTTTTATAGGCGTTGTTTAAAGAAAAGTTAGCCGCCAAAGCGCCATGGTTTGAGATCTCGGGGATAGCGTCATTCTGGAAACCATTTGCCTTTACGCTGATATAATCGGCTGAGGTGATCTGTGCGGTATAACCGGCCAAAGCGTCAAAATGGTGCTTGCCAATTTGTTTGTTGTAGTTTAAGGTAAACTCGGCAAGCTTATCAACGTTAACCAGGTTTGAAGCCTGGGCGTTAGCCGCCAAAATTGCCTGCTGCGAGCCCGGAGGAAAAGCACCACTGCTTATGGTAGTTGGGTAATAGTAATCATACTTTTCGGTATAGGTTTCTGTACCCAGGTTTGTTTTAAAATCCAAATCCTTGAAGATATGGTAAGTTGCAGCCGCGTTATAATGGCTGCGGTACCCTTTCCTGTTAATTTTAATACGCTCGGCAAGTGCAAGCGGGTTTTCAATGCTCTGGTAACCATATTGGGTTGAACCGGCGGCCTCAACGTTAGTTTGCAATGAGCCATCGGCATTATAAGCCGGTAAATAAGGCATGTAAATAAGTGCTGCAAGAATAGGGCTGTGGTCAAAACGGCCTTCAGTTGTTTCCTGGTTGGTGTTTTGAGTGTAAGCTACGTTGGCCGCGATGTGGATGCGCTTGCTTACATCGCCATCAATATTGGCGCGGAAGTTATAACGTTGCTGACCGGTACTTTGAATAATACCGGGCTGGTTTTGGTATGAGCCGCTCACATAATAACGGATATCACTTGATGCACCCGAAAACGACAAGGTATGTTTTTGCATAAATGTGTTGCGGTACAATTCATCCTGCCAATCGGTATTTACGGTTTGCTTAATTGGGGTTTGCGATGCAAAATCATACAGCCCATTGGGGATGCTTACACTGCCAGTGTTACCTACATTGGTTACGCGGGTAGTATTAGGGTCAGAGTACATAGCATCATTCCAGGTATGGCCGGTGTTAACCCAAAGATCATGATAGGCGTTGTTACGGCCATCGATAACCAGTTGGGCAGCCTGATCGGCATTTAGCAGTTTTACTTTGTGGGCCAACTGATCCATACCGGTTTGCACATCATATTCAAAACGGCCTTTACCCAATTTACCTTTTTTGGTAGTGATCAATACCACACCACCAGATGCACGTGAACCGTAAATAGCGGCCGATGCAGCATCTTTCAATACGTCGATACTTTCCACATCGTCAGGGTTAATGTAGATATCATTTGATGGGTATCCGTCAATAACGTACAAGGGATCTGAACTGGCGTTGAACGAGCCAATACCCCTAACCCTGATTTTAGGGCTGGTATATGGTGCACCACCAGTTTGAGATACCTGTACGCCGGATACTTTACCAACAAGCGCCTGCCCCAATGAAGGAGAAGAAAGGTTTAAATCGCTTGATTTTACGCTGGCAACAGAACCGGTAACATCGCTTTTACGGATGGTTTGATAACCAATGGCTACAACCTCGTTAAGCATGTTGGCCTGCGGTACCAGTTTAACATTTACTTTGGCCTGGTCGCCAACGGTTACTTCCTGTGGCAGATAGCCAATAAATTTAAAAACAAGTACAGCACCTGGTTCTGCCGATATGCTGTATTTACCGCTTACATCTGTTGATGTACCCTTATTGGTGTTTTTGATCATTACTGATACACCTGGCAGGGGTTGGTTGGTTTCGTCGGTTACGGTACCAGATATTTGAATTGCCTGGTTAATCGCAATTTTAATGGGAGTTGCAGCGTTTGAGTTAAACGCGGTTGCCATGATCATGAGGCAGATAAAAGGTTTTAGCAAAAACCTTCCAAAAAGATCACGGGTAATCTTTTTATTCATATTTTTAAAAGTTGATTGTTAGAAAATGACAGTAAAGCTTTCGACCGCTTTTTAGTTATTTGACAATTAATCCGGAGCCGTGTGAATGTTAGCGCATTCGCCGGTTTCTTTGTTTTATCGCCGGTTTTCGATGTTAAGTTTAAATTAATGTTACATAGGCATTTAAATTAAAACACGTGGTAGATTTTAATATTATCATAACTTTTATTGCCTTATGATAATATAATATTAATTAGGGGTTATTAATATTGCAATGATGGCAACAAAATTAAACCAGCTATCTTAAGCACGGGCTATTTAAATGTTAAGTTTGCATTAACAAAAAATGCCGGGCTTTTTTACCCGGCATGCCATATTTTAACCCGTTTCAACCATATTTTACCAGTTTGTTTTGGTAAAATTCACATTGTTTTTGCGCGATGAGGTTACCGCGATTCCACGCTCATCGTCGCCAATAAATGAAAAACCCTCCAGCTCATCGGCACGATCAATGTGGTCAACCTGGCTGATGACTACCTGCTTACCGGCTTCAATTGATTTTTTCAGGTCCACATAAGTAAACTGCCATTGCCTGCCTTCTTTTTGATTTTGAATAAGCACCAACACTCCCTTATCGGCTACCCAGTGTAGGTTTTGCACCCAAGGCGTGCATGTAAACTTTTTGTAAAGTACACCCGGCTCTTTAGTATTGGCTGCTTTCGCCAGTTTTTCGGGGTCGTATAATCTTACTTCGTTTCCGTGGTCGCCATAATCGGCTGTGGCTACGTACCACTTATTATTATATTTAACATACTCGGGGCGGGTACCTTGTATGCAGGCATCGTCATCGATGGTATTAAGCAGGCTGGCATCAAGCGTGCCGGTTTTTAACAGGGCTTTCCAGTCAACACAATAAATAACCGCTTTCCATTTGGTCCCTTCGGCATTTAAACGGATGGAGTTGCCTATAAATGTAGGCCCGATTCCATTGTAAGCTATCCCGGTAGGGTGATTGATCACATCCTGTCCGTTTTTGGTAAGCTTCACTTCTTTATGCTGATAAACCAGGCTATCACCCTCCATTTTAAACTCGCGAATCATCCCCACTTCCCTATCGCCATATAAAAATATACGCCCTTTTTGATAGGAGATCCCCTGGCAGGCACCTAATGAATCAACGGTGATGGATTTATTAAGCTGCTGATCAACAGATGAGGTTACCAGGCTGCCTATGCCTAAGGCCGCGGCTATAATTGTTAAAGTTATCTTTTGCATATTGATCGGTCTTATCGTGGGTCAAGGGGTTCGTCGTTATCTATCTGTTTGGCTTCCTCAACCGGGTAATATTCCACTTCGGTTTCGGAGTTCCGCTTATCTAATTTATAGGGCACGTAGTTTAATTCTTTTTCGCAGCGGGAGGCCATGTTCATGATAAAATCGGTTTGCGATTTATCTGTAACCACAATACCGGGCTTATTGGCCGGGATGCCGTATTTATAAATGAGCCTTGCACTGTTACGCATATTGGTGGTGGTATGCCTGGCATGCGGTTCAATGATGATGGCGCTTTCGGGCACGTGCAGTACCTTCATCAGGTAGATCTTCATCTGCTCGGCTTCGTTAAATTTTGTTTTGTATGGGTGCACATTGCCGCCAGATACAATAATGAGCGGCGCTTTGCCCTGCCTATATTCTTGTTCGGCCAGGCGGCAGCGCAGCATCCCTTCGCTACTTAAAGCCCACTCGGGTTTCTCGGGACCAGCGCCCGGCACCATAATATTGGTGTATGGGTAGTTAGCCCATTTGATGGTTTTAATGTTATCCACCGCGGCCTTGTTAACAGTGGCTTCCATTGGCTCATAATGCGCAGGATCTTGCCGCTCATTAATTTGCAGGTATAGTAACGCTGCTTTTAACGATGGCTCAAAAAACAAATGGCTGCCCTTTACATCGCCTAAAAGCGCCGCGTTAAAATCATACATTAAGGTATAGTAAGCTTTGGCGTGTACGTTATAGCTTATAGAGTCTATTGTTGGATAATTAGGTTTATTGCCTTCGGCATAAACACCTATGGTATAATTAATGCCTTTGGCTTCCTGTTCCCAGGCTTTTACCAATAATTCGCCGGGTGATAGTTTTTTATATAAGCTATAAGTACCGGAGGGGATTAGTTTGGTTTTCACCAAGGCATCCAACGCGTTGCCGGGCTTGTAAAGGGCGGTTAGGCGTGCGCCTACTGTCGCGATATCATCATCTGATAATTTTACGGCAGCTATAAGACATGCAGCATCTTTACAATTGGTAAGGGACTCGCTTAGCTGCTTTAATTTATTTTGATTCAGTTGAGCAAATTCAGCGTCGTGCTTAAGTAAAGCGCTTATCGGGGTATCCTGTTCAAAAAGAGTTAGTAAGTAATAGTTTTTTGACTGTACGTAATCAACGTTGTTTTTTACAATGGTATGGGCTGCACGCTTTTGTGCATAACCGCTTAAAAAGGTAGCGCATAGCAGCGCCATGGATAACATTTTTTTCATAATAGTATTTGTGCTACAAATAAACCCTTTAAAAATAAACTACAGGTTAACAAGGTGCGGATATCGTTTAAATTTAGTTAACATGGCATTTGTGTAGAGACGCAATATTTTGCGTCTCCAGCTATGCAGGGCGAATTTGCAAATCTGATTTGCACGCGGGAGACGCAAAATATTGCGTCTCTAC
This sequence comes from Mucilaginibacter dorajii, assembly GCF_024808255.1. Lineage (GTDB taxonomy): Bacteria > Bacteroidota > Bacteroidia > Sphingobacteriales > Sphingobacteriaceae > Mucilaginibacter > Mucilaginibacter dorajii. The sequence continues at coordinate 273,355 of NZ_JANTYS010000009.1, forward strand.
AATTGTTTTTTCTTGAGATACGGCATACCGTTAAACTCATCAATAATATATTGCGGTTACCACACCGCAACCGGGAAATTTTTACCTTTGCGTAAACTCAAAAATTGCATGAGCGAAAAGATCTTAGTGATAGGTGCCAATGGCCAGATCGGGACTGAGCTGGTTGTGGCTTTACGGGGTATTCATGGGGTTGATAAAGTGATCGCATCTGATATCAACAACCCTACTTATGCCATCCGCAACAGCGGACCATATGAGTTGGTGAACGTGCTTGATAAAGATAACCTGCACCACATTTTTGAAAAATATCGCCCAACCCAGGTTTACCTGCTGGCCGCCATACTATCTGCCGTAGGCGAACAAAAGCCCAAAATGGCCTGGGATTTAAACATGACCGGGCTTATTCATGTGCTTGATTTTGCCGTTGAGTTTAAAACCGCCAAAGTGTTCTGGCCAAGCTCTATAGCGGTATTCGGGCCGCATTCGCCACAGTTTAATACACCGCAATATTGTGTAATGGACCCCAACACAGTTTATGGTTTTAGCAAATTAGCCGGCGAACGCTGGGCCGAATATTACTTTGTCAAACATGGTTTAGATATCCGCAGCATTCGCTACCCGGGCTTAATTGGCTGGAAGGCTTCGCCCGGAGGCGGCACTACCGATTACGCCGTACATATATTTCATGAGGCGCTGAAGAAAGGCAAATATGAAAGTTTTCTTTCTGCTGATACCACCTTGCCCATGATGTATATGGAAGATGCTATACGAGCTACCATTAGTTTAATGGATGCCCCGGCAGATCAGATTAAAATAAGATCGTCATACAACCTGGCGGGCATCAGCTTTACGCCCGCGCAGTTAGCCGATGAGATCAAAAAACATATCTCGGCGTTTGAAATGGGTTATGTAGATACCGATCCGCGACAGGCTATTGCCGATAGCTGGCCAAAATCAATTGACGATAACAGCGCTCAACAAGACTGGGGCTGGAAACTGGAATATGACCTGCCAAAAATGACAGCAGATATGCTGGAGAATTTGAAGAAAATTATTTAGGACTTTGGGATGAAGGATTTATGGAGTAAGGAGCAAAGACAAGAGGGTACGCTTTGCTTGCTTTTTGAAATCCTGATTTAAAAAACAAATATTATATTTATCCCCTCTGTAAAAAGCAGGGTATGCCGTTCTGATTCATTGACAATTGCTGTGAACCATGAACCAACAACAATGAACTAATAAGTTATGGGAAGAGCATTTGAATTCCGCAAAGAAAGAAAGTTTAAGCGCTGGGCCAAAATGGCAGTGCAGTTTACCCGCTTAGGGAAAGAGATTGTAATGGCTGTAAAAGCCGGTGGTGGTGATATTACTACCAACTCGCGTTTACGCACGGCGGTGCAAAACTCCAAGGCTGTTAATATGCCTAAAGATAGGGTTGAGGCCGCTATTAAGCGTGCGACAAGTCGCGATGAAAAAGATTACGAAGAGTTGGTTTACGAAGGTTACGCCCCTTACGGCGTTGCCGTTTTGGTTGAAACCGCTACTGATAATACCAACCGTACCGTTGCCAATGTGCGCAGCTATTTTACCAAGTACGGCGGCTCATTGGGCAAAACCGGTTCGCTGGATTTTATTTTCACCCGTAAATCGGTTTTCACTTTTGAACCGGGCGAACGCGACCTGGAAGAATTAGAGTTTGAACTGATAGATGCCGGTTTGGAAGACCTGTTTGTGGAGGCCGATGAGGAAGGAAACGATATTGGCGTGATCCACACCGCTTTTGAAGACTTTGGCAAAATGCAGAAAGCATTGGAAGAAGCGGGAGTGGAGGTAAAATCGGCCAAGTTAGAGCGTGTACCACAGTCATTCCATGAAGTAACCGAAGAACAGGTTGTTGACATCATGAAGCTGATTGACCGGTTAGAAGAAGACGACGATGTACAGGCCGTTTACCATAATATGGCGGAGTAATCTTCTTGATTTGAAAATTTGAGGATTTGAAAATTTGAAGATGCCTGAATAGTAAATGCTGTTTTGGGACATCCGTATTTTCCCATTTTCAAATCCTCAAATTACCAAATCTTCAAATTAAAAAAAAATGCCACTATTCAGCTCACGTAAGGAAGAAAAAAAAGTAAAGTTGACATTTGCCAACGGCCTGCTTTTTGTTGAAAAACCAGATGGCAAGCAACAGGCTTTTCCGTTGGAATGGTTTCCAAAACTGATGAACGCAACCGAGGAGGAGCGTGAAGACTGGAAACAAACCGATAAAGGCATCCACTTCAATCAATTGGATGTAAACGTTGATCTGTAGCACAGATATGAGACGTGAGATTTGAGACAGGATGTTTTATCTCAAATCTCACGTCTCATATCTCAAATCTCAAAAAATGGTATTCGAAGAGTTTTTTAAAAAGAAGAGGATTGATCTGGAAGCTTTACAACAGGCGGAGGGATCATTGTTTTCGGAATTTAAAGAACACTTCGAACAAATGGGCGAAAAAAGTTTCGACCATACCAAAAAATACTGGTTCAATAAGCTCCGGCGAAGGTTCCCTATCTCCATAGAAATAAAAACCGAGCGCATACACATTGCCAATCCATTGGCGGAGCAAACTATTACCGAAAGCTTGATAGAGCCGGGAACGCCCTCTAAAATTGGCTTCACGCCTAAATTCAGGGCTACTGCCGCGGCTAAACCTGCTGAAGAAAAACAAGAGGAGGCTAAAGCAGAAGAGCCGACAACACCAACGGAAAGTGCTACGCCAAAACCAGGTTTTAAACCACGGTTTAATCCGGCAATGGCAAAAGCCAAACCTGTCGAAAATACAGAAGCCCCGGCTGAGAAGTCCGAAGCAAAAGAAGGATCAACCGATCAACCGGTTGCTAAACCGGCTTTTAAACCAAGATTTAACCCGGGTATGGTAAAACCAAAATCGGTTGAAGAAGAAAAGCCTGTTGAGCCCGTACAACCGGAGGCGACCGTTGAGCCTGCTGAAGAAGCACCGGTACCGAAAATTGGCTTTAAGCCTCGTTTCAATGCGGCTATGGTGAAACCGAAAGTGGTTGAAGAAGAAAAGCCAGTTGAGGCTGTAAAACCCGAAGATAGCGCTGAGCCGACTGCGCCGACCGAAGAAGCACCTAAGCTTGGATTTAAGCCGAGGTTTAATGCTAAAAATATCCTACCTAAAACGGATTCGGAATAAACTTTCTGATTTACATCACTTAATAAAGCATACCTAAACGCGGGCCGCAAGGCGGAGCCTTGTGGCCCGCGTTTAGGTATGCCCTCTGTTGTCTGCTTCGCGTAGTTGGAAACTACGGCATAATTGTTCGAAGAGACATTCGAACAGCGAGGCGTTAGGGAAGACTTACGAAGTTTTTAAAACTTCGTAAGTCTGGAATTTATCACTAAAGTCGGATTGCGACTATGCTCATTAGCTCTGTACGGCTAAGAGATTGCCGCGCTGCGCTCGCAATGACAAGATATTTTATGTTCATAAAGCTTCTGGCAAAAACTATTTCTTCGCAATCGCCGGGCTTTCAAAACCAAGTTTGGTTAAGCCTTTTTGAATTTCGGGGCTGCTCATAAATAGCTTCCAAAGCAGGCCGGTGCGGTAGTTTTCAATCATCACCACAATTGGGCCCTGGTCAATAGCCAGGTATGATTTTGCGTACCAGTTATGTTGTTCGCTAAAGGCATCTGTAAAACCGTATTCGCCCCAGATCTTATCGCCGAGGTCATAATAAAAATGGCGTAAGGCCTTCATTGATTGCTCCGGCGTGTAAGGAAAAGCCGATAAGGCCGCTGTAGGCGTTATTACTCCCAGATCATTTGTTGGCGAGTGGGCATTGTAACCTTCAAAATTATCGCTGGCGGTAAGTCCCCAGCTGTTGGGGCCGTAGCCTTTAAACTTTTTAGGGTTATCTACGCAGTAGGCATAATTGATAAGCGTGTGGTTTTTGTTTTGCTCCCAGTAATCGGCATACTCATCTTTCAATCCACGCGGATCAAGACCCAAAAATGAGTATTGGGAAAAGAATAACGGGCCGCCAAAATCAAAGCCTAATGGCAATTTGTAACCATAAAAGGTTTTGCCGTTTTTAAAGAAATCGCTTTGTGCCCAGCCGCGGTGATAAATGCTGGCACTAACAGGATACCTTTCTGCCGATGCCGCCAATACGTACGTTATGAGGCATTCATTAAAGCCATGGATGGGGAAGTTCATAGCCCAGCCGTTGTTTGGGCTCCAGTGCCAGTATAGTGCGTCACGGCCGTCGCGGGTATACCAGTCCCATTCCATTTCGCCCCACATCCAACTGATCACATCGCGAATGCGTTGTTCTTTGGGAGTATTTGCGGTAAAGTACTGTTTGGCACACAGCAAACCCTGGAATAAATAAGCCGATTCTACAATATCGCCACCATCATCCTTCCGGCCAAAAGGAATTACCTTACCTGTTTCGCCGTTCATCCAATGTGGAAAAGCACCATGGAAGGAATTGGCCTTAAACAAAAAGTTAACGATCTTAACCATTCTGTCAACAGCCTGGCCATGACTTACCCATTTACGGCTATCGGCAACAATTAATGCCATAATGCCAAAGCCCGAGCCGCCGGTGGTTACTACTTCGGGCCCGTAGTCAAAAGAAGTATTGCTGCGCTCCCGGGCCAGGCCGCTTACCGGGTGACCAAAATCCCAAAAGTAACGGAAGGTTTGGCGCTGTACCACATCGAGTAAGGCGCTATCGCCCAGGTTTTTGATAATCCCTACGGGCTTAATCCCGTCTTCGCCTGTATGTTTTGCCTGTTTTTGCGCAAAACAGCACATGCCCAGTAAGAGCAGTAATGGTGTTATAAATAGTTTTTTCATGTAGATGCAGATTAGAAAAAAAGGCTGCCGGCAGTTACCAAACCGACAACCTCATAAATCAATCAACCGTAGTTTCTTTTATACTTTATAATTAATAACCGGGGTTTTGTGTTAAACGGGCACCACTCAAATCAATTTGTGTTTGCGGGATAGGAAACAAAGCCGCAGTGGCTTTCCAGGTTTTGCCATGTGCTGCAAAAGCGGCGGAGGCACGACCAGGCTCAACAGCATCCTGCCTTACTATATCAAAGAAACGGTCATGTTCTTCAGCAAGCTCCATGCGGCGCTCATGCCAAATGCTGTGTAATGTTGCCGCGGTTGATGTTAAACCGGCACGGGTTCTTACCAGGGTCAAATCGTTTTGGGCGTCGCCAACTTTGCCAATCTGCACGGCAGCTTCGGCGTTGATGAGCAAGATATCCGCGTAGCGTAAAATACGAACCTGTTTGGGTAGTCTATCGGTATTGCCACCGCAATTATCTTCGGCACTGCGGCTATGGTAGGCTTTGTAGCTGTAAGTGCTGTTTTGTACCGAATCCTGACCAGGAATGCGGAAGCCATCAAATAATATGGTACCACCCGGTTTAATGAAGATCACTGTAGCCGCTTTACGCACATCACCGGTTTCATATTCATTCAATAAACTTGTGGATGGGTTGTTAAAGCCAAAGCCCAAATCGGCCCAGCCGTATTTACCACCGGCGCGCGGGCCCTGTGATACGGTATACAGGTTAATCCCAGCCGAGCAATCTTTATTAATTCCCGCCTGAATTTCAAATATCGATTCGGCATTGTTATTACCGCCATCGCCATTAACCGCTTTTTGTCTCCAGATTAATGAATAATCCTTAACCAATGAATACAAACCGCTGGTGATCACTGCCTGCGAAAGATCATACGCTTTCTGGTAATCTTTGGTGTACAGGTAAACCTTAGCCTCTAATGCCTGGGCAGCGCTTTTATTGGCGCGACCAACATCTGTAGCACCCTTAGCCGGTAAATTAGCTACCGCGAAATCAAGGTCGCTGATGATAAATTTATAGATATCGGCAGCGGTTGCGCGGGTTTGGTATTTATCTGAATTGGCTTCTGTTGCCGATGGCAGTTTGTCAATCAACGGCACTCCACCATACAGGCGTACCAGGTTAAAGTAAAAGTAAGCTCTTAAAAAACGGGCCTCGCCAATAAGGGCGTTTTTAGTGGTAGCATCAAACTGGGCGTTCTGCAATTTATCAAGCGCCTGGTTACAACGGGCAACGCCCTGGTAGTAACCTGTCCAAACGTTGTTTACTACACCATTGCTGGCCGATGTTTGCAGGTTATCAATTTGCTTGGCATCGCCATAATCATCTGGCGAGCTACCTTTGTCGGCATCATCAGACGCGATATCCGTCATGATCACAAACTGGAAGCTATCGATATCCGGATCGAACCCGCCAATATAAAATACATTGTAGATCCCAATCACCAGGTTTTTGGCCTGGTTAGGGTCAGATGCTATCTGGTCTTGCGTTATTTGTCCCTGGGGTTTTACGTCAAGGTAGTTTTTACATGCATGCAGCGTGCCCGATAGTACGGCGGCACAGGCAACAAGCAAGGTTAATCTTAGGCTATATATCTTTTTCATAACTGCGGTAATTAAAATTGAACATTTACACCTAATGCAAACGTGCGGGTTACAGGGTAGTTAGTGGCATCGATACCCTGCGATAAAATATCTGTTGAGAACAACTCTGGCGATTGGCCGCTGTAGCGTTTAGCCGTAAACAGGTTTTGCGATGTTAAAAATATCCTGGCCTTAGCTAAACCGGCACGCTTAAGCAAATCTGCCGGCAACGAATAGCCGAAGGTTAAGTTATTTAACCTCAAAAACGCGCCCGACTCTATGAAATAGGTTGATGGCGGGGTAGTTTGCGTAATGGTGCTTGGATCGGTGCTTGATGGTTTGGTTGTGGTAAAACGACTGTTGGCGTAGCTTGCCTCAATGTTATCGTTTTCAGATCCGCGGGAATTCTTTTTGCCGTTATAGATCTTGTTACCCCAATTGCCATAAAAATCGGCGCTGATATCAAAGTTGTTATAGTTTAAACCAAGGTTAAAACCACCGTAATATTTAGGTTGGTATGAGCCTGCATAGATCCTGTCACTGGCATCAATTTTACCATCGTTATTAATATCTGCATACTTTAAGCCGCCTACATGGTTAGCTTCAAAAGTATTGGTTGGTGCCGCTGCAGCTTCGGCCGCGGTTTGGAACACGCCTGTTGCCTGCAACACGTAGTAACTGGCAATGGGGTGCCCGTTATCTGTACGGGTAATGGTTTGACCGTTGGCACCGCCAGCGCTAATAGCCTGACCTCCGTTAAGGCCAATAACTTCATTTTTATTATAGCTTAAGTTAAAGCCAATATTATAACCAATGTGGTTGTTGATCTTATCGTTCCACCTTAAGGCAACTTCTACACCACTATTGCGGTATGATGCCGCGTTGGTAATAAACAGGTTATCCGGGTCGCCCAGGATGCCCGGCAGCGGGATATTGGTTAAAGCGTTTTTAACCTTTTTGTTATAGTAATCAGCTTCACCGGTTAAGCGATTATTTAAAAAGCCATAGTCGATACCAATATCTAATTGATCGGTAGTTTCCCATTTAAGATTAGTGTTTTTGATATCCTGTATCACAGTACCTGCAACCAATGTGCTACCGAAGTAGTAAGGCTGGTAAGGTGTACCCGTTACCACAAACAGCGATGAGCCAATATTATCATTACCTAATTCGCCGTAGCTCGCACGTAATTTAAGGTTGGTGAAAATGCTTTCTTTCAAAAAGTTTTCTTCAGATAATACCCAGCCCGCGCCTACGGTATAAAAAGTGCCCCATTTTTGCTGGAACCTTGAGCTGCCATCTCTACGAAGGCTACCACTTAACAGATATTTACCGGCAAAAGAGTAATTTACCCGGCCTACAAATGATTCGCGGGTAAACAAGTCGCCACCGTTATGGTCAATGGTATTTACGTTAGGATTGCCCTGGTCTAAAAACCACTGATCGGGATTAGCCGGAACATCCTGCCTGGTGCCATTTATAAAGTTCGACCGGCCCTTTTCTGTAACCATGCCGCCTAATACAGTTAAGTGATGCTGGCCAAAAGTTCTGTCGAAAGTAATGGTGTTATCCCATTGGTACTGGTACGCGTTATCGTTTTGTACAAATAACGAACTATTATCCTGGCGTTGGTTACCACCACCTACGGTGAAGGTGCTTGCGTCTGAAGCAAACTGGTAAGAGTAGTTTTTCTGGTTATTAAAGCGCGCATCTAAGTTAAATGCAGAGTGGTAAGTAAGCCACTTTACAGGGTTGTAATCCAATGCTACGTTACCTTGTATGCGGTTGTTCAGCGTAAAATTATTTTTTTTATCTAACTGCAATAAAGGGTTACCCACATTGCTCCAGGCAGAGGTGTTACCATATTTGCCATCAATAATAGAAGGAATAATTGGTGCGGCGCGGTAAACATTGCCGTAAATGCCGGCCACATCAACGGGCCGTTCGGTGTTGCGGCTTAACGACATCTGGTCTGAAAAACGGAGTTTATCAGAGATATGAATATCGTTGTTAGCCCTGATGGTAAAACGCTGAAAGTTGTTGGTTTTTATAACACCGTTTTCATCAATGTAGTTGGCGCTGATAAAGTAGGTGTTTTTTTCGCCGCCGCCAGATACGGATACGTTATGATTAGTTTCAAACGCTTTTTGTGATACCGCCTGCGCCCAGTTGGTAGTGCCCGGGATAGTTAAAGGCGATTTATCGTCGCTGGCTATTTTGGTTGGGCTGGCAACATTCAGATAGTCGACATATTGCTGCCTGTTGGCTAATAAAATTTGGTTGGCTACTTCCCTGAAACCAACGTTGGCGTCATAGCTAACCACCGCCGGGCCTGCCTTGCCACGTTTAGTAGTAATAATAACCACACCGTTTGCAGCACGAACACCGTAAATAGCGGCCGATGCGTCTTTCAGCACATCAATGCTCACAATATCGGCGTTGTTTACGTTACGGATATCATCGGTAAGTACACCATCAACCACATAAAGCGGGTTAGCTCCTGCCAGTACCGAACCGGTACCACGGATGCGTAAAATAGGATTGGAGTTGGGCTGACCAGATGAGATTACCTGCACACCCGCTACCTTACCCTGTAAAGCCTGAGTTGGTGTTTGTACCGGTTGCTTGGTTAGCTGATCGCCATTTACACTGGCAACCGAGCCGGTTACATCGCGTTTCTTTTGAGTACCATAACCAATAACAACAACCTGCTGTAATTCTTTAGCCTCGGGGCTAAGTTTTACGGCTAATGTAGTTTGGTTGTTAACGGGCACCTCTTGCGTGGTATAGCCAATATACGTAAAAACAAGAGTGGCATTGGCCGGTGCCGGAACGCTGAATGCGCCATTTACATCGGTTTGCACGCCGGTGCTGGTTCCTTTTACAAGTACACTTACACCAATTAAGGATTCGCCGGTAGCTGCATCGGTAACTTTACCTTTTACAGCCGCGTTTTGCGCGAATGAAGTGTTAACAAAAAAGAAGCAAGAAAGCACCAGCACTGAAATAGTAAGGATTCTTTTCATAGTGGTTGTAAGTAAAAACGGTTTTGAAAAATTGGTTTATTTCGAGCCAAAGCTGGGGAGATATTATAGCTAAATCAAAAAAATTAACTCAACATTAATACATCAACCAATTAAACACTTTCACATCGCTTTAGTTTTATTTTTTTAATTTATTGATAAACAGTCAATTAAATAACGCTTAGTGTAAAATATACATACTACAGACGGCACATTGAAAACACTAAGCAATAAAACGACCATGAGAGGTAATGATGTAGTATTTGCCACTATATGTGAAAAGAAAAACAGATATTCTATTAGTTTAATCAACCTGTTTTTAAACACCATTTTTCTTATTGTAAAACATATTTGTATTTTTAGTTAACCAAAAATAAATCTTATGAACAAAAAGTTAACTACGGCGTTGCTGCTGTCCGCAGCCCTGTTTGCAGGCTCCTGCAAGAAAACAAATGATCAAAAATTGGATACTAACCCCCAGCCCACGGTAAAAGCGGAGCATGGAATGGGTATTATTGTTGATCAGAAAATACCCTCTAACATTCCGCGGGCCAACCTCGATGAAATGCGATCCCGGCTTATTCAGGCGGGCTATTTGAACAAGCTAAAGGTAAATGGCACATTACCGGCAAGTGTAATTTTAAACCACCCAAGTATTGGCGACCAGGGCACAACCAATACCTGTGTATCGTGGTCTATTGGCTATGCAATGGCCGGCACATTAAACAATGAATTTCCGATTGGCTTAACTACTTACAGAAGTCCTTGGTATATCTATCAGATTAACCATACCGCCACGGGAGTATGTGCGGATAATGGCATGAGTTCGGGAGCAGATGGTATGAATATTTTTCAAAATAATGGTATCCCTCCTTCAAGCTATGATCCTGTTTTTGGAAGCTTTTGTAGTTATACCCCAACGAGTGATGTTACCGATAATGCCGGCTTAGATAAAATCCCAAGCTATTATTCGGTTGCTAACATTACGGATATTAAAACCGCATTGAGCATGCGCCTTCCTGTCGAAATGACTTTTAACGTATACTCAAATTTTCAAAGTGCATTTAACACGCACACCAAATACAGCGCGGCTACAGGATCAAGCCTTGGTACGCTATTAGGAGGTCATGCGGTTTGTATTATCGGGTATGACGATTCAAAGAACGCCGTACTCATTCAAAACTCATGGGGAACCGGAGGTGGAGATAGTACCTACCCTGGTTGCATGTGGGTAGATTATAATGTTTTTACCAATGCTTCGGTATTGCGGGAGTTATATGTAGCTAATCCGCCATTAAAACCCTTGGCGATAAACGGCATCAAATACATTGCATGGAGTGCAAGCGGATCGTCGAGCGGAAATATTACAGCTTTGCCCGGCACCCTGGTGCATGTAACGGTATCGGCATATGGTTCATCTACCAAATCGCACATAACTAATTTTATGTTGACGGGAGCAACACTTAGCGGACCAATGGGCAACAACTTATATGTATCAAACGGCTCAACTACCCAAACATTTACCATGCCCAGCAGTGGCACAGTTAGTTGGTCTGGTTATTTCAGCGAAAATGATACCACAGGCTTCGGCAATATAGCGCCCTATTAATTGAATAAAAAGGCGAGGTAAAAAGAAATTCAGTCATAGTCGGAATAAGCTGTGGCTATGACTGGTCTTTGTAAGCAGCCGGTTAAGGTTTCATTCATTTTGCACAACAACTAAATAGATGATTGTAGCCCAATAACGTTCTATTCTCTCGGATCCGGTAAATGAATGTCCCGGCATCTTAGCTGAAGGTTTCATCTTCCCCGTCAGTTGCCCCACCCTATCCGGCACATATATGTTTGGATGGTGTCGGATTTTAAGTTATAGAAACAAATAGTCGGAAGAAAAAACTTCCGACTATGAATGGGGGGGGCTTGCCCTCCTTTTTTGTTTAATACCCTTTTTGAAAATAAACCCTCGGAGTTTTTAATTAAATTGCATTACGCTGCTTGTCATGGTTACTGTCGTTGCTGTGGGATCGGTTGGACGATCAGCTGTAAAAGTGTCTTTAGGTTGAAATTTAAAGATTTTTTTTACGTTGATTAAGCTCGTTGTTTTGCTCTTTTTCATGATTGTTTTGGTTTTATGATCACAATTTGCCGTAATAAAAAAGCCTAAAAGAAAATCCTTTACCAACTCAAAAATACCCTATACCAACACGGGAAATATCTGTATCTTTCATCCCAGTTATACATAGATTAAGTTTAATGGGCCCTTTTTTTAAGTCGATTCGCCTCCATGTTTTTTGTTGGGCGCTTTTTATTACTTATGAAGTTTTCTTAGGTTTTGCGGCCTCTGGCAAAGCTGTTTCTTCGTTCACGTTATCGGATTATGTATTTCATTATATAGTCAATATTGTTTTTTTTTATGTCCACATATATTTTACGTACCCATATCCTGCTGAAAAGAAGGCTCCCTCAAAATACTTTTTGATGCTAGTTTTGATATTGGCAGAACTTGTGTGCTACATTGCTGCCATGCGGATCGTTGCGTATTTTTTATACCAGATAAATGACCCTAAATTCGAGTTTGTAAATATGTATTATATACGATATGTATTTCGGTATATCTATTTCACACTTATCAGTGCAGCAGTTTATTATGCACAAACTGCCTTTAAACAAGAAACAAAAATTGCCACCCTGGAAAATGAAAGGATCAATAGCTTATTAGATCAACAAATATTAGAGAATAAAGTAATCAGGTCAGAAAACGCCTGGCGGCAATCGCAACTAAACCCCCATTTCTTGTTTAATACTTTAAACCTGATCTATAATAAAGTAAGCGCCATATCACCCCAAATTGGCGATAGTATTATTATGTTATCAGAGATCATGCGTTTTTCGATCACGCCTTTAAGTAGCGAGGGAAAAATTAAGCTTGAAGACGAGATAGAACACATCCGCTTGTTTATAAAACTTAACCAATTGCGGTTCGACGATAAGCTTGCTTTAAACTTTGAAGTAACTGGAGAAGAAGAGGAATTATTGATAAATCCGTTATTACTTATAACTTTAGTTGAAAATGTATTTAAATACGGCGACCTTTACAACGAAGCCGCCCCAGCTTCTATTATTATAAACATAACAGGAAGTATTTTAAGTTTTAAGACTAAAAATCATATTAAAAAAAGAAAGGTTTCAAGTCATGGTATAGGTTTAACAAACGTAACTGAGCGGCTCAGGACGTACTATCCAGGTCAATTTGAGTTTTTTTATGAAGGGCGCGATTCCGTTTTTGATTTGAGTTTAACTATCAATTTAACCGCCAATGACCACATGTTACATAATTGATGATGAATTACATGCCATTGAAATATTAAAGAGCTATATTGAAAAAAGCCCCGATCTGCAATTGATCGGCACTGCCCAAAACCCGCTAATAGGTTTTAATGAAGTATTGGCGGGTAATATTGATATTACTTTTTTAGATGTGGACATGCCCGAGCTATCGGGCCTTGAGGTTGCCGACCTGATCAACAAACACACCGCCATTGTTTTTACCACCGCGTTTGCCAACTACGCGCTGGAAGTTTTCGAAAAAAACGTCTCTGACTTTTTATTAAAGCCCATTTCCTTTGAAAAGTTTATTAAGGCCGTAAACAGGGTAAAAGCTAAACTCCAGCCCAAAGAGCCGGTGCCCGTGTCCGAAAGTGATCATATTTACATTAACCCAGGCATTAAGGGCAAAATGACCAGGATCAATCTAAAAGATATAACCTATATTGAAGGGCTGCAAAACTACATTCTGATTTATACCGACGATAATAAATACCTTACTTACTTAACCATGAAAGAAATTGAGGCAGGTATCGGCACTAAATACTTCAAGCGCATCCATAAATCTTATATCGTTAACCTGGATAAAATATCGTCAATTGAGCGGGGCAAAGTGATTATTAAACCCAAAATTGAATTGAATATTGGCTTAATGTATAAAGACGCTTTTTTTGAACAAATCCGGTTAAAAACGATTAGTTCCGGCCGAACTTTGAGCAACAACAACCCTTTGCCTGGCGATGAGGGATAGTTTATGCTTGTGCATCAGGTAATAAATAACACCTTCTTTTTTACGCTGATCGTCGGCAAATAACCGGTTAAAATGCATGTGCAGAATGTTTGAATAATAACCATCCATGTTTTCATATCCCGCATGAATAAGTTGATCATAATAGGCACTTGTTGTGTTTTTTAGCGCGACGATGTCTTTTTCAAGACAAGTCAAATTGGCATCAAATGCGTACATGATATTTTGTTTCTCCAGCCTGTATTTCTTATCCATTTGAACCTTCAGGTTTTTAGAGCCTCCGCTTTCATTTAAAAAATAGGATGCGATATCTTCTAAAAAATGAGTTTCATGGTCGGCATCCATTCCCATGCTTTCTAACAGAAAGGAGCAGCTTACGGCGGCAAACTGAAGATCGGTAAGGCGGATTTTTTCTTTTTCTTTTCCGGTAAGATAGCTCAAAACCAGGTTACTGCTTGCCTGGAAAATCGCTTCGGCCTGCTCAATAAACTTATACCTTTCCAGTTCGCGGTTATAGGTTTCCAATACAACCGAACTGAACTTATCTTTAAACCTATCGGCATTAATAACCTGGTTAAACTCCTTGAGAATCAGGTCGCTTTGGTTCGATTTTATCCTGATTCGTAAATGATTTTCGGGGTCTTTATAGCGTACAAAAAACCACTCGTCTGCTATTTTTTGTTTTTTAAGCCTGTTGAGTATTAACGGTAAGCCAATAGTTAAAAATTCATTTGCTGTGTTTTTATGGCAATAAAGCTTTACATAAAACCATTCTTCGCCAGGGTTGAAATTTCGCTGAGAAACCGCAGGAATAGTTGTTTTGATTAAATCGGCCGGCGATTTATAAACCTCTTGCCCGTTAAGCAGGCTAAAAACAAACTGATTGACTACCCCATCACCATTTTCATTTGCCACAGCGGCTTGAGCGTTATCAACAAAAGCTTCCTTTATAGTTAGCTTTTTACTTTGCTTGCAAACGTTCAAAAACATTTTCATGTCGTTTGCACTGGCCTGGTTAAATACCAAATGATTATCGTGCTCAACTACCGCAAAATAGTTAGGTATATGCAATTCCTGCAACCTGGCCAGCATGGTATTCACGTCCGAAGCCAGTAATAACCGGTCCTCATCAGAAATTGCCCACAAGGCAGCTGATAATATGGTGTCTTTATATTCAATCCTGGGATAAAAAGCAAGCCCGGGGATCAATTGTTGAAAGTTGAAGGTTAAGCTGCCTTTTATACTTTGAAATTGCAAATCGCCCAGGAAGCGAATTACGGCGTTTGATGACCGGGTAAAATTATAGGCCGAATTAAACCTGGGGATAACTCTTTTATTAAGATGTTTTGAAAACAGGATCACTTGGTTGTTGAATACACGGATATAGAGGTCATTCAAATTTAATACCTGTTCTTTTGGTCTTGCCGAATGTACCAGCACGGGGATCTCATAATCATAAAAGGAAGCCCTTACATTGATATTTGCGGCATGCTCATCGGGCATAAAGGAAACTTCGGCGAATACAACATCAGGGTTTGCTGTTTGCTCTTCCCGTGCTACTTGTTCGCAGTTTTGTTGAAGAGAAGGGTTTTCAATAGAGAACCTCGAATATAAATAAAAGCCATTTGCTCCACCGGCTTCTTCAATTAGTAATTTCTCGCCTACTTTTTTTGCCACCATTTGAAATGCAGGCGGTAGGCTGGTTTTTGAACCTTCAATGTTTTCAAGGTCGCGATCTGTTAACTCAATGGTTTGTTTTGCATGTGTCAGCTTGTTAACCAAAAGCCGGTGAACATTAGTCCATTTAAGGGTTTGTTGTTCTGGTTTTGGTTCAAAAGTAAGTTCGCTCATGATGGAGCAAACATTAATATCGGCATCCAGAGAGCTATAGCCCAGGCCATATTCCGGGTCGAGGGCTAATAACAGCGATATGCTTTTTTGATCGTACTTGCCAATGAATTTCTGTTTAAACAAAGCCAACGCAGCCGGCTCCTGTTCAATATCCAGCTTATTTAACGCGTGTAGCGCTGTTAAGATCGGTTGCTGAATGCCCTCAAATACTTTAACATCTGTAGCGGATTTAGAAATAGCATAATAATTATGCCTGAAAAAAGGCAGGGCCCTGAACTCTTTTTGAGGGACAAGCCGGCTAATATCAACGGCTATTTTTTGCGATGGTTGATAGCCAATATTGCCAAAAAGATCTAACATGCAGTTTAAAGCAGAGCTATCGTGTTGTTTCAGCCTGCTACCCCAAAATTCGCCCGATATGTTGGCGCTAAGTTCGGTGTATAAAATTTGTTGGTCTGTTAAGGTTTCCAGTAATGCCTCCGGCTCTACATCGTAGGCGCATAAAAAATCAATCAGCTCTGCTCCTGTCCGCTCTTTATCGAAGAATCCGATTAGATCTTCAATAAAGTAATTATTTTCTACCGATAATATCTCGGCAGGCTCTTTTGAAGGTAACCGCGGGTTATAAATGTACCTGTAATCGTTATTGGTTTTGTAAAGGGTTTTGTTAAGATGGTAAATCAGATCCTCGGGTTCATCCGCAGGCAAGCCATCGGCCAGGTAGCTCAATAAGGCAAAATCAGGCAGTAAAAGCACCTGGTTATTTACGCCCGGTGTTATTACTGTTTGGTGATTGGTATCATTGCTCCATGAACCATTGTAACAGGTAGAAAACAGGCCAAAAGGTGTTGGCCTGAAACACATCCTGTTCCAGTATTTTAAAATGGTAAACTTTTGTTTTTCGGTCAAAGCCACCCAGTCCCAGCCGGCTTTTTCAAGCTCTTCCCATAGCGAAATGCTGGCCATAAAAATAGCGGCCTTTACGTAATCGGTGTTTAGCTTTTGTTTAATGGCTTCTTCGTTAAAATCTGCTATGTTTAAAACCGGGGTTCTCAACATAAAATAGGGGGATACAGTTATATCTTCCACTTTGAGTTATGATCAGGGGTAAACAAATGGGTTTCTGAGCTCATTACCGTGCTATGGTTTGGTAAAAAGGTTCAATGGTGTCATATCCAAACATTTCATCGGCACAGTCTTCATGTTCCCATAGTGCCGAGTACGGGTCATAGCTGCATTTTAATGGTTTGGATAACTTATCGGTTGGGTCGGCCAGGAAAACCCGGCAGTCAATACACACATACCTGTGCTCGCAATCCCGGCAGGCTTTAAAATCGTCTTTTTTAAGGTGCCACATGGCTTCAAAAGCCGGATGGTTCCTCAATGCAGTTTCCAGGTTATCCCGGTAAATATTGCCATATACTGTTGTGGATGAAGGGCAGTTTTTGATGTCGCCGTTGGTGTCTATGCCCACCTTACGGTTAAGGCAGGTGTTGAATTGTTGTGCTTCGGTAAAGGTTTTGGCGTTAACGGCAAACGTAAATGGATCAATAATGCCGCAACAGGCGTTTGATTTAATCAGCTGCTCGGTAAATAAAATATTGCCCATTACCCCTTCAAAAGCCCTAAGGATGCGTGTGGTTGGTGAGGAATGAATAAATACCGATTTAATATTAGGGTGCTTATCAGTAAGATATTCAAAAAAACTATCCTTGATGGGCCGCGCATATTCAACAATGATCTCGATGGATTTGAACAATGTTGGGTTAAGCAACGCCATCATTTCAGTTAGCTCTTCGACGGTGCTTTTTCTGAAAAACCGAAGTTGCAGGTTCCGGCAGCCAACCAGGCTTAGCGCCTTAAAAATCACATTGAAATTTACCTCGTGCCGCTCATCAATATCAACAATGGCATTGGATATGTAAGATGCCTCGGTGCTGGTAATATCCAGATTGAGCGAGGTAACTGGGTTTAGGGTGATTGATCCCAGGCCCCGCTCAATCAGGTAATGAATATGTTCATCAAGCAAATCTTTATGATCGCTGTGTTTTTCAAAGAGCAGTTGCAACGGAAGGCCATCATCCGCCATCAGGATATCAGCAATCTCGTTAGGTACATAATAAATCTCTTCCCGCTGCAGGTCGCATATCGAACTGCGCTTGTAACCCCTTACCGGGATACAGTGGGGATGCAGGTTAAAATAATTATCGCCCATGTTTGATTACAATTGAGTTAAGATCAATAATGGTGGATAATGGTTTATAAACCCCATCCGTATAGGATTTTAAAGCAAGCCGGGTGTTTTTAAACCTAAAATAGTACCGGTACCTACGATTGGTGCTCAGGGTGTTTTTTTGCCGTTTGTCATTTTTTACAAACTGTTTAAAACGGTTCCTGTAGCTCTTTTTCATGGGTAATGGTTTTTGATGTTTGTGTAAATGCCGGTTGCCTTAACTGCCGCCCTCATCTGCTAAAAACACCCATAAAAACACCGGTAGATGCTTATCCTGAATCGAAAATATGCATAAAAATACCCTTAAACGACCGACTTGCAGCTTATTACACCAACGTTGATATTGTCTATGTGAACGTCAATATTCGTCAGTACGGTAAAAATGATGAACCCATCGGTATGATATTTTGCCGGAAATAGTGGCCTCCCGGTATCCGGAATTATTGAGGAGGGATAATATGGCAGAGGGCATTTTTTTATGCTACCCTTAATCTATCTTAAGTCTATTTCTTAATCTACCTTATAGGATATCCGGCTCCATAACCACCATCTTTGCTCCATCAAATTACAGCGTGATGAAAGCAGCAGTAACAACCAAGGCCGGCGAGCCTGATGTGATACAAATACAGGAAGTGCCCAAACCCATAGTAAAGGACGGCTGGGTGCTCATTAAAATTAAAGCCTTTGGCCTTAACCGGTCAGAGATCTTTACCAGGCAAGGCCACTCGCCAGGTGTAATATTTCCGCGCATTCAGGGTATCGAATGTGTGGGTGAAATAGCCGAAGATCCGTCCGGGACCTATCAGCCCGGCCAAAAAGTTGCCGCCATTATGGGCGGTATGGGGCGCGAGTTTGATGGAGGCTACGCCGAATTCGCAGCGGTACCTATCCATATTGTTTTTCCATTTGAGAGCAACCTGCCCTGGGATGTATTGGGCGCTATTCCCGAAATGTTTCAAACGGTATCCGGTTCATTGAATGAGGCCCTGGAAGTTAAAGCTGGCGAAACCTTATTGATCCGCGGCGGCACATCTTCCATCGGGATGCTGGCCTGCCAGCTGGCCAAAAGTATGGGCTTAACCGTAATTGCCACCACCCGTAATCCCGATAAAACCGATCATCTTACTGCAAACGGGGCCGATCATGTTTTGCTCGACGACGGCAACATCAGCATAAAGCTGAAAGCGCTGTTCCCCAACGGAGTTGATAAAGTGCTGGAACTGATTGGCATTGCAACCCTTAAAGACTCCCTGCAATGCATTCGCCCTAAAGGCATCGTTTGTATGACCGGCATTTTAGGCGGCTCCTGGACCATGCCTGAGTTTACCCCCATGGGCGATATCCCCTCTTTAGGCCGCTTAACCGTTTATATGGGCGATGCTAATAATATAAATAAAGAGCTTTTACAGGCTTTTATTGATGATGTTGCCAAGGGAGCTATCAATATAAACATCGACAGAGCATTCCAACTGGATGACGTTGCCGAGGCTCACGCCTATATGGAAAGTAACCAAAGCAAAGGCAAAATAGTGGTGTTAACATCTTAATTGAACAGCCTCAATTATATCAGCCCCTGTCGATAGATCAGGGGCTTTTTTGTTACGCGGGTTTTACCGGTTCCAGGCCGTGGGATTTCATGATGGCCAGTACTTTTTGCATATCCGGCGGTCCGCCGGCATTGATCACCGCAGCAATTTCACGGAAATAATCCGGCCCGATATTCGCCGGTGATAGTGAACATAGCGCCCTTACCGTTTCGGTGTGCAGGTTGTTAAAGCCGTGTATCACACCTCTTTTGATAAAACAATGGTCGCCGGGTTTCAATTCGCGGGTTTCGGTACCAATGAGCTGCGTAAGCGTTCCCTCTAATATATAAAGCGTTTCATCTACCTCAACATGAAAATGCGGTGCGGGCACTTTCGTGCTTGGCGGTACAACCAGTTCAAACTGAACCAGCGTGCCGTCTGTATCCTGGCCGTCAAGCAAAAAATTCAGTTCAAGGCTACCCATGCGGATGGTTTCTTTAAAATTGGGGAACATCATTAAGTGGTGTTAGGTATGTGATAAAGGTAATTATTCTTAAATATGAATACCAAATGGTTTTATATTAGTTAAACCGGCCTACCCGGCCTGGCTCCTGAGCGCTATTGGCGATAGCGACGTTTGCTTTTTAAAGAAGTTGGAAAAATGCGACAGCTGCTCGAAGCCCAGGCTGTAAGCAATTTCGGAGATATTCCAATCCGTTTGTTTGAGCAGGATCCTTGCTTCCTGTACCAGCCGGCCTGCAATATGCTCGGTGGTGGTTTTGCCGGTGTTTTCCTTTAAAACCTTGTTGAGGTGGTTGCTATGGATGGCCAGGCGGTCGGCATAATCTTTAGCGGTGCGCAGGCTTAGCTTTTGCTGTGGCGATGATACCGGGAACTGCCTTTCCAAAAGCTCGATAAACAGTGATGATACCCTTGCCGATGCATTGTGCGTAGCGCTGTTGGGTGCATATGGCTGCAGCTTTTGCCCGTAGTGTACCAGCTCCATCACAAAATTACGGATGAGATCGAACTTGTACAGGTAATCCGACCGGGTTTCGTTCTGCATCTTTTTAAAGAGCGCGGCTACCTCGTCGGCCTCCTCATCAGATAGTTGAAATATCGGGTAACCTCCCGGTTTAAAAATAGGCAGCTCATCCAGGATCACCCCGCTTTTGGATTGTACCAGGAACTCATCTGTAAACAGGCAGAAATATCCCTTTTGATCCAAATCCTGCGGAATCCAGTGATACGGGATCCTTGGGGTGGCAAACAGGAGCGCGTTTTGTTCAATGTTGATCACCTTATCGGCGTATTCTGCAACGTTCCGGCCGCGTACCAGGCTAATTTTATAGTAGGCCTTGCGACTGTAAGGCATCGTATCGGGCAGTTTGGTTAGGCCCTTCATCAGGGTTTCCAGGTTAAATACGTTAAAATGGCCTATCTCTTTGGCGTTAAATCCTGCCGGCATAAGCGGGTTTACCTCGCAATTCACAAATTCCGAAGCTTCCTTATAAAAATCATCTAATGTTGTGATTGCCATAGTTGGTTTTTAATCTTCAATCCAAATTTAGCCCAAATCTTGCGCTGGCTTTTTTGTTTTTCTGTTGTTATTTGAATTTGATAAACAATAGATTGATGTTTACAAACGGCAGGGTGAAGTGTCGCCGCATCTTTGTGCTGTTAATTATAAAGATACGCAAAATGCTGTTAAAAAACAATACTATATTAATAACCGGGGGCACCAGCGGCCTGGGTTATGAACTTGCCCGCAGGCTGCTTGAACTGGGCAATACTGTTATTATTACCGGCCGAAACCAAACCCGCCTTGATGAAACCCGCAAAGCCCTGCCCGGCATCCATACCATACAAAGTGACGTGAGCGATCCGGAGCAAATTGAACGCTTACACCGGCAGGTTACCAACCAGTTCCCTAAGCTGAATATGCTGATCAACAACGCGGGCGAAATGCGCCAAATCAACCTGCATGATGCTACTATCGATTTGTATAATATTACCCGCGAGGTGGAGATCAACCTGATGGGGCCTATCCGCATGGTGCAGGCTTTTTTACCGCATTTAAAGCAGCAGCAGCACGCCGCTATTGTAAATGTAACGTCGGGCATCGCGCTGGTTCCGTTCCCGGTTTCACCGGTTTATGGGGCTACTAAATCGGGTTTGCGGTCATACACCAAATCGTTGAGGGTGCAGCTGAAACATACCGGCATTAAAGTATTTGAGCTGGTTGCCCCGGGTGCCAAAACACCGCTTAACGACAAGTTTGCCCAGGTTGATGGTTTCAACGAAAACGCGATGATGGACCCGGTAAAACTCATTGATGTAGCTATTAAAGGCCTGCAACAGGATAAGTACGAGATTTTGCCCGGCCTGGCAAAAGCGATCAAATTCATGTCGCGCCTGGCGCCGGAATTTTTATTGGGGCAAACCAGCAAGGTTGGCGCTAATTTGATGAAATAACGAGTGCGGACAGGACAGTTTGAGATAGAAGAACGGTGGGGACTGTGCAATTCCTTCCTTGTGTAAGCAGGCAATGTTATTAGTTAAGAGCCTGGCAGGTTGCTCTATCGGAGTAAAAGCTTTGTGGCATACCTAAATGAGCCCCATAAGGTTCCGTACCTACGGCACAGAGGACATTCTTCGTTCTTTCTACAAAGCTTTTCCCCCTAACGGGGGCTACTGTGTGTACACATCTTTTGGAATCGTATCACTAAACAAAAACGTTGTCATTTCGAACCCTTGGAGGGAGGGATTTTGCAGGGCAAGGGTGAGAAATCTTATACGACAGGCTACGTTTGCTTGTCGCTCGTAGAAGATTTCTCTTTCGCGCCCCCCACACCCCCCTCCTTAGCTCTATCGAAATGACATTTTTCTTTTTTAGAAAGATGTGTACACACAGTAGCTACGGGGGGAAGAAAACCATAACTGCGCAGGGGCACTTTTTCAAGTGGCCCGTGAACGTACGCAACTTAAAATCTTAGCGCCTTTGCGGCTTTGTGAGAATTATTTATCACAGTTCTTTTGCTTAACTTCGGTACAATGGAAGTAACCACTTTAGATGAGTTTTACCGGCAAACCGCCACGCTGATCCCCGAGGATATTAACCGGGAAATAGGCCATTTTAACGTGTTTGGTTTTGACGACCTGGCCGCCAAACGCAGCAAAAAAGGCGTAATGCCCTATAACAGGCGCACCTATTACAAAATCAGCATTATTAAAGGCCATAGTACTGTCGAGTATGCCGATAAGGTGATCAACATTGAACAAAACGCCCTGCTATTTGCCACGCCGCAGATCCCCTATAACTTTTACCCGGCCAACGACCAGCAGCAACACGGTTACTTCTGCATTTTTACCGATGAGTTCCTGGTGCAATCCAAAAGCGGGGTGGTGCTCGACGATCTGCCCATTTTCCGCCCCGGTGGCTACCCTATTTTTGAAGTCGGCGATGAAGAAGCCACCGAGATCGCCGCCATTTTTGCCAAGATGCATAAAGAGCTGTCGTCCAGCTACGCGTACAAGTACGATCTGCTGCGCAATTACATCCTCGAACTTATCCATTACGGCCAAAAGCTACAGCCGGCTACCACCCTGTATCCTTCCCATTCCGCGTCGGCAAGGGTATCGTCGCTGTTTATCGAGCTTTTGGAAAGGCAGTTCCCCATCGAATCGCCAAACCAGAAGCTGAAACTGCGTACCGCTAAAGATTATGCCGACCGCCTGGCCGTGCATGTAAACCACCTCAACAAGGTTTTAAAGGAAAACACAGGCCAAACCACCACCCATATCATCAGCAGCCGGGTAGTAAAAGAGGCCAAAATCCTGCTCAAACAAACCGACTGGAACATCTCCGAAATTGCCTACTGCCTGGGCTTCGAACAGGTGGCCCATTTCTCTAATTTCTTCAAAAAACAAACCACCTTAGCACCCATCGAATTCAGATAGCATTATTTGAATTTTGCAAACATTTACTTTTCGCTTTGCAATAAAAAACACTGCTTTTGAAACAATTTTGGTTTAAAACGGTACCTACGGGCCACTACAGGGTACCTCCCATGCACCTTTCTCATCCTGTCGTGCACCTTTCAGGTACTTGCCATGCAGTTTCCGCGCAGTAGTAATGCTGAGTTTTTGATTACAAAGGGCAAAAGGAGCACTTCTGGCAGTATATTTAGCTGTATCGATTTAGCTGCCATCAGATTTTGGCGTGTGGCCTTCATGCCCGATGAAAATATTTTAAAGAGGAGAACAACGTACAAATATTGAAGATATTTTATCAAGGAAATATTGGCATTCCCGCCGGTAGAGGCGGGCCGCGCTTTCCGTTCATACGCGCACACGGCCTTAAGCCCCGGGCCGGTATCCACTTCAATCGCTAATGCGGGGGAACCGGGAATAACCGGGCACCGTATCTACACTGTAAGTCATCTATAAGCGTGCTGACTCAGGCGTGTCATATATGGCTCAACCTGGTTGATAATTGACCCCGGCAATCTTGCATACCTGTCGGTGGGAAACACGCGAAACACGTGCGCCAGCAAAGGGCCAGCCCAACACCGATACCGCGTCAAGGCCGCATCTTTTTCAACTTCCCTGCAAACTGCTTATCTGTTAAGGAAACCAGGAAACTTTCCAGGTCGGTTTTTTCCTGTTCGGTTAAACCCATTGGTGTATTAAGCAAGGTATCGCGGTTTATGGAGTGTGGCACTATTTTATCCGGGTTGTTGTAGTAATCAATTACCTGCCGCAGCGTTTTAAACATGCCGTTATGCATATAAGGGGCGGTTATAGCCACGTTACGCAAAGCGCCTATTTTGAACCTGCCTAAGTCGCTTTCTTTTTTGGTGACACAGGCGCGGCCGCTGTCCAGTAATGTTTTTTGATCATAAAGGCCGATGGAGCGAAATTCGACATCATTAAAGTCGGGGCCAAAATGACACTGGATACAGCGCCCTTTGGTATTGAAAATAGCAAAGCCCCGTTTGGCCGATTCGCTAACAGCCGCCTCATTATCATTCAGGCGCCAGTCGTCAAATGGCGAATCGCCGGTTTCTAATGTTCGTTCAAATACCGATAATGCTTTCGCTAAATTAACTGCATTGGGTGCCTCATGAAAAACAGCTAAAAAAGCCCCCTTATAGTAAGCATTGTTTTGCAGTCGCCATATAGCTGTAGCTAAAGGCAAATCCATTTCTATAGGATTTTGGAGGGGAATCAGGGCCTGTTGTTCTAATGTAGTGGCGCGCCCGTCCCAAAAGAAGGCTACCTGTAAGCTCATGTTCATGGCCGAGGGCGTATTGCGCACGCCTTTCCGGCTGTGTACCCCTAAACTGATGGCAGAAGTATCGGAGAAGGCAAATTCTTCTTTATGGCATGATGCGCAGCTGATCTTTTTAGTACGGGACAATATTGGGTCGAAAAATAATTTGCGGCCCAATGCTGCAGCGGTTAACGGTTCCGGATTTTTAAACGCGCTTTGCGAAAAGATAAGGATGGCACCAAGCGTAAAAAGGATAATGCAAAACTTTTTCATTTAGGTTGTTGCTATTTAACCGTGGTTACTTTTTTAAACAGCAACCCATTAGTCCCTTCCCTGCGACCTGTACAGGTATCCTGTATCACATGAAACTTCAAAGAATCAAGCTTTCCTAAAAATTCAACTTTATAGATACCATCATATTTGTCATTACAAGTAGGATCGGAAATGTACATCGTATCATGTTTCATATGATAGGCACCACTTACAAATTCTTTTTTGTTGATAAAGCCATCAAAAGTTCCGTTGACCCTGAAAATAGCCAGCAACTTAAAAGGCTGTCCTTGCGAAGCACCGGAATACTCCCATTTCCCCACCAGGGGATTAGTATCGCTTGTAAAGGCGATAGCAGAGAATAATATAACAACGAAAGTACTGAGCAGGTAAAACTTCTTCATGGTAATGTTTTTATGAACATAGGTATATCTCAAAAAAACAAAATTTTACCTGGTTTAACTTTCGCGTATGTTGCAAATGCTTTAGAGTTTGTTGCATCCCTTAAGCAGGCGCGTGTCTCAACTTGGTTGATCATTACCCCCCTACAACCTATCGTAGCATGCTGCATACATGCGGGTGCGCCAGCCAAGGTTTTCTACAAAAGGAGGCGGGTGATGTCCAGTCAGCCAAGCAAGCAAAGCCCAGCACGTCTGCTGGGCTTTGCTTGCCTTATTTTATAAGCTGGCGGTGCGGTGATAACGCCAACCCAAGGCAAAAACATGCGAAATGAGACGATATGCGTGGATTTTGATACAATATGAAGATATCCCGGCAACGCTTTTACTTACTTTTACGACCTGAAGAAAACATCAATTATATACTATTCATGAACCCATCTAACCAACTTAAGTTATTGGTCTTACTGGCCTATGCATGTCTGACCGGGGCTGTGCATGCGCAGGAAAGAAAAGCGCCTGCTTACCCGCTCATCACCCACAACACTTACTTTAGCATCTGGTCAAATACCGATCAATTGAACAACTCTACCACAACGCATTGGACAGGTG
Source organism: Mucilaginibacter dorajii (assembly GCF_024808255.1). GTDB lineage: Bacteria > Bacteroidota > Bacteroidia > Sphingobacteriales > Sphingobacteriaceae > Mucilaginibacter > Mucilaginibacter dorajii. The sequence goes on from NZ_JANTYS010000009.1 coordinate 299,095, forward strand.
CGGAGCACTCACTACTGGGAATGATTAATGTGGACGGGAAGATTTATCGTTTCCTTGGAAAAGGGCAAACCAGCTATAAAACCATATTGAACGCTTCTGATGAAGCGTCTTATAACGTTATTTACACGGAAAACAAGCCAGCGGGTGACTGGACTTCACTAAAATACAGCACTGCCGGCTGGAAGGTTGGACAGGCACCAATTGGCGACGATGAGAAGAGCGTAAAAACGGTGTGGAAATCGGACGATATCTGGGTAAGGCGGACGTTTAATTTGAGTACTATCGCCGGCATTAATGAGCTTTTTTTAAAACTTAACCACGACGACAACGTTGAGGTTTTTCTGAACGGTACCCGGGTTTACGAGAAGAACGGCTGGACAAGCAGTTTCCAATATTTCCCGATCAATAAAAACGCGCTTAAAGCGGGTAATAACGTGATCGGTATCCACCTGGCTAATACTGCGGGTGGTCGCTTTTTAGATTTTGGCCTCGTAGACAAGTTAAAAGACAATGCCGCCCAAATATTGCTGGCCGAACAAAAAAATGTAGAAGTGAATGCAACGCAAACTGTTTACAATTTCGCTGCCGGAAAAGTGGACCTTCAACTTACTTTCACTTCACCATTGCTGTTGAATAACCTGGGTTTGTTATCTCGCCCGGTTTCCTACATTGCTTACAAAGTGAACGCAAATGACGGGAAAAACCACGCTGTAAAAGTTTTCCTTGGCGCATCGTCCGATATCGCGGTCTATCAACCTTCACAGGAAGTTAGCGCGCAAAAATATGCTACCGCGAAACTCTCTGTATTAAAAGCCGGCACCGTTGAGCAGCCTGTTCTTCAAAAAGGCGGCGACGATATGCGGATTGACTGGGGGTATCTTTATGTAGCCGCGCCAAAGATTGCCGGAGCGGTTCAGTTTATTACCAAAGGCAGCGAAGCTGCTAATGCATTCAGGAAGGGCGCTGTTTTGTCAACCGTATCTAAAGGCCGTTCACTTTCACTAAATACCATCATGCCCTTCGGCACTGTTGGTAAAAAAGCTGTTGAGCGCTTTGTTGAGTTAGGTTATGACGAACGGTTTTCTGTACAGTATTTCAATATTGATTTAAGGCCCTGGTGGAATAACTCGGGCAAAGCTACCATTGAAGGCGAACTTACAGGCGCCTTTAATGAATACCAGTCTGTGATGCAAAAATGCAAGGCCTTTGATAAGGAGGTTTATGCGGATGCCTTACGTTCGGGAGGGGCAGCGTATGCACAGTTGTGCGTATTGGCCTATCGCCAGAGCATCGCGGCGCATACACTGGTTAAAAGCCCCGCAGGTGAAACCCTATGGCTATCTAAGGAAAACAATAGTGGCGGTTTCATTAATACCGTGGATGTAACCTATCCATCAGCACCGCTTTACCTGCTTTATAACCCGGAATTGATGCAGGGTATGCTGAACGGTATTTTCCACTTCAGTGAAACGGGCAAATATCCGCACCCATGGGCTGCGCATGACCTGGGCACTTATCCCCGCGCCAACGGACAAACCTACGGTGAGCCTATGCCGGTGGAGGAATCTGGTAATATGATTATCCTTTGTGCCGCTATTGCTAAAGTGCAGGGTAATGCCGGCTATGCAAAAAAACACTGGCAAACACTCACCACCTGGGTCGATTACCTTGCCAAAGAAGGTTTGGATCCCAAATCCCAGTTATGTACGGATGATTTTGCCGGACACCTGGCCCGCAACGCCAACTTATCGGTAAAAGCCATAGTGGCAATAGCTTGTTACGCGCAAATGGCCGAAACATTGGGCGAAACCGAAACCGCAAAAAAATATAGGGCCATAGCCGATGGCATGGTGCCTGAGTGGATAAAAATGGCCGACGCCGGTGATCATTACGCACTCACTTTTGATAACAAAGATACCTGGAGCCAAAAATATAACCTGGTTTGGGATAAGGTGTTGAGCCTGCATTTATTTCCTCAGAAAGTGTATGATACCGAAACCAGGTATTATCTTACTAAAATAAACAAGTTCGGGATTCCGCTGGATAGCCGTAAATCATACACCAAGAATGACTGGATTGCCTGGACGGCAACTTTTGCGCCTCAAAAGGATCAGTTCGAGGCGTTGATCAGGCCGCTTTATGTACACGCCCTGGAGACTCCATCGCGCGTGCCCCTGAATGATTTTTACGATTCAAAAACAGGCATCAGGGAAAACTTCAAAGCAAGAAGTGTAGTTGGTGGTTTTTATATGAAAGTGCTGGCTGATAAATTGAAGGCGGAATAATTCCGGAACACATCATATGAGCCGTAATTTTCCTGTTTGTGGAGTGGCAGGGCCTGGCTAAAAATAAATAAAAAGGATAGTCATTGCGAGTTTTAAAATTCGCGGGCTGTAAAGGAAAGCATGACGTAAACAGGGCGCAGACGACTCACCCCGACGAGGCTCCGCTCGACGGCCCTCTCTTCAACTTCGTTGCAAAGAGGGCAAAAAAAACATTTAAACCCTCTTTGCCGCGCAGCCGGAGAGAGGGTGGTCCAGCGAAGCGTAGACCGGGTGAGTCTTAGTCAGCGTTCAAAGACGGCGTTTGTGTAAATATCCAATACGTCATGGATAGGAGGAACCATGAAGCAATGACGTATCTATTGTACTATAATATTTTTACAAAACCGCTTTTAAACAACTTCAAAGTTAAAAAAACTAATATCGAACACTGAATTTCGAATGTCCAACATCGAAATTTTCCCTTCATCATTCGAAATTGGACATTCGGTGTTCGATATTAAATCAAACTTAACGTAATAACATTGGGCCGTATGCAACCCCTATAATATCTGAGCCCGGTTCTCTTAACCTAATATAATGAACAATAATAAACTGATCACCAAGCCGCATTTCCCGATACTGGATGGGTTACGCGGTGTTGCAGCCATCATCGTTGTTACCTTTCACCTTACTGAACCGCTGGGCACAGGTCACCTGGATATCATAGTTAATCACGGATACCTCGCTGTGGATTTCTTTTTCCTGCTATCGGGTTTTGTTATCGGCTATGCTTATGACGACCGCTGGCATAAAATGACAATCGGCGGTTTCTTTAAACGCCGTATCGAGCGCCTTCAGCCACTGGTGATCCTGGGTATGACATTGGGTGCTATAGGCTTTTACTTCACAGATTCGACGCTTTGGCCGCTTATCCATACTGTACCATTGTGGAAAATGCTGCTGGTTTTGCTCATCGGCTATACTATTCTGCCTGTACCCTTATCCCTGGATATACGCGGCTGGCAGGAGATGCATCCCCTTAACAGCGTAGGATGGTCTTTATTCTTTGAATACATCGCCAACATTCTTTACGCGGTTTGGATAAGAAAATTTTCCAAAACTACATTGGCGGTGTTAGTATGCGTTGCCGCTGCAGTACTTGCGCACCTGGCAATCACCAATGGGGATGTAAGCGGCGGCTGGACATTTAATGTAGAGCAGGTGCGCGTGGGTATTACCCGCACGATATACCCGTTCTTTGCCGGCCTGTTGCTTTCGCGTATTGCTAAACCCGCCCGCATCAGGAATGCGTTTTTATGGTGCAGCGTTTTATTAGCGATGGTATTGTATATGCCGCGCATCGGCGGTGCGCATCATCTTTGGATGAACGGGATATACGAGTCTGTTTGTATCATCATCATTTTTCCGCTTATCGTTTACCTTGGCGCCGGCGGGGAGGTCCATACCCAAACAGAGCGCAGGGTATGCAGGTTTCTCGGCGATATATCCTATCCGCTTTACCTGGTGCATTATCCGCTGGTTTATTTTTATGTGGCATGGATCAGTAATCATAAAGGGGTAACCATTGTACAGGCCTGGCCTTATGCCTTAGCTATTTTGATTGGTGCAATTATCCTGGCGTATATCACTTTGAAATGGTACGATGAGCCGGTTCGTAAATGGCTGCGAAAAAAACTTGGCTAAATAGAAACGCTGGTGCCAGCGAAAGGGATAACTAAAAAAGAAAGATTGGCAATTGTTTCCGGGCTTACCCAATCAAAGAAATTGTATTACCAGCTGCTCCCATTCCTCTTCTAAAGAGAGGCTGGGCCGCGTTTGCCGGGCTGCACTGTACCAGTAATCCGCATTCGGGATGTCACCCTCTTTGCGGTGCAGGTAGGCATGTACCCAGGCTGATGACTGATCTGTGAGATGGTCAACCTGGGCATGCGCCTGATGCCAATCGCCTTTGCCATCGTACCAAAGACTTTTTAACTGCGGAGAAAGCCCGTCAGCGGGCTGGTTTAAATTCAATGATTCCTTAAATTCCTTTAGTGTTTTCAATGGGCATCAATTTTTGATGTACAAATAACGGATAAAGCATTATTTGTACATCAAACTTTATCAATACAAGTTTAGTATGAGCATGGCCCGACTCATCATCGGCATTTAATCCCGTACTACTAACAACAGAGAACCCAGGATGTTTAATTTTACACGAAAATTTGTTTAACCAACAACCCGCAATAGGATAGAAACGGATACTGGCCAGCGCCTAAGGCCATGTGCGCGTATGAGTGAATGAGCCCGGGCCGCAGGCATTGCCCATTTCAGATTCAAAAGTCAAAAAAACTGCCTGGTTGCCTCTTCGAAGATTTTCGACCTCGAACCGCTAATTGCCAGCGACGGGGCGAAAGCAATGTACTATCTGCATGAAAACGAGGCCGTATCATAATTCAAATGATGCGGCCTCTATGTTTGCAACGTATTGGCTCCATGTTTATCTGTTTTCGTTGAATTTCTCAGCAAGGAGTA
>NZ_JANTYS010000010.1 GCF_024808255.1 Mucilaginibacter dorajii
CTCCTTGCTGAGAAATTCAACGAAAACAGATAAACATGGAGCCAATACGTTGCAAACATAGAGGCCGCATCATTTGAATTATGATACGGCCTCTTCAGCGCGGTATGTTTTGAATATCACTTTTACATAACTTTCAATAAACCTGGTATTTATAATTTGGTCTTACTATCTAAATAAACCAAATTATGAAAAAGCAACTTCTACTTATCGCAGGCCTTTGCCTCTTAATCTCATCTTGTGCAATTGTTCCCATTACCTATTTTGGTGATAGACTGGCGCCTACAACTTCGGTAGAAATCTATTATTCGGCTCACGATGTGAAACATGAATATAAGGTTATCGGCCATTTAACCTGCCAGAATTTCCTTGATCAGGAAGAAGTAAAACGGAAACTATCTGACTATGGCAAAAACATAGGTGCTGACGCCATAGTTATTTTAGGCACCGATAATGCTAAGAATGACCAGGCAGCTATCGTAACTGCAGATGCATTAAAGTATACAGATAAATAAGAGTAGTTATATTAAAGGTCTCTGTTCAAGAGATTTCCTTTCAGTGAATCAGGGAGTCTTCACTACTCTTTTCAGCACCAATAAATTTTGTCCGTTTAGGCTATAGCCTGAAATGTTATTCTGATACAAGTTTACCAGTTTATCATAGTAAAGCACAACTACCGGCGATTGCTCCATTACCAGGTTATCCATTTGCTGATAAATGGCATAGCGGACCGAATCGTTTTTTACCTGGTAAGTTTGCTCAAACAGGGCATCAAACTTTTTGTTGTTGAAGCCGGTATAGTTAGGTCCGTAGGGGATCTTATTTTTTGAATAGAATACCGATAGATAATTTTCACCATCGGGGTAATCAGCTATCCACTGGCCATAGAAGAAGTTGATACCATTTTTGGATACCAATTCGCGCAAACTGGCGCCCTGGGTAATTTCAACACTGGTTTTTATTCCTATCCTATCCAATTGTCCTTGTACATATTCAATCAGGCTCCGGTAACCTACCGTGGTGGCCAATGATATTTCTGGCAGTCCCTTGCCGTCGGGGAAGCCGGCTTCGGCCAATAGCCGGCGGGCTTTGTCGGGGTCGTAGGAATAACCTTTAACACATTTACCATCAAAGCCCGGCATACCTTCGGGTATAAAACCCGAATAACCGGGTGTTCCCATGCTGTTACGCAGGTATTTGATCATCTTTTGCCTGTCGATAGCATAGTTTATAGCTTGCCGTACTTTCAATATTTTCAGGGGAGATTTTTTCACAATGGCCAGGTTGCTGTCAACCAGCATCCCCAGGTACATGGTATTGAGATATGGGGCAGTATTAAGTATAAATTTGCCTTTATATTTCTGTGTTACCTTGCCCGATTTGGTGAGTATATCATCGCGATAGCTACCATCTATATCATTCAGGAAATCGAGTTTCTTTTTCACAAACTCCAGGAAGGAAGTTTGTTTATCAGCAATGAAGGTCGCCCGTACGGCGTCAAGATACGGCAGATGCACGCCCTTATTATCTTTTTCCCAGTACTTTTCATTTTTGAGCAACACCAGTACCTCGCCTTCTTTCCAATACTTAAATTTAAACGGACCAGTGCCAACAGGGTGGCTACGAAAGTCCTTCCCGTAAAAGTCAACAACCTCCTCAGGCACCACCGAGCAATATTGCGCGGTAAGCAAACTCAGAAACGGCGCAAATGGTTGTTTTAGTTTGATAATGAATGTGCTATCATCAGGAGCAATAAAGGCTTGCTTACCGGCTACCTTATCACTAAAGATCCATGAACCGGATGAAGCCACCTTGGGATCGATTAGACGACTGAAACTATATACAAAATCAGACGCTACAGCCCTGCGACCAATGCCATTTTTAAAATGAGGGTTGTCATGAAAGTAAACATCATTACGCAGGTGGAAGGTATACAACAAGCCATCGGCCGATACATTCCAGGTTTTGGCTATACAGGGAATTACCTTTAAGCTATCATTGATCTGTACCAGACCGTTGAATACCTGGTTATCCATCCATATGGTATAGTGATTGCGGCAAAAAGCAGGGTCGAGCGAGGTGAGGCCTTCCTCAAGGTTGATATTAAAAACTGTTTTATGCCTATCGGCAGATTTTTTTTTGCAGGCCGATATCTGGATCATCAATCCCAAAAGCAACAAGCCGACCAGTTTTTTCATCACAAGCTAATGTAATAATTATTGAATTAGCGAATTAACGAGTTAGTAATTTATTACTTCCAAATGAATTTAAACGGAGGAAACCCGATTTTCCATGGCCTTCTTTTCTTTATTTTAACCCCATCCTCCCGATACCTTTCCAACACCTTCCGGCATCCTTTCCACATACTTCCCGATACCCTCCGGCGTTACTTCCACCACCTTGCGAAACACCATTGTATAAACTACCCATCAAACAAAAAAGCCTCCCCAAAAAGGAAGGCTTTTTATATTCTGAAACGATCAAATTTAAAAATCAAATCCTGACCATCTTATTAAATCTTGCAATCGTGTTAAACTTCTGCTAAATGTTCGCCTGTTACGGTTTCTTTAATTTTAACTTCCAGCTCTTCCATCAGTTCGGGGTTATCCAATATCAATTGCTTAACGGCATCACGGCCCTGGCCCAAGCGGGTTTCGCCATAGCTAAACCATGAACCGGCTTTTTTGATGATGTTGTACTCTACACCCAGATCGATGATCTCGCCGGCTTTAGAGATACCCTCACCAAACATGATATCAAACTCGGCGATACGGAACGGAGGGGCAACTTTATTTTTAACAATCTTCACTTTAACGCGGTTACCAGAAACTTCGTCGGTATCCTTAATTTGTGAAATACGGCGTACATCCAAACGTACCGAAGCGTAAAACTTTAAGGCGTTACCACCAGTAGTAGTTTCGGGGTTACCAAACATTACACCAATTTTATCACGCAACTGATTAATAAAGATACAGCAGCAACCGGTTTTGCTGATGGTACCGGTAAGCTTACGTAATGCCTGCGACATTAAACGTGCATGTAAACCCATTTTAGAGTCACCCATTTCACCTTCAATCTCGGCCTTAGGCACCAGGGCTGCAACAGAGTCGATAACTAAGATATCAATAGCGCCTGAGCGGATCAGGTTATCGGCAATTTCCAAAGCCTGCTCACCGTTATCTGGTTGCGAGATTAACAGGTTCTCAACATCCACACCTAATTTTTTGGCATAAAAACGATCGAACGCGTGCTCCGCATCAATAAAAGCCGCGATGCCGCCTTTCTTTTGCGATTCGGCAATGGCGTGGATAGCCAAAGTAGTTTTACCGGATGACTCCGGACCATATATTTCAATAACCCTGCCTTTAGGTAAACCGCCAACGCCTAAAGCGATGTCGAGCCCTATAGAGCCGGTTGATATTACTTCCTGAGGTTCGATAACAGAATCGCCCAATTTCATGATGGTGCCTTTTCCGTATGATTTTTCCAACTTATCTAAGGTAAGCTGCAATGCTTTCAGTTTATCTGAATTGTTTTTATCTATGTTATTAGCCATCGTATTGTTTTCTTCAACAAATATAAATACTTTATTTACAAATACTAATTTTTTTAGTAATTATTTTAAGGGGTTGATTGGGTTGGAATAAGTTGATTAAGTTGGATTGTTTAGCTTCGATTAAATTGAATTAATAACCTATTCAACTCAATCCAACTTAATCAACCCAATCAACTTACTCCCCCACACTCCGCTTCTTCAATTCCTTACTAATCTTATTAAGTGCCGACTTCTTCTTCGCCTCTTTGGCTTTCTTCACCTTCGCGGCCTCGGCTTTTAATAAAGCTGTTTCGGTGTTGCTGCGCTCATAGTACCTGCAAAACCAGGTGAGCGGGCAAATATCGCATTTAGGGCTACGCGCCACGCAAATGTAGCGACCGTGCAAAATAAGCCAGTGGTGCGCCACGGCTATATATTCTTTAGGAATATGTTTGATGAGTTGTTTTTCGACAGCCAACGGCGTGGTGGCATTGTTGGTAAGCCCTATGCGGTTGGCTACCCTAAATACGTGGGTATCTACGGCCATGGCCGGTTCCTCAAAAATAACCGAGGCGATAACATTGGCTGTTTTACGCCCTACGCCCGGCATCTTCTGCAGATTATCTACTCCCTGCGGAATTTCGCTGTTAAAAACATCAACCAGCATTTTGCCCATACCCACCAAATGTTTGGCCTTATTATTAGGGTAACTTACACTCCTTATATAAGTAAAAACCTCCTCGGGTGTTGAAGCCGCCAAATCTTCGGGTGTAGGGAAGCGCTCAAAAAGCTTAGGTGTAACCTGGTTAATGCGCTTATCGGTACACTGCGCAGATAAAATCACCGCAACCAGTAACTGGAAAGGGTTTTCGTAATGCAGTTCGGTAACGGGATTGGGCTGGTTTTTAGAAAAGTATTCTACAAAGTGTTTGTAACGATCAGCTTTTAGCATTCTTTAGTTCATGGTTGATGGTTCATAGATCATGGCCAAAAGCAAAGTTACGGTTGATATTCGGTTATCCAAATTCACCTTATTAAACTATGATCCATGAACCATCAACTATGAACCATATAAATAGAAAGGTTCATAAATCAATATTGTGGTTTAGGTTTTCCAATTCGCATCGGTAAACTTTGGTCAACAATGGTGATCTATGAACCAGTGAGGGATTGCTTGCTTAGCGCAGGCTCTTCGAGTAATCTAAAATCTGGTGTATGGTTTGCAGTTTGGGCTTTTTGGTTAAAAGGTCCAAATCGGCACGAATTGAATTATAAAAAATCAATTCGTCGGCATCCAGATTTTCTTGTGCGTTCTCGTTCATCAGAGCTTGATTAGCAATTGCATTTAACGTTTTTGTAAAGGTTTCATCCATAAGCTTATTTTACTATAATTTTTATATGATTTATAACGGTGGCTTAAAGATAATATTTTGTTAAATGAAAATTAAATGAAATTTTTCTAAATAGTTTATTTGAATGTTCATTAGTTCACTGGTTCATTAGTTCATTGGTGGATGGCGGTAACAAAAATAGCTCATCAGCATTTTTGCCAATGAGCTATTTTTAGCAAGATTCCGCTTGCAAATACTAATGAACCAGTGAACTAATGAACCAATGAACTAACTTAGTTCTTTAAACTCAGCTCACGCCCCTGCATCATTTTGCGCAGGTTATTCAGCGCGTAACGCATACGGCCAAGGGCGGTATTGATGCTTACATCGGTAATATCGGCAATTTCTTTAAAGCTCATGTCGCCAAAATGACGCATAATCAATACTTCTTTTTGCTCGGATGGTAAAAGCTGGATAAGGCCCTTCAAATCCTTATAGGTTTGTTCCCTAACCATTTTATCTTCAGTACTTTCATCATAATTGCCAAGCACTTCAAAAATATCAAAGTCGTCGCCGTTGCTTACCATTGGCGCGCGTTTTTCACGGCGGAAATGATCAATAACCAGGTTATGCGCAATGCGGGTAACCCAAGGTAAAAACTTACCTTCTTCGTTGTATTTTCCGGCTTTAAGGGTATTTATCACTTTGATAAAAGTATCCTGAAAAATATCCTCGGCAAGGTATTCATCTTTTACAAGTAAGTAAATGGAGGTGTAAATTTTTGACTGGTAACGCCTGATCAATTCTACAAGCCCCGCTTCATCACCGGCAATGTATAGATGGATTAAATCCTGATCACTCTTCAATTGAAAATCCATAGAAAGTACTACTTAAACTTAATTTTTAGTTAAACTCTTAAAAAGTAAAGTATATTCTATAGCGTGCTCCTTAGGGTTAAGAAATTGTTACTTCAAATAAAACAAATTCTGCATTAAAAAACAAATTAAATTTTTCTATGCAGCCATTTTTTAATAATACATCGGGTTTAATTACGGCAAAACAATTTATTATTTGGCGCTATATATTATTAGACTAATTTATATTACCAAAGGTTTAATCAGCACCAAAATAAATTCTAAAAATTGAATTGATAAAAAAATCAGTTGCTGCTCAATTGTATTAAAACCGTTACAAACCTTTTATGTAGTAAATTTATTAAAAAGCTTCAACTTATTGCCCGGCAAGATGTTAAAAAGTGTTAAATGTTAAAATTGCCGTTGCAAAGGATATGTAAGAATTATATTAAGCCTTGGTTTTGCAGATCAAGGATGAGGATATCGATATTTGATGTATCATGTTCGCTCTTAAGGTAAATCTCCGCTAAAATCACGGTTTCATTATCTAACACCACATAAGTAATTACCCTGGCCCCTCCTGACTTCCCCTTTCCTGTCCCGGTAATCGCCAGGCGAACTTTGTAAAAACTATGACCAAGACTGGTTCCAATAATTGGATTGACTTCTAAGTCAGCAATTAGTTTACTGATATCTGATTTTATACCGGGCTGCTTTTTCGCGATTCTTTTAGCTTCTCTACCAAAAGACGAAGCAATGATAACCTTATAGCTCATTTAAAAATGCTCTTGCATCCTGGAGTTCAATCTTTCCTTCTTTATAAAGGTTAATCTCCTGTACAGTCTTTTTTAACCGATCATACATCTTTTGCTCCTGCTTGCTTAACGGTCGTTTTGCAACGTCAGCATCTTTGGCAACATTGTAGTCCAATCCAAAAGCATCCAAAACAGCCTTTATGGCTTTTTCAGTTTTTTTGTCTTCAATATTTACAGTCAGCGTAGTCATGATATCAGCTTGTTATGTAAAAATACAAAATATACCACAATTTAAAAGTATTATCACCACGTCGTTGTATCCCTCAATCCTCACCACAAAAAGGCATCTTAAATAATTAAAAGTCAACAAACTGTAAAGTCGGGTATTTAATTGCAATAATCACCTAAACAAAGTAAAACCGATTTGGATTATGCTAAATATTTTAGGATTTTTGCGCTCGCAAAAAGTTCATAGTTAATAGATCATAGTTCATGGTATAAATTTTGCCTTGAACCGGTTAGCAGCTGCTATGATCTATGATCCATGAACCATGAACTAATTCGAAGAATGAGTAAAGAAGCAGAAAAAGATCCGTCGAAACATATTATCATCAAGGGGGCACGCGTACATAACCTCAAAAATATGGACGTGGCCATTCCCAAGAATAAACTGGTTGTGGTTACCGGCATGTCGGGTTCGGGCAAGTCGTCACTTGCTTTTGATACCTTGTATGCCGAAGGTCAGCGCCGGTATGTAGAGAGCCTTTCATCATATGCCCGGCAGTTTTTGGGCCGTATGAACAAACCCGATGTTGATTATATTAAAGGTATCGCACCCGCCATCGCCATTGAGCAAAAGGTAATCACCTCAAATCCGCGATCAACGGTGGGTACGTCTACCGAGATCTATGATTATTTAAAACTACTTTTTTCGCGTATTGGTAAAACCATTTCGCCCATATCCGGGCAATTGGTAAAAAAGGATTCAGTTACCGATGTAGTTAACTTTATTCTTGCCCTACCCAACGATAGCCAGGTAACCATATTGGCCCCGCTTTATCCGCATAATAACCGCAGCTTAAAAGAAGAGCTGGCTGTATTAATGCAAAAAGGCTTTGTACGGGTTGAATACCAGGGTAAACTATCAAAAATTGAAGCCCTGTTGGAGGATGCCAGCATTGTTGATGATGGCTCATGGCTGGTAGAGGAGCTGAAAGATGAAAGCGAAAAGCCTAAAGCGAAGGGCAAAAAGCTAAAGGTTGTAAGCGATACCGAAACGGCTAATGCTGCAACCCACTCTGCAGATACTTATAATGCTGTACGTATTGTGGTTGATCGTGTTACTAAAAATGAAGAAGATGAAACTATAAGTCGTCTTGGCGACTCGATACAAACGGCGTTTTTTGAAGGTAAAGGCGATTGCTACGTACGTTACCAGCAGCCAGATGCCGAAACAGAAACAGAACGCTTTTTTTGCGACCGTTTTGAGTTGGATGGTATCAAATTTGAAGAACCTACGCCAAACTTTTTCAGTTTTAACAACCCTTATGGTGCCTGCAAAAAATGCGAAGGCTATGGTAAGGTAATTGGCATTGATGAGGATCTGGTTATACCCGATAAAAGCAAATCTATTTACGAAGGAGCCATTGCCCCATGGCGCGGCGAAAAAATGCGCGAGTGGAATGATAACCTGGTAAGGCATGCGCTTAAGTTTGATTTCCCCATCCATCGCCAGTATAACCAGCTTACGCCAAAAGAGCAAAAACTATTATGGACAGGTAATAAATTTTTCCGTGGCCTTGATGAGTTTTTCAAGGAGATGGAAGAGCAAACCTACAAGATCCAATACCGTGTTCTGTTATCACGTTATCGTGGTAAAACTACCTGCCCCGAGTGTAAAGGCAGTCGCCTACGCCAGGATGCATCGTATGTAAAGATCAGCGAACGATCAATCACCGATGTGGTTTTGATGCCTTTGGACACTGCGCTTGACTTTTTCCAAAACATCCAGCTTAACGAAACCGATGCCAAGGTGGGTAAAAGGCTGCTAATGGAAATCACAAACCGGTTGGTGTTCCTGAACGATGTAGGCTTAAGCTACTTAACACTTAACCGTTTATCAAACACCTTATCGGGGGGCGAATCGCAGCGTATTAACCTGGCTACTTCTTTAGGCAGTAGCCTGGTTGGTTCAATTTATGTTTTAGATGAGCCCAGCATCGGCTTACACCCGCGCGATACCCAACGCTTAATTAGCGTGCTTAAATCCCTGCGCGATGTAGGCAACACCGTTTTGGTGGTTGAGCACGAGGAGGAGATCATGAAAGCTGCCGACCATATCATTGATATTGGCCCCGAGGCTGGCACCCATGGCGGTGAACTGATCTTTACCGGCACTTATGATCAAATTATAAAAGATGACAACAGCCTTACCGGCAAATACCTGAGCGGGCGTGAAGAAATTGCCATACCGGCCACACGTCGCAAATGGAACGATTATATTGAAATAAAAGGCGGCCGCGAAAATAACCTGCAACATGTAAATGCCAGGTTCCCTTTGGGGGTGCTTACCGTAGTTACCGGTGTATCCGGCTCAGGTAAAACCAGTTTGGTGAAACGCATCCTGGCTCCTGCCCTGCAAAAAACACTTGGTAATTACTCGGGCGAGCAAACCGGATCATACGATAGCATTGAGGGCGACTACGCCAAAATTGAACAGGTAGAAATGGTTGATCAAAACCCTATCGGTCGTTCATCACGCTCAAACCCGGTTACCTATGTAAAAGCCTGGGACGAGATCCGTAACCTGTTTGCCTCACAAGCTGCTGCGAAAGCGGCGGGCTTAAAACCATCGGCTTTCTCCTTTAACGTAGAGGGTGGTCGTTGTGATGTTTGCCAGGGCGAAGGGGAAGTGAAGATAGAGATGCAGTTTATGGCCGATATCTTTTTAACCTGCGAAACCTGCGGCGGCAATCGTTTTAAACAGCACATTTTGGATGTTACTTATAATGAGAAGAACGTAGCCGAAGTACTGCACATGACTATTGACGAGGCGCTTGTGTTTTTTGCCAAAGAGCCAAAGATCATTGCCAAAATAAAACCACTGGTTGATGTGGGTTTGGGCTACGTACAATTGGGGCAATCATCAAACACGCTATCAGGCGGCGAGGCGCAGCGTATTAAGCTGGCATCGTTCCTGGTAAAGGGTAACAATACCCATAAAACGCTCTTCATTTTTGACGAGCCTACCACCGGTTTGCATTTTGCCGACATTAAAAAACTGCTTAAATCATTTGATGCCCTGTTAGAGCATGGCAACACCATTATTGTAATTGAGCACAATATGGATGTGATTAAATGCGCCGACTGGATCATTGACATTGGCCCCGAAGGCGGCGACCGCGGCGGTAAAGTAGTTTTTGAAGGCGTGCCAGAAAATTTGATCAAAGAAAAAAAATCGCACACCGGGCATTATTTGAAAGAACGGTTTGGAAAGTAATATCTTCTCAAAAAATATAGCAAAAGGCGTTTACAGTATAAAACTGTAAGCGCTTTTTTTCGGCATCTCTCCCACCCAGGCTCGGGGAAATAGCTTTTGAAGATTTGCGTAGCAAAAGGTAGCTCCTATGGAGCAAAAAAGCATAAATTATTTGTTCTACAAATAGGTAGCCGCTATGTGGCATCGAAGATTTAATAAGACGAAAGAATGCCGCATAGCGCAATGGAGTTAAGTTAAGCAATTGACAGGATGCTCCAGAGGAGCAAAAGCTTTGTAGAAAATGAATAAACGTCTTTTGCGTGCCGTAGGTAAGCTACTTAAAGTTCCGTACCTATGGCACGGAGTGTATCGTATTCCGTTATTGCTACAAAGCTTTATCCCCTATGGGGAAGAAAACTCTTAACTTAACGTGAGTTCGATATAAGAACTCCCAAATGTCATTTCGACGAACGGCTCATGGCTTAGTGGAGGGTGAGGAGAAACTACCTCTTGAGCGAAGCGAAAAATCTTATGCGTTATGCAGTCCATCATAGCATATCGTATAATATTTCTCTTTTGCGCAACCGCTCAATCCCGC
Source organism: Mucilaginibacter dorajii (assembly GCF_024808255.1). GTDB lineage: Bacteria > Bacteroidota > Bacteroidia > Sphingobacteriales > Sphingobacteriaceae > Mucilaginibacter > Mucilaginibacter dorajii. The sequence goes on from NZ_JANTYS010000010.1 coordinate 10,549, forward strand.
CCTTGCTCAATCGAAATGACATCCTTTCCTTGATTTACGATAGCTCTTTCTTATATCGAACTCACGTTAACTTAATGACATTACCGCGTAGCGGCTACCTATTGTGCTCATTGAAAGATTTTACCTTGTGAGGAAATGTTTAAAGCGATTTCCCTGCGCTCAGGCTGTTTATTCTTGATAGTCCGACCCTAAATAACTATATTTACGTCATAAGGCCTATATCTTATTCCTATCCCAAAACTACCTATCTGTTAAAGATACGGTAGTGACCACAGCCTGCTAACTTCTAAATCTTAAATCCATGTCGGGTACAAAACACCTCTATGACGCCATTCGTCCTATGTTTGGCGGTCACCTTTCCCAACGCCAGATTGATGGCATCGAAACTATTTTAAAAGCCGCTATAGACGCTGGCATAACCGATAATCGTAAAACGGCTTACATGCTGGGCACTGTTTTTCATGAGTGCGCCAAAACTATGCAGCCCATAACAGAATTTGGCAAGGGTGCAGGCCACGATTATGGCAAAAAATTAAAAATGAATAACGGACCAGGGCACCGCATTCCATACACCGGCCCCGATAAACTATACTACGGCCGTGGCTATGTACAATTAACCTGGTTTGAAAACTACGAAAACATGGGTTATTTACTACACATACCCCTGCTGGAGAACCCAGAATTGGCCTTAGACCCGCCAACAGCTGCTAAGATCATGATTAATGGAATGACCGCTGGCTTATTTACCGGCAAAGGGTTTGACAAATACTTTACGGCCACTACAACCGACTGGGTAAACGCCCGCAAAATCATCAATGGCCTTGACCATGCAGAAGCGATTGCCGGCTACGCGCAAGCATTTTATAAGGGACTAACGGTACCCGTAGTTTAATGAAGTCCCTTTTTGTCTGAACCCGGATTAAACAGATTTTTCGGATTAACAGGGTTTTCTTAAGCCGATAAAATCCTGTTAATCTGAAAAATCCTGGTTAATAAAAGAATGTGCGGTACTACTTACCACCCGTTTTAATATACATATAAACTATGCCGCCAATAACGGTAATAGCCAGTACAATAAGGCCGGTTACGCCTTTCTTTTTATCCTGGCGCATAAGCCACACTAAAAAAGCAACCATTGGCAGTACAAAAACCGCCCAGAATATTAATGATGGAATGTTCATAGAGCCCCCTAACCCCCTAAAGGGGGAATGTTTTGATTTGCAAAAGTACTAAATAAAAAAAATACAAGCCCCCTAAAGTTCCCCCTTCAGGGGGTTAGGGGGCCAGGCTTAAAATATCATTCTCGCCATAGGTGCAACATCCTGCCCTATAAAATCGCCTTTTAAATATTTATAGTAGCCGGCAATGGCAATCATGGCGGCGTTATCTGTACAGTACTGCATGGCGGGTATAAAAGCTTCCCAGCCATTTTTTTCACAAAGCGCGTGCAGGCCCAGGCGTAAGCCGGTATTTGCAGACACGCCGCCTGCTAATGCTACCTGTTTTATACCATACTCTTTGGCTGCCTTTTCAAATTTATTGAGCAATATGGTCACTATCCGTTTTTCAACCGAGGCGCAAATGTCGGCCATGTTTTCGGTGATGAAATCGGGATTTTTAGCTACGTTATCCCTGATGAAATACAGGATTGAGGTTTTTAAGCCGCTAAAGCTAAAATCAAATCCAGGGATCTGTGGTTCGGTGAATTTATAAGCATCCGGGTTGCCCTGGCGCGCATACTTGTCAATCAATGGTCCGCCGGGATATGGTAAACCTAATATCTTGCTGGTTTTATCCATGGCTTCGCCTGCGGCATCATCAAGCGTTTGCCCGATGATCTGCATATCAAAATAATCTTTTACCAACACTATCTGCGTATGCCCGCCTGATACGGTGAGGCATAAAAACGGAAATGCAGGTTTATGATCGCCGATAAAATGAGCCAGTATGTGCGCCTGCATGTGGTTAACTTCAACCAATGGCGCGTTTTGGGCAAGTGCAAAGCCCTTAGCAAATGATACACCAACTAAAAGCGAACCTAAAAGTCCCGGTCCGCGCGTAAAAGCTACTGCATCAATATCATTTTTGTTTACTTTTGCGTTCAATAGTGCTTGTTGAACGGCAGGAACAATATTTTGTTGGTGAACCCTTGAGGCAAGCTCAGGCACAACACCGCCATAAGCTTCATGAATGCTTTGATTGGCAATCACATTGCTCAGGATAACACCATCAACGCAAACAGAGGCCGAGGTATCATCACAAGAAGATTCAATTCCTAATATTACAGGCACGGGTTTTAAATTATTGATTTATTGAATTGGTGAATTAGTGATTTTGTGAACTTTTATCAAACTATCATTTCCTTAAATTGTAAATGAAGGAGGCAAAAAATTCACTAAATCAATAACTCAGTAATTCACTAATTAAAAAAAGCAAAGTTATTAAAAAAGCACTCAAAATAGTAGCCGGGTTGGTGTTGTTGATATTATTGACACTGAGCATACTTTTACTGGCTTTTCAATATAAACCTGTACAAACATGGGCGGCCAAAAAGGCAACCCAATATTTGTCTGACGAGCTGCATACCACCGTAGGCATCAGCAGTCTGTACATTAAGCCCTTCAACACCGTTGTTCTTGAAGGTTTGTATGTACTTGATAAAAAGAAAGACACCCTGCTTAACACACCAAAGTTAGCTGTTGACATCAATGGTTTCTCGCTTTTTAGCAGTATTAAGGCGCGGGTGATCACGTTTTCAAACATCGAATTGGATAATGGATCTTTCTATCTCAAAAAACAAAAAGACAGCACCACCAACCTCGATTTCATTATCAATTACTTTAACTCGCCCGATACTACCAAACCATCGGGTAAACCCTGGACAATTAATTTTGACAGGATCGCCATCAACAACTTCCACTTCCGCTACAAAAACCAGCTGATTGATACGGTAATGGCGCAGGTGAATTTTGATGATATTGATGTGAAACGTTTCAGCACCGTGGTGTTGGATATGGATATCAAAAACCACCTGTTTAAAGGCAATGTGCAAAAGCTTACCCTGCAGGAAAAAAGCGGTTTTTATGTAAAAGACCTCCGGTCGAACATTACTATTGACTCCAACCAGATCCTGGCTCAAAACCTGCACATTAAAACCGGGCATTCTGATTTGAAGGATTATTTCAGGATGAAGTTTAAATCCTTTAATGATTTTAACGAGTTTACTACCAGGGTTTACATGGATGCCGAATTTAAATCGTCTCGCGTGTCATCGGCAGATATCGCTTATTTTACAGACGGACTTGAAAAAGTAAGCTTTGATCTGGGGCTGGAAGGCCGTGCCAAAGGCCCGGTAAGTAACCTTAAATCAAAAGGTGTGACCATTACCGGCGGGCAGGCTACCTTTATTAAAGGCGACTTTAATTTACGGGGCTTACCAGACTGGAACAATACCTTCCTGGAGCTGAAATTTGACCAGATAGCTACCAACAAAAAAGATATCGATTATTTGATCAGCCATTTTTCGGGGCAGCCTAACTTAAAAACGCCCGATATTATCAACAAGTTTGGCAACGTGAACTTTACCGGCAGATTTACGGGTTTACAAAACGACTTTGTGGCTTACGGCATTTTTAAAACCAAAATGGGCCGCTTTGATTCGGACATCAACCTTAAAATCGATAAAAAAGGCAAGCCAAGCTACAGCGGTAAATTGGATGCATTTAACTTCGACCTGGGGGACCTGTTGGACGAAAGCTCGCTCGGCCGTACTACTTTTACCTCAACCGTGAAAGGCAGTGGCGACGATTTAAAAACACTGGCCGAACAGGTTGACGCCCGCATCAATTACATCACCTATAATGATTACACCTATAATAACCTAACTGTTAAGGGATCATTTATTAAAAAGCTGGCCGATGCCCGCATCACCATCAACGATAAAAACGTTAAGCTTGATCTTAAAGGCAAGGTAAATTTAAACCCCGAACTGCCTTCATATGACCTGGTCGCAACCATTAAAGATGCCAGGTTGAATAAGCTGAAGCTAAGCAAAGACACCATTACCCTAAGCACCCAGTTAAAAACAACCTTTGTAGGTAATGATCTTAAAAACTTAGAAGGCAATATTTTACTATCGCCGCTACGGGTTGTTGATCCGCGGAATAATTATTTGGTGGATTCGTTGTACGTGTGGGCAAAGGGTAAAGGCGATTCAAGGGAGATCGCTTTACAATCGGATTTTGCCGATGCTAACATTAAGGGTAGTTTTGACCTTGCCACCCTGCCATCGTACTTCAAAACCATTGTTAAAAAATATATTCCTTCGGTAAAAACAGAAATTGTTACGCCAAAGCCAGAGCATTTTGATTTTAATCTTAACCTCAAAAATCTTGATCCGCTTACTGCCATATTTGTACCGGATTTGAAAATTCCAGACCAGGGAACATTTACCGGGCAGTTTGATTCGGCCAATAAAACGGCTACGTTATCTGGCTATGTTAAAACCATAAAATATGGTAAAATCATTTTCCATGATTTTATTATTGACGAAAGCACATCCGATGACATGCTCGGCCTCAACGTATCCCTCAAAAAGGTTGATTTAACCGACAGCTTGTTTATCAAGGATATTAACATCACCAACTTCCTTAAAAACGACAGTCTTAATTTTAACGTAAAGCTATCTGATAAAAACGCCGTAAACCAGCTGGATTTGTACGGCCTGGTTGAGTTTGGCAAAGATACCACCGCCAAACTAAAACTATTACCGTCTGACGTGATCCTGGAACACGAGAAATGGAAAATTCAAGACCAGGTACGCATCCGCCTGTTGGATGGGAAATCACAGGTATCGGGCTTTGAATTATCAAACGGCGTACAAAAAGTAAGGATCAATGGTTTTATATCCGATAACCCCGCAGACCAACTTAAACTATCCTTCGAAAAGTTTAACATGCGTACGCTAAACCAGCTTACCAAAACATCGGGCATATTTTTAAAGGGGGCACTCAATGGCGATGTGAATATGACAGGCATCACCAAATCGCCAGGGGTAGATGCGCATTTAACCATCGATTCACTTACCATGAACAAAACCCTCATTGGTGATGTAAAGCTGGTATCAACCCTGGGTAACGACCGCAAACAGGCCGATATGAAGCTGAACATTGTTAACCGTGGGCTGGAAACCATGAACATCGCGGGAATTTACGCCTTTGGCAAGGATACCGAAGACAACCTGGACTTTGATGTTAAAATGAACCAAACCGAGGCCATCATTTTTGAGCCGTTCATTAAAGACCTGGTATCTGATATTAAGGGCAATATATCTACCAATTTAAAACTCTCGGGCACTCCATCCAAACCGCAATTAAACGGCGATGTTACCCTGGTAAATACAGGTGTTACGGTTAACTATTTAAAAACAGCCTATACCGTTAACACTAAGCTGAGCGTAAACAATAGTATTATCAAAATTGATAACATGGTATTGAAAGATAAGCGCGGCGGCACAGGTACTGCTAACGGAACCGTTGATTTAGCAAATCCATCAAACCCGGATATTGAGGTTGATCTCATCGCTAAAAATTTGATGGCGCTCAACACAAAATTTAAAGACAACCACGTTTATTACGGCACAGCCTACGGTTCTGGTAAGTTTAGCTTTAAAGGACCGGTTGATAACATGAAAATTGATATTACCGCCAATACCGAGGCTGGTACCATTTTCAATATCCCTTTAAATACTTCATCTACGGCCACTGATTATGATTTTATAAAATTTGTGAGCCATAGCGACACGGCGAAAATGGTTGCCAAAGACCGCGCCTTTAATGGTGTAACCCTTAATTTTGACCTCACCGTTGATGAAAAAACCACGGTGCGCATAGCTACCGACTACGGTTTGCTTGAAGGCAGCGGTACGGCGCACAACCTTAAACTCAATATTAACAGCCTTGGCGATTTTGAAATGTATGGCGACTTTTTGATCACCACAGGCAAGTTTGAATTTACGGCTAAAAACTTCATCAGTAAAAACTTTACGGTGAGCCAGGGGGGCACCATCAGGTGGACGGGCAACCCTTCAAACGCCGAGATAAACCTTAAAGCCCTTTACGAGGTACGTACAGACCGTTCGCCGCTTTACACGGCCGCTGGTTTACAATCACCACAGGGTAACAAACAGGTGCTGGTACAGGCCGAGTTGATCCTTACCAAATCATTGTTACTACCTAATATCGATTTTGATTTTAACTTCCCAACCGACCCATCGGTGAAAGATGATGTTGCCACCTACCTGGCAGATAATAATAACCGCAACCAACAGGCTTTAAGTGTTATTTTGAGGCGCAATTTTTCATCAGGAACCAATAACAATCTTACCAACCAGGTTGTTGGTACCGCCCGCGATGCCGTGAGTGAATTTGCCTTTAATAAACTCAACAGCCTCATTGCGCAATCAAACATTAAATACTTTGACCTTAACATCCGCTCATTCTCTGAAGCCAGCGCATCATTAAAGTTTTTTGATGACAGGTTAATGTTTAATGGAAGCGTGTTTACCAATAACGGCTCAAACGATTTGTTTAATAACAATAACAGCACCCTGTTCAATCAAAAATTTGATGCTATTACCAAGGATTTCGAGGCATTGTACCGCATCAGGAAAGATGGTAACCTTACGGCAAGATATTCATACAGGGTACTTAACAGCACTACCTTAAATAACCTTAATAACCAATTGTTACCGCAATATGTAAATGGTGTGGGCCTTGTTTACCAACGCGATTTTGATACGTTTGGCGAGTTTATCCGCAACCTGTTTCGCAGCGGCAAACGCAAGCAGGCACCTGTAACACCGCTACCAGCTACCAATTCAGGCCCGGTAGTTACAAAATCAGACGATGAGGAATAGGCTTCAGATGTGCAGGTGAAAGAATTTGAAGATTTGAAAATTTGAGGATTTGAAAATAAGTAGTCATTGCAATGATGAGTTGTCTTTTCTAAATTCCCCGCATCCGATAACAAAAAAGCAGGGCAAATGACCGTCCTGCTTTTTTATTCAACAACTTTGTTGGTTGATTAACTGATGTGAAAAAACATTTTCAAATTTTCAAATCCGCAAATTTTCAAATTCCAAAAATCAGTGATCCCTCATAATGGCATGATCCATTTTATCGCGTTTGGTACGCAGGTAAAGTTCGTTGTGGGGGTTCGATGCTATTTCAATTGGTACAGTTTCAACTACCTCTAATCCGTAACCTATAAGGCCGGCACGTTTTTTAGGATTGTTGCTCATCAGGCGCATTTTTGAAATGCCAAGGCTACGCAAAATCTGGGCCCCGATGCCGTAATCACGCTGATCCATTTTAAAGCCTAATTTGATGTTAGCCTCTACAGTATCATAACCGTTTTCCTGCAGGTGATACGCTTTAAGCTTATTGATAAGCCCAATACCACGCCCCTCCTGGTTCATATAAACAACAACACCTTTACCCTCTTTGCTTATCATCTCCATAGCCTTATGCAACTGAGGGCCGCAATCGCACCTGCAGGAGCCAAAAATATCACCGGTAACACATGAACTGTGCACGCGTGTTAATACTGCTTCACCGGGCTCCCAGGTACCTTTTACAAGAGCTATATGATTTTCGCCGGTATCAAGCTGGGTATAGCCTATCATTTCAAAATCGCCCCATTGGGTTGGCATTTTTACTGATACTTCCTTTTTTACTAACGACTCTGTGCTTAAACGGTAAGCTATGAGGTCTTTTATAGAAACTATTTTAAGATCAAATTCTTTAGCCATCACCAGTAAATCTGGCAGGCGGGCCATATCGCCATCTTCCTTCATAATTTCGCAGATCACGCCGGCAGGCTCAAAACCGGCCAAAACAGCCAGATCAATTGCAGCTTCGGTATGGCCGGTTCTGCGCAAAACTCCGCCATCTTTAGCAATCAAAGGAAAAATATGTCCCGGTCTGCCCAAGTCTTCTGGTTTGGTGGTAGGATCAATAAGCGCTAAAGTTGTTTTTGAACGGTCGGTAGCCGAGATACCTGTTGTACAGCCGTGCCCCAGCAAATCAACAGAAACTGTAAAATTGGTTTCGTGCGATGTAGTGTTATGGCTTACCATGGGTTCCAGATCAAGCTCGCGCGCCCGATCTTTAGTTATAGGGGCACAAACCAGGCCGCGGCCATGGCGCACCATAAAATTTATAGCTTCGGGTGTGGCATTGCGTGCAGCGGTTAAAAAGTCACCTTCATTTTCACGATCTTCATCGTCAACCACAATGATCATTTTCCCTGCCTTTATATCGTCGATAGCTTCCTGTATAGTATTTAACATTGTATAGGTATTACGCAGGGCGAGTTTAAAAGGCTGCCATGCTTTATTAAAGTTTAAACAAATTTAAAGTATATCCAAATGATTCTGGTCGGCACTGTGTAAAATCATTGGGAGGTTATTGCAAAGGGGATGTATGTTACCGTGCCGCTTTACGCTTGAAAAACTTATTGAAAAACCGTTTATAAGAATCCATATCAAACAAAACCGAATCTGTAGCAGCCTTATAGGAAAGAAACAATCCTATAGGCAACAGCACGATGATGGCTATCCACATACCAAAAAAGGTAGGAACGTTACCCGCCTTAACAGACTTTTCGCCGATGGTTGATATAATGTGATAAATGAGAAAAAACACAACAGAAATTACCACCGGTAAGCCCAGGCCGCCTTTGCGTATAATAGCACCAAGCGGCGCCCCTATCAAAAACAGCACAATACAAGCGGCAGAAAGCGTGAATTTTTTTTGAGCTTGTGACGCATAACGCCTGATGGTCATGGAATCAAAATCATACTTATCGGTTCGGTTTTTTAAAACATCCCTGATAGACCGGATTTCAGACGACGCAGTTGAAAGCGCCATAATCTGGTTACTCAACGTCATGCTTTTTAGCACATCTTTATCAGCAGGGATATATTTAATTTTAGGGGGTTTGGTTGGCAGTGTAAAGTATTTGATATACGGCGTAAGCAACTTATAATTCATGTTTACGGCTGCATTAACTGCTTTCTCACTCGAATCCACAAAAAAGCGCAGCTGTTTTAAGTTCATCATTTCTGATGCCGATTTAAACTCGCTTTCGTCGGTACGGCTCAATTTAAATGCTGAGAGGTCAAACTTCGTTTCGGTTTCTTTAAAGCGATAACGGGTTAAACGCTGACGAATGTTATAACTATTATCGCCCCCTTTTGATTCGATATAACTAACCCCATCCTTCAATTTTAAAACCAGGAATTTATCGCCCATCGTACGAAACATCGTCCCCTCTTTGGCCATGGTTACCTCGGTGTTGCTTTGCTCGTCGTTTTTTTTGTAGATAGTGATATCATAAAGCCGCTGACCATCGGGGTCTTTCCGGTTTACCCTGATGGTATAACCCGGAAAACTCGAACTGAAAACACGCTCGGGCAGTAAATCGGCCGACTTTTGTTTACGGGCATCATATAAAAGCGAATAATACTTAAGGTTGGCGACCGGCAGCATAAAATCCGAGAAGAAGAACGCCGCGACACTTAATATCGATACGATAGCGATCATTGGATACATGGCCCTGCGTAAGGAGATACCGGCAGCCTTTATGGCAACCAACTCATAATTTTCGCCAAGGGCACCATACGTCATGATGGTAGAGAGCAGTACCGATAAAGGCAGCGCCATGGAAACATTCGTGGCCGAGTTATACAACATCAATTCCAAAATGGTATACCAGGCAAAGCCTTTACCAATAAGGTCATCAATATATTTAAACAAAAACAGCATCAGCAACACAAACATTACAATGAAAAGTGTTACTGCAAACGGGCGTATAAATGACTTAAGCAGCAGCAGGTGGATCTTTTTCATCGGGGCAATTCGTATTTATCAGCTTGAAAAACCGGCAGTTTGGCTACGGTTAGTTCATTAACGCAAAAGTAGTGTTTCGCGATACAAAATTAGCTAAAATAAAATTGGTGCTTAAGCGCCTAATACACTGATAAGGTAATCTATCTGGTTATCCCAAATAAGCCTGCGCTCGGGGATCAAATCTTCGGTAGCAAAATCGGTAATGGCCAGGGCAACATCATTGGTGAGTTCGTCCTGTAATATCTCCATTTCAAAATAGCATTGCGGCTCATCTTCCAGCCATTTAAAACGTACCAGTTTATTTTCTTTTACCAATACCAGTTTGGCTTTTTGAGGCTCTCCATCCCAGGTAAAGGTAAAAACCTGGTCACGAAAGCTCACATCATCGGCAAACCATTGCGCTAACCCGTTAGGCTCATTAAGGAAGGTGAACAGTATTCTTGGAGATGATTTTATCTCATACTCGATAGTAAATTTCTTTTTTTCGGACATTGAGGTTTATACTTGAAAGCGGGTTAAGCCGTAAATGTTAACATTTTTTCTAAAGAAAACGAATTTCTGCTATATTTGCAAACCTTTTTAAGGAAGCGCATTGTTTCAACAAACAGCGCAACGCTTTTAACAACCATAAAAACAGCGTTTTAAATTAAAAAGGGACGCCACGAAGCTTAAGGTGACTTAAGCAGAAAATAAGAAAGGTGGTCATTAAACAGGTTTTGGCGATCAAAACTTAAAATAAAAACGGCGGGGTAGCTCAGATGGTTAGAGCGTAGGATTCATAACCCTAAGGTCGGCAGTTCGATCCTGCTCCCCGCTACTTGAAGATGAAGCAGTTACAGTAAAATGTGACTGCTTTCGTTTTTTCTGGTCATACAGTGTTCATACTGGCACCTCGGTCTTCCCGCGCAGCCTTAAAACATTTGGGACAGAATCATAAAAAGGAGTTGTTTGAAGCCGAGTCTAATCCATAGCGGTTTTATGAACCGACTGACTTCTGACACGGCTTAAAGTTTCCCTGGAAACACCCAAATAAGAGGCGATCATGTGTAATGGAACCCGGTTAAAGATATCAGGAAACTTTTTGATAAAGTCATTATATTTTTCCTCGGTTGTATAACTAATCGCACCGATTATCCTGTTTTGAAAAGCATCGTAACTTTTTGCCAGGAGTATGTCGATATAATGCTTAAACTTTGGAATAGCTTCTAATAGCTGTATAAAATCCTGCTTGTCGATCAGAACAACTTCACAATTTTCCAGGACATCGATATTACATTTGGACGGACTCGCATTGTTATAACTTTCGCGGTCACTGATCCACCAGTTTTCAATGGCGAACCGGAGCATGTGTTCTGTTCCGTCATCTCCTACGGTATACATGCGGAGGCATCCTTTTTCAACAAAACAGTTATAGTGACATACATCACCTTCCTGCAGGATGTATTGCCTTCTTCGTAATTTCTTTTGAATGCTGACAGCCCGAATGGCCTCAATTTCTTCAGCATCCAAACCGGCTTTCTCCTGTAGATATTTTGTAAATGCTTCGAACATGATAGATCCCTATTAGACAAATTTATTTAAAATTTATGCTGATTGCACTTTCGCATTGTAAAAAGGTGAATAGGCGGCGGAATATTACTCCAAATTATCGTGACAATTATCACAAGTTTTTAATACCAAATGTCCTTGTCCGGACTGACTAACTTCTCTGAAGTTTGTGCTATAATTAATTCTATCATATCATGAGATTAAAAAATAAAATAGCCGTGATCAGCGGCGGAACAAGCGGCATCGGTCTTGCAATTGCCAAAAATTTTGTAGAAGAAGGTGCAGAAATATTCATTTTCGGGAGAAGACAGGATGCACTGGATGAAGCGGTGAAATTTATTGGTCACAATGTTACAGCCATCCAGGCTGATGCTTCAAAGCTAACAGACCTTGATCACGTCGCGGATATTGTGAGGAAAGCCAAGGGTAAAGTAGACGTTGTGGTATCCAATGCCGGGTTTACCGAACAGGTACCCCTGGCGGAAATTACAGAAGACCATTACGACCGCACGTTCGATCTGATGGCCAAGGGCCCCCTCTTCCTGACCCAAAAACTGCTTCCGTTAATGGAAAGCGGCGGTTCAGTAATCCTCGTTTCGTCGGCAATGCATTACATGGGACTTGCCAATCATTCCGCCTATGCGGGTGCTAAAGCTGCGTTAAGATCTTTTGTGCGCACCTGGGCGGCTGAATTTAAAGATAACGGTATCCGCGCCAATCTTTTAAGTCCGGGGCCATTTCCAACCGCAATTATGGAGGGCCAGGCAGAAACACCTGAGAAATTGGCAGAACTTCATTCCCATTACGCCAATTACGTTCCCATGCTCAGGCTCGGACGTGTCGAAGAAGCCGCATCTGCTGCGGTGTTTCTCGCTTCAGATGAAAGTTCTTTTATGACAGGATCTGATCTGGTTGTTGATGGCGGAATCAGCAATATCTAAAAGCGCTGACTGAGAATACAATAAAAGAGCCCGATATCCTACTGAAAGGCTGGATTATAAAAAAGAGGCTGTTCTTTTTACAATAGAGCAGCCTCCTATAATACCTTTTTTAAATCAATCTACTTTAATACTTGGCTACGCTTAACATAGTAGTTTAATGGTTAACAATAGAGATTTACGAATTCTCGATTAGTTTATCAATTCGGCTTAAACGCTCCAAATCTTCCACAAAACGGGTCGAAAATTTTTCACTCCCCGCTACTGAGACAGAAAACGGCCTTGAAATGCAAATTTCAAGGCCTCTGTTTTTTCTACAATTCCCTATTGGTCTAAAAATCAACACAATATCCAGTTCAATCCTGCTCCAGTACCTAAAGCAAGAACTTCCTTTAATGCAATCAACAAATGTATTGTAGGAACCTGTATTTCAATTAATTGACTTGCCCCTTCTACGTCTTTTAATAGTTCGATATTTTCATCAAAATCATCCTCCTTAAAGGTTTGTTCTATTGTCAATTTCGCTAAATGTCTCATTGCTGAAAGGATAGCTTTTGCTTGCTCCACAGTCACAATTGTTCCGTGTTTCTTCAGCATTTCGGCCGTTTCTTCCGGTGTATAAGGTCTTCTTTGCTTTGCCATAGGCTTAAAATTGAGTGCTAAATTCTATAAACTAAACAGGGAAACATGATCGTATAATCATCGTTTTAAATCAACCAGATCAAAACTAACTGTAGTGGATATTGTAGCCAAGCCCGATGAAGCAGCTAAACCCACCAATATGCTTTTTTTTAGTGAACAGGTAACGGAACCTATTTTTGTCCAGTTTTTACCATCAACGGAAGAATAACCGGAAAACTCATTTCCCCTTCGCTGTAAACGAAGCCAGTAGTACCCGGTTAGGCGGCCAAAGGTGACTACCGGTTCCGAAAGTTCCGGGCCTGTTACTATAGTTTTTACCTGATTATCAGGAGCTACCCGGGATAGCAGTTTAGTATACCAGTGTGGTGCCTCTATTTGCCCGGATGATTCGGGCTTGATGATACAAGCCACCTCCGGTACATTATCGGTCAATCCTTCACGTATAACCAGTCCAAAACTGGTAAACTGTGAGCTTATCTGCGGAATGTATCTGGCTGTAATTGTTCCATCGCCGCTCAAATTTGTATACGCAAATCTAAACTGATCCCGGATACCATTTAACCCAATTCCGCCGGTTATCAATGTAAACGCATGACCATCAAAGTACCCGACACCGTTTTGTCCGTCGTCATTTCCAATATTGGCCTGTTGCCAATTGGCTGGAAAACCAGTTGTGATGTTAACCGGATAAGCATTTGCACTCTCCCCCGATTTATTAGATGCAGAAACAGTATAATAATAGGTTCGATTATTCCCCGCTTTATAATCAAAGTATGTGGCATTGATAATGTTATTGGCTAAAATTGTATAAGGTCCATCTTTCCTATCTGATCTTTTGATGGTATAGTAATCCGCTCCGGTTGTGGCTACCCAGCTTATCGTGTTACCTTCTGTTGATGATGTTTGAGCTAATAAACCTGCCGGTGCAACGGGGATAGCGTTGATATCAAATCCGCTATCGGTGGCCGTAGTTCTTGAATAAAGCAGCGTACCAAACCCAACGTGATCGGCACCGGGAAGTCCCTGTTGTTCGGGTCTGATCTTTTCTGCAGCCTGCTGAGTATACGGGGCAGTTAAACCTACACGCTTAACGTAGTGATTGTAGATCTGTTCATATATCGCCCTAAGCCTTCCCCTGCCTTCTACCGATAGTTGTTGATGTAAATACTTGCCCGTCTTATCCAACTCTGGGACATACGGCACATCCTGCCCCAGGTTATATTCCGCTGTGTATTCAAATCCTTTTAGCAAACGGTTACCGGCATAGGCGTACAAGTTTAATCCCTGGTGCCAGGCCATTTCGGCACAATCGCCCAAATGAGCTATCCCCAGCTGCGTATGGCTTTGATCCCGACCACTTTCCTGACATTGCCCGGCCTCATTAATAATATAATTAAGCAGGCTACCGTTGCCAGCACCATTAATATAATAATGCAAAGCCCGTTCAAATATGGCACGGTCGTCACAAAAAACGCCAATCGCCATCATAGTTTTCATAGCAGCGGCATCCCAGTTACCATTAGCAAAGGGCGCAAAATCCTTGATAACCGGGTAGATGACTTCCCGAAAATGCTGCTCTGTATTTTCAATATCCGCTACCGACCAGCCCGAATGGGTATAACGTAGTATCTCCGCCGCGTTCACCATTTTAAACGGACCAAGCCCTGCCATCAAAACCGCGTCACGCCCGGTGATCGATTTTAACGTTGATGACCATGCGTTAACGATTTCGATAGCTTTATCTGCATACGCTTGCTTACCGGTAAGCGTCCACATCACTGCATTCTGATAAGCGGCATTAGCATCCGCATCATAAACACCCTGCCCTACAGTCGGGTTTCTGCCTACCATTTCCATAGGTCCTTGCATCTTATAGGAACTTTGTGATTGTGGATGCGCCTGAAACACCAGGAAACCACTATATATCGGTTCCTGTTTCTCTTTTACTGCTGTTTTCATCCGCTCTATATCCTGCTTGCTTTGCAGTAATCCCGGATGTATGAAGGATTGCGCTTTTACCTCACCAGGTAGGCAGATGAATAAAAAAAAGCATAGAAGCAAACACCCCCCTTTTATATAATTCATGATTTTTTTGTTGATATTCTATTTTATAAAATATTGATCCTTAAAACTACTTCGCTTTTGCTTTTTGATAAAGTGCGTATAAGCTTCCTGTATTACCTGGTGATATAAAACGTTTGTTCTATAGGCTCGGCAGACTGGTACAACGGTTTTGTTATTCTTCCCCATTGGTAGGCTACGATGTTCACTTTTACCGGGTATTTGCTTTTAGCCGGAATTGGGGTAAATTTAAGTACACCATTTTCTATATATGCAGGCCCCGAGACGATATAGTAATCCACTGGTAATCCCGAATCTGATGTGGCGCGTAAAGGAAGCTTGTTCACACCCGATTTCACATCTTGTAGCCGCGGAAATGTTATTTTTTGAGACTTACCAACAGTTAATCTGGATGATATGGTTATTTTACCAGGTTGTACCGCATGGCGATATTCCGCATTGCCGGCACTTTCTTCCTGTATCCAGAGTTCGCCCCCCATTCCCACCCGGTCAAACTGTAATTTAAACGACGAGCGGCTGGTTTGTATCGCAGGGCCGGCAATCACCCGAAAACTAATAGAGCCGGATGCATGCCCGAGCTTTTGGCCACCGCCAATAAGTTCCGGGGGCATTTCCGGTAAAAAACCTCCTTTTAGCTCAAAAGAAACACCGTCTTCTTCCGGTTCAAACTTCAAAGCAGCGTAACCCAATTTGGCCACGGGTAACAGCTGTCCATCCTGTATAAACGTTGGCATTTGCGTTTTTCGTTTTACACGATCACCTTCAAACTTCATTGCTGCCATTGCCGTTTCCTGATCAAAAAACCAATAGCCGGCGGCACTTCCACCGCTAAATGAGCTATAGGGGGCTGGCTTAAATTCGTCTTTTTCCATCCCACCTGTACCGGTTAACCACCCCGATGATTTATCAACCGGTTTTAAAGTGGTTTGCCCCGGTTCTGGCAAACGATACAGACATGCTTTGCGGATATACAATGCTATAAATTTTGCCAGATGGGCTGACCAATCGAAATGGCCGCCGCCTGCGTCTGTTACCACACCAACCAGGTTATTGTCATTGTGGGCGCGTAAGGCTAAAGCAGATTGCTTTACCACGGGCCAATAAAAATCACGGTCACCAGGTTTGGTTGCCGGATCGGGCACCCGGTATTGGGGCCACTCCGTGGTTTCTCCTACAACATAACAAAGCGGAATATCTTTAAATTTCAATGAATCAGGTAATGGTATCGTTTTTACAGGGACACAGGCAATAGTACGTGCGGGCAGTGCGTTGGCAAAGGTCCATGCAAAATGCCCATTGGCCGAGTGCCCCATGGGGATAACGGGAGCAGTTTTTAGCTCCGGGTACCCAGACTCCCTGGCCAAATCATCCATCATTTGCTGAAAAATAATTTCCATCCCCGGTTTCATATCAGCTGTAAAGTATTGATCACCCCTTTGGGCAGGACCAACCCAGATGACACCCAAACCTGTTTCTGCTGCTGTACGGCGTATTAAAGAATCCTCCAGCCAGTTACGTTCCAGTAAATTAGCCAGCGATATGATCACTCCTCTTACTTGTTTGCAATCAGGTGCAATCCATAGATAAGCACTGCGGGTGCCAACCTTTACGCTATACTGATAAACGTGATTTTCGGGATTATCCTGAGCTTTGCAGCTAACCGATACAAAAACAGTCAGTAAAAACAGGACAAGCTGACGGAGTAAAGAATGGGTCATTGTTATCATTTGTTAATCCAGAATACATGCTCAACTGGTTCTGCGGTCTGCAGCTTAGGTTCATTACTATTACCATATTGCCATGCTATTACTGTTACTTTTACCGGAAATTTGCTACGTGGCGGTATAGCGGTGAGATTTAAGCGGTCACCTATTATTTCTGCAGGGCCATCTTGTACATAAAAGCCAACAGGAACATGGGCGTCTGATGCTGCTTTCAGTTTTATCCCCTTTTTATTCGGGCGTTGATTAGATATTGCCGAAAAAGCGATATGTTGTTCTTTCCCTTGTGTATTCCGGGGCGGTATGGTCATTAAAGCCTGCTGCACAGCTGGTTTATACTCGTTATTGCCCGGGTGGCCGGCAGAAAACCACAATTCATAACTATGCGACGATTCATAGAACCCCTTTTGGGGATGCACCCGGAATGTGGAATCGTTGATTTTAACAAACGGACCAGTAATGCGGTCAACAGTGATAGGAGAATCACTTATAGCATGGCCTATGGGTAATCCAACTGGCATATGAGCCCAACCCATGGGTCTTGGACTGCCACCTGGAACCGTATCGTAGAAAGCAGTGTGTACCTTAAAAGTAACACCATCAGCCTCCGGTTCAAACCTCAGGTTAAATTGTTGGTGAACATTGCGCTGTTCCAATAATTTACCATGCTGCACATAGCCAATCAATTGTGCCTTTTGGTTACGGTACCGGGCGTGGTAAGCTGCCGTTGCGTTAGCCAATTCTTCATCAAAGTACCAGAAAGCCTGTGTCCTATCTCCCAGATATTGGTCAACTGTTGCAGGCTCTGCTACAGGAGCCTGATCAAAACGCCACTTATCAACCAGCCATCCTGTTTTTGTAGGATCAACAGGGATCAGTTTGATTGCCTGGTCACCAGGGGTATTTTTAGGCATCCGGTATTGAAGCACTTTTTTTAAGTAAAGTGCGATATAAACCGCTTTTGTGTCAGAAGTCGCAAAATGAAATTCTGCCGGGCAGGCAAGCATACTCAATGGCATTAGTGGATGGGCTTGTTTTTCTTTCAACCCTTCCGTCGACCACTTATCAGCTGCTTCATATTCGCCCATTGTTTCCAGACAAGGAATATAATCAATATTTCTGCTACCCCAGATATCCGGAGCAAAAGAAACGTGCCTGAAATAAGGCCATTGCCCGCTAACCGAGATTGTGGCCAAAGCCCTATCAGGATTCCAGGCTGCCATATAATAGGGATTACTTGCCGCCGCAGAATGCCCTATGCCAACAAAAGGAACATCATTGAGTTCGGAATATCCGGATACCTGGGCCAGCTCATTCATGATATTATTGAAAGTTTCGCCGGCACCCTTATCAAAATTAAACAAAAGATCATATGCCGGGCTTACCCATACTTCTGCAATGCCAAGTTTCCCCATCTCCTTTCTAAAACCCTGGTTTTCCAATATGGATTGTTCTTCCATATTGTTTTGCGCGAAGAGGAATGCTTTTACCTTTTTGCAATCCGGAGGAATCCACAAAAAAGCCCTTGCTTTCCCCGTATTTTCTTTGGCATTTTTTACTAACACCGACCATTGCCAAACCGCGTTCTGCGCAAAGCCAGTCGTGTTCCATAATAAAAAAATATGCAGTATGCCCAAGAAAATATACACCCGATACTTTTTCATTTTAAATAATGTGTCAAAGCTTATCAAATTATCCTTCAGCAACAGCAAAGTGCAATTTTCGTTAGACTCATGTGAAAACATATTCACCGTTGGTTAATCGTTATTTGAACCTGAATTACCTTGAGGAGTTGCTGCAGTTTGAATAAACCTGACGCCTTCCACGTGTTCACCAACCAATATATTGGCCATATCACCTGTTTTATAAAAACCAGGTTTGCCAGACATATTATCAGCAATTACCCTTCCGTTGATCTTAAGGTTTTCAAAAATCACATTCTTGATGCCCCGCGTTTCGTCGTACCCAGAAATGACCGAGAGGTTAGCTTTGTCCCCATTGTATGCAATATCTTTAAAATAGATATTTTCGATCCCTTTGCCCGGCGAGGTGTTATAGTAGCGATTATACATGACACGAATATTTACCAATTGCCCTTTTCGGATATCATCAACACGAATATTGTCGAAGGTGATATCTCTCAGTAAATTACTATCTCCTGCATTTAAAGCCATACAACCCTGGTAGTCAATTTGGTTTTCATGCTGGTCAAGAATATCCACATTGATGATTTTAATTTTCTCCAATGTATCGGGATGAGCCGTATCCCCATGGGTTCCGATAAGTACAGGGTGAGCAACATCGGCCCAAAGAGTAGAGTTTTGGACGATAACATTTCTTGTATTTCCGTAATATTCCCAGCGATGCCCGTATACGGCTACACAATCGTCAGAATTTCTCATATAAACCTGGTTGATAAGCACATCAGAGCTACAGAATACATCTATCCCATCGGCATTTCCTTCAGAACTAAACGACTTGACGTTATCAATGATTACCCCGGTTGACTGCCCGATAAGCACGCTGTATTTATGCGGCAGTACCGTGAGCCCGCTTATACTCACATTCTTAGCGTATTCGATGGTGATCTGATCGTTCCTTCCACGGTCTATCTTTTTAACAGCATCCGGAACCTGCTTATCCGCTGAGTTATTAATTAACGGTAATTGTGTTATTATACCATGGCCCATAACATGAACATTCTCTACCCTGCTGATCAGCAATTGTCCCTGTACAATAGCCCCGCCATCAATATAAACCGTTTTATTAGATGGGACTTTTAATATACCTATACGATGGTATCCCGGTCCGTAGTAAATCACATTCGAATCGGTCCTGGCCGGCTTTTTTGTTTCGATGGGGTTGGCAAACAACTGTAGGTTATGAAAAATATCATCGTTAACCTCAATGGAAATATTTCGGGCTGAGGTCAAATAAAAAACAATGGTATTTCCTATGATTTTGGGAGTAATTCCATAGATAGAGGGTCTTATTTTAGCATGCCGGATAGGCCCTTTTTGATAGCTAATAACTACTTCTACCTTACCTGAAAAATCAAAATAGCCAAAAGAGGATTGCTGTACTATATTGGTGGTACCGCTCACTTCTTTCACCGATGCAGAATAAACCGGCACTATCTGCCCCTTATATCCATCTTCTTTTACCATTATCTTAAAATCCTTGTTTAAAACAACTCCGTCGGGCGAATTATAGGTGATCAGTTCTGCGTTAGCGTAAAAACAAACAATAAAAATATTAAAAACAAACAGAAAGACTTTCTTCATTACTTGATGATGTAAATGATAAACTTTACTAATTACGGCAAGCGGTTAATTGCCTCTTTTTTTTACGTTGGCCAAATTGCTTTGAAAAAAAAACAATAAAGGGTGGTTGTGGGGTCAAATAAGGGGGATACATTATATAAAACAAATCTATTTACCATAAACTTTTGGTTAAGATGAAATCCAAACATAAAAATCAGGTGTTGATAAATTATCTTACCTATAGCCGATAATATGGTGAAAGAGAAATACTAATGTTTATTTCTTGAGTAAGAAATGCTGGTGTTTAAATTGTCTTTATTGATAAATGTTTTTCTGTATTTGCGGATGAAATCCGACGGATTCATTTCAAATAACCTGTTAAACTGCTCGCGAAAATATTTTATATCCTGAAATCCAATCTTGAATGCGATCTCCTTGATTTGCAAATCGGTTTGGATCATTAATTCAGCCCCTTTTCTCAGCCTGATATACCTGATAAACTCTGTACTGGACAAGCCTGAGATTGATTTGATCTTCCTGAATAGTTTTGATCTGCTCATCCCTATTTCATCAGTAAATGCCTTTAAGGAAAAGCTTTCATCTTCTAAATGGCTCTCAATGATACAGATACACCTGGCAAGAAACTCGCTGTATTCGGCGGGAATTTTGAGGCTGTTGTTCTTAAGCGTTATCTCATTAAAGAAATAATTTTTAAGGGTGCTCCGGCCTTTTAACATGCTTTTAATACGCGCAATCAGCAGGTCGCTTTCAAATGGCTTGGTAATATAATCATCGGCCCCGCATTCTATGCCTTTGAGTTTGATCTCGGGCGACGAACTGCCAGTTAATAATATAATAGGAATATGGCTAAACGAGGGCGATTCCTTCATCTTTGAACAAAACTCCACACCGTTTACACCATTCATGACCACATCGCAAACAATAATGTCCGGCTCACACTCCAACACGTTTTTAAAACCCGCTTCTGTATTCCCGGCCTCATGAATAATAAATTCGTCCTGCAATAACTGCCGGATATAACGTCGCACTTCCACATCATCGTCAATCAACAAAATGACAGGTTTTTTATTAACTACATCATTCATAATACCGTCAATATGCGCGGTAGACGACATCAAATAACTATCACCCATTTCAATCGGCTCTGTAATCAACTCCTGTATCAGTGGATACGTAATTTTACTTTGGTCCTCCTGTTCTTTCTGCGTATCATTAAACAAATGCGCGCTTATTTTAGGTAAGCATATTTTGAATGTGGTACCCTTTCCTAATACACTGGTGTAGGATAATTTACCATGATGTAGTTCTAAATAGGTTTTGGCCAAAAAAAGGCCGATTCCAAATCCGCTTTCTTTTATCTTATCCGTGTCCTGGTTTAGCCGGTAAAACTTTTCGAATAATTTTTCACCGGTATCCTCTGCAATCCCGTAACCGGTATCCTTTACCAATATTTCAATAAATTCATCGCCTTTGTCTACCCGAATACTAATGGAGCCATAATCAGGTGTGTATTTTATAGCGTTGGATAAGAGATTAAACAACACTATTTCGAGTTTTTCCCTATCTGCATAAACCTTGATATTGTTGTCATGACACAAGAACTGATAATCAATTTTTTTTGCTTTCACCTGGTTGTTAAAACAAAGGAAAACTTCATAACAAACATCTTTTAGATTGAGTACAGCAGGATTCAGATCAGCTACCTCTTTTTCAGAGCTCCGGAATAGTAACAACTGATCCACCAAACTCAGCAAACGGCGTGAATTGCGATACACCGCGCTGATGTCTATTAAATCAATGTTGGTTCCGTTGCTGTGTAACAGGTCTTTGATCGGATTAACAATAAGCGTAAGTGGGGTTCTCAGTTCATGAGATATATTGGTAAAAAACGCGATTTTCTTTTCATTCAGCTCCTTCACAAACTTCACTTCATATCGCAATTGGGTTTGCTTTTTTTGATAAAAAAGATACCCATAAATTGCCCCTCCAATACCCATTAAGTACAAGCCATAGGCCCACCAGGCCCTATACCAGGGCGGCAGAACATGTATACTCAACGAGATTTGTTCCGACATCCAGCGCCCTTCGGCATTGGTACATTTTACCCTGAATGTGTAATTTCCTTCGTCAAGGTGGGTATAATTAGCAGAGCGTACATGTTCGGAATAAGTCCAGCCATGATCCCAGCCTTCCATATAGTAAGCATATTTAATTTTATCCGGAGCAGTATACTCTAACGCGGTAAAATCAAAAGCGAAGACGGCTTTATCATAAGGTACTTCTATTTTTTTAATGACATCGCCAGAAATATTCCGCACCCAATCTGCATTTTTCTCTAAAGCGAGGTTATTCACAGTTATTCCTGACAATACCAGTTTAGGCGTGGTGTTAATGTCAGTAACCTTCTCAGGATCGAAAATATTAATACCCTCTATGCCACCAAATACAAGTTCGCCGGTGCGCAAAACAGCCTTGGAATTGTAATGAAACTGGTTACTTTGCAATCCATCGCTTTTATAGTAATTCTTAAAAGTTTTGGTACGCGGGTTAAACTTAGATAAGCCATTAAATGTACTTAACCAAAGGTCCCCGTTCTTGTCTTCCAGTATATTCAATACAGAGTTATTACATAAACCATCTTCGGTAGTATAGCGCGCAACAATTGCAGATTTGGCACGGTCAAACAACACCAGCCCCCCGCCCTCTGTTCCTATCCAGAAATTATGTTTACCATCTTCGTAGATGTTGCGTACATAGTACCCCAATTCAAAAAACCGGTGTTTTTTATTTTTTCTGTCTATTTGAACTAACTGAGTAAGCGTACCTGCCCATAGCCTTCCCTCATCATCGGGCGTAAGGCTCCACAGATCTGAAAGACTGGTATCAAATGCGATAAAACGGTTTTTCTTTTTATCGAAGGTGTATAGAGCGCCGTTAATGCCATCCCCTTTTAATGTTCCAACCCAAATATGCTTGTCCTGGCCCTGGCACATGGTTGATACAACCTTGTTTTCGGTATTGGATAGCGGGTTTATGCATTGATAACGTTCAAAAGCATGTGTTGATCTGTTATACCTATTCACCCCGTTAAAAAAAGTACCTGCCCAGATATTTTTCTCATCATCGCTGATGATATTAGTCACAAAATTGTCGCTAAGCGAACTCGTGTTTCCCGTTTCATTTTTAAGCTGACTGTAAGTATTCGATTTCCGGTTCCATACGGTGATACCTGCCCCCTCCGTACCTATCCACAGGTTGTCATCAACATCCTCGTAAAGCGCGTACATTGCTCTTTTAGGTAATGAACGTTGATCTGCAGGGTCATGGCTAAGCGTTTTAAATCGCCCCTTTTGCGGGTCAATTACATTTACCCCACCGTTAAGAATACCAATCCAAAACCGGTTGTCTTTATCCTGGTATATGGTATAGGCGGCATCATTTGAAAGCGAACTATTCCCATTCTCTGTTCTTAAATAGCTAACCTTTTGATTTAAAGTATTGTAAATATTTATCCCACCACCATTGATGGTCATCCACAACTGCCCTCTGTTGTCCAGTATCATGTCTGATACTTTACTAAAGGTCAGTTTTCCCTTACCCTGATCAAGCACTTTGGTTGTTATTCTCAATTTGTCCTGGTAAAAAAACAAGCCCTCACCTGTACCAATCCATACATTACCATCCCTATCAGGTTCAATACAATAAGCATTCCTGACCGAAGAACTAACAATAATCAGTTTACTATGATCATTGCTGAGCATACAAAGCCCAACTTGCGGTATAAATACCCATATCCTTCCCTTACTATCTTGTTTTATAGCCTGAACATCATAATCCCATAACTGGGTTTTCCCATTACTAATGGGGATTTCCACGGCCGATTGTACTGATTTGTCTTTAAAAAGCAGGCCTATGCCCAGTGTTCCAAGCAACATATTGCCCTTTTGATCTGGCTTAATAACCCTAACCCCAACAGTTATCTGTTTGCTTTGGTTACTATACCTGGAGATATAACTAACCGTTGAAAATTTACCAGAAAGGTTATTGTATACAGATACACCTCCGTGGGTACCTATCCACATATTGGATTGCTCATCCTCGGCTATAGAAAATATGTAATTATTGATCAGTGAACCGGTATCTTTGAATTTATTCCTGAAAATCTTAAAACTGTACCCATCGTATCTATTGAGACCATCATAAGTCCCGAACCATAAAAAACCCTTGTGATCCTGGTAAATACACCTAACGGAGTTATTAGATAAACCCTGGTCGATACCGATATATGACAATGGCTGGCACTCCGCCATCGTTACGCAGCATAATAAAAGAAAAGAAAACAGGATTAAAAGCTTGTTACATTTCATTTTCTACAAAATGACTGTTCTTTGTACACTTAATTGGTTAACACAAATATCCGTGAATAATTTTAACATTTTAGCTCAGAGCCTGTTTAAATTTCTTTGAAGAATATTTTATATGATCTATGAGGCAAATATTCAGCGCTCAATCAGTCAGGTATTTGAATGCGCCTAAATTATGCGATACATCAGTTTTGTGTTAACCATGTTAAAATACAAAACATTGATTATTAGATAATTATCATATATTTTATCTAAAATATGTTAAGTTATGTTAACCCTATTAGATATGTTTGCCCTTACCACACTTTCATTTAAAAGCTATAACAACCGCGTAAAAGCAGTCATTATAGCTTTACCTGCTGTTACCAGCCGGGATTTTGGACAAGTTTTGGATTTAAAGAAATTTGCTGTGCCGGTATAGGATAAAGGTAATTCTTTTCGCTAAACTGCCTTGCCG
Source organism: Mucilaginibacter dorajii (assembly GCF_024808255.1). GTDB lineage: Bacteria > Bacteroidota > Bacteroidia > Sphingobacteriales > Sphingobacteriaceae > Mucilaginibacter > Mucilaginibacter dorajii. The sequence goes on from NZ_JANTYS010000010.1 coordinate 35,496, forward strand.
TTTGATCGGTGATCAGACAGCCGTTGGCATCTTTTGGATTAGTAGGTGCAGGATTTATAGGATCGGGCCCAAGCTGCGCCTGCGTACCTGTATATTTAATACCCAATGGCCAGGGGCTTATAAATTGGGGCAAATTTCCATAAGCTGTACCGCCTATATTGCTCACCAGGTCAATAGCAGCACTGTGCCAGCGCTTGATATCATCTAACCTGAAATCTTCATCAAATAGTTCAACAGCACGTTCCCGCCTGATCTCGGTTCTCATATCCAGGCCATTTAACCCGGCAAAGCTATTACTTAACAGCGGCATGGTACTATTTACCCGCAAACGAACCAGGTTTAATGATTTATTCAAATCGCCATCACTGATGATGCCATTACGTTCATAAACCGCTTCTGCATAATTCAACAATACCTCTGCATACCTGATAACCGGATAATCCTCCGATTCAAATTTATCGGCTACAGGCCGCTCAGAAACCCATTTTTGGCCTCCATAGCCAGCAGGTCTTACCACTTGTTCGGCGGTTGCACGGTCGGCGGCATCATTTGTCCAGTTAACCCTGCCATTAAGCAAGCCAAACCAGTAGTATTGATAAGGCACTCTCAGTGTATAACGCATCCGGCTTTCCCGGTTCTGGTATTCTGAGTTGTAGGTTTGATATCCCTGGAATAATGGCGACTTTTCTACAGGCAGGCCATCGGTACATAAAAACATATTGGCAAACTTCCTGTTTACCCCTGTACCATTATGCGCCGAGCGGCTAATGTTTACACCCGCTACTTTAATTACATCATCATAACGGCTTGCCAGGATATATTCGTGATTGGCTGCTTTAGTGATACCTGCGGGATTGGATTTAGGGTTCTCCAGGATAAACATATATTTTTGGGCCGAATCGCCTAAGATGGTACTGTTGCCTCCCAATGCATTAGATGCAGGTGTGCCGAACAGGGCATATTGATTACTGGCTATAACCGCATTTGATGCAGCGATGGCCTTATCGAGTAATCCATTAAATCTTGTAGCATCCCCGCTTCTGAATTTTTGCCAGGTACCTTCATAAAGACACACCCTTGATAAAAAAGATTGCGCCGCCATCTGCGTAACCCGGCCATAGTCGGCAGAATTAGCAGCGATAGATACCGGCAAAGCGGGTATAGCAGCCTGGAGATCACTAATAATTAAATCGGCCACCGCGTCGCGGGTTGCCCTTGCTCCATATAATTCTGGCGATGTGGGGTCAAGTAAGGTGGTTACAATTGGTACGCCGCCATATTGTTGCAACAGATCAAAATAAACATATGCCCTGAAAAACTTGGCCTCGGCCACAAATTGCGCAATATCGGCCTGGTTTGCATAGGATGTGGCTTTTGTAAGCAGGTAATTGGTTGCCCGGATCCTGGCATAATCTGTTGTCCAGTTACCGGCATTACCCTGACCGGCCTCGGTAGCTGGTACACTATTGGTGCCCGCGCCAAAGCTTCCGCCACCACCCGTTAAATCAGACCGGCCATCAGAGTGGGGCGCGTCGGTAACCCCAAGCAACGTTGTAAAGTTTTTAAGGTAGCCATAATACTGATTGGCAAATGTTTTATAATCGGCAGGTGTTTTAAAATAAGCCACATCAGAGAGCTGATCAAGAGGCTTTAAATTCAGGGCCTTATTACAGCCATACTGGCTAACGGTAATTAGCGTAGCTATCAGTACCAATATATATTTTTTGCTATTCTTTTTCATTGTTGTTGATAATTAAAGTTAGAAAGTAACATTAGCGCCAAGGGTTATATACCTGTAAAAAGGAAATCTTTCATTACCACTAACCGTTCTTGTTACTTCGGGGTCCCACCCGTCATGAATTTTTGTTAGCTCCCATAAATCACTTCCCGAAAAGTAGACGCGAAGTCCTTTGATCGCGCGACTTTTTTCGAGCCATTGTTTAGGTATAGTGTATCCTAACACCAGGTTTTTTAGGCGTATGTAAGCCCCATTTTCAACAGACCAGGAAGATATCTGGAAATTATAAGCATTGATACCGTTATTCTGGGCTGAATGGAGGTTAGGGTAATAAGCATCCGGTGTGCTTGGCGACCACGTATTACCTACATATTCATCACTTTGTCCCTGGTAGATGGACTTGTAAGGGATTCGCATATTTCCTGATCTGAAGATTGTTCTTTTGGCAACTCCCTGAAAAATGGTGTAAAAATCAAACCCCTTCCATTGCAAGCCCAGGTTTAAACCAAAGCTATACCTTGGATCGTTGCTGCCCAGGTACACCAGGTCGCCAGGATTAGTGGTGCTGGTTCCTATGCTTAATTTGCCATCGCCATTCACATCTTTAAAAGTATTATCGCCGGGGCGAAGACCGGAAACCTGGCCAGCAGGATTGGCTAAAGGACTTGGAACAGGTAAACTTATATTATTGGTACTGCCCGCGGGCGCATATTTGGCGTTATAAGCATCTACCTGTGCCTGGGTTTGCAAACGGCCGTCATATTTCAATCCAAAATAGGAATTGAGCGGGTATCCCTCTACAGTTGGATTAAAGCCGGCACTCAGTACATTTGCTCCTCCGTAATGAACCAGTTTATTCTGGTTATCCGTTATTGTTCCGCTAACGCTATAGGAAACACTGCCAATTTTTGACTTCCAGGTAAGGCTGCCTTCATAACCCCATGATTTCAGATCGCCGATATTAGAAGCCGGGGCGCCGGCACCTAAAACAGCGGGATAGGTTTGCCCCAGCAACATGTTGGTGTTTTCATTTCTGTAAACGTCAAAACTACCCGTCAAGTGATTATTCAGAAAACCAAAATCCAAACCTATATTTTTCTTTTTTACAGTTTCCCACGTTCTGTTTAAAGATACCAGGTTACCTGATGTTGTCACTGTAGTTGCTGTACCCGACCCAAGTAAAGCCCCGGTTGAATTAACTGCTAACGACTGAATATAATCATATAACCCTATGCCGCCCTGGTTACCTGTTGTTCCGTAAGAAACACGCAGTTTCAGCTCGTCAACCACTTTTTGGTTTTTCATAAAACCTTCGTCAATAATTCGCCAGCCACCTTGTATACCACCAAAAAACTTCCACCTGTTTTCTGCAATAAATTTAGATGATCCATCATATCTTCCTATCGCCTCCAATAGGTATTTACCGCTGTAGGAGTAAGTTGCCCTGCCAAAATATGAAGCTAACGCGTAATGGTTCTGGGTTTCTCCATTGGTTACGTAACCTGCGGTTCCATTAGTTAAACCAAGTCCTAATGACGGAATAGCATCATTACTCAGGTTATATGTCCTGGTTACAAATGAATTAAACTCATCCCTTTCATATGAGCTACCAACCATCACCCCTACATCATGTAACTTATTAAAGGTATTATTATATGCTACCCTACCATTCAGGTTGTAATAAGGCTCGGTGGTATTCATTCTTTGGTACCAGGTATTATTAACATTGTTATTTCCGCCGGCCGATGGTAAGGTTTGTACCAGGATGTTACCAGCGTAATTATAATACTGAATCTGCTTTTGCTGTATGCGGCTGTCCTGAGACCAGGTGTTGTAGCCGGCCACACCTGTAAAGGTTAAATGTTTGGCAAAGTTATAGGTAAGGGTACTGTTAAGAAGCGCCCTGGTGTTAACCTCCAGGTTAGAGCCGCCATCCCTATCTGCAGCAGCCGCGCTAAAAACGGTTCCCCAGGCATAAGGTTGCCCTTTTGAAGTAAAGGCCGGTAAGCCCGGTTGCGCATATTCACTAAGCGAACTATACCCGTTATAGCTATACAGCGATGGTTGTTGTATATTGTTTCTTTCTAACGATATATTGGTTTCTAACTTAACCTTATCACTAAAGGTATAGTCATTATTAAACCGCAAATTGTATCGCTGGTTGCCGTTGGTGCCCCACCGCAGTTGGCTTCCGTCATTTAAATACCCTAATGATACCCGGTATCCCTCTTTTTCGGTCCTGCCAGAAAAACTTAAGTTATGTTGGGTCGAGGTTGCATTCTGCCACAAAATTTTTTGCTGGTTGGTGTCAAAAAAGGTAAAATCTTTAACATCTCCAAAAGCCGGTAGCGGCACACCGTCATATAATACCCCGTTGGCAGAACCGGCATACCCCGGCAGTTTGGTGATATCAATATAGCCGGAAGCAGGTGGGTTAGCCGCCAACGCTGCTAATTGGTACCATAGGTAACTGGTGGGTGCTACACCATAATTATCGTTGGTTAATGCCTGCATCAATCCTTCGCCCCATTGTTTATCATTAATGAGTTTTGGTTGTAAACCAAGTATCTTCCTGGAAACAGAACCATCGTATTGAACAACCATTTTACCAGACTTTGCTTTTTTAGTAGTTATCAGCACAACGCCATACGCGGCTCTTGAACCATAAATAGATGCTGCAGCATCTTTTAAAACTGAAATGCTTTCTATATCGTCTGGATTTATAGAGTTTAACGCGGCATTACTGGTAGTGTAACTGTTATTAGGATCGGGCTGAAAATTACTTGATAAGGGTACTCCATCTAATATAATAAGCGGGTCTTGCCCGTTAGTGGATGTTGCTCCCCTGATCTGGAAATTCCAGTTTTCCCTTCCTGGTTGCGCCGAGCTGCGTGTTACAATCACCCCTGGAATTTGCCCCTGTAAAGATGCCAGCGGGTTATTGATTGGCCCCCTGTCTTCAAAAACTTTAGATGATACTGTTGCAACAGCTCCTGTTAATGTAGCCTTTCGCTGTGTGCCATAACCAACCACAACCACCTCACTTAGGTTGCTGCTGTTGGCGGCTAAACTAATGATTATGGGGTTGTCCGTATCAACTACCACCTCTTTAGTCAGATAACCGATATAGCTGATTTGCAAAATTGCTCCGGGTGCTGCTTTAAGTTTAAAAGCCCCTGTTACATCGCTTACTGTACCGGTTTGGGTTCCTTTAATTTTTATAGTTGCCCCGATAATGGTTTCGTGGGTTTTGGCGTCAATCAGTTTTCCGTTTACTGTACCGTTTTGCGCCATGGAGTTAAGGCAGAACAGTAAGGAAAGAAAAAGCGTGATTGCCGCAGCTTTGTACTTTGATAGCAAAGTAAAATTTTCCATCATAAATTGGTTTAAATTAAAAATTGGTTACTAAATTGATTTATTGACAAATACGCAAGGCGTTAATATCAATGGTTGTTTATAATTGGCTGCTAATGTATAGTGTAGAAAAAAAATAAAAAGGGGTGTAGGGGGTCAAACAGCGGGGGGTAAATCAATAAAAACACCTCCTCTTCCATCAAATTGCCGGATAATGGCTATTTGACCGGGCTTTTTACAAAAAATCAATTTGGCAAGCCTTTTATAAGGAAGAAAGAGCGTTTGGCTTTTAAATATCTGTTTGCTCAGAACTTATTTTTAACCAGTCTTTTAACCCAGGAATCGTTGTTTATTTTTATTTGGGGTAATGAAGAATCCCTGATTATGAGTGATGTGGGAATAACCACCGTTTTAATGTTTTTTTTGATTTTAGGGCCCGAAATACTTTTTAACATCAAATGAATTACCTGTTCTGATATCTCCTTAATTGGCTGAACTATGGCAGTAATAGATGGCGTAAATAGTTTAAAAAGATAATGGTCATCAAACACTACAATTCCTATATCACCAGGAATAGAGCGCTTTAAAAGCTTTAATGTTTCCAACCCGCTTTCGGCAAGGTAATTGGTGGCAAAAAAAAGCGCGTCAATATCCTTATTGGCAACCAGAAAATCCCGGATTTCCTGTATACAATTTTCCCTTTTATCATGATAGGCTATTTTTTTTAATAAGTATGGCTTTTTTGCTTCATCTAACGCTTTCATATACCCTAACTTCCGGTCAAGCATTTGTGTCTGATCGGATAGCAAGGTGATCATTGCAATATTATTATAGCCGTTATCCATTAAATGTTTAACAGCTTTATAACTACTTTCAAAGTTATTTACTACAACACTGCTAATTTCTAACCCCGGTAAAGTGCGGTCAAATAACAGCACAAAGAAACCGTCATCCGTTAACTCCTTTAACTCCGGTTCAATGCCTGGAGGAGGTGCAATAATGTAACCATCTACATGCCTGATACGATACAACTCTATCAAATCTTTTGCTTTTTGCGTATCATTTTCTGTGCTGCTGTAAAGTATCTTGTACCCTTTTTTATAGGCAATTTCTTCCATCATGCGGGCAATGGCAGAAAAAAACGGATCCGATATATCTTCTACCAACATTCCTATCATTTTTGTTTTACCGGTACGTAAACCCTGTGCAAAATGGTTAGGCTGATAGCCAATTTCATCAATGTAGGCCAACACTCTTCTCTCTAAACCTGCACTTATATTTTTTTCACGTGCCTTGCCATTGATAACAAAGGATACCGAGGTTTTTGATATACCCAGTTCTTTAGCAATGTCATTAATAGTGATTTTCCGTTTCATCATTAAATTAGTGGGGCGTCAGACACTCTGAATGAGCAACCGATATATAAAAAAGCTGAACACCGGGGTAATATCGTTTTAGCTAAATTATACAGCACCCATAAAAAAGGTATTTGAGGGGGTTGGGAGATTCAGTATAACTTCCATGGTTTTACAACGATTTAATTAATTCGGTAAACCTGTGCAGTGAACAAGCCCCCAGATCTTTAAGGTTACACCACCTGAATACTGTTATTTAATTTCTTCCAGGTATAATGCCTCGCCTCCCGATGGCTGCAGGTTAACGTCTAAAATTGTTTTGCTGTTAACCACGCTATCGCTTACACGTACATGCGTGGCAGTAGCCTTCCCGGCGTCGTCGCTATATATTTTAGCCCTGTATTTTTTTCCCGGCTCAAGGAACGTAAACTGTATTTTAAGAGACCTGGCCTCGTTATTGGTAATGGTACCCAAAAACCACGTTGTTCCTTTTCGCCTTGCGGTAGTAATATACTCACCGGGCTTACCTTGCAGCACCCTGGTTTCGTCCCAGGTAGTAGGAATTTTATTCCAGAACTCCAATTCAGGTTCCTGGTGATACTGTGATGGATTATCGTACCAAAATAAAGTTTGAATCGGGCTATAATAAATGGCCGCTAACGCCAGCTGATGAGCGTGGGTGGTTTTTATCCGCTTATCAAAATAACAGATAGTATAATCGGCCGGACCTGCTATATAGCGGGTAAAGGGCAAAATAGTATTGTGGGTAGCATCAGGCATCTCCTCATTTCCCCGTATCCCCTCTGCCGTCATCAAGTTTGCCCATGTGCGCTGTTCGCCGGTAAGGCGCCAGTCATCATGAATATTAACCATCATCTTGCTGGCCGCCGCCTGTTGTATAGCCTTCTCTACCCAGGTGGTCCAGCGATGTGATCCCACCTGCACAAACCCAAATTTGACACCTTTTACTCCCCATTTGCTATATACCGCAAATAAGCTGTCACTTTGTGCCAGCAGCGCCTGCTGGTTAACGTAAAGCCAAACCCCTATCCCTTTATTTTTACCGTACTGAATAATTCCCGGTAAATCAAAATCAGCTATGGCAACTTTGGTTGCATCGGAATTGAAGCTAAAAGCCGGTCCGTACCATTTCCAATCAAATAATATATATTGCAGATTTTGGGTGGCGGCAAAATCAATATTGGCTTTTGCGTCAGCGGTGGTTTGTGTCATCACCCGCATAATTTTCCCCGGTTTTATCCAATCGGTATTACCGGTTATTTTACTTTGTTCATTAAGGTTGAGCATTAAATAATTATGTTCAATTAAATCGCCTGGTTTTTCAGCTACCATGATTACCCGCCACGGAGTACATACAGGCGATATCAGTTGGACGTCGCCAAACATTGATGTAATAATGGTATTGGGCTTATTTGTACTTAACTTAAATTTGGTACGGGCATAATCTACCATCTGTGCCTCGGCAAGTGTCGCGAATAAGCCATTTGGCAGCTCAAGGGTTAACGGGCGCTCACTTTCTCCGGGCCAGTTCAATAATTGCAATTTATAATAGGGCGCCTGTGCCCAGTTGGCAAACCAGGCTTGTGTGCCGGGGGGTAAACTAAATTCTGTATTTTCCGCCGTTACATTATAATAAGTTCCCTTTACATTCTCGGGGAAAAAATAGCGTATAGCCACACCTTCGTTATAAGCCCTAAGCTGCACCTGCACCACATATATCGGGTTATCGTCTTTTACCAGTGTAATATCTACTTCGTTATAATGATCCCTTACCTGGCTACTTTCGCCGTTTACCGGTTTCCAGGTGGTATCATGGGTTACTGTTTTGTAACTCTTTATTTCCAGGTTTTCGCACCAGTCTTTATGTTGATCTATCTTTAAAGCCATGGCCTTCTCCGAAAGCTGGTTATCCATCTGGATATCCAGGGCCGATTCTTTTATCACTTCCTTACCCTTATAACTCACCTCGTAATACATCATTCGCTTGTTATCGCTAAATGATTTTTGATGGAATTTTAGCGTGAGGTTTTGATCTGGTGATTTTAGATTAACGGGAGTGTCTGTTACAGCGCGCTGTCCCCTGGCGGTTAAGGCGATAAATGAAACCATAACCAATAAAAAATATCTCATTTAGCGTGATTTATAATGGTGATAAGCTTTGATATGTTGTAATTTTTCCCGTCGCAGTAAGGCTTCCAGGTAATAGTAGTCAGCATAAATAATTGATGCGTCAATCTCCGTCCCTGCTGGATGATGGCCGGTGGAATGCAGTAAAAAGGCATCATTTGTACCACGGCTCTGGTAGGACGATGAAGAAAGCGTTTGCAGCATGGCTTCGGCTTTATGACGATAAAACCAGGCCCTGGTTTTATCCTTTACAAAGGTTGATAGCTCCAATAAAGCCGAAGCGGTTATACATGCGGCAGAAGCATCTTTAGGGGCATTGGGTATAGTGGGATCATCAAAATCCCAGTAAGGGATCAAATCGGCTGGTAAACGGTTTAAATATACATCTGCTACTTTTTGTGCAAAATCCAAAAACTCCGCATTCCCGGTTTCGCGGTAGCACATGGTAAACCCATATATAGCCCATGATTGTCCCCTGGCCCACATACTGTTATCCGCATAGCCCTGGTGGGTTATTCCCTGTATCTTCTTCCCGGTAACCGTATCGTATACCACCACGTGATAAGAAGTATAATCGGGCCTGAAATGATTATGCATGGTAGTTTCCGCATGTTTAACCGCAATGTCATATAAATGCCTGCTGCCACCATTTTTTGAAGCCCAGAATAATAGTTCCAGGTTAATCATATTGTCAATAATGGTATTGTGTGGCCAGTTCATTTTTTTCACCATCGCCGGCCATGATAAAATAGTACCTACTTTAGGGTTAAATAAGGTAGCCAATGAATCTGCCGACCTTAATATAACCTGTTTATATCCCGGGTCTTTAGTTAACCTATATCCGTTGCCAAAGCTGTTAAATACCATAAAACCCAGGTCATGATCAAAACCGCTATACTCAGAAAGTGGCTTTAATTCCTGTGTGAATTTATTCGCGGCTGTCTTCCATTTTTGATCATGGGTGCCCTCATATAAATACCATAATATTCCGGGCCAAAAACCACTGCACCAATCCTTATAGTTTACATACCGCCAATCTGTTTTACCATTATCTATATTGCGGGGCAGGTTATTACCACTTGCTGGAATAGCGCCTAAAGTTTTTTGCGCCTGTGTCGCGCAATAATTAATATTGGGCGGTACTTTTAAACTGCTTTGAGCATCCGCCTCAAATCCTACACTCAAGATGGCTACAAAAATGAATACCACAGCTAACCTTGTAATCTTAAAACGGGTTTTCAAGCAATTGTCTTTCATAATTTCATTGTCATTTCCCCATGCCTTGCAATGTTTCCTCATATACATCTACTCCATAATCCTGATAAAGACGTTTGTCTTATAAGAGTTAGATCAATAACTACTAAATTGATTTAATGATAAGCGCAAAGCATATCCCGGGAAATCGTTTATAATCGTGTTCCGAAAGTAGAGCAAAACAAACAATCACAAGGGGGTTTGATGGGTCAAACAAGGGGGATGGTTTAAACAAAAACGGCATAAGCGTATAACCCATGCCGTTTTGTTTATTAAATATAGTTTTTTCTTTAAAGCAACAGGTATATTATGGAGCAATAGTCCATTGCTGGTTGTTACTACTGCCGCTTGGCCAAAATTGCATGATAGCTCCGTCTGTCGTTCCACCTCCCGAATCCAGGCATTTACCATTTGTGCGGTTAACAATTTTGTAATAAGAACCTACAGGTATAATTGTCCATTGCTGATTGGTACTACTGCCACTCGCCCACTGTGCAACTGTTGATCCATCGGCAGTATGGTCATAGCTATCCAGGCATTTACTACCGGTTACACAAGCTAACTTGTAGTAACCACCACTATAGGTTAATACCCACTTTTGGTTATTGCTGCCGCTTGAAGCCCATTGTGCCACATTTGCACCATTAGTGGTTGCACCCAAATTATCCAGGTATTTTCCACTGGCGCGGTTGATTAATTTATAAGTGCCATTGGCTACCGGCTGTGCCCCTATAGAATATGTTAAAGTACCAAATCCCAATTGGTCGTACCCTCCACTGTTTGGCCCATAATCGCCGCCGCCACCTTCGGGCCTTACATTGGTAGCATACTGACCGCTGTAGGTTGTTCCGGTAATACCGTGCGATAGCTGATAATTATAAATAAGCTCCCAGCTTGGGCGAATATCCCCTCTTCCACCTGCCGCTATCACCGTTTGTGTTTGCGCTGTGCAATTTTGCCCATTGGCCCAATTGTAAGTGGTAAAAGGCACCTCGTTTCCAAGATTATAGCTGGCTGTATACTCGGAAACTGCCAATGCCTTATTATTCTCATAAGCAAATAGATCCTGACCCTGGTTATAAGCCATTTGGCAAAAAGCGCCTAATAAAGAAATATCCAGGCATTGATGTCCTTGATCCCGGCCTGATTCCTGTCCCTGCCCTAACTGACCAGAATTGTATAAGAAAGGTACCGCATGATCAATTGATCCATTGCCGGCACCGGTTTTGAAATAGGTTATCGCTTCATTAAACTTATTGGTATCATCACATAATATGCCTATCGAAAGGATCGATGCCATGCTGCACAAATCCCAGTTTGCCCAATAATTGGTTATACATGCTCCGTTATGATTTACCAAAAAATCATGGTTCATGGGGTAAAATACGTTGAGCATCATATTTTTAAAATTGGTAAGGTCTGTTGCCGACCAACCACTATAGTCACGCATGATCTCGGCCGCGTTGGCAAACTCATAACCATATATACCGGCGGCCAGCCACCTGTCTGCAGATCCCCCGATAGCTTTCAAAGTAGAGGACCATGCGTTCATGATAGCCACCGCCTTATTTCCGCAGGCTACATCGCCATTGATTTTCCAACGCAACGCGTTTTGATAAGCAGCAGCGATGTCGTTATATAACTTTGAATAGTTTTGCGGCGATCCAGAACCCCTGTAAACTGTATCTACCGGCCCCTGCATGGAATAGGTTGATGCCGAGTGTGAGTTAGCTGTCAGTTTGTTCCATCCGGAAAGCCAGGGATCTGTTGCTGCGCTAACCATGGTTTGCATCCTGATAAAATCTGCCTGGCTATGCAGCATACCGGGATGGATAAACACTGAAGTTGCGTTTACAGCCAATTTAGAAGCGGCCACAGATGAAACCTTCGCTGCTATAGGCGAAGACGTTTTTTTACACCCCAATGTAAACGTAAGGGATAAGCAACTAAGAAAAATTAAAAATTTTGACTTCATCTTTTTAAAAATTTGGTTTAAAATATAAATCGGTTAATTGGTTTCATCATAAAATACTTATCAAAACGCAAAACCAACCTCAACCTCCCCCTCAAAAAAGGGTTAGTTAATAATTAAATAAAATGAAGTCAAAATAACAGAAGTGGTTTTCGTATTGAATATCAGGTAATAATTGTAAGTCAAACATATAGCAAATAATAAATAGCCGGGCGGGGCCAACAGACCATTTAAGGGGGTTAATAATTAATAATATGTATTATCTACAGATACAAACTCATAAGGCAGATAAGCAGGATTGATTTGTATTATCTATTACAACAACTTTGGATCAAACGCCCCTCTGCCAAAACGATAACTCAGGGATATTTCATGGGTGGCGTTATTAAAGGCCCCAAAGGTGTTTGATGACGTACCAAACTGATAACTGTAGCCTACATGGAATGCATTCATGTTTACAGTAAGTATCCCCGACATTGTTTTATCTGTACGGTAGTTTACACCAAGCCCTAATGTGCCTTTCATATAAAAGATACCGGATATATCAGCAGTAAGCGGTAGCCCTCTTACATAGGAAATCAATGTGGCCGGTTTAAACTTTATCTCTTCATTTACATTAGTTATCATCGCTCCTGAAAAATAATAATGGGTCCTGAAATTGGTATTATCCTGCACTGATGCCGTCCCCAGACTGGTTATCGTTAGCTCTGGCACTGATACGCCAAGGTAATACCAGTCGGTGTAATACATTATGCCAAAGCCCATGTTTGGTTTCGTTCCCCGTACATCGTTCCTGAAGGTTGGATCAGCGGCATCCAGGGAAGAATAATTGGCGGTATAGTTGCGGAACCCCGCATTAATTGATACCCCTAAATAGCTTCCCTCATCTAATTGTATCCCTTTCGCAAAATAAACGTTCGCCTCTGTTTGGCGTTCAATAGCAACCTGGTCATTAAATACCATCAGCCCGGCCGAACCATTGATCGATTCGATGGGTAGGTTCCCGTTGATGAGGTAAGTTACCGGTGCCCCGTTTATCCCTACCCATTGCCTGCGGGCAAGTGTATTGATCGATCCTGCTTTATCCAACAGTGAATAGGCCGGGTTAAACGGGGTAAGGTTATCCATATACTGTGTGTAGTTAAACGATTGCTGTTGTGCAAGAGCGCTGTTGCCTGCTACTAAAAGTATCAGGCACAGACCTAATGCAATAAGCAGCGGTTTCCTGTTATTGCAAATTTTATTTCTGTCCGGCATCATGCAGTACTATCAGTATTTAATGATGATAAAACCCGTTTTATGTTTATTTTCTGCACCTGCGCGATATTCCAGCGAATAGTAATAGGTTCCCGGCTGTTGCATGGCACCGCTTATGCTGGAGCGCCCGTCAAATACTTTGGAGCTATTATCATAGCCTTTGGCTTCAAATATTTTGATGCCATTGCCATTCATGATCGTTAATTTATTATCCGGGTAGGACGTCAATCCGTCTATCATCAGCACATCGTTAATGCCATCTCCATTAGGTGAAAGGCCCTGGTGCACTACAATCCCTTCATTGCTGATGTCGTGCTGCGGCGGAGCCACAGCTAACGGGGCGCTCTTTAATGACATAGAGCCTGCTGAAGGTTCTGTGCCGTAAATGAGTTGCCCTTTATAATAAACAGTAATATGGTTATTCTCCTTCAATACATCTTTGGCCAGGTAGGAGTAATCATCTGATTCGTTAAAGTTCGACCAATCTGCTTTGGTAATACGGTACTGAATATTGCCCGATGAACTTAGTGGATAAAGCGTACCCGCGGCTGTGTTTACAGCCAGTTCGAAATAAGTATCAGCACCGCTAAGCGCGGTGCTTAACGGAACACAGTTACCGCTGATATTACCACTACCTTGTTTAGCATAATCTATCCAGTAGTTCAAACTCTGCGTGCCGTCTTTGGTGAACCAGTAACGCGCGGTAATATCCCCATAGGCTATAGGCATATTGCCGGTATTATTGATGTAAAGATAGGTACTTATCGTATTGCTGCCGGTATCCGTGTTTTGATTTTGGTAAAACACGTTCACGCTGGTAAGCGGGGTAACAGCAGCCGGTTCAATCCCCCATATCAGCATCCCGTTGCGGTAAAGTGTGATATGGTTGTTACTGGTATAGCTACCGGTATTACTTTGATAAGAATAATCATCGGCTTCGTTCAAATTTCCCCAATCCTGGTTGGCAAGTCTGGATTGTATTTGCCCGGTGTTACTGCCAGCACCCAGGCTACCCGCTGCTGTGAAACTATATTCCACATAACCAAAAGCGCCATTAACAGGCCGAGCCAACGCAACATATTTCATTTTTACATTGCTGTTTCCTAACTGTGCATAATCTATCCAGGCATTAATACCGGCATAATTCTCGGCAGTGAACCAGTATCGCATAGTTAATTCGCTGTAGGCAACGCCAACGGAATCGGCGTTGATGATATTTACATAAGGGCGAATAATAGTGTTGGTCAGTTGTCCATTGTCGCCATCCTGGTATTGTACCTGCAGGTTCAATGGTGCAACATTCAGTGTACGCCTTATGGGTGTTGCGGCGGTATACTGCCCGTTACCAGGTTGGGATGCTGTAACTGTACTTGTTCCGGTACCTTTAATATGTATGTTACCGTTAACTATTGTAGCCACTGTAGTATCTGAACTGGTGTAGCTTACTGGTAAATTGGAGCTTACCGTAGCATTGAGTGCAAAATCCGGATCGCCTATTGTTTTTTGAGTTATTGGATTAAAGGTAATCATTTGTTCGCCCAAAAGTCCATTGGCAATTTCTGATGGGCTAAGGGCCCTATTGTAAACTTTAAACTCATCAATTGAGCCTTTAAACATAGGATCGGCAGAAAATTGCGATTTGCCTAAATAATTAAACCCTGTGGCATCCAGTGCCGACGGCTTTATACTGATAGCTGTTGAAGAAGCCACAGCAGCACCGTTAATATACATGGTGCAAGTGCTGCCCAACCTGGTTATTGCCAGGTTAGTCCAGGTATTGAGCGGGAAGGTATAATTAAAATTAAGGTTCTGTTCAGCAGCAGACCCATTTTTTATCGCATAACGCACAATAGATTTTCCACTTGTTACACCTGCCTGAACTGTCAGGAACATATACTGGGTAGTACTTGATCCAAAATCAAATACACGCATCCAGGTAGTAATAGCATCCATCCGCACCCAGGCAGAAATGGTGAAATCATTCAGCGTACTCATAATGCCCGATGGCAATGAGGCATAGGCATTAGCCGTTCCATCCAGCAGCAGTGCCTGTCCATACTTCCCGGTGCTTCGACTACCTGTAGCCGCCAACGTAGCATGATTAGCCCCCCATGCGTCAATCCCTTTTGTGCCACCTGTCTCATCAAATTTATAATAATCGTTTTGGCCAATGTTAGGCTTTGCAACTACTTCAATGCTGTTTGAGCTTTCAACGGCGCCGTCAACCGAAGTAACTACATAAAAATAGGTGCTTCCGTTAATTACGTTTATATCAGTATATTTTGATGTACTAACATTCCCAATGGTGGTATAAGGCCCGCCCGACGTAGTTGAACGTTTAAGGTTATAAGTAAAATTTGATATTGGCACCCACTCTATTATATTTTTAGCATCTCCTGCGGCAACAAGTAATCCACTTACAACATTGCTTTGAACGGCTAAAACAAGGGTTACTGTCCCTGTGGTACTTCCGTTTGACGCGGTTAGGGTAACCGGAAAAACACCTGTTTGAGTTGGG
This sequence comes from Mucilaginibacter dorajii, assembly GCF_024808255.1. Lineage (GTDB taxonomy): Bacteria > Bacteroidota > Bacteroidia > Sphingobacteriales > Sphingobacteriaceae > Mucilaginibacter > Mucilaginibacter dorajii. The sequence goes on from NZ_JANTYS010000010.1 coordinate 51,092, forward strand.
ATACCAGAAATCATACCGGTACTTGTATTGATGTTAAGCCCGGCCGGAAGCCCCGTTGCCGAAAAAACATTCGGCGATTTAATGGCTCCAATGGTATAGCTAAAAGTTTTACCAACAACAACGGTGTCGGTTAAAGCACTGGTAATGGTAACAGGCACTGTACGGTCGTCCATTAATACCACATCATTTCCGGTTCCGCCTTTATACGTTATACGGAAATTATATGCACCAACGGTGATCAAAGCCAGTTCAGGCAAATTCTTAAATGTTCCGGCAATGGCGCCGCTGCCCGTGTTATCAATAATGGTGTATGCAGTACCCGATGGCAATGTGCCGGCGGTACCTGTTACTGATAATTGGGGTGAATTAACCAGGCTTACACCCGTAACTGTTATTTTATCCCCTGTAGCACTGCCCATATCAATTTCAGCATTGTAAGTAGCATCAGATTTTAGTGTTAAGGAGCCGGCTATCAAAGAACCAATAGCCTGGTTCCCTGGCTCAAGTATCGCTCCTGTGCCGCTCCCCGTTCCAATGGTGACAGACATTGTGCCTTTACCAGCTCCACCAAATGAGCCGGCTTCAACAGTAAGCGGACTGTTGAAAACACCCGACGATGGATCATCATTTAACAGCAGTTTTCCACCCTTTATGATTGTTGTGCCTCCATATGAATTATTCCCGGTAAAAATAAGTACTCCGGTGCCTACCTTTTCTACATTCATAGAACCCGACATAATACCATTAAAAGAAGTACTAAGGTTTAATGCACCAATGCTGATTGTAGGACTGCCCCCGGCATCTGTACGGATGGCTCCCCTGCCGCTAAGCGCGCCAAAACTGATTGTTCCGGTAGCAAAGAGTATGCCCTGGCAGTCATTCCCGTTGGCATCCAGGTTCCAGTAGGCTTTGGCACTCCCCGACTGAGGAACTTCAAAACGCACCCGGTTGTTACCACTACGTAATTTCGATACAAAAGTACCGGTAAAGTCGCTGTTATCGCCAAAAAGGTGCAAGCCCGCATAAACGTTTCCATCCTGTATTATGGTGCCGCTACCTAAAAGTTTACCATACAGATTTATGGCGTTACTGGTTTGATAAAAATAACTGGTTTTACCTGCAGCTATTTCAAAATCGTTATAAAAGGTTGCATCGCCATTTACAGAGAACAGTGCGCCGCCATTCATAATAATCTTCCCAGTGCCCAGCGGGCCAGACGTTGGAGCCGAGGGCGTTCCTGTACCTGCGCCCGAAACTTCCATGCCATATACAGGGGGCCAGCTTTGGCCGTTGCCGTTTAAAGTGGTGGTGCCTGTGTATGTATTGTTTCCTGGTATATAAAGATATCCTATACCATTTTTAAGCAAACTCCCGTTTCCGCTTATCCCTCCGGTTAGGGACACCGTACCACTGGTTATCGTGTTTACATTGAGCAAAGTATCCACAACAATGGGCATGCTCAACATATGTGAGGTTATGGCATTGTTAACCAGGTCATTCTTTAAATGAAGCGTATCACCGGATATGGTATAACTGTTTGCGCCCGTGTTAAATTGCATGCGCGAAACCGCCAGCCCCTTAATATTATTAGTCAAAATAGTATCAGCAGATGCATTGAAGGTGACAATGGCCGGGCTTGCCGGAATAGCGTTTTCTACCCAATTAGAAGCCAGTTTTAATGAATCCGTTTCGGATACCGGTTTCCAGGTATAAGAGCCCGAACCCGGAACTCCGAATCCCTCTACCGAATTCGTGCTTTCTTTGGTTTGCCCAACTGATGAAATCACATAATAATAAGGGCTACCGTTACTTACATTTACATCCGAGTAACTGGTAGTTGGCACATTGGCTACTGTTATATAAGGACCGCCACTTACGGTGCCTCTTTTTACGTTATATGTTGCTGCTCCCGAGGCGGTGTTCCAGCTTAAATCGATCTCCTTGTTTTTATTAACCACAGTGGGTTGTGCAGGGGCCGCAGGTGGAACTGAAGCAAAGACCTCGTTGGAGTTACCACTTTCCAGATTCCCGGTAAGGGCCGTAATAATATAATAGTTATTTACTTCGGGCACGGGAGAAGCATCAGTAAAGCTGGTACCGCTAACCCCTGCCTGGATTGTTGTATATGCACCTCCGGGGCTTAGCGAACGTTTTACCGAATAACCGGTAGCGTTGGCCGAAGCTGCCCAGGTCAATTTAATTTGCGTAGCGTTAACCACCGATGCCGCGGCCGAAGCAGGCGCTGCGGGCGTTTGGTTATTGATAACGTTGAGAATGAGGGTTGCCGTACCGGTGCCGCTGGCATTGGTAGCCGCTATGGTAACTTCGCTTTGCCCTAAAGCAGTAGGTGTGCCGGAAATAATACCGGTAGCCACATCAAGGCTAAGCCCGGCTGGTAAGCCGCTGGCACTATAAGAAGATGGATTAGCACCGGCGGTAATATTATAACTGAAAGGTGTGCTAATAGTAGCTATGGCTGTGGTAGCACTGCTGATATCCGGAGAGCCGGCCGGCGCAGTTAGACTATAAGCTACATTGCTGAACGTAGCGGTATTGAGTGCCGAAGCATTACCAGAGATGGTATAAAACCCGGCATACAGATCAGTCGGGAAACCTGTTGCAGAATACCAGCAACTAAGATTGGTCCAGTTAATACCATCCTGCGAATGGTAGGCGAATATACGCGTATCTACGCGTTCGATTTTTAACCACCAGGGGGCTTTGGGCTGCCAATGATTGCCGATACCGCCTGTAGCGTTGAGAAAAATATCCCAAAATGCCGAACCAGCAGCCAGCGATTGACGTAACATGACGCCGCAGCCACCGGTATTGATCGACATGCTGTTAACTTTTACGACCAGGCCAGCATTGCCGCTGATCTTTTTAAAATTGAAGTTGAAGGCATTACTGGTAGAAGTTCCGGCAGAATTAACTGTCCAGACCCCGTTATTAAACGAAGCGCTGCCTGCCAGCCCGGTATTACCGATATCCAGGTTGGTTACATTACTCACCGCCTGTACATTATCGGCAGGGTAAACAACAGGCGTTAATGGGGTAGCATGTGAGGTGTCTGCCGACTTTAAATACAAAAACGAGAAGCCATCTTCGCCAGCCAGTGCCCGTATTTGTTCAGTATATGGGGTGGGAATACCTTTACGCAGCGCGTACGCTCCCTTAATGATATTGTTAAATGGATGCCTGTGAACATAACCGGGAGGGATTCCCCAATTGGTCCAATAGCTGGCATAAGCACCATATGGTATAAAAGATAAAGTACCGGCAGGCGACTGGCTATACTGGCTATATAATTCGCCGATTTTAAGCAAACGATTATCAAATTCTGCAAACAAGTCAACACCTTGTTTCCAGGCTACTTCCGCGCTCCACCCAAGCGCCTGGATCTGCTCAAACCAGTGATCATCACGACCGGAGTCGCCTACTTCGCCATTAGGTAAGCTATTTCGTAACCCGCCGCCTGCATCCATACGGTATACCTCAACGGCTTGCTGCCATAAAACAGGATCTTTTAAATAGGCTGATATACCAATTGCTATTGCACATTGAAGAGCCCCTTTATTAGCATCTCTTGTAGGGTAAGGCGACCAAGAAGTTGGAAATAAAACATTACGGAAATAATTATTGACATGGGTATCGTTAGCCGCTGTCCATCCGGGGAAGGTGCTTCTTAAAATATCGGCCCCGGCAACAAAATAAGCTACCCTGTCGCCAATGTCGAGCATATTTTCTCCACCTCCCCAGGTAGTATTGATAACCGCCCATGAATCAAGCATATTGGTGGCTTTCCGGGCATATGTGGAGTCGCCTGTAAAAACATACATGAACGCCAGGTTATGAATAGCAATCATATCATCCAACCAGGCCGGATTGTTTAAGTTGGGGGCACGGGTTACAGTAGCAAAAGGCCCCTTCATAGCGTAAGCAAGTTGTGAATGCGAGTCGCCTTTCAGCGAGTTGTACCCGGTAAGCCATGGTTCTTTGGTAATATTACCTTTAAGTTGATCCAGATCTGCCCGGGTGAAAGGAACTCCGGGCTGAACAAAGGTTTGGGCATATGTAAGGGACACCACGCCTGTGTTTGCAAGTAGTACAACAAAAATTGCTACAAATAAATGGGTTAATTTTTTTCTCATATTTTTATATTAATGCCGGTTTAAGCATTGGTTATTTGCATTAGGTAAGGTACAAATGCCCTTATAGCCGCCTCAAAAAAAAACGACAGCTGAGTTGCTGAATTTTCATCAAAATATTTTGCAACCAATACCCGCCACTACCTGTTTCAGTTGGTAATCACCAATGAAGCCATTATCATCTTTTTAAGGTTTAGCTCGTTTGGTCGTAAAAATCACAGTTATGGGTTATCATTAACTCAGGTAATTCCTAAGGTTTATTGGTTATTGATTTATAAATCAATAACCAAATATCGCGTCAAAAACAGAAACCCGAGGGGGGATCGGGGAGCAATCATAGGGGGTAAAAATAAAAATCAGGAATTTGGATGACTTGAAATCTTTTTTTACGATACCAACGGGAAGTTTTATACGTCAGGTATAAACTGGATATTTTGCGAGGCTTGATCAGGCGATTCCGTGCGCTTTGGAGTAGTCAGTTGTGTGGGTGAGCCGGAAAGATCGCGAGTGGAAACCAATAAATTGATATGGTCAAAGCGTCGCGGAATTAAATGTTTGCTATTCCGGAATGGAATGGTGAACATCATTAATCATTTGACTAAATTTATTACACAACCTCTTTTTTTCAGTGAAGCGGTATAAATTTTCAGTCATAAACATCAATACAAATGCAATCATGTTTTCCACAAACACCCACATATATACTTTTGCATTACCCGTAAATTTTTTTATGCCTTAAATATAATTAAGTCGAAAGATTTTCAAAATCACTCAAAACTTATCAATCCTGCTTAAACGCTCCAAATCTTCCATAAAACGGATTGAAAATCTTTCATTCCCCTTTACAAAATAAAAGCCTCAAGTCGAAAGATTTGAGGCTTTTGATTTTTACGAAGATAATTTTAAAAACGCCCTGGGGTAGCTAAGCCCGCTGAAGGGATATCTTTTTCTCTATAACACTCATTTTCATGCATAGGTTGTTATACGCGGTGTTTAATCGTTCGATTTTAATCCCTCTCCTTCATAGCGTTAAACTAATTCAAAGTATTTTGGGGCCAAACTGGTGTGGTTTATCTACTTATTACCCATTTTTTTTCTTTTTGAAAATATTGTTAAAATGACGTACGTAGGAAAGCTGAAAGTTGACAGAAGTTATCTTATATTCATTTTGATAGGCAAATGCCGATTTATTATTAATCAGCATCAGGAACGATACCGCCCAGTCCGGTTTCTGGTAAATGGCAGAACCTCTTGCAAAAGCAGTTGGATAAACTTTTATTTTTCCTCCTCCGTTAAGCTGGGGTTCACTTCCGGAACTGGCCCCTACTTTTGCCATTCCCGACAACAACCATCGTTCGTTAATTACCCAGGAATAAGCATACCCCCCGTTTATCCCTACCTGGAAATTACGAAAGGGGTTTTTACCGGATATCACCATGTTACTGTCCAGTCCTACTTTATATAAATAAGCTCCGGCTCCTAGAATAACACCTCCCGCCGACTGAAGTTGCTTTTCACTTTGTTCAAAGGCAGCCTTGCTTGAAAATTTATTACCATTAAAAACATAAGTTCCCTCCCCGCCAATTTGCGAAACAGATAGATCCGGGTAGCGCATGATCTCGCGACCGGCTGATCGGCCCTGCGTATAAAATCCTTTATATTGCTGTATAAACAAATCCAGCATCAAATATCTGCCATAATTATGGATCTGAAAATCAGTTAAACTTGTTTTTCCGTAAGACTTGCTTTTCAACGGCACAACACCATAATCAAACATGACATTAATCACCGTATTTTTCAAGGCAAAGATCACACCAACATTAAATGGGTTATTAGGCATATAAGTTTTACCGGCGTTAACCAATTGAACTGTATTGGTGGAAACATACCCACCCACTAATACTTTTTGATTATAAGGCTTGATATACGCCGTGTCGGTAGCTGTTGTCTGCGCACAGCACTCAGATGCTGTGAAAATACTGAGGCAGAATGCAATATAAATATGCTTCATCATGGTTACTTATTAATGTTTAGGCCAACTTTATAAACCAAACCGCCAAATGATATATTAGTTACGGCTTTTTACATGAACATAATCCCGGCGTTTAAATTACAATCTCCCGCGCTTGTTTTAAGCGGCTTTACTGCCTGTTAAAATAAGCTTTCGGTGACACACCGGAAAACCGGCGAAAGTCCTTTATAAAATGATTATCATCATAATAACCATTATCTAAAGCAACTTGTAAAAGATCTTTAGAGGTAAAAGAATCCAAATCCATGTAAGCTTTCAGGAAACGCCTCATTAAAAGGTAGCTTTGGGGCGAAATACCTAAATGTTTTTTAAAGTTTCGTTCCAGCCATTTATAATTCAAGCTAACCTTATAGCTATCCAAAACGTCCTTAACCGTGAGGTTACCTTGCCTGTCAATATAATTTTGTATGTCTGTTAGTATTTTAGGGTAGCAATAGCTACTCATCTTCTCTGAAAGAAAATTTACAATTACCTCCATTCTTTCTTCGAGCGAAAGGCAATCATAATAAGCTTCCTTAACCTTTTCAAAGCCATGTCCTGCAATTTCAGAAAAATTGAAAACCTGCTTTTTTTGAAAACAATCTTCATTTATGCCAAACAATTTGAAGAAAGTTACAGGGCGAAAGCGAATAACCAGGCACTCCTGGAAATGAATCTCAGATTCACCATAAATATTCCTTAACACACCACCGCAAACCCACATGTTGCCTACACATTGTGTACGCCCATCTATACTGATGCTTACGTTTTCGCTTTTACCTTGCATAAGAGCTATCACAGGGTAACCATCGTTAAAAAATAATTCTCTTTCTTTTGGGTAGCCTGCTTTAAATAGGTAAAAGCCCTCTATAACCTCCTTTAAATGTTCGGGAGGAATAATTTTTAAGATATTATCGCCGTGTTGATTGGCTAAATGTTTAAAAAAATTGATGGGCATTAAGGCAAATATATTCAATTTCCTTGCTGAAAACTTTAAATGTCCAACTTATACTATCGGGATTTTACCTATCCCCGTAATTTTGACCAACAACTGAGAATTTATGATTATAGCGAACGAAACGGACCTTGCCGGGATGAAAAAAGTTAGCGATGCTGTCGCGTTAACTTTAAAGGAAATGCGTGCATATGCCCGTGCGGGAATGAGTACTAAAGAATTGGACAATTACGGCGGCCGGCTCCTGGAAAAATTTGGCGCAAAATCGGCACCTTATTTAACCTATAAATTTCCCGGCTATACCTGTATCAGCATCAACAATGAAGTATGCCATGGTATCCCTTCTGCTGATCGTATTATCCAGGAAGGCGATTTATTGAATATAGATGTTTCTGCTGAATTGGCGGGTTTTTGGTCTGACAATGGTGGTTCACTCATTGTTGGTAAGGATATACATGGAAAGACCGACCTAATTGATACTTCCCGGGAGATATTAAAAAAAGCCATCAACACCATCAGAGGGGGCTTTAAAATAAATGAAATCGGCGGGTTGATTGAAAGTGAAGCAAAGAAAAATGGTTACAAAGTTATTAAAAACCTGGGCGGTCATGGAATTGGCAGAGCCTTGCATGAACTACCCGAGGGAGTTTTGAATTATCGCGACCGGCTCGATCAAAGGAGATTCCGGAAAAATACTGTTGTGGCTATTGAAACGTTTATCACAACTGATTCTTCCTGGGCTGTAGAGCTTCCCGATGGTTTTACCTTAGTTGGTGATAAAGGTGGCTTTAGTGTGCAGCACGAGCATACGATAGTTGTTACGGATGGGCTTCCTATTATTTTAACCGAACAAAACGGAATCTGGGATTAAAATTGCAAACGAAAATTAAAGGGATTAGAGCCTGTTTAAAAAGAAAAAACAGCCAAACTCCTGAAGCTTTTGTTTGCTTAAGCTGATGTACTATGTATTACCTTGTTACTGTTCCACCGGAACGGTGGAACGCTCTGGAACGCATTAATATTAGTAATCAACAAGTTACGTTTTTCAGAAATTAAAAAGCATGGAACACTTTAACACCTCGATATCAGTTACTTAACCCCCCAAAAACATTATTATCCTGCAATAAACCCAATTCAGGACTAAAATAAAGTGTAAACCAACCACAGGATTAATCAATAAAAGTATAGACTTTTTTCATGACGACACTGTTTTGTTTTGCCGGGTAAATGCTTTAGTTTTAATAAAGTAAAGTATTGCCGTCTCCAGCAAATATCATCGTAACCCATTATGAAAAAAACAATTGCTATCCTTTTGCTAATCGCAGCCTCTTTTGGCTCGGGGTTTGCCTTCAAAGCCGCTTTGACAGCACCAGCCCACCAGGTAACCGGAATTAAGCGGGTAACCGGTATTGGTGGTATTTTTTTTAAATGCAAAAACCCGGCTAAGATCAGGGCCTGGTACCAGGAACACCTGGGTTTAAACACCAACCAATACGGTGCGGTTTTTGAATGGCGGCAAGGTGCAGACACCTTAAAAAAAGGCTTTACCCAATGGAGCCCTTTCGGTGATAAAACCAGCTACTTCGCACCGTCAGATAAAGACTTTATGATCAATTACCGGGTGGCAGATTTAGACGCGCTGCTGGCACAACTTAAAAAAGAAGGCGTAACCATTTTAGACAAAGTAGAAGTAGCAGACTACGGCAAGTTTGTCCATATTATGGATATAGAGGGTAACAAAATAGAATTGTGGGAACCCAAAGATCTTGAATACGAAAAATTAGGAGCAAAAATGGGCAGCAAAACCACCAAATAATAAAAGATCAAATCAATCGACTCATATGGCACAAGGTACCGGCGCCCTGGCCAGCGCCCAATAATTTCTGGGCAAGTATTTAGGAAGTTTCTGATAACAATCTGAATACAACAACAAAAAGCAGCATTATTTTTCAATTCATATTGAACATTTTGTGTGTAAATAGCTACAAAGTGCTTACTTTTACCATTGATAAAACGTTTTACTAAATGAAGAAAATTTACACCACCTTGTTTCATAGTTTGTTGATGGTTTTCGCTTGCGTATGCACCGCAAATGCCCAACTCAACCGTCATCCCGCAAATGTTCCCTATTATCACGAAACTGCCGCAAAGGTCAATGATCTGGTAGATACCCGGCTTGATGTGAGCTTTGATTATCAAAAGTCATATTTACACGGCAAAGAATGGATTGTGCTTAAACCACATTTTTATCCTACCGATTCGGTAAGGCTTGATGCTAAAGGGATGGACATTAAAACAGTTGGTATTATGGTGCAGGGCAAAGTTGTTCCGCTTAAATACCACTACGAGGATAGCCTTTCGTTAGTCATCCAGCTCAACAAAACCTATACTGAAAAGGAACGCTATACCCTGTTTGTTGAATATACCGCCAAACCCAATGAGCTGCACGATAAACCGGGTTTTAAGCTTGATGGCAAGGGTTTATACTTTGTAAACCCGCAAGGTAAAGAACCAGGCAAGCCAACCCAGATCTGGACGCAGGGCGAAGCAGAAAGTTCATCGTGCTGGTTCCCTACCATTGATAAACCCGATCAAAAAACAACCGAACAGGTGAGTATGACGGTGCCCGCAAAATATACCACCTTATCAAACGGTTTGCTGATTAGCCAAAAAAATAATGCAGATGGTACACGCACGGATACCTGGAAGCAGTCATTGCCACATTGCCCCTACTTGTTTATGATGGCCATAGGCGATTTTAAGGTTTATAAAGATAAATGGCGCAACAAGGAAGTTTCTTATTACCTGGAACCTGCTTTTGCGCCTTACGCCAAGCAAATATTCGGTAAAACACCAGAGATGATGGAGCTTTACTCAAAGGCGCTCGGGGTAGATTTCCCATGGGAGAAATATGCCCAGGTAGTTGTTCGCGATTACCCCTTGGGAGCTATGGAAAACAGTTCGGCCACGCTGCACGGCGAATATGTACAAAAAACGCCATGGGATATGATAGACGACCCGAACGGATCTGGCGGAACAACCATCGCGCATGAGCTTTTCCACCAATGGTTTGGCGACCTGGTGACCTGCGAAAGCTGGAGCAATGAAACGCTAAACGAATCTTTCGCGGTTTTTGGCGAGAAGTATTGGAATGAGAAGACATACGGCAAGGACGATGGCGATGCCAAAAGATATGATGAGCTACAGGCCTACCTCAATAACGGAACCGCCTACAAACAGGCGCTTACGCCCTTTGTATATGCCGACCAGGATGGTGTAAACGGCGCTAATATTTACGACAAAGGCGGTTTGGTGCTAACCATGCTTCGTAATTTCCTTGGCGATGATGCCTTTTTTAAAGGATTAGGTCTTTATTTGAAAAGCCACGCGTTTAAAAACGGCGAAGTACATGACCTTAGGCTGGCCATGGAAGAGATATCAGGAAAAGATATGAACTGGTTTTTCAACCAATGGTATTATGGCGCAGGCCACCCCGTGCTGGATATTACTTATCAGTGGGACGAAGCCACTCATCAGCAAAAAGTGATGATCAGCCAGAAGCAGGATGGGCAGATCTTCAAGGTGCCAGTTGCCGTAGATCTCTATGTTCAGGGTAAAACTACCAGGAAACAGGTTTGGCTAACACAAAAAACTGATACGTTAAGCTTTGACTGTACAGCAAAACCTCAGCTGGTTAACGTTGATGCTGATAAAGTACTGATTACTAAAAAGGTTGACCATAAAAGCCTTGATGAGTTCAATTACCAATATCACCACGCACCGCTTTACCTGGATAGGCTTGAGGCGTTAAATGCAGCCATGGGTCAGCAAACTTCAAAACAGGGCATGGATATAGTCCTTTCTGCATTAAAAGATAAATATCACGGTATGCAGCTAAAAGCCATCAGGGCGCTAAAAATAGATAGCGCGGAAATAGCCAAAGCAGCACTACCAATTTTGGCCGACCTGGCAACGCATGATCCAAATTACCCGGTGCGTGCTGCTGCAATCAGCGTTTTAGCTAAAACCAAATCCAGCGGCTACATTGATATTTACAGGGCTTCGCTTGCCAGTCCATCATATACTGTTAAGGGGGCTGCACTTACCGCGCTGAATACCCTGGCCCCAACGGATGCCTTCAAAACGGCCAAAAGCATGGAAGCCGACGGTAAAGGACAACTGGGCCAGGCCATCATTAACGTTTACGCCACCAGTGGCTCGGACACAGAATGGCCATATGTGATCAATGCTTTAAAAAAGGGTTCAACCCAGGCAAAATTTGACCTGGCACGCGGACCACTGCCACAGATGATTGGTCGGCTGGACAATAAACAATATGTACTGGAAGGTATCAACACCATCCGCGACATGGCCATCAGCTTTAAAAGATACGGTATCACCCCCAAACTGATCACTGCTTTGCAACAAATTGAAGAAGCCCGCAAGAAGCTTAACGATAGTGCGTCGGCTGCCGCGGTTGAGGATGCTATTAAGGAGATTAGCCAGGCTAAAGGGTAAGACTATAAACCTGCACTCTTGTACAAAGAGGCATATCTGGTTCATAATGCCAGAATGCCTCTTTTTTATTGTTCATATTTTTAAAAATCCACAAGGGATAAAAAAGACGGCGTTTACCCAACTGATTTGATATTTGCCGATTTCGCTATCAGAGGCTATTCTGACAGGGCTTAGCAAAAATTGCAGTTGTTGTTCTACAAAATAACGCTATAAATACCCTATCTTTCCATATGCAGCACCAAGAATTCGCCCCTCCTGAAGAGCTACGGGATGCCATAAAGTGCTTTTGGTACAACAATAGAGAGGCCGAAGAACAGGAATCGGGTTTTGAGGTAGTGCCCGATGGCTACGCTGAAATTATTTTTCATTTCAGCAGCGATTTGAGCATGGTTTATAACGGAGGTTTGCAGCTATTGCCATCGCCTTTTATGATGGGGCTGCTTAATCAGCCTGTTACTTTTTACACCCAAAACCGTTTAGAGATCATTGGCATCAGGTGCTTTCCCTGGACGGTGTTTGATTTGCTTGGGCTACCGGCCGGTAAAGATGGCGTACGCATATTTGAGCACCCCATCGCCGGGCTTCAATCCAAGTTGAATAAATGTGTTGGTACCGGCAAGATTGATGAAGCACTGGCCGAGGTAACACAGTACCTGTTAAGTGCACGGTTGGACGTTGCTACCAACAGCATGTTGTTTAAGGCTGGTGCCGCCATGAGAATGGCAAACGGCACCATGCCGGTAAGCCAGGTAGCGGCGGCGGCTCATGCTACGGTGCGTACGCTGGAAAGAAACTTCAAGCAATCATCGGGCTATACAGTTAAAGATGTATCGGCCCTGATACGCTTTGAACAGGTACGAAACCATTTATGGCACCACCCCGACATTAACCTTGCCGCCTTAGCGCATGAGCTGGGTTATGCAGACCAGGCACACCTGAGTAAAGAATTTAAACGCTACAGCGGTACAACGCCGGCGGCCTTCGCGCGAAATGCGAAGAAGGGGAAACAACTTGCAAGCAACAATTTTGTAGCTTTTATACCAAAAGGCTCTAATGTTGACAAGCCCACTCAAAATCAATCTACAGATAATGCGTAAAAACAGTAAATCCATTCCTGTAAACGCTATGGCAAACGAGTTTGGCGTAGGTATTTCCATCGAAAAAATAGCTTTTAAAGATCTATACGAACTGGCCCGGCCAACTTCAAGCACTTTTGAAGAAGGAAAACAATCGCACCGGCACGATGGCCATTCCTTCTTCCTGCTGGAAAGCGGAACAGTTGAAATTGATATTGATTTTCAAAACTATACCATCACCGCCCCCTCTGTCACCTACGTTCACCCCGACCAGGTACATCATACCATAGCGTCTGAAAATGTGAGGGTCACCAGCTGGGCAATTACCAATGAAAACCTGAATCCCGAATACCTGAAATTGCTGGAAGACATCACACCTGCAAAACCCTTGATGTTAGACGCCTCAACATTTGAAGTAATGCTCGAAGCAGTATCGCTTTGCCTAAAATTTGCTGAACGAAAAAGCGATAAGCTATATCATTCTTTACTCAAAGACAGCTGTAATGCATTGGTAGCATTAGTAGCTTCACAATATTTAGAATTAGCTAAATCAACGGATAAGTTTTCACGGTTTGAAATTGTCACCAAGGGCTTCAGGGAATTGCTGGAACAGAATTATACAGCTATTAAACGCCCGGCAGCATATGCTCAAAAACTGAACATATCTACTCCTTACCTCAACGAATGTGTCAAAAACGCGACAGGCTATTCCGTTTCACATCACATACAGCAGCGTGTAATTTTAGAAGCCAAACGTTTGCTTTATCATTCCAACAGATCGGTAAAGGAAATTGCAGCGGCTTTGGGCTATGATGATTACCCTTATTTTTCGCGGCTGTTTACCAAAGTTACCGGAATGAGCGCTTTAGCTTTCAGGAACAAAAACCTCGATTAGTCCAATACCTACTTTGTATTGCCATTTTTTATCCTTGCTATACGATGTTCTTTTGCATTGTTAATTCAACCCGTATAAAAATGGAATCATTAAAAAATAAAAAAGTGCTCGTTTCTGGCGCAAGCATAGCCGGGCTTTCAACCGCTTACTGGATGCACAAATTAGGTTACCAGGTAACTGTTGTTGAAATGGCTAACCACCCCCGCACCGCCGGTGCAGCTGTAGATATCCGCGGCGCTACTGTGGACGTTGTTAAGCGTATGGGCATTTTTGAGCAATTAAAATCAAACCGGCTGCATGTAGACCTGGTAGAATTTAAAAATGCCGACGACGTAACGGCAGGCTCGATATCCCTGGCAAACGAAAAGGACGAATTGCCCAACGATGAAATAGAAATTGAACGCGATATATTTATCGACGTTTTATATAGTGGCTTAAAAAATGATGTCGAATTCATTTTTAACAACAGCATCATGGCGTTAAACGAAACAGAACACGATATACAAGCTACTTTTAAAAATGGGGAGCAACGGTCTTTTGACCTGGTGTTAGGTTGCGACGGAATGCATTCTGGTGTAAGAAAACTCTGGTTTGGACATGAAGCGGAATATAGACATTTTTTGGAAGCCTATTTTTCCATCACCATCGTGAACAAATTGCTGATCCCGCAAAAAACGATGCAAATGTTCAATGTGCCCGATAAGGCTATCATGCTTAATGCGTACAAAAACAAAACCGATGTGATTTTTTGTTTCTTTTCTGAAAAAGAAATTCCTTACGATTATCGGAATGCCGAAGAACAACGAAAGATCATCCTGGGGCAATTTGCCGGGCAAGGCTGGCGTACCGCCGAGTTATTAGAAGAAGTGCAGCAATCTGAAAATTTTTATTTCGACAAATTTTGCCAGGTAAAAATGCCGTCGTGGACAAAAGGCCGCGTAGCTTTGGTAGGTGATGCCGGCTATTGCGCTTCGCCCGCTGCAGGGATGGGTGCATCGTTATCCATTTCCGGAGCTGCTGCATTAGCCGATGCACTGAAAAAACACAACGGGAACTTTAACCTTGCTTTTGAAGATTACGACAAAAACTTACGTCCGTTTATTGAGGAGGTCCAGGCCACAGCCGAACTCAATGTCAAAGAAAATTTTATTCTCAGAACAGAAGAAGCTATTAGCGAAAGAAACTCGCAGGCAAAACACTTTTAGCATTTTGTCGCATTTATACAAGCCTAAGGCAATACTATCTCCGAATTTTGTGCTTCAATCATAAAAGATATGTTGATACACAATAAACAAATTGCCATTGTTGGCGGCGGTCCGGGTGGTTTAACCTTGGCAAGGCTTTTACAGCTTAAGGGCGCAAATGTAAAAGTATACGAAAGAGATTTTGATAAAAATGCCCGTGTGCAGGGCTCTCCGCTTGATATGCACGAGGAATCGGGATGGGCGGCTTTACGCAAAGCGGGTTTAATAGATGAGTTCAAAAAGAATGTTCGTAAAGGCGCAGATAAAAAGATCATTGTAAATGAACGTGCCGAAATAATTTTCAGCGACCATACCGATGAACCACGTGAAGATTTACACAATGAACCCGCACGTCCTGAAATAGACCGTGGATCATTACGAAAAATATTTTTGGAGGCCTTACAACCCGGAACAGTTGTGTGGAACAGTCATTTTATTTCGATGGAAAAACAAAATGAAGGGCGGCTGTTGCATTTCAAAAATGGTTCATCTGCTTATGCAGATGTGGTGATTGCGGCAGATGGTGCCAATTCCAAAATCCGCCCGTACCTCACCAACATTAAAGCTTTTTATTCGGGCGTTACCATGGTTGAAATTAATATCGATGAAGCTGCAAAAGCGATCCCTGATATATATACATTGCTCAATGGCGGCAAAGTAATGGCGTTTGGAAATGGGAAGTGTTTATTAGGTGGCCAAAAAGGCAATGGCGGACTGGGCTTTTACGCAAGCTTTAAACCCGCTGAAAACTGGGCAGTAACCAGCGGGTTGGATTATGCTGATAAAACGCAATTGCTGGCATGGTTTAAACAAGAATATAGCGAATGGAGCGGTATTTGGTACCAGCTATTTGAAAATGCCACAATGCCTGTTATCCCACGCCCAATTTGTTGTATGCCTTTAAATCAAAGCTGGGAAACCTTACCCAACTTAACCTTACTTGGCGACGCGGCCCACGTAATGCCGCCCTTTGCGGGGGAAGGCGCAAACACTTCCATGTTTGACGCTTTGGAATTGAGCGAATGTTTAACAGCTGATCAATACGATACCTTGCAGGAAGCCATTTTTGCCTATGAAGTTAGTATGCGCAAAAGAGCGGCAACGGCTGCAAAACAATCGCTTGAAAATGGGGAGCGGATGCACAGCGAAGGTGCACTTGAAAAAATGCTGGCGGTTTTTGGTAGCTAATGTGTAGCTGAAACCCTAAACCCCGAGCCATATAGACAAGTAAATTGAGCCGTGCACGAAACCAGCCGGGGCCAACAATAATGATCTTTGTGCTGTTAATTTATAAAACAACAGTAATGACAACAATAACAAAAATACCCCTCGGCAAAAATGGCCCATTGGTTTCTAAACTTGGATTAGGCTGCATGCGCATGTCGTCGGTTTGGGGAGGCCCCGTAAATGATGAAAATGAAAGTATTGCTACTATCCAGGCAGCGTTAGATAGCGGCATTAACTTTTTAAATACAGGCGACTTTTATGGCGCAGGCCACAATGAGTTGCTTGTAGGCAAAGCCATCAAGGGCAGAAGAGATGATGCTTTTATCAGTGTAAAGTTTGGTGCCATCTTTTACAATGGTCAGTGGCTTGGGTTAGACCTGCGCCCCATCGCCATTAAAAACTTCATTAACTATTCGCTGGTACGTTTGGGTATAGATACCATCGATCTTTATCAACCCTGCCGGCTTGATAATAGTGTGCCCCTGGAAGATGTGATAGGAACTGTAGCCGATTTGATTAAAGAAGGAAAAGTGCGTCAGCTTGGCGTGTCTGAAATCACTGCCGATCAACTGCGCAAAGCTCACAGCGTACACCCGGTAAGCGCATTGGAAATTGGATATTCGCTGGCCGATAGGCAAATAGAGAACGACCTGCTCCCTACTGCTAAAGAACTGGGTATAGGGGTTGTGGCTTTTGCCAATACGGCCGAAGGTTTACTTACCGGCGATATGAAAGCCCCGCTCCCTGCCGGCAATTATCATAGCCACTTCTCGCGTTTCCAGGGAGAGAACCTGGTCAAAAACCTGGAGACGGTTGAAGTATTGAAAAAAATGGCAAAAGAAAAAGGCTACACCCCTACACAATTGGCTATTGCCTGGGTAAATGCACAAGGCGATCATATTATGCCATTGGTAAGCATGAGCCGCAGATCGCGGTTACCCGAAAATACAGCAGCAATGGAAATCGTTTTTAGTGCCGAAGAAATGAATATCCTTAACACGCGGTTTGCGCAGGGAGCGATACTTGGCGGTACATACCTGCAGCGATAATGGGTTATGTATTTTATATATTTACATAGTGATTAATCCAAATGAAATAATCCCGGGCGTGATCTTTTTCTCCTATCTATCGGCCACCCGAAAGGATAAGATCGCATTCCTGGGCAATAATACCCTAGTGTTACAGGTATCCGGCCGCTTTACATTGGAAACTGCCAGTGAAAAGATATCAATGCATAGCGGCCAGATGTTGCTGATACAAAAAAATCAATTGGGTGAAATCACCAAATCGCCATTGGAAAATGAGGATTACCAAACCATTGTAATATCCCTGCAGGAAGACTTCCTCAGGAAAATAGCCATGGAGGAACAAATAGAAATAACGCATAAATACACCGGGCCGCCCAATATCCTTATCCCGGGAAGCGATTTTCTACGCGCCTTTTTTCAATCATTGATTCCCTATGTTCATCACCCGGAAGAAAAGGTAACCACCGCCGTGGGTATGCTAAAAGTAAAAGAGGCTGTATACCTGCTGCTGCATACGATGCCCGAACTGAAAAATTTCCTGTTCGATTTTTCCGAACCTCATAAAATGGACCTGGAGAAATTCATGTCGGGTAATTTTCATTACAACATCCCGGTCGAAAAATTCGCGCAGCTAACAGGCAGAAGCCTCGCGGGCTTTAAGCGCGATTTTCAAAAAGCATTTGGCATGGCACCCAGGCATTGGCTGCAGGAAAGAAGACTATCAGAAGCCAGGCATCTTATAGAAAACAAGAACAAAAAGCCATCTGCAATCTACCTCGACCTGGGCTTTGAAAGCCTCTCGCATTTCTCCCATTCTTTCAAGAAAAGGTTCGGCAAGGCACCTACCGAGTGGGCGTGATGTGTGGGTACTTAATTTAAAGGAGCGTCACTACTCCGTGCATACCCATGACGTTTTGTAAAAAAGTTTGTCATCCTGAACGCAGTGAAGGATCTTCTTCACTATAAAAACCTGCGATGAGCAGGGCGAAGAAGATCCTTCGTACTTACCCATGACAAGTCCACCATGTCATTGCGAGGAACGAAGCAATCGCATGCTCTACAGGACGGATCTGCACAGTTCGCGATTGCTTCGTTCCTCGCAATGACATAGTTTTATGTTGTCATTCCACCTTCAGAATTTCGCGAAATTTTACAACTCGCAATGACGGAATCTATAACTTGTCATGGGTAGGTACGAAGTAAAGGCAATTCTTTTCGCTTTTAAACAACTTCCTACAAGTGTGCAACCAATTCTGCTATCCTGTTTGATATGCCTACTTCATTATCATACCAGGCCACTATTTTAATCAGTTTACCGATGGCTTTGGTTAAACTACCGTCTACAATTGATGAGTGCGTGTTGCCTAAAATATCGGATGATACAAACTGTTCTTCAGTATATTCCAAAATACCTTTTAGCGAGGTTTCAGCATATTGCTTTAATAGACTGTTCAGATCGGCAACGGATACTTCTTTCTTTAGGTTTATAGATAAATCGACAATGGAAGCATCAATTACAGGTACCCGGTAGGAGTAGCCATCCAGTTTGCCTTTCAGGGTGGGCAGCACATCACCAATGGCTTTAGCTGCGCCGGTAGTGGTTGGGATAATGGAATAAGAAGCCGCCCTGGCCCTTCGTAAATCTTTATGAGGCGCATCCTGCAGATTTTGATCTGCAGTAAAAGCATGAACAGTAATCATGTAACCAGATTCTATTCCAAATTCTTTATCCAATATATACAGTACCGGGGCAATACTGCCTGTGGTACATGATGCTGTTGAATAAATCACATCATCACCTATCAATTCATTGTTAACGCCATGTACAATCGTTTTTACCCCACCGGTTGCAGGTGCGGTGATCAACACCTTTTTTGCACCGGCATTAATGTGCGATTGAGCTGAACTTTTATCGGTGAAGCGTCCGGTAGATTCTATCACCACATCAATAGCTAAATCCTTCCATGGCAGTTTTTCAGGATCTTTTTCGCTCAGCATGCTAATTCTTTTCCCGTTAACAATAATGGCATCGCCATCTGCGGTGACTTCACCGGGAAAGCGGCCATGGGCGGTATCGTATTTCAGTAAATGTGCCAATGTTTTAACATCAGTTAAATCGTTGATGGCTACAACTTCTATTTCTGGCTTATTTTGTAACGCGCGCAGCGTCATCCGGCCTATACGGCCGAACCCATTGATTGCAATTTTCATTGTGTTTGTATTAAATTATGATTGGAATTATACTATACGTCAGTTGGACCGGATCAGGTCTTGAATTCCCGCGTGTTTAAGCGAGGTTCTGAAAGCCCGCCGATAATCTGATGGTGTAGTCATTAAGTGTCGCAGAAACGTTCGCCGCATCGAGATCAGATTTCCCAGGCCGCATTGCTCCGCAATTCTTTCAAGTGGGGTATCTGTATCTTCCAGGTATTTCCGGGCCGTTTCAATCCTGAGTTTTTCTATAAATTTGGCGGGGGATACACCAGTTTGTTTATGAAAAACCCGTGTAAAATTGCGTGTACTCATATTCATATGACCGGCAATTCTTACCACGTCCATCGGTTCGTGCAAATGCTCATTAAACCAGGTGTGCAGTTTTTCGGCAATGTTTGAGCTTTCGTATACCGGCAGTAAATTGCCAAATTGCGATTGGAAGCCGGGCCTGCTTAAATAGAAAACTAATTTCCTGGCTACCGTTATGGCAATATCTTTACCATGATCTTCTTCAACAAGGCCAAGAGCGAGGTCAATGCCGGAAGATACCCCGCCCGACGTATAAATAGGACCGTCGTTAGTGAAAAAAGCATTGGTATCCACGTGTATCAGCGGGTAGTTCTTTTTTAATTTTTCGCTTAGTTCCCAATGGGTTGTCGCTTTTCGCCCGTTTAATAGCCCGGCTTTGGCCAATACAAACGCGCCCCCGCAAACAGAGCAGATCCGGCGGGTATTATGTTCATTAACAGTTGATAGCCATTGATAAAATGGTTCGTACGCTTCATTATCCACATCTACAGAATCATTCCCTGCAATAATTAGCGTATCTATTGGTAATTTGATCTCCATGGCACTGCTATCGCAATGGATTTCCATTCTGGATAGTGTGCCGATTTTTTTATCGGCGGTTGCCGATACAGCCAAAACACTATATCCCTCACTGCAACCGGCTGCCTGTAGTGCTTTATCGGCATTCATAAAAACATCGGCCGGGCCAGAAAAATTAAGCAGCAATTTGCCCGACATGACTACGATAACTATCTGCCGCCTTTTTTGATCGGGATCAACGGCCAACGTGTTCTTATTCATGAACCAAATTTAACAACTTAACAACATGGCTCAAAGGACATAAATTATACAATTCAGGCCATATTATACTTTAAAGCCCATAATAATCTGATGTGGGGTGGCGGCTTTTCCCTAACATGTCAAAGCAAAAAGCCTCAAATTTTTCAATTTGAGGCTTTTTGTATTTGTAATGATGATATTTTATCACCAGTTATTTCACGCGCTCAACATAATCGCCGGTGCGGGTGTCAACTTTAACCTTATCGCCTTGATTTACAAAAAGAGGAACTTTTATTTCTACACCGTTTTCGGTAGTGGCGTTTTTAAGCGCGCCCGAAGATGTATCGCCTTTAACGGCTGGTTCGGTATAAGTAACTTCTAATTCCACAAAGTTGGGGGCGGTTGCCATGATCGGCTCTTCGCTTTCAAAAGATACAATAACGTTCATTCCTTCTTTAAGGAATTTAACAGCCGGACCAAACAACGCTTTTGGAATATTGTGCTGCTCATATGATGTATTATCCATGATCACCATAAAATCGCCATCCTCGTACAGATATTGAAAATCGTTGGTTTCTACGCGGCAAATTTCTACCTGCTCGTCGGTAGCCAAACGAGCTTCCACAATTTTGCCTGTTTTAATATTACGGAACTTATCTAAATAAAACGCCCCGCCTTTACCCGGTGTACGGTGTAAAACTTCGGTAACGGTTACCAGCTCGCCGTTGTAACGTAATATATTGCCTACTTTAATTTCAGATGCTTTTGCCATGAAAATGCTATTGTAAAAATTTAAAGCCCAAAGATAGATTAAGTTATGGAAACCCATCATCTAAATAAAATATAGCCCAACAAAAAAGCCGCCGGCAATTAATGCCGACAGCCTTTATACCGGGTAAGGGGTATCAGTTAACCGGTTTTATATTCAGTAGGGGTTAATATCCTGTGTTTTGCTGCAGTTTTGAATTCAAAATAATTTCGGCAGAGGGGATAGGAAACAGGCGTTTATTTACATCAGCATCTGTTTTATATCCCCATGATTGCTCGTACTTTCCAAAACGGATCAGGTCGTTTCTTCTCCAGGTTTCCCAGTTTAATTCGCGGGCACGCTCCTGCAAAAGATCATCTAAACTAACCGACGACCAGGTAGCCGCCTTACGTTTTGCCCTTAACTGGTTAACCAGCGATAAAGCGGTTTCGCCATTGGTTGGTGTAGCGCCTCTCAAAATAGCTTCAGCTTTCATCAACAACACATCAGCATACCTAAATACCGGTACATCATTACTTTGGTTGCGGTCTGTTGCGGTAACATCCGGGTAATATTTATTGTTGCGGATGCCTTTTGCTTTGCCTAATTCATCACCGCCAACCTCAAAGGTGGGTACATCAACTAAAGTCAAATCGGGCGTAAAGGTAAGTTGATAATCCACAGGTGCTGTTGGGTCCGATCCTGCATATGATGCATCCAGTCCTTTTTTGGTAGTTTTAATGATGATGGGATTACCCGAAAAATCATATTGTTTACCTATAAGCCACAAACTTGTGCGGATATCGTTAGGGTCATTAAACTGGGCGTAATACGATGGGATAGTACTGCATGGATTACTTAACCGGTAAGCCAGGCCATATTTTGCCTGCAATGCCGGGTGTAAAGAATACCATGAAAACTGTTCGCCCTGCGCCAGCGCGTGATCATAAGGAATAGCGAAAATAAACTCCTTTACCTTAGGGCCGTTATCCGGGTAAAACATTTTTAAATAGTCATCCTCCAGGTTGTATTTGCCCGATTGTTTGATGTTATCGCACATGGTAACCACATCGTTATAACGACCTTGCCCTGTATACACCTGCGCGTTCAGGTACATTTTGGCCAATATGGCGTAAGCCGTAAATTTGGTAGGGCGGCCATAGGTAGTTTGGTCAACCACTTCGCTTAAATTAGGGATAGCAGCCAGTAGTTCCTTTTCAATAAAGTTAAATACATCTTTACGGGCCATGGTAGCCGGCTTATCTGCCGAACCAAATGTAGTTACCACCGGAATATTGCCATACAGATCCATCATAAAGAAAAACATCAAAGCACGGGTGGTTTTAAGCTCGGCCACGGCAGTAGCTTTAGTTGCATTATCGGGGGTAGATGCAAAAGTCGCTATGATCCGGTTACAGGTGCTTATGGTACCAAAACCCCAGGTCCAGGTATCAGATACCTGTGGTAAGTCCGCGGTCCAGTTATGGTAGTGTAGTGCCTGGTATTTGCCGCCATCGCGCCAGCCACCTGCCCTGGCCGGCATAATTGCTTCGTCGGTACTCAGGGTTTGCATTTGCCAGTATGATTGCGCAAAGCTGCCCCTAAGCTGGGCGTAAGCAGCGCCGGATGCCAATACAAATTGTTGTGGTGTGGTTGGGAAATTGGCAGGCGTTAATTCGTTTTCTACGGCAACGTCAACCTTGGTACATGACGATATGCTTAATGCCACACAAAAAGTGACACACATTTTTTTTATAGTAGTTTTCATGTCGTTTTTTTAATTGATGATTTAAAAGGATGCATTTAAACCGAAAAGGAACGCCCTGGTACGTGGGTAATAGTTTTTATTGTCGATACCTGGTGTAAGGCCGCCTAATGATACTTCGGGATCAATTCCCTTGTAACCGGTTAGCGTAACCAGGTTATTGCCCGATACATATAAACGCAGGTTGCGAATGCCCGGCGTAAACTTGGGGAAAGTATAACCAAGCGTGGCATTATCCAGGCGTACATATGAGCTGCTTTCAATATACCTGTCTGAATAGATGTAAGCATTAACATCCTTAGGCGATTCATTTGCCGAAGAAACCGGCAAATTGTAGCTTCTTACATCGCTGGTCCTGTTCAAATCGGCAAGGGTAGCATTCAAAACCTTACCACCTAATGATCCCCTGATAAAAATATTCAGATCGATGTTACCATAAGTAAAGCTGTTGTTAAAACCGAATAACAATTTTGGCTGGGCGTTGCCGGCATAATAATAATCTTTTGATGTTGGCGTAGTTGTAACACCACCGCTGCGGCTGTAAAACTGAGATACACCGGCAGCGTTTTTACCTGCGTATTTATACAACAGGAACTGGCCAACCGGATAACCTGTTTTCAGGATCTGTACTTTATAACCAGTTTCGCCCTGGCCGCCCGGCTCTGCCTGGGGGATAGAATCCAGTTTAAAAACATTGTTTGATAGCGATGTTAACTTGTTGTTGTTATGCGCAATGTTGATAGACGTATTCCAACGGAATTTGCTGGATTGTACCGGCACCGCGTCAATAGTAACCTCATAACCTTTATTGGATATCGAGCCTACGTTCGCGATCAACGTACCAGCAAAATACTGGGTGGTTGATACCGGGTAGTTGTAAATAAGGTCGTTGGTTTTTTTGTCGTAAGCCTCAATGGTACCGCTTACCCTACCTTTAAAAATAGAGAAATCCAGGCCAAGATTGTACATGGTTGTTTTTTCCCATTTCAGATCGGGGTTTGCATTTTGAGTTGGCCCTATCGAGTTGGTGAACGCGCCGTTATTGTAAAATGCGCCGGTTGCGCCATACCTTATTTTGGCAATAAGCGGATTAAAGCCCAATGAGTTACCGGTGATACCATAACTTGCCCTCAATTTCAAATCATTAAATAAGGTTTGATTTTTCATGAACGACTCTTCGGTGATCCGCCAGCCTAATGAAGCCGATGGGAAAGTTCCCCATTTATTGTTCTCGCCAAAAGCCGATGAACCATCACGCCTTACCGATAATTGCAACAAGTATTTATTATCGTAGCTGTATCTTGCCCTGCTGTAATAAGAGATGAGACGCAGCTTCTGGTAAAGGTTTTGGCCCCAATCGGTTTTGAAATCACCTGCCGGTGAACCTAAGCCAATGTTGATGTAACCAATATCATCTGTAGGGAAATTACGGTTATTAGCCTGGAAACCATCGCCGTTTAAATCCTGCTGTAAGCTGTAGCCTGCAAGTACATTAATATCATGTTTACCTGTGGTTTTGTTGTAGGTCAAAAAAGTTTCGCCAACCTTATGCGTATTTTCATATGATGAGCGATAAGCCTCGCCATGTACGCCCTGGTCAAGCGTATACTGGCTGTTGTAATATGCACCACCGTTAACCTGCTCATCTTGGGTTGATAGGCTAACATTGTATGTAAAGCCAAAAGGCAGTTTTAACTCGGCAGTCGCGGTTATTAAGTTGAGTTTGCTTTTTGTTTGCTGATAGGCATCTGCCAGTAAAGCTACAGGGTTGTAATACTGGATCCTTTGCAGGTTTTCTGTATAAGCCCCGTTTTGCATCACAGGTACTGTTGGCAAATAACGCAGCATATTGTACAACACAATGTTTTGGTTGGGGATAATATCTGAGTTACTGGTTGAGTTGTTGAATGACAAACCCAGTTTTAAACGATCGTTAAAGCCTTTTTGCTCGATAGCTGCTTTGCTGGTTAACCGGCTTAATTTGCTGCCTTTAAGGATGCCCTTATCATCAAAATAATTAACCGACGCGCTGTAAACTGTTTGATCGGTACCACCACTAAGCGATACGTTGTGGTTTTGTGATGAACCTGTGCGGCTAACTTCTTTTTGCCAATCGGTATTAGCCCCTTTTTGATCAGACGGATCAAGTGACAGTCCGTTTTTTGTTAAGTAGTCGTTAAGCTGACCGGCATTCATCATTTTTATGCTGTTGGCAATTTTTTCAACGCCAGCATAAGCGTTATAGCCGATTTCTGGCTTACCGCTTTTGCCTCTTTTGGTGGTGATGATGATAACGCCGTTTGCCGCACGGGTACCATATATGGCCGTGGCCGATGCATCTTTTAAGGCATCGATAGTTACAATATCATCAGGAGATACTAAACGATAATCGGCACCAGGTACGCCGTCAATTACATAAAAAGGCTCCTGTGCGCCACCATCCGTACGCAGGGTAGATGGCCCTCTCAGGCTGATAGAGGGCGCTTCATTCGGGTCGCCCGAGCGGGTGATATTAAGGCCGGCTATTTTTCCCTGCAGTAACTGCGCGGGGTTGCTAAAAGAACCTTTATTAAAATCTTTATTTTGAACAGACGAGATAGAACTGGTAAGCAATTTTCTTGATTGCTTACCATAGCCCACCACAACAACCTCTTTCAATGCTGCCTGATCGGCCTTTAACGCAACATTAAGTGTAGCGCCCGAAACGGTAATTTCCTGGGATTGATAACCGATAAAAGAAAATACCAATACGGAAGTATTCTCTTCTGCTTCCAGGTGATAATCACCGTCGATATTTGTAACCGTGCCTTCTTCGGTGCCTTTGATATGTACCGATACGCCGGGCAGTGTTTCGCCGGTTTGGGCATCGGTTACTTTACCGGCTACCCTTACCAACTTCCCCGCTGTTTTTACATATATGGTTTGATCAACCCGTTTAAATGACAAACCAGATTGTTTGGTAATCTTTTTCAGGATCTCGTCAATAGGCTGGTTTACTTCTTCGAGGCTTATTTTTTTGCTAAGCTGGGCTTCAGTAGCATTATGGATAAACCGCAACCCGCTTTGTTTTTCGATTAAGGAAAACACTTCCTTTATTGATCTTTGTGATACCTGTACGGTACAGGTCACAGAATCTGTTAACCGGATTGCACCTGCATAAGCAAATTGCGACACCGTTAACAGTAAATAAACAACACTTAAAAGTGAGAATATATATTTTTTCATATTTTTGAAATGGTTTTACTAAAAATGATTGAGCTCTTTGGCGAGAGCTTGATTTACAGGGCAGGTAGTGTGATCTGATCATGCTACCTGTCATTGTTTTTATTGGGCCTTACTTCATTAGTTTTTCCTTCCTTTTTGCTTAGTTACATTTACCGGATATCACTACTTTTTTATCTTCTGTTTTCCACGATATATCAGATACCATGCTGATCTGTTGCAGCACTTTTGCCAATGGCATATTATCGAAAGTGCCTTTAAGCTTGCAACGCAACAACTCACCGTTTTTAAGCTCGACAGGTACGCCATACCAGCGGCTCAGCTTTTTGGCGGCATCGGGCCAGCTATCGTAATCAAACACCAGTTTATTTTCCTTCCAACCGGTAATATCATCGGTCACAAACTCGGTTACTTTTGCTGTTTTTGATTTTTTTGAATAGGTCATTTGCTTACCGGGATCAAGGATCACGCGTTTGGCCGGATCATTATCCATATCAACCTGCACCTTACCCTGCACCAGCGATACCACAATATTGCTATCTGTTTGATAGGCCGAAACGTTAAAGTGCGTACCCAAAACCTGCGTGGCTACCTGCGCGGTATGTACAATGAAAGGTTTCTGCGGATCTCTTTTAACATCAAACCAGGCCTCGCCCTGCAGATATACTTCCCGTTTATCGTTGCCAAAAGCCGTTGCAACTTGTAGACTGCTCGAAGAGTTGAGCATCACCTCGGTACCATCAGGAAGTTTGATCTTTCTTTTTTGCCCTACGCCCGTATGGGTTTCGGCAAGGGAAGCGCCGGTATTACCGTTGCTATTTCTATTCACTTTATAAACCCAAAATGCTCCCGCCATAATCACTAATGCGGCTGCGATGGCAATGGCTCGCCTTAAGTTAACAATGGTGGCAGTTCGCTTTATCCCGGGAGTTTCAGGCGCGTGGGTAAAGCTTTCCCTTGGTTCAAGCTCGTCGATCTTAAGGTTTAAACCGGCTAAAACATCATGAGCTTCCCCTCCCTTATCTGGCAACGGTTTCCTGGCCGACCAGATTTCGGCTATGTCCTCAAACGCTTCAGAAAATGTCGGTTCTTCCTGTACCTTTTGCAGTAAATACTGCGTTTCCGTTTCAGTACTTCGCCCCTCAAGATATGCTATGATCAGCAAGTAGTGATGTTCATCCATGTATGCCATTTTAAGTAAGTCTTAAAAAAAGCATTATCTGATTACATCATTTTACGAATTAATACAATGGTAACATTGGTGTAAATTATTTAACAAACAGAATGCGTTTCCTGAAATAATTTAAAGCACGGTACAGGTGAGTTTTCACCGTATTGGGAGAGATATTAAGGATCTGGGCAATTTCGTGGTGGTCAAGCTGATGCTGCCAGCTCATTAAAAAAATCACTTTACCTTGCTCCGGCAGTTCATTTATAAAACGCTCTATCAACATTTTGCGGTCTTTCCGCAGCAATATTTCATCCGGGCGCAGTTCATCGGCAGCGGCATGGTTGTAAGCATGTTCCTCTGGCAGTAATTGCATTTGCATAGCTTTACCACTGAGGGTGAACAACTTATTGCGTACCGCACCATACAAATATGACTTTAAGGAACTGTTGATCTGTAGTTTTTCGCGTTTAACCCAAAGGTCCAAAAACACATCGGCAATCACATCTTTGCCATCTTCGGGTTTGGCGCCCATGTACTTGCAGAAGTCTATCAATAGCGCATAGTATTTCAAAAACAAGGCATTAAATGCTTCCCTATCGTTAGCATTGATCCTTGCAATTAAATCTATATCCTCCATTTAGGGGCAATAATAAAACTAAGCTATTACCGGGTTAAATCAGGAATGTTAAGTTTTTATTAAGCTTTGCCGCTAAAATTACCGGCATGCGAGATATCTGATCCCATACCCAGGCCTCCCTCATGCCAACAACAACGGCTGCAACAATTAATGCAGATCTGTTGGTATTTATCCAGACCTGACTGATATAATTTACCTGCAAAGCCCCTTCATATTTGTTGATGAAGAGGCATTATAGGTTTTAAATGATGGGGGGAAGTTTTATTTTAATACGATAACCTCACACCAAAACCGTCCCTCCATCAACCGTAATGTTTTGCCCTGTACCAAACTGTTGTTTCATGAGGTACACATAAGCAAGCGCTACATCTTCGGCCTGGCCAACACGTTTTAGCAGAAGGGTATCTTCCATTGCCTTAAATAAACCTTCGCGGTCGGTTTCGGGCATGCTGTCCCACAGGGCGGTTTGGATAACGCCGGGCACCACGCTGTTCACCCGGATGGGAGCAAGTTCAACGGCCAAAGCCCTTACCAAACCTTCCATAGCGCCGCAAATACTGCTGGCTATTGACCACCCCGCACCCGGGCGTGCATCAGCAGTGCCACTGATTAAACAAATAGAACCACCGGGCTGAATGTATGGCGACGCGTATTTAACGGCAGTAAACGCGCCCCAGTACCGCACGTTAAAAAAAGTACGCGCCTGTTCTATATCGGTTTGAGCAATCAGGTTAAGAGTAAGGTTTTCGCCGGCGGTGTACACCAGGTGATCGAAGCCGCCAAGGGTATCAAAAAAGTTCTTGATGCTGTTTTCGCTGGTTAAGTTAACGGCGTATCCCTGGCTACCTTCGGGTAGTTCGGTTAAAGCATTATCAATTCTTTGTTGATTACCCGATATGATTACTACCTGTGCGCCTTCCTCCGCAGCAGCTTTCGCGGTGGCTAACCCTATGCCCGAACTTCCGCCTAAAAGAACTACTTTTTTGCCATTTAGCGAATACGGGGCTTTTGCTTGATTTTTCATGATCTTTGTTTTTTTATGATGGTACAAAGGTCTTGCAGATCGAGCCGCATCCACTTAACAAATGGTAAAAACGAAAATCGAGATCAAAAAAATTTCGGTCTAAATAAACCAGCCGATCATTTATAATTGTTGATTTCAACAATTGCCGTTAATTTTATGCTTAGTATCATCTACCTAAAAAAATGGAGCCTAAAGAAATATTAAAACAACACATCGCCAAAACCATCACCCTAACCAATGACGAGTTTGACTATTTCTTTTCGCACTTTAAATACCAGAACTTAAAAAAAGGGCAATCTATCATTACCGAAGGGCATAAAGTAGATTGCGAATATTTTGT
This sequence comes from Mucilaginibacter dorajii, assembly GCF_024808255.1. Taxonomy (GTDB): domain Bacteria; phylum Bacteroidota; class Bacteroidia; order Sphingobacteriales; family Sphingobacteriaceae; genus Mucilaginibacter; species Mucilaginibacter dorajii. The sequence goes on from NZ_JANTYS010000010.1 coordinate 80,383, forward strand.
GCTATCGGGCTGCCTCAAGTCCTTTTTCATCAATGACGATCTTAAAATGTTCATCCTGCAGTTTGCTATGCCAACCTGGTGGGCATCTGATTTTAATGCTCTGTACAGCGATACCAAAGCCACCATCAACCTGGACTGTATAACCGATGCCGAGGTGCTTTGTATCAGCAATAGCGATAGGGAAAAGATGTGTAAAGAACTACATGCGGTAGAGCATTTTTTTCGCTGGCGTACCAATAAAGGCTATGTGGCATCACAAAAAAGATTGTTATCCTTCATGAATAACGACGCGAAAAAACGTTATGAAGAACTTTTAGCACAATACCCGGCGTTGTATAATATCGTTCCTAAACACCTTATTGCCGCTTATTTAGGTGTATCAAGGGAAACCCTAAGCCGGCTTTATCATTCCTGATCATAGCCCTAAAAGTGACCTACATCACATAATAGCCTTTTAGTTTACAGCCATCTTAAATGTGACCTACATCACGTAGTCGCCTTGATTTTAGTGCCGTCCTTTGTATCGCAAATCATCAGTAAACGATTTAAACAACAAAGAAAATGGAAACTAAAAATTTTGAAATTGTAAGCTCACAAAGCAACATTGAATGGACAGGCCGTAAAGTAACCGGCGCGCATAATGGCACCATTGCTATTACCAAAGGTTCATTAACCCTTAGCAACGGCAACCTTACCGGTGGTAAATTCACTATCGATACCACATCTATCAACATCCTGGATATAACCGATCCGGCTACCAACGCCCAGTTTGCAGGCCACCTGGCATCAGACGATTTTTTCTCCTCAGAAAAATTCCCGGAAGCATTTCTTGAGATCACTAACGTTGATGCTAAATCTGCAACAGTCTACTACATCACCGGTAATTTAACCATAAAAGACATCACCGAACCGGTATCTTTTGAGGCTTCGTTAAATGCCAGCGGCGATGCATTGACTGCCGGCGGTAAAATAGTTATCGACCGTACCAAATACAACATGAGGTTCCGCTCGGGCAATTTCTTTAAAGATCTTGGCGATACGCTGATCTATAATGAGTTTGACCTTAACGTAAGTATTACCGCCAAAGCCGTACCGGCGTTTGCCTAAAAATTAAAGCCATGCCATACATTAAAATTGAGGTAACCCGTGAAGGTGTTACCCGCGAACAAAAGCAAACCATCATAAAAGGTGTTACCGATTTGATGAGTAGTGTTCTCAATAAAGACCCGCATTTAACCCATGTAGTGATCCAGGAAATTGACCTTGACGATTGGGGTTATGCAGGCGAACAGGTTTCGGTATTAAGAGAAAAAGGCATTACTGCCGATAAAAAATAAAATAATGAAAAAGCAAACAGTTATAGTAACAGGGGCATCATCGGGTATAGGCTTAGCCGTGGCCCAATATTTTCTGCAAAGGGGCGATAATGTGGTGATCAATTCATCAAGCGCCGTCAAACTCCAAAAGGCTTTTGAAGAGCTGGGCGCAGGCGATAACGTTGCCCTGGTAGCCGGCGATATCAGCGATAAAAATACCGGCATCCGCCTGGTTGAAAAAGCGATGGAAAAATTTGGTTCCGTAGATGTGCTGGTAAACAATGCCGGTATTTTTGGAACCAAACCATTTTTGGAGGTTGATGAAGCCTACCTTGATACTTTTTTAAATACCAACCTTAAAGGCACCTACTTTACAACCCAGGCCGTAATTCCCCAGATGTTAAAACAACATGATGGTGTGGTAATCAACATCGGTACGCCATTGGTTAACCACGCGCTGGGTGGCCTGCCAACTACAGCTCCGTTAACAAGCAAAGGCGCTATCCATTCGCTTACTATACAGCTGGCTGCCGAATTTGGTAAACGCAACATCCGCATTAATACCGTTGCCCCGGGTGTTATCCGCACACCAATGCACCTGAACGGCGATGAAGATAACAGCGATCAAAGTGCCGGCATCCACCTGGTAAACCGTGTTGGCGAAGTTGAAGATATAGCCGAAATGGTTTATACCATTGCCAAAAGCAATTTTATAAACGGCGCTATTATTAATGTGGATGGCGGCATGTCTGCAGGTCACAACCTGAATTAATTTAATACGAATGATCATGAAATGTTTGTTGCTTACCGCCTTATTCACCCTGAACTGTTGCCTGCTTAGCGGGCAACAGCTTAGCAATAAACAATCAAAAAATATAAACACCATGGAAAATTCAAAAGAAGATTCATTAGCAATCTCAAAAACACTAGATATTTATTTTAAGGCAATTCATGAAGGCGATGTTGCCCTGCTAAGCAGTACCTTTAACGCCGGAACTTTATTGTTTGGCGATGTAAAAGGCCAGCCTTACGCCAAAACCCTGGTTGACTACCTTGATGGAGTTAAAAACCGTCAGAGTCCGAAAGATTCGGGCAAACCATTTAAGGGCGAGATCATTTCTATCAACGTGATCAATTCTATCGCGATAGCAAAAGTACGTGTTAAAATGTATGATTTTGATTACCACGAGTTCCTGTCGTTTCATAAAATAGATAATCGTTGGCTCATTGTTAATAAAATGATAAGCGACGTTACAGAATAACCTTTAAAAACACAAGCCATGTGGTACAACACAAAAGCAGCGCAAATAATGGGTATCCAATACCCTATTTTGCAGGGACCGTTCGGCGGTAATCTTTCTTCGATTGACTTGGTAGCTATCGTATCAAACGCGGGCGGATTGGGCGGTTACGGTGCCTACACTTTAAGTCCGCAGGAAATAATTGATGTTGATAAACAGCTTAAAACCGCTACCAATAAGCCCTACAACATCAACCTGTGGGTATCAGACCATGATGGGGCCGATGCGGACCTTAGCGATGCGCAGTACCAGCAAACCCAAAATCTGTTTAAACCTTATTTTGATGAACTTAGTATTCCCTTTCCCGATAAACCGGCCCCCTTTAAACCAAGGTTTGAAAACCAGGTTGAAGCCTTGCTTCATTTAAAGCCAGCGGTGTTCAGCTTTATGTTTGGTGTACCATCGGCCGATGTATTGGAGCAATGCCGCAGACTGGGCATTGTAACCGTTGGCGCTGCTACTACTTTAGATGAGGCCCTGCTGCTGGAATCGGCAGGAGTTGACCTCATCATTGCCTCGGGGTTTGAGGCCGGCGGTCACCGGCCATCGTTCCTGGCTTCGGCCGAGTCATCGGTTACGGGCACTTTTGTGTTGTTACAGCAGATCAAAGAAAAGGTTAAAACGCCCATTATAGCGGCCGGCGGTATAGCCAACGGCAAAGGCGTTGCAGCCGCGTTAGCCTTAGGTGCAGATGCGGCGCAGATAGGTACTGCTTTTTTAGCTACCGATGAATCAAACGCTCTACCAATCCACCGCCAAATGTTGTTTTCTGATGCGGCTAAATATACTACCCTATCGCGTGCTTTTACCGGCAGGTTGGGGCGTGGTATTACCAGCCGGTTAGCAAAAGACCTGTTGGGTAAAGAGAAAGGATTTTTGTCGTTCCCTTTCCAAACACAATTTATATCGGCCATAAGAAAGGCGGCTATTGAGCAGCAAAAATGGGATATGGTTTTGTTTTGGGGCGGGCAGATAGCACCTATATTAAAACATACCAAAGCCGCCGAACTGATGCAGGCCATATTGCAGGAAACCAACGATTATTTTAACGACCTAAAAGCTTAAGTAATCATAAGAAAAGCAATCAGCGTAAAGCATGTTTAAAAATAAAGAAAGCCTACTAAACCCCTGAAGTTTTTTATTTGCTTAGGCTGATCCATCTATATAGCGTTCCACCGGAACGGGTGGAACACGTGGAACGCTTTGGAACGCATTTATATTGACAGTCAGCAAGTTACACTTTCTCAAAAAGCACAAAGGTGGAACGCTTTTATTCCTCACTATCAGTTACTTAATAGCATTTAAGGCTAAAACTACCTTTAGAAAAGTGTAAACTCAATACAGGACTATTCATTAAAAGAGTAGACTTTTCTCAGGACGAGAGAAACCGCTTTTCGCCCGAATTTGATTGGCTGAAGGCTGAATATTTGCCTCATAAATCATATAAAATATTCTTCAAAGAAGTTTAAACAGGCTCTTTAAATAACTCATTAAAATATTAAAACAATGAACTCATCAAAAGTATGGTATGTAACCGGGGCTTCCCAGGGATTGGGTTTAACCCTTGTAAAAAAACTATTGGATAATGGCTACCGGGTAGCCGCAACCTCACGCACCGCCGATTCGTTAACTCACGCTGTTGGGATATGTGATAAAACACGTTTCCTGTCTCTGGCGGTAGATTTGACCAATATCGACTCGATCCAGGAATCAGTAGCGCAAACCCTTGCTGCTTTTGGGCAGATAGATGTGGTAGTTAATAATGCAGGTTACGGCATGGCCGGCACGGTTGAAGAAATTACCGGGCAGCAAGTGCGCGATATTTTTAATATTAATGTACATGCTGCTATTGATGTTACCAAAAGTGTATTACCCGTTATGCGGCAGCAGGGGGCGGGCTATTTTATAAATATCTCTTCGGTAGCCGGGTTTGTTGGGGCGCCGGGCTGGTCGGTTTATTCGGCTACTAAAGCGGCGCTTACCGCTTTTTCTGAAGTGTTGGCTGCCGATGTTCGGGAGTTTGGTATTAAAGTAACGGTAGCCGAGCCATCCGGCTTTCGTACCGGTTTCCTGACCAAAGACTCGCTGGCCTTTACCGAAAGTAAAATAGAAGGTTATAAGGCTGTGAAGAAAACCCAGGAACGCTACCTGGCTATGAATGGGCAACAAGCCGGAGATCCCGAAAAAGCAGCAGAATTATTCATAGAACTGGCCGAAAACCCCGAACCACCGCTTCACTTTTTTATGGGTGCCGATGCCTGGCACCGGGCAACTGAAAAACTTTCGGCCATGACGGCGGAAACAGAGCGTTGGAAAGCAAAAAGCCTGGGGGCCGATTTTCAGTCATAAGTTATTTAACACCTTGACAGCCTGGCCACCAGGTCGGCGTGCTTAGGAAACAGCGATTGCAAGGTTTCTTTACCTCCCATTTCAAATTCACTAAAATCAAAACCGGGTGCTACGGCGCAGCTTACCAATGAAAATCCATCTTTAACCATAGGCTGTGAGGCAAACCAAATGCCAGGCTCAATGACAATGGATAAACTACCCGAAGGTGCATCTGACAATTCGTGAGTTGTTAATGCACCATCGCTGTTAATGGCATAAATCACTAACGGATCGCCTTTATGAAAATACCAGATCTCATCAGAGGACAGGCGATGAAAGGCCGAGAAATCTTTGCTTTCCAACAGGTAATAAATGGATGTGCGGGCCTCTTTTACCACCTCAGGCTGGTGTTGCCTGTTAACCAATTGAGCGGAACGGAATACCTCTTTATAATAACCGCCCTCGGGATGCGGTTGTAATTGCAAATGCGTTATCCAGTAAGCGGCGTTTTCCATAGGTGATGGTGTTATTTTATGGTGAAAGTAAGAAATCAATTAAAATAGTTTTTTTTAATGACAGAAAAAAAATAACCGTCGGGTTCCAATCAGCAGAATCTGATGGAAGGCATTACGTGAACAAGGCGCAGACGACTCACCCCGACATCGCTGCGCTTGTCACCCCTCTCTCCGGCTGCGCCGCATAGAAGGGAAGGAGAATTTTTGTTTTTTTAACCCTCTTTGCGGCTTGCCGGAGAGAGGGTGGTCCAGCGAAGCGTAGACCGGGTGAGTCGTAGCCGGCATTTAGGCAAATGCCGCATTCTTACTTAACCATTTCAATATGCAAAATCCCATCCTCATCATAAGGGTCCCCGGTTTCTACAAAACCCAATGAAGCATAAAAGTTTTTGATATAACATTGAGCCCCAATACGGATTTGGCCCGCACCTAAAATTTCATAACATAGTTCAATGGCCTTGGTCATCAAAATTCTACCCGCGCCGGTACCACGTGCTTTGGGGCTGGTAACTACCCGTCCTATCGACATTTCTTCATAAGCTACACCCGCGGGCACAATCCGCGCATAGGCCATCAGTTCGCCCTCGTTAAAAAGCATCAAGTGGTTACAGTGCGGGTCTTTATTATCGGCATCCTGAAAAACACAGTTCTGCTCCACTACAAATACCTCGTTTCTAAGCCTTAATATGGCATAAAGCTGGGCGGGTGTAAGTTCATCGAACGGTTTAACTACGGTTGAAAATTCCATGTGATAAATATATAGTATGGTTTAATAAGATAAAGTTTGTTTTGATAAACGGTTAAAACGCAGGTACAAACCAGCCGAGGCAATCGCTAAGCCGATGTAAAGCCCCACCCAAATACCAAATACACCAAGGTGGGTATGCAAGCCAAGCACATAGGCCAGCGGCAAAGCAATCAGCCAATAAGCCACAAAAGCAATCAGCGTCGGAAATCTTACATCGCCCATGCCCCGTAAAACACTTAAGCCGATGATTTGCAGACCATCAAAAACTTCCACAATAGAAGCGAAGATGAGCAATTGGATCACCATGGCTATCACCGCGGCATCGGCAGAAAAAAACCGGGATAAAAATCCACGAAAAACAAATAAGGTAAGCCCGGTAAGCAGGTGAAAAGCAATAACGAGGTGATAATTGGATAAGGCTGAAAAACGTACCTGTTGTGGTTCTTTCCGTCCCCTGAAAAAGCCGGTATTGACTGCGGCCGCTGTTCCTATCCCGCAGGCAGCATAATAGATCATAGCTACCATGATCATGGTGGCCTGGTACGCTGCCAGGGGCGCAGCACCTAACCAGCCCGTCATGAACACCGCCGCGCTAAACGCGCTGATCTCGAACACGTTTTGTAAAGCGATGGGCAAGCCCGATCTTAAATTATTTTTAAACAAGTCGAGTTTTAAACCGAGTAACGAAAAACCGCGCACGTACAGCCGGGTGCGTTTACTTTTTATGGCGTACCAGGCCATGGCAATAGCCATAATGGCACGGTCGGCAATGGCGGCAATGCCTACCCCTTTTACGCCCATTGGGCTTATACCAAACATCCCTTTTACCAGTACAATGCCTATAACAATATTGATGGCGTTGCCCCACAAGCTTACCTGCATGGCCTGGCGGGTTAGGCCCAAGCCTTCTACAAACTGTTTGAAGGTTAAAAATACCATTAACGGCAATAATGAGATGCCCATTAACAGCAGTAAAGGTTTGGCCTGTGCTACCACATTACTTTGTTGCCCCAAATGGTCGAGCATAAAAACCGAACCACTAAGGGCTACAATTACCAGCAACAAACCGGTAAGGATATTTACCACCAGGCTATGTGCCAGTAACCTGCCGCAAAGGAAATAATAACGACTGCCATTAGCATGCGCGATAAGCGGCGTTAAGCCATATGATATGCCAATACCGATGATCATCAACAAATTAAAATAGCCGTTTGAAAGCGCCAGGGCGGCTAATGGAATGGTACCTGCGAAATGCCCTAATATAACCGACGATGAAAAGCCCACCAGCGGATGCCCCAATTGAGTGATCATCACCGGGAACGCAAGCCTGATATTGCTTTTGTAGTGCTTAATATATGGCGCTAATATTTTCATTGTTGTTTACGGTTCAAAGATAAGGGCGAAACAAATGCTAAAAAATGCTCATTTTTGATTAACTAATGATTTTAACGCATTAATGAAATGGATTTACAGCAGATAAGAAACTTTTTGAAGCTTGCCGAAGAACTGCATTTTTGGAAAACAGCCGAAAAAATGAATATCACGCAGTCGGCGTTAAGTAGGCAGATCCAGTCGTTAGAAGAAGAATTGGGACTGGTACTATTTGAGCGAAACAAGCGAAACGTGAAGCTTACGCCAGCCGGCGATTTTTTAAGGGATAAATGGGCGGTAATGCTCGATGAATTGAAATTCATTCACCTGTTTGCCAAAAAGATAAGCGATGGCGAAACTGGCACCATTAAAATAGCCCATCCGGATTCTATTTCATCGTCATTGTTACCCAATCTGCTTGGCAAAATTTCCGCGCGGTTCCCGGAATTGCAGATCGAGCTGGTACAGCTGCTATATGAAAACGAACAGGAATTTATTAAGGAATATAAGATTGACCTTGCTTTTACCCGCGATATTAATCGACTGGCCAATATCAGTTCGATGAGGGTAAACAGCGACCAACTGGCTATGCTGGTTCCAGATGACCATCAATACCATACCTATACCGATATTACCCCTCACAATCTTCAAAATGAAAAATTCATCCTGCCAATAGTTGACCATAGCAGCAGCTACCGCAATATAGTGCAGGATTTTTTCGATACCATGGGCTGCGTACCTCATACCGTATATCATTCAGATTTTGGGTCGACTATACTCGGCCTGGTAGCCAAAAGCCTGGGTTTATCCATTCTGCCTTTATCCTATATCCATCATCAAACACCCGGCATCCGGTTTATTGAGCTACCCTTTAGTACCGATCTGTACGTAAACTGGCGTACCGATGACCAAAGCCCGGTATTGAAAAATGTGTTGCAGGTGATAGAGCAGATGGCGGATAGTGGCAGATAAACTATCTCCATGGGATAAATACACTAATAACTTCTTAAGAACTGATCGAAAAGATAGTACAATTAAAATCGTCATTGTGAGCTATAAAATCCTTGCATCTGAAGGAGGAAATGACGTAAAAAATTTGTCATTCTGAGTTGTAAAATTTCGCGAAATTCTGAAGGTGGAATGACAATATAGGGCTATGTCATTGCGAGTTGTAAAATCCGCGGACTGTGAAGGTGGAAATGACGTAAGAACTACCCTCTCCACGCTGTCATTCTGAGGCACGAAGAATCTTCTTGACTATAAAAGTCTGCAATTAGCAAGGCGAAGAAGATCCTTCGTTCCTCAGAAGCTGTTTAAAAATAAGAAAAATAGATTGTTACTGCCTTTGGTAAGATTTTCGATATCTGAAGGACAGCATGACGTGAACAAGGCGCAGACGACTCACCCCGACGAGGCTACGCCCGTCTTCCCCTCTCTCCGACTGCGTCGCATAGAGGGGCGGAAAATAAAAACAGTTTTTACCCTCTTTGCGGCTTCAGCCGGAGAGAGGGTCTGCCAGCGAAGCGCTGCCGGGGTGAGTCGTCTCCAACGTTCTACCGATACCAAGAAAACGAAATACATCATTATGAACGTAAACAACGAAGCAATGCGATTTTTTTGACTGTAATATCTTTCCAGAACCGTTTTTAAACAGCTTCTCAGAACGACAAACATTTTTTAAAAAACGTCATGGGTAGGAACGAAGCAATCGCGAACTGTGCAGATTCGCCCTGTAGAGCATGAGATTGCTTCGTTCCTCGCAATGACATGGTGGACTTGTCATGGGTAGGCATGAAGCCCCCCCCTCGCAATGACGACTTTTTTTGCTTTAACAATCCCCTTCCTTGCACCCATCAGTAAAAATAATGTCATGAATTAAATTAACCTTTTTAAGTAAATAAACATTTACTTATTATTGTATCATAATTTATTCAACCTGGATTTAAACCGGTATGCGACCAAAAAATCTCGAAAAAGAACAAGCTATCCGCAGCATGGCGCTTGACATTATTGCCAATGAAGGATTGGAAAACCTAACCATGCAAAAGCTGGCTAAGGCTGCTAACATTTCACCCCGTACCATTTATATCAAGTATGAGAACAAGGAAGACCTGTTGGTAAAGCTATTCATCCACGAGGTTTTGGAGCCTTATGAAGCGGCCATTTTAAATGGTTTTACTGACGGCATGGATTTTAGCACCGGCACCAAAAAGCTGTGGATGAATACATTTACCTATCTAAAAAACAACCGTTCGCACTTTGCTTTGTTGCAGCACAGCAAGTCGTCGCCCTTGCTTAATAAGGCATATCAGCAGGAAAACATTGTACAGGGGCAGTACTTCGCCCCTGTACATCGCTTTTTAACCGATAATGCCGATGCGGGTGTTATCAAAAGCTTTCCTTTTGATGTGCTCAGGGCTTTGCTGATGTCGCCCTTGATAGATTTGGTAAACGAATACTTTGACCATACCACACGGCCCGTACAGATCATAACCGACGAGGTGATTATGCAATGCTGCGAGGTAGTAATAGCAGGCTTAATCAACAATAAATAACCAACCAAATGAACACCATTAAAAACAAAAATATAGCTATAGTAGGCGGCGGCCCGGGTGGCCTTACACTTGCCAGGATCTTACAAATGAACGGCACCAGCGTAAAAGTTTACGAGCGCGATGTAAACCGGAGTGTAAGGGTACAAGGCGCCACGCTTGATCTGCATGACGAATCGGGCCTAAAAGCTTTACGCAAGGCCAACCTGATGGCAGAGTTTAAAGCTAACTACCGCCCCGGTGCCGATCATTTGCGGATAACTGACCAAAACGCCAGGATCATATATGAAGACGTTTTTGACGGTGATGATGAGCATGGCCGTCCGGAGATTGACCGCGGTCCGCTGCGGGAAATTTTATTAAACTCCCTGCAGCCGGATACCGTAGTTTGGGATTGCAACTTTGCCGCACTGATACCGCAGGGCGACGCGTTTGAACTCCAGTTTAAAAATGGCACAACCGCTCATGCCGATATTGTGATTGCCGCGGATGGGGCCAGCTCAAAAATCCGCCCGTACATCACTCCTATCAAACCTTTTTATGCCGGAGTAACCGCGGTTGAAGGCGCGGTATATGATTCGGCAATCAACAGCCCTAAAATCCATGAGCTACTAAAGAGCGGCAAAATATTTGCCATGGGCGATTCAAAAACACTGATAGTGAGTTCAAAAGGCGATGGCAGCCTGGCATTTTATGTGGGATTTAAATGCGCCGAGTTTTGGGTACAGGAAAGTGGAATCAACTTTGCCGATAAGGCCCAGGTATTAGCCTGGTTTAAAAAAGATTTTGCAAGTTGGGATAGCATATGGAGCGAGCTTTTTGAAAATGCCAGTTCGGCATTTATCCCCCGTCCACAATATTGCATGCCTTTGAATCAAACCTGGGAAACCCAACCTTACCTTACTATGCTTGGCGATGCCGCACACCTGATGCCACCCTATGCGGGCGAAGGTGTAAACATGGCCATGTTAGATGCGTTGGAATTGGCCGAATGCCTTTTAAGCGATGAGTACACAGATGTAAAATCGGCCATAGCAGCTTATGAAAAACAGATGCTGGTTAGATTTGCCGAGGTTGGACAGATTACGTTAGAACAAACCGAGTCACTGCACTCGCGGGATGCGATTGCTAATATGATAGCGATGTTTAATGGGGAATAATCTGCAATCAGTTTTCACTGTAGAGACACATCACATGTATCTCCAACTGTACAGAACTAATTTTTGCATTTCATTTCAGATTTGTAAGGTTGATTTGCGCGCGGGAGACGCATGTGATGCGTCTCTACAAAAACAAAAGAATCAAACTATTTCTATAATAACACTGCTTTCAATTCATCCAACATTGCCGGCCTCCTTGGGTACTTCGCTTTCAGCTTTTTCGCAACTGCAATAACCTTTTCTTTTTCGTGAGGAAAAGCCTTCATTATGTTTTTCATGTTACCAACAAGCTGCGCATATCTACTCCGTTCGGTGGCATTGTCGCCCTGTATTTCCAGGGCAGGGATATAGAGTTGCAGTAGCTCGGCGGCATAGGTAAACACCAGGTCGTTGTGGTATTTCATGATCCGGTCAATATCCGTTTCTTGTTTTACCAGTTCAAACAACCTGTCGGTAAATTTTTCTTCGATGTAAATTGGTGAAAGCGCCGAAAGCAAGCTACTGTTAAGTGATTCCCATTTACTGCCACCATGTTTTTTTGTGGTTTTTATAGTGATATCTTTTATAGTGGTTTCAATTACACCTTGCCAGATATCCGCGCTGTAGGTTGCTTTTAACATTCTGTAATAATCTATACTAAACCAGTTGGAGTCAAAGGCAAATTGCTTATAGTACTTGCGGACCAATAATAAATCGTTTTCCAACAGGGCTATCCTTAGTAGCTGTTTTTCCCATTGCGTAACTGTGCCGGGATGCTTTTTCTCCTGGGCTATCCCAATACCTTCCCCAACCAGGTTTTTAGCCAGTATAAAATCTTTATTATCAATTGCTTTATCTACCTCGGCCTGCCTTACCTCCACAATTTCCATATTTTGCACTATCAATTCCCCGGCTTCCTCTTCCCTTCCTATTGCTTTAAGAAATTCAATTTTACTGGTTTCAAAAAAGTCCTCCTGATACCTGCTGTTGCGGTTGGCTAACCTGGGTAGCCAGGCGTCAATAAAACCTAAAAATTCTTCATGTTTATTTATCTCTTCGGCTAAGGTTTGAAAAATATCCATCAGTTCATACCCAAAATCACCATAATCAAAGTAAATCCCATCGGTAAGCTCCGTTTGTAGAAATCCAAACACCCGCTCCTTCATATCCATAATGGCATCGTCGCCTAAAGCTATTGAGCTTATCAATTCCGTTATATTGATAAGGGCATCGCCCAGAGCGCCGCTGGAGTCATCGCAATAGGTAATTACCTGTATCATTTCTTTTAACGCCACCGTGGCTATTACAAAAGCTTCTACAAAGTTCTTTTTATCAGCAAAGCCAAAACCCTTATCAACTAACTGGTTAACCTCTTTGGCAAAACTCTGCGACGAACGATAGTCCATATACCCCTTACCAGTATATTTTTTAATGAGTTTTTTAATTATATCGGTATATAATTTACCGGTATCAATACGCCCGTCTTTATCTGCAAAAAACAGCTCAAACGCCAATTTAAAATCCTTATTCTTTGGGGCGTAATCTTTAATAAACACGCGGTACTCACCGGCGCTGATCTTTAGCAGCAAATCTTCAAACTGGTTCTTTTTCGATCCTTTTTTGGGAACCGCGATGCGCTTGATCAGCTCATCTCTAATCTCATATAAAACAGCTATCACATGTTTGCATATCATGCCATCATAGGGGCAATCACAATAATATTGTACAATTTTGTCATCCTTTTTCAGTGTAACCGATACCGCATACGTTTCAGATCCTTCAACTTCGGCGGTCCACTTACCATCATTATCTTCCAGGTCCTCAACCGCTCCTGCTTCATAATACTCCTGTCCTCTTTGCAGCATGATTTTACTTACCTGTTCTTCAAAATTTTGCAGGCTGAATGCATTCCCGTTTGATATCATCTAATTGTTAAAACTATTAAGGTAAACTTATACTTTTGTACTAAATCGTAATACAAATCTATTAAAACACTAAATTACGTTTATGCATTTAATACGAGAAATAACCCCCGAAATTATAAAAGATATTGCCGAAATGCTGGATATGGGGATGGTTTGCTTTTATCACAAACCTACAGGTACTATGGATTATTATCCTGATGAACTCAAGAACCCCGGCTATGATGAAGAACCATGGGCAGAGGTTATAGATAAGATTGATGAAAATTATGGCGACTACCAACGGTTTGAGGCCATGAGCAGCCGCGAGGCTTTTAAAGTTATGGAAGATTTTATTGCCGGCATTAATTACATACCCACGCACAACAAGTTCATTGATGCCATATCGCGCAAGAAACCATTCGGCAATTTTAATCACCTGCTACATTATTACCCCGATTTACGCGAGCAGTGGTTTAAATATAAGTTGGCACGAGGTATTGAGTACGTAAAAGAACAGATTGGGTAGAATTCCAATCTCAGAAAAAATCATTTTGAAGATAAGGCTTTTGCCATCTAAGTTTTTTAGTTAACACCCTCCGCATCGGCCAGTACAAGATCTGTAAACAGCAACCCTTTTGAGCCATTACAGGTTTCGATGGTGTGAATATATTTATAGGAATTACTAAACTGGTCAAACCCCTGGTCAATTACCCTGATATTTAAATCGGCCAGTGAGTAGTTTTCGCAATCCTGGATGCAAAACAATTGCTCGTCTTTGGTTGCTAAAAAATCATCGGTGTATCCCTGGTCGTGCAGATTGATCACCATGCTGGTTAGGGCGTTATTGAGTAGCTTTTTGTTATTTTTCATGACCATTTGTTTTAAAGCGTTAACGTAAAGTCGAGGAAGATGATAGCTTTCTACATAAACAAATATCAAACCAAAAAATTATAAATCAGCTCATTACCAAATAATTAATTCATTCATTCTTCATAAAAGGCCTATTTTTCCTGAACAAGTGTTAACAAAAACAAACAGCCTCATTTATAGCTACATCCGGGTAAATAAAGTATATCCACATGTCCTGTTTAGCTAACACTAATAAAAAGGAAATATGACCTGTTTCACACACTTCATTATTTTTTGTAAACAGAATTATCAGAACTTAGCAAGCCAATAATTTTTTGAGTGTAAATAGCATAAAAGATTATTGTATAGCTATAAACCATGCAGCACATACTTGATAACCCCATATGGAATGCTTTAAGCACCGGCAATAAAGCATTTTCCATAGGTAACGACCAGGCCCAATATTTTAAAAGAGACGTATCGCCATTTGCGGCGATAGCATCAAATTCCACAGAAAACTTCCATATTCTTTATGAGCTTTTGCCGGCCAACACTGTTGTGGCTGTTTTTAAGCCCGATGAAATGGAGTTTCCCGAACCCTGGGAGGTTATTGACCCGATACCGGTTTTGCAAATGGTGTATGAGCAGTCCACACCACCGGCGGTTACCGATATTGAATTTACTGCTTTACAGGATAAACACATCCCGGCCATGCTGGCTTTAACCAAACTAACCAACCCTGGTCCGTTTTTTAACCGTACTATTGATTTTGGTAACTACTTTGGCATTTTTGAGGGCAGTGAATTGATAGCCATGACAGGCCGGCGAATGCAGCCCCTGCCCTATATGGAAGTAAGTGCCGTATGTAACCATCCCGATCACCTGGGGAAAGGCTATGCCAGCCGTTTGATACAGCACCAGGTACGTTTGATACAGGCAGATGGCGGCATTCCGTTTTTACACGTAAAAACCAATAATGCAAGTGCAATTAAACTATATGAAAAACTGGGTTTTGTAACCCGCAAAGAGATGTGCATTTGCGCCATAAAAAAAGTATAACTGAGCAATCCAGATAAATCATGAAAATTTACGATTCCCTTTCCCAGCGCCTGCAAACACAATACAAAGCTTTAACGCCTATTATTGATCATATAAGCGACGAAAAACTGATTAGTACTCCCGCACCCGGCAAATGGAGCATTCATGACCAAATTGCCCACCTTGCCCGTTACCAGGTAATTTTTATCGATCGCATGCAACAGATACTGGATACACCGGGCGTACAATTTGGTGCCTACAAAGGCGATGAAGACAGCGAGTTTCCAGCCTATCAACTTACTTCATTAAATGATTTATTAAGAGGTTACGACGTAAACCGGGCAAAGATCCTGGCGCTGCTCAATGGGTTGAGCGATGAAGAATTAGCCTTAACAGGCGTGCATCCAAGGTATGGCACCCTCGACATTATGCAATGGGCCGAGTTTTTTGTTTTACACGAGGCGCATCATTTATTCAGCATATTTCAGCTGGCAAACAGTAATTAATTTTAGTTGTATACCTGTTTTATTTCCTGATAATATTTGTAAATTGACACGTGTCTTTTTCACACTTAAAAAGGCCATTATCAACCTATAATTTACATTTATGAAAATCAGTTTGGGGTATATCGCCGGTGTATTGGCCGGTGGCTTATGCTATTTTATGCCGGCAAGGGCGCAGCAGCAACCCGCTTCCATAACCGTTAACTTAAAACAGGAAACCGGCGATATGAGTCCCGTTTGGGCATGGTTTGGGCACGACGAGCCAAACTATACCTATATGAAAGATGGCCGCAAACTGCTTACCGAATTAGCCGCTTTGAGCCCCGGGCCTGTGCATCTGCGTGTGCATAATTTGCTTACAACCGGCGATGGCGAGGCGGCCCTTAAATGGGGCTCTACCAACGCTTACACCGAAGATGCCAACGGCAAGCCGGTTTATGACTGGCACCTGGTGGATAGTATTTTTGATACTTACATTAAACGCGGCATTAAGCCCTATGCCCAAATTGGCTTTATGCCCCAGGCCCTGTCAACCCATCCCGAACCGTACCGGCACCATTGGAAACCTGGCGACGATTACAATGACATTTACACCGGCTGGGCTTATCCACCCAAAGACTACAACAAATGGGAAGAACTCATTTACCAATGGGTGAAACATGAGGTTGCCCGTTATGGCCAAAAGGAAGTTGAAAGCTGGTACTGGGAAATATGGAACGAGCCGAACATCAGTTACTGGAAAGGCACCATGCAAGAGTTTTTTAAGATGTACGATTATGCCGCCCATGGTCTGAAACGGGCATTACCAACCGCCAAAATAGGCGGACCGGAAATTGCCGGCGGATCGAGCAAAAGCGGGATGAAGTTTTTAAGGGCTTTTATTGAACATTGCATAGCCGATACCAATTATGCAACCGGTAAAATTGGCACGCCGCTGGAAGTCCTCTCTTTTCATGCCAAAGGCCAGCCTACGTTAATTGATGGCCGTGTGCGTATGAACATGGCACCACAGCTGCGCGATATTATGGAGGGTTTTAAAATTGTGGCATCATACCCCCAAACCAAGAACCTCCCGATAGTGATTGGTGAATCTGATCCTGAGGGTTGCGCGGCTTGCGGTATGGCGACTAACCCGCAAAATGCGTATCGCAACGGCACCATGTATTCCAGCTATACCGCGGCCTCCTTTGCCCGAGAGTATCAATTGGCCGACTCCTTGGGCGTAAACTTTATGGGCGCGGTGTCGTGGTCGTTTGAATTTGAAAACCAGCCCTGGTTTTATGGCTTCAGGGACCTGGCCACCAATGGCGTTGATAAACCGGTATTGAACGTGTTCCGGATGTTTGGGATGATGAAGGGCAAAAGGGTAAAGGTAATTGCCGATGAAATGCACCCGCTGCAAACCGTTATTGATTCGGGGTTAAGCGGCAAAGGCACTGACATTGGCGCACTTGCCGCGAAAGATAAAAAGGAAGCTACCGTAATGATCTGGAATTATCACGACGATGATATTCAAAACGCGGGCAAAACTGTAAACGTCACCCTTAATGATATCCCAGCCACAGCCGCATCAATTACCCAATACCGCATAGACGATAAGCACAGCAATTCATACGAAGTATGGAAAAAGATGGGATCGCCACAAAAACCAACTGAACAGCAAATAAAACAACTGGAACAAGCCGGGCAATTGCAAACTATTGGTAAACCTGTAAAACTACAGGTAAAAGCAGGGCGGTTAAATACCGCGATTAATTTGCCGAGACAGGGCGTGGCGTTGTTGGTGGTGAGGTGGTAAGGGATGAGAATATAAAAGCGTTGCTATCTTGTTGAACAAGATCCTGATGATTATAAATTTGCAGACCTGGCTATTGCCGGCAATGCCGATTACCAGGTAACCAACGATACCGCTTTCTCAAATAGTAAAATTCACAAAGCTACCTATTGAAAAAATAGAAAAGCTTTAAATTCTGATTCCTCATCTATTTACCAAAACCTACGCTGTTACTTTGTGGTACATCGTATAAATAGCACATTTTAGATTTGTTATGTTACTAATAAAACAGAGAACGTTAACTAAATAATTTAGCAATCGGTCATTAAATTTTAGTTTAAATAACCTTAATTCGTAATTTAGTATCCTTAATAAAATAAGGATACTTTTTTTATGCTTCAGAAGCTAACCATTAATAACTACGCGCTGATTGATAACCTGGAGATTAGTTTTGGCCAGGGCTTAAACATACTTACCGGCGAAACCGGCGCGGGTAAATCGATCATATTGGGTGCCTTGTCGCTTATTTTGGGGCAACGCGCCGAAAGTCGATACTTTTTTAATCAACAAAAAAAATGCGTTATTGAAGGATCGTTCAAGATTAACGATTTTCATTTAAGTTCCTTTTTTGAAGATAATGACCTTGACCATGAAGCCGAAACCGTGTTAAGGCGCGAGATCTCGGCCGATGGTAAATCGCGGGCTTTTGTAAATGATACCCCGGTTAACCTCGCCACGCTTAAACAATTAGGCGAAAAACTGATTGATATCCATTCGCAGCATGCTACGTTGGAGATCAACGACCCGGAGTTTCAACTATTGGTGGTCGATTCGGTAGCTAAACATGATGACCTTTTAAATGATTACCGAACCAAATTCAGGAGCTATAAAAAGTCGGTTAGCAAACTCAATGAATTAATTGCCGAAAGTGATAAAGCCAAAGCGGATCTTGATTATTTTCAGTTTCAGTTTGATGAGTTGGAAAAAGTGAGCCTGAGCCCCGATGAACAGGAACCGTTTGAGCGGGAACTATATGCCTTAAACAACGCCGAAGAAATAAAGCGCAACCTGTATGGCGCTTACTATCTTATCCAGGAAAGCGAAACGGCAGCCCTTTCGCAATTGCGCGAGGCCGGGCAACAATTGGCAGCACTTGAAAAATTTGACCCACAAATTGAAGAATTGCATCAACGCCTCAACAGCACTATCATTGAGTTAAAAGATATTGCTGCCGAGGTAGAAGCGATTGAACAAAAAACACATACCAACGAAGCAAGGGTTGAGGAGATCAATCTCAGACTAAGCCTCATTTATAACCTGCAAAAAAAGCACCGGGTAAACAGCAACGCCGAGTTATTGCAGATACAGGATGATCTATCCGAAAAAATACAGCAGGCTTTATTTGGCGATGAAACTATTGAAAAGCTGCAAAAGCAATTAGTTGCCGATAAAACCGAATTAGAAAAACTGGCCGGAAAACTAACGGCTAACAGGCTTAAAGCCATCCCATCTATAGAAAAACAGGTGATTGATACACTTGCCGAAATGGGCATGGCGAGTTCGACGTTGAAGATTGAAAATGCAGTCGGAAAGTCGGAAAGTCAGGAAATCGGAAAGTCAAATGATCTTTCGGACTCTCGGACTTCCGGACTTTCGGACCACCTCACCAAAAACGGTGTTGATCACGTACGTTTCCTGTTTTCGGCAAATAAGGGCCACTCACTTGCCGAGATGAGCAAGGTAGCATCTGGTGGTGAGCTTTCCAGGTTGATGCTGAGCATAAAATCTATCATTGCAAAATATACCGCCTTGCCAACCATTATTTTTGATGAGATAGATACAGGCGTTTCCGGCGAGGTAGCCAACAAAGTAGGCCAGATTATGGAGCGCCTGGCCGATAACCTGCAGGTGATTACCATTACCCACCTGCCGCAAATTGCCAGTAAGGGCAAAAACCATTACTTTGTTTATAAAGACGATAGCGCCGCTATCACATATACCCGCATTAAAAAACTGGATGAAAAAGAACGCGTAACAGAAATTGCCAAAATGCTAAGCGGCGATAAACCCGGTGAAAGCGCTTTGCAAAATGCAAGGGAATTGCTGGGGGAAGTATCAAGTAGTTAGTATCAAGTAGTAAGACAGCTTCATGCCTTTTATACGATAGTGGCAGGACAAAAAATCTTACTACTTACTACTTACTACCTGCTACTTTTAAAAATCTTGATACTTGATACTAACTACTTGATACTAATATTATAACTTTGCTCCAATTACATAAACTCAACACATGGCTTATAATTTATTAAAAGGCAAAAAAGGGATCATATTTGGTGCCTTAAATGAGCAATCCATCGCCTGGAAGGTAGCGCAGCGCGCTGTACAGGAAGGTGCCGAAATTGTATTATCAAACGCCCCTATCGCGTTACGTATGGGCGAACTCAATAAACTTGCCGAAGAATGCAATGCCCCTATCATAGGTGCCGATGTTACCAGCAATGATGATATCAACAACCTTTTCACCAAAACAAAAGAACATTTTGGCGGCGGTGTTGATTTTATTTTGCACTCTATCGGGATGAGCATCAACGTTCGTAAAAACATTCCTTACCCAGAAAACAACTACGATTTTACCCATAAAGGTTTTGATATTTCGGCTTTAAGCCTGCACCGCATTTTACAGGCCGCTATGAAACATGACGCCATTAATGAATGGGGATCTGTTTTGGCTTTAAGCTATATAGCCGGTCAGCGTTACTTCCCTGGCTATAATGATATGGCCGATAACAAAGCTGTATTAGAAAGCATTGCCCGTAACTTTGGTTATGAGTATGGTGTAAGCAAAAAAGTACGTGTAAATACCATTTCACAATCGCCAACCCGCACCACTGCAGGTTCGGGCGTTAAAGGCTTTGACGGCTTTATTGATTTTGCCGAAAAGATGAGTCCGCTTGGTAATGCTGATGCAGACCAATGTGCTGATTACTGCGTATCAATGTTCAGCGATCTTACCAAAATGGTAACCATGCAAAATCTTTTCCACGATGGTGGTTTCTCATTTACCGGCGTAACACAAGCTGTTATTGACCAGATGGGGAAATAGGCTAAAGGCTAAAAAAATAGCGGTGGGGATTTTCCCACCGCTATTTTTTTATAAAAACGATCAAAAAAATCGTCATTGCCTTTTTTAAAACCGTGGCCTCTGAAGCCAGAAATCACATAAAAGATTTGTCATCCTGAGGAACGAAGGATCTTCTTCACCCTGCTCATCGCAGACTTTTATAGCGAAGAAGATCCTTCACTATGTTCAGGATGACAAACGTTTTTTACAAAACGCCATAGGTAGGAACGAAGCAATGACGGTCTTTTTAGTTTTAAACAGCTCTCTGTAATAACTATTCATCATAACAAAAAAGGAGCTTTGCGATCGCAAAGCTCCTTTTTTGTTGGATAACCTCAACAGTTTACTGAGGTTGAGAATCAACCAAAACAATTTTCACAACCAAATCGCTTGTTGGCAATATTGCAGTGGTTCCATTTGGAGACTGCGCAAAAAGCTGAACTAAGTTCTTAGAATGGGTGTAGCTATAAGCAACACCACTGTAAGTTTGAGGCAGGGCTTCATAGGTGGTACCATTATCTCCGGATATAGATACTATAACACCATCATTCGCTTGAGTATAACCGTCAAGCTCGGGTAATTCACCATCTTTTCCTAAATTAACTAAGTAGGATTTTGTTCCGGTTGATGGATCAGTATTTAATATCCAATCACCTGTACTACTTGCACTTGTTCCACCTTTAACAGTGAAAAACACAGTGCGATTAGCCGGTGTAATGTATTTTTTAGTACATGAGGTAGCTGCGATCAGCATAGTGCAGCAAATAAGAGTTAAGATTTTTTTCATAATGTTTCGATTGTATATACTGTAAGAACAATATAATTAAAAAAGGTTTAACGAAATTTGAGATAATTTATTTCAAAAGCTTACCTGCTTACTCATTTATATAGGGTAACAAATGCTTTTTCCATAAATAATAACCGTACGGAGTAAGATGTATGCCATCAATTGTAGCCAGCGGATTAAGCTTGCCATCAACAATAAAATCATGATACATATTAATGTAAGGAATATTATGAACCTTGCAATAATCCATTATCCTACTGTTGTAACCTTCAATTCGCTCGTTAAACTTTGATGTCATTGTAGGTAAAACCGATTGAACAAAAAGCTTCGTGCGTGGCGAGACTGTTTTGGCAAGAGTACACATTTCAACAAAGTTTTTAAAGGCATCATCCATATTGAGCCCGTTTTGGACATCGTTAATCCCTCCCTCTAAAAAGATTTTGGGCGGTTTTCTTACAATGATTCTTTTGAAATTATTTAGTATGGCCGGGGTTTCAGTACCTCCAAAACCCATATTTTTGAGATGCGGGTTATTAAACTCCTCCTGCAAACGAAAATTCTGGGTGAGGCTGGTACCGATAAAAATAATTTCTGTACTATCATGTGCTGTACTGAAAAGTTCATTCCATTTTTGCCTTTCAAACTGATGCCGGCTTTCAATGCCAAAAAGCACTTTTTTGTCAATAAAATATCCAATGGTTAGTACGTTTAGCGCGATAGAAATAATGAAAATATATTTATAAATGAGTTTTTTATTAATAGCCATGTAATAGATTCAAGTATGTGCGTTAAAGATACAATTTATAGAAATATTCAACAGATTAGCTGCCCCAATAAAAGCATTTGCAATTAACTAATATTTTAGTTTAACTTTATCTATGCTAAAACAGCTTCTTTTGTTATTCTTTATTTTTCCTTCTTTTTGCTTCGCCCAGGTACTAATTACCGGGAAAATCATTAATGCTGATGATAAAAAGCCGGTGGCTAATGCCAGTGTATTTTTAAACAATGCCATTGTTGGCGATAAAACTGCCGACGACGGCACCTTCACACTCCGCAATGTAAAGCCCGGCCAGTATACTTTTATTGTTACCGCCGTTGGCTTTGAAACCCACAGCATTACTTTGATGGCCGGTACAGCCAATATCGCCCTACCCGAAATTTCCCTGGCACCCAAAACAATCATGCTGCAGGAGGTAAACATCAAGCCCGACCCAAACCGACAACGCAACTATGATGATTTTAAACGCCTTTTCCTGGGCACATCGGCCAACGCCGCGCAATGCAAGATTCTGAACCCCGATGTAGTTGATGTAGATTTTGACTCTAAAAAAATGGTCTTATCAGCCTCAAGCAGAGACGATTTTATTGAAGTAGAAAACAAAGCCCTGGGCTATTTAATAAAGTATAAGCTTACCGCCTTTAGTTACGATGCAAAACATATGTTTTATTACGAAGGGGTTTCGGTATTCCAGGAGTTAAAAGGAAGTAAAGGGCAGCAACGCAAATGGCAAAAGAACCGGATGGTTGCTTATCTTGGCTCGTCCATGCATTTTTTGCGGTCGGTAATTAGCGGACAAACAGATAAAGATGGCTTTGAAGTGTTAAGGCTGGTACGCAAGCCCAACCCCAATTATAAAGAAGGGCGCATGGGGGCCAACAACTATAAATATAACCAGTCATTATATACCAAACCGGCACTTACACCGGCAGATTTTTCACACCCTACAGACCAGCCCGGTTTATTCGCTATTGGTTTTACCGACTGCCTGTACGTGATCTTCAAAAACAAACGTGTGGAAACCGATCTATCTGTTTATCATCCTATAGAAGTACCCAACTACCCGGTAACTATACTGGCTTTTGACGAACTTTATGCTTTTTTTGACCACAATGGCATCATCACCAACCCGCACAGCGTTATTTTTGAAGGCGATTGGGGTGCCAGTCGTGTTGCCGAAATGTTACCGGTAGATTATGAACCCGAAAAAGCCAATGGAAAATAACCAATTTATTTTTAGCTTTATTGATGCTAAAACCTTTATTCTTATTGTTCCTGTGCTTTCCTTTGACATGCTTTGCCCAGTTTAACATAACGGGAAGAGTTATAGATAAAAGATATAAAACTCCCATATTAAATGCTAAAGTATTTTTAACTGATGATACCGCCAGGTACAAAACAAATGACGACGGCGCGTTTACAATTCCGAATGTAAAGCCGGGAGAATACACGCTTGTAATAACGTCGGCAGATTATGAAACCTATGCTAATTCATGGCATGTTTATGATAACAACGTTTCTTTACCAGATATAAACTTGCTGGGAGTAGATGAATTGGATGTTGTTAATAACAAATACAACAAGGTCGCGATCGCGACCTTGCTATTTTTAAGGAAGTATTTTTAGGTAGTTCAGGCAACGCAAAGGAATGTACCATTTTAAACCCCGATGCTATTTTTGTAAAATATAATCCGCTCTTAAAAAAAATAACAGCTTTTTCTGACGAAGAGATTGAGGTTGAAAACAAAGCCCTGGGATATCTTATAAAATATAAATTAGATATCTTTTATTACAGACCAAACGGATCCACATATCTCGATGGCAAGCCTACCTTTGAAGAATTAAAAGGCAGTGATACTGACAAGAAAAGATGGAAGAAACGACGCCAAACCGCTTATTTTGGCTCGTCGATGCACTTTCTTAGATCTGTGCTTGGCAATAATTTAGATGAAGAAGGCTTTAAAGTTTTGAAATTAACCCGGCAACCCAATCCTGATTATAACACACCCGGGTATTACGGCCTCCCCTATATCCAAACGTTATTTAAGGACGATCCCTTAACAACAAAGAGTTTCGCTCACAAAACGGATACGCGGGGAGTGTTTTCATTGAACTTTGCCGATTGTATGTATATTATATATACCAAAAAGCACGACCGTACAAACGTAAATAGAATTAACCTGCCGGCATATGCTCCCCCATACGCAACTACCATAATAACATTCAATGAACAATATGCTTTTTTTGGATCCAACGGAGTGATAACCAACCCGCAAAGTATTCTTGTTGAAGGTGAGTGGGGTGCAGCTGGCATCGCAAATCTTTTGCCTCCAGATTATCAGCCTTAAAAGGAAAAGAGAAACTGATCCGCCCCAACAAAAAACCCCGCTTGCCTAAACAAACGGGGTTGAATTTTTATTAATATCGAACTTATTTCTGTTCTTCTTCTGTTGGTGTTTTGCTTTCACCTTTTTCGTCAATGATGGTGATCTGGCTGGTTTCTTTGTCGAAATCAACTTTCATAATATCACCTTCGCTTAGCTCACCTTTCAGGATCTCTTCGGCAATTGGGTCTTCCAGGTATTTCTGGATTGCGCGTTTTAACGGGCGGGCACCAAATTGCGAATCGTAACCTTTTTCGGCAATGAACTCTTTAGCGGCTTCAGTCAATTCAATTTTATATCCTAAGTTATTTACACGACCGAACAAGAAGCCCAATTCAATATCAATGATCTTAAAGATATCCTCTTTGCTCAACGAGTTAAACACGATAACATCATCAATACGGTTCAAAAACTCAGGAGCAAAAGCGCGTTTTAAAGCGTTTTCGATAACCCCTCTTGAGTGTGTATCAGCCTGTAAGCTTTTAGCATTTGTGCTAAAACCTACACCCTGGCCAAAGTCTTTCAACTGGCGGGCACCAATGTTTGAGGTCATAATAATGATAGTGTTCCTGAAATCAACCTTGCGGCCTAATGAATCAGTTAACTGGCCTTCATCCAATACCTGTAACAAAATGTTAAACACATCCGGGTGAGCTTTTTCAATCTCATCCAATAATATTACAGCATATGGTTTACGACGTACTTTTTCGGTCAATTGTCCGCCTTCTTCATAACCTACGTAGCCCGGAGGCGCTCCTACTAAACGAGATACCGCGAATTTTTCCATGTACTCGCTCATATCTATCTGTATCAGCGCGTCTTCGGTATCAAACATAAAGCGGGCAAGCTCTTTAGCTAACTCGGTCTTACCAACACCTGTAGGACCTAAGAAAATAAATGACCCAATTGGTTTTTTAGGATCTTTTAAGCCGGCACGGGTACGTTGTATAGCACGGGTTAATTTTTTGATAGCGTCATCCTGGCCAATAATTTTGCTGGCAACGGTATCGCTCATATTCAATAGCTTTTGGCTATCTGCCTGGCCAACCCTTTGTACAGGAATACCGGTCATCATGGATACCACTTCGGCAACATTATCTTCGGTTACGGTATAACGTTTTGATTTTGTTTCAGCTTCCCAAACGGCTTTAGCCTGGTCAAGCTCGGCAATCAAATTCTTTTCGGTATCGCGTAACTGAGCAGCTTCTTCGTATTTCTGGCTACGAACAACCTTGTTTTTCTCAATTTTTATCTGCTCTATCTTTTGCTCAATATCCAGTATGTTTTGAGGTACATGGATGTTGGTTAAATGAACACGTGAGCCAGATTCATCCAAGGCATCAATAGCCTTGTCTGGTAAAAACCTGTCGGTAATATAACGGGTAGTTAAGTTAACGCAGGCATTGATAGCTTCGGGGGTATAAGTTACACCATGGTGCTCTTCGTATTTTTCTTTGATGCGGTTCAGGATCTCGATGGTTTCAGTTGGGGTAGCGGGCTCAACCATTACCTTTTGAAAACGACGATCCAGAGCGCCATCTTTTTCGATGTACTGGCGATACTCATCTAAAGTAGTAGCGCCGATGCATTGAATTTCGCCCCTTGCCAAAGCAGGTTTAAACATGTTTGAGGCATCAAGCGAACCTGAAGCACCGCCTGCACCTACAATAGTATGGATCTCATCAATAAACAAAATTACATCAGGTGATTTTTCAAGCTCGTTCATGACGGCTTTCATGCGCTCTTCAAACTGGCCACGGTATTTTGTACCGGCAACCAACGAAGCCAGATCAAGCGTTACCACACGTTTGTTGAACAATACACGTGATACTTTACGCTGAACAATGCGTAATGCAAGACCCTCTGCAATGGCAGATTTACCTACACCTGGCTCACCTATTAATATAGGGTTATTCTTTTTACGACGTGAAAGAATCTGGGATACCCTTTCAATTTCTTTTTCACGTCCAACAATCGGGTCAAGTTTACCATCTTCGGCGGCGCGGGTTAAATCGCGGCCAAAGTTGTCCAACACCGGTGTTTTTGATTTAATGTCAGATACCTTTTTAGGCTGGCTAAATGACTCTTCTTCCTTAAAGTCGTCATCGCCGCCGGTTGGTGAACCTGGCATTTCGTCGGTTACATCGTTTTTATGTGATTCAACTTCACCTTTAAACACCTCGTAGTTTACGTTAAACTGTACCAGTATCTGCGATGCGATATTATCCTCATCACGCAATATGGATAGCAGCAGGTGCTCGGTTCCAATTACATCACTTTTAAATATTTTGGCTTCCAGATAAGTTATTTTTAATACTTTTTCGGCTTGCTTGGTTAGTGGGATGCTGCCTATATGTACATTGGTTCCAATAGTACCTTTAACGGCATCTTCAACGGCACGACGAAGCTTTGCAGTATCAACGTTCAAACCTTTCAGCAATTTAATTGCTACGCCATCACCATCCCTGATGAGGCCCAGTAAAAGATGTTCCGTTCCTATATAGTCGTGCCCAAGGCGCAATGCCTCTTCTCTGCTGTATTGAATGACATCTTTAACCCTCGGCGAAAATTTAGCTTCCATATATACCTTTCAATTATTATGAACGCCGCAATCTATAAATTTTGTTTTTACAAATACGACGCATGATTTAACTTTTATCAACAATATTGCCAACATTTAATGCTTAGCAGAAACAGACATTCAGATGATATGCAAGCTATTAAAGTTTGGGGTTAATTGGTAATTTTTATCAAAAAACTCAACAATCAGCAAATTCTTTTACAATATACAAACGAAACACACCTTTTTGATACAAAAAATTCAAAATAGTTTAAACATTGTGTTAATAAATTATAACCGGTGCAACAAAACAGGCATTTCGTCATAACCTATGCCATAACGGCATTAACCTAATGTTTACTTTGTGTTTATACTTATGTACGCAAAACCAGGCAAAACAGTTGCCAATTTACTCTGTTAAACGCAATTAAATAATAACAAGTATGCACAAATATGGTGGCGACTATCATTGGCAGTAAATATTTTTTCTGCCACATTATTTTCGTAGGTATTCCATCAATTTTCGCTCATATTTGAACTTCTTTTTAATCAATTATAATGGCAGACGAAAAGATCATTTTTTCAATGGCTGGGGTTAGCAAAGTTTATCCCCCGCAAAAAACAGTATTAAAAAACATTTACCTATCGTTTTTTTACGGCGCAAAAATCGGCGTTATCGGTTTAAACGGCTCGGGTAAATCATCCTTATTAAAAATTATAGCAGGCATTGATAAAACCAATATAGGCGAGGTTGTTTTTTCGCCGGGTTATACAGTGGGCTACTTAAGCCAGGAGCCCGAGCTTGATCCCGATAAAACCGTACGCGAGATTGTGGAGGAAGGCGTTGCCGAAACCACGGCCTTATTAAAGGAGTACGAAGAGATCAACGAAAAATTTGGTTTAGAAGAATATTACGGCGACGCCGATAAAATGGACAAGCTGATGAACCGCCAGGGCGAATTGCAGGATCAGATTGATGCAGTTAATGCCTGGGAGCTTGATACTAAGCTGGAACGCGCAATGGACGCCCTACGCTGCCCAGAGCCGGATACCAAAATTTCGGTACTATCGGGTGGTGAACGCCGTCGCGTTGCCTTATGCCGCCTTTTATTAAAGGAGCCGGATGTATTGCTGCTGGATGAGCCTACCAACCACCTGGATGCCGAATCAATTGATTGGCTGGAACAACATTTACAACAATATAAGGGTACTGTTATAGCGGTAACACACGATAGATACTTCCTTGATAATGTGGCCGGCTGGATATTGGAGCTCGACCGTGGAGAAGGAATCCCATGGAAGGGAAATTATTCCTCATGGTTAGATCAGAAAGCCAAACGTTTAGCCCAGGAAGATAAAACGGAAAGCAAACGTCAAAAAACTTTAGAGCGCGAGCTGGAATGGGTACGTATGGGACCAAAAGGCCGTCATGCCAAATCAAAAGCCCGTTTAGGCAACTACGAGAAGCTGGCATCCGAAGAAACCAAAGAACGCGAAGATAAACTGGAGCTGTTTATTCCGCCGGGCCCGCGTTTGGGTAATGTGGTGATTGAGGCCAACGGCGTAAGTAAATCTTATGGCGATAAATTATTGTTTGATAACCTTAGCTTCTCGTTACCTCCCGCAGGTATAGTCGGCATCATTGGCCCCAACGGTGCCGGTAAAACCACGCTATTTCGCCTGATCACCGGGCAGGACCAGCCAGATGCAGGCACTTTCCGCGTAGGCGAAACTGTTGCCTTAGGCTATGTAGACCAGATGCACGACGATCTTGATCCTAACAAATCTGTTTGGGAAAACGTAACCGGTGGCCTGGAAACCATTATGGTGGGCAACAAACCATTGAACTCCCGTGCCTACGTATCTAAATTTAACTTTAACGGAGCCGATCAGCAGAAAAAAGTAGGCGTACTATCGGGCGGCGAACGCAACCGGGTACACTTATCTATCACCCTCAAAAAAGGATCGAACGTATTACTTCTGGATGAGCCTACCAACGATATTGACGTAAATACCTTACGTGCACTGGAAGAAGCACTGGAAAACTTTGGCGGCTGCGCGGTGGTGATCAGTCACGACCGCTGGTTCCTGGACCGCATCTGTACCCACATCCTTGCTTTTGAAGGTAACTCGCAGGTTTACTTTTTTGAAGGCAACTACTCCGATTACGAAGAAAACCGTAAGAAACGTTTAGGTGACGTAGCGCCGAAAAGGATTAAGTATAAGAAGTTGACGGTGTAGGGAAGCCCCTTTAAATCTCCCATGAAGGGGAGACTTTTGAATTGCATTATTGATATTTCCAGACTTACGAAGTTTTAAAAACTTCGTAAGTCTTTGTAGGTCCCAACCCGAATCCTTTTTACACATCAATGAGCCAATTAAACTTCTTCATAACCCGTGACGAAACAATCAGCATACTAAATGCCCTTATCGACACAAATGAGGTAGAAGTTTTTATTGACGGATCTTTTGAAAATGAAAGACCTGAACCTATTACGCAAATTAACACCTCAATTGAATCTGACTATTTTACAATTTGGCTAAAAAATGAGTTTAGAGAACCGAAAGGACTTAAAATGAATCACGGCGTTAATAAAGACCGATTTATATTTGACTACTACAAAGACCCTATCATACAAGTTACCGATTGTAAACGGACGTCATCATTAATTTCGCCGGGTCGCATCTTTTACAAGGCTGGATGGATAGAACACGATGAACTTAGAAAAAAGCATAAAAATTGGACCGCAAAAGTTTCCCGGTCAATAGATAAAAGACTTAATAAATTGAACAATCTCTGGAGAGTTTCCGACGAGGTTAAAGATTGGGTTGCAAAAGGCGGCGCTTTGGAGTTAGGACCCGGCGGCATTGTCATCAATAAAGATAATCTGACCGCTATGGGCACAATAATCAAATAAGTGTTTTGTCAAAAAGCACCCTTACAATCAATTCCTTAACGCAACTCAATAAAAAATTTCCTAACTTGCCGTTTTCTAATTTATAATACTTAAGGCCATGACAGAGACGCTGGACATCAAGATCACCAAGACTACGCATTCCCGTTTAGCAGAAACGGATTTTGACAACTTACCATTCGGAAAAACATTTTCTGACCACATGTTTGTGGCCGATTATGCTGATGGTGAATGGAAAAACCTGCAGGTCATTCCCTACGGCGAGATTGGATTGAGCCCTGCGATTTCGGCCTTACATTATGGTCAGGCATTTTTTGAAGGCTTAAAAGCTTACAAACATGCCGATGGTAAAGTAACCATCTTCCGTCCCGATAAAAACGCTATTCGTTTTAACAAATCGGCAGAGCGGTTGTGTATGCCAACCCTGCCCGAAGAAATATTTTTACAAAGTATGGCAGCCGTGGTTGACCTTGACCGCGATTGGGTACCTGCAAAAGCTAACCACGCTTTGTATATCCGTCCGTTTATGTTTGCTACAGATCCTTTTTTGGGCGTAACACCATCGGCAACTTATAAATACATGGTACTGGCCGGCCCTGTTGGACCATATTTTTCAAAAACCTTACGTGTTAAGGTAGAAACCCACTACACCCGCGCTGCGGAAGGTGGCATGGGCTATGCAAAAGCTGCCGGTAACTACGGCGCATCTATGCTGCCTGCCCGTAAAGCTGCCGAAGAAGGTTTTGACCAGTTGATCTGGACAGATGCCAAAGAGCATAAATATGTAGAGGAAATGGGTGCAGCCAACGCCATGTTCCTGTTAGATGGTAAATTGATCACCGCCGAAGCTAAAGATACTATCCTTGATGGTGTTACCCGCGATACGGTTATTGCTTTAGCCAAAGAATGGGGAATCCCTGTTGAAACCCGCAAGGTTTCTGTTGCCGAGATTGTTGAAGGTGCTAAAAACGGCAAACTTACCGATGCATTTGGTGCAGGTACCGCCGCAACCATTGCTTCTGTAGGCTCCATAAGCGTTGATGGCGAAGAATACTTTTTAAGCGACCCGAAAACACGTGAGTTTTCGCAAAAAGTTTTGGCTACACTTGATGCTGTAAAATATGGTAACGCGCCGGATACACACGGCTGGAATTACCTGGTACAATAACCCCACATTAACCTTATTTGAAAGGTGCGCCAGTTGGTGCACCTTTTTTGTTTTATCGATCTTAGAAGATGGTTAAAACGGGTTCATGAAAATATTAAAATCAAAAAGAACCGCCATTGTTTCGTCATACTCCTTATCCATGAAGTTTTGTAAAACACGTTTGTCATCCTGAACATAGTGAAGGATCTTCTTCGCTATAAAAGTCTGCGATGAGCAGGGCGAAGAAGATCCTTCGTTCCTGCCAATGACAAGTCTGTAACTTGCTGATTATTAGAGTCTATTTTTACTTGTCATTTTCAATGCGATTATTTGCGCGCAAATAAAACTTACTCAGGATGACAAATCTTTTACGTCATTCCTACCTTCACCGTCCGCGGACTTTACAACACGCAATAACTATTCTTTTTACTTTATCGACCACACCCTATTAAAAGCTACAATTCCCCCCAGGCGTTATCCCCTCCTTATCAACGGTAAGCACTGGTTTGCCTTTTTTATAGGTAACTATCCAAATGGTATCAAAATCCTCATCGGGCCAGTTCATACCTTTAGTGGCTATTCCTAAAGCTTTCAATACAGGTTTAATATAGTTGTGTTCCCATACGATCAACGAAGTCCCTTTTTTGCCCTCCAAATCAGCGGCCAGGTCTTTGGCGTCTTCTTCTTCAAAATTGCTATTGATGGCTAAATTATATTTGATAGCAAATGGTGAAGCCGTTTGGAACATCCTCCCCCTCGGTGTGGATTTACCCAGGTGCAAAGCAGGTACATATACATGATCAGGGATACCGAATTTGGCTTTCAGCACTTCGGGGAGTTTTAAGGCCCGGTTTAAACCTTTGCAGGATAGGTTATCGCCATCATCCGGCTTTTCGCCATGGCGTATAAATATCAGTTTTGTGTTTTTATCCTGCGCGCCGGCAGTGCAGGCGGCAATGCATAACAGTAATGCTACCGCGGGTAATAGTATGAGTTTTTTTATCATAACAAAGGCAATATACAATTAGTAAGGCCCTGTTTCAAGCTTAGTCGACAGATACGGTTAAGCCTTCTTGCTGTAATATTTTACGGTAGATCTCCATCTCGGTAAATGAACCTTCCAGTACGGGGCATTTGCCTTCATTATGTACCTTAAAGGCTATTTTTTCGGCTTGTGGTTCTGAATAATCCAGGTACTTCATCATACAGTGGATCACATGATCAAAGGTGTTAAAATCATCGTTCCATAGTATCAGGCGGTGAACTTCTTTGAGTCCGGCCAGCAATTCTTCGAAGGTGAATGTTTCTTCCTGTGTTTCGGTTGGCATACGTAACTACAAAATTACTCAAAAACAATAATAAAATTAGTAAAATCGTGTTCAATTAGCTTAAAAAATCCCTGCTTAACAGTAAAGTTACCAAACCCAGAACACAACACCCCATGAAAAGAATTGCCACGTGCATGATCATCCCGGCAGCTTTGCAACTGCTTACCGTTACAGCAGCAAACGCCCAGGCCCCAAAAGCAGGGCAAAACACCTTACAGGCCCCGCCTGCCAACATTACCATTGATGGCAACCCCAAAGAATGGGGCGACAGCCTGCGCTACTTTAACAACGAAAAGAAGTTAAATTATGCCCTGGCGAATGACAAAACCACGCTATACGCTGCAATAAAGCTTACCGACAAGCTGGACCAGATGCGCACCCTTAACGCAGGCATTACCCTAAGCATTGATACCAAGGGCAAAAAAAAGGAAACTTATTCCTTAACGTTCCCACTGGCAGAGCCGGGTACCAAGCCCGATTTTGGCAAAAAGCCCGATGACAATTCCGAAATTACGCAGCAAGACCGCGACGACCTGATGCGCGAACGCATCACCAAATTACGTGATATTAAGGTAGTTGGCTTTAGCGATATTGAGGGCGATATGATCACCACCTCAAATACTTATGGTATTAAAGCCGCTATTGACTATGATGCCGAAGGTAACCTGATCTATGAACTGGCTATACCCCTGCATTTCTTTCATTCGGGGGATTTAGCTAAAACCGAATGGGCATTTAACTTTAAGATCAACGGTATCCAGAAGCCTAAGCCCGGCGATGGCGCAGAGGGTAGCGGAGGCGGATTTGGCGGCGGAGGCGGTGGCCGTGGCGGAAGAGGCGGCGGCATGGGCGGTGGTGGCGGCATGGGCGGCGGCGGTCGTGGCGGCAGAGGCGGCCGTGGCGGTGGATTGGGCGGAGGCGGCAATGCCCAGGGCGACCGTGCCGAGCTATCTAAATCAAGTGATTTTTGGGAAAAGTTCTTTTTAAATATAAATTGATTATTCGAGGTAAAAGCACAAAGGTGAAAGGTAAAATTTTAGCTATAATTTTTAATTAAACAACTAAAAATCAATGATTTAAAATCGGAACTTACAGCACCTTCCCGATAACCTCCCATACACCTTTGACGCACTTACGGAATCCTTGGCGCGCACTTTCCATGCACTTGCGGAGCACCTTTTAAATCCAATTATAGTGAGGATTAAAAATAATGGTTCAACCACCAACATACCAACCGTTCGGTATGTTGGTGGTTACATTATTGAACCATGTAAGTGTACACCTGCCGGCCCAAATTCCCACTAACATCTACCCCCTCTATAACTATGCGGTAAGTGCCTTTGGTATCAGCGTTGTAAAAAGAAAGCGTGGCGTTACCATCTTTATCAGTGACAATATCGGGCTTCCAATAAATGGCGGTCCGTAGGTCAAGTGTTTGGACATTTTCCTTACCTGCATCATATTTAGGAGCGTAAAATACCCTCGACTTGTAAAGCCCGTTTGACCGGTAGGTAATTACATCCGGGGTAAATTGTAAGGGAGCCTTTCCATTATATTTACGGTGGGTTAAAACCAAAACATTCCCAAGCCCGGTGGCAAAATCGCGTTGGCCGGTGGTTCTTAGTATTTCAACACCTTCTATCTCGGTTAAATTTAAGCTTTGAAAATATAAAGGGTCAATTACCATTCCGTCCAATATAATATTCATTACCCTATTTGCCCTTGTTGAGTATGGCAGTCCATTTTTAAAAATAACTCCTCTTAATCGGGTTGACAGATACTGACTAAGCGTTTGCCCGTTGGGTTCTTTAGGTATCATCACCGTTTGATCGGGAAAAACGTTACCACTTAAAGGCGCTTTTGATTCTTTGATTACTACCTCTTTTAACGAAATCAGCCGTCTATCCAGCTTAAGTTTCATTTGCTGTTTTATCTGCTTTTGATAGGGTGTGCCCATCGTGTCATTCTCCAACTGATTAAAAGAAATGTTCTTCCAGCTTTTAAAGGCTACCGCGGTATCAAGGCTAATATCCAGCTTCTTTTTATCGGCCGCGGTACGTGCCTGTATAACGTACTTCAGTGTGGTATCCGGATCTGTTATCAAGCCTTTAAAAGTAAATCGTCCGTTTTCGCTTGATGTTGTATCCAGTTTAAACCAGCCCCCCTTTGTGTTGTAGATCATTATTTTGCCATTGGGCACAGGCTTACCGCCAAATGTTTTTACAAACCCCGATACAGATAGCACAGCTTCAGGATCATAATTTAATTCGGGGTAAATATTGTTAAGTACCTGTTTCCATTCAAAGCGATGATAGCCCTGGGTAAGCATCAGTAAATCCAGGTCGGCGCTTGTTTTATCGTTTGTATTGGTAAAATAGTAGTTAGGTTGTTCAATGTACCCTTTGATATCGGATGTC
Organism: Mucilaginibacter dorajii; assembly: GCF_024808255.1. Lineage (GTDB taxonomy): Bacteria > Bacteroidota > Bacteroidia > Sphingobacteriales > Sphingobacteriaceae > Mucilaginibacter > Mucilaginibacter dorajii. The sequence continues at coordinate 115,161 of NZ_JANTYS010000010.1, forward strand.
AACAACAGGTTACATAATATACCATTTTCGGCGGTTGGATTTGCATCCACGAAGTCTTGGTTAATTACCGAAACCGAAAAGCTACCGGCAACCGGCTTACTATCCGCACTTGTAGCTTTCAGGTTCATGTTCACCATTTCCCGACTGGCGTAGGTTGCTTTTGAAGATTCGATACTTAGCTTCAATTCGTCGTTATGCTGTATGAAAGCTATTCGCTGGTTTAAAGGTTCGCCATTTTCTGCAAACAGTGTAAATTGAACAATACCTGTTGGAAAACGTTTTTTGTCTATCTTGGTGATAAAGCTTTGGGCCGATAGTGTAAACCCGGCAGCAAAATAAACCTCGCCGCCGGTCTGCGCAACCATGTAATACTTAGCTCCCTTTTTTACCTCAAACAATTTAGGTGATGATGCCACCCTGACGCTAATGGTATCCGCGGCGCTATTATTTACTGCAATAGCAAAACCATCATCCTGTGCTTTGGGCAGGTTAACCGTAAACTGCCTGCCATCTTTACGGTTTATTTTAGCCTTATAGGTTTTGCCCGGCTGTGGTATCAGTGCAAAAACGCCCATACCCAGGTGTTGGGTACTAAAAACGGCAACCTCTGTACCATCATTGTCAACTATGGTACCATTTACATCTTCGCCCATGCCGTGGCTGTTTATTGCTTTTATGGCAACCTTGGTGCGCAGGCCGTTAATAAGCGACCCGCCTTCAGGAAAAAATTGCACATCAGGGTCGGCTGCTGCTTTTTCTTTTTTTACCTGCACCAGCGGCTGAATATCGCTTATGAGGATAGATTGATCAAAAAAATAATCGGGTGCAAAATTGCGCATCCAACTGGTGTAGGCCCTTACATGGTAATTGCTGGTTTTAAGTAAAACCGGGATGGCAAAATCGCCCCAGCCAATGCCCGAACTTAGCGGGATAGCTATTTTGCTTACCATCGAATCCTTATCGGTAAGCAACTCTACATGCAATATATTGCTAATGGCCGATAAGCCATGACTTTGCCCGGCAACCGTATAAGCCTTAAACCAGATAGTATCACCAGGCGTGTAGTTGATTTTATTTAAATGCAAGTGTACCTTTTCTACAGGGTTCACATCGGTATACCTGTCAAGTGCAGTAACCGTCCGTTTTAAAAATGAAGTATCTGTTTGTGCAAAAGAGTTAAGTGGGGCAAGTAATAATACAATAAAAACGAAGGTCCAGGTAAGTTTCATACAATCAATAATGGGGATAATATACACAATTATTTATATATTCCAATAAACACTACTCCTCCTTATAAATATACACATGGCTACCAATATTGCCCTCAACATCAATACCCTGCATAGTTACCCGGTAGGTACCCCTTATATCCGCGTTAAAAAACGAAATTGAAGCATTATCCCCTTTATTAAGCTCAAGCAAACCTCTACGATAGGGAGGGCTTTTTTAAGTCTCCCCTACCGGGGGAGATTAGAGGGGGCCTACTCTACCTTATAAGTATAAACCTGCCGGCCAAGGTTTCCCTCAATATCTATCCCCTCAATTAAAACCCGGTACGTGCCTTTGGCATCGGCGTTAAAGAACGACATAGTAGTATTACCCTCTTTATCGGTTACTATGCCGGGGTTCCAGTAAATGGTTGAGCGCAGATCCTGCATTTGGGTGTTGGTTTTAGGATCATCATATTGCGGCGAGTAAAACTCCCTTGCTCTGTAATATCCCTTGGGCGCATAAGTAACCACGCCCGGTGCATAGCGGTTGTATACACCACCATCGCCGCCACGACGGGTGGTAATAACCAATACACCACCACTACCACGGAAACCATAAATGGCTGTGTTGCCTATGGTGCGCAAAACTTCCACGCTGCCAATTTCATCGGTATTTAAATTATCTAAAAAATCGGGCTCCACATAAACGCCATCAACAACAAGCTGCATCGGCTGACCGGGGCTGCGGGTTGAGTAAGCCACATTTTGTCCCTGGTTATTACGCCTTACAAGAACAAAACTTGCCTTCATTTGCAGCGCGTTGGCAAACGCCCCTCCAATGTTTTGAAAATCTTTATAAGTAAGCACCTGGTCGGCATTACCGCCACCGTTAAGGTTGTTTGAGTTTTTCATCAGTTCGGCGTTCTTATTCTGCCTGTCGCGCACTACTACTTCTTTAAGCAGGATGGTATGGTTACCTATGCCGAATTTAACGTCCTCGTTATACTTGCTTTTGCTATTTTTAAGGTAGGCTGCTAAACCGTTACCAATGCTCACCTCAATATCGGCAGCATTTTTATTTTTGCCGATGGGTTGCGCGGCAATGTTATCCAGCTCGATATCGATATTCTTGCGATCTTTAGCAGTACGGGCCTGTACCACAAATTTAATGCTATCCCTGAACACCAGGTTTTTAAAGGCAAAGTTGCCTTTCTCGTCAGATACGGTATCAATAATAAATGTACCGCCTGCCGTGGTCATTAAGGTTATTTTACCGCCGGGCACAGGTTTGCCGCCAAAAGTTTTTAGGTGCCCGCTTATCTGCAATGATTTTTCGGGCTGATAAACTATCGGTGCAAAATTATCGGCCAGTATTTTTTTCCATTCAAAACGGCGGTAGCCCTGGGTTAACATCAGCACATCCAAGTCGGCCTCAGTTGTGGCGTTAGGGTTGTGAAAATAGTACCCCGGCTTTTCAATATAGCCTTTAATATCAGATGTAAGCAGGATATTGGAAAGGATGCTCTCTTCGGCAGTTTCATCAACATTAACTTTCGACAGATCGATAACCGAAGCCGAGAAGCTGCCCATCACAGGCTCATTCTTAGGATTTTTAGCGTTGACGCTGACCTTCACCTTCTCGCGCGGGGCATATTTTTGCTTGTCTGACGATACGGTTAGGGTCATTTCATCTTTCTCCCTGATGAATACAAGGCGTTCATTCAATGCATCGCCTTTATCATTAAACAAAGTAAACTGTACAATACCCGATGGAAATTTGCTTTTGGGGATCACACTGGTAAAAGTTTTGCCGCCATCGGCGCTATTACCGGCATAATAAATTTCGCCGTTACTTTGCCCTACCAGCAATAAGCCGCCTGTTGGTGAAGCGCTTTCCAACAGATCTTTACCTGGCATTATTTTTACTGCGATATCATCATCGTACGAGTTATCAATATCTAAAACGTAGCCATTATCAACAGCCTTGGGCAAATCGAATGTACCTTCAGATCCATCGGCATAAGTAACATGCGCTTTATAGGTTTTACCGTTAACGGGCAACATTTTAAAAACGCCCATCCCCAGGTGCGTGCTGTTAAATGTTGCTACCGTTTGGTTTTGGTCATCAACAACAGTACCTTTTATATTAGCACCCAAACCATCAGCGGCAACGGCTTTAAAAGCCACTTTGCAATTAACCCCGTTTATTAGGTTACCACTTTCGGGGAAAAACTGTACATCAACCTTAGTTGATACCGCTTTAACAATAATGCTTTTTTCTACTATTTTTTTATCAAGCTTAATATTGGTTACTACCCTACCGGTGGCAGCCATATCGGCCGTAGTGTTTATAAAACTAACATTAAGGTTGCCGTTATCATCGGTAATGCCTTTACCATGGGCAATACTTTTGCCGTTTAACTCAATGTGGTAGCTTACTTCTTTGGCGTTGTAGGGGTCGCCATCAATATTGGTGTAGTTTATCAGGGCATTTACCTTCTGTTTGCCATTTTGCTGGCTGTAGGTAAAAGCTGTTTTGGTAAATACGGTATTATTAATGCTGTTTACAACAGTGAAGGTTTTATCAAAAAAATAGCCTTCGCCCTCGTTGCGCATCCAGTTGGTGTAGGCCCGGATGTGGTAGCTGCCTTCCTTCATGGAATCGGCCAGGGCAAAATCGCCTGCGGCAAGGCCGCTTGACAGCGGTAGTTTGATGCTCCGTTTTACAGAATCGTTCTCGTCTATCAAATCAACATTCAGGATCTCACTGAGGGCTGATAGCTGGTGTTTACTGCCAATGGTTACGTAGGCTTTAAACCAGATGTCGTCGCCTATGGCATAGCTGGGCTTATCAAATTGAAGGTAAACTTTTTCCTGCGGATGGTCGGCGCGCCATTTATAAAGCTGATCGACCATTTTATGTAAAAGATCATCGCCGGGTCCGGTAAAACTTAACATAGCAGTGGCCACAACGGCGGCAAGCAAACCGGCAAATAATTGTTTGTGTTTCATCAAGGTAAATAAAGTTCAATCTACAGAAAATATTATAATAATATTATAACATGTGTGTTACGGGCAGGGGCAAATTTTACGCTCGTAATTTCAGGCAGATGAATTAGTTAAGGTTTTGGTTTTCATGATATACGTAGGGTTGTAGGGTTAGGCGTTAGACGAGGCGGAGAATGGAAGGTTTAATGCGGTTGAGTTTTTTTTTCTGAACCGGGATTTTGAAGATTTAGCGGATTTTGGGGATTTTGATTCGCGGGTTGTAAAGTGATTTCGGGCCTTGTGGTTTGGACATACAATTTCCGATCTGGCGGCTAACTAAATGCGGGCCACAAGTGGGCGCTTGCGGCAGCAAAAGAAATCGCTTTTAAAGATTTGCGTAGCAAAAGGTAGCTCCTATGGAGCAAAAAAGCATAAACTTCTTGTTCTACAAATAGGTAGCCGCTATGCGGCATTCTTTCGTATTATTAAATATTCGATGCCGCATAGCGGCTACCCATTGTGCTCATTGAAAGATGTGACCTTATGCGGAAATGTTGAACGTTATTTCTCTGCTTATTCTACTCCAACTCATTAAACCCAATCAATCCAATCCAACCACTCACCTAAAACTTATTCTTCCACATCATGCTTTCAACAGGGCGGGTGGTAGGATTGTTGTATTTGGCGTCGCCTTTGGTATTGTACAGGGTTTCAATATCGCCCTCAACCACAAAATAAATAAGCTGCCCAATGGGCATGCCCGCGTAAATACGTACGGGTTGGGCGCAAGAGATTTCCAGCGTCCAGGTGTTACAAAAACCTACGTCGCCTTTGCCTGCGGTGGCGTGAATATCTATGCCTAACCTGCCGGTGCTTGATTTACCTTCTAAAAAGGGTACGTGTTTATGGGTTTCGGTATACTCAACCGTTACACCCAGGTAAAGCGTGTTGGGTTGCAATACAAAGCCCTCTTTCGGAATTTCAAAGGCATCTATTTCATTGTGTTTTTTGGCATCAAGCACCCTATCGCGGTAAGTAGCCAGGTGTTTGCCCAAATGCACATCGTAGGAGTTAGTGCCAAGACAATCGCGCATAAAGGGTTCAATAATGATGGTTCCTTTTTCTATTTCTTCCAGAATGCGCTTATCAGATAATATCATGGCAGGTGTTTTTAATGAGGGGGCAAAAATATAAAAATTACCACAAGCCGCTTCACCTTTTAATCAAACAATGTTGAAATTGATTGTGGAATAAAAAACTGCTCACATTTCATTAAAAATCAACAGTTTATGAATATGATTTAGCAATTATTATAATTAAATTTATTTCACATAAGTTTGCATCCTATTTTGCAATTTTACTTATATGGCTATAGCATACAGGCAGCATATTGATGACGATACAGAGTTTGCGCTCTGGAAAATTGAGGAGGAAGCCAACGACCTGTATGTACAGCTACAATTGAACGAAGAAGAAAAGGCCTACGTTGAAAAACTAAGCAACGGCAAACGCCACCTGCACTGGCTGGGCACCCGTGTGCTGCTTCGTAAAATGCTGCGTACCGATGAATACATCGACTGTAAGGTTGATGCCCATGGTAAACCCTACCTGGTAAACCTGCCTTACCATATTTCGCTTAGCCATTCTTTTGATTATGCCGCGGTGATGATTAGCAGGACCCATAAAGTTGGGATTGATATTGAGCAGATCAAAGAAAAGGTAGAGCGCATTGCCCGCAAGTTTATGCAGCCGCAGGAACTGGCCTTTATTGCCGAAGAAAAGAGAATTGAGCACCTGTACGTTTGCTGGTGCGCCAAGGAAGCGGTTTACAAATGCCATGGCCAAAAGGAAATATCCTTTGTAGATAACATTTTTTTAGAGCCTTTCAATTTTGAGCATCATGGCGTGTTAGATGCACGCCTGCAAAAAAATGAGCTTAATATTGATTATACCGTAGGCTACATGCAATACCAGGATTACATGATAGGCTATGTAAAAGGAGACGTTTAATGAAAAATAAAAGAGTTTTTTTTGAAGACTGGGGACTGATAGATTACCAACAGGCCTGGGATAAGCAGGAGCACCTGTTTTCGGCAACGGTACAAACCAAACTGCATAACCGCAACAGCGAGCTGGCCTATGCCGAAGCCACCAAAGCGCATGTGCTGGCCGATACCTACACGCTGTTTGAACCCGATGAGACTTTTAATTACCTGGTATTTTGCGAACATCCGCATGTGTACACCTTAGGTAAAAGCGGCAAAGCCGAGCACCTTTTATTAGATGAGCAGGCCCTTAAAGATAAACAGGCTACTTACTATACCATTAACCGCGGCGGTGATATTACCTATCATGGCCCTGGCCAGATAGTATCTTACCCGATATTGGATCTCGATAATTTTTTTACCGATATACACCTGTATCTGCGTACGCTGGAAGAAGCGGTGATCCTTACCCTGGCCGATTATGGTTTAAAGGCTGGCAGGTACCCCGGTTATACCGGTGTTTGGTTTGATGCCGATAACGAAAATGCCCGTAAAATTTGCGCCATGGGCGTGCGCTGCAGTCGCTGGGTAACCATGCACGGACTGGCCTTTAACGTTAATCCCGATTTAAGTTACTTTAAAAACATAGTGCCTTGCGGTATTGATGATAAGGCTGTAACCTCCATGCAGCAGGAGTTGGGGCATGAAGTTGATATTAATGAAGTTAAAAAAATCCTTAAACACCATATTTCCGTATTGTTTGATATGGAGATGTTGTAATGAAAGCAATTGTTTTAATTTTATTTTCGATAAGCACCCTATCGGCGTGCTCAAAAAAAACCGATCCGATGTTTAGCAATACCAATACTACTACACCGCCAGCTACAACTACGCCCGTGGCGGCAACCGATACATTGAGCTACCTTGCCCTTGGCGATTCATATACCATTGGCCAATCGGTTACCGCGCAGGAGTCATTCCCTTATCAACTTGCGGCGCAAATCCCCGGGTTTAAAGTAAAGGAACCCGTTATTATTGCGCGCACCGGGTGGACAACAGGCCAGTTGATACAAGCTATAAAAAGCAGCGATATTAACGGTAAGACCTATAATTTTGTAACCCTGCTCATCGGCGTAAACGACCAATACAGTGGCAACAGCAAGGATGATTACCGTTTAAAGTTTGTGGATGTTTTAAACACAGCCATCAAATTTGCCAATGGGAATAAAAACCATGTATTTGTGCTATCTATCCCCGATTATGGTGTTACCCCCTTTGCCAACGGCAATGACGCCATAATAGGCCCCGAGATTGACCAGTTTAATGCCATCAACCTGGAAGAAAGCAACAAGGCCGGGGTTACGTATATCAACATTACCCCCATATCAAAATTAGCAGCCAATGATCTTACCCTGGTGGCTAACGACGGCCTGCACCCATCGGCCAAAATGTACAATATGTGGGTGCAGCAATTGGTGCCCCAGGTGCTGAAGGTGTTTAAAAAGTAGCGGTCGGAAAGTGGGGAAAACGCATCTTTACCCTGTCATGCTGAGTTGTAAAATTTCGCGAAATTCTGAAGGTGGAATGACAATCAACTTTACTTCCACCGTCATGCCGAACTTGTTTCGGCACCCGATATGCTAAGTATACTTCATGCGGGAAACCTGCCCTGTGGGGTCCTGAAACAAGTTCCAGGATGACAAACGTTTTACAACATGTCATGGGTAGTTTTTAAATCCTGCGGACTATGAAGGAGGAAATGACAATCACCATTAACCCCGCCGTCATGCCGAACTTGTTTCGGCACCCCACTCGCTAAGTATACTTCATGTGGGTAATCTGTCCTGTGGGTTCCTGAAACAAGTTCAGGATGACTCCATTTTTATAACTTGTCATGGGTAGCCTGTCGAAGCACGCGGTCGAAGCCCTCTGCGCACGTCCTTCGACAGGCTCAGGATGACCCGCCCCTTTTCAACAACAATAACTTGCCATGGGAAAGAACGAAGCAGCAACATAATTCCATAGCCCCATTTGCACTTCCAAAGCCTCATCTGCACATCTGTAATCTAAAATCTGCACATCTACCCTAACACTCCGGCAAGCTTATCGGGATATTGATAGCCAGGCCACCATCTGATGTTTCTTTGTATTTGGAGTTCATATCCAATGCGGTTTGCCACATGGTTTTTACTACGGCATCCAGGCTTACTTTGGCTTTTTCGGGATTACTTTGCAGGGCCAGTTGTGATGCGGTAATAGCTTTAATAGCCCCCATCGTATTGCGTTCGATACAAGGGATCTGTACCAGGCCTCCTATAGGGTCGCAGGTGAGGCCAAGGTGATGTTCCATGGCAATTTCCGCAGCCATGAGTACCTGGCGCTGTGTGCCACCCAGGCATTCGGTTAGGGCAGCGGCCGCCATTGCCGATGATACGCCAATTTCGGCCTGGCAACCACCCATGGCGGCAGATATGGTAGCCCCCTTTTTAAAGATACTACCAATTTCAGATGCGGTAAGCAAAAACTGGATGATCTTCTCTTCGGTAAAACTATCGCAAAATACAATATAATATTGCAGCACAGCAGGGATAACACCCGCGGCACCGTTGGTAGGCGCGGTTACTACCCTTCCAAAAGAAGCATTTTCCTCGTTAACCGCCAGGGCAAAACAGCTTACCCAATCCAAGGTATTTTTAAAACCTTCGCCGGTTTTACGGATGGCGGTTACCCATTCATCGTAATTAGTGTAGGCATTATTACCTATTAGTTTGCTATTCAGTTTAAAAGCACGCCGGGCTACATTTAACCCGCCGGGCAAAAGACCGGTAGTATGGCAACCGCGGTACATACATTCTTTTAAGGCTTTAAAAATATTAAGCACACCTGCGCGCGTTTCCTGTTCGGTACGCCAGGCCAGCTCGTTTTCCATCACCACTTCCGAGATCCTTAAGCCTGTTTTAATGCACCAATGCAGCAGATCAGCAGCTGTATCTATCGGGAAAGGCAGATCAACCTCTTGTTTGTTTTGTGCTGATGCGCCATCTTTAACCACGAAACCGCCGCCGATAGAATAGTAAGTTTCAGTTACAGCTTTACCATTAAGCAAAAAAGCCTGGAAGGTTACTGCGTTGGGATGAAAAGGTAAACTTTCATTATATAAAAACATCAGGTCATTTTCAACCGAAAAACTGATAGGTTTAATGCCTCCCAATATTAACTGTTGCGATATGGTGATATGCGCAATTTTTGGCGTAACCTGGTCAACCTCAAAAGTTACCGGGTCATCGCCGCTTAGGCCAAGCAGAATGGCGATATCGGTACCATGGCCCCGGCCGGTTTTAGCCAGTGAGCCATATAGCAATATCTGTACCTGCTCAACCTGTGGTAGTACCTCCTGTTGCACAAGCGATTGTACAAATTGTTCGGCGGCACGCCAGGGACCAAGTGTGTGTGAGCTTGACGGGCCAATGCCAATCTTAAACATATCAAATACCGAAATCTGTTCTCTTTGCATCAGGCCAAAATTAAAAATAATATACCAATAGGGCTTTGTAATAAATGTGATAGGATGTTTAATTTTTATTTAAAAAATTTATAATTTGCGGTAACTAAAACTTACAAAAAAACCACTAAACCTCAAAAAAATGAACGATTACAGTTCTTCTTCCGGCTCGCCAGCAGCATTTGCACTCTTTGGTGTAATGATGATCCCAAGTTTGATCATCGGACTCATTTGCATTATTAGCATGTGGAAATTATTTGAAAAAGCCGGCAAACCAGGCTGGGCAGCAATTATTCCAATTTACAACGTTATTGTAATGCTTGAAATTGTTGGTAAACCTGTATGGTGGATCATCTTGTTTTTGATCCCATGCGTAAATATTATTTTCGCTATCTGGACAATTAACCTGCTTAGTAAAAGCTTTGGCCAAAGCGAAGGGTTTACCATTGGTCTTATCTTACTTCCATTTGTATTTTATCCAATTCTTGGCTTTGGTAATTATCCTTATATAGGCCCTGCCGGTGCAGGTTTTGCAGGTGGCTTTAAACCTTACGATCCATCTGTTGATTATAAAGATCCGTTCAACCCTAATACGCCGCCGCAGGCTTAATGCTGCGCGGTTATATCACATTAACACTATTTTGCAGTCAGCTGGGTTTTATCCACTGGCTGCAAAATCATTTAATACCCTGTCCATTTAAATATATTACCGGCATTGATTGCCCGGGCTGCGGTTTCCAGCGGTCGGTTTTAGCGCTCATCCAGGGCAATTTGCATAAAAGCTTTAGCTTATACCCACCAGCCATTCCTCTTTTGCTTTTTTTTGCCTACGGCCTTGCCGATGGCTACTTCAAACTCGATACCAAAAACTCGACGGTAAAAAAAACACTGTTTATGATTGTAGGCAGCATTGTTTTAGTGAGCTATGGCATAAAAATGTACGGGCTATATCGCCATTACAACACATCGGCCTGAGCTACAATGTGGCTGTAATCTTTAATAATGGTTTGTAAAAACAGCATATCGTTCATCTCGGGCGGCGTGGTTACGCCTAATAACTCCCTGATGCGTTCGGCCATATTGTAAACCAGCACACTGTTGCGTGTTTTAATGTAACTGTTTATTACCTCGTTTATCAATTCAATATCCTGGTCGCTAAGGTTAGCCGCGGCGGCAAAAACGGGCTGGTAATTATCTTCGGATGGTTTAAAGGCTATGTTATTCATTTTGGTGCGGGGTACGGTACGGATCAATGAAGTACCGGCAACCATATCACCCAACCGTTGCGATTTATCAGAAACCGCCACGCAAATCAATCCACATAAATGGGATGATAAGGTAAAATCAACTATCCTGAACAACCAGCGCAACAGGTACTGGCTAAACCGCGGCCGGGCACCATCCAAACTGATCACTTTAATTTTCATTACCCGTTTGCCAACACTTTGCCCGTTCATGATGCTTTCGCAAATGAGATCGTAAAACACAAAAAGCACCGCGTAAGCTATCGCAAGCACAATCCAGGCAATCTTGTTCACCATTCCACCGCTGCTAAAAATAATTATCGAGGCAATCATAATGGCAACAAACATGGCCATATCAATTAAGTAGGCCACAATCCGTTCGCCAAGGCCGGCTACTTCATAGTCAATATCAATGTTTTGCGATGTGGTTATCCGTATGGTTTGCATATAATCAAATATAAAAGCTAAATATGTTTTTTTTAGTTGATATATTTCGCTTTTGTAATTATTTTAACGAAATATTTAAACTGTTGATCACTCCATGCGCGAACCTCTATTTGTAAAGCAAAATTCTGCCAAATGGAGCAGGTATGAGCAATTGCCGACTGATGACCCGGATGAACTTGCCGACAGGTTTATTCAAATAACCGACGACCTGGCTTATGCCAAAACATTTTACCCCAAATCAAAAACCACCACCTATTTAAACGGGTTGGCGGCTGGGCTGCATCAATCCATCTACAAAAACAAAACAGAAAAAAGCAATCGTTTTTTAACGTTCTGGAAGTATGAGTTGCCCCTCCTTTTTAAAACCTATCAAAAGCAACTGCTTTACGCCTTTATATTTTTCATCATTTTTTGCGCAATAGGTGCTGTTTCGGCCAGGTACGATGAAAATTTTGTACGCCTTATTATGGGCAATGAGTATGTGGATATGACCAACGCCAACATTGCCAAAGGCGACCCTTTTGGCGTATATAAAAGCAGAGACGAAGCGTTGATGTTTTTAGCTATAGCAGGCAATAACATTTATGTATCGCTGGTAACCTTTGTAAGCGGTATTATATTTTCTGTGGGCTCGGTTTATTTCCTGTTTCGCAACGGCATTATGCTGGGTTCTTTTCAGTATTACTTTTTCAGCAAGGGCCTGGGGGTAAAATCAATATTGGTGATCTGGATACATGGTACTTTAGAGATCTCCTCTATCATGATTGCCGGTGCCGCCGGTTTAATATTAGGCAACAGTTTTTTATTCCCCAAAACTTACACACGGCTGGCCTCATTAAAAAGAGGAGCTAAAGATGGCATGAAGGTAGCCATTGGTATTGCACCTATTTTAGTTGTAGCGGCTTTTTTTGAAGGTTTTGTTACCCGTCATACCGAAATGCCGGTTTGGCTTAGTGTTACTATTTTAAGCGCATCGTTCCTGTTTATTGTATGGTACGTAATTATATATCCCAATAAAATTTATAAAACCCTAAATCATAATGCCTCCAAAAATTGAATTAGCTAAAACCCGAGATTTTGGTGAGTTGATTAGCGATACCTTTTTATTTATGCGGCAAAACTTTAAGCCGCTGCTCAAATACTTTTTCACTTTTGCCGGCATTTTCGTAGCTGCAGGTGTTATAAGCACCACCATGTACCAGTTAAAAGTATTAAATTTTGCCGTTGCCGATGGACAGGCAGCTGCCAGCGGTGGCCTGGAGTACCGCCCATCTATATGGCGAATGTTTGGGGTAGAGTATTTTGTGATGATCATCTGCTCTATGTTAACCGTTATCATTTTAGAAATCACTGTATTAAGTTACATGACCCTTTATAAAGAAAAGGGTAACCAGGTACCTACCAGCGAAGAGGTTTGGGCCTATATCAAATACTACTTTTTAAAGGGTTTCGGCAGCTCGATCCTGCTCAATATTTTAATGGCGATCGGTTTTCTTTTTTGCTTTTTACCGGGATTCTATTTAGCGCCAATATTTGCATTGGTATTACCCATTATGGTAATGGAAAATACATCTTTCGGCTACGCCTTTAACCGTAGTTTTGTATTGGTAAAGGATAACTGGTGGGCAAACTTTGGCACACAGGTGGTGGTATGGATCATAGTTTATGTTGGGATTATGCTGTTTAGCTTGCCCGCCAGCATTTTCACCATTGTAAGCACCTTAACCCACGCGCAAAAAGGCGGCGCTGCCGCTACCGTAACTTCGGTGCCGTTTGCTTTTGTTACCGCGTTGCTCAGGCAAATAGGTTTTATACTCGTCATTATTCCCTGCATTACTTTAGGCTTGTGCTATTTTAACTTAACCGAGGGTAAGGATGGCACAAACCTGTTAAACAGGATTAATAAACTGGGTAATATTGCGCCCGATACGGATTTACCGGTTGAAGAATATTAGTATGCTACGCCTGCTTTGTATTTTCCTGTTAGCCTTTTCCGTACATACTACAGGTAAAACTGTTGCACCTGTTAAGGTAAAAAAAGCGCCGTTGGTATTAAAAATGGATACCGCACAGGTAAATGTGCGCCATTTTGATAGCGTGGCGTTAAAAACGTACAGCAAGCAGCCGGAGTTTCAGTACCAGGAAGACGATGGGCAATCGGCCCCATCCTGGTGGACACGCTTTTGGCGATGGTTTTGGAATTGGCTTAGCGATCTGTTTAAGCCAATGAAATTAGGGAATCATAAATATAGTCAATTTGTACAGGTACTGTTATACATTTTACAATACCTGGCAATTGGTGCGGGCTTAGGCGCGCTTGTTTTCCTTGGCTTAAAAATGGCCGGCATAGATATGCTCAACATATTCAGGCGTAAACCTATGGGGGCCAACCTGCCTTACCAGGAATCGTTAGAGAACATTCACGATATTAATTTTGATGACGAGCTGGAGAGGGCTGTTGCCCAGCACAACTACCGCCTGGCCGTACGCTTACTTTACCTTAAATGCCTTAAACAGCTTAGCGATGCCGATTTGATTAAATGGCAGATAGATAAAACCAACAGCGCCTACATCAATGAACTTACCAATCCCGATCAGCGCCGCGTTTTTAAAACATTAACCCTGCAGTTTGAGTACACCTGGTACGGCGAGTTTGCTATTGATGCAACGGTTTTTAAAAATATCAATGCTTTATTTATGGATTTTAAAAAGGGCATTGTATGAGGGATTTTAAAATTTATATATCCATTGCCAGCATACTGCTTATCATTTACCTGGTAGCCCAGTACAATAAACCCAACGCGGTTAACTGGCAGCCCTCCCTGGCCAAAAATGATAAGATTCCTTTTGGTACCTTTATTTTACATAACCAGCTTAGCCAGCTGTACCCCGAAGCCACATTGGTTAATACCAATAAATCTATCTACAACGTATTTCATAACGATAGCCTGCAAAAGGGCAACTATATCATCATCGCCAAAAACATAACCCTTAATAAATTTGATTTTAAGGAGTTGCTGAAATACATTAACGCCGGTAACTCGGTGTTTATGTCGGCATTTGAGTTTAAGGGCTTTTTTGCCGATTCATTACAGATTGAGTCGCGGGCAGAAAACTCGGCTAAAAACGTATCGCTCAATTTTGTGAATAGCAAGCTAAAGGCCGGCAAAAACTACGTATTTAACCGCGATGTTGTAAACCAATATTTCAACAGCCTGGATACGGCAAAGGCTACCGTTTTGGGTAAAAACTATGCAGAGCATTGTACGCTCATCAGCTATAAATTTGGCAAAGGCACGCTTTACCTGTGCTCAACACCTGCTGCATTTACCAATTACAGCTTACTTACCAAACAAGGTGCCGACTATGCAGAAAAAGCATTATCGTACCTGCCGCAGGCCAATTATGTATACTGGGACCAGTTTCAGAATGGCGATATCCCCGAAGACGCGTCGCCGCTACGTGTGTTTTTTGCAAACCCGGGTTTGCAGTGGGCCTACTACATCAGCCTGTTTGGCATATTGGTATATGTAATTTACGAGATGAAACGCCGCCAGCGCATTATCCCTATTATTGAGCCGCTGCAAAACTCCACGCTGGAGTTTGTGAACGTAGTGGGCCAGGTTTATTACGAGAAGCGCGACAATGCCAACATCGCCCATAAAAAAGTAATTTATATACTGCAGCATTTCAGGGACCAGTACCGCTTGAAAACCAACAAACTCGACCCTGAATTTATTGATGACCTGAGTAAAAAAACAGGGCTTGATATAGCCTATACTACCGACCTGATACACGCCCTTATTTTCATTAGCGCGCAACACCAGGTTACCGATTCGGAATTGATACGACTTAACAGACTAATAGAAAAATTTTACAGCCAAACCGGATATAATGGAAAATGATTTTTTTGAACAACGAACCGACATGAGCAGGCTAAGCCAGGCGGTTGACCAGATTAAAGCAACCCTGGCTAAAATTATTGTCGGGCAGCATGATTCTATTGATCTGCTGGTAGCCGGTATTTTGGCTGATGGGCATATTTTAATAGAAGGCGTACCCGGTGTGGCTAAAACCCTAACCGCCAAATTGATTGCCAAAGCTATCGATGCGCAATACTCGCGCATACAGTTTACGCCCGATCTGATGCCTTCTGATATCCTGGGCACATCGGTATTTAACCCTAAACTAACTGAGTTTGAGTTTAAACAGGGGCCTATCTTCGGTAACATCATCCTTATTGACGAGATCAACCGGGCACCGGCCAAAACGCAATCGGCCTTGTTTGAGGTGATGGAAGAAAAGCAGGTAACTATCGATGGTAAAACCTACAAAATGCAGGAGCCGTTTACCGTACTGGCTACACAAAACCCGGTTGAGCAGGAAGGCACCTATCGCCTGCCCGAAGCACAGCTGGATAGGTTTTTATTTAAAATAGAGATCAAATACCCAACGCTGGAAGAAGAAATCCAGATCATCACCCAGCAACATCAGCAAAAAACCAGCGATCAGCTGAGCAACCTTAGCCCGGTATTAACTGCCGCCGAAATTATTGCTTTAAGGCAGCAGGTGAAAGCTTTGCACGTAGAGCGTAAACTGTTGGAATTTACTGCCAAAATTGTACATGAAACCCGCAGCCATAAATCATTATACCTGGGTGGTTCGCCAAGGGCATCGTTGGCCATGATCAATGCGGCAAAGGCGCTGGCAGCTATTAAAGGACGCGATTTTGTTACACCTGATGATATTACTTACGTGGCAGCACCTGTTTTAAGGCACCGTGTAATGCTTACGCCCGATAAGGAAATGGAAGGCTTAACGCCCGATGATGTGATTGCACAGATCATCCAAAAAATAGAAATACCACGATAACCTACCAGTGTGAAAAAAATCATCGGCCTGTTTTATAAAGATTTGTTTTTTACCAACCGCTTATTTACCGGTTTAGGTATCAGCGCCGTTGTGTTTGTATTTTCTTTCTTTTTCCCCTGGTTGGGTATTATACCTGTACTGATATTTTGGGCGCTGATAGCACTGTTTTTGATAGATGTGCTGATGCTTTACCGCACCGCCAAAGGCGTGTTTGCCAAACGTCACGCCCCCGAAAGGTTAAGCAACAGCGATGATAACGACCTGGGTGTTTACATCGAAAACTGGTATCCCTTCAACATCGGCATCGCGGTTATTGACGAGATCCCTTTCCAGTTTCAAAAGCGCGACATCTGGTTTAAAAGTAACCTAAAACCAAACGAACGTAAACTCATCAGTTACGTTTTACGCCCAACCAAACGTGGTGAGTATGAATTTGGCAATGTAATGGTGTACGCTAAATCACCCCTGGGATTGATCAGGCGGCGTTTCACTTTTGAGCAGGCCGAGACATTGCCAGTGTATCCATCCTTCCTGCAGATGCGCAAATACGAGCTGATGGCCATATCAAACCGCTTAACAGATATCGGCATCAAAAAGATCCGCCGTATTGGGCACAGCCTGGAGTTTGAGCAGGTAAAAAACTACGTGGCCGGCGATGATTACCGCACCATTAACTGGAAAGCCACCGCAAGGCGCGGCGACCTGATGGTGAACTCCTATACCGACGAAAAATCGCAGCATGTGTATTGCGTTATCGATAAATCGCGCGCCATGAAAATGCCTTTTGATGGTTTAAGTCTGCTTGATTATGCCATTAACGCCAGCCTGGTACTCTCAAGCGTGGCGCTTATTAAGGAGGACAAAGCAGGGTTAATCACCGCGGCTGAGAAGATTGGCGCTGTAGTACCTGCCGATAGGAAGCCTTCCCAACTTAACAAGATCCTGGAAGTTTTATATAAGGAACGCACCCGTTACCTGGAAACCAACATGGAACTGGTTTACAGCACCGTACGCAGCGTAATAAAACAGCGCAGCCTGGTGGTATTTTTTACCAATTACGAAAGTATGAACGCCTTAAACAGGCAACTGCCCTATTTAAAAAGGATAGCCAAGTTTCACCTGCTGTTAGTTGTGTTTTTTGAAAATACCGAACTAAAGACCCTGAGTGAAAAGCAGGCTACCGACCTGGAAGGCATCTACATAAAAACCATTGCCGAAAAATTCGCACACGATAAAAAGCTTATTGTAAAAGAGCTGGCCAAGTATGGCATCCAATCTATTTTAAGTACACCGCAAAATTTAACGGTGAATACCATTAATAAATATTTGGAGCTGAAAGCTAAGCAGAAGATTTAAGGCGATGATCTTTCATTTAATTAAATGGTTTATTGAGTACGTTAACGGTGAGATTCACGATCAGCCCGAGCCACAGTTAAGCCCCTCTTTATACACCAGGAAATCGACCACAATTCCTCAATATATTGAGATTGCCTCCAACGCCATGATTAACAATGGCGAAAACGCGAATGATATTAAAACCATGCTGCGTAACCGGGGCCTACATGAAGATCACTTCGACGTTGTTTTAGACCATGCACAACGTAACTATAAAAAATGGTTTAATGAAACCGGCGGCAAGTCTGCATTATCGACTTTTCAGCTATATGAGCAGTCGCTTCAAAATGTTTTAACAACACCCGTTGAGATAACCACACACAAAGGCGAAAACCACGCTCTACATTTCAGCATTTTAATTAGCTACCAAAGATATTTTTTGATAAGTGGCCGCAACCTGTTATATGCTGTTTCGAACCAGGCGTTAAGTAATGCTCCGGTGTTGTCAAACGGACCGGCAGCTATCAGGCAATCAACCTTTGCCAAAGTAGGCGGCAATATAAGTAACCCCTATTTGCGGGTAGTAACTATTAACGGGTACCGGGAAGCGATATACCCTTACCTACACACCGAAATAAAAACGAGCTTTTCGCCCCAACAAATTATTGAGTGGGATAATGGCGAACCCATTGTGGAAGCAGAAGTGCGCGGCTACCTAAGCAGAACTACCCCGGTATGTTTTTTTGCTACAGATTATGCCGTTAATAAACAAAAATATCAAGTCCAAAACAATATCGACATCCGGCTATCGGCCATGATAGTAGAACTTTCTGAGGCCGACAAAAACACCAATGAAATAACCCAGCAACCCAAAGGATTTTGGGCAAATAACGGCTACAGCAACCAAAGCTATTTTTCGTTTGAAGGGGTAATTGTGGGTATCAAAGAAGCCAAGGTTGATCATTTATCAACAGGCTGTATAATGGCCATCAAATTTGGCCGCGGCGAAAGGCCGGGCAGTGATATTGTTCTCGATACCTATATCACCAACAGTAACATTAATGCCAAAAAGATCCACAAAGGAATGCTTGTGACGGGGGGATTGTGGTTTCAGGGAGAGATTGCGGCTTAGGGAAAAGAGTCAAGAGGTTAGAATCAAGAGGTAAGACTTTTTGAGCTATGGAATAGCAGTCTGGGATCTGTCGCGAACTGTGCAAATCCGCTCTTTGTAGCATGGGATTGCTTCGTGCCTACCCATGACATTTGGTAAAATATTTGTCATCCTGAGGAACGAAGGATCTTCTTCGCCCTGTTAATCGCAAACTTTTATAATGAAGAAGATACTTCGTGCCTACCCATGAAAAATCCGCCATGTCATTGCGAGGAACGAAGCAATCTCATGCTATACACGGCGGATTTGCACAGTTCGCGATTGCTTCGTGCCTCGCAATGACATAGCTTTATATTGTTATTTCCTCCTTCAAAGTCCCCGGATTTAAAAACGCTCAATGACATAATTGACATTATCCCCTGCCCAAAAAGTCTTAACTCTTGATTCTAACCTCTTGACTCTTTCCCCCTATCCTGCTTTAGGAAAAGCCACTCCATTGGCACTAAAATCTTTGAAGATCCTTTCCATGAGGGCTATTTTGGCGGTTAGGAAATCGGCTGGCTCAACCCATACGTTAACGGTGATGCGTACAGAATCAATTTCCATAGCGACGATTCCAACACGGGCTGCCGGATCGTTCAGCAGATATTCCGTTGTTTTAATGGCATTTTCAATGATGGTTTTTACTTTATCCAGGTCGTTGGCGTAGGCTATCTTCACTTCAAAATCAAGACGGCGTTTGCCTTCGCGGGTTACATTCACTATCACTTCGTTAAAGAGCTTACCGTTGGGAATAATAACGGTTTTGTTATCGGCCGTAATTAAAACGGTGTAAAAAATCTGGATAGATACTACTCTACCGTCCTGTCCCTGCGCAATGATACTATCATCAAGCTCAAAAGGTTTCAGCAACAAAATAAGCACCCCGCCGGCAAAGTTTTGGAATGTACCGGATAAGGCCAAACCGGCTGCAACCGAAAAGGCACCAATGATGGTGGTAAAAATGGTCATCTCCAACCCTATAATGTTCATTACCCAAATAATAAGTAATACATATAGCGTGGTGATAGACAGACTTAAAAAGAATGGCTGTAGCGAAGAGTGAACGCCTCTTTTGAGCATGCGGGTACGGAGCCTGTTGCGCAGGAATCTGATAACCCAAAGACCAATAAAAAATATGATTATTCCACCTAAGTATTTGGGGCCGTGGGTGACCAACCAGTTGTGGAAATCGGTATAGAAATCTTCTACTTTGTAAATGCTTTTGTCTTTCATAAAAATTTATGAAGGCAAAAGTATAAATTAATTACTTACCGTAAATGGTAACAAATAATTCGGGGCCTTTAAACAGCAGCCAATCCACAATGGTACTGTGCAGTTGTTTTGTTTTTTGTGTAATATTTTTCATGGTACTCAATTCTATTCAAATCCTGTGCCTAATAAGCCACCTTTCTGATTTGTTACACAAAATTACGTATTGTATGTTAAGATAGTTTTTAGAATTAATCAAATGATTAATTAATGACCATCCATTTACGTTTAAATGACTATAAGGGTATTATAAACAACAAAACCCTGTATACAAAAGCATACAGGGTTTCTTTTTTAGTACGTAGTCGTAAGTTTTGAGTTTTGAGCCACACTTAAGCGGCTTTAAGCTTTTTGCTTTCGACTTTGGGCTTTTACATCATGCCACCCATACCGCCGCCACCCATTGGTGGACCAGCAGGAGCATCTTCAGGATCATCAGCCAATACAACTTCTGTTGTTAACAACATAGCTGCAATTGAAGCTGCGTTCTCTAAAGCTACACGACCTACTTTAGTTGGGTCGATAACGCCTGCTGCAATCAGGTTTTCGTATTTATCGGTACGTGCATTGTAACCAAAATCGCCAGTGCCTTCTTTAACTTTTTGCACAACGATAGAACCTTCGATACCCGCGTTAGCACAAATCTGGCGTAAAGGCTCTTCAATAGCGCGACGGATGATCTGGATACCAGTGTTTTCGTCTTCGTTATCACCTTTAAGATCAGTTAAAGCAGCTACCGCGCGGATGAAGGCAACGCCACCACCTGCAACAATGCCCTCTTCAACAGCAGCACGTGTTGCGTGTAAAGCATCGTCAACACGGTCTTTTTTCTCTTTCATTTCAACTTCTGTAGCAGCACCTACGTAAAGTACAGCAACACCGCCAGATAATTTGGCTAAGCGCTCTTGTAATTTTTCGCGGTCGTAATCAGATGTGGTTGATTCGATCTGTGATTTGATCTGGCCAACACGACCTTTGATCTCATCGGCAGAACCAGCACCATTGATGATGGTAGTGTTATCTTTGTCGATAATGATTTTCTCAGCAGTACCTAAGTAAGTAAGATCAGCATTTTCTAATTTGTAACCTCTTTCTTCAGAAATTAAAGTACCACCGGTTAAGATAGCGATATCCTCTAACATTGCTTTACGGCGATCACCAAAGCCTGGAGCCTTAACAGCAGCAACTTTCAGTGAGCCACGGATCTTGTTAACTACCAGGGTAGCTAATGCTTCGCCATCAAGGTCTTCAGCAATGATCAATAATGGTTTGCCTGTTTGGACTTGTTTTTCAAGGATTGGAAGCAATTCTTTCATCGAAGAGATCTTCTTGTCGTAGATCAGGATGTAAGGATTTTCTAACTCAACTTCCATTTTATCTGCATTGGTAACAAAGTAAGGAGAAAGGTAACCACGGTCAAACTGCATACCTTCTACAGTTTTAACTTCAGTTTCGGTACCTTTTGCTTCTTCAACGGTGATAACACCATCTTTACCAACTTTAGCCATAGCTTCAGCAATTAACGAACCGATGATCTCGTCGTTATTTGCAGAGATTGAAGCAACTTGTTTAATTTTGTTATTGTCTTCGCCTACAGTTTGTGATTGAGCTTTTAAGTCTTCAACAACAGCTGCAACAGCTTTATCAATACCGCGTTTTAAATCCATTGGATTTGCGCCCGCAGCTACGTTTTTAATACCAGCAGTTACAATAGCCTGTGCTAAAACGGTAGCAGTAGTAGTACCATCACCTGCAATATCAGCAGTTTTTGATGCAACTTCTTTAACCATTTGAGCGCCCATGTTTTCTAAAGCATCTTTCAGTTCGATTTCTTTAGCAACAGTTACACCATCTTTAGTGATTGATGGTGAGCCGAATTTTTTATCGATAATTACGTTTCTGCCTTTAGGGCCTAATGTTACTTTAACCGCGTTAGCTAAAATATCAACACCGCGTTTTAAGGCGTCGCGTGCTTCAACATTGTATTTAACTTGTTTTGCCATTTTTTTTAATTATTGAATTATAGAATTATTGAATTATCGATTAAGAATTTTGCTTAGCCGACTTTTCTGGTATTCTATAATTGTTTTTCCTTTTTTAAGTTTTTGAACTGATTTGAAGAATTATTGATTTTGCAGGGTGATTTAATAAATCAATCCTTCAATAATTCAATAATTGATTTACAATACCGCGTAAACGTCAGATTCGCGCATAATTAAATACTCTTTACCTTCGTAGGTAATTTCGGTACCGGCATATTTACCATATAAAACCTGGTCGCCAACTTTTACTGTTAAAGGCTCATCTACTTTACCGTTACCTACTGCAACGATGGTTCCACGCTGAGGTTTTTCTTTAGCGGTATCCGGGATAATAATTCCCGAAGCGGTTTTCTCTTCGGCAGCTGCGGCCTCTACAACCACTCTGTCGCCGATTGGTTTAATGTTTAATGACATAGTTATATCTGTTTATTTTATTTAAGTTTTCAGCAGCAAATGCTCATCAATTATGCCAAGCGGCTGCATTGGCAAAAATTGGCATTTAAACTGTTTTATTGTCAGCAAAATGTATACTGACTTTTTGAAGTTAACATAATTTTAACGTGGCTGTGCCATCGTGTCAGTAATGGCAATAACAACAAAAAAGGGCTTTGGATATATCCAAAGCCCTTTTTACGCTTACAGAGCGCGTTATATTATTGTGCTTTTTTTGGAGCTGGCTGATTAGTAGCAGGTGCTGTTGGCAATTGCTGTACAGGTGCTGTTGTAGGCGCTTTTGTAGCCTTCTCAACCTGCTCGCGCATGCCAGAATTATCTGTACTTGCAATGCCACCTTTAGCAACAACGTTGATAGCCAATGCTAAAACCATTACAGCGATAGCCAGGAACCAGGTACCTTTTTCTAAAAAGTCGCCGGTTTTTTGCACACCCATTAATTGAGATGAACTTGAAAAATTTGACGATAAACCGCCGCCTTTAGGGTTTTGGATCAATACAATAAGCCCTAATAATGAGCAAACGATAATAGCAAGGATAATTAAAATGTACATTTCTTTAGTTTATAATATAATTAAGTGGCTTTCTTTTCTATCAATTCAATTTGGTGGGCAAAGTAACGGCTTTTTTCCGGAAATTTCAATATCAATTTTTTATAAGTAGCAATTGCTTTATGATACAGCATTTGCTCCGCGTAAATCTGCGCCAGGGTTTCGCTCACCAGGTCGTTTTTATCTTCCGAGCTTTTTTTGGCCTTATTCTCGTTATCTAATTTATTGATAGACGGCGGTCTTATCTGAGGCTCTTCCTTAATGAATTTTTCAATGATAATATCTTCCTTGCGTTTTATCTCGGGAGCATCAGGAACCGGTGCGTTTTCAAGGTCCTGCAGGGATTTATCATGAAAAATATTTTCAAAATACTGCTGCTGTAGTTCGTCGGCAGCCTGCGCCCTTTTTTCGTCAAATGCAGCTACGGCAGGCTTTATAACCGCTGTGCCTGCAGGCGAGTAAGGCTGATAAGTTGCAGCATATTCTTTACGGGTTTTATCAAGCCACCACATAAAGGTATAAGGCATCTTATCATCATTATACTTTGATATCGTATCGGCTTCGGGCGCAACATGATGAATTGCAGCATCAACCTGCGCGGGCAAATCAACGGCAGGAACCTGCTCCTCAGCTTCCGGTTGTCCGGCAATTTTCTGATCGGCTTTTGAATTATCAAATGTAAAATAATCGGTAGCCGCTATGTTACCAATAATCCATTTCTCTGTTTCAAAGTTAATATCGCCTTTGTTGTTATCATTTAAATCGTTAGGGATATTTCTAACTTTAGGCTCTTCGGCTTTTTCTTCTGCCGGATGGCCTGTAAAGCTTATATTTTCGATGCCAACAATTTCGTCAAAAACATCGTCCTCAATATCCTCATCATGCTTAACCTGGGATGCTTCAGTGTTGGCAACAGCAAGCTCTGATTCTGCATCGGCCGCATGGGCAGGCAATTGCTCTTCAGGTGTATGCGCTAACACTTCCGGCTCAGTAACGGGTAATTCCGAAGCTTCAAAAGAATTGTTATGAGATACCGCACTTTCCTCAACGGTATCCGCCCCGGCGGTGCTGCCTATGTTAAAATAGTTTTCACTTTGATCAACCGAAGCATACGTAGTTACATTTTGTTGCCAGGCTATTTGCGCAGCCGTTACGATAGGCAAATTATCAGGATCATTAATCAGCTTGTGTAATAACTGTGGTTTAAAATAAGCGGCCGCATGTTTTAAATCGCTGCCGTTGCCTGCATGGGCAAGCATAGCCCTCAGGATGCCGCTTTCCGGAAACTCACTTACCAGTTGTTGTAAATCATAGTTATGCAACTGGCCGTTATTGGCTGGGTTGGCCAAAAGTTCCCATAAAATCTCGTTCTGCCTGTTATTTAAATATTGATCCACGTGGCTGAAATTACAAAAAGCCTACCAATTAGAGAAGGCCCTGTTAAAAATATCTTCGGTTAGCTGTTTTGTAATCTCCTGAATCAGGGCTTGCTCCTGCGAGTTTATATCGCCCCTGTAGTTAGCAAACCGCGTCATACTTTCCTCAAAGTTAAGATTTTTATCCTTCTTATCTTTCTCATAAACGCTTTTTACCCTTACGGTGATGCTTAATTTATTGGCATCGGCAATTGGCGCGGTATTGTTATTGGTAGCTTCGATAGATACCGGAGCTATCTGGTACCCAACAATGGCACCTGAAAAAGTTACATCAGCCTCGCCCCGCACAATACTTAAACGGCTTTGGGTACGGATGCGCTCTTTTAACGCTTCGGTAAAAGTTTGACTTAAGTTATTTACCACCAACGGCGCGTTGTTTTCAAAAAACTGGATGTTGATGGTTTTTACATCAACAGGTATCGCTTGATTTTTAAGTGTGTAGCATGACGAAAGTAAACCAAAACTTAAAACAATGATCAATCCGTATAACCTTTTCATCAACTATAAATTTAACTCTTTTATTTTTCTGTATAATGTACGCTCAGATATCCCAAGCTCGTTGGCAGCCAGCTTACGTTTGCCCTTGTGTTTTTTCAAAGCCTTACGAATGAGGTCTGATTCCTTTTCAATTAAAGAAAGTGATTCTTCTACCTCCTCGGCCTCATGCGTGATGTTATAAGCATCGTTGCTGCCATTATTATTGTTATTAACGGGCTGTTGCAAGGTAAATTGCGCCTCGGGGTTGCCGGGTAGCTCAATATCGCGGTATAACTGGTTAATTGTTTGAGAATGATTGGCATAATTGGTTGATACACCGCCATGTTCAATAATATCGGCTACCAATTTTTTAAGCTCCACCATATCGCGTTTCATATCAAACAGTACTTTGTACAGGATATCCCGTTCAGAAAAATCTTCTTTATGCTGATTATCCAGGCGCATAGGCAAATTGCGCCCACTGGTTTCGTGCGGAATATAGGTAAGCAGTGTTTGCGCGGTAATAATGCGGTCGCGTTCCAATACGGCCAATTGCTCGGCCATATTTTTAAGCTGCCTTACGTTTCCGGGCCAGCTATAGTTAATCAATACCTGTTGCGCGTCGTCATCTAACTGAATAGGTGGCGTACGGTATTTATCGGTAAAGTCCGACGTAAATTTCCTGAAAAGCAGATAAACATCCTCTTTCCTATCGCGCAAAGGCGGGATCTTTAACGGTACGGTATTTAAACGATAATAAAGGTCTTCCCTGAATTTACCGCTTTTTACGGCATCATAAACATCCACATTGGTTGCAGCTATCACGCGCACGTTGGTCTTTTCGACTTTTGATGAACCTACCTTAATATACTGGCCAGACTCCAGCACCCTTAATAAACGGGCCTGGGTGCCCAGGGGCATTTCGGCAATCTCATCTAAAAATATGGTACCGCCGTTAACGGTTTCAAAGTACCCTTTACGCTCACCAACGGCACCGGTATATGCACCTTTTTCGTGGCCAAATAACTCCGAATCAATAGTACCTTCAGGAATAGCACCACAGTTCACCGCGATAAAAGCCCCATGCTTGCGCGGACTCATCTGGTGTATGATGTGCGAAAACACTTCCTTACCGCTCCCGCTTTCGCCGGTGATCAGTACCGAAATATCTGTAGGTGCCACCTGGTTGGCAATATTTATAGCCCGGTTAAGCAATGGCGAATTGCCAATGATCCCGAAGCGTTGTTTTATTTCTTGTATTTCCATGTTTGAAAAAAGAGTCAAGAATCAAGAGTCAAGAATTAAGACTTTTAACCTCAGTTTTTAAGATGTACTCCCGAAAAGAAAATAACATCCTTTGGACTTCAGAAACCAAATCTATGCAATCCTTTAGTTTACCTATCGCTCCGTATTTCCTGCGCTCACATATTAACAATTGTGTTTCCAATTCAAATGACGATGAAATCGCTATCGATAAAAACTCAGCAAAATGTTTATCGGTATTCTTTCCAGACCCCTCGGCAATATTTGAGGGAATCGAACAAGAACTTCTGTTTATTTGATCAATTAAATTATACCGTTCATTAGCAGGTAATTCTCTGCTAAATTCAAAAACCATATCTGTCAAGTCCATCGCCTTTAGCCATATTTTCAAATTCTTAAAATTATGCCGCATACTTGCTTCGGTCTTGATTCTTGACTCTTGATTCTATATTACCTTCCCTATCAACGTTGCTGTAGTAGTTCTTTCTATCAGCACGTTCACGTATTCGCCGGGTTTGTAGTTTTCGCCTACGGGGAAAATCACCATCGCGTTTTGGTCGCTGCGGCCGCAATAATCGTTTTTTGATTTTTTGGAAAAGCCTTCTATCAGTACCTTTTCTACTTTACCAATACGGGCTTGCGCACGGTAAAAAGAATATTCCTGCTGCTTGGCTACTATCTCGGTTAAGCGTTTTTGTTTCACTTCTTCCGGGATGTCATCAGCATAACGCTTGGCGGCTAAAGTGCCCGGGCGTTCGCTGTATTTAAACATATAGGCAAAATCATATTTCACGTAGTCCATCATGCTTACAGTATCGGCGTGCTCCTCATCGGTTTCTGTACAAAAACCGGTGATCACATCGGTAGATATCGCGCAATCGCCAATGATGTTGCGGATAGCATCAATCCTGTTGATATACCAATCGCGATCATAAGTCCGGTTCATCATATCCAATATACGACTGTTGCCAGATTGTACCGGAAGGTGAATGTAGTTACAAATGTTTTCGTATTTGGCAATGGTATATAAAACCTCATCGGTAATATCCTTTGGATGCGAAGTTGAAAAACGCACACGCAGATCGGGGCTTACCTGTGATACCATTTCTAACAGGTTGGCAAAGTTGGTAACAGTAGGAGCAGCCTCAGCCTCACCTAAATCCTCTCCAAAGGAGAGGACTTGCTCTGCACCCGGCTCTGCTATTGCTAATTCAGAACCCTCTCCTTTGGAGAGGGAAGGGTGAGGCTTCCACTTATATGAATCCACATTTTGCCCCAACAAAGTAACTTCGCGGTACCCTTTATCAAAAAGATCTTTACACTCGGCAAGGATAGATCGCGGATCGCGGCTGCGTTCGCGGCCACGGGTAAATGGCACCACGCAAAACGAGCACATGTTATCGCAGCCACGCATAATAGATACAAAGGCATTGATACCATTGCTGTTTAACCTTACCGGACTGATATCCGCATAAGTCTCCTCGCGGGATAGCAATACATTCACAGCCTTTTGGCCGCTATCAACCTGTTCTATCAGGTTAGGCAAATCGCGATAGGCATCAGGACCAACCACAACGTCAACCAGTTTTTCTTCTTCTAAAAATTTCGATTTAAGGCGTTCGGCCATACAGCCCAACACTCCAACCACCAAACCAGGGTTTTTAACCTTGGTTATGGTGAATTCTTTAAGGCGGTTACGTACGCGTTGCTCGGCGTTTTCGCGGATAGAACAGGTATTGATAAAAATAACATCTGCCAGGTTATGATCGGCAGTAGTTTCAAAACCTTGCTCAGATAATATGGATGCTACTATCTCACTGTCGCTGAAGTTCATAGCACAGCCATAGCTTTCTATATATAATTTACGGCCATTGTTTTTACCTGTTGGCTCTAAAACCAACGCCTCACCTTGCCTGCTCTCGTCATGTACCTTATCCGGAAGAACCAAATCCATCATTCAATTAAAAATTAGTTTGCAAAAATACACAAAATTTAAATACACGGATGACATATTGTCAGCATTTAATAAAATCGAAAAAAATATACTATATTCCTCAGTTCATACGTATAAAGTCACCGGAGATACAAGAGCCAAAAGAAACATCGATAAATGAAGCTTAAATTTTTAAAGCATAAGTGGCAAAAACTAACATTTAATTTTGTGCTGATCCCGGTAACGGTCATCTTCATTATCGCTTTAATACTAAACCAGCGGCTGGCCCCCATTTTGGCTACCGAACTGCGTGAAGCTGTTTTAACCGGCAGCGACAGCCTGTACCATGCCGATTTTTCAAAGGCCGAATTACATCTGTTAGAAGGTAAAGTTACTTTCTATAATATCAACATGGTGCCCGATACCGCTATTTACAACAAAAGGAAGCTACAGCACCTGGCTACCAATAACCTTATTACCCTACATGTAAAAAAGCTGATATTGCAGCATGTACACCCTTTTAGCTACTATTTCAGACATAAGCTAAGGATCAGCGAGATCATTTTAAATGAGCCCGAACTGAATGTGAGCTATCAGCTTAACCATACCCAGGATACGGTATTGAAGGACCATCGCACAGCGTGGCAAAAAATCTCCAAAGTACTTCACTCTATACAGATAGATCATATCTACCTAAATGATGTAAAGTTTAAGTACAAGGATTATTCGGGTCACAAGCTGGCAATTTCCACGTTGAAGGAAATGAACATCAGCGTATCCGACCTGCTGATCGATTCGCTGACACAGACTGACAAATCGCGATTTTCTTATTGTAAAGAAATAGTTACCGAATTAAATAATTACAGCGGCAAAACCGATAATGGCCTATATGATTACAGGATTAAATATCTAAAACTATCTACCTTAACCTCCCGCCTTAACGTGGTGGGCCTGCAGCTGGAACCAGCCAAATCAGATGTCTTTTTCAATAAAACGCAAAGTGATCGTGTTACTGTAGCCGTCGACTCGCTGCAGCTTAATAATTTTGATTATTTACTATATCATAAATACCGCATTTTAAACGCCTCCAGCTTACAATTGCACAATGGATCTGTACGGGTATCCAACAACCCTAATAAATCAAAAAAGGACGAAGATGAAGGCGACGCGGTATCCACCTTCCCCAACATGATGGTGCGTAATACCGATGCCAACCTTACCATTGATACCATCCATTTAAAAAACATTAATGTGGAGTATGCCGAATTTAACAATGACTCAAAGAAGACCGGCACGGTTCTGTTCAACAACACCAGCGGTAGTTTTTATAATGTAACCACCAACAAAAAAGCCATTGAAAAAAACAACATTACCAGGGCCGATTTGAGTAGCTACTTCATGAACCGGGGCCATCTTACCGCGCAGTTTCTGTTCAACCTTACCGATAAGGATGCCGCCTTTAGTTACAAAGGAAGCCTGGGGCCGTTTGCGGCCAATAAAATAAACCAGGCAAGCATGGCCCTGGCCATGGTTAAAATAAGTTCAGGATCTGTTAAGCAGTTTAATTTTGATATCCAGGCCAATAGCAAGGTATTTAAAGGTAATGTATCGCTGTTGTATAACGATTTGAAGGTTTCGCTTTTAAAGGCCGATACAGCTCACAACCAGTTAAAAAAGCAGTCGCTGATGTCGATATTTGCCAACCTGTTTGTGATTAAGCGCAACAACCCAGATGCCGCTGGGGTGGTGCCCCGAACAACCTATGTAGTTTACCATCGACCGAAAGACTCGCCATTTTTTAAAACCGTTTGGCGCACCCTGCTCGAAGGCATAAAACCTGCCGTGGGGCTCGACGAAAAATCTAAACGCGCCACCAACCAACGCATAGAAGAGCATAACCAAAACAAAAAGGAAAGGCAGATTAAAAAAGCCGAGCGGAAAAAACACCGGGAAGAGCGGAAACTTGAAAAGGAACAGGGAAGGTAATTAATTTGAGAATTTGAAGATTTGAGAATTTGAAAATGCATTGTATAGTCTAAGCACTAAACCCACGCGGGCTTTTAGCCCGTGGGTATCCATGGCTGCAGCTTTCAGCTGCCCTGCTCTCATATTTATTAGTTACGTAAGCCGAAAGCTTACGCCAGTTTTACCCACGAGTTACGCTACGCTAACCTCGCGGGAGTTAGATAATTACTCTATTTATAAGAAAATTTTATACTTTTTTCTTTAGCTATGCTTTTGAGCCTGCTTATATCTTCTCTTGATTTAAAACCATCTTTAGGTAAATAATGGAAAGCCCGGCTTCCAGTACGAACCATAAAATATTTTTCCCGCTCTACTAATTTGGTTATGTATTGCCAATTATTATTACTGCTAAAAGTATCCCCTTTTACTTCAATTTTTTCTTCATTAATACTATACAACAAAGGCTCACGCAGGAACGCAGTTTTCTTAAAGCTGTTTTTAGCAGCAAAATACATCAGGATAGGAATCAATAATCCATAAAAACCGATAAAGAAAGTGAGTACTTGAAACTCATACGGCCAATCAATATGGGGTTGGGTAAGTAAAAAGATCTGTGACACAACAAACGCAATTCCTATTATTAAAAAAATTCTCTTCGCAAAATATGTTCGGTATACAATACCTAAGTAGGTTTTAAAATCGATAGCGCTATTTACTATAATATCTTCCATGCCACTAATATAATTTATTGAAGTAATAATTTCAGGTTAATACCAAAATTAGTAAAAGCGGTATTAAACGTTTGCGACGTATAAGGCCGGGTAAGGTTTGAATCGTAAAACAGGTTGAGGTTAAAGCGCTGGTTAATTACGTAGTCAATGGATGGCCTTACGGTGATATTTTGCGCGCCTGATGAAATTTCGGCGGCCTGCACATCGGCACGGTAAATAAGGGTTTTGTTATCTCGTAAAGAAAAATCGACCTTAAAATTAACATCCTTAGGGGCGCTGCCTTCCATCCACCCAAAAGGGAAATGGAAGTTTTTGGTGTGATAACCAAAGCCAAACACCACTATTTTTTCGTTTTGCTGTGCCAACTGACTATTGAGTAAACTCAGGCTCAAGGTACGGCTTTGCCTGAACTCCAGGTTGGCGGTCATGCTGTTTTTAAACCTCATGTTGGCACCCAGCAAGGGCACAAACTGCTCAAATATGGTAACCTGCGAAAACTGGTAATACGGCAAAAAGTCGTTATTTAAATCGCGCGCGCTGCTGGCCCCGTGGGTTTCCTGGTATTGCAGCAAGGTAGTAAAACCGTTTACGTTATATGACGACCGGTAGCCGTGA
Organism: Mucilaginibacter dorajii; assembly: GCF_024808255.1. Taxonomy (GTDB): domain Bacteria; phylum Bacteroidota; class Bacteroidia; order Sphingobacteriales; family Sphingobacteriaceae; genus Mucilaginibacter; species Mucilaginibacter dorajii. The sequence continues at coordinate 146,633 of NZ_JANTYS010000010.1, forward strand.
CTCAAATCAAACGAGTCAAAAACATCCGATAAAAAAGGCAGCTTGCTTAAGCCCGTGTACCTGATATCCCAGTTAGGGATAGGTATTTTAGGGAATTGCGACAGGCTGCTTTTATTTACATTTTTACCTGTATAGGCCGCTATAAACGCCGGCACCAGCACGTTTTGTGAATTTTGCCCATAACCGTCAAAAAAGCCGGCCGAATCTACCAAACGGGTGGAGTTAGGGTTTTGGGAAGCCAGTTTTTGGGAAATCACCCTGCGGTTATCCAACAGTTTCTGGAACAATGGCGAGGTATTATCAATACCGGTTGTCTTTTTAAACGCCGTACCAATGGTTAGGTATGATATGGTATAACTACCCGTAGTTACCGGGCTTAATGTTTCAATACTATTGGTTGATGCCAAATATTTAAAGTTCGACTGGTAATCGTGCTCCTGTGTTTTAAGCGCTATGAGCTCTATCCTCAAGTCTTTAAACGGTTCAATTACCGCCCTTAAATGCAGGTCTTCGTTAACAGATTTGGTGTATAGCTGGTTCTGTAGCGTATCTGTACTTATCCAGCCATTGGCTACCGCCTTGGCGCGGATATCAGTTTGGCTACCCAATAAAAATCCAATACCCGGTGCATTATAGTCCGAGTTTTCGCCAAAAATACCCGATTGCGGCAGGTAACCCGGCAAATAAATACCGCCCTTGCGGGAGTAAGTTCCGCTCACATTTTTAACGCTGGTTAACAGGCCTATCAATACTTTGCCAATGCCATTTGGCGTATTGGGGTTATTGGCCTTACGTATAAACGGAAACTTGTTATACAACGATACCATGTTTAAAGTGGGTGCCACGTTAATTTCGCGCAGGTTACTGATGCTGTTACCTACATCGTACGATGGATCGTTAATGGCAAACAGCGGCTGGGTTTGCCAGTTAAAGTGCGCGCTGTAACGGGTTACTACCGATGCCCAATCCATCCCCGGAATTTTGCTGAGCGGCAGGGTGTAGTTAACATTTAGCGTGTGGTTGTAGTTGGTTGTACGTCCTAACTTTTTAAGGTTATCCCAAAGCGTATCGCGTTTTAAACCGTTGATGCGGCCGGCAGGTTCATCAACCACCGATAGGTTGGTTGCATCAATATCCAGTTGTAATGATTTGGTCAGGTTCCATCCTATACCGTATACCCGGGTAATATTAAAGTATTTGTTAAATGTGGTGGTTGGTATCGGGATAAAGTTGTTCGGATCGTTATCCCGCAGGGTATTTTCCGAGTAAAAACGATCAAAATTGATACTGAAATTTAACCTTGACGGCAGGATACTGAAGTTGATATCGCGCGCCAGGGCCAGCAGATTATTTTTGATAATTTTGGAGAAGGGGCTATAATACTTTGGCGTATTGGTATAATTATAAGCAAAGGTAAGGTGATAAGTTTTCTCCACATCGTTTTGCGTGGTAAAATCATGGTGCAAAAACTGGGTATAGGCGTAGCTCAGGTTCAGGTTTTCTACATCCCAGATATGGTTTGCCGCCGATGGATTAGTTTTAGCTTTGTGGATATTGGTAAAGTTAATGCTCCGTCGTAAAGTATAATCAACCGCTGCATTCCTGATCGAGTCGCGCTCCTGTTTGCTGGTAGCCGCTGCAAGGGTTTGCTTCAGCTCAATATCCGGCGATCCTGGATCATATTGTGGCATACTTCTTTGCGATGACACGTTGATGTAAGCCGGGATATGAATGCCGCTTTTATCCGGGAAGAATTTGCCAAGTTCGGCAGTGGCCGAAATATCGTAGATCTGGTCATCGCTCTGGCTCCTGTCATTCAGGCGCGAATCCAGCGTACCAAAACCAACGGTAGTTTTACTGCCCGAAAAGGTCACGTCGGCAAAATCGGCCAGCTTGGTATCCAACCTGGCTGTAGCGGCCCAGCCGCCGCGCTGGTCAAAATCGGTAAGGCGTAATTCATCAAACCAAACAATTCCACTTTTATCCAGGCCATCGTCGGTAACAGTGGTATTAGTACCTTTTAAGGGGTTGCGCACACCTATCATGATCGTTCGCAGCCTGCTTAAATCGGGCTGCCCTTTAATGTACACTGTTTGACTGCCTTCGGTATATTTAAATACTTCGTTATAGGCAACGTTAGAGTGGTTTCGTTTCAGTTTTGCGCGGGTAAGTAAACCAAGCTCCAGGTCGATAGCGTTGGCGGTTGGCCATATCGCGTCCGGGTCTGCCGTGCCGGGCTGGGTTATTTTCAGCGGCACTTCGTACTCGTAATAGTTGTCCTGGTAATCGACGCCAAGGCGAATGAAGGCGTTGATATCATTATCCTTTAGCTGATCGCCCTCGGCGTGTACAAACATCTGGATGCGTTTGTATTTGCGCAAATCATTATAAAAAGTACGGAAGGCAGCCCTTGAATAGCCATCGCGCAGTTTTTTTACATCTACAGATAATGATTGCTCATTAAGTTTGGTGTTGGTTTGCAGGTTATTATAATTGCGCTGGCGCTGAATGCCCGGCGGTACCACATAAGGGATAGGTGTACGGTTACCATTTTCCTCAATGTTTACAGCCTGCACATCAATGCTTGAATTGTCTATCGGTGGATTGCTGATCGATGGATCGGCAATTACGTTAAGCAGGTTCCGCTCAGTATTGAAAGCACGCCACTCACCGCGCACCAATTCTAAAGTAGCAAAACGGAGGATGGCGGTATCGGCAAAATTGGTCATAAACATCCGCATAAAACGGATGGCTTTAAAATCTTCAATATTACCCACCTTACTATCATAACCCGTAATAGGGATCCTGAACTGGTACCATGTTACCGCCTGTGTGGTACCGTTCGGCAACTTTACATTGGCAGTTACTTTATCGCTTATGTTGTTTTGCCCAACAACCATATCGCCGGGGCGGATAGATACCTTGTATTGAAAGTACGCGTCTTCCTGGCTCATGTTATTATCCCGGTTGATGTCCTCGCCATCGGGCAACGAGGTTGATGCCGAGTTTTGGATACCCAGTTCGGCCTGTGACTGTGCCGATGTTTTGGAGTTACCATCGGTACCATTGTACTTAGCGTAGCGGTCAAGGATCCCTAAACGGGCCTGGTCAAGCGCGGCACCCTGGTAATATTGGTAATCATCAGATGATGGGTCATTGGCAAAGGCCGTAGCGGCCGCCGTATTCAGCTGCCCTTTTACCTGGTTCACCACGGGGGCAAATTTGGTTCTTTCATCCGCATCATTCAGTCCATCCAAACCAACATCCTGCAAACGTCGGGCATCGGGGTTGTTGTCAAACGCGTTAATAACAGGTTGTAATTTTGATACCCGGCCCCAATGGGTTTCATCAACCTGGGTAAGGTCGCCATTTACGGGCAAGGCGTTTTCCAAACTCTTGCGCCCGTCTTTCAAAATATCTTCAGAGATGCTGCCTAAGTTAAAATACAGATCGCCGCCTGCCGAGTTGGGCTTGTATATAAACGGATCGAGCACCCAAAATTCGATATACGATACGTTTAACGATTCAAAATCATTGGTTTCCAATTTCCTGAACATACCACCCCAGCGCGATTTGGGGTTTTGTAATGTACCATCAGGGTTTATACTTGTGGTGGTATAGTTATATTGCCCGCGCACATTTGGATAAAAGGCCATATTCAGGGTAGCCAAACTCAAAGGCTGCCCGGTTGACGATTGTTTATTAGGGAATACTTCCTGCTCCAATACCTGGCGCGCGTAATGATTTGATAGATCGTTACGGGAAACATTGATATTACCCGAGTTAGTGTAAAATATAGGATCGATATTATAAAAGGCCAGGCGGGCACGGTTGTAACCATAACTCAGATCGTCAAACAAAGCCGACTCGGTGAAAAGCTGCGGTGTACCGGAAATTTGCCAGGCATTCGCGCTTTTGATATCGATGATAGACTGGCTGTTTTCAAAGTCGTCAAGGTATGAGGTTCCGTTTTTTGAGCCTGCAAAGTTCAATGCGCCAGGGCTACCGGGTAACAGTTGTGCAAACTCTCCCGAAAAATTAACCGATGATGGCGCTTTGGTATGAATAAGTGGGATTTTATCAACCAGCCTGGTTAAAAACCGGGATTGAGAACTGTAATTGGCATCAAAACCCCAGATAGTGTTTGAGATGGATTCTTCGCCGGCTATTTCATTTTGGGTGATAGGCTGCTCGGTTAAGTGCATAATGGTACCACCCAAATTCAGCTTATCATTTACATGGTAATCAAATCTTGACCCATATAAGGATTTTTGCTGAACGCCAAAGAGCTCATTATTTTCGAGTTTTACGCTGATGGGCTGGCCCGATGACAACAAAGCCTGGTTAAGCACCCTAATTCGCCCCGAATTGTAATCAATAGTATAATCGGTACCCTCATTTAACTTAAGCTGCCCGGAAGTTACCGTTACCGAACCCTGCGGAATGTTCACTGCGTTTAACTGGTACTCCGATCCACCGGTTGATGAATAAGTTCCTTTGATCACGTACCGGTTAAGTGCCGGGAAAAACTGCTGGGCTATGGTTTTGGTAGAATCATATAAAGGTTGGTACACATATCGCTTGGCCAGGTCGGCTTCGCCGGCAGTAAATTTGGCGGCCAGGTCCGATCCAAAGGGCTCTATCGTAGGGAACACAATGCGGCCGTTTTGCGAATCGATAGTGATCCCTTCCAAAAAATCGAAATAGCCATCGGGTTGCTTGTCGCTTTGCTGGTTCAAATTATCAAGCCCGGTAACCTGCAGCCACAGCTTGCCTTTGGTGTTGGCCCCCTCTTCCATCACCGTTTTTTCGATACCCGATTTATCATCCAGGCGGGTAACGGTAAGTTTAAAGTTGGTAGGAGCTATCTGGAAAGCACCAAGGGAATAGATATTTTTCATCATCAGATCCCATGTTGGCAGGTTGGTTTTCAGTAGCTCGCTTTTCAGCAATTTTACAAAAAGCACTTTTGGGGTAGTAGGATCAACCGCCACATCGCTGCTAAACTCACCTACCTGGTACTGCACGCCGTTTATGGTGTACTGGTAGGCCACCGCCAAAACCTCATCGTTATTTAATGGATAATTAAGGGATATATAGCCCAACTGCGGGCTCAGCTTATAATCCTTATCTAAAACAAGCTTGCGCGCATAAGTTAGCTTCGAATAATTATCAGTGTAACTATTGCTACTTCCTAACGATTGAAAATATGTAGCTATAGCGTTTGAATTGGTTTGCCTTACAGCAGATGGCAAACCATTTAACAGCGAGTTGGACTGTTGCGCAAAACCCGGCCCTTTAAAGCCTGCGGGCAAAGCGCTAAAGCCGGCACCACCCTGAAGATGAGTATTATATGGCTTATTTTCGCCCAGATCCAGGAAAGCCAATATATCCCTCGAATCGGTAGTTACGTTAGTGCGGTTGGTTGTCCAAACTTCAATTTTGGTAATGTTGATGTTTGAGCTGATGATAGGGATGTTTGCCAGCGCCCGGTTGTAGTTATTACGAAAATACTGCGATAAAAAGAAATGCTTGTTGGCCTCATAATCTGCCGGGGTAAGCCTGAACTCGCCCTGTTGTGAACCATTGGTAATGGTAATGGTTTTTGATTGTGAGCGCTGTTGCGATAAAATACTGGTTACATCCAGCCTGCCAAACTTCAACTTGGTTTTTACACCAAACAGGGCCTGGCTACCGGTGATGAGCGTGGTAGGCAAGGGCATACTTACCGTACCGGCTTCTATTTTTTGAATGATCTCATCAGGCGATCCGGTATAATCCAGCTTTACCTGGTTTTCAAACTGAAACTGGGCCTCGGTGTTGTAGTTGGTTGTAATCTTTAACTTATCGCCAATATTACCGGTTACGTTTAACTGGATCTTTTGATCAAAGTTAAAGTTAAACTGGCTGCGCTGCCTTGTATTAAACAGTGGGTTCTCGTTTTTATTAACCTGGCCAGACATGATCATTTCTGCCGATCCCTGAGGACGGATATCGATCTTATCACTGCCAAACATCTGCTCAAACGTACGGCTCCGCACCTTAATCACCGGGATAAAACCAGGTTGTTGCGAATCATAGGCATAGTTATCTGCCAGTTGTTTATAATAGCTACGTTGTTCTGATCTTTCTTTTAGTTTTAGGTATTGCGCAAAGGTTAGGTATTGGGGGGCACGGTATAATAAATTTCCTACACGTTCATACAGGATATATCGGTTGGTTACAGGATCATACTCAACCGTACGCACCAGTCCCGGCGGGTCCGAACTGAAAATACCATCCCTGAGCCTAACATTTTTGGGTTGGGCCAGGTCAAGGGGTGCGGGCGTACTTCTTTGGGTTGTATCAATCCTGGTTTTCTGAGCCTGCTGTTGCTGCGCATAAGCGCCGTTCAGCACGCCGAAAGCAAGAATTAACAACCCACTTATAATAATATTATAAGTAAATATTTTTATCAAAAGTCAAGTCGAATTTGAACGTAATTATAATGTTTTTAATGCAAACTTTATAAGCTGTTCTACGGTTAATTCACCACCATTGTTACTCATTTGCTGGTCAAGAACCTTCTCTGCCGCGTTCTTGGCGAAGCCCAGCATTACCAGGGCGGTAAGTGCTTCATCCTTAGCAGTTTTATCAACCGGCACAACGGTAAGGGTGTCAGGTCCTTCTTTCCGTAGTTTATCCTGTAATTCCAGGATTACCCGCTGGGCCGATTTTGGACCAATACCTTTGATGCGTTGGATGACTGCCACGTTACCATTTACAATGGCAGCCTGGATCTCGGCCGGGGTTATTGATGACAGCATCATGCGCGCGGTATTTGGCCCTATACCTGATATGGAGATCAGGTGCATAAATAAGCGGCGCTCACCATCATCGGCAAAACCGTACAGGGTGAGCGCATCTTCTTTTACATGCTGCCAAACGTATAGTTTGCAGCTTTCATGAGCACCAAGTTTTGAATAAGTATTTAACGATATATTAATGTGATAACCTATGCCACCGGCATCAATAACTACATGCGACGCGCTTTTAAAAATCAGTTTACCACTAATATAATCGTACATAAATATTATTTCCTTGTTAGTTTTTTAAAAATGGCCAGGTTTATTTATCGCCGGCTTTAACCTGTGCAGTAATTACCGCTATGGTTACCATGTTTACAATTTCACGTACCGAGCTACCTAATTGCAATACATGCACCGGTTTTTTAAGGCCTAATAATATTGGCCCAACAGCTTCCGCACCGCCTATCTCCTGCAACAATTTGTAGGCAATGTTACCCGATTCCAGGTTAGGGAATATCAGCGTATTAGCGGGTTTACCGTTCAGTGTAGAGAACGGAAAATTATCGGCAAGCAAATCGGCGTTTAAGGCAAAGTTGGCCTGCATATCGCCATCAACCACCATATCGGGATATTTGGCATGCAGTATTTTTACCGTTTCCCTGGTCTTTTCGGGGATCTCGCCTTCGTTCGATCCAAAATTGGAGTACGATAGCAAAGCTACCCTTGGCGCGATATTGAACCGTTTAACCGAGCGTTCTATCAGCACCGTAATATCAACCAGCTCTTGCACCGTTGGGTTTACGTTTACTGTGGTATCGCCAAAAAACACAGGTCCTTTAGGCGTTATCATCATATACATACCGGCTACCCGGTTTACACCATCTTCGGTACCAATGATCTGTAAGGCCGGCTTAACGGTGGTTACATAATCTTTGGTTAAGCCCGAGATCAATGCATCAGCGCGGCCAAACTGCACCATGCTGGCACCGTAATAATTACGGTCGATCATCATTTTGCGGGCCTCAAATAAGGTAATCCCCCTGCGCTGGCGCTTTTTATAAAGGAAATCAACATACTCCTCCATATTTTCGCAACCCTCGCGCGGGTCGATGATCTGTACATCGCCCAGGTCAATCTCATTTTCGCGCATGATCTTTTTGATCTTTTCAATGTTACCCAGCAATATCGGGGTAGCAATACCTTCCTCTTTTACTATCTGGGCCGATCTTAGGATCTTGTAGTTATCAGCCTCGGCAAAAACCACGCGTTTAGGGCTTTGCTTGGCCTTGTTGGTGAGGTTGCGCAACAGCTTATCATTATTACCCAGGCGCGACCGTAATTCTTCGGCATAGGCATCCCAATCGGTGATCACCTTGCGGGCTACGCCCGATTCGATAGCTGCCTTTGCAACAGCCATAGATACCTCGGTGATCAGCCTTTGATCCATTGGTTTAGGGATAATATAATCCCTGCCAAATTTAAGGTTGGTAATATTATAGGCCAGGTTAACAGCCTCGGGAACCGGCTTTTTGGCCATTTCGGCTATAGCAATGGTAGCCGCGATTTTCATTTCCTCGTTGATGGCCGTTGCCCTTACGTCAAGCGCGCCCCTGAATATATAAGGGAAACCCAATACGTTATTTACCTGGTTAGGGAAATCCGACCGGCCGGTTGCCATAATAATATCCTCACGGGCGCTGATGGCCAGGTCATAATCAATTTCGGGCACAGGGTTAGCCATGGCAAATACCACCGGTTTTTTAGCCATTGATTTGAGCATGGCCGGGGTTACTACGTTACCGGCAGAAAGACCAACAAATACGTCGGCATCTTTCATGGCATCGGCCAGTGTTTTAACATCGGTACGGCTTGTAGCAAACTCCATCCTGATATCATCAAGATCGGTGCGTTGCTCGTTTAATACCCCATTGATATCAAACATCACCAGGTTTTCCTTTTTAACGCCTAATGACAGGTACATTTTAGAGCAGGATACCGCGGCAGCGCCGGCACCGTTCACTACCATTTTAATCTTATCCAGTTTTTTCCCCTGAATTTCGCAGGCATTCATCAAGGCCGCGCCAGATATAATGGCGGTACCATGCTGGTCATCATGCATTACCGGGATATTCATTTCGGCTTTAAGCCTGCGTTCTATCTCAAAGCAGGTTGGGGCCGAAATATCTTCGAGGTTTACACCGCCGAAGGTAGGCTCAAGTGCCTTTACAATATTTACAAATTCGTCAACAGTTTTGGCGTTTACCTCCAGGTCAAAAACATCTATATCGGCATAAATTTTAAACAGCAGGCCTTTACCTTCCATTACCGGTTTACTGGCCTCGGGACCAATATTACCTAAACCCAATACCGCCGTACCGTTACTGATTACAGCTACCAGGTTACCTTTGGCTGTGTATTTATATACGTCATCAACATTATCGGCTATGCGCAGGCAGGGTTCGGCCACACCGGGCGAGTAAGCCATTGTAAGATCTCGTTGCGAATTGGTAGGCTTGGTGGGCACTACTTGTATCTTCCCGGGACGACCCATTGAATGATAATTCAGGGCATCCTGTTTACGGTTGTTCTTATTCATCTTCTCAAAATTCAAGCGCCCAAAATTACAATTCTTTTTATGGTAACCTCAAATAAAAAAGCCCGGTTTTGAAACATGTCAAAATCGGGCTATTCCGTAACCGGATATTATCCTGTATTTACAAGGTAGGTTTAGTATCAGCAGATACACTTGCCGAGATATCACCACCAGCCGCAACCCTTATTGTTTTACCTACAGGCGCGCGGTTGCTTTCCAGGTTATTCCATACTTTAAGATCGTGCACCTCGCAGCCAAACAAATCGGCTATACCAGCCAGTGTTTCGCCCTTTTTAACTTTATGATAGGTAGTTATCTTACGATCTGTTTTACCCGTTTCCACATAAGCAGGGTGCACTACAGGAGCTGCCACCGCGTAAACCGGGGCTGGTTTGGCAAACTCCATAGGAGCTACCGCATCGCCGGCGCTGTTCAATACATTATATAAAGCTGCAAAATTTTCTTTTGAGGTTTGCGGCAGGATGAGCCTGCGCGGCGCATTTGGCGTACCATTTACAATTAACCTGCGATAAGCCGGGTTAAGGATGGTTATTTCGCCGACGCCTACATTTAAGGCGCGGGCCACATTACTTAACGATACAAACTTTTTAACCATTACTGTATCCGTTTTTATCGAAAAGTTGCAGGCCTGGGCTACAATGTTGTGCTTGCCAAAATAGTTCATCACGTAGTTCATGGCTATAAAAGCAGGCACATAACCACGGGTTTCGGCAGGCAGGTATTGGCGGATAGTCCAGAAATCACTCCCGGCACCTGCTTTTTCCATGGCATGCTCCACATTGCTTTTGCCGCAATTGTAGGATGCTATGGCCAGCAGCCAATCGCCAAATTCCTGGTAGGCATCTTTCAGATAAGCGGCAGCGGCATAGCTGGCCTGGATAGGATCGCGGCGCTCATCTACATAGTCGGTCATGCTTAAGCCGTAAACTTTGGCGGTAGTAGCCATGAACTGCCATGGACCTGTAGCCCCTACCCTTGATATGGCGTTGGGATCAAGCTTTGACTCTACTATTGATAAAAATTTTATTTCTTCGGGAATGCCCGCGTCGCGGAAAGCTTTCTCATAAATAGGGAAGTAATATTTGGTAAGCCCGGCAACCTGCCCCATTTCATCACGGTTGTGCATGTACAGGTCAATGTAGCTTTGCACATATTCGTTATAATCTAACTGAATATCCTTGCGGACAGAATCCAGCCGGCGTTTGTAAATGCTGCCTTGCGCGCCTATAGGCATTGGATGGTTAATTACCGGCACTATGGTAGTATCGGCGTTTACATCACCATGAAACGTTGCAAAATGACTGATCTGTTTTGTTGACGGGAGGGCGTGGGCTTGAATGATTTGCAGTAGTGACAGGCAGATGGTAAGCGTAAATAATCTCTTCATTATTGGTGGATTTGATTAAGTAATGATGCTTGCCGCACCAGATTTCCTACTAAATTATTCCTTTTTCAAAGCTTATGGAAGTATTCAGAGAAATCTAACAGTTGTTGTTCGTTAAAATGTTTAGTCAATAATTGTAATCCTAACGGCAAACCCTCGGTATTATTGCCAACAGGCAACGATATGGCAGGCACACCGGATAAAGATGCTTGTACGGTAAATATATCATAAAGATACGTTACCACGGGATCTTTTTCTTCGGCCCCTATTGCAAAAGCAGGTTCAGGAGCTGTGGGAATCAATATAAAATCGTATTCATTCAAGATCTCTTCCGTTTTTTCGCGGATCAACCGGCGTACCTTTTGCGCTTTGGCATAGTACGCATCATAGTAACCTGCGCTAAGTACAAACGTGCCCAACATAATGCGGCGCTTCACTTCTTTACCAAAACCTTCAGAACGTGAACGTTTATAGGTTGATTGCAGATCTGTAGCCGATGGACTACGGAAACCGTAATGTACCCCATCATACCTTGCCAGGTTTGATGAGGCTTCGGCCGATGCTAATATATAATAGGCAGGCACCATGTAGTCCAATTGCTCAAAGGCAATTGGTTTTACGGTATGGCCTTCGGCCCTTAATTTATCAATGTATTTTACCAGCGCGTCTTTTACCTCGGTATCAACACCTGGACTTGAAATGGCTTCCTGTAAATAGGCAATTTTTTTAGGGGCGGGTTTTTCTTTATTTATGGTGATAGATTCAACTTCCCGTTGTGCAAGCGTATCATCATATTCATCCGAACCAGCCATTACTTCATACAGCAAAGCAGCATCTTCAACCGAACGGGTTATAGGCCCCACCTGGTCAAATGACGACGCATAGGCAATGATGCCATGCCTGGAGATACGGCCATAAGTGGGCTTGAAGCCGATAACACCACAAAAAGATGCCGGCTGCCTAACCGAGCCGCCCGTATCCGTACCGATAGCTGCATGACACATATTGGCCTGTACCGCAACCGCCGAACCGCCCGATGAACCACCGGATACCCTGGTTTCATCGGCATAGTTTTTTACCGGACCAAAAAAAGAGTTTTCATTTGAGCCCCCCATGGCAAACTCATCGCAGTTACAACGGCCAATGATCACAGCATCCTGCGCAAGCAGGCGTTCAACAATGGTTGATGAGTATATTGATGTAAAACCTTTCAGTATTTTGGATGAGGCGTTTACCTCATGCCCTTTGTAGCAGATATTATCTTTAATGGCTATAACCATACCGGCCAGCTTACCGGCAGTACCATTTTGAATGCGCTGGTCAATCTCTTTGGCCTTAGCCAAAGCCTCTGTTTCAAATACTTCGTTAAAAGCATTTAAATGGGCGTTTTTTTTAATCTCGCCCAAATAGTTCTTTACCAAATCCTGAACAGTAATCTCCGCACGCTGCAACCCGCTCTTTATTTCTGTTAAAGAGGAATAAAATTTAGCCATGGGGCTAAAATAAAAAAACTTATCCGTTGTAATAATAAATTATTCAACAGATAAGTTTATATCGTTTACTAAAGCAGTAAAAACGCTTTATCTTAAAGTATTAAACTTTAGGTTTTTCTTCTGAAGAAGAAGAGTTTTCGCCGTTTTGCGCGTCTTTAAATTCTTTAACGCCTTTTCCTAAGCCTCTCATTAGTTCGGGTATTTTTTTACCGCCAAACAATAAAAGTATTGCAATAATGATCAGAATAATTTCTGGTGCGCCTAATCCACCCATGATTTTTTAAGTTTTATGTATGTTAATATTATGATTAATGTAGAATGCTCTTTTACGTTGACCTAAACAATTATGAATGTTTACTTAAGTCGATTTTTGATCCTGTGCTTTCTGCTTCGTTGTTACTTACGAAGGGATTGCTCACCGGGATTGAATGTGGTAAACTATTTTCGGCAACCACCGGGTTAGGGTGATGCTCCACGCTTTCGGCAACCGGCGTTTGATCTGCCGCGTGCTCTTCTATAAGCGCGGTTTTATGTTCTTCAATAACCGGAGTAGCATGTTCTTCTATTACCGGGGTTGTTGTAGTTTCTTCCTTTTTTTCGCTGTAGTTGTTGATCTGATTATTGATCTCGCGCTTTACATCTTCAGATGCATCTTTAAAATCACGGATGCCTTTACCAAGTGTCCGTGCCATACCAGGAAGCTTTTCGCCGCCAAATAACATTAATGCTGCAAAAAGTATCAGTACCATCTCGCCTGTACCAATATTTAAAAATAAAAAAACTGTACTTAGCATCGCATTTTTTTTAGGTTACAAATATAAACAATTAATATCTCTTGTATTTACAACTAATTAGGCGCCAGCCATAACTTAGGATTTTGCGCATCTTTAACCTTGTAAATATCAAAGTTAACTTCAGTTTCGCCGGTTGAAGGATCGGTAGCAACAACCCCTAATGATTGTTTGGTACTCACCTTTTGCCCGCGGGCTACACTTACCGATCTTAAGTTACCATACACCGTAAAGTACTCTCCATGTTTAATCATCACCAGGTAGGTACCACTTACGTCAACCACCCTGATCACCTCGCCTTCAAACACTGCCCTTACATTACTGCCGGCATTCGTTCTGATATCAACACCTGTATTCTCGCTGCGGATACCCTCACTTGTATACTGCCCAAATCCCTGGGTTATAACCCCATTGGCAACCGGCCACGGTAAACGGCCCTTGTTGCCCAAAAAGTCATTTGATAGCCTGGCCGCTTCCGGTGTTGCATTCAAATACCCCGAGCTGGTTTTTGGCGCGGCTTTAACTACTACAGGGGCAGGCCTGTTTTCGGCCTTTGCTTTTAGCGCTGCCAGCCTTGCCGCTTCTTTTGCTTCGGCTTCGGCTTTGCGTTGGGCTTCCTCAATTTCGCGGCGGATGGCTGCACCAATTTCCCTGTTGGTTTTAGCGATCTTGTTTTGCACATCTTTTTGCTGTTGTTTCAGCTGTCCCTCGTGCTGCGACAAATCTTTTACCACTTTAACCTGGTTTTCCTTTTCGCTTCCCAGCGTTTTCTTTTCCTTTTCCTGATCTACTAACAGGTTATTTTTTTCCTGTTTGGTTTTATCCAGTTCGTTAATCTTTACGTGCAGTTCTTTTTGTGTACCCTGTATATAACCGGCCTGCCGTTCGCGGTAGGTACCAAACTGCTGCAAATATTTTAAACGCTTGTAAGCCTGGTTAAAATCTTTTGATGCAAAAACAAACATCAGTTTGTTGTAGGCACTTTGATTGCGATAAGCAAAAAGGATCATGGCAGCATATTCCTTTTTTAACTGATCTAACTGGCTCTGCAAGCTATGTACGGTATTATTGCTCTCAGAGATCTGATTATCTAAATTTCTTACTTCGGAGTTAATCACATTGATCTTCTCTTCCCTGATATTGATCTGGGCCTTTAGCAGGCTCAGCTGTTTTAAAGTTGCCTTTTTATTATTGGTAGTTTCCTGGTAATCCTTATTCAGCTGCTCAAGCTCTTCAGATAATTTATCGCGCCTGCGCTTCAGTTCGGCGCTGCTTTGGGCATGGGCGTCTACAGCTACAAGTACTATTATAATTAAGAAAACTGCTTTTAAAAATTTCATCAAACAAAAATAGGAATTATTTAGCCGGCTCGTACCTGTCAGGAATACTAAAAGGATACTCAAGCTGTTGGTTAAAATCAACCTTGGTGTAATGCAGGTTAATGTGTATTTTTTTATCTTTTACTACCGATGCGATATCTATTAACGATGGCAGGATGCGGTTAGTGGCCTGTATAAAAGTACCATTAGCAACCTGTAACGATTGCCCCTGGCTTTGGTTATTTAAATTGGTTTGGGTAACCTTGTTATCGGCACCAACTACTAATTTGTAAACCAGGTCGTCAAGGCTGCCGCTCAATGTGGTATTTCCATTGCCTGTTGCCAGGTCGGCATTTTCATTAAGTAACTCAGGAATGGCGTTACCTATCAACAACGATTCCAGCGTTTTATAGTTAACCTGTTTGCTGGCGTAAGCATACACATAGCTAAACGGTTTCTTCAGATAAACGCCATCTAACCTGTTTATCATCAGGATGCTATCGGGTGTAATTATCGCGCGTGCCACCTCAACACCTAAAATAGCGGTGATAGATACCCAGATCTTTTTATCCCTGTTAATGCGGATGTTAAGGGTTACATCATTGCTGTTACCGTTAATATCTAAATTAGTTTTTGCCTTTGCGCTAAAGGTATTAAAGGAAACCTGCTGCGCTTTTATGGCGGCAATTTTGTTGCTTAGTGTATTGTCAACAGCTTTGGCGACAGTATCGGGCCTACGGGTAACTAAAACCTGCTTGCGCGCCTTACAGCTTACTATTGCAAGCAGGCTACAAGCTATCAGAAAGCTATTGAATATATTTCTTCTCATTTATTTTACGCTCTAAAACCGGCGATTGCTCACCGTAGCCTTTGGCTTTTTTCCAATTTTGGACTGCATCGTCCGTGTTACCAAGATTAAACAAAATATCGCCGTAATGTTCATACTTTACCGCGCTATTTTCTTTATCGTGCGATAATGCCTTTTCCATCCATACCTTAGCATCGGCGTATTTCTTTTGCATAAACAGGATCCATGCATAAGTATCCTCAAACGACGCGGTGTTGGGCTGTAATTGGTTTGAACGGGCCGACATTTGCGCCGCCTTTTCTAAAGCTTCATTTCTTAACGATAAATAGTAAGCATAATTGTTTAAGGTATAAGCATTATCGGGATTAACCGCCAATGCCTTATCATAAGCCTCATCAGAACTTTTATTGTTCTTAAGGTCGTGATAGCAATCACCTAATAACGAAAAGCTGAGCGAAAGTAGCTCCTTATCCTGAATTTCTAATGAAGTTGCATTTTTAACATAACCCAGCGCTTTACCAAAATCCTTTTTTTGCGCGTAGGCAACGCCCACCAGGTAATTTATCCAGGCCTGGTTAGGGAACAGCGATAAAGCATTCTCGCCGTCTTTTACCGCGCCATCCAAATCATTCTGACTAAGCTCAATACGCACCAGTTGCTCATGCACAGCGTAAATCCTGTCATTCAGTTCCAATGATTTTTTGTAGGCAGCTTTGGCCTCCTTTAATTTCTCGGTTTGCAGTAACATATCGCCATACATGGCAAATGCTTTGCTATCCGAGGGATGCGTAACCGTTAAAATACGGCTAAGCTCAAGCGCGCTGGCTTTGGCATTAGGATCGGGAAATTTGGGATAGTAACCGGTTATGATCCTTATTTTTTGATCGATGGCTACTTCCGGCGAAGCAAAGGCCTGCATGAGCTCTTTATAGCTTAGCTCATTGTTCTTTTTGTCGCGGTAAATATCCGCAAGGGCCAGGTGTACCATCCCATTGCTATTATCCACCTTTTCGGCCTGCTGTAAAGTTTTGAGGGCCTTATCGGTTAAACCGTTCGAGTTGTATATTTCAGACAGCAACAGGTAATACCTTATCTGGCCGGGGTTCTCGGCAATAGCCTTTTCAATATCCGCCGCCGCTTTATCGATCTTTCCCTGTTTTAAATAAATTTTTTGACGGCTGCCAAGCAAATCGTCGGTTGGCCCCGTGATCTCTTCCACCTGGTCGTAGGCTTTTAGCGCATCATCATATCTTTTCAGCAACACATAAGCATTAGCCTTATCGTAATAATATTCGGGTTTATCCGGGTTGATGCGGATAAGCTGGTTAAAAACGTTCTCTAACTTATTTATGTTATTACTTTTTTCGTAGCTATCGGCAAGCGCGGCCCAATACCATTCGT
The DNA here is from genome assembly GCF_024808255.1 of Mucilaginibacter dorajii. Classification (GTDB taxonomy): domain Bacteria; phylum Bacteroidota; class Bacteroidia; order Sphingobacteriales; family Sphingobacteriaceae; genus Mucilaginibacter; species Mucilaginibacter dorajii. The sequence continues at coordinate 163,231 of NZ_JANTYS010000010.1, forward strand.
TATCGGGTTTAATAGCAACGGCCCGCTCTAATAAAGGCTGAGCGTCAGCATAATCATTCTGGATCTTTTTTAAATTGGCCAGCTCATAAAGCGAAGCATCATTCCGGGGGTCGGTTTCAATTACACGCTCAAACAGTTCCGACGCGTGTTTAAGGTTCTCCACCGTTTTTTCCCGCAGGGCCGAAAAGAACAGCTGCTTAACCTCGGCACTATCAAGGGCAGTCATCTGCTTACCGGTAACCGCTTTTTGTTGCCCGTTTACATTCAGCGTTAAAAAACAAGCAACAAGCGACAACATTACAGCCATATAACCAACACCGGCCTTACTCACCTGTTTGCTATATCTCAAATGCTGTTTATCCATATTAATATTTCTTCTGTCTTGATTCTTGACTCTAATCTCTTGACTCTATTACCAACCCTATTTTACCGCTGTGTGGCCAAAGCCGCCTTCGCCGCGCGTGGTATCGTTTAATACCTCAACCTGGCTCCAGCTTACAGTTTCGTGTTTAGCTATCACCATCTGGGCTATCCTATCGCCATGATTAATCTCAAATGCTTCAGCACCAAAGTTAATAAGCAACACTTTAATTTCGCCCCGGTAATCGGCATCAATAGTACCCGGCGAATTAACTATGCCTATGCCATGTTTAAATGCCAGCCCACTACGCGGCCTGATCTGCGCTTCAAAGCCCACAGGCAATTCAATATACAAACCCGTCGGGATCAGTTTACGCTCCATAGGGTTTAGCCGGATGGACTCCTCCAGGTTGGCCCGCAGATCCATACCTGCGGCATGGGCGGTTTCATAAGCTGGCAGGCTATTGTTTGATTTATTGATTATGCTGATGGTCATTATTTCTTTAAAATAGCCGTTAACGATTTACGTTCCAGGTAAATCGCAGTGCCTGCAAATGCAAGCAGCAGCGCGTTTCCTACAAATATATTCCGTTTAAATATAGTGAACGACAAATAAACGAGTATTATTGATGCTACAATATAAGCAAGGTTCTTTTTTATATTGTATGGAATTGGATAGTTTTTTTGGCCCCAAAGATAGGAGAGCACCATCATGGTGGTATAAGCAGCAAAAGAGATCCAGGCCGAAGCGATGTAACTATATTTGGGGATAAAAATTACGTTTAAAACAATGGTGAGCACAGCCCCCACGCCCGAAACATATAAACCATATTTAGTTTGATCAGACAATTTGTACCATACCGAAAGGTTCATATAAATACCCAAACTTACGTAACCAAAAACCAGGGGCGGTACTACTTTTAAACCCGTCCAGTATAAGGCTGTTTGTTCGGGATTGTGTCCACGTATAAAGTATTTCAATACTTCGATATTGGCTATCAGCGCAACAAAAATTACACATACGGTTATTACAAAGTAATCCATAATACGGGCATAGGTTTGCCCGGCATTTTTGTTTTTAGCATGACTGAAAAAGAAAGGTTCGGCCCCCAAACGGAATGCCTGCACAAAAATGCTCAGAAATAGCGAAATCTTGGCGCAGGCCGCATAAATGCCTACTTCGCTTACACTTATATTTTGTGGCAGCAGCTTGCCTAAAAGTATTTTATCCAGATTTTCATTCACCAGGAAAGATAAGTTGGCTATCAAAACCGGCCAGCTATAACCAAACATTTCGGCAAACATCTTTTTATCAAACTCCAAACCCAGTTTCAAAAACTCGGGCAGTAACATCGCCAACGAAAAAACACTGGCTATCAGGTTAGATACAAACACATATCCTACCCATCCTTTTACATACCAGCCGCTTATCCAGCCGGCACCTGCCAAATGATGGTTAATCCAAAATGGCACCACATAAATAAAAATAAGGTTGAAGCAAATAAAGATGATAACGTTCAAAAACTTGATCATCCCGTAGCGGCCAGGCCTGCCATCGGCGCGTAACCGGGCAAACGGAACAGTACACCATGCATCTATCACCAATATGGCTATAAATATTTTGATGAATGTTAAAAAATCGGCCCGGCTGGTTGAGTCACCTACTTTTATAAAGCCGGTTATAAAGCCTAAAAAAGGCAAGGTGAGTAATAAAAAAATAAGCGAAACTACAAAAACAGCTATAAACGAGTTGTTGTAAACGCGTTTTTTCTTTTCGGGATATTTGTTCAAATACCTGAAATATGTGGTTTCCATCCCGAAGGACATCACCGCGTTGAGTATAGACACCCAACCAAACATGGTAGTTAATATTCCGTAATTGCCTGTGGAGTATGCCCTGGTATAAACCGGGGTAAGAAAAAAACCAAGTACCCTGCCTGCAATGGTACTTAAACCATATACTGCAGTTTGGCCTGCAAATTTTTTAGCGGTTGACAATGTTGATATTCCGTGTAATTTATGTTGCTTGCCGTTACTATTACGGACGCCTTTTTACAACCTCAAAATTACGATAGTTTTTCAATTCGCCCTCATGGGTTTCAACAGAAGTTACTTCGCCATACTCGGGGCCTTCGTTGCACCAATCCATAAACATATCCATAGCAAAACCCTCGCCTTCGGCTTCAATGTATACATCGCCGTTAGGCTCGTTTAAAATAAAGCCCTTAATACCCAACTGATCGGCAGTTGCCTTGGTTGATTTGCGAAAGAAAACGCCCTGTACTTTGCCTTTTACCGTTATATTGAAGTGTTTCATCTTTTGAATTTGAAGATTTGAGAATTTGAAGATTTGAAAATGAATTTGCAAAAGTCAATATTTTCAAATTCTCAAATCTTCAAATTCTCAAATAATTTAAATCAACTTCCTCACCTTACTTTCGGGCGTTAATTTCAGTCCATCAAGGCCGGTTATGAGGTTTAAGCCCGGAGTTTTACCGGCGTTTAATGAGCCTTTTTCATCATCGATGCCTAAAAACCTTGCTCCGTTAATGGTTCCCCATTCCAACAGGCGGGTTAAACTTAACGCCGGGAATTTCTTTTGAATCGCCCGTATTTCGCTCATAATGCAAAGCTTATCATTTGATGCCAGGCTATCGGTACCCAGGGTGAGGTTAAAACCCTGATCAACAAAAAGTTCAATTTTTGGCATTTTACCCTCAATATAAACATTGGCATTAGGGCAAAAACAAAAACTCACCTTGCGATCAAAACGTTTTATAAAATAGATATCTTTTAAATTCGTGCAGGTGTTATGTACCAGCAATACATCCTGCTTATTGGTTAACAGCGGGATAATGGATTGTACCGAATTACGGGCCTGGGGCTTAAAATAGCTGATATCGATACCAAAATGATCGTACAGATCTAAAAAACCGCCCAGTTTATAGCGGTAAAATTTATTCTCGTCCTCACATTCCTGGTTGTGGATGCTGATGAGGTTTTGCCCGTTTTCACTATGTTTCCTGATCAGTTTAAACAACTCTTTTGAAACAGAATAAGGTGCATGCGGGGTTATCGATACCGATTGCGGCTTAAATTCGGCCATCAAAGCCACTGCTTTATTAAAAACGTCTTCGGCATTTTGTGGTAAAAAGCCAAAGGTTTCTACAAAGGTGTGGTAGTATAATTTACTTTTTGCTTTTACAGCAATGCTGTGGTTGGTATTTGAAATATCGCCCACGGCAACAATGCCGTTATCATACATCTCCTGGTCGGCTTTTTCAATAGCCTCATCTACCAGTTGCCGGTCGGAGTTTCTAAAAGCCTGGGTATCTTTAATAAAGCTCACCAGTCCGCCGCCGGTTTTGATTTTATCTTTAAGATGTGAAAGTTCGGTGTGGCAATGGGTGTTTACAAAACCGGGGCAAATAATGCCGCTTAAGGTTTCAATGTGTTTGGCACCTTGTGGTGGACTGTTTGAATCTGTAACCGAGATTATTTTACCTGCATCATCAACTGTGACAATACCATTTTTTATAGGATCGGCATAAACGGGAAAAACGTAATCGGCTTTAAAACTTTTCATTCATCTGTAAAACTTGGTATCTGTCTATAAACGTTCTTTTAATTTATGCCCACTCCAAATTAAAACAATTAACTTTTAATTATTGTTTTTTATCACCCAAAAGAATGACTTTAAAAAAAGAAAAAGATTTTTTTAAATTAAGTACCTTTGCAATGTGAATATTGCAAAAAACAAAATAGACATCCGCAGCCTGAGTTTGAGTGCGTTACAGGAACATTTTACCCAAATGGAGGAAAAAAGTTTCAGAGCTAAACAAGTTTACGAATGGCTTTGGAAAAAATCATGTTTCTCATTTGATGAAATGAGCAATATCTCAAAAGAACTACGTGCTAAACTGGATGAAAATTTTGTAATTAACAACGTTAAAATACATACATCACAGGTTAGTGCTGATAAAACTATAAAAAATTCTTTTATTTTACACGATACCCACCTAATTGAGGGTGTTTTAATACCTACACCGGGCAGGATGACCGCTTGTGTATCATCGCAGGTAGGTTGTAGCCTTACCTGTAAATTTTGCGCTACAGGATATATGGAGCGCAAAAGAAACCTCAATGCCGATGAAATTTACGACCAGGTAGTATTGATTGATCAGCAGGCCCGTGAAAATTACGGACAGCCGCTATCAAACATCGTGTACATGGGCATGGGCGAACCTTTACTTAACTACGCCAACATGATGAAATCTGTTGAGCGCATTACTGCCGAGGATGGTTTAAACATGGCGGCCAAAAGAATTACGGTTTCGACAGCCGGTATTGCCAAGATGATTAAAAAGCTGGGCGACGACGAGGTGAAATTTAACCTTGCACTTTCACTGCATGCTGCCAACGACGAAAAGCGCAATACCATAATGCCCATTAACGAGCAAAACTCATTAAAGGCACTGGCCGAAGCTTTAAAATACTACTACGCCAAAACCAAAAACCCGGTAACTTACGAGTATATTATTTTTGACGGTGTTAACGACGGCATCCAGGACGCTATGGAACTTGCCAAATTTTGCAAGCACCTCCCTTGTAAAGTAAATATCATTGAATATAATCCTATTGCTTTTGCCAGCTACATCAACGCCGGCGAAGATAAGGTAGAGGCTTTTGCAGCTTACTTAACCAAACAGGGCATTAACACGCACATGCGCCGTAGCCGAGGTAAAGATATTGACGCGGCCTGCGGTCAGTTGGCTATCAAAGAAAAAGCAAAAACTGTAGCCGTTTAATAAAAATGTACCTTACATTAAGGGCATGAAATTATTGGGCGGTTACCTGGCCGATTTTATAGCATTACTTTTCCCCGAGCTTTGCCCGGCCTGCAATACCAGCTTGGTAGCGGGCGAACACGTGATTTGTTCTGATTGTCGTTATAATCTACCATTCACCAATTTCCACACCCAGCCCGGTAATATTGTAGCCCAGCAATTTTATGGTAAAATCAATGTCGAATATGTTTACGCTTTGTACTTTTTCAATAAAGGCGGCAAGGTGCAAAACCTGATGCACCATTTTAAATACAACGGTATGAAACAGATTGGCAATGTATTAGGCAACATTGCGGGCAGCCAGTTAAAACAGAACCCGATTATTGATACCGTGGATTATATTATCCCGGTGCCCCTGCATAAAAAGCGACTACAGGAACGCGGCTATAATCAAAGCGCCTGTTTTGCAGATGGATTGGCGGAAAAATTAAATGCCACTGTAGAATTAAATACCCTGATCCGCAAAAAAGCAACAGCAACCCAAACCCACAAATCGCGCTTTGCCAGGTTTGAAAATATGCAGGAAGTATTCGCGGTAGATAAGCCGGAGCAGTTGGCGGGCAAACACGTATTGTTGGTAGATGATATTGTAACAACCGGCTCAACCCTGGAAGCCTGCGGGATAGAATTACTGAAAGTGCCGGGGTTAAAGTTGAGTATTGCTACAATTGCTTATGCGGAGTAGCGGTTATTGAAGTTCAGCTGAAAGCTGAAGCGATGGTTACCACGAGTTGGAAACTCGCGGTAGCGACAGTTTGACGGAAAGCTTAAATTGTTGGAATGAAAGATTTTAGGGCCTCTTTCATACGGTTTCATTTGCACATTTGAAATCTACACACCTGCACATCTACCTATTGATGCTGATACCTGCTCAGCTTATCGTAAAGTACTTTTGGGTCAAAAGGTTTCAGGATGTAATCATTCATGCCGGCATTGCCAATCTCGCCCATTTGGTTGCTTAGCATCGATGCTGTTAACGCGATGATAGGTAATTGCTGAAAATATGGCTCGGGGTTTGACCGGATAACCTGGGTTGCTTCCAGACCGCCCATTTCGGGCATGTGGATATCCATCAATACTACATTATAGTTCTGATTGGCTGTTATTTTATTTACAGCCTCAATACCGTTTTCGGCAAAATCAGCGTCGGCGCCCCATTTTTTAAGGATCTTGTTGATCAGTAACCTGTTAATCTGGTTATCATCAACTACCAAAACATTAATTTTAAGTCCTTCTTCCACTTTATTATAGTTACTATTTAACTGGCTATCAGCCTTTTGAAAGGTTATGGTAAACCAAAATGTTGAACCCTGCCCGGGTACACTATCCACATTTATCCTTGAATCGTGTAGTTCAATCAGGCGCTTACTTATGGCCAGGCCTAAACCAGTACCTCCGTATTTACGGGTAGTATCGGCTTCGGCTTGCTTAAATTGCTCAAATATGAGGCCTATTTTATCACTTGCAATACCAATTCCGGTATCGGTTATCGAAAACCTCACCCTGATATCTTTATCACTTTCCTGGATCACCTTCAGATCAACGGTTACGCCACCGGTTTCGGTAAACTTAACCGCGTTACTCACCAGGTTTAAAACAATCTGGCTTAAGCGGGTTTTATCGCCCAAAATAACTGATGGTATCGCATCATCAATATGCCCGCTAATATATATATATTTTTCGGCTGCTTTATATTGTAACGAAGTGTTGATGCTGTGCACCAGGTCGCGCAGGTTAAGCGGAGCTTTCTCAAGTTCTACGTTGCCGGTTTCCATCTTGGCAAAATCGAGCACATCGTTAATAAGCGTTAACAGGTTTTCGGCCGAAAACCTGAGGATACCCAGGTTTTCTTTTTGAGATTCGGGCGGATCGTCCTCCAACAATAAATGCGACATGCCTATAACGGCATTAAGCGGCGTGCGAATCTCGTGGCTCATTACAGATATGAACATATCTTTGGCCCTGCTTAGCTGCAATGCTTCCTCCTTGGCCGCTATAAGCTCTATCTCGGTTTTCTTTTTAGCCGTAATATCAATAATTACTTCTACGTATTTATCAACCGTTCCATGAGCATCCAATATAACCGAATTGATCACCGAGATCCATAGTGGTTGTCCGTCTTTACGGTAAATAAGCAAATCGACCTCGAAGGATTGTTTTTTCCGGGATAGCTCACGTGCCCGTTCAATAATGGATACGTCGGTAAGCGCGCCCTTTAAAACATCCCCCAAATGATTGCCGCGCACCTCGTTAATGCTATAACCTGTAATTGTTTCAAAAGCACTGTTAACCCATTCAACCTCGCCGGCGCTGTTATTAATTACAATACCGCTGGTGGCTTTACTGGCAACTAATGACAGTAAGGTTAATTCGGCTTCGCTCTTTTTACGTTCGGTAATATCAACCATAACACCTATCTGCCTGTCAACCTGGCCTACTTCGTTAAATACCGGGCTATTTGAAATCAAGGTCCATATCGGGGTACCATCTTGCTTATAAACCTTCATTTCAACTTCGTAGGGCCTGTTTTCTTTTACGGCTTGTACCGCGCTTTCAAAAACAGATAGATCAGAGTCTTCCCCTAACAATGAAGTACCTAATGATTTACCCTCCAGATCGGCAAAGGAGTACCCGATTATTTGCTCCAGAGCCTCATTCATCCACAAAAACCGCCCCTCTTTATCCCGGATAAAAATACCGCTCGGCGACTTACGGGCAGCAAAGGACAACACTTCCAGGTCCTGTTCTATTTTTTTACGGGCCGATATATCGATAATTACCCTGATAAATTTATCTACCTGGCCGGCGCCGTTAAGGATAACCGAATTGATAACCGTTATCCAGAAAGGAGCACCGTTTTTAGGCGTTATCAATAATTCAACCTCGTATGATTCTTTATTTTTTATCGATTTTATTAACCGTTCTTCCGCAGCGACGTCAATAACGGTACCTTTTAGCGTAGCACCTAAATATTTATTCTCAACATTGGCAAGGTTATAACCGGTAATATGTTCAAAAGCATCATTTACCCAAACAACTTCATCCGCCGCGTTACTGATCACTACCCCATTACTCACCTTGCTGGCTACCAAGGCCAGCTGCTCCAACTCCTGCGAGATCTTTTTTTGATAACTGATATCCCTGCCGCTGGCAAACCACTTATCGTCTTTAAAAGTAACCAACCAGCTCACCCATTTAATATCCCGGGCCGGTGTTGAAATAACCGTTTCGATATCAAATTTGCGTCGCTGCCTGGCAAGGCCGTCCTTCAATATTTTCAGCGATTTAGTCCGCTCTTCTTCCCGAAAAAAGTTCCAGATAGGTTGGCCGATAACTTCGGCAGGAGGATATCCTAAAATAGATTTGGCACAACGATTTACCTGCTCAACGTTAAACTGCCTGTCCATAATGCAATGAATATCGGGCGAGCTATCAAACAGGTCGAAAAATTCTTTATGGCGGGCAAGGCTCTGCTCCAGGTCGTGCTTTTGCTTGCGTACGGTAAAATGCGACATTACCTCGTCGGCCAGCGTCCGTAAAGCATCACGCTGTTCGGCACTAAGCTTACGCGGTACTATATCAATCACACAAACCGATCCTAAACGATAGCCATCGGGATCTATCAGCGGGGCACCGGCATAAAACCGTACATTGTGATTTTTTGCGAGCGCGTTGTCTTTAAAATCACCATCCAACAGCACGTCGTCAATCTCCAGGATCTCATCGCTGAGGATGGTTGTATTGCAAAAAGCGCCGATGCGTGGAGTTTCGTCCACGTCGGCGCCAAATTTCGATTTAAACCATTGCCTGTCGGCATCTATTAAGGTGATGAAAGCAACAGGTACGTTACATATATATGATGCCAAACGGGTGATAGCATCATACTCCTTTTCGGGTAAGGTATCTAAAACATGGTATGATTGCAGGGCCGTTAAGCGCGCGTTCTCATCATCTAAAAGTCCATGTTGCTTTGCTGTCATTTATCTATTCAGATCCTTCTTCGCGATACAGCGGAAAGTCGTGCATCAGCTTATGGACCCTTTTACGGATTTTCTTGATAGAATGTTCGTTTTCAGGATCGGAAATTACGGCATCTATCAACTCCACAATCTCTTCCATATGTTTCTCTTTCATATGGCGGGTGGTGATAGCCGCGGTACCCACACGGATACCCGAAGTTACAAACGGCGACTTATCATCATAAGGCACCATATTTTTATTTACGGTGATATCAGCGCTAACCAAAGCATTTTCGGCAGCTTTACCGGTGATGTTTTTATTACGCAGATCTATCAGCATCAGGTGGTTGTCGGTACCGCCTGATATGATCTGGTAGCCACGGGCAACAAATGCTTCGGCCATAGCTTCGGCATTCTTTTTAACCTGTACAACATATTTCATGTAGCCATCACTCAAAGCCTCACCAAAAGCAATTGCTTTAGCAGCAATAATATGCTCTAACGGGCCGCCTTGCGTACCAGGGAATACCGCCATATCTAATAATGACGACATCATCCTGGTTTCGCCTTTTGGAGTTTTTACACCGAAAGGATTTTCAAAATCTTTCCCTAAAAGGATCAAACCACCACGCGGACCACGTAAAGTTTTGTGGGTAGTGGTAGTAACAATATGGCAATGTGGCAGCGGATCTTTCAACAAACCACGGGCGATAAGGCCAGATGGGTGCGAAATATCGGCCAGTACCAAAGCGCCAATCTCATCGGCCACGGCACGGATAAACTCATAATCCCAATCGCGCGAGTATGCAGATGCACCGCAAATGATCAGTTTTGGTTTTTGCTCCAAAGCAACTCTTTTAAGCTGCTCATAATCAATTAAACCGGTTTCTTTAACCACACCATAAAAATGAGGCTCATATAATTTACCAGAAAAATTTACCGGCGAACCATGGGTTAAGTGACCACCATGTGAAAGATCAAAACCTAATATTTTATCACCAGGCTGTAAGCAAGCCAACATTACCGCGGCATTGGCCTGCGCGCCAGAGTGCGGCTGCACGTTTGCCCATTCGGCATTAAACAATTGCTTGGCACGGTCAATGGCAATGGTTTCAATTTCATCAACCACTTCGCAACCGCCATAGTAACGTTTGCCAGGTAAGCCTTCGGCGTATTTATTGGTAGCAACAGAACCAGCCGCTTCCATCACCTGCCGGCTTACAAAATTTTCAGATGCTATCAGTTCAATGCCTTCTTCCTGGCGTTGCTGTTCTTCATCTAAAAGTTTAAATATTAGTTTGTCTCTTTTCATTATGTGTTTTTAAACGCCGCTAAGATAAGCAATTGATATAGATTTGAGATGCGAGATATGAGATTTGAGACCGAAGGGATTAGATTTTACCTATAAGATAATCAGCACAATATAATTTGCCATACAAGCTTTTATAGCTAATATTTTTTTGCGAAAATTAGCTTTAACCTATCGTACAGCGATGATAGGCTGATTCAGAAAATTCGTAACTATTCTATCTGTTTAAAAAGCGCGCCCTTAAGGTGGCCATTACCTGATCATGAGAAATCCCTTCGCCCCTGTCGAGTTGATGTTTAGCTTTATCAATAGCGCACTTAACCTCGTCCGGAACATCAGCCCAAAAATCGTTTTCAGATAAATTAATTGATGACGTCAGCTTTGTAGAATCGCACTTTCCGTTCTGTCTCATATCTCAAATCTAATATCTCAAATCTCCTTAGCCGAAATCCAAAAATTATTATATCCCAAGCCTATCTGAATATCAATCAGCTCCTGCTGCAGCATTTCTAATACTGCCAGGAAGTTGTATACAAAGTGCACCTTATTTTCTGATTCTTTGGCCAGCGCCTTAAAATCCAGCATTTTATTGATCTTCAGCAACTCGGCAACCGCCTTCTTTTGCTTTTCGATGGTGTAAGGATATTGTACTACGGTATGCTTTACCTCGGTGCTACGGTTAAGGTAATTACGCATCAGGCGATCATGTACCATCATCAGTTTATAAAGGCTTATTTCTGATAGTTCTTCACCGGGTAAAACCACTTTTTCCACCTGCTCCAGATCGTGCTTAATGTTACCGCGCTTTTCCTGTTTAAAGCGTTCATCTTCGTAAGGGCGCAGTTCCTCGCACAGTTCTTTGAACTTTTTGTATTCTATCAGCTTACGGATCAGGTTTTCTTTGGTATCGGTATCATCGCCGGCTGCTTCGCTTTCGTATCGCGGCAACAACATTTTGGCTTTGATGCGCATCAGCGTGGCAGCAACAAATATGAACTCGCTGGCCAGCTCCATGTTAAGGCTGGTCATCTGGTGAATGTAGTTTAAAAAATCATCGGCAATTTTAGCAATGGGGATATCGTGAATATCCAGTTCATCGCGCTCAATAAAAAAGAGCAGCAAATCAAACGGACCTTCAAACTGGGGCAACCTTATCGCAAAACTATCGTCGATCATAATTGTAAAAGTAAAGAGGAGAGTCAAGAATCAAGAATCAGGAGTCAAGATTTTTTGATTTCGGATTTCGGATGTTCGATTTCGGATTTATTTCTGAACCGCGATTAAACAGATTTATCAGATTTCAGGATTTTGATTAACTCGATTGGCCGTTTTTACTCACAAAAACTGCCCTTGCTCCTTTGTCCATAAGTCCTTGCTCTATAAGTCCATAAATCCTTACTCTATTTTTTACGCAAATCGATGGCCTATATTTATAAATAAATGGCTTACTTTGTAAGTTAAAATACGCTAACTAATGTCAATGCAGGTACCGGCCGGAGATTTATTATCGAAAATAAATTACCCTTCTGATTTAAAGCAACTTACCGAAGATCAACTTGAGAAAGTTTGCCAGGAACTGCGCCAGTATATCATAGATGTGGTATCGGTAAATGGCGGGCACTTTGCCGCCAGCCTGGGTGTTGTTGAGCTTACTGTTGCCCTGCAATACGTATTAAATACCCCTTACGATCAATTGGTATGGGACGTTGGCCACCAGGCTTACGGTCATAAAATACTAACCGGTAGGCGTGAGGATTTTCATACCAACCGGGTTTATAAAGGTATCAGCGGCTTTCCCAAACGATCAGAAAGTGAATACGACACCTTCGGCGTAGGGCACTCATCCACCTCAATATCAGTAGCTTTGGGCATGGCCGTGGCATCGCAATACAAAGGCGAAACCGACAGGCAACACGTAGCCGTAATAGGCGATGGTGCCATGACCGCCGGTATGGCTTTTGAGGCACTTAACCATGCAGGTATTGAAAATTCCAACCTGTTGGTGATCCTGAACGACAACAACATGTCTATAGACCCTAATGTTGGGGCTTTGAAGGAATATCTTACTGATATTACTACCTCTAAGCCTTATAACCGTTTCAGGGATGATATTGCACACGTACTGGCCAAGTTATCAGCTATTGGTCCGGATGCATTTAAGATGGCTCAAAAATTAGAGAAAAGCGTAAAAGGCACCCTGCTTAAGCGCAGCAACTTTTTTGAGGCTTTAAAATTCAGGTATTTTGGCCCGATAGATGGTCATGATGTAAATCACCTGGTGAAGGTTTTAAAGGATCTGCGCGATATTCCCGGTCCTAAGTTACTGCACTGCGTTACCACCAAAGGTAAAGGCTATGCTTTGGCCGAAAAGGACCAAACCAAATGGCATGCGCCCGGCTTGTTTGATAAAATAACCGGCGAGATCAAAAAAGCTAAATTTGATAAACCACAACCGCCTAAATACCAGGATGTGTTTGGTATCTCTATCATAGAACTTGCGGAGCAAAACCCTAAAATAATGGGTATTACCCCGGCTATGCCATCGGGCTGCTCATTAAACCTGATGATGAAGGCTATGCCTAACCGCGCTTTTGACGTGGGCATTGCCGAGCAGCACGCTGTAACTTTTTCGGCAGGTTTGGCAACACAAGGCTTAGTTCCATTTTGTAATATCTACTCCAGCTTTATGCAAAGGGCATATGACCAGGTTATACATGACGTGGCCATACAAAAGCTCAATGTAATATTTTGCCTTGACCGTGCCGGTTTTGCCGGTGCCGATGGCCCAACCCACCATGGTGCTTATGACCTTGCTTTTATGCGTTGCATTCCAAACATGACCATATCGGCACCAATGAACGAGGAAGAACTGCGTAACCTCATGTACACTGCCCAACAGGAAAACATGGGTCCGTTTGTCATCCGGTATCCGCGGGGTAACGGTGTTATGGTTGACTGGCAGCGCCCGTTCAAAGCCATACCTGTTGGTAAAGGCCGTAAGATATGTGATGGCGAGGATGTTGCTATTTTATCCATAGGTGCTATCGGTAACGAAGTTGTAAAAGCGACCGCCGCTTTAAATGCCGAAGGCTATTACCCTGCTCATTATGACATCCGCTTTGTTAAACCGCTTGATGAGGCATTGCTGCATGAAGTATTTAAAAAATTCAGCAAGGTGATCACTGTTGAAGATGGTTGTATTGAAGGTGGCATGGGCAGCGCCATATTAGAGTTTATGGCCGATAACGGTTACCAGCAAACCCAGGTAAAACGCTTAGGTATCCCAGACAGGATTGTTGAACATGGCGAACAACCCGAGCTTTGGGCCGAATGCGGCTTTGACGCCGCGGGTGTAGCCCAACAGGTTAAAAACTTAGGGGCAAAAAGGAATGCGCATACGATAGCATCATAAGAATAGCTATATCCTTTACTAAATATAGTCTTAATCGTTATTACTTGGTTTTCACTCATTACAAATTGTAGATCCCAGACTTACGAAGTTTTGAAAACTTCGTAAGTCTTTCTTCGCTTTATCATTACCATATTCAAAGTCCTCAGGTTTTAAAACCCGAATGACGCACGGGTTTATTTGCTTCCTCCTGTAACTTAAATCTTCACCACGCATCTTATAGGCCATAAAAGCACCCCTATGTCCTTAGTCATTAAAGATCTTACCAAACAATACAACAAACATAAAACCGGCCTTTCCGATTATTCCATCACCATTGAAAAAGGCGTATTAGGTTTACTTGGGCCCAACGGGGCGGGTAAATCTACCCTGATGAAGATCATCGCCACCATCAGTAAACCAACAACCGGCACTTTATTTTTAGATGGCGAAGATATAGTGGCCAATCCCGACCGTATCCGTAAGATCCTCGGGTATTTACCACAGGATTTTGGCGTATACCCCAACCTGAACGCTTACGAATTTTTAGAGTACATAGCTGCTATGAAAGGGGTGGGCGGTAACAATCTGCGTAAGCGGATTGATCTGCTGTTGGAGGGCGTTAATTTAACGGCAGATGCCAAACGCCCCATAGGCACCTACTCTGGCGGCATGAAACAACGCATTGGCATTGCGCAAGCACTGCTCAACGATCCTAAAGTGTTGATATTTGATGAGCCAACCGTAGGACTTGATCCCGAGGAACGGGTAAGGTTCAGACAGCTAATCTCCGACCTGGCCGACGATTGCATCATCATCCTTTCATCTCACATCGTATCAGATATTGAAACCATTGCCGATGAAGTGGCGATCATGAAAAACGGTAAATTAATAACCAAGGCTGCCCAACCCGATATTATTAAATTGGTTGAGGGCAAAGTTTTTGAAACACTGGTTGACAATAATGACGTTGCCGCTATTAAAGCTAAATACCAGGTAATTGATACCGGCAGGCAAAAAGATAAAACCCGGGTACGCTTCATTTCGCATACCGGGGCAACAGAATTAGCTGCGGCAACCGTGAGTGCTACCTTAGAGGACGCTTATTTGTTTTTAACCCACGATAATAAATAAGCCGTGAGATACATCAACAGCATTATTAAGGCCGATTATCTGCAGCGCATCCGCAGCTATGCTTTTTTGATTACCCTGGCCATCACTTTTTATGCCGCTTATTCATTTGTTCCGCCACCAACGGCATCATATACCACACTAAACGTAGTGGGCTATAAGGGTGTTTATAATTCGGCCTGGGTAGGGTATGTTTCGGGGATGATGACAGCTATTATGCTATCTATGTATGGTTTTTTCCTGGTAAACGGCGGCATTAAAAAAGATATCGATACCGAAGTGGGCCTGATCATTGCCACAACCCCTATCAGCAATTTTGGTTACCTGCTTAGTAAAATGCTCAGCAACTTTTTGGTGCTGCTTACCATTGCAGGCTGCACCTTTGTGGTAAGCATCATTATGTTTTTTGTGCGTACAACCGGTTCACCTTTTATCATCGGCAACTTTTTAACGCCCTATCTGCTATTTGTAGTACCTGCCATATTTGTAATCTCGTCCCTGGCCGTTATTGCCGAAGTTTTTTTAGGCAGGCGCAGTATATTGCAATACATCGCCTTTTTTTTCTTTTTCGGCGCGCTGATGGCCAATATCAACCAGCAAAAAAATGAAACCGTAGCTGTTTTTATCGACCCTTTTGGTGTGCGCACCATGACCAGCAGCATCAAAAACCACATCAACACCAAATACCATGAACATATTGAAGGCATAAACCTTGGCTTTACCTTTAACAGCAAACGGGGGTTCAAAACTTTTGAGTGGAATGGCATAAACATTACCGGCGAGTTTTTACTAAGTAGGCTATTGTGGGTAATAATAGCGCTGGGATTGGTATATCTATCATCCTTCTTTTTTCACCGGTTTGATTTTAAACAGCCGGTTAGCAAAAAGAAAAAGCCTGGATTAAACGAACAACATACAGATACCACTGCACTTGCCCCCGCCGGCATCAACAGAACCCTTATGCCACCTTTAGTTACCGACTATGGCATTATACCATTCATAAAAACAGAGTTACTGCTATTGACCCGCAAAGGCTCCAAATGGCTTTGGTTAATCAGTATAGGCGCAGCTATTAGTATGCTGTTTGCACCGTTAAATATATCCCACCTTTATATTTTGCCTGTGCTTTGGTTTTTACAGGTAACCCGCTGGTCGGAGTTAACCACCAGGGAAGAAACCAACAGGCTACATTACTTCACTTACGCTTCGTACAAGCCATTACAGCGCATGTTGCCTGCGCAATTATTAGCAGGTGTTGTTATTGCCATAGTACTGGCATTGCCATTAATAGTGCGTTATGTAATAGCGGCCGATGGCTACGCGATATTCAACATCATTAACGGGGCAATATTTATTGTATTATTGGCCGGATGCCTGGGTATTGTTAGCGGGGGTAAAAAAATATTCGAGATCTTTTTCTTTTTACTTACCTACGCGCTTACCCAAAACATTCCTGTGGTTGATTATCTTGGCGCGGTAAAACACGATAGCAATGCAGTGTACATAGCTGTGATGTTAGCATTTAACCTGCTATTGATAGCGGTAAGTTTTGGGGTGAGGAGTTATAAATTGAGGAATGTGTAGGCGGCTTTCGGCTGTTGAAATTCAAACTTACGAAGTTTTAAAAACTTCGTAAGTTTCTAAGCGATAATCAAATAATGAAGAATGATGATGCAGCAAGCATCAATGCACCTTATAACTCGCAATATCATTATACATGCTGCGGAACGAGCTGCGGATGCCGAAGCTTATCATAGCAGTTTTGTCATTAAACTGGGCATTTTTTTCGGTACGGTAAAGTCCAGCCAGCTCAATACGCAGGTTATATTTGGGATTTAACAGGTAGGCTATCTTGCCCTCTAAAAACACCATGTTGGTAGTTAAGCCCTGACCTGTGTAGTTGCCATATTGCCTTGAAGGATCAATATATAACTGGTACAAATCTTTGCCATAGTTTTGACCGTTAATATCCAGGCCATAGTGACCGTAATCTGCCTCGCCGCTAAAATCAAACCTTTTATACGAGTAATTTAACAAGCCCACAACCTCGCGGAAGTTAGCTCCCCATGGATGCGCAAGCGATTCGCCATTGTCGGCATAATTTTCAACCGAACCACGTTCAGAATAAGTATACGGTTTAACGTTATTGGTTTCAAGAAGGTAGTTCAACCCTTTTACACCAAAAAGGTTGGGCCCCCTTAAGCCTAACTGAAAACCATATTTATTACGGGAGCTTCCTTTGCTTGAAAAGAAACTGCTGCTTTCAAACTCATCTAATAAAAATTGCCCGTAAGCAGTGACACCATCACTTATTTTATATTTACCGGTAAAGCCGATTAAAGCATTATCCGGCGATCCGTTGGAGGCTTCCAATGGCCTCAGGAACACAAGTGGGTTAAGGTAAGTATATTCAAAGCCCCTGTAATGGCCGGCATTGTCCTTTTCGGGCCAGATGATAGAATCAAAAAAACCAAAAGACAGGCGATTGCTTACATTCCAATCTAAATAATGAAATACACCAAACTTCTTCCTGTCGCTATTATCAACACGGGCAGTAAGCGGATCGTCCATATAAGCCCACATCGCCATATATCTTACACTGCCTAACGTGGCTGTTACTTTAAAAAACGGATATGGTGATGCATAGTCAGATAATAATTCAGAGCGATAACCATCACCGATAAACGTTTTATCGCGGCCGGCACTGATATTTAAATACTTATTTGGCGTGTATGAGGCTACTGCTGTAATGTACGACCAACGATACTCAGAACCATACAAACCGGCATAAGCCTGCCCGCGTGCAATACCTACCTGGTTGGTATAAGTGGCCAGGTATTCGGGTAATTGAGCGCGATTTTCGTATCCGGCTACGTAATAAGAAAACTGCTTGCCAACAGTGCCCCCAAATTGTAAACCCAATGAGCCGAAGCTTGTATTCTTTTTCCCGGAAAAATCGCGGCTAATATTAAAATCAGGCAACAGGTCGGCGTAAAATGTGGAGTTTTTCCCTTTTACATCAATCTGGTGATCTGTAAAAAACTTTCCTTTAAAACCGCCAATTCCATTCATCAACGAATCATAGTGATGCTTAATCAACGAGTCGTCAACAAAAAATGGCTTCAAAGCACTGTGCACACTGGTTTTAGTTGAATATACATCCTCATCCAATTTTTGATAAAACTGGTATGAATAGGGCTGATAAACAGACTGGGCTTTTACAATTCCACCTGTTAAAATCATTAATAAAATGCTGGTAAATATTTTCTTCATATGTGGAATTGATAAATCAATTTTTGCTTATTCAAAATAATTGTGGGTTGCAAAGCCTCCCTTTTTTAAGTATTCGTCTTTTTTTACCAAATGCAGGTCTGATTGCATCATATCGGTAACCAAAGCCTGCAAATCATATCTGGGCTTCCATCCCAATTTATTAAACGCCTTTGATGCATCGCCAATTAACAAATCAACCTCCGTAGGGCGGTAATATTTGGCATCAACCTTTACAACCGTTTGTCCAAATCTTAAGGCCTCCAAGTTTAAACCAAGATGGAGGGCCTTTTGTTCGTCAATATCAATAATAACCCCGCGCTCATGTTCATTTTTGCCGCTAAACTCAATTTCTATACCCAGTTCATAAAAGGCCATTTTAATAAAATCGCGCACGGTGGTGGTTACACCCGTGGCAATTACAAAATCTTCGGGCTTATCCTGTTGCAGCATCAGCCACATGGCTTCAATATAATCTTTAGCATGGCCCCAATCGCGTTGGGCAGAAAGGTTGCCCACATACAGATAATCCTGCAAACCAAGGGCTATTTTTGAAGCTGCACGGGTAATTTTACGGGTCACAAAAGTTTCGCCCCGGATAGGGCTTTCATGATTAAATAAAATACCGTTACAAGCGTACATCCCGTATGCTTCGCGGTAGTTTACAATAATCCAGTAAGCATACATTTTTGCTACCGCATATGGCGACCGGGGATAAAACGGTGTGGTTTCGCTTTGCGGCACCTCCTGCACCAAGCCATACAGTTCAGATGTTGAAGCCTGGTAAATTTTTGTTTTTTTTACCAGATCAAGCAATCTTACGGCTTCTAATATGCGTAATGTACCAATCCCATCAGCGTTGGCCGTGTACTCTGGTGTATCAAAACTAACTTTTACATGGCTTTGCGCGGCCAGGTTGTAGATCTCATCGGGCTGTACTTCCTGTATCAGCCTGATCAGGTTAGTTGAATCGGTCAAATCGCCGTAATGAAGTTTAAACTTTACATTAGGCTCGTGCGGATCGTTGTATAAATGATCTATTCTTTCGGTATTGAATAATGAAGAGCGCCGTTTTACACCATGAACTTCATAGCCTTTTTTGAGCAAAAACTCGGCTAAGTAAGCACCATCCTGACCTGTAATACCGGTTATTAAAGCTCTCTTCATTATTATTTTTCAATATTACAATATTATCCAATTTAATTGTAAAAACCCGCATAGGGCGTCACTTAAGTTCAGAGGATTTCAGATTTGGGATGTTCGATTTCGGATTTTAGGGTAGATTAGATATCATGATATAGCAAATTCGCCCTGCACGCGGGAGACGCAATTATGCATCTCTACGACGAAGCAAAAGGCTTTTTGTCTTGATTCTTGACTCTTGATTCTAACGTCTATTACCTTCCCGCAACCTCGTTTTCCAGTTCCTGGTACCACTCCTCGCCATATTTACGAATCAGCGGACCTTTTAAAAACTCGTGCACACGTACTTTCAGTTCGTCGCCAAAGGTACAGGCCGGGCTGCAGATGCTCCAGCGGTCGTAATTCAATACATCAAACTCCGGGTAAGCAGTAATACGGATGGGGTATAAATGGCAGCTGATAGGCTTTTTCCAGGTTATGGCACCTTCTTCGTAGGCTTTTTCAATACCGCATTTGGTAATGCCGTTTTCCCATATCACATAGGCGCACTCTTTATTGGTATCCACACAGGGGGTGGTGTAGTCGCCTTCAAAATCTTTTACATAAACACCATCTCTTTCAATGGTTTTGATGCCTTTGGCAGTAAGGTATGGTTTTACTTTGGGGTAAATTTCTTTTAAAATATCCAGTTCGTCGGCATTGAGCGGCGCGCCCGAGTCGCCCTCCAAACAGCATGCACCCTTGCATTTGTTTAAATTGCACACAAAATTTTCTTTAATCACATCTTCGTGCACCAACACGTTGCCAACCTCAATCATATTTTAAATTTACTTCTTTACGGGGTTTAAGGGATACTTCAATCCGCTTGCCGATTTCAGTTCCATTGTAATACTGCCTAAAATAACCTCCACATGGGCTTTTACAGGTATCCTGTTGCCATCATTGGTAACCCAAAGGTACAACTTACTATCCTTACGAAAAATACGACCAGGAATAATTGTAGGATTAAACTTCAAACAGTTAAACGTACCCATATCACATTTAATGGTTTCGGTACCCGCGTAGGTAATGCTCATGTCATGAAAGCCATCATCCAAAAAATACTGCAGCTGAAAAGTTTGCCCCACTTTTAGTTTAGTTACATCAATGGTACGCGCAAAATAATAGGCCGATACAAAATCGAAGGTTTTACCCTTGTAACTAAACTCGCCTTTATTGGCAGTTACCTTTTTATCTTTCTGATCAAAGTTTACGTTATCGGTATGCTTCCATTTCCCTTCGTGTCTGTCCTCGGTATAAAAATAAGGTTCAAGCGTAGTTTCATCAACGTACGATTCATATTTGTTCCTCACCTTATAAAAAACATCAAACGTGCCCGCGGTTTTGCCTTCGGCAATGAGATGAAAGGCCGGTCCGGGTAATTTTTTATCACTGGCTTCAACACGTATATCGGCTTCGGCGGCGGTGAAAAAGCCATATTGCATTTTATAGCTTAGTTTTTCGCCAACCTTAAATACGGGTTCGGTTATTTTGGCAACATCCTGTGTATAGCCTGTTAAGTAACAAAGCAACAGTATGGCAGAGCATAGGAAATATTTTTTCATTAACAGGTTTGCTAAATATCACCGCTTTAGTGTTTACGGCGTGCGCGGATTATGACACCTGCTAATATAAATGGTTTAAATGCTATTTTATTGTACCCCAACGCAATTACATTTTGGGCGTTTCCCCAATAAGGATTGGGGCCGGGCTTTACGCTTATACTGCACAGGCCTTAATCACAGGCCGGTATCCGCTGCAATCCCTAACGCAAATCAGTCTTTACGTTTATAAATAGGCACTGTTGAACATGGTTCGCCAAACATCAGGCTTTTTACTATTGGGGTAAGTTTTTTAGTAAGTTCCACATAGGCCGAAACCGGTACAGCTATATCGCCGCAACCTTTCAACACTATCCGCTGACCAGCATATTGTTCAAAATCGGCTTTGGCAATTTCTTTTTCAAACAACACCGTTTCTAAAACGCCGGCATCGCCAAACACAATTTCGCGGGCGTAGGGGGCCATACGGTTGGCCAGTAACATGTAAGCCCAGGTGGGCACAATGGCATCGGCCGTGCAGGTTATTCCCACGTTTTTGCCCTGGTATTGGGTAAAATCGTGTTCTTTAATAAAGTCGCGCAAATCTTTTTCGCGTAGCATCAGCCCATGAAACAGGTTATCCTTAATATCATAAATAACACGCTCGCCTTCGGGATAAAATGCGGCCGGATCTAAAGTGACCAAACCACTTTGCGCCACCTTATTTATTATATTTTCCTGTATATCCATGTTTTGTAAATGCTAAATGATCAAGCTATAAATTCTAAAGTTTAAATCCCAAGCTATAAATGTTGCGAACCCGCCATGTCACTGCTTAATGCCTACCCATGACAAGTTGTAGATCCCAGACTTACGAAGTTTTAAAAACTTCGTAAGTCTCTCGTCGCTTTGTCATTTCCACCTTCAGAGGCCACCGGATTTTACAACCCGCAACGACATAATTACCTTTAAAATTCAAACCCAAAAAAAATCCGGGAGACAGTTAACTGCTCCCGGATGTAAAATTAGTTTATTTATGTATTATAACACCTTAGCTCTGTTATCTTTTACATTGGCATTATCTTTCAAAGCTTCTAACACCTGGCCATCGGCACGTTGTACCAATGCCTGGGCAATTTGTTGCTTTTGCCTGATGTTGTTGGTAAGCGGAGCAGGGTTGGTAAAGCCATCAACGTAGTATACAAATACGCCTTGTGAACCATTAACCGGTTTTGACAATTTATTTGGCTGTGATCCAAAAATAGAACCGATTAGTTTATACTCTGCAGACTGGCCCGGGATGATTGGGTTAGCAAACACAATATTTTGAACCGGAACTGCTTTTGTACCTGCTTTTTGAGCAACCTGGTCAATAGATGAAGCTCCGTTTAAAGCAGCCTGGAATTTCTCATCCAGTTGTTTGCCTTTTACTTCGTTAAGTACGGCCGGTTTAATTTGTTTTTTAACAGCATCTAAAGAAAGAATTCCTTTAGGTTTAATCTCGGTTAAACGAGGTACAATGTATTGGTCACCAACGGTAAATACCTTGTCGGTTATATCACCTTTATCAGCTTTGTAAGCCCATCTTACTACGTCACGCACATTATCTAAACCTGGCAGGCTGGCAGCTGTACCGGTAACTTCTTCGGCAGTACGTGGTTTCAAACCTTCTTTTGTCGCTTCGGCATCAAAGTTATCTTTGGTTATCGAACCTAAAAACTTCTGCGCTTTGCTGTAAGCAATAGTTTGTGTTTTGCTGCTTGGTGTTATAGGTTTATCAACAACGGCTACTTTTATTACTTTGACAGATCCTTTTTGATCTTCTACCTGGATCAGGTGAACACCAAATTGTGATGTAACAACAATCAGATCACCTTTTTTGGCTTTGAAAGACGCGTTAGTATACTCAGGAGCGATTTGGCCCTGGCCACCGCCCATTGCACCGTTTACATCAAATGCAGGGATATCACCACCTTTGGCAGCACTGCCCCTATCTGAAGAGAAAGTAGTTGCCAGATCGGCAAATGATTTACCACCTTCAATAAGTTTTTTAATTGAGTCGGCTTTAGCAATTGCTTTATCCAATCCGCCTGTTAACTGTGGATTAATCAGGATATGCCTGGTTTTAACCGAATCGAATGTGGTTTTCACATCGCTCAGTTTTGCTAATTTGTAGCTTCCATTTGATACATAAGGGCCATAAACAAAACCTTTTGCCGAGTTAAACATCAATGTATCTAATTTAGGCTCAAGCGTACCTTTCTTTTGGAAAGCAAGCGGCGTTTTAGTTTCAGAATTGATTTGTACAAAAAGTGAATCGTTTGTGCTTACTTTAAGGCTATCTGCCAGTTTGATTACTTCGGCCTTAACCGCTGTACTATCGTCTTTTGAAGGAGAACCATTAAAGCTTACGTACTCAAAAGTCCTGGTTTCCTGTTGGTTTTTAAATTCAGCTTTATGGGCATCGTAGTACGCGCTATAATCGGCGTCCGTTACGGTTACTTTTGAATCTGGGATAGAAGCGTAATCAAGTGTAGCATATTTAAAGTTAACCAGCTTGTTTTTGGCCTGGTAGTCGTCATTAGCTTCTAATGAGTTTACGTATAAACCATTGGTAACCATAGTTACGTACTTGGTTTTTTGTTTGGCTTCAACTACCTGTATAATAAAATCTCTCCATTGGTGCTTTTGAACGGTATCAGCTTTAGCAGATGCCAAATAGGCTAACGCCTGGTTAAGCCTGTTACGGTCAAACGCGCCGGTTTGAGGATCTCTAAACTGGCTCGCAATCTGCGGATCGGGACTATTACCGCTAACCATAGCGTCATTTTCATCTTGCCCAACAACTAAACCTAATTTCTCAATCTCCTTTTTAAGCAACAAATCACTTAACAACTGGTTCCAGGTAGTTTCCTGAATGTAACTGGTAATCTGGCCTGATAAAGGCTGACCACCTGACTGTTGTTTAAATTGATTTGTATTTTGATCCTGAAGTTTATTAAACTTATCCAACGGAATCTTTTCACCGTTTACTACGGCAAGTTCATTACTGTCGTCCCTAAAAAAAGAACCACCTGATCTTACAACCTCGCTTATTATAAAAGCAAGAAGCGCGAAGCCGATAAAGAATGCGAGAATTTTCCCCATTCGCTCGCGCAAGAAACCCATTATACCCATATACTTCTTATAATTTTATATTCTTTTAAAAGAGGGCGCAAGATACAATTTTTAGTAAAATTCTATAACACAAAATTTTCCTGAAAAAAACAACATTATTGTGTCACTTTTTCATCAACATGAAATACGCCTGTACTGCTTTTTAGTGAGGGGTGAAGGAAATTATCATCGCTTTCAAAGGTATCACCGTTTAATACGTTGCCACCTTCCATAACAACCTGTACCGGTTTGTTTGAATAAACCTTTTTCTTTACCTGGTCCCAAAACAACTCGTCAGATTTATAGGTTTCGCCTTTAACATTGGTGGCCACTACATTTTTGTGAAATTCGATGAGTCTTTTGTCATCATCATGCATGATCCCTGTATCGGCAATGATGGTCCCTTTTTCAATCCCACCTTCGTAAAGTACAACCTTTACGCCCTTTGGCATTAATTTATACGGTTTTTTGGTTTGATATTGGAGCATCAATGGGGCGGTAAGATGCAATTTAACTTTAGCCGAGTCGCTCATGATTACATCCAGGCCGGTTGTTGGCTCCACTACTACCCCACCTTTTTCGGTAGACGCGATCTCTTTAACCTTGTTCAAATCGTTTTCGCATGATGATGCAAAAAGTGCAAGCAGGGGCAATAACACCAGGCATAAGCCTTTTATATTTATTGCCCCTTTATACATGATATGATTAATCGAATTTGTATTTGCGGAACCACCTGTCGTTAATAACGAAGCCTAAATGCAGGTTAACGTAATTTTCTTTTACCAGGCCATTAGCCAATGTACCTCGTACGCCAACTTCGGCAGCTATGTTTATTTTGTAAAAGCTGAGCCCATCCTGTGAAGGGCGCAAAGGCAAGCCTAAGCCAGCTGTAATGGCATATCTTTTTATACGGGTATTGTTAACCATCATATAAGTTTCATCGTAGATACCACCAATACGGTAATCAACTGTTGCCAGGTAGTTACGCAGGGTGTTTATATTGGGGGTGTATTGCGCGCCAACATTAATGGTACGGCTGTTTTGCAAGCCCTGGTTTACATCGCTAATACTTAAGTCAGACCATTTACCCATTGAATAATCGGCACCAACCAAAAACTTACCGTCATCCTGGAACGAGATACCGAAACGGTTAATGGCCGGCAATTGTAATTTCCCTTTAGCTCCTTGTTTACTAACTACGCTATCAACCGCTATGTTGTTGTTACCCTGAGCATCTTTAGTGTACTGGCTTACAATATAGCTGCTTGTTGAACCTATTTTTGAACCTACCGATGCAGAATAGCCCAGGATAAGGTGTTTGGTATCAGAAAAATCAAAAGAGTATTGCGCGCCGTAGTCATAGTTTAAACCGCCAATGGCATTGCTTTGCTCAATCCGGGTATTAAAAGTGCCTACAAGGCCAGGAATTTCTGTTGTGCTGATATCTTTAAGGTTACCAAATATATAGGATACGTTACCACCCAGCAATAAATGTTTGGCTACGGTAAAACCATAACCTATATAAGCTTTTGATAAGCCTCCGTCGCCACTGTAATTATAATTGGTAACGTTTGTATCGGCGGGTGAGTTAGTACCTAAATTATTAACCGATTTTTTATAATTATAACCACGTTCGCTATATGGTAATAAACCAAAGCTAAGTGCCGAGTGCTTTGAAACCGGGATACCAAAGGCTACATGGCTAAGCCTGAAATTTTTATCAGTTTGGCTGGCCTGCCCTGTTTGGTTAAAGGTAACAAAATTGCTGTAAACACCAACATCAATAGTGGTTATACCAATAGCCGCGTATGATGCCGGGTTAATAACGTTGATATTGTTAAATAAGCTTATCCTGTTAGTAGCTACGCCTATACCGCCTATACCAATATTTTGGGGCATTAATTGTGGAGAGATATCACCCAAACCAAACCTGGAATACGGTGAACTTGAAGTTGCCTGTGAAAATGCTGCAAGCGAGCTAACAGCAAATAAAAGTGTTAAAAAAAACCTGGTATATTTAATCATTATGCTTTTGTATAGCTGCGTTTAATCCTTTTAAAACCAAATAAGGTTCATTTTTTATATAGGGGGCAAAGATGCTATTTTTTAGCAGCCTATCAAAAAAAATACTATTGCCCCCGCTTAGTACTATATTGAGCTGATTATTAATTGCTTTATAGCTTTCTATAAAACCCGTTAACTCATATTTTATACCGTTTTGCACGCCCGAGCGTATAGCGGTTTCTGTGTTGTTACCATATACGGCATCAAAATCAGCATCGGCGTTGATGAGCGGTAACCCGGCGGTATAATTATTTACTGCCTTATAACGCATATTTAAACCCGGTGATATACTGCCTCCAAAATAATTGGCACCGCTATCTACATAATCATACGTAATGCAGGTGCCTCCTGCTATAACCAGGCTGTTTTGCCCGGGATATAAGTGGCTGGCTCCTATCACGGCGGCTAATCTGTCGGTACCTAAAGTACCGGGTGTTAAATAATGGTTTTTGACCCCGCTGGTCATTTGGTTATTAAAATAAATGAGGGGGATCTTTATCTCTAAATCAGTTTGCCAGGCTTCGGTATGTTTTTTTACTGACGATACTATTGCCTTGGTAACCTTATATTTATCAAACAATTCATTAAGATAATTTCCCTCAACTATCTCAAACTGATTTACCTGCACCAATTGGTCCATCTCAAAAACCGCTACCTTGGTTAAGGTATTGCCAATATCTATAACCAGGTGTGTCATTAGGTCCTAACTAAATTAGAGCCGGAAAATATAACTACACCAAATTTCATTCGATTTATTTTATTGTGTAATAGTTGTTTAAAAAGCCCCCTAAAGCAGCATCATCTCAAACAGTATAATGAAGTCATTATTAGTTTAATGTATATTAAACCAGCTTACTAATAATTTCACGGTACAAAACTAACATAACCCCCGAAATTTGGGCGAATGTAAAAGTTAAAATTTGTTAAACTGAAAGTAGACAATGCTGATTAGCAGCAATAAAAACAGGCTTTCGTAAAACCACTTTTTGGTTGCATACAAAAAGTAATAAGCAAAAAACACGGCGGCGGGCACTACACACAATACAAAATGATTGATGTGAAACGCAGCGTTCACATAAAATGAAAAGGCAGCTATCAGAAAAATAAAAAATAAAAGCTGGAATGATTTACGGATCTGCACATAGCTTTTAAAGAAGTTTTGCTGCAGTTTATAAAAACACAACACCAGGATCATGATAACCGGGATAAGCAGCAGGTAGTTGTATGAATTTATGCTGATATGATCCGGAAACTTTTTCCCTAATGGCAGCCAGATGAGGTAAAACTTATTAATCCTGTCATTAAGATAATAAAAAACGGCCAAAAAGAAAAATATAGTGCCATAACCCAAAATACCAGAAATCCACTCACGCCAATTAAAAGGCCTGAACAGGATAAGCGCTATCCATATTGCTAAAAAAAGGTAAATAAATGGAAAATAAATAAGCGACCCCAACGCTACGATCATACCAGCATCATATGCTATTGATTTGGCGTCCTCGCCTTTATATAGGGTCATGAACTTAAACAGCATCCATATCAGCAAAAAATTACAAATAAGCGGAGGACTTAAAATCAAAAACGGCGAGAACAGGCCCGAAAGCGTTATATACATTAATGCCGGCAAAAACGTAGGCTTACCTAATAAGTTGTAATGATTTATCAAATAGTTAACCAGCAACGCCTGTATAAAAATTAATACAGCGGCCAGTAATATATTAACCGCCGGCGAAAAAACATATTCATAGGCTACCGGCACCAAAAGGCGCGCAAATGGCTCAACAAAAACAAACTCAACTTTATCTGGAATATTGAACAGGTAACCAACCCGGGTAAGCAGCAGCACAAACACCAGCCACAAAATATTCAAAGGATTAAAAGACCGGAAAACCTGGATCATATAGGGCGACAATTTGCGGTGGTAAAATTAGCACAAAAACCGCATTACACTATAATGCTTTGTGGTTTTGCGTAGGTCTTTACCAAATTATCAACTATTTGCGCCGTTTCATCGGGGAAATCAACAACAATCTTTTTATCATCGTTAATCCATTTATGGAGGTGAACACCAAACTGATCATTAATTTCGGCCACTACGGGTACACCTAATTTTGATGCCGAAAGGGCGTTACATTGTTGCTCATACTGCCCCCTCATGGGTATCATCATTACCTTTTTCCCCAGGAACAAAGCCTCGGCCGGGCCTTCAAAGCCACCGCCGGTAAGCAGCCCGGTGCAGCTTGCCAGGCTTTTGTTAAATGCCTCATTATTTACCGGGAAGATCTCGACATTACCTGACTGATATGGTGCCTTTTGCCGTTTAGAGAAAACCTGCCACTTTACATCTTTTGCCGCGCCCAAATGCTTTAATAATGTTTTATCATCATAAGCAGGCAGGTAAACGGTGTAATGCCCAAGGTTTGAGGTTTCCATTTGCCTGATCTCGCTGCGGATAACCGGCGTATTTATAAAAGTATCATATCTTTCAAAATGAAAACCCACGTGATAAGCAGTTGGCGAGTAATTTTTTAAAAGCCACTGCGCAAAAGGGTCTTTTTTTGCCGGCCGTGGTGTGTTTGCAGATACAAAAGAACACTGGTGGCTTAACGATACCGCTTTTACCCGTTGCAGTTTGCAGGCCCAGGCACTTACAGGTTCAAAATCGTTAATAATAAGGTCATATTGTTTGAGTGGCAGGCTCCAGCAATCGCGGATAAAGCGGCGCAGGTTCATGATTTTCCAGGTGGCCCAGTTATCAACGCCGCCATTGGTGCCAAACACAAAGCTAACCCCGTGAAACCTGTACTTAAGCGGCTGCGATAATGAAACCTCAGCCTCGGTACCGCTTACCAGCAAGTCAACCTCGCCGTATTGCTGTAATAAAGGTACAATTTCCCGTGCCCGGCTAATATGCCCGTTGCCGGTTCCTTGTATAGCAAACAATATTTTCATGTAGTGAATAGAGTCAAGAACCAAGAGTCAAGAATCAAGACCAAAAACTGGCCTAATTGTAGACTGATGGGCTTTATTTTAATTACGGCCTCAAGTTAATAAACAAATTGCTATTTGAAGATGAGCTTTTTTGAAAACAATTTTATTTTTCTTTAATACCAAAGATCTGGCACCAGTGACGCCAAGTTTCCTGCCTTGATTCTTGACTCTTGGTTCTTGACTCTCTTTCAAGATGGCTCCTGTTTAAACCTTTCCAGCAGGCTTTTAACATCCATTTTGGCATCAAGGTCCTCGGCGTCGGTTTTGTCGTCCTCGTCGGCATCTGTATTAAAATCGTCGGGATTGTATTTGAAAATGCTCCAGTTGCCGTTTTGGTATTCAAGCGAGGTAAGGCTTTCTACCCAGTCGCCAGAGTTAAGGTAAAGTACCGAACCTGTTTTATCGGTATTTTCTATGGTGCGGATCTCGGCATGGTGAATGTGACCGCAAATTACATATTGGTAGTTTTTATCTACGGCAAGGTCGGCAGCGGTTTGTTCAAACTGGTTTATGAATTTAACAGCCTCTTTAAAACGCGCTTTAACCTTTTGCGAAAAACTCATTTTTTGACGGCCTATAGCGGTAAGTATCCAGTTAGTCATACTGTTGATAAGGATAAGGGTATCGTAACCAACAGCACCCAGCTTAGCCAGCCATTTGGAGTGCTGCATGGTAACGTCAAATACATCGCCGTGAAATATCCAGGCCCGTTTACCATCAATATTCAATACAACTTTATTGAGCAGCTTGAATGACCCCAAATCAAAATCGGCAAATTTGCGCAGCATTTCATCGTGGTTACCGGTTAAATAGTATACAGGTACGCCATCGGTAACAAACTTAAGGATACGGCGTATCGCCTTCATATGCGCCTCTGGCCAATACGATTTACTGAACTGCCAGATATCGATAATATCGCCATTAAGGATAAGCGTTTTTGGCTTAATGCTTTTTAAATATTTAAGCAATTCTTTGGAGTGACACCCATAAGTACCAAGGTGCACATCAGATATTACTACGATATCTACTTCACGTTTTGCCATTAAAGTTTGGGGGTTAAATGCTCAGCCGGCGAAATTTGCCGGTTAATATATGTAGGTAAAATAATTAACAAACGATTATTCGTCGTCGTCGTCTTCATTAACGTTTAATTCATAAGGGCTGGCGTAAAAGATGCCAACCAGCAGCAATAAAGCTATAACAACCAAATACGCGTACTCAAAATTCATCACAAATGATTTTTACAAATATCAGAAAATCAACATTATTATACTGTTAAGACTCTGTTAAATGTAAAAGGTTTCATCGTTGTGATAATTTTCTTTTTACCCTGTCTAACTGCTTTAAATGATGCTGCAAATGGATGCGGATAAACTTAAACCACTGCCCTGCATTTAACATTCCCAGGCGGGGATGTTTATACCTGCTTGTTTTGTTTGCCGCGGGTACAAGCGGCGAAATGGCTTCCATACGCTTACGGCATTTGATGATAAGATTTTTGGCTTCCTCTTTAGTGATCTTTACCGCCGGCATTTTTTGGTTGACTACCGCAGGCGCGTTAGCCCGTGGAAACCGGCCGAACAACAGGAGTATCTTGCCGACCAGCGTAGTGCCCTTCTTGGTAGGTTCGCAGTTGTTATGGATGCAACGCTCCAACGCGATGGATGAGCCTAAAGTTGCCTGTAAAATATGGCTGTATACTTCGGCAAAGGACCATCCACCATCGGGCGGCGTTTGGACAAAAGCTTCATCGGTGATAACATCTAACCGTTCGCGATAGTTATCAAGGGCCTCTTCAATGGCACGGCGTTCGTTGGCAATACTCATAGTTGAGATTATTTCAGATCAATTCCGGCTTGTTTGAGTATGCCGTGTAATGTTCCCTTTTTTAACTCCTTAGCGTGCATCGGCACAACCGTTCTTTTCCCTGTTGTTCTGTTAATAAATATTTGATGACTCCCATTGGTTCGGGCAAGTTCAAACCCATGCGCCAAAAGAACAGAAACAATTTCTTTAGGAGCGTAAGACTTCATTATTTATGAAGCAAAGGTCAAAGAATACTCCAGGCTACGACTATCATCCGGAACAGGTTCGCCCTCTTCCTCCAAAGTTTCTACATATAATGTGATCGCTTCTTTGGCCATAGCAATAGCTTCATCAATTGTTTCGCCCTGGGTAAAGCATCCTGGCAATGCGGGAACTGAAACGCTGAAACCACCCTCATCTTCGGGTGTTAGCAATATGCGGTATGTGCGTTGTGTCATATACAAATTTAAACAAATATTTTCTTTTATATTGATAAACCATTCACACTAAGACGTCAATATTCATAATATCTCAATACTTAAAACATCACGGTCAGCTCTTTCAAATGGGCTATCTGCGCAGGCACATCATTGGGCTTAGGCGCGTTGAAGGGGTTAAAATAAATAGCATCCATGCCAAAGTTAAGCGCGCCATAAATATCAGCTTCCAGGCTATCGCCTATCATCACACTTTCATGTTTGATGGCACCGGCAAGGTCAATGGCATGCTGAAAAATCGCCTTATCAGGCTTATTAACGCCTACATCCTCAGATATAATGATGTTTTGAAAATACCCCGCAAGATTGGTACCGGCCACTTTAATACGGGTTGAATCTTTAAACCCGTTTGAGATGAGGTGTAATGTATATTTATCCTGCAGATATGCCAAAGTTTCGTGCGCGTGCGGGAAAAGGTTAGTTTTTGTAGGGCATAGCTTTACATAAGCGTCTTCAAAATCAACAGGCATCAAGTCGGGGTGCAGGCCGAGATCTGTAAAGGTGCTTTTAAAGCGGGCATCACGTAACTCATCCTTAGTGATCTCGCCAATGTGATATTGCGCCCAAAGGCGATGGTTATTGCGGGTATAGGTTTCAATGAATAAATCAGGACTGCTTAGACCAATATCAGCCAAACCGTGAATATGATAAAGCTCGTGCAGGGCTTCCTCTGCATTTTTGTCAAAATCCCAGATAGTATGGTCAAGATCAAAGAAAATATGTTTTTTGGATGGATAGTTCATTTTTGAGCGCTGGTATTATTGCTCAAAATTAAACTATTGAGGGCTAAATCCGAACCAACTTGTTAAAACAAGGCACGATCACTAAATAAATATATCTTGACATTCACGAACACTTCATTTGAGATAAACAAAAGGCAGCCTTGCCAAAACCTGGAGAACTGCCTTTTTATTGATGTTTTTACAGCAGATTACCGCCCGCTCACATAAGTACTGTAATTGGCCGGCACCCATTCATATTTTGATCCATCCGCTTTTAAATGCCCTATACCAGGGAACGAAACGTGATCTGATGCTATCCAGTACCCGTTTTTTGCAGCATCGGCAAAGGCTTTTTTGCGGGTTGCGGCGGCGGCCTTAGGATCAACATCGTAAACAATAGTTACCGATGGATCTGCTAATTGCACAGCGGCGGCATGCATAATATCACCCCAGAAAACCATTTTTTGCCCTTTGCTTTCCAAAACGTAAAAAGTATGCCCCGGCGTGTGACCAGCAGCGGCAATTGGTTTAATGTCGGGAAATAATTCCTGATTATAGTCAAACGATTTCACTTTGCCCGCCTTAAGATATGGGCCCACCGTAGCTTCGGCATAAGCAAAGTATGGCTTTAATGCTTCTGGCGCATTGGCTTTACTTTTTTGGGTAAACCAAAAGTCAACTTCGGGTTTGCTGAGGTAAATGGTGGCATTGGGAAATACCATTTTATCACCATCCATTAAACCGCCGGTGTGATCTATGTGCGCATGGGTTATCAAAATCGCGTCAATCTGTTCGGGCTTATAGCCTACGGCAAGCAAGCTTTTTGTTAACAACCCAAGCGTTGGGCCATAATTACCGGCTGTGCCTGCATCAACCAATATCAGTTTACCATTTGCTTTAATGAGGTAAGCATTTACCGAAGTTTCTACCGTGGTGGGCAGGTAATTGGCAGTGAGCAGGTGGGTAATTTCACCGGGCTGTGTATTAGTTAACAGCTTGGGTAACTCCTGGGGTATGGTACCATCTGATAGGGCGATAACTTCAAAATCGCCAACCTGCATGCGGTAGTACCCCGCTTGCGCTATTGCATTAGCTGTTTGCGCCGAAACAGTATGGTAAGACAATGATAAAAGGCCCAGGCTGGTAGCAAGTGTAAATGCCGGGCGTAAGATTAATTTAATTGAGCGTTTCATTTTATAATTATTTATAAAACAAAACTCCCCAATTGGTCGACCCCGACGAAGGACAATTGTCACTTTGATTTTGTGACAATTGTCACTTCAGGAATTATAAAGCATAAAGCCTGCTTAGCGTTTCCCTTGATACGCCCAGGTATGATGCTATAAATGATTTTGGGATACGATTATATAAATGCGGGTATTGCTGGATAAAGCTTTCGTAACGTTTTTTGGCATTGCCCATGATCATCATTTGCAACCGCTTTTGCAGCGAGTTGTAGCCCCAGTTGGCTTTTACGGATAAAAAATGCTCGTACTTCCACATTTCGGCACCCAGCTTTTCGCGATTTTCGAGGGTGATGCCCAGCACTTCGCAATCTTCCAGGCAATCTACATTGATGGTGGCTGCCGATTTTTTAAAATAGGCTTCCCTATCCGTTACCCACCAATCTTCCACAGCAAACTGGTAAATAAACTCTTTACCGGTATCCTCATCGGCCACGTAAGCCTTAAGGCAACCCTTCATTACAAAATAATCATACTTTACATGATCGCCCTGCTGCACCAGGAAAGCGTGTTTTTTTAGTTTCTTAACTACAAAATGCGATAATATATAGGCAAACTCCTCGTCAGATATGGGGCTGATGGCGTCTATTTGATCTTTGAGTAAATGCTGCACAACAATGGGGTTATTTATGGGAAGCAAAATACAAATTTAGCCGGGTTTATACTGTTGGGCAAATGAACGATGTTAAAGCCTCGCCAACTTTAGATTTTTTTAAATGAATTTATTCGTTGCTGTTGACTTTAGTCAATGGTAAAAGAGAACATCGTTGCGGGCTTTAGCCCAATTATTCAAGCGAAATTTTGGCTAAAGCCCCTCACATTTCAGCCAGTATCCCGTTGACTAAGTCTACGGCAATGATCTATCACAATCAAATTTAAACACCCCTTAATGCGCGTCCGGGATCTCTATTTTACCCACCTTAACAACAGGCCTGCGTTTAATGGTAATTACCACCAACGGAATGCACAGCGCATTTAAGATAGCCAATAGCAAAAAGGCATCCATATAGCTTAACAAAAATGTTTGTCGTACTACTGTGCGTTCCAATGCCTCGATAGATTGCTGTACCGCATGCAGGTAATTGGCACCATGCGCCATAAAGTTACGAACAAAGGATTGCCGGCGTTGCAGCGTAATAGCATCAGATGCTGTAACGTGCGTAATTAAAGCTGTACGGTTAATAGCTTCGCGATGCGCGATGTAGGTATTGGTAAGCGCTATGCCAAACGAGCCTCCCATTTGCCTCATCATGTTATTTAACGACGCGCCCTGCGGGATATCTGCCGGTTTTAGATCTGAAACTGCCAGCGCCGTAAGCGGCACGATGAGTAAGGCCGCACCAAGTCCCCGGAAGATGAGTGCCAGCAGAAAATTGGCATCGCCCGATTCGAGGTTATTACGCGACATCATAAAACCAAAGGCCGCCGTTAAGCCAAAGCCGCAAATGATAAGGTACTGCGGGCGAATACCATTTTGCAGCATCTTACCCAAAAACGGCGAGATGAGTGCCGCCATCATAGTACCCGGCAACAGGATGGTTCCTGTTTGAAAAGCAGTGTACCCGATGATGCGCTGTGTATAAAGCGGAAAAACAAACAGCGCGCTAAGCAAACCGAAACCTAACACAAACGTCATGATGGCCGATATAGCCAGCGTACCGCTCTTGAGTACTTTAAGATTGATCACCGGATTATCGATAGAAAGCTGACGCCAAACCAGCAGCAGCAAGCTGATCACCGAAATTGCGGTTAGCGCAACAATGTAATTGGCGGCAAACCAATCGTCGGTTTGGCCGCGCTCCAATACCACCTGTAAGGAGCCTATCCCCGCAATGAGCAGCAGGATGCCCCACCAGTCTATTGATTTTTGAACCGTTGGCTTAGGCGTATCCCGCAGGTAGATAAAGGACAGGAAAGCTGCCAGCAGGCCTATCGGGATGTTTACGTTAAAGATCCATTGCCATTGATAGTTATCTACGATATAGCCGCCTAACACCGGCCCAATTGAGGGGCCTACAATAATACCGAGGCTAAAAATGCCGCTTGCCAGTCCGCGTTCTTTAACAGAAAAGGTTTCAAACAAAATAGCTTGCGAGGTTGATAGCAAAGCCCCGCCACCAATACCCTGGCAAAACCTGAAAAACACCAGTTCCCAAAGGTTAGTAGAAAACCCACAACAGGCTGATGCGGCTGTAAATAAAAGTATGGAACCTATATAATATTGCTTGCGACCAAAGGTTTGGGCCAAAAAGCTGGTCATGGGGATGATGATCACATTGGCAATAGCGTACGAGGTGATCACCCATGCAGTATCCTCCAACGTTGAACCCAGGTTACCGCTCATGGTATTGATAGATACGTTTACAATGGTTGTATCTATCAACTCAATAATTGTAGATGTTATAATGGTTATTACGATGATCCATTTCCTGAAACCTGTCTCCATAAAATCAAAAATTTACCCGACAAAAGTAGAGCGACAAACAAGGGAGCTGTTTATAATATTCAAGCAGATATTTATAATTTTCAAACACCGGAAAATCGAAAAGTATTAAATCAAACCAATTTTACTTTTAAAAGACAAAACATACACTACAAATCAATTATCAACTTATAATAATCAAACATATCACTTGCAGTAAAAACATAACGTCATTAACTTTACCTTATGGTACGATTAGAAACCCTTGAGCAGTTTTACGCACGGCATTACGCCGGTAAATACCAGCCTGCAAATAATGCAGGACAAGGCCACTTTAATGTGTTTTTGAGAGCCTGCAGCCAAAAAACACCGTTAAGCCGAAGGGACTTTTACAAAGTGGCCCTGGTAATTGGCAACGGCATTATGCATTATGAAGACAGGCAAGTAGTTATTGAACGCCCGGCCCTGGTATTTACAGGTCCGCAGGTGCCATCATCATGGGAACCTACATCTGACGAGCAAAGTGGCTGGTTCTGTTTATTTACCCAGGCCTTTATTGAAAACCAGGAGAACAAGTATGCCATACAGGATTTCTCCTTGTTTAAAGCAGGCGGTAATCATGTTATTTTTTTAAACGACAAGCAACTGGCATTTCTTTCGGCCACGATGCAGCAAATGATGGAAGAGATGGGTTCCGATTATGTAAACAAATACGATCTGCTGCGCAGCTACCTGCGCATTTTAATGCATGAAGCTTTGAAAATTGAACCAATGCCTTTGGTTGAAAAAACAATAGGTCCTGCCACCAGGATCACAACCTTGTTTTTTGAACTTTTAGAGCGACAGTTTCCTATTGACTCGCCAGACCATGCCCTGAAGCTAAAAACGGCCAATGATTACGCCGAAAGCTTATCGGTACATACCAACCATTTAAACCGATCTGTTAAAGAGATCACCGGCAAAACCACCACCCAGCATATTTGCGACAGGGTTTTAAAAGAAGCCCAGGCCCTGTTAAAACATACCGACTGGAACATTGCCCAGGTGGCCAATGCCCTTGGCTTTGAAGAACCAGCTTATTTTACCAACTTTTTCAAAAAGCATACAGGTGCCGCGCCGGGTGTTTCGAGGCATGCTACCGCTTTAAGTTCATAATGCACCGTTTCCGTTTTTCTGACTACATCATTTGCGCTTTTGGCTACTTTTGGGAGTTACGTAATGCTGAACTTTGCTTTACAAAATTTAGCAAACCATGGAAAACGGAATTAAAAATAAAGTAATAGCCATTACCGGTGCCAGCAGTGGCATTGGTGAGGCTATAGCGATACAATTTGCCCAGCAAGGAGCCAAAGTAGTACTTGGAGCACGCAGACTTGACAGGCTTAAAGCACTTGCCGAAAAGATAATACAAGCAGGCGGCGAGGCCAGTTACATAATAACCGATGTTAAAAAGCGCGGTGACCTGCAAAACCTGGTTAAGTTGGCCTGTGACAGGTATGGCAAACTGGATGTGATGATCAATAACGCGGGCATCAGTCACCTTTCGTTGATAGATAAATTGCAGGTGGAAGACTGGGAAGAAATGATAGACGTAAACCTTAAAGGAACCTTATATGGCATAGCGGCGGCTTTACCTGTTTTCAGGCAACAAGGATCGGGGCATATCATCAATATTATTTCAACATCGGGCTTAAGGATAGTGCCATTGCAGGGCGTTTATGCAGGCACCAAAAACGCGGTGCGCACCATTACAGAAGCATTACGACAGGAAGCAGGTCCAAATTTACGCGTGACGGGTATTTCGCCGGGCTTTGTACAAACCGAACTTGCCGATCATATGAAAGATGAAAACATCCGCGCGGCCATCAAACAAAAAGCAGCACAGATTGCCATTTCGCCTAATGATATCGCTGCGGCAGTAAGTTATGCCATCAATCAGCCGGCCAATGTTGATGTGGGTGATATGGTGATCAGACCTACAGCACAGGATTGATGATACCCCAACTTTTAATGTAGAGACGCATCACATGCTTCTGTCGCTGTACAGGGCGAATTGTTATTTGAGCATATTTGATTTGCATGCGGGAGATACATGTGGTGCCTCTCTACAAAATTTGTTTAAATTTAAACATCTGTTACCATCGAAAATGAAAACACCCGGCCAGGAACCATTGGTATTTAATAGCATATCTGCTTTAATGAGGCGACTGGAACAACCGGCCCCAACGCATCCGCTTGTGGCGCTGTTGAACTACGACGAAGTAAAATTGACTCTGGCCGATGCGGGCGGGAAATTCCTGCTTGGTTTTTATAAGATCTCTTTTAAATCCAATTTTAAAGGGCAGGTAAAATACGGACAAGGCTATTATGATTTTGAGGAAGGCGGGATGGCTTTTTTAGCACCCAACCAACTGGTCAGCATGTCGGCCGAAGAAAGCGCCTACCAGGGCTATGCACTGTTTTTTCACCCGGACCTGATCAGGAATTATCAACTGGGAAAAAACATTCAGCAATATGGTTTCTTCTCCTATGCCGTTACCGAGGCATTGTTTTTATCTAATAAAGAAAAGAAGGTAATCGCTACACTCTTTGAAGCCATTGCAATAGAACTTGAAAACAACATAGATCATTTTAGCCAGGATGTATTGGTATCGCAAATTGAGCTACTGCTTAACCATAGCAACCGTTTTTATAACCGGCAGTTCATCACCCGTAAAAACGTTTACAACAATATAATCGGCAAAATGGACGCGTATCTCGCCAACCGGTTTCAACCTAAAGTCTCATTAACCGGACTGCCAACCGTACAGGAGGTATCAGATCACCTACAGGTTTCGCCAAGGTATTTAACAGATATGCTCAAATCGCTCACCGGCCA
Organism: Mucilaginibacter dorajii; assembly: GCF_024808255.1. GTDB lineage: Bacteria > Bacteroidota > Bacteroidia > Sphingobacteriales > Sphingobacteriaceae > Mucilaginibacter > Mucilaginibacter dorajii. Next base: position 201,998 of record NZ_JANTYS010000010.1, read on the forward strand.
AAGCACCCAGCAACACATCCATAACCGGCTTATTGAAAAAGCGAAGGAGGTGTTAGGTAATAGTAACCTTACCATTGCCCAAATAGCTTATGAACTGGGCTTTGAGCATCCGCAATCATTTAATAAACTTTTTAAGCGCAGTACCAATTTATCGCCCAATGAATTCAGGCGGTCTTTTAATTAGCCGATTATCTAACTATCCTAAACTCATTCATCGGTAAAACGCTGTAATTAAAGGCTACGAAACCTGCGTTAGTCTAAAAGCTAAAAAACATCTACTGGGAATGTTCAATTTAGCCCGATGAAAGATCAAGGGCATGGATCACTACGGGCGAAGTTTTCAAGAGCAACGATTAGCAAATTTACATTCTCATTAATCGTTTTTACTACGGGCATAACCCATGCACAAACCCAGCTTCCGCTTGCAACTAACCTGACTAAAGCCTACAAACAACATACCCGTAGTTTAACCGGATCACCCGGAGACCATTACTGGCAAAACAATGCCGATTACCAGATCAACACAACATTTAACCCCGAAACCGGGCTATTAACAGGCTCCGTCGGTATCGATTATCAAAATAACAGCCCTGATACGCTTAAACAGGTAGTTTTTAAACTGTATCCCAATTTGTATCAGCAACAGACTATGCGCAACACGCAAATAGCGCCCGAAGACCTTACTAACGGGGTTGATATTAAATCTTTGGAGGTTAACAATCAGCCTATCGATACAAAAAAAAGAATAATCAGGGGCACCAATATGTATGTTAGAGGCGTGCAGATGCTACCGGGTGGTAAGGTCCACGTTGATGTTACCTACGCCTATGTATTAAACAAAGGTTCATTTATCCGCACGGGCCAGGTTGATTCCGGGGCGTTCATGATCGCGTACTTTTTTCCGCGGATAGCGGTTTACGATGACATTGACGGCTGGAACGAATATCCCTATGCCGGCAAAGAGGAGTTTTACAACGATTACTGCAATTTTAAAGTTAACATCACCATTCTAGGTAATTACCAATGCTGGGCTACAGGCAACCTTAGCAACACAGCCGAAGTTTACGAGCCTGAATTTGTGAAACGGATCACCCAGGCAGAAGCCGGCGATTCAGTCACCAATATTATTACCACCGCTGATATTAAAGGCGGGCACATCACCAAAAGCAATCAAACCAATGCCTGGAAGTTTGAAGCCACCAACGTTACCGACTTTGCTTTTACCATTAGCAATCACTATGTGTGGCAGGCATCAAGTGTAATGGTTGATCCTAAGACCAACAGACGTACAAGGGTTGATGCCGTTTACAACCCGCTACATAAAGCATATGGGCCGGTTATTGGTTATGCCCGTAAAACAGTGGAGATCATTAGTTACCAAATTCCGCAGATCCCCTTCCCTTATCCGCATCAAACCATTTTTGAGGGCCTGGACGCTACCGAATACCCAATGATGGTGAATAACCTGCCTTTTGAAAAAGCAGAATCCATAGAGTTTACCGTGCATGAAGTGTTCCATGCCCTGTTCCCGTTTTTTGTAGGCAACAACGAAACCAAATATTCATTTATGGATGAAGGTTGGGCTACCTTTTCGGAGTTTAGTCTCTCGCCGCTCATCGATCCTAAGCTGGCAAACACCTATGATATGAGTGATGTAAACACCAGTGCAGGATCGGACCAGGACGTGCCTATCATGACCCTTACGCCGCAACTGTACGGCAAAGCCCGTTTTGCTGATAAGGACCTGAAACCGGCGCTCGGTTTTCACTACATCAGGGAAATGCTGGGCGATAGCTTGTTTTTTAAAGGGATGCGTTATTATATCGATCAATGGAAAGGCAAACACCCAAGTCCGTACGATTTCTTTTACACCATGAATACTGGCGCGGGAAGAAATTTGAACTGGTTTTGGAAAAACTGGTTCTTTGAAAAAAACATTCCTGATTTAGCCATAACCAAAGTTATCCATACCAAACAGCAATACCGCGTTGTGGTGAGCAATTTAGGTACCGAGATAGTACCCCTTCATTTAACCATTTATTACAAAGATAGAACCACGCAGACGCTGGGTAAAAGTATCGCCTGCTGGGCAGGTGGAAATAAAACAGTTACCATCGCTTTTAAAACTAACAAACCTGTAAGTAAAATAATACTGGGAAAGCCGTATGACGCGGATATCGACCTGAAGAACAATGTTTGGGTAGCTGCTTCCCGTAAAAACATTTAGAATATCGCGGCTATTTGCCAATCACCTGTTTCCTATGCTCCTGGCCCCAGTGGTATAATTCTTCCAAAACTTTCTCTAATGATTTACCATGCGGGGTAATGGAATATTCAACCGTTGGCGGGAAGGTATCGTATACTGTTCGCTTGATCAGTTTATTGGTTTCCAAAGTTTTCAACTCCTTGGAGAGCATTTTATCGGTAATACCGGGAATCTCTTTCGAGATTTGTTTAAAGCGTTTATTGCCCAATGACAACGAAAGCATGATCAGCAATTTCCAGCGGCCTTCTAATGCTTCTAAAGCATCTTTTATAGCCAATACACTTTCGGGGCACCCTTCCCTGGTCAGCATTTTTATTTGATTTACTATTGCGTTTTACGATACTATCCTTTTGGATATCGCTACCTGCAGAGATAGTACTATACCCAGGATAGCAAATATAAATAACTTTGTTGTGTTAATAAAAACACGATGACAGATCAACACAAACCTTCAAAACTGTTGAATATTATCCTTTGGGTAACGCAGGTACTACTGGCAGCAACGTTAATATGGGCAGCCGCGATGAAATTGTTTCAACCTATCGAAAAATTATCGGCCATGTGGCCATGGGCCGGCCAGGTACCTGTTGCGCTGGTTAAATTTACGGGAATAATTGACCTGCTGGGCGCGCTTGGTTTACTATTACCTGCGTTATTACGCATACGTCCAAAACTTACACCCATCGCAGCTGTTGCAATTATTGTATTAATGGTATCCGCAAGCATTTTTCATATTGCACGTGGTGAAGCATCAGTAATTGGGGTAAATATTATTTTTGCATTGATGGCGGCGTTTATAGCTTGGGGACGATGGAGCAAAGCCTCCATATTGCCCCAATAAAATGGTCTATTTGTTTAACCGGTAAATTTTAAAGGGAAATGAAAAGCACACAGCCGATGAGGATCAAAAGTATAAGTGAGTATCACCGGGTGATGAAACTGGAGCAGCCTGCGCATCCCTTAATCAGCGTGATCAGTTTTGAAGCCATTAAACGCATGGCTGGCGAAGGGCAACAAAGCATAACTCATGATTTTTACTCCATCGCTCTTAAAAGAAATTTTAACGGTAAAATAAAATACGGCCAGCAGGAATATGATTTCGACGAAGGTGTAATGCTCTTTATTTCGCCGGGTCAGGTTTTTACTATCGAAGCCTATGAAGAGCTAAAGCATGTGGGTTGGCTGCTGTTGGTACACCCCGATTATTTATGGAATACACCATTAGCAAAAGCGGTTAAACAGTATGAATATTTTAGCTATTCGGTAAACGAAGCCCTGCACCTGTCAGAAAAAGAAGAGTTCATGCTTGCCGGCATTATGCAAAATATTGAACAGGAATATCATTCCAATATTGATCAGTTTAGTCAGCAGGTAATTATTGCCCAGCTCGAACTGCTGTTGACCTATGCCGATAGGTTTTATCACCGCCAGTTTATCACCCGTAAAATAACCAATCACAAAATATTAAACCGGCTGGAAGATTTGCTGACCGCTTATTTCCAAAGCGATGCACTCACCCAAAAAGGACTGCCAACGGTAAGCTATATTGCCGATGCCTTAAATGTATCGCCCAATTATTTGAGCGTGATGCTAAAACTGCTCACCGGCCAAAGTACCCAGCAGCATATCCATGATAAACTGATAGATAAGGCTAAAGAGAAACTATCGGGTACCAATCTGTCGGTAAGTGAAATTGCCTATGCATTAGGGTTTGAGCATTCGCAATCGTTCAGCAAATTATTTAAAAGCAAAACCAACATCTCGCCGTTGGAGTTCCGGCAGTCTTTTAATTAGCAGCTAAAGAAATGGCTACAACAAACCAAGATTAAGCTACAGGCAAAAATTTCATAGTAAGCACCTTTGTTCAACAAAAACAAAATAAGCTATGAAAATTATAGTAACAGGTTCATTAGGTAATATTGGCAAACCGCTCGCCGCAGAATTGATAGCAAAAGGGCATAACGTAACCGTAATAAGCAGCAACCGCGAAAAACAGAAAGACATTGAAGCCCTGGGCGTAACAGCTGCCATAGGGTCATTGGAAGATGTCGATTTTTTAACAGCCACTTTTGCCGGCGCAGATGCGTTATTTGCCATGGAACCGCCAAACCATACTGCACCTGATACCAGGGCCGCGTACCGTACCATCGGAAAAAATTACGCGAGGGTGATTCCGCAATCGGGCATCAAACGGGTGGTGCATTTAAGCAGCTATGGCGCTCATTTAGATAAGGGCACCGGGTTTATTCTCGGGGTTCACGATGTGGAAGGTATTTTGAACAAACTACAGGGAGTAGCTATCACCCATTTGCGCCCCGCCTTCTTTTATTACAACCTATACAACTTTGTAAACATGATTAAACAGGCAGGCTTTATCGGCACAAACTATGGTGGCGATGATAAATTAGCGATGGTTGCCCCCAGCGACATAGCCGCTGCGGCAGCCGAAGAATTGGTTACGCCAACGGTTACTACAGGCAATAACGTGCGCTATGTGGCCAGCGACGATGTTACCGGCCACGAAGCCGCCCGCATTTTAGGCGAAGCCATTGGCAAACCCGATTTAAAATGGGTGGTGTTTACTGATGAACAAACGCAGGCTGCAATGGAACAAAACGGCGTACCTGCCAACATTGCAGCGCAGTATGTTGAATTAGGTGCCGCCATTCACAACGGCACATTGCGCGGGGATTATGACCTACACAAACCGGCAGTTATGGGCAAAGTAAAACTGGTTGATTTTGCAAAGGAGTTTGCGGTGGAGTTTGAGAGATGATTCTAAAAAAGAATGTCAAAGCGACGAAAGACTTACGAAGTTTTAAAAACTTCGTAAGTCTGGACTCTATAATTTGTCGTGTCCATTACGAGTTAACATTTTCTCCCTGATCCTGGCCATCCCCTACCTGCAACTTATACCCCTTGCCATGAATATTGATCAATTTTATCGAAGAATCATATTCCAGCTTCTTCCTTAATTTTGAGATAAACACATCCAGGCTTCGGCCTACAATTACACCTTCATCCTCCCAGATCTCTTTTTGCAGCCGACTTCGTTCTACAATAATATTTGGCGATTGGGCAAGGATCAACAGCACCTTGTTTTCTTTTACCGTGAGGTCTGCTGTGGCTTCACCGGCTATCAGCTGCCGTGTTTGCGGATCGAACAAGATCTTCCCTATCTTGAGTTTGCCGTCTGTAACATCTACAGGTTCGGGCAGCGTTTTCTTTCGGGGTTTTACAGATCGGGAAACGATCAGTCCGATGAAGGCCAACAAAGGTATCCCCCCTATTAAATAACCTTTTTGCGAAGTGCTTATACTATTGCCTTGAAACTTAATATCGATAAGATAACAGCTTTTAGGCTGCTTGCGACCCGAACAAGGCACTATATTATCTTTTTTATTGCTGGATATGGCGTACCCGAATATCACCCCGTTATCTGAGCAGTTTAAAACATTCACAATGTAATTATGTGCCAGGTTATTTTTTGCCAGCGAGCGACGGATGATCTGCACTAATGAGTCTGACTGAAAGGTAAACTCATTTTCAAACCGTAGCTGGTATTCGTTTTCGGCTATTTTCTTTACAGGCAACACCCGCGATGTGCTATCTCCCGAATGTAACAGGATCTGGTGCCCTATATTCCTGAGCATGATCTCCTGCCGGGCCAGGTCAAAACCGTCATTACCGGTTAAACTAAAAGCCGCGCAAGCTATGGTCGCCAACATCAGTAATGCAAGGCCAAGCAGGTATTTGGCCCTGGTATTTAAGCGTGCTTGATAGCTGATCATAAAATGCCGGTTTAATTTTACAAAGTTTACAATTTTATTTACAATAATTATAATTACCAACCTACTGTAGATGAATAGGTTTGCTGCAACAAATTTATTAATTTATGCTTAAGAAAATTGCTGTTATCCTGGTGCTGGCCCTGGTTCAAATATCGGCCAATGCACAACAAACCTACCATTTGGATATCAAAAAAAGTAAAATTTTATGGAATAACCGTAAAACAATGGGTGGTCACTATGGCTATATCCTCTTTAATTCGGGTACACTCAATTATTCGGCCGGCAATGAGCCGCAAAACGGCGTTTTTAGCGTGGATATGAACAGCATGCGCAGCACCGATCATGAAGATACGGCAAAGAACCAAAAAGTGGATAAGGAGTTAAGAACGGCTGGCTATTTTGCAATGGACCAATACCCTGCCGCTACCATGAATGTGAAACAAATAAAACACATCGGTAAATCAACAACCTATGAGGTATTTGGCGACCTGACCATCAAAGGCATCACCAACCCAATTGAATTTACCTCCACAATCGTTAGAAAAGGAGACGCCATAACGGCAACTGCACAGTTAGAGATAGACCGCCTTAAATGGCATATTAATATGCAGCAAAACCCAAAATCATGGGATCCGTTCGCGGCGCTACAGGATCATATCATTTCTGATAAAATAGCAGTGACGCTTAATTTGGTGTTTGTGAAGTAGGAAAGAACCTTGCCCCAACTTATGTCATTGCTGCAAGTTTTAAAATCCGCGAACTATGACGATGGAAAATGACAAAGCGACGAGAGACTTACGAAGTTTTGAAAACTTCGTAAGTCTGAATCTACAACTTGTCATGCGTATGCACGAAGCAATCCCGTCGCCATGCTTATTCGCTCTGTAAAGCTAAGAGATTGCCGCGCTACGCTCGCAATGACATAGTGTACTATAACCTAAACGCCGCCGGCGTAAACGAAGTTTGTTTTTTGAAGAAGTTGGAGAAATGGGCAATATCATCAAAGCCTAAGGTGTAGGCAATTTCGGCAATGTTCCAGTTGGTTTGTTTGAGCAGGATCTTGGCCTCCTGGATCACTCTTTTGCTGATGATCTGCGTGGTGGTATGGCCGGTAACTTCCTTTAATACTTTGTTCAGGTGGTTTACATGTACCGCCAATCTATCGGCATAATCTTTAGCAGTGCGCAGGCCGAGCCTTTGATGGAGCGAATCTAACGGAAACTGGCGTTCCAACAATTCGATAAATAACGACGAGATCCGTTCCGATGCATTCTGCGCAGCACTTAATGCCGACATCGGCTGCAGCTTTTGACCATAATGGATCAGCTCCAACACCATGTTACGCAGTAAGTCGTATTTATATTTATAATCGGCGTCCAATTCTTTGAGCATCTTTTTAAACAGGTATTCAATTTCCTGCGCTTCCTCCGGGTTCAATTGAAACGCGGGAAGCTGACCAGGCTGAAAAATGGGCAGATCATCCAATGTAACCCCCGCCTTGTGGGGCAGCAGAAAATCGGCAGTAAAAATGCAGAACATGCCGGTTTGGTTGGCATCTGCCGGAATCCAGTGGTAAGGAATTTTAGGGGTTGCAAAAAGCAGGGCGCTATCACCCATATCAATAACCTTATCGGCGTATTCGGCCCTGCTTTTTCCGTTTATCCAGCTAATTTTATAATATTCCCTGCGGCTGTAGGGCATTATCCGGGTGCCGGTCTTTTTGTCAAACAGTTTTTCAGCTTCAAAAACATTAAAATGACCAATCTCCTTAGTAATCCCATCAGGAAGCGGCGCGCCGTTTCGCTGGTAAAAATCATCAAGAGAAGTGTTAGTGATCATTATGCTTTGTAAACTCAAAAATAACAATTTAAACCCGTTAATGGCTTACACCAACATCCCGCCGGATATCTCAATACGCTGCCCGTTAACCCATTTTGCATCATCGGTACAAAGGAAGGCAACCACGCCGCCAATATCATCGGCTTCGCCGGGCCGGCCCAGAGCGGTCATGTCACTCACCATTTTTTGCGATTGCTCGCTGGCCCGCAGGTGGCCGCCGCCAAAGTCGGTTAGTATAGCACCCGGCGCTATGGTATTGGCCCTGATGCCGCGTGCGCCCAGTTCTTTGGCCAGGTAACGGGTAAATACCTCAATAGCCCCCTTCATACAAGCATAAGCCGACGACCGGGGCAACGAAACCCGGGTGAGGCCGCTTGATACATTAACTATCCCACCACCGTCATTCATCAGCGGAAGCGTTTTTTGGGTTAAAAAGTAAACGCCTTTATAGTGTACGTTCAGCAATTCGTCAAAAAACTCTTCGGTTACTTCTTCAATCAGTTTGTAACCGCCAATGCCTGCATTGTTTACCAAAAAATCAAGATGATCGGTACCGAATTCGGTGCTTAGCACCTCTTTCACTTTTTCAATAAAAGGGTCAAAGCTTTTGATCTCGCCTGTGTTTAGCTGTAGTGCGGCAGATTTTCGGCCGGTTTGTTTAATTTGGTTTACTACGTTTTGCGCTTCATCGGCGCTGGTGTTGTAGGTGATGATCACATCTAACCCCTTTTCGGCAAGCCTGAAGGCCATGTCCTTGCCCAGGCCTCGGCTGCCGCCGGTTACCAGGGCTATTTTATTTTTACTTTCCATATTGTATTATATCTAATGATACAAAGATGGTAAGGATAACAAAGGCGGTGTTTGAAGAAATCAATCGGTAATTTGCGAATTTCAATCAATTAATAATATACCTGCCCCATTTGGCAGCTTCTGCGCGTATGTATCTTTGTCATCCCAAAACTGTTGTGTTGCGCAACAAGCGAAACACAACAAAACAGCATCTAACTAATAATCAACAAATTAGAAATTGTCACATCTTACAAAACGCTACAAGAACACAACAGTTGGCCAGACTGCTTAATGGAATAGCCCTATCCCAGGTAATTCACATAACGTTCTTCAAAGCTACCATCGCTGTAAAGGTCAATTAAGCCGTATCCGGGGGCAGTTTCGCGGCGGTTACCTTCCCACCAGGCACCACTTACGGCACCGTTGCAAATGTAGGTTACGTTATCATACGTTACCCTGTCGCGGATATGCTGGTGCCCACTTAAACACAGCTTCACATTGGGGTGTTTATTAAACAGGCTGATGAGTTTGATGCTATCGGTATGCATATCGCCGCCCAAAACTTCCCATTTGTTAACCACATCATCAATCAAAAGCGGGGTGATGCTCAGGATAGGGATGTGCGACAGGATCAGCACCGGCATAGCAGGATCGGTAGTATTCAATTCATTTTCTAACCAGGTAAACTGTTCTTCGCCCAGTTTGCCAATGTACCACGTGCCGTCAACATCAAGGTGTACGCTATCCAGCAAAATAAATTTCCAGCCGCCCTTTGTGAAGCTGTTGTAGGGCTTGGTTAGTTTTAGCTGATCCATGGCGTATTGTTTGCCATAAATAGCTTGTTCTTTATCATTCTCGTTCCACCAAATGTCATGGTTGCCCAGGCAATAATGTACGGGGATGCTGCTTTCATTTTTCAGGATGCCGTTCATTAGCTGCCATTGATCATTAATGGTGCCGATGTTTTCCTTGTTCATATCAAAAACAATGTCGCCACCGTTCAGGATCAAATCGGGTTTGGGATTTTGCTGTTGCAGGTGATGCAGGCATTTAACAAACTTGGCGGGGGCGTCGAATTTGTTTTTGAGGTGAATATCGGTAAGGTGTGCAATTCTCATCACCGTTTTTTTGGGGTTGATTACGTTGCCCAAACCCAATGAAGGCACCAATAACAGGCCGCCTATACTTTTTAATACTGATCTCCGCTGCATATCCAGGTACTATTAAAAACAGACGTAGGGAAAGGGGTCGAACCTTTCATATGCTGCCGGCCAGCGCCCTACTTATTGATCTTCTAAATCGCCCCAAAGTTAAATGCAGTATTTGTAAATAATGGCGATGGATAATTATTTAACAAAAAGGTAATATGTGCGAAAGCATAACAGCAACCGGCAGATTACTTTACACCCCCTTGCTAATTTTGCCAGATGGATTTGATCAGCAAAAATGATATTATAAAAGCAACCGGGATTAAAAGACTTCCCGGTTTGGCAACACTGTTAATGAAGCTGATTAAAATAGATGCTTTTAATGATATGATGCGGCAGGCCGGCATTTTAAAAGGTGTTGATTTTACCGCTTACGCGCTTAATTTTTTAGGGATCAGGCTGGAAGTTCACCCGGATGACCTGGCCAATATCCCGGCCGCCGGCGCATTTATAGCCGTAGCTAATCATCCTTATGGCGCCGTTGAATCGCTGGCTTTGCTTAACCTGTTGGTTTCGCAAAGGTCCGATACGTTATTTATGGGCAACTTTTTGTTAAAACGCGTACCCAACCTTGCCGATTACATCATCGCGGTTAACCCCTTTGATAACATCAAAGACAGTTCCAGCATCAGCGGGATAAAAAACACTTTAGGTAAACTAAAAAGCGGTACCCCTGTGGCTATTTTCCCGGCGGGCGAGGTTTCGGCATTCAATTTTAAAACGCAAAAAATTACTGATAGGGAATGGCATCCCGTAGTAGGCAAAATCATTGCCAAAGCTGGCGTACCCGTACTCCCGGTTTATTTTCATGGCGATAATGGCATTGGCTTTAGTCTGTTGCGCTACATACACCCGGCCTTGCAAACCGCCATGTTGCCAGCCGAGCTTTTCAATAAAAAAGGATTGGTACTACGCGTACGGATTGGCAAACCCATATCGCCTTGTAACTTTAACGCCCAGCAAAAATGCGAAGAGTTGTTACCTGCATTGCGGGCAATAACCTACGCGCTTAAGGAAGAAGCGGCGTAATTGAAGTTAGATTTAAAATGAAAAAGGCGGGGCATCGTACGATTCCTTCCCTGGCAAACTATTGTGTGTGTACACGTCTTTTAGAATCGTATCATTAAACAAAAACGTTGTCATTTCGAACGAACCGGTGGAGGATTGTGCACCGGAGGTGAGGAGAAATCTTGTAAAAGCGGCCACGTTTGCTCGTCGCTAGTACAAGATTTCTCTTTCGCCCCCCGCTCATACCCTCTCCTTCGCTCTATCGAAATGACATTTTTTCTTTGATGAAAAAATGTGTACACCCCAAACTCCAAAAGGCGGAATAAAAATATCCCGAAAACTTCAGGTGTTATTCCTCGTTGTATTGCGGTTTCGGCGCGTCCCGAATTTCCCGTAACCGGATGAACGTGCCGTCCTTATGGTCAATTTTCATTTCGTAGGTAGCTTCGGCGTTTGATACCATCATACTTCCTATCATACCTAAAAGCAAACCTGCTGTAACCTGTTCGGCCGCGGATGCTGCCACCTTTACATTCCCGGTGAATATAAAATCGGCACCAACTTTTTTAAGCGGACAATATTGATACTGGGTAGCCATGTAAGGCTGGCCCTTGTAAACTATAGCGTATATTTTTGAAGTCTGCACTTTTTTTAGTTTGCCGTTTTCATCCTTCGCTTTTACCGCATCGGGGTAAAGTTCGTATCCATCTAAAACGATCTGTTTATCGGGTGTTTGATTACTAAATGATTTATAAGTGGTATAAACCCCATCGGTATAGATTGTGGTAGTATACAGGTTGAGCTTACTTTTTTCAACGCTATCGATATTTAAAATTTCGTGCCGGGTATAAGACTCAACGCCACTGGGTTGTTTTAATAGGTTATCGGCAATAAAGGTTCCCATTATGGCGCTTCCTGCTTTCAGGATCCCCCCGGTTACATCCATCGCCTTTACTAAAAGTATGGTGTCAATAGCGCCTACCAGTTGGTACTTTTCAGCATTATTTGCATACAATTGCGCCTTTACATAACAATATCCTTTTTCGCTGAACGAGCCGGTTACCTCGGCAAAGGCGAACTGCCTTAATTGCAGCAGCAATTCATTGTGCCTGGCTGATGAATCGGTAATGGCGCCTATTAAACCCGATAGCTGCCTTGCCAATGGTTTGTTGGGCACAACAATAGCCCTACGATTCATCATCCCGGTTTGTACAAAGCCCATGCTGGCAGTATCATTCCGTAAATCAATTAGTTTAATACTATTATACAGGCTATTTTTAATTTTTATTTGGGGAGTATCCAGGTTAAAACCTTGCTTGTGTTGGGCTCTTAAGGTTAAGGGACTTAACAGAATAATTATCTGCAGAATAAAAATTTTGCGCATGCGTTTAGTTTAGACGCACAAATATATAAAAAGGAGAATCATCCTGAACTTGTTTAGAGATATCAAAATCCAGTAGATTGAAGAAAATAACAATATAAGCTATGTCATTGCGAGTTATAAAATCCGGGGGACTCTGAAGGTGGAAATGACGTAAGAGTTTGTCATCTTGAGGAACGAAGGATCTTCTTCGCCCTGCTAATTGCAGACTTTTATAGCGAAGAAGATCCTTCAAACGTTCAGGATGACAAACGTTTTTTACAAAACGTCATTGGTAGGCACGAAGCAATCGCGAACTATGCAGATCCGCCCTGTAGAGTATGAGATTGCTTCGTGCCTCGCAATGACATGATGAATTATCACGGGTAATCTGTCGAAGCATAACTTCCTTTTTTTGACGCGTTACTTCACCTTCTTCACCCCTTCACTTGTCATCACCACCCGTTTTATACTACCATCTGTATTATAATACAAATAATCAATACAAACCGACCGGTGGAAACTGCCTGCATCGGGTACTAAAGCGCCGTTATGGTAAATAAAATAGCTTTTGCCCTTAAAATCGATGATAGCCTGGTGATTGGTATTAGAGTTGCCGGCCAGCTCATTGATAATGCCTTTGTAAACCCATGGTCCGTTAATGTTGCGGCTCATGGCGTAGGCTATTTTCTCGGGAAACTCATAAGCGTATGATAAATAGTACCAGCCATTGCGCTGATGGATCCAGGGTGCTTCGGTATAATGCGGCAGGGTAATGGTTTTTATTTCGCCGTCAAGCTCTGTCATGTTGGGTTTTAATTTTGCGTAGTAACAAATGCCATTACCCCAAAACAGGTAGGCCTGCCCGTCTTTATCAATAATAACCGATGGATCGATATCATCCCAGGGGTGTTTCATCGCCTTAGTCATATCATTGGTAATCAAAGCCGAACCACGTGCATCTTTAAACGGACCAAGCGGACTATCGCTTACCGCCACTCCGATGGCTTTACCCGGAATAGTGCCATGCTCAACCGCCACATACCAGTAAAACTTACCGTTTCGTTCAATAACCTGCGATGCCCAGGCATCGGCTTTGGCCCAGGCAAAATCCTTCACGTTTAATGGTGATGAATGTTCCGTCCAGGTAACCATGTCTGAGGAGGTAAAGCAGGTCCAGTTGTGCATTACGTAGCCGTTTTGATTGGCCGGTGCCTGATCATGCCCCGTGTACAGGTACACCTTGCCCTTATACACCATCGCCGCGGGATCTGCCGTATATTCATGACGAATAATGGGGTTGCCGTTGCTATGAATAATGGTATCTGCAGGGTTTGCTGCTTTTGCAGTGTTTAGATATCCTGTTAGTAGTAGTGGTAAAATGTATTTTAGTATTTTCATTGTAACCTGTGCTATACTTTTATTATAAAATGTCATGCTGAACTTGTTTCAGCACCTCATCGGCAGAGCCGCTATGCAAGTGTAGATATGTCCTATGGGTTCCCGAAACAAGTTCGGGATGACTTCACAAAACTCCCGCGGGCTTTCAGCCCGTGGGTATCATGGCTGCAGCTTTTAGCTGCCTTCTTTGTTATCGGGTAACGTAAGCTGAAAGCTTACCCCAGTTTTACCCACGAGTTACGCTACGCTAACCTCGCGGGAGTTAAATTTACTGTTCATCACTTCCCAACCACCGGCCATCCATCAACCCAATCCAACTTCTCCAACCTCAATTTCGAGATCCCCCTATCCGCTGCATCATAACCGTGAAAAATAATATAATCCGCGCCATCAAAGCTGGCTACACCGTTGTGGCCTACACCATACCATTTATCATCGCCCTGCAGTAAAATACTGCCCCCACCTTTGTTCATAGCGATGCCTGCTTTATCCAGGTAAGGGCCTTTCAAGTTTTTTGATCTGCCGATGATCATTTTGTAGGTACTTTTTGGTCCTTTACAGCAATAATCTATCGATGCAAAAAGATAAAAGTATTTGCCATGCCTGTAAATAAACGGACCTTCAATAGCATTGCCGCCTGCATCAACCGGGTTATTATCCACCGCAGGCAAATCCTCTGTAGCCTGTTTGCGGCGCGTGGCAATGGTTGGGATGTTGTTGATATCTTCGGCAACACTCAACCTATCTTTATTGAGCTTTACCAGTTTTAAACCATCCCAAAACGAACCGAAAACCAGGTAAGGCGTACTATCTTTATCGATAATCAAATTAGGGTCGATGGCATTCCAGTTGGTTTTACCTGGGATAGATTGGATCACTTTACCATGATCAACCCATTTATAAGCCGGACCATTAGGATGCAGTGTAGTATTGGTAGCCACCCCGATAACTGAGGTATTTTTACCAAACGCCGAAGCCGAATAATACAGGTAATACAATCCATTATAATAAGAAATATCGGGTGCCCAGATGTGGCCTTTAAAACCTGGAATAGCGTCAACTGCCCATTGTGGCGCGCTTGAAAAAACGGGCTGTTCATGTTTCCAATGCAGCTTATCTGTTGACGACCACACGGCTATGCCCATACCTGTACAAAAAATATAATAGGTACTATCCTGCTTAATGATCACCGGATCATGTACCGATATATCGGTTTTAAGCTCCTGCGCGTGGGTGGCAAGGCTGGTGATGAGAAAGAGGAGGGCGAGGGTTAGTTTTTTCAAGGCGTGTATTTATTTACCTGATAAAACCATGTCATTGCGAGGCACGAAGCAATCTCATGCTCTACAGGGCGAATTTGCACAGTTCGCGATTGCTTCGTGCCTCGCAATGACATAGCTTTATATTGCCATTTTCCTTTTCAGGTCAACGGATTTCACCATCCGTAATGGCATAATTTTTCTTATTTATTCTTCAACCTAATCACCTGCACGGTATAAGCCTCAATAGTAGTATTAACCAATTTACCGTTAACCGCCATGGTACTTTCAACCGGGCTGATGGTTTTAGGATTTTCCAGCGAGTTTTCGGTATCGCCTCTATCACTATGCAGGGTAATTACATTTGCTTTTTTCTGGTAAGCGCCACCGTTAATTTTAAAGCTTACCGGTTGGGCTGTTGCGCCGGTATTTACAAACTTGATGATCAGTTCATTAGTATTTTTATCCAGGCTGGCGGTGGCAAAGCAGCCCTCCTGCCCGGCAACAGATTCGTTATTGAGGGTGAGTGGTACTACATCCGTCCCCTTGTTTAATGAAAATAATTGCTGCACATAATAGCTTGGAGTACCGTAGCTTTTCAGATTATCAAACCATATCAGATCCGGGGTCCATTGCCAGCCGTCAACATGGGCAAACAACGGGGCGTATGAAGCCATGTTCACTACATCGGCATTACGCTCCAGGCCGGTCATGAAGGCGGCTTCGGCCAGGGCGCATTCCCAGTTATTTTTATTAAGCGGGCTACCGGTTTGCACGCTTTGCGCGGCGTATTCACCGGCGAAGATCTTTGGCCCCTTACGATCGTAATTATCATAACGGCGTGCATTATCACGGAACCATTTTGGCGATGCATAATAATGCTCGTCCAAAATATCAGCACCCAGGCTGCGGAAGGTTTTGTTGAGCAGATCAAACTCCGGTCCTTTAGGGAACGGGCCTAATGCCGATACAATCTTAACATCGGGATATTTGGCTTTGATGGCTTTGGTGAAAATCTTCCACCTGTCAATATATTGCGGTCCCCATTGCTCATTACCTACACCAATCATTTTAAGGTTAAACGGCGCGGGGTGACCAAGATCGGTACGCAGCTTACCCCATTGGGTGCTGGCATCGCCGTTGGCAAATTCTATCAGGTCGAGCGCGTCCTGTAAATAGGGATCGAGCTTATCCAATGGTACCATTTCGCTGGTATTGAACTCGCAGGCCATACCGCAATTCAAGATCGGCAGTGGCGAAGCGCCAATATCTTCGGCAGTCATAAAATATTCCATAAAACCCAACCCGAAAGTCTGGTAATAATCGGGGGCGGGGCGATGCGCGAACTCAGTGTTCCAGCGGTTGATGATGTTGGTGCGTTTGTCAATATCGCCAATACTTTTTTTCCATTGATAACGGGTATTCAATTCTCGGCCCTCCACAATACAGCCACCCGGGAAACGCAGGAAGCCAGGTTTAATATCGGCCAGTTTCTGTACCAGATCGGCACGTAAGCCACCGGGACGATTTTTCCAGGTATGCTCCGGAAACATCGAGATCATATCCAAATCAATAACGCCTTTACCACTTAGCCAAACAAAAACCTTTGCTTTTTTTGCAGTGGCCGATGAACTGAATTTTACGCTGTAGCGGTTCCATTCTTTATCAGTTGGGCTAAGCTCGGCTTTGCCTATAATGGCATCGTTATCACCGTGTAACTCTATATTCAGCTTTACGTTGCCGTCGTTTTGGCGGGCCATTACCGAAAAGCTATAGGTCTCGCCTTCTTTAATGCCTGTTCCACCACGGAAACCCTCATTCTCTAAACCAAAAGATCCGGTTTCTGATGTTACATAAGCCTTGATAAAGTGCGCGTTTTCGGGACGCTCGGTAGCACGGTTAATAACCTCTAACCGGCCATCGCCGCCATCCTTTTTTTGCTCATCCCAACCCATCAAAGGCATGTTAAACTCAAACGAGCGGTTTTTTATCAGTTCGGCGTAAACACCGCCATCGGCTGCCTGGTTAATATCTTCAAAAAAGATCCCGTACATGGTTTTCTGTATGGGCGTTTTTATTTTATCGGCCTGTATGGTATAAACCTTTGGCGTTTGCGCCTGTACCGATAACAGCACACCGGCGCTGCAAATTGTCAAAAAAGCTTTCCTGATCATCATTGGTTAAATTGGAAGCTAAATCTATAAATAATTATTTAATAAGTGTTGATTTAACAATCATTATTTTTTGAAATAAAAATGTCATTTCGAAACGAGGTACGAGTGAGAAATCTTATACGCTGTTCTGCCGCGCGCTTATCGCTCGTATAGGATTTCTCCTCTCGCCCCGCTTTTCCCTGCGCCTGCTCGTTCGAAATGACATTTTTTATAAAGATTGCACGTAAAATCGTACAACTCTCGCTTTTTGTCCTTGCTCCTTTGTCTAAAAGTCCTTGCTCCAAAAGTCTCATAGTCCAAAAGTCCCAAAAACCTACTTCTTCTTTCCCCAAACAGCGGTACCTGTGTTATCCAGGCCGGTAAAAATGAGGGTTGATGTTATTTTGTTTTCCCAATCACGCTCACGTTCTACCTTTAGTTTGTAGGTATCACCGGTACTGTATTTTAGGGTGATGTATGACGATGTATACGTCCAGGTATCGGTTGCGCTGCCGTTGATGGTACCGGCGGCATCCAGCTTGAAGCTTGTGGAAACCTGGAAATCGGGATTGGTTTGCTCCGTTCCATAGCCTGGTACAATGTGATAGCCTAAGGAAATCTTTTCATAAGTACCTGCTATATCTGTGCTTGCAATAGCCGTTTGGGCAACATTGGCATATCTTTCCGGCGATACTATCGGCCAGCCGTCTGGTGTCCATGATATTTTGCGTACGTGCAAATCCATAAAGTAGGAGTTGATTCCCGGCCTGCCCTGGTGCGCCATAAAATACTGGCCGCTGCCATCATCAAACACGGCGCAATGCCCTGTTCCCTGCCAGCCGCTTTGGTTGCTGAACTGGTAAGGCGCTAAGATCATCGGCCCATGGTCTTCATTGGTATTGATGTCATGACCGTTATAATCATAAAACGGACCGGTCGGGCTATCGCCCCTGCCAACCCTTACGTTGTATTTGGTTTGCAGCCAATCATAACTGATAAACAGGAAATATTTTTTCAGGTCGGGGTTATAAATTACCTCGGCACCTTCAATATTGCCGTTGTATTTACCGCCTGTAAAACCACGGTTAGCAATGCGCTTTCCTTTATCGCCTGGCGATGCCGCCAAACCTGTAGCCGCGTCCAGCTTTAAAATATAAATACCATCCCAGGCCGAACCGTAATACATATACTGCTCGCCAGTGGTAGTGGTAATTACTGTTGGGTCGATAGCGTTGGTTTGTATCGTGGCATCGTTGGCCGATGTTACCACCAAACCCTTTTCTGTCCATGGCCCATCCGGCGAGCTGGCCGTAGCCATACCAATAACGCTCAACCTGGCAACTGCCGATGATAAGGAATAATAAAGCCGGTACTCCGATCCTACCTTCATTACATATGGCGCCCAAAGCGCGTTGAATGGTGTGCCGCCTTTACCGGTAATATAAGCGGAGCCCTGCGCCGGTAAGGACGAAAATACCCAACCCACATACTCCCACTGCACCAGGTCTTTCGACCGGCGGATTTGCAATCCCGACCGTACATCTATCCCAAAACCAACATCTGTACTGTAGCAATAATAATAATCGCCAAACTTTTTGATGGATGGATCATGCACGTTGTACACCGTCCATTTGGGATAATAGATAAATGCCGAAATATCAGCATAGGTATCACTAATACTATTGATATCAAACGCGGTAGTTACCGGCGTTGTGGTAGTAGTATCCGTTTTAGCAGGTGTTGGCGTTTCCTTTTTTGAGCAGGAAAACAGTATGGTTGCCAGTGCGGCTATCCAAAAAAAGCGGGCTTTCGTCGTCATATTCATCCTCATTTAATTTTTGTCATTTCGAACGATAGAGAGAAATCTTATGCGCCTTGCTTGCGGACTTTGCATGTCCGCTTGTCGCTCGTACAGGATTTTTCGCTGCGCTCAAGAGATAGTTTCTCTTTCGCCCCACCGTTCAATCCCTCTCGCTCTATCGAAATGACATTTTTATAAAAATATTCAAAAGCCCTCCCCTTCAGGGGAGGGTTGGGTGGGGCTCCTAATACCCCGGATTTTGTACCAAACCAACATTGGTTTGTACCTCGGTAAGCGGTATTGGTAAATACTCTTTACCGGTGGTATAAGTGTTAAATTCGGGATCACGGGATTTTAGCCAGGCCAGCTTGGTGGCATCCTGTAACCAGCCCCAGCGACGGATATCGTCAAAACGGTGACCCTCTAAAGAAAACTCCAGGAAACGCTCATGCCCAATCTGTTCGCGCATATCGGCCTGGCTCATGTTTGGTTTTACGGTGGCCAGGTTGGGTAAACCAACACGGTTACGCACTATTTGGATATATTGGTAAGCATCGGAGGTTTGGCCCAGCTCATTCAAACACTCGGCGTACATCATCAATACATCAGCGTAACGCATCAACCTTTCGTTAATGCCCGAGCGCCAGTCGTACTCATCAGCCTGGCCGCTATCACCATTTTCGTACTTATGGCAAAACACCGCATTTAATGACGAGCTGCCCGCATACCGGGTAGCAAAATCCTGGTTGTATAGCTTTTCGCCGGGTTTGTTGTAATACATGGTTACATCTAAACGCGGATCTACAGCGCCTGTAGTAGTTTTTTCCTGCAGATACTCATTGTAGAGTACCGGTGTTGGCTGCACATCGCCAAAACCA
Source organism: Mucilaginibacter dorajii (assembly GCF_024808255.1). Lineage (GTDB taxonomy): Bacteria > Bacteroidota > Bacteroidia > Sphingobacteriales > Sphingobacteriaceae > Mucilaginibacter > Mucilaginibacter dorajii. The sequence continues at coordinate 221,751 of NZ_JANTYS010000010.1, forward strand.
AAACTTGGTGCGCCAAAAGTTATAGCGCGGGCAGATGTACGGCCCCATCCTGACGATGGATCGCCACCCCAGCCCAGGTCTGTACCGCCGGCATCCCTTGAAAACTGAACCTCGAATATCGATTCGGCGTTGTTTTCATTATTGGCGAAAAAGTTATCGTAATAATTAGGCACCAGGCTGTAAATACCCAAATCCATCACCGTTTTAAACTGCGCGGCGGCTTCGGTATACTTTTTGGTGAACAGGTAAGTTTTACCCAAAAATGCGGCGGCGGCCCCTTTGGTAGCACGGCCCACCTGCCCATCCGGCGATAAGCCGCTGTAGGTTGTTGGCAGCATATCTTCGGCGGCTTTAAAATCGCTGATCACCTGGGCCCAAACTACATCCTGGGTTTGTTGTTTTTGAAAATAATCGGCACTTGACGCTGCAGGTACCAAAGGCATAGGCACGTTTTTATAAAAATCGGCCAGGTGAAAATAGTACAGGGCTCGTAAAAAATAGGCCTGGCCCAATACCCTTTTCTTCAGATCGGCATCCATGTTAATGGCAGGTACATATTTCAATACTTCGTTGGCACGTAAAATACCCTGGTAGTAAGCGGTCCATGAAAAAAGTACACCATCACCGTTACTTTGCATGTTAAACTTACCCATGTTATAAATCTGATCCCAGGGGCTGTAGCTTGTAGCATCATCGCCCCGGGTGTTCTCCACAATTGGCGAAAAACGCATGTAGGAACCATCAATAATTAAGCTGCCGTATACGGCGTTAATACCTTTTACCGCATCACTGGCATTTTGCCAAAAGGTTTGGCTTGTTTGCGCGTTGGGGTTTACCGTGGTTAGGTCGCCCTTTTTACAGCCCATGGCAAATACAGCAACCAACATCACCGTAAATACCGCTTTTGTATATATCGTTTTCATTATAAATAATGTTAAAATCGTTAATCAATTATTAAAGCCCTACCTGCAAGCCAACCAGTAAAGTGCGCGGGTTAGGGAACGAACCAAAATCAAAACCGCGGTTAATGGTACCATCGTTAATAAAATCAGGGTCGAAACCTTTGTATTTGGTGATGGTGTACAGGTTTTGGCCAGACAGGTAAATCCTGAAGCTTCTGAAAACATGCGTGCGGTTCAACAAACTGGCCGGTATGGTATAGCCCAGCTGCGCGGTTTGCAAACGCGCGTATGACGCGCTTTGGATAAACCTATCCGAGTTGCGGTTATTCGCGTTAGGGTCGCCAATAATTGGGCGGGGAACGTTGGTATTGGTATTAGTTGGTGTCCAAAAATTCAGCTCATCGGTGCTGGCATTGGTATATTGGCCGGTCATTAAAGCCTGGTATACACCATTGGCTATTTTGCTGCCGTAGTTACCTTGTATAAATATAGATGCATCAATGTTTTTATAATTGGCGCTAAAGTTAAACCCATAATATAATTTAGGAATGGCCGAGCCTAAGTAAACCCTATCGGCATCATTAATAACCCCATCTTTATTGGTATCCACAAATTTAACATCGCCGGGGGCAGCGCCGGTTTGGGTGGCATGGGCCGCAACATCGGCAGCATCTTTAAAAATACCTTCGGTTTTAAAGGCGTAAAGTTCGCCTACTTCGCCACCTACAGCGGTTTTGCTGTATGCGCCGTAAATAGGGTTGCCACCGTTACCTAAGGATAACACTTTGTTTTTAACGGTTGAAGCGTTTGCGCTGATCTGATAATTAAACGGACCGCTGTCCTTGCTGCGATAGGTTACCGTAAATTCGATGCCTTTATTGGTAAATGACGCGGCGTTAACCAGCGGAATATTGATAGCACCTACCGAAACCGGGATTGGTACCGGCAACAGGATGCCCACAATTTTGTTTACATAATACTCTGATGAAAAACCCAGCTTATCCTGAAACAAGCTTAGATCTAAGCCAACATTGGTGGTGCGTTTTTGCTCCCATTTATTGGTTTGATCAAACACCTGGGTTTGGGTAGCACCCGATGCCAGGGTATTGCCAAATACATAGCTGGCGTTGGCGTTTACCACGGCCTGGTACGGATAAAATGCCAACGCGTTTACGTTACCCAACGTACCGTAACCCGCTTTTAACTTTAACTGCGTAATAGCATCTGGCAAGTGCAGGAATTTCTCTTTGGCTATATTCCAGCCTACAGATACACCGGCAAAATTACCGTAGCGATTGTCAACCGGCAGTTGCGATGTACCATCGCGCCTATAGTTTGCGGTTAACAGGTAACGGTCATCATAATTATAGTTTACCCTGCCGAATATCGGCGAATAAAACTTACGTTCATTACTGTTGCCAAATACCGTTTTATCGGCAGTGTTGCTCACGTTATCAAACGAAAACAGGTATGGCTGCGGCAGGTTATAGGCTATGCCGGTAAGGTTATCGTTTTTATCTTTCTGATAAGCTGTACCTGCCAATAATTCCACATTGTGTTTGTTTACATGGAATTTATAGCTCAATGTATTTTCAACCAGGGCGGTGTAGTAATTGCCGCGCGCATCGCTGTAATAGGCAGATGTGTTTGGATAAAACCAGCCGAGGTCATAAATCGGGTCGAAATAAGTGTTCTTAAAATCATTACGGTCATAGCTTGCGCTCAAGCGGTATTTTAGATTTTTGATGATCTCTACCTCCATCCAGGCCGATGCCACCATACGGTTACGCTGCCCGGTGCTGTTCAACAAATTATTTACACCGATGATGTTCAGCGAGATAGCCCTTTGCGTGTTTTGATCAACACCACCGTAACCGCCAACACGGTTAGCATCATAAATTGGCATGGTTGGAATAGCGGTAACCAAATCAACTATCTGGTTGCCGGTGCCGTGTAAGTGCGGATAGGCCAGGTTATTATAATCACCCTCGGTATAGGCAAACTTGGTACCGAACGACACGATACCCTTTTTCCCCTGAATATTGCCGCTCAGATTATAACGGGTGTATGACGGACCAGAAACCGTTGTACCTGTTTGGTTATAATAATCAAGCGCCACATTATAGCTCATGTTATCATTACCACCAGATAAGCCCAGGTCATGACTTTGGGTATAACCGGTTTTGAAAGCCGATTTTTGCCAGTCGGTATTTACGTTGCTGATAAATTTGGCCGATGTTGGATCGTTACCCGGCGCCAAAGATAAACCGGCATTGGTTTCGGCTGCGTCGGCAATTTTCTGGTAACCTACCCTATCGGTAACCGATAACGTTTTAGGATTTTTCTGGAAACCCGCATAGCCGTTGTAGTTAATTTTCATGGCACCGTTTTTCCCTTTTTTGGTAGTAATAATAATTACACCGTTAGCACCACGGAAACCGTAAATAGCACCTGCCGATGCGTCCTTGATCACCTGCATGCTTTCAATATCTGTCGACGGGAAATCAAATGGCTCCATAGTTGGCACCCCATCAATAATATAAAGCGGGTTGTTATTAATTAAGGAACTCACACCACGAATGCGGATAGATACACCTTCGCCCGGTACGCCCGATCCGTTAACCTGTACACCGGCTACCTGGCCCTGCAAAGCTCTCGCAATATCGGGCGTGGCGCGTTTGTTGGCATCTTTCATGTTCACCACGGTAACAGAGCCGGTAAGGTTTTCCTTTTTTTGCGTACCGTAGCCCACCACAATAACCTCATTTAAGGAGTTTGAAGCAGCTTTTAGCTGAACGTTAAGTGATGTATTACCGTTCAGGGGTACCTCCTGTGTGGCAAAGCCTATAAACGAAAATACAAGCACCACATTACTGGCATTGGCATCGGAGATGTTCAAAATATATCGCCCTTGTACGTCAGTTTGGGCAGCTACATTGGTTCCCTTTACCCTAACGGTTACTCCCGGCATAGGCAGGTCGGTTTCATCAGTAACTCTACCTACCACGGATAATACGGATACCGTGCCCCCTTTTTCGGAAAGGATCACCAGGTTGTTATCACTTAGCTTATACGTTAGGTTGGTATTGGCCAACAAAGCCGACATGGCCTGGTCAAGCGAGGCGTTGGTAACGTTGAGACTGGCCAGCATGGCATTTTTTGCCAGCACATCATCGTTATACAAAAAGCGATAGTCAGACTTTTTTTCAATTTCTTTGAATGCTTTTTTAAGGCTTACATTCTCAAAATTTACGTTGATTATACTCTGTCCATATCCTTTTGCAAAAGACTGCAACGATGATACAATCACCAGGGCAAGGATAAATTTACACATAAAAAAGATCTTCAAAAATTGATTCAACCGCGCCTGGTTAACGTGGTGTGCATTTTTTTTCATAATTTAGCATTAAGGTTGTTTAACTATTTGGTTTACAAAAGGCTGGTAGTTAACTGTTACCACGTACAACGGGGGGATGCTGGAACATTCTCCCGTTTTTTGGTTTTAGTTTAGATATTTATCTAAGCATAGGCTGTTTAATTAATTTTTAAATGGTTAATAAACTAAAATTTGATTGTTATCGGTTTTATAATGGAAATAGGTTGTGGCTTGCAGTGCTTTTAGGGCCTTACCGATAGATTCTTTTTGAAACCTGCCGGTAAATCTTAATTTTTTTAATTCTTCGTTTTGAAAGCTGATGGTAACGCTGTAACGGCGCTCCAGCTTTTTGGCCAGGCTTTCAAAATCCTCGGCGTCAAAGGCCAGCTTATTTTCAATCCATAGCGCTTCTGATGGTAAAGTATCCTTTTTAGCCAGGTGAATGCGGCTTAGTGCCATTAAAGGGGTCTCCTCTTTTATGCCACTTTGCGGGGTTAACACCGCCTCCCGGGCACCGGGTAGCGGCTCGTTGTTAATGGTTACCTTATCGTCGGCGTTCAGGATGATCTTCTTTTCGGGCGTTTTTAAAACGGTAAGTTCAATACGGCCACGGATTAGCGAGGTTTCTGATGTACGGTCGCTGTTATAAGCCCTCACATTAAATTTGGTACCCAGTACTTTAATACTGATGGTTGGCGTGGTTACTATAAAAGGGTGCTGCGCATCTTTCACCACATCAAACAAAGCCTCGCCCAAAAGCGACACATTGCGCTGCTCTGTACCGTAATCGGCGGCATACACCAGTTTGCTGCCCGCGTTTAGCCATACCCTGGTGCCATCGGGCAATTGAATTTTACTGATGCCGTTTTGCGGGGCTACAATCTCGTTAGGCTTATTGTTATTGGTAACACTTTTTTTATTGATCAGCACAAAAACCAAAGCGAAACAGGCCGCTACCACCACGGAGATAATTTTAAGAAAGCGGATGATCCCTTGTTTGGGTTTAGCAGTTTCCGCGTTTTCTGCCGGGGCAGGCTCTTCTACAACAATCGTATCGGCAGCGTCGAGCTTGCTTTCAAAGGCGCTCCATTTATCTTCTAATTTGTTGATGGTTTTAGGTTGATGTTCGGCTTTCCAGATCTCTTCTAACATATCAATCGGATACTGGTCTGTCGCACCTTGTTGCAGCAGTTCTTCAAGTTCAAGCAATTCTTCGGCAGTAGCCTCACCACTTAACTTTTTACCAATAAGTATCCAAATGTTGTTGATCATTATTTAAGCCTCTATTGGTAAAGACTGTAAATAATTAAAACACCCTGGTGAACAATGAAAAATATTTTTTGGCCGGGTGAAGGGATATAAGTGCAGACATAACTCCGGCTAATTGTGAAGGGAAAATAACAAGGTGGCGAAAGACTTACGATTTTTTTTAAATTTCGTAAGTCCGGAATCTACAACACATCATGGGCAGCCTGTCGAAGCCCTCGGGCAACCGCCTCTACCCGCGATCCAGACCGACCAGCCTACTCACTTAAAAACATCATCTTTACTCGCTTCGCAAACTTCTCACCGGGTTGGCAAGCGCTGCTTTAATGCTCTGGTAGCTTACCGTAAGCATGGTGATTGCAAGCGCACCGGCAGCTGTTAGCCCAAACAACCAAACAGAAAGCCCTACATGATAGCTGTAATGTTCCAGCCAGCCATGCATTATAAAAGCTGCAACCGGGGCAGCAATGAGCAGGGCAATAACAATAAGTACCAAAAAATCGCGGCACAGGAGCAGCCACAGGTTAAGTACCGATGCGCCCAACACCTTACGCACGCCAATCTCTTTGCTACGTTGTTCGGCCATAAATACCGCCATACCAAATAGACCAAGACAACTGATCAGGATAGCCAGGCCTGTAAACAAGCTGGCCAGCGTTCCTATCTTTTGTTCCATTGCAAATTTTTTCTGGTATTCCTGGTCGGCAAATTTGAAATCGAAAGGCTCCTCCGGAACGTGATTTTTCCAAACGTTGGCAACACTTTTGAGAGCAGCCGGCAGATCTTGCTTCGGATTTAAACGGATATTCAGGAAGTTGCCCGCATCTTTATTGATGAAAAAGATGCTCTGTTTAACCGGTTCGTAAGGTGATTGCATCACCAGGTTTCTTACCACCCCAACTACCTGGTATTTTCTCCCCCACCAATCAATGGTTTGGCCGACAGGCTTTTTTAAATTCATATAACTAACCGCCGCTTCGTTAAGAATAACTGCCGAAGAATCGGAGGCAAAAGCAGCCGAAAAATCCCTGCCCTGGCTCAATGTCCAGCCTACAGTTTTCCCATACTGCATACTGGCACCCACCATCGCAAACTCATCATTCAAATTAGGGTCCTTACCACTCCATTTCAATCCCCCTACCGTATTGTAGATGTTGGTAGTCGGGCTTCCAGATTCGGCAACGTCTATAACCGCTCCGCTGTTGAGCATGTCGTTGCGAAAGGCCGCGAAATGGCTGTGAATTGCCGGCGAGTACATTTCCATAGCAAGTAGCCCGGCCCGGTTATAACCTACTTCGCGCTCCTGCGAGTAGCGCACCTGGCGGAAGATGACCAATGTGCCAATAATCAGCACTATAGAAACGCAAAACTGCACCACAACCAATACCTGGCGCGGCATTGCAGCCATTTTACCGGCACGAAATGTGCCTTTTAAAACTTTCGCCGGCTTAAAGCCTGAAAGATATAAGGCAGGATAGCTTCCCGCCAAAATACCTGTAAAAAAGCTGAACACACATCCGGTTAACCAAAATACCGGGCTTTGCCATAAAATAATAAGCGATTTATCAGCAACGTGATTGAAGTGAGGCAAAGCAAATTCAACCAGCACAAGCGAAAGACCAAAAGACAATAAAGCCAGCAAAACCGACTCCGTATAAAATTGCAGAATCAGCTGGCCGCGCAATGAACCAACCGCTTTACGCACGCCAACCTCACGTGCACGTTTTTCGCTACGCGCAGTGCTTAGGTTCATAAAATTGATACAGGCCAAAAGCAATACAAATATGCCGATGATCCCAAAAAGCCATACATAGGTGATGGCGCCCCCTGTGTTCAGCCCATTTTTAAACTCGGCATACAGGTGCCATTTGCTCATGGGGTGCAAAAAGATAACCGGTTTAAGTTTAGCACTTTCCGCATCCACGTTCCTGAGCTTGGCTTCCTTGATCAATGCCGATACATTGTCCATATCCGCACCATCCTGCAACTGCACATAAAGGGTATAAGAATTATTACCCCAATCACCGCCTGATTTAACCAGGTTTGGGTCGGCTATTTTGTATAAATCCCATGCTGCAATAAAGGCCAGGTTGCTAAACGTGGTATTTGAAGGCAGATCATGAAAAACGCCACCAACCTTAACGGTCATTTTGTTATCGAGCCTGAGTATTTTACCTGTTGCATCAACATTGCCAAAAAGAGCCTTAGCGCTTGTTTCTGTCAGTAAAACAGATGATGGATCCTTTAAAGCAGCCCTTGTACCACTGATCATTTGCAAAGTGAGCATATCGGGAATTTCGGCCTGCATATAACTCCCGTTCATCGTTAAATGCTTATCGCCGATGCTTAGGATGTGCTGCCAGGTGCCCGAGGCCAGCACAACATATTTAAAATTACTGCCATAAGTTGTACGCAACGTATTTGCTAAAGGTAGGGGTTCCATATCCCCGGTACTTGTAACCCCGTTGTTAGTGCGGCTTTGCATCACTTTTGCAACCTGGTTATAATGCTGATGATAATGATCAAAAGACAATTCATCACCAATCCATAAACCAATGATGAGCGCAACGGCCATGCCGAGGCTTAATCCACCAATATTGATAATAGCGGTAGATTGATTGCGCAGTAAATTGCGCCAGGCAGTTTTAAGGTAATTACGGAACATACTATATTTTTTTGCTGTACTTTCCTTCAAGCAAAATAATGCCAACATTAAAAAACACTGATATACAATGAATTAACAAAGTACCAGTAGATAGCTATGTTCGTTTTCGTTACAGCAACCGTGCGGTTTTAATCGAGATGAAACAGCATATTGACCCGTCCGGAAATAGCTATACAGATTTGTGAGTAAATCCTGTAAATACTATACAAGGTATTCTGTTAGTCCTAAGATGAACTATACAGGTCT
>NZ_JANTYS010000011.1 GCF_024808255.1 Mucilaginibacter dorajii
AAACAAATTAAACAATAAATAGATATTTGAATTTACAGCAATAAAACATTAGTAATAAAAAAGAGGCTGATCATGATTTATGATACAGCCTCTTTCTGTTTTCTATTTAACCTTAACGTAGGTTTCAATAATAATATGATCAATCTTTAAGCTGTCTATCTTCTCAATGCCGGTTTGCACAAGGGTATCACCATTAAATTTTACTTTAAATTTAAAATCTCTGTTTTCCCAGTCGCGGGCGTCACAATAGGCAAGGTGCTCGGCATAATCATCACCAGATAGGGTGTAGGTACCGCTACCGGAGCTGTAAACAGGTTTGGCTGTTTTGCCGTGCAGCAGATCGTGGGTAAAGAACGCGAAATTTGTACCGTTAAATATTTTAACCATTTCCTCGTCCTTTGATGGTGTGGTTACCGCTGTATCGCCTTTGGTAATGCTTTTGCTTGATACCAAATGCCAGGTACCAATAAGTGGCTGCTCTGCTTTGGGTTCTGTTTTGTTTTCTTTAGATGTGCAGGATGCTAATACAATTGCGCAGAGAAAAGTAAAATGGTTTAGTTTCATGGTTTATGATTGGTTTGCACAATGTTAGCGATTTTGCTTACAATAAAAAAGAGGCAAACCCTTCGGACTGCCTCCTTTTTAAATTATTTTCAAATGTTTTACTCCCCGCGTTTAAGGCCGAATTTTTCGATCTTACTATAAAGGTGACTGCGCTGAATGTCGATATCGTCGGCAGTTTTTGAAACGTTCCAGTTGTTTTTCTCCAGCTTGAATTTAATGTATTCGCGCTCGGCAAAATCTTTATATTCCTGGAAATTATTAAACTGATCAAAATCTGTTTGTGGTGCAGCATTATTATCAGCGACGACAGCCACTGGTGCAGATGGGTTTGCAAAAGCGCGCACATCGTTATCGGTAATGGTTTTATCGCTTAAAATAATCAAACGTTCAACCATGTTACGCAATTCGCGGATGTTACCTGTCCATGGTAAGGCTTTAAGGGCATCAAGGGCCGCGTCAGAGATCTTTTTAACCGGCATGCCATATTCATTGCAGATCTCGTCTAAAAAGCTTTGTGTGAGCAAGGCAATATCGTCTTTACGGTCAACGAGTGGCGGCACGTGGATGAGGATCACGCTTAAGCGGTGGTAAAGGTCCATACGGAAATTACCTGCTTCAATCTCCTTCAGCAAATCTTTATTAGTCGCCGCAACCACACGTACATCTACGTCAATCTCTTTTTCGCCACCAACGCGGGTTATCTTGCTTTCCTGTAACGCACGTAATACTTTGGCCTGGGCAGATTGGCTCATATCACCAATTTCGTCCAAAAACAAAGTTCCGCCGTTGGCCGATTCAAATTTGCCTATGCGTTGCTTAATAGCCGACGTAAATGAGCCTTTTTCGTGCCCAAATAATTCGCTCTCAATTAATTCTGATGGAATTGCCGCGCAGTTAACTTCAATAATCGGGGCGTTTGAGCGGTTTGATTTTTCGTGTAGCCAGCGGGCCACCAACTCTTTACCACTACCGTTTGCACCGGTAACCAGCACGCGTGCATCGGTAGGGGCCACCCGATCAATAGTTTCCTTGATTTTTAATATAGCCTGTGAATCGCCCAGTATTGGGCGCACTTTGGATACTTTACGTTTTAAAACTTTTGCTTCAACTACTAAACTCCCGCGATCAAGGGCATTGCGTACCGTGATGAGCAAGCGGTTAAGATCAGGTGGTTTTGATATAAAGTCAAATGCGCCTTTTTTGCTTGCTTCAACTGCAGTTTCAACCGTGCCATGACCGCTTATCATAATAAAAGGCAGGTCGGGCTTTATAGCTAAACCTTCGGTAAGCACTTCCATGCCGTCCATCCGGTTCATTTTTATATCACAAAGTACCAGGTCGTAATCTTTTTTCTCAATCAGTTGTAAACCATCAACGCCATTATCAACATCCTCAACTTCGTAATCCTCATATTCCAGGATTTCGCGCAAGGTGCTGCGTATTGCCCGTTCATCGTCAATAATTAAAATTTTTGCCATGTTTTATATATGTGTAGGTAGTAATTGTTCAAACGCTAAATATATCAATTTGTATAGAAAAATAAACACTTTGATGCATGTAACAAAAATAACCCCTTCCTGTTTGCAGGAAAGGGCATTTTATCAGCAGCAAATCTGTAAGCCGGGTTCTGTATTGCTCCGGAGGGGGCAACTTCTATCATTAATCTGGCCCTGCCATTGCTGACAGGTTTAAACAACCTACCCATCTCAACGGCCCTGGCTAACCAGGATACGGGAACGAGCAGCTCCGCTTTCGAGACCTATTTGGTTTTTCAACTCCTGAGGTTTACCATCATCACCGGTCGCCCGGCAATGTCGTGAGCTCTTACCTCACGTTTTCACCCTTACCCCAATCAAAAGACTGCGGCGGTATTATTTCTGTGGCACTTTGCTGTCACCGGCTGCCGGTGCCTTCCCGTTAGGAAGCAGGATGCTCTGTGTTGCCCGGACTTTCCTCCGCCCAACAAGCAGGCAGCGATAGAACGTTTTGCGCTGTAAAGGTAGGGAATTATATTGAGGATCTTCGTTGAGGTTCGGGGTTCCTGTTTCAAGGCCCGAGTTTTTTGGGTTGAGAATCTAACTTGAGAACACCTAACAGAAGATGATTCAAAAACCACCACTTATTACTTGCTTCCCGCACCTTGAACTTCGACCCAGGTCAACGGCATTTAGCCATATCGCCTTCAACCATTTGTAAGTTGATAACCCCCATTTTATTGCCAAAAGAGTTGGTCACGTAAGTAAGTACTTTTGCTATTTCGATAGGGGCAAGTTCATCGGGTTTCATCTCATCATCAAATTCGCGTTTGTTGATTATTATTTTCCCTTTAAGGCCATTTTTAAGGAAGCAGGCTAAAAGGGTTTTGTTATTTTTTAGATAAATAGAATCGGTAAGGGGGGGGATCAGCGATTGTAGACCTTCGCCTTTTTCCCCATGGCAGTTTTGGCAATGTTGCTGGTAAATACTACTACCACCCGAATAATAGCGACTGAACTCAACCTGCTCATCGCTTTGGCAAGAAACAACAACCACTGTTATTAGTAACAATATCCCGGCTATCAGTTTAACTTTCATTTTGCGGCTACTTGTTCCGGCTCGGCTTTTAAGGTTTTGATATCGGCTATCAATTTATCAACCTCCTTAGGGTCGGTGCCCTCATAAGTACCGCGGATGCGTTTTTGCTTATCTATCAATATAAAAAAGCCATCATGGATGTATTGTCCGGCGGGATTCCTTTCCTGTACGCTTTGTAAATAACTTTTGGCAATGCCATAAGTGTCGCCCTTGTTGCCATGTAACAACCACCAGCTATTGCCGGCGATACCCATCTTATCTGCATAGCGTTTTAACACCGGCACCGTATCATATTTAGGGTCGATGGTATGAGATAGGATTCGAAAATTATTATCATCCTTAAATTCCTTATAAACATTAAGCATATTACGATGCATTAACGGACAAATAGAAGGGCAGGTGGTAAAAAAGAAATCGGCCACATATATTTTGCCATCCAAATTTTTAGCCGTAATGGTATCGCCGTATTGGTTAACAAACTTAAAATCCGGAATGGTGGCGTAGGTGGTATCAGTAACCTGTTTGCCATCAACTGTTTTAGTAACGGGGTTCTTGCTGCCTAAAATAGGAAGCCTGTTTGATTTTGAGGTGCATGAACTTAACAAGGCAAATGCCATGATGCCAATTAATGTTAGTTTCCTCATCATTTTTTATTTTGGTTAAGATATTTATCAGACTGTATGATGGCCTGATTAATTTGCGAATCAATTGCTTCGATTTTCTTCCTTTGATCATTAAGATAATCCATTATCTCCTGGTGCGATTTCCCCTTATTTTCTATGTCAAAATTGTGCATCCAATCGCCCATAACACTATCGGCACCATCAACAATTTTTAGATAAGCGATAGCCGAATCTTTTACAGTAGGTTTATTTTTTACCAGGCTATCCAGCAGCATTTTATTGTTCATTAAATGTCCATCGTTAGCCATTACTTTATCGTGCACAGCTATAACGCTATCTAAAAGCAACTTTTCTTGTTTTTTGGTATCGGCGCAACCAATTATGACAGCCGCAGTTAAGATAAATCCAATATGTTTTTTCATGTTTTGTGGTAATGAATATAAAACGGTAGCAAATATTGTAAATAAACAGGTTAATGTTAACTGTTTAATTGCCTTAAATAATAAACATAGTCAGTAATGGGTAAAGTTTCGGCGCCGGCAAGTTTTAGCTGCTGCCCGGCCTGCGCCCTTGTATGGGTACTATGGTTGATGACATGAGTAAGGATGTCACTTATCGCTGTGCTATAGCTATCGCCCATGGAGTTTTGGTAGCTTATTATCCTGATGAAATCAGCCTCCGGCATACGTTCCAAAAAGCCGATCCATTCCTCATGATATTCGGTGATTAGTTTTGCGCAATGTTCGGCGGTAAAATCGGTAGGCCATAATTCATTTGATGAATATGGGATAACTTCATTAACCCTATCTAACCAGCGCCGTTCGGCAACAAGCAAATGGGCCATCAATTGAATAGGCCTGCGTGGGCTATTGGCATCAATAATGAAGTTCAATAAAGCGTTATTGGCAAAGTTGTCGTAATTGAACAGTTTAATAAAATGGTTCTTCATAAGCACGAATTTCTGCAATGAATTTCAATTAACGTGAATAAGCCTTGGTTTAATTGAGAATAATTCCCGAAATTAGTACTGATGCTAAAATATAGCACTTAATGATTTGATAATATAGCTGTTACAGTAACTACACATCAGCGCAGTACCTTTAGATAAACAAAAATAAGGTTATGAAATTTATCAATGTGTTTTCAAGACTTATAAGCGGTTTACGCGAGTGGATGATGCTAAAAAGTATGAAATCGTCTTTCATACATTAATATTATTCGGTTTTATACCTGTCTTTCGCAAATATTATCGCAATTTTGGACCCTCGTAGTCCAATTTAATGAAAATTACTAATCAGCATACTGCTCTGAACAGAGAGTTTTTTGGCCCCGGTTTCGAGTGGGGTGTGTCTACAGCGGCTTTTCAAATTGAGGGCGCTCATGATGTTGATGGCAAAGGCGAATCTGTTTGGGATAATTTTACCGCAAAAAAAGGTAAAATATTAAATGCCGATCACGCGCTTACCGCATGTGATTTTTACAATCGCTATGAAGAGGATATCGACCTCATCAAAAAGTTAAACATTCCCAATTTTCGTTTCTCTATATCCTGGACACGTTTGCTGCCTAATGGCACAGGCGAGGTTAACCAGGCCGGCATTGATTATTACAACCGTGTTATTAATTATTGTCTTGAACAAGGCATTACGCCCTGGATAACCGTTTACCATTGGGATTTGCCCCAGGTATTGGAGCAAAAAGGTGGCTGGTCAAACCGCGAGGTTATTAACTGGTTTAGTGAATTTACCACCCTGTGTGTCAATAGCTTTGGTGATAGGGTAAAACATTGGATGGTGATGAACGAGCCGGTAGTATTCACTGGTGCCGGCTACTTTTTTGGCATTCATGCACCAGGCCGAAGTGGCATAAGAAGTTTTACATCGGTAATTCATCATGTTGTTTTAAGTATTGTTGCCGGTGCCCGTATTTTACGGGAGCAGCTTCCTGCCGATGCACAGATAGGCACAACATTCTCCTGTTCGCAAGTTGAACCTTTAACAGATAAGCCCCGCGATATTGCGGCAGCAGTTAGAGTGGATGCCCTGATCAATCGCTTATTTATTGAACCAATTTTAGGAATGGGCTACCCGGTTAGGGACCTGCCTGTTTTAAAAGGCATTCAAAAATATATTTTGTCTGGCGATGAGGATAATATGCATTTCGATTTTGATTTTATTGGTGTACAAAACTACACCCGCGAAATTGTTAAATACTCCTTCTTTACACCATATGTAAGCGCCCGCATTATTAAGGCCGAGAATAGAAAAGTTGAACTTACGGCTATGCGATGGGAGGTTCATCCACCATCAATTTATCATATGATAAAAAAGTTTGCCGCCTACCCAACAATCAAAAATATAATCATCACCGAAAACGGATCAGCCTTCCCCGATGAGGTTACCGATGGGGAAGTTAATGACCCTAAAAGGCTGCAATATTTGCAGGACTATCTTGCCCAGGTGTTAAAGGCAAAAAATGAAGGTTGTAACGTAAATGGCTATTTTGTTTGGACACTTACCGATAATTTTGAATGGGCGGAAGGGTATCATCCCCGTTTTGGTTTAATCCACGTTGATCATAATACGCAAAAACGCATCATAAAAATGTCGGGTAAATGGTTTGCCGATTTTTTAAAAAAGAAGGTAAAGCAGGAAGAACTCACTTTGGAAGCGAGAAATAAAATGTAGTCCCATTTTCAGTATCGCTTTCAAACCATATTTTGCCGTTATGTATCCCTATAATTTGCTGGCAAATAGAAAGGCCCAATCCAAATGATTTTTCGCCTTCTGTTCCTAAGCGTTTAGCATCAGTAAACATATTGAAAACCTGGCTTTTTAATTTATCAGGAATACCTATACCATGATCTTTTACAGATACCACAAATTCCAGATCCTGATCTTCAGCTTTTACCTCGATAACAGCGCCAGCCGGACTAAACTTAATGGCATTGCTGATTAAATTACTCACCACCCGCCATATTTTTTCACGATTAATGAAAAGTTTGACCCATGGCCGTGGAAGATCAACATTGATAGACTGCTGTTTGTCTGCGGCTTTAAACCTTAAAAGTTCAACACTATTATTTATCAGGGAATTTATGTCGACCCAATCTTTGTTAAAGGATACGTTTGCGGTATCGGCAACCTCAAGGATTTCGTTAATTAGCTCCAATGAGTTGAAAGAGGTTTCCTTGATAAGATTGATCATTTCCAGTTGTTCGGCTGTATATTCATCTTCGGTCATCACGTTTGAAAGTGATGCGATACCACTAAGAGGGTTGCGAAGATCATGAGCAACGGCTCTTAATATCCTATCTTTTTCCCGGCCGCCTTGTTTAAGTTCTTCGAGTGTGCTAACCAGGTGTCCCTTTTGGTCGTTGATTTTATCATTCAGTGTTTGAATAGCCTTTACATCACGACGAGAGCGTTTTAGGTTTCCGACAACCAGGAATATGATGATCACCGCCATTATTGATACCAAAACTGCAAGATAAATGTATATTAACTGTTGCCTGTTATTATCCTTTAAATTATCAATTTCACTTTGCTTTTCGTAATTGGCTTGCTGGGTGGCTACATCTATACGTCTAAGTGAATTCGATACTTTAAGCATTGAATCTTTTAAAGCCGAATATTTCTTTAAATGCGCTAAGGCTTTAAAATTGTCGATGTTTTCATAATAGCGGCTCATCAGGTAATTCCAGTTGGTTTCCACCTCGGCGTTGGGGATACTATCTAACTGGGCGTGTAGGTTTTGAAGCAGGTTCAATAAATCCGCCCGCCGGTTTAAGGTAAGGTATAAGCGACCGAGTTTTATTTCGGTTAATTGAGCGTCCTTGTTGTCATTTCCTTTTCTGAGGTTAATGATAATACTCTTTTTCAGGAAATTTTCTGCTATAATGTAACTACCAGTAGTCAGGGCGATGTCTCCCTGATCGCCATATATAACACCCCTGGCAATTTCAAGCATCTCTGCAACATTGCCAAAACGTTCTTTATTGGCATCAATATAATCGGTTGCTTTTTTCAAATAAAATGAAGCACTGTCAATTTTTCCGGCATTTTTATAGCTTTCTCCAACATCGGCCAATAATTCCTGTCGCTGATAAAACGACCTGAAATCATCTTTATAGGCGCTGCTTTTTTCAAAACTGATCTTGAAGTAACTGGCAGCCTCTAAAAAATGTGACTGCTTAAACATCACCATGCCCATGCGGTAAGTGTATTCGGCCAGGATCTCGTTATTAACCTGGCTTTTGCCGATATAATAACCCTGGTAAAAGCATTTGTAGGCGTCATCATAATGCGACATTGAAAAATAAGCGTCACCAAGGGCAAAATTTGCCTCAGCATAGTTAACCTGGTACTGGTGCTTGGTTACACTTTGTTTGGCCACCATCAGCATACTATCGGCATACAGCAGCGCCTTTTTATAGTCATGTTTTTGTTTCGACTGGTATACGAAATGGTAGCTGTATACACGAAACCTGTCATGAACAAAAGGGTGTTTAATTTTTTTAAAAGCCGAATCAACATATTGGGTGCCAATAAGCGGTCGCTTTTTTAGGTCTTTAAAATTATCAATAGTATCTGCAATGGCTTTAAATTCTTTAGAGTAATTGCCTGTGTCTTTGTTGTTTTGAGCGCAGGAATAAAAAAATAAAGAGAAAACGAGCGCAATACACAATCTGAGGTTTTGCGCCTGGTTTCTAAAGCAACTAAATGTAGATCGAACTGGAAACATTAAAATAGGGGGTGGTAACAAAAGTAGTATTTGTAAAATTTAAATACTATAGTTCTGCTACGGAATATTTACCTGTCTGTTTACAGCCGTTTTTATTTAAAAGCATCCTCGCCGGTGATATCCATACCGGTAATTAACAGGTGGATATCGTGCGTGCCTTCATAGGTAATAACAGATTCCAGGTTCATCATATGCCTCATAATAGGATACTCGCCGGTTATCCCCATGCCACCAAGTATCTGGCGGGCCTCGCGGGCTATGTTAATCGCGGTTTCTACGCTATTTCGTTTAGCCATCGAGATTTGGGCCGCAGTTGCCCTGTTCTCGTTTTTAAGCACTCCTAAGCGCCAAACTAAAAGCTGGGCTTTGGTGATCTCGGTAATCATTTCTGCTAATTTCTTTTGCTGTAGCTGAAAAGCGGCTATCGGCTTACCAAATTGCACACGCTCTTTAGCATATCTTAAAGCTGTATCGTAACAATCCATCGCAGCGCCAAGCGCGCCCCATGCAATACCGTACCGGGCCTGGTTTAAGCATCCTAACGGACCTTTTAAACCAATTGCATTGGGTAGGACATTTTCTTTGGGGACTTTAACGTTATCAAAAACAAGTTCGCCTGTTGCAGACGCCCTTAGCGACCATTTATTGTGGGTAGTAGGCGTGGTAAAACCTTCCATGCCGCGTTCCACAATCAGGCCGCGTACTTTTTTATCCTCGTCCCGCGCCCAAACGATGGCTATATCAGCAAAAGGGGAGTTGGAGATCCACATTTTAGCGCCATTGAGTATATAGTGATCGCCGGCATCTTTAATATTGGTGGTCATGCCACCTGGGTTTGAGCCATGATCTGGCTCGGTAAGCCCAAAGCAGCCCATGATATCGCCAGAAGCTAAGCGTGGTAAGTATTTTTTACGTTGCTCTTCAGATCCGTAAGCATAAATAGGGTACATCACCAACGAGCCTTGTACCGATGAAGCCGAGCGAATGCCCGAATCGCCACGCTCAATTTCCTGCATGATAATGCCGTAAGCCATGTAATCTAAACCTGCACCGCCGTATTCAACCGGGATGGTTGGGCCAAAAGCGCCTATTTCTGCCAGGCCTTTTACCAGGTGCATCGGGAACTCGGCTTTTTGGGCGTAATCCTCAATTATGGGGCTTAATTCCTTTTTTACCCAATCACGTACAGACGAACGGATCAGCTTATGTTCTTCGGTAAGCAATTCATCTAATTGATAGTAATCGGGCGATTCGTACAGATCTGTTTTGGCCATAACTTTATACTTGGTGGGCAAATATATAGCATTTAAGGTGGACTTATTTCATTCAAAAACCCCGTTTTTAGATACCGGAAGCCACTTTATATCAAAAACTATGTTTAGATGATTTAAACATAGTTTTTGGTGAAATTATTTTTTCAAAAAATTTTAAGCACGTGCAAAAACAAAGTCTCAACGGAAGTATTTGCTGGGGTACCTAACAGATTGAAGATGCATTTTGTTAATTAAACCGATTAGTAAACCAACAAAATCTGCTACTTTTGAAACATGATGACTATTGCTTTGCAGGGTGCTGAGTTTTTTGCATACCATGGATTTTATCCCGAAGAACAAAAATTAGGCTGCCGTTTTTTGGTAGATGTAGAGGTTGATTTTACGCCGAAAACCAATTTTAGTGACGATAATATCAATAATACTGTCGATTACGAAAAGGTATACAACATAGTTTGTGAAGAGATGAAACATCCGCGTAAACTGATTGAAACAGTAGCTGAGGCAGTTATTGACAGGATAGTGAAAAAGTATTCATTTGTGCAAGCCATCCGTGTGGCGGTTAAGAAACTCAACCCACCCTTGTTGGGTAAAATAGCTTGCTCAAGTGTTACCATTAATTATAAGCCGGCTAAATGAAGTATAATATCATAACACCAGGTGTGTTGGCACATATGAAAACCATAGTTGGTGCCGAGGCAATTATTACCCAGCATGCCGACCTGGAAAAATATAGCCACGACGAAACCGAAGACCTGGTATATTACCCCGAGGTTGTTGCCAAACCCAATACGCCAGAACAAGTGTCGGCCCTGATGAAGCTTTGTAATGATAACCGGATCCCGGTAACCCCCCGTGGTGCAGGCACGGGCTTAAGCGGTGGTGCTTTACCTGTAAAAGGTGGTCTGCTCATTGCCATGGAGCGTTTTAATAAGGTATTGGAGATTGACGAGCAAAACCTGCAAGCTACCGTAGAGCCCGGTGTGGTTACCGAAGAATTTATGAACCAGGCCGCTGCCAAAGGTTTGCTGTATCCCGTGGACCCGGCAAGTAAAGGAAGTTGTTTTATAGGCGGTAATGTATCTCATGGCTCTGGCGGCCCAAGGGTTGTTAAATACGGTACCATCCGCGAGTATGTGTTAAACCTGCAGGTAGTTTTACCAAACGGCGAAATTATTTGGACGGGAGCTAATACGCTAAAATACGCTTCGGGTTATAATTTAACGCAGTTGATGATAGGTTCAGAAGGTACCTTGGGGATAGTCACCAAAATTGTGGTAAAGCTGGTGCCCTTGCCAACGCTTGATGCGTTGATGCTGGCTTCATTTCCAACTAATGAGGCTGCCTGTAAAGCTGTTTCGGCTATATTCCGGGCTGGTATTATCCCGTCGGCTTTGGAGTTTATGGAACGAAGAGGGGTAGAATGGGTGAAAGAATATGACGACATCGCCTTCGATTTAAAGGACGGTGTTGAAGCATTTTTACTGATAGAAGTAGATGGCAATAACCAGGATGTGATTTTTGCCGATTGTGAAAAGATCAACACTGTTTTAGAGGCCCATGACTGCAGCGATGTGCTGTTTGCCGATTCATCGGCGCAAAAAGAAGAACTATGGCGCTTACGCCGTACCATGGCGGTATCAGTAAAATCAAATTCGGTTTATAAAGAAGAAGATACCGTGGTGCCACGTGCAGCCCTGCCGCAATTAATTAAAGGAATAAAGGAAACAGGTATTAAATATGGCTTTGAATCAGTATGTTATGGTCATGCAGGTGATGGAAACCTGCATGTAAATATCATCAAAGGCAACATGAGCGATAGCGACTGGAATCATAAGCTAAAAGATGGCATCAAAGAAATTTTTGAACTTACCGTTAGCCTTGGCGGCACGCTATCCGGCGAACACGGCATCGGCCTGGTACAAAAAGATTTTATGCCGATAAAATATTCTAACGTGCACTTTGTGCTTTGGAAAGGGATAAAAGCTGTGTTTGATCCGAAGGGCATCCTTAACCCGGGGAAAATATTTTAATTTAAGAATTTGAAGATTTGAGGATTTGAAAATGAAGTTAATTGAAGTTTCATTTTCAAATCTTCAAATTCTCAAATCTTCAAATAATAATTAATTTGTATTCAAAATCAACCTCGGCTCATCATAAGCAATCATACTCCGGCGCTCATCTGGCGGGATAGATACTGATTTATTAGCGTGGTAATCATAACTGATACACACCGTTTTGCCGGTGGTTACAATCTCTTCACCCTCGGCGGTAACTTTCACCAATACGTGCATTACATCAAAGCTGCTGTTACCAATGCGAATGGTGCGTACATAACAGGCAATTTTATCGTTAATGGTAATTTGCTTTAAATAATTGATTTCCGACCGGCCAATGATGATGCCCGCGTTATTCCAATCCCAACCAATAGCATCTTTCCAGTAATTGGTACGCGCAGTTTCAAAGTAGGTTAAATACACGGCATTGTTTACATGCCCCAGGGAGTCTATATCTGAAAAACGGATATGGATGTCCGTTTTGAACTTGTAATCGGTAAGTTTTTCAGTCATTTATGTCAATTTGTCTGTATGAAATCATTATATACGACAAAGTGTCGTGTATAATATTGATTTTATGTGTTGGTATAACAGTTGATTAATACTTCACGAAGTTAACAAAAACAAAAACTTAGAAAGATACATATCATGACATTAGTAAAATTTAACAACGGATTAAAAAACAACGCAAGGGGCCCATTCTTTAACGATGTATTCGATTCAATTTTAAACGATTCGTTTTTAGGCGATAAATTGGTTGCCCGTATCCCCGCTGTAAATATTGCCGAAACTGAAAATGAATTTGAAGTTGAGCTTGCAGTACCAGGTTTAAAGAAAGAAGATTTAAAAATAGCTTTAGATAAAAACATCTTAACCGTATCGGCCGAAAAGAAAACCGAAACTATTGAAGGTAAAAAATTCAGCAAACGTGAGTATAGCTATTACTCATTCAGCAGGTCATTCACCTTGCCAGAAAGTGCCGACCAATCAAAAATTGAAGCCGATTACACTGATGGTGTTTTGAAACTGACCATTGCCAAAAAAGAAGAAGCTAAATTTCAATCAAGAGAAATAGCTGTAAAATAATTTAAGACTGTTTTCATAAAGTAGTTAGTTTGGTTTGAAGGCCGTTCCCAATTGGGGCGGCCTTTTTTTGCGCTTAGTTACTTTTCTGGCGATTATTCCAAAAGCGTTACTAAATGATTATATTAGCTTCCATGAGCAAAAAACTACTCCTTATACTTTCCTTATTTATTTCCTATTGCAGTTATGCCCAAAACAAGATCGTTGTTTTTCAATCGGATTTTGGCTTGAAGGACGGCGCGGTATCGGCCATGAAAGGTGTGGCCATGGGTGTATCGCCACATTTGAAATTGTATGACCTTACACATGAAATTCCGGCTTATAACATATGGGAAGCCTCGTACCGTTTATACCAAACAGTAACCTATTGGCCGGCAGGTACCGTATTTGTATCGGTGGTAGATCCAGGCGTTGGTACTTCCCGCAAGTCAGTAGTGTTAAAAACCAATACCGGGCAATATATTGTTACGCCCGATAACGGAACTTTAACGCTGGTGTCTGAGTCGCTTGGTATAGCTGAGATTCGCCAGATAGACGAAAATGTAAACCGTCGGCGTGGATCCGAGAAATCATATACTTTTCACGGTCGCGATGTATATGCTTATACAGCCGCCCGTTTAGCTGCCGGCGTAATTACCTATGAGCAGGTTGGACCCGAACTGCCTAAAGAAGTAGTAAAATTACCTTACCAAAAAGCGGAATTGGAAAATGGAAAACTTAAAGGCACCATCGATATTTTAGATGTACAATACGGTAACCTTTGGACAAACATCGGCGATGACCTTATCAAACCATTAAACTTAAAAGTGGGCGATGTGCTGCATTTAATTGTTTACCACAATGGTAAAAAAGCCTATGAGGGCGATGCGCCATATAGCTCAACCTTTGGGCAGGTAGCCAAGGGCAAACCGTTAGCTTACCTTAATAGCTTGCTGCAATTATCATTTGCCTTAAACCAGGGCAGCTTTGCCGATGTATATAAAATTGGCAGCGGCAGCGAATGGAGTGTTTTGGTAAGTAGAAAGTAGTTGGCGGTTTGCAGTAAGCAGCTTTAAATATCAGTCGCCATTTAGTAGCTATGCATCGAGTCTTTGCTGCTAACTGAAAACTACCCACTGAAAACTGCCAACTAATCAGCAATTACCTTAACATCAATGTTACCCCTGGTGGCTTTTGAATAGGGGCAGCCTTTGTGGGCCGCGTCGGCCAGCTTTTGAGCTACATCCCAATCAATACCGGGGATATGTACATGTAATTCGGCAGAAAGGGCATAGGATGATGCGCCCTCTTTGTTGAAGGTGATATGTACATCAACCGTAGCCTGGGTAACGTTTACGCCGTCCCTTATGCCAACTGAGCCTAATGCACCCAGGTAACAGGCTCCCCAAGCGCCGGCAAATAATAACTCGGGATTGGCGTAACCATCTTCGCCACCCATCACTTTTGGTGCTTTCAGTTCCAGATCTATTACGCCATCTTCAGATTTTATGTGGCCGTCGCGACCGCCTTTTGCTGTTACTACAGCGGTATATATTTTTTCCATGATCAATTGCTCTTTTTTAAATCAACCGGAAAAGCATGGTTATGTTTGAATAAAGTGGAATTGTATGCTACCTGGTTTACCTGCAGCAGGGTTAACAAGTTGATTTAAATGGTACGCGCAATTCAAAATTAAAAATCATAATTGGCGACATTTAACAGAGAAAATTTACGATATTTTCAATTTTACGCATTTTTTGACTTTTAAAAACCTTCAATTTCCATTCAATGTGTGAATAAATGAGTTGTTGATAACGATGAACAATTACTATATTTTGATAAATAATATATTGTAAATCAACACATAGCATATGTTAGTAAAGGTACCACTGGTGTTAATAACCTGTTTATAACAAATTTATTTTTTTCTTGCCAAAACGTGATTATGTCCCGATATTGAAATCATCAAGAACGACGTACTTTGACAGCCTTTCAGGAAAACAGAAATTGAATCGGGCAAATCTTCGGAGGAGCTAAAGATCAAGTGAAGTTCACTGAGTCACATGAAAAAATGAAAATTACGAAAGTCTTTGAAAAAAGATTGTGATTAAAGGAGGTGCTGGAAACGATGCGGGGCTTTACGGAGACCCAAAACAGAACCAGTGATAATGCAGGAAATCAACCGTTCGCAAGAACAACAGATGGAAGGCTTATCCGTCATGGATACACAAAACTTGTTGCTACTGGGAAACTACGGTGGAGCAGTGGTTAGGAAACGGGAGTTCAAATCGAAAGAGGAGGCTCCCGTTTTCGCTTTTACAAGGTTTTTTTGTTTAGGATGACGTTTTCGTTTTAAACATATCTTAAAAAACCTAATTTAGTGGGATATGAATAAGGACGGCCAGCGTAACCAGAAGAAAATATTCGTTTTAGATACCTCTGTGATCCTTTACGATCACAATGCCTTTCAAAACTTCCAGGAGCATGATGTAGCCATACCTATACAGGTATTGGAAGAGCTTGATAACAAAAAGAACGGCAACGATACCCGCAATTTTGAAGCCCGCAGCTTTATCCGCCTCATGGACGAATTTTCGCGCAACACCATGGTGAACGATTGGATTCCGCTTAACGGCAAAAGCAAAGGCAGCTTTAAAGTGGCCATGGATGTTAAAACCACCGGTTTAAATGCCGAAGAAGTTTTTGGCTCCGAAAAAACAGATCACCGCATCCTGAATACCGCTCTTGGCTTGCAGGAAGAATACCCCAACAAAAAAGTGGTGCTGGTATCAAAAGATATTTGCCTGCGCTTAAAGGCCAAAGCGCTTAACCTGCATGCCGAAGACTATGAAACCGGAAAAATCAAAAACCTGGCCGAGCTTTACACCGGCAAAACCGATGTAGATAAGGTAACAGAAAAACTGATTACCCAGCTTAACAAACAAGAAAACCTGCCAGCCGAAAGTTTAAGTGTGCCCAGTTACACCAATAACCACTTTTATATACTAAAAAGCAAAAAAAATGACGTAGCGGGTTTTTACAACGCGCAAACCCAACAGTTAGAGAAAGTGACCGAGCAGCCAGTGTTCAATATTTCGCCCCGGAATATTGAGCAGGCATTTGCCATCCACGCCTTACTGCACCCGGATATTAAACTGGTGACCATACAAGGTAATGCCGGCACAGGCAAAACACTGCTGGCCCTGGCCAGTGCGCTGGAGCAACGAAAATTTTACCGGCAGATATTTGTTACCCGCCCTATAGTGCCTTTAAGCAATAAAGATATTGGCTTTTTACCCGGCGATATTAAATCAAAAATTGACCCATACATGGCACCAATATGGGATAACCTCAAATTCATTAAAGATCAGTTTGCTGATGATGATAAAATGCAGGCCAAAATTGATGAACTGGTAACTAACGATAAGATCTCGATAGCACCACTGGCTTTTATCCGTGGCCGTACGCTTAGCAAAATTTTCTTTATAGTTGATGAAGCGCAAAACCTTACCCCACACGAGGTAAAAACTATTATATCCCGCGCTGGCGAGAATAGTAAATTTGTATTCACCGGTGATATTTACCAGATAGATACCCCATATCTTGACGCTGAAAGTAACGGATTGTCATACCTGATTGATAAAGCTAAAGGTCATCCGCTTTATGCCCATATCACTTTACAAAAAGGGGAGCGGAGCGAACTGGCTAATTTGGCTACGGAATTGCTTTAACACGATTTATCGATTTTACAGGATTAGCAGGATTTAAAAATGTTAAACTTTATAAATCCTGCGCTGTATATTATATTGAAGTTAATCCTTTAAATCTTTTTAAAATCCTATAAATCGTGTATGAAGATCACCAAATACCTCCATTCCTGTCTTGTATTTGAGCTTGATGGTTATAAACTATTGTTCGATCCCGGTAAATTTTCTTTTGCAGAAGGTGAGGTTACCGCGGAGATGTTTAAAGATGTAAATGCGGTTATTATTACACACATCCACCCTGATCATTACGATGTTAAAATATTAAAAGAGATTTTAACGTTGAGTGGGGCAATTGTAATCACCAACACTCAAATTGGTGCCGATCTTGATAAAGCAGGTATTGTTTATACCATATTAGAAGAAGGTACAGCAAATTTCGGCCCTTTTATCCTCAAAGCTTTCCCGGTGGCGCACGAACCCATAATGGACAATCCCTTACCGCAAATGACGGGTTTTATCATCAACGACAAAGTATTGCACCCGGTTGATTCCATGGAGGATAAGCTATTGGAATATAAAGGCATCGAGTTGTTGTTAATGGTAACAATGGCGCCGTTCGCCAACGAACTTCGTATCTCGGGCTTTGCCGACAGGCTGGAACCCAAACAGATTTTGCCGGTTCATGATGGGTATGCCAAAGAGTTTTTCATTAAACAGCGCTACACGGCTTACGGCAAACACTTTGACAAACGGGGTATTAAATTTCACGAGATCTATAAAGTAGGCGATGGTATAACTATTTCATAGTTATATATTTACAGCCCACAGTTAAATCACCTAATATGCAAATCAAGCAGATTTCTATAGTCGACTACCAATTGGTTACCGGTTTGTTTAACCAATACAGGGTATTTTACAAACAAGTGTCAGATATTGCCCTTGCTGAAAGCTACATTAAAAACAGGCTTGAGCATAATGAGTCGGTTATTTTTGTGGCAATTGATGGTGATGAGCCGGTTGGATTTACCCAACTTTATCCGCTGCTATCATCGGTAAGGGCAACTAAGAACTGGTTATTGAATGACCTGTTTGTTGATGCTGCCCATCGTAAACAAGGTATTGGAGAAGCTTTACTACAAACAGCATATGATTTTGCCAAAAGCCATGGTGCAACATTTATTGAACTGGAAACCTCGGTTGATAATTTTACCGCGCAAAGTTTATATGAAGCTACCGGTTTTGTAAGGCAGCCGGCCAACACAACTTCATATTATTATCGTAAGGCTATTTAACTAATTTGGCATAAAATAAAAAAGTCCCCGCTTCTTACGGCGGAGACCTCTATGGAACCAACCTCCTGCTAAGCTGGCCCACATTAACCTTATCACACTTCAAAAGTGAAGATTAATAATGAAGAAAACATGAACTTCGTTTTCACAGCTTGGGTTAATTTTACATCTTTAGAAAAAACATCATTTACCCTATATGCTAAAGCCCGATAGCCTCATTTTTGACATGGACGGAACCCTTTGGGATGCCGTTGACACTTACGCCAACTCCTGGAACCTCACTTTCGAAAAATTACAAATTCAACGCATCATAAACAGGAATGAGTTAGTGGGCTTAATGGGGATGGAAGGTAAAAAACTCACCAAGGTGCTCATGCCCGATTTTGATGACGATAAGGCCCTGGATGTTTACCTTGATGTTAATGAAACCCGCCGGCAAATATTGCCAACCAGCGGTGGCAACGTGTACCCTGGCGTTACCGAGGGAATTAAGCGGTTAGCAACAAAATATAAGGTGCTTGTTTTAAGCAACTGCGCGATTGGTATCATCCCATTATTTATTAAATGGGCTGGTATTGAGGATGTTGTTACCGATTATATGGCTTACGGCGAAAACAATATGCCAAAACACCATAATATGCGTTTATTGATGGATAAACATCAGCTTGAAAACCCGGTTTATATTGGCGATACGCAAGGTGACGCTGAGCAGACACGTATGGCAGGTATACCATTTATATTTGTAAGCTACGGATTTGGCCATACCGGGGATTTTGATCTGAAGTTTGATGATTTTGAATCATTAACGGATTATT
The DNA here is from genome assembly GCF_024808255.1 of Mucilaginibacter dorajii. Lineage (GTDB taxonomy): Bacteria > Bacteroidota > Bacteroidia > Sphingobacteriales > Sphingobacteriaceae > Mucilaginibacter > Mucilaginibacter dorajii. The sequence goes on from NZ_JANTYS010000011.1 coordinate 18,706, forward strand.
ATATGAGCTTATAAACGGGTAGCAAGCCCGGTAAATTTACACAATGCTAAAACGCGGAATATATTTGTTGTTATTTGTGCTGATGACTGGCAATGCCTATGCCCAACGGGTAAAACTTGATTCTATCCGGTGGATTAATAAGGATCTGGGACATCTTTATTTTTCACGAGGGCACGTTTACTTTAATTTTGTTGGTTTTGATAAAGAGAAAAAAAACTACGCAGTAGTAAAAGATACCCTGTTGCTAACAGACACCTATACATCCAGCGCTGATAATTTTAAGGTAAAGCACCACATTAACGCGAAGTTCCTGATCAAGGATTTAACCAATAGCAGGCTTTACTTAAAAGCCATCGATTCAAATGCTATAGTATTAGCCGGGCCGGATACTTACCTGTTCACCAATTTTAAAAATAGTTATGATAAGGATGCAGGGTTCTCTAAAATCCGATTTTTATCATCTACCTGCCACGGTGATTGCCCCCAGTTAGAAATTACCGTTTTGGCTAATGGCGATTATCATTTAAGAGGAGGGGAGTATGCCGAACCTTTTAAGGGTGAGTTTACGGGAAAATTATCGCCACGCCAACTTGATACTTTAAATTACTGGGTGAAACATAGCGAGCTCAAAAAAATGTATAACTGGCAGCAAGCTGATACTGTAGCCGACGCGCCAAATTATTATTTCGAGATTGATTTTGAAAAAAGCAAAAAGAAATTGAGTATCACCACCAACCAACCGCCGTTAAACATAGCAGATTTGATTGAGTTTATGGTATCATCCTATAAAAAGATACATTTAACACCGGTTAAATAATATGGTATTAAGCGGGAATACTGAAATAAAATGTAGAACCGCTGCCTTCAATACTTTCTACCCAGATTTTACCGTGGTGGGAATGAATGATCTCGCTGGATAAATATAAGCCTATACCAAAGCCAGACACATTCCGTATTTTTTCATTATCCGCTCTATAAAAACGCTGAAATACTTTTTTTTGATCTTTGGGTTTAATGCCAACGCCTTCATCCGTTACAGCTACCCGCAAGCCTTCAGTAGTAAATGTACTGTTTACCAGTATTTTGCTCCCCCTGGCCGAATACTTAACGGCGTTACTTAAAAAATTATTCAATACCTGGCCAATCTTTCCTCTATCAGCTGTAACATTTAAAACCATCGAACCATCAAAAATTACAGTATGGTTATGGTTTGATTGTAAAAGCTCGGCAATACAATCGGCTATTAGCCGGTTCATATCAAACACTTCGGGTTTGGTTTGCAGCTTGCCCGATTCCAGTTTGGAAAGATCAAGAAAACCATGGATCAGATCGGTCATTTTATTGATCTGCGTATTGGCCTTCGCTAATGCGTTATGAATAAAAGCATCTTCAGATGCTTCCAGCTTTTTTGCCAGGAGCTGCACATATGATTTGATTGATGTAAGCGGCGTTTTTAACTCGTGGCTGGCCATTGCAATAAAATCATTTTTCCTGATCTCATCACGTTTATTTTCGGTAACGTCAATCACGGTTCCCAGCATTCTTGTTGGTTTACCATCTCTATCAGTTACCAATTTGCCTTTAACACTTATCCAATGTATAGAAGAGTTGGGCCAGGCTATCCGTACATCGTAAGCGTAAACTCCTGTTTTTATTGAATCGTTAAAGGCGTTCATCACAGCTGATCTATCTTCTGGCAATACTTGCGTATTAAATGCTTCTCTTGAAGACAGCATCGTATCTGCCGGATGACCTAATAGTTCAACCAACTGCGGCGAACATAAACTCAGCTCATCTTTAAATTCCCAGTCGAAAGTAGCAAAGCCGGTAGCTTCTGCGGCAAGCCTAAGCCGATGCTCACTTTCGGTAGCTTCCTGCCTTGCGTTAACTTCACCGGTAATCTCCACAATGGTATTTAAAATATACATCTCGTTACCCTCGCCGCAATAAAAAGGCGCGTTACTGCAAGACCAATACCTTATTTTATAATCACCGGTATCCGGATCGCGGGTGTCATATCGATAAGATGGGATATCGATTTTTTGTTTTGTTTCTACAACTTTGCTGAACGTTTTACGGGCGCCCGTTTCATCGTTAGGGTCGTGATCATCATCCGGAAAAACCTGGAAAAAACCTTTACCGATAATCAGTTCCCTTGTAGCATTGGTTATGGATAAATAAGCGTCGCTGGCGGCAACTATAGTAAAACGGGGTGCATCGGCCTTAACCAACAAAGAACCCGGCGATTTTTCAAAAATGATCCTGAAAATTTCGTCGGACAAGGCATTTGGTAGTTCGGCACACATTGATGTAGATTTTAGGTATTTAAGCTAAAAGTTATACTTTAAACTTGAAAGAAGTAATATTAGTAATAATATTTTTATTTAATCTGAAAGAAATGGCAATGATCTATAATTAAACCTGATTTTATTTGAGATATCTTATCGGCTTAATTTTAAGTTTTGTAGTTTTAGATAATTAAAACATCGTATATGAAAACCCGTACCCGAATTATTTTATTGTTGGTTGTATTGCTATTGCTTGGCGGCTTCTTTTATTACCGTTTTTACTTTGTTTTTGGCGAAGGCGCCAAAGCGGGCACAATGAATTATTTTGTTAAAAAAGGTTACCTATTTAAAACATATGAAGGCCGGCTCATACAAAATGGCATCCGTACCCAAACCCAGGGAACTATAGCCTCAAATGAATTTATGTTTTCTGTTACCGACGAGAAAGTAGCGCAGCAACTGAATAACAATGCCGGATCATACCTTGAGCTTCACTATAAAGAGTACCTGCATACATTACCCTGGAGAGGGGTAAGTGTATTTGTTGTAGATAGTATAATATCTGCTAAACCGTTAAGCCCGGTAACGCCTTAAAGCTCGTCGGCTTTACCCGAGTTTGCTTCGCGAATTTTATTTAAATTAAAAACCAGTTTACCGCCTTTGTTATTGGCTTTTATAAGGCCTTTATCAAAAAGGTAGTTCAAAATATCGTCGGCGTTTTTTTGATGAGTTGCGGGGCTTGTGCCGGGCTCAAGCGAACTTAGTTTCCGGGCCACTTCATCAGCCGTGGCCTCTTCAAGGTGGGCAAGTGCAAACACCACATTGTTTTGTGCACAAGCGCCGGCATCGTACTCGTGCGGTACATGCAGGGGCTTATATTCTTCCAAAAAATCCTGGTCGGCAGTATTCATTTTCCGCAATTTTAAACTGTAACAGAATCTCTTAAACCTTTAATAGTGTCATGGGCTGTTTTAAAACCGTTTAATTGCCAGGCCAGCAGGTTTACAACTTTATCATCTTCCCAAATCAGTTCTTTATCGTCCTGAGCTTTGCGGTAGTATTTTATAATAATATCTTCACCATATTCGCAATCGCTTAAAATGCCGTGTTTATCCTTGTTGATAAATGCCGCTTTTAAATTTACCCAGGTATGATAAAATTTGCCGGATAGCGTAGTGCCATCGGCAGGCTGACCGCCCAATACGTGTATATATTCTTTTAGCTCGGTAACGTAATTTTTGCTTTGATCAATGTGCTCATTAAAAAGCAAAACCAGGTTGGTGTCGTCGGTATCTTCCAATGCCTTTTGATAGCCTGTTATACGGTTATTATTTATTTTAATCAGATCGTTAAGTGCCGAGATCTGGTGTTGAATATGCTGTAATACTCCCATGATGCATTCTTTTTGAATAGCAACAATGGTTAAGTATTAATGTTTTATTTTTTAAGTATCAGGTAGTTAGTATCTGGTATCAGGATTTTATTATTACTGACAAATAATACCGGTTTAGCTGCCAGGTACAAGTAACGAGATCTTTTTGAGCAGCTCATCCATTTCAAAAGGTTTTGCTAAAAAGTCATCGGCACCAGCGGCAATGGCAGAGTCTTTTACATCGCGACTGGCCGAGATCATGATCACCGGGATATTTTTGGTTGACTCCAGTTGTTTCAACTTTTTACAAATGTCGCGGCCATCTTCGCCACTCATCCATATGTCTAACAGCAGCAAATCCGGCAGTTCATCTTTCATATCAAACACCGTAGAACCATCAACTGTTGATGTTACCTCATAGCCCTCAAACTCCAACAGTATTTCTATCGCATCTACAATACCCGGATCATCATCGGCTATCATGATCTTTTTATTTTTTTGGTTCATAATTGATATCGGCTTAATAAAGCCGGTAGTATATAAATAAACTATTTATTGTGCCTAATAAAGCAACCTTAACTGCCGTTACCATCTGCCGGTAATGAAAAGCAAAAAGTAGAACCCTTTCCTTCAATGCTGTTCACCCACATTTTGCCGCCTTCCCGTTTAATGATCTCCGACGAAATGTATAATCCTAAGCCCAACCCGGGGAAAGTATGTTGTTTATTGCCGCTTACACGGTAAAATTGTTCAAAAACCTTGTCTTGTTTGTCTTCGGGAATACCAATCCCAAAATCCTGCACGCAAACTATAGCCTCATTATCTTCTAACTTGGTGCTTATGATAATCTTATCGGTATGCGGACTATATTTTATAGCATTTGTTATCAAATTGGTAATCACCTGGCTAATACGGTCTTTATCTGAATAAATTTGACCGGTTGCGCTAAAATCCGCTATCAATTTATGTTTTTGGGTGGTATGCTGTAAATCGTCTACAGTTTCTTTAATTACCTGGTTAAAATCAAACCAAACCTTGTTAAACTGCAACCTGCCCGAATTGATCTTGGTAACATCCAATAAATCGCCTATTAAATTGGTTAACCGGTTTACCTGGGCATCCATACGGGTAACCATATCGGCTTTTTTGTGTTCGCCTTCTTTAGTTAACATAGCCCCGAGTACCTGCGCATATGCTTTGATGCTGGTAACGGGTGTTTTTAATTCATGACTGGCAATACCCAAAAAATCATCTTTTTGACGTTGCATCTGTTTCTGCTCATCAATATCAGTATTGGTGCCAAACCATTTGATGATTTTGCCATCATTTATAAAGGGTAAAGCCTGTGCAAGATGCCATTTATAGATCCCGTTTTTGTCCTCTAACCTAAATTCAAACTGGTAAATATCTCCGGTTTGCAATGAGCTTGTCCATGTTGCCATGCAGCCTTCCTGATCATCGGGGTGCACCCTGGTTAGCCATGAGGCCCCGGCAACTTCGTCGGCAGGCAAGTTAAAATAATCAACAGCCCGTTTGTTCACATAATCAAGCGTACCATCTGTACGTGCCGTCCATAACTGCACGGGCATAAAATCGGTAACAAACTCAAATTGGCTTATCTGGTCACTTAATTCTTCGTTTTTTAACTTTAGTTTTTGTTCGGCAATGGTTAAATCAGTGATATCGGTACATGAGCCAATATATCCGGTAAATCCTCCGTCGGTATTAAATTGAGGATTACCAATGGCGATGCATGATCTTATTTCACCATCGCCGCGGATTATTCTAAAATCTACCTCATAACTACTTCTGGCTGCAAGATCACTAAGAAATTTTTCGCCGGCACGTTGTCTGTCTTCAGGTACTATCGCGTTTGTCCACCCTGCGCCAAGATGTTCTTCATAAGGTTTGCCTGTCCAGTCAATCCACGTTTGGTTAAGGTAAACAATACTACCAAACTCATCAGACATCCAAAGCGCTATGGGCGAGGCATCGGTAATATTTTTCAATAAAGCTTCGCTATCTGTGAGCGCTTTTTTATCAGCTATCTCGCGTCGTAAATCCCGGGCAACGCTGGCGCGTCCCTGTGGTTTTCCGGTAACGGAATCATATACCAGCATGGTGGTACCCAATACAGGGATGGCCTCACCGGTTTCAAAATGTTTATAGTTTATCTCGCCGCTCCATTTACCGTCCCGCATCAGGCTCTTATTGATTTTATTAGCCAGTTTGGCGGTTTCACCCGGCATAATATACTGGCTGTTGTGGCGCTCTAACTCCTGCTGGCTTTTAATACCAAGCATCATTCTGCCGGCTGCATTTACATAGCTCACGTTACCATCCAGGTCACTTAAACTCACAAAATCTGAACTATGATCAATAAGCGTGAGTAGTTTATATTGTTCATTATGGGCTATTTTTTCAGGTCGAAGATCACGGGCAACGGATGCCATTCCAATGGGCTCACCGGTTAAAGGATCATCTATTCTGAAAGCATTTAAATAAACGGGGATGGGCTGTCCGGTTTGAAAATGGCGATATCGTACTTCGCCTTTCCAGTTACCTGTTTGCTGTACTGCCAATATCAGTTGATCATCTACAGTATCCTTATCATCTCCATAAAAATAATCAACCCCTGGCCTCAACGCCGCCCTGGTATCTTCTATGCCAAGAATTCCGTAACCAGCTTTATTGATATAAGTAACATCGCCATTCATGGCTCCAACTGCAATAACATCTGCGGTGCTATCAACAAGGGCAATTAGTTTTTGCTGTTCCTGCCTGTCAAGTTGTTCACGCGTTACATCCTGTACAATACCGGCAAAACGCCATAATTCGTTATCCTGATTAAAATATGCCCGTCCTTTGCACCTGATCCAGTGTTTGAGCTTGTCATTGTCATCAATTGTTCTGAACGTAATATCATAGTTACCGCCTGATTTAAAATCATAAGCGGTAGCTACAGCCTGTTTTAGCCGCTCGGCATCATCCGGATGTACATATTTTAAAAGACCGTCATAAGTGATTTCGGCATCTTTTGCGTAGCCACAAAGTACCTTACAACGTTCATCCCAAATAACAATTCTTTGCGGTGGGTAAAGGTCCCAGGTGCCAATATCTGCAGCTTCTAAGGTAAATTGTTTACGCTCCTCGCTTTCTTTTAGCTGCAACCGGGTTGATACCAATTCGGTAACATCGGTAGCTGTATTTAAAACTCCCCATACCTGCCCCTGGCTATTTTTCATTGGAGTAAATACAAAGTTGAAATAAAAGATCTGGAGCTGGTTATTTACAACAAGGTCAACCCGTGCTTCTGTAGCTTCATAAACGTTGCCGGTTTGGTAAACATCGTTCAGGATCTTGAAGATCTGCTGCGTTTTTAACTCGGGTAAAACGTCAAAATACGGCCTATTAGTTACTTCATCACCTTTGCCCCATATTTTAACTATTGATTTGTTGGCTATTTTAATTGTTAACTCCTTGCCAACATATAAACCAACCGGGCTCGGCGACTGCTCAATAAGTGTTTGGAAAATATGCTCGTTATTCAGAAAATCCTGGTCTGTTGAGATATTCATCTGAAAGTTAATTACGTAAATATAGGTCTTAAATTGATACGGATACTAACTAAAAAACGGGCAATTTGCATGTTTGGTTTTTAGCATAAAGTTTTATTGCCACAATTAACTTTACCACCGGATCTTTTAAATTAATTAAAAAGATAATAAATATATTATTTGTTTATTTGTTATTTGAATTTCGGGTCTATATTTAGTGTTAATTTATTGGCAAGACAAATGTGCTGTTAATCAATTTAATATTAAGATAACCGTAATAAATTATTGACAATTAAAACAATTTGGCCCGCAAAACATTATTCACCAATTAAAATTAAAGTAGGCGTTTTAAATGATACAGGCCGACAAAACCTTGTTTACTATGACAAATTTTCATAAACAACAAAAAAATAATTTTACAATGTTACCTAAAACCCCTACGGGCATAACGGGATTAGATGAAATAACAGGCGGCGGTTTACCTAAAGGCAGGCCATCATTAATTTGCGGTGAAGCTGGTTGTGGCAAAACGCTGATGTCGCTTGAGTTTATAATTCGCGGTGCTATGGAATTTCATGAGCCTGGTGTTTTTATGGCTTTTGAAGAAAAAGCAGAAGAGCTTACCCAAAACGTTGCTTCACTGGGTTTTGATTTAAATAAACTGCAACAGGAAAAGCTGGTAAAAATTGACCACGTACATATTGACCGCAGTGAAATTGAAGAGACGGGTGAATATGACCTGGAAGGCTTGTTTATACGCCTGGGGTACGCTATAGATAGCATTGGTGCTAAACGTGTGGTACTTGACACCCTCGAAAACCTGTTTTCGGGCTTATCAGATACTGCCATTTTACGTGCCGAGTTGCGAAGGCTATTTAATTTTCTGAAAGAAAAAGGAGTTACCGCCATTATCACCGGTGAAAAAGGGGACGGAAGTTCTTTAACCCGACAAGGATTGGAAGAATACGTATCTGATTGTGTGATATTGCTTGATCATAGGGTGATCAATCAGATTTCTACCCGAAGATTGCGTGTAGTAAAATACCGCGGCTCGCAGCATGGCACCAATGAATATCCCTTTTTGATTGATGAAGAAGGCATCTCTGTATTGCCGGTTACCTCTTTAAAATTAGAAAAAGAGGTATCATCAGAAAGAGTATCATCGGGTATTGCCGCGTTGGATGACATGTTAGGTGGCAAGGGCTTCTTTAAAGGCAGCAGCGTACTTGTATCGGGTACGGCTGGTACAGGTAAAACCAGTATCGCGGCTTATTTTGCCAATGAAACCTGTAGCCAGGGTAAAAAGTGCCTGTATTTCGCTTTTGAAGAGTCGCCAAAGCAAATCGTTCGTAACATGAAATCCATTAATGTCGATCTGCAAAAGCACATTGACAAAGGTTCATTGCAATTTTTCGCCTCGCGGCCCACGCTTTATGGTTTAGAAATGCACCTGGTTGCCATGTACAAAATGATCCATAAATTTAAGCCAGACGCAGTGGTGCTTGACCCAATAACCAATTTGATTACAGTTGGATCGGTAAGCGAGGTAAAATCGATGCTGGTTAGGCTTATTGATTTTTTACAGGAGATGCAGATCACGGTAATGTTTACCGCATTATCGCTCAATACTATTGTAAGCGAGCAGACGGACGAAGGTGTATCATCCCTGGTAGATGCCTGGCTGCTTGTACGCGATATTGAATATAACGGCGAGCGCAATCGTGGCATGTACATCATGAAATCGCGGGGGATGAAGCACTCTAACCAGGTACGTGAATTTATTATCACCGATAAAGGACTTGATTTGGTTGAGGTTTATCTTGGCCCGGAAGGCGTACTGACCGGTTCGGCACGTGAAGCACAAAAATTACGGGAAAAAACGGGCGTTGCCTTACGGGATTTTGCAGTATCACGCAAAGACAAGGAGATCATGCGCAAACGTAAAATGCTGGAATCAAAAATATCAACCTTGCAGGCTGAATTTGAATCGACAGAAGAAGAACTCAATAAGATTTACTTTGAAGAACAACTGAAAGAGGAGATCATTGAAAAAAACAGAGCTGAAATGACCAATTTGAGAAAAGGAGCCATTGATGCCGAGAACCAGATAAGGAGCAAAAAATAATGGAAGAGGAAGCGATAAATTACGAGTTGAGATTATATGTAGCGGGCAAGACAGCTAAGTCTGTCGCGGCGCTGGCTAATCTTAAAAAATATTGTGAAGAACACTTAAAGGGGCAATACGTTATAGAGGTGATTGATTTGCTGGTACAGCCCCAGCTTGCCGAGGGCGACCAGATATTTGCCATCCCAACGTTGGTGCGCAAAGTGCCTGAACCGATACGTAAAATAATAGGAGATCTGTCAAACGAAGAGAAGGTTTTGGTAGGTTTAAACATAAGGCCGCGTTAATACAATATAAATGTCAGAACAAGAACAATTGCCGTTATCTGCTGATAACCTGAATTATGACCATGATGATCATGTTTTCCGGTTGCGCTTGTTTGTAACAGGGGCTTCGCCAAACTCGTCGCGGGCGATAAGCAATTTGAAGGATATTTGCGAAACCTATTTAAAAGGGAATTACGAATTAGAGATCATTGATGTTTATCAACAACCGTTGATAGCCGAGAGTGAGCAAATTATAGCCTTGCCTTTATTGATAAAGAAGGCACCCGGAGTTGAGAGGCGCCTGATAGGCGATATGAGTAATAAAACAAAAGTTTTGCGCGGATTGGGTTTACCGGTTGAAAATTAAAAATGGATACTGCCAGATTAACATATGAAGAGCTTTTAGCTCAGCATCGCGAGCTCCGTTTTCAGTTGGAGGAAGCAAACGATACTATTGATGCTATCCGCAATGGGCAGGTAGACGCACTTATTGTTAAGGGCGATGAAGGGCATCAACTGTACACCCTTAAAACAGCCGACCAAACGTACCGCGTTTTTATTGAAAAAATGAACGAAGGGGCGGTTACGCTCAATCGCGGAGGGATGATCCTTTACAGCAATTCGCGTTTTGCAACAATGATGGGCCTGCCGCTTGAAAAAGTAATCGGTTTAACTTTTGAAACCTTCGTACCCGAGCTATCTGCAGAAAAATTCCAGGAAGTTATCAATAATGGCTGGGAGGAAGATTGCAAGGGTGAGATTCTGTTAATTAATAAAAACGGATTGTTTTTACCATGTTTATTATCGTGTACCACCCTTGATCTTGACGAAGGATTGTCGCTCAGTTTGATCCTTACCGATCTCACCACACAAAAAGAAGCTGAGTGGGAGTTAAAAGTTAAAAACGACGAACTAATAGCCGCCCATGCCGAAACTGAAAAGTTAAACAATCAACTGGAAGATACTGTAAGAGAGCGAACTAAAGATCTTTTGATAAGTAGGGAGCACTTTAAATTACTGGCCAACAATATCCCTCAAATGGCATGGACAAACCTGCCGGATGGCGAAATTGATTTTTATAATCAACAATGGTACCATTACACCGGCTTGCGTTTTGGCGATAGAGCAGGATGGGGGTGGCAGCGTGTTGTTCATCCCGATGACCTGCAATCCACATTAAAAAAATATGAATATTCTTTAAAAACCGGACAGACCTTTGAGATAGAGAACCGTTATCGTTGCTGGGATGGCGTTTACCGCTGGCATCTGAACAGGGCGGTGCCTTTAAAGGACGACCAGGGCGCGATTATTTTTTGGGTTGGCACGGCAACCGATATTGAGGATCAAAAAAGAGAAATGGAGCGTAAGGATGAATTTATTGGTGTAGCCAGTCATGAACTTAAAACACCGCTAACCAGTCTTAAGGGTTATATACAGCTCATTGGAGCCTATAAAAAAGAGCCTGTACCGGCAATTGTAAATCAGTATGTTGGGAAAGCCAGTGTGGCACTCAACAAATTGCAGCGATTGGTAGATGACCTGCTTGATGTAAGTAAGATTCACGCAGGCAGGCTGGAGTATGCTTTAACCGAAGTTGACCTTACCGGGCTTGTGGCCATTGCCGTCGAAAACTCAAGACATATTTATCCCTCATACGAGTTTGATAATCAAACAAATGAACATTATCATTTAAATGTTATTTGTAATGCGGAGCGACTGGAGCAGGTGATCATGAACTTTATCAATAACGCGGTAAAATACTCGCAGGTAAATAAAGAGATCATTGTTAAGGCCGAGATGCGCAACGAGTTGGTGCGTGTATCTGTTACCGATTTTGGCATCGGGTTATCACCAGAGCAAAAAGAAAAGATTTTTGAGCGTTTTTACAGGGTTGAAGATCAGAAATTTATGACCAGCGGTTTGGGTATGGGACTTTATATTAGTACCGAGATCATCAATAACCACAAAGGTAAAATAGGGGTTGAAAGCGAACTGGGTAAAGGATCTACCTTTTACTTTGAATTGCCGTTATTATTTTAAGCGGTATAATGTTTACGGGGGCGAACGCATCTAAATAGTAGTGTTAACCTTGTTAAAATATAAAATGTTCATTATCAGCTATTTGTAAAGTATATATCTGAAATGTGTTAAGTTATGTTAACCCAATTAGATGCGTTTGCCCTGATAATCTTTACTCAAAAATTGCAGGAGCATTAAATACTTCTGATATTGGCATACATCATTCTGTAAACCTTTAAAACATGCCAACTACCCAGAACGGAAATGTATCTGTTGTTGTAAGCTTCAATGGTGTAGCAACCATCAGCTTTTATCATCCTGCGCAAAATTCGCTCCCTGCCAATTTATTGCAACAGCTTACCCAAAGTATAGATGAGGTGGGAGCCAGGGCTGATGTGCGCGTAATCATCTTAAAAAGCGATGGCGACCGCACTTTTTGTGCCGGTGCCAGCTTTGATGAATTATTGCAGATTAAAGATAAAGAAACAGGTGCCCGCTTCTTTTCGGGCTTTGCAAGCGTGATCAACGCCTGCCGGAAATCGTCTAAAATAATTATCGCACGTGTACAGGGCAAAGCAGTGGGCGGTGGTGTGGGTTTGGCCAGCGCTGCCGATTATTGTTTGGCTACGCAGTTTGCAGCCGTTAAATTAAGTGAACTGGCCATAGGAATAGGGCCGTTTGTAATATCGCCGGCTGTAACCCGTAAAATTGGCCTGTCTGCCTTTTCTCAATTAACTATACGGGCTGCAGATTTCCAAACCGCGCAATGGGCCAGGGACAACGGCTTATACAATGAGGTTTATGATGATATTGCCGCCCTTGATTTGGCCCTTGATGAGCTTTCTGAACGGTTGGCGTCTTATCACCCCAATGCCTTAACAGGGCTCAAACAAATACTTTGGGAAGGAACAGAAAACTGGGATGAGCTATTGAAACAGCGGGCGGCGACAAGCGGTGAGTTGGTGCTATCTGAATTTACCCAAAAAGCGTTGCACCAATTTTTAGGCGGCAAAAGATAGATCATCAAAATAAAACATAAAAAAGCCCATCTTACTATAAAGATGGGCTTTTTTATTACCAACGGCGATAATGCCTGTAAGCTGGATAATACGGCCTGTGATGATATGGGCGATAGTAATTCCGGGCAACATAATAACGTGGTTCTCCGTAATAAACCGGGCGGGCATAATAAGTTTCGCGGGGATAATAACCGGGATAGTAGTTATCAACAATTACATGGCGGTGCGGGTAATGATAACCAAAAGACGCGCCGATTGAAATACTTTGAGCTTTAACCAACTGAAATGAAAACAATAGTAAAAACGCTATAACTGAAATTTTTAGGAGTTTCATCGCTTGAAAAATTAAGTTAATAATTTTGTTTATTACAACTATTGACGGCGAAATAAACCTTAGGTTTAAACCTTTTTTATAAATTTAAACATGTATTATTTTTTATTCACGCTGATAGTTTTAGCCATTGTGCTAACCATTTCATACATAGTATCATACTTTGGAAAATTGCGTGCCAGGGAAAGAAACCTGGATAAAATAAAAAACAAATGGGCCAAACCGGTAAGCTCAAAGCGTAATTTCGACCTGATAAAAATTTATCTTGATGCAGATTACAGTCCTCAAAAGCTTTCTGATATAACAGCAAAAGACCTCGACCTGAATAGCGTTTTCAACTACATTGACAGGACTAATTCAAAACCCGGAAAACAATACCTGTACAAAAAACTACACCTGCCACAAACATCGCCTGATACACTGCTACAGCTTGATGAACGGATAGGTATAGTTAACGCAGATACGCCAAACCGCGAATTGATAGAGCTTGAACTTTCAAAGCTTAACCATACTAATGCTTATCAAATTCCAAACCTGTTTTTAAAGGTCCATGAGCCACTTTTTGCACCGGTAATGGATATTTATATCAAGATTGTTCCTTATTTGATCTTAGCCGCGGTTGTTTCGCTCCTTATTATACCCAACACAATAAGCCTGGTTGTTTTGGCGGTTCTATTTGGATACAATGTGATCTTTCATTTTGCCAGCAAGAAAAAAACTACGGGTTATTCAGCCTCGTTACCCCAGTTATTAATTATGCATAAGGTGGCCGTATGGCTGGTAAAAAACGCTAAAACCGGTAATACAGATGATATTAAAAAAAGCCTGGTCAATTTAGTAGGCCTCAAAAGATCATTAAGCGTAGTGAATTTTGAAAGCGAACTGGTTATTGATTCCGGTTCGCCAGGTTACGCGGTTTTTCAGTTGATAAAAACGCTTTTTTTGCTTGAACCACATATTTATACCAATTCGATTAAGCACATTGGCCGGTATAGAGACGACATTGAAAAGGTATATAATTTTGTAGCCGAAATTGATGTGTTGATAGCTATACAATCGGTAAGAGAAGGCCTGCCATTTTATAACAAGCCCGGGTTTATTGATCAGAATGCGAAAATGGAGATCACTGACCTTTTCCATCCATTGATAGAAAGGTGTGTGCCTAATTCACTTTACACAAGGGCCGATAGGGGGGCTTTAATCACCGGCTCAAACATGTCGGGCAAAACAACATTTATAAAGGCTATAGCTATTAATACCTTGCTTGCTCAAACACTTTTTACCAGTTGTGCCAAGGCTTACAAAGCACCATTTCTTAAAATTCAAACCAGCATTAAGATAACTGATAGTATTGAGGAGCAGCAAAGTTTTTTCCAGGCCCAGGCATCAGCAATATTGAACATTGTTGAAGGCAGCAGCAGCGCCGAAGAAATAAAAAGCCTGGTAATTATAGATGAAATATTTAGGGGAACCAACACCATCGAGCGCATAGCGGCCGCTAAATCGGTATTATCATACATAACAGCCAACGATAACTTTGTATTTGTATCAACCCATGATCTGGAGTTGGCGGAGTTGTTGGATGAAGATTTTGCTATCTACTCGTTTGAAGATTCCAAATCGGGCCGAACATTGGTATTTGATTACAAGTTGAAAGAAGGCCTTTTAAAAAGTAAAAACGGCATTGCCATACTGGCTTCGATGGGATATCCCGAATCGGTTATTGAAGATGCCCATATTGTAAGCGAACGAATGATGTTGAAGTATATGGAATAACTGCTATTCCTCCTCGTATATCCTCAATCTGTTATGCATGCCAATTAGCTTTTGTTGCATTTGCTCCATGCGGTCAAGCAGGTGTGTGATGGCTTCAATACCGGCAACGTTAATATCAAGCTGATGCAAACTAATCATCTTCTCCAATTTCTGTAGTTCTGTTTCGGGGATGAAAGTATCATTGCTCTTTATCATAACACTCACTAAACCTGCCTGTTGTAACGAATTGATAAACGTATTATCTACATTGTGGTAAACGCAAAATTCACGCACAGTTATCAAATGTTCTGTTTTCATAATTGATCAGGATTTTGACAGTTCTTCAAACAATTGCTTTTGCTTATCGGTAAGGTTAACAGGTATTTGAATATCGTAGGTAATAAAAAGATCACCAGATTCATTTTCCTTTTTGTACACTGGCATGCCTTTTCCTTTTAGCTTCACCTTGGTGCCATTTTGAGTTTCGGGCTTTACTTTAACCTTTACTTTGCCGGTAGGGGTTTCTACCATGAGCTCGCCACCAAGCACCGCCGTATACAAATCAAGTTTTATGGTATTGTATAAATTTGCGCCATCACGTTTAAAACGGGCATCGGCAGGAATATTAAATTTGATAAATAAGTCGCCGGCCGGGCCACCGTTTGTACCCGCGCCACCGTGCCCCGCAATTTTTATGGTTTGACCATTCTCAATCCCGGCCGGTATTGTAATCCGGATATTTTTACCATTAACTGTTAGCGTTTGCTTATGGGTTTGTAAAGTATCCTGTAAATTGAGCTGAAACTCGGCATTCAGATCCTGGCCGCGATAACCGGTGCGCCTGCCACCACCAGCACTACCTGCACCACCAAACATAGATTGAAAAAAGTCGGAAAAGTCTTCGCCGCCACCAAAACCTCCGCCAAAGCCTTCAAATCCGCCAGGCCCGCCATTATTGTTTTGCCGGCTTTGTTGTTGCCTGCTTTGCTGTTCGTAAGCTTCGCCATGTTGCCAGTTCTCGCCGTATTTATCGTACTTTTTACGTTTTTCGGGATCGCTTAAAACCTCATTGGCTTCGTTTATTTCCTGGAACTTTTTATTTGCTTCGGTATTGTTAGGATTAAGGTCGGGGTGATATTTACGGGCCTGTTTACGATAAGCGTTTTTAATGTCTTTATCGGTAGCTGCTTTATCTATACCCAGTATTTTATAATAGTCAATAAAGGCCATGGAGAATGTATGTGTAGCTGATATAATAACCCCATAAAGATAGCATGGTTTTAAAAAATTATGGCAATACCGTTGTAATTAAAAGATTGTGCTGGTATTTCTAAGTTTTGATACTTGAACAAAGGCAATATTTAGTGAGACTATAGGTATTTAAGATGTAAATTAGCCGGATGGAAAACAAAATATTCAATCACTTTGCCGATATCCCAACCAGGGAAATAGCACCCGGTTTCTTCTCCAAACTTATCCATACCCAAAACAACACCATTAATTTTATTGAGGTAAAAGCAGGCTGTTCATTACAATTGCACCAGCATGTTCATGAACAGTCGTCATTTGTTATTGAAGGGCAGTTTGAACTTACCATAGCCGGGGTTCCGCAGGTTTTAGATTCGGGTATGTACGCATTGATACCCCAAAATGTGATACATGGTGGCAGGGCAATTACAGATTGTAAACTCATAGATGTGTTTAGCCCGGTACGGGAAGATTATAGATTTGTGTAACACCATCCCCATATTATCGCAGGCTTCAAAATATTGCGACTATAATCAAATTAGCCTTAGTCCAATATTGTTGTAACTCGCTACCATGCGATCTTTTGTTTTCTGCGCCATAATCCTGCCTTGATTCTTGACTCTTAATTCTTGATTCTTTTTTACCTACTTTTATCTTATCAATGGAAACCAAAAACAACAAGAAAACCATCCGGGCCTGGGCTTTTTTCGATTGGGCAAATTCGGCCTACAACCTGGTTATCACTTCAACTATCTTTCCGGCTTATTACGTGGCCATTACCTCAAATTCCAAAAATGGCGATAGGGTAATGTTTTTCGGTAAAAGCTTTGTTAATACAGCTTTATCTGACTATGCCCTTGCGGCGGCTTACCTGGTAATGGTGTTTTTGCTACCTATACTATCATCTATTGCCGATTATAAGGGAAATAAGAAAATCTTTATGCAGTTTTTTACCATTATTGGTTCGCTGTCGTGCTGTGCCTTGTTCTTTTTTACAAAAGATACTTTAGAGATGGGCATCATCGCTTTTGCCCTGGCGGCCATCGGCTATAGTGGCGGTTTTGTTTTTTATAATTCCTATCTTCCTGAAATAGCCACGCTTGACATGCAGGATAACGTGAGCGCCAAAGGTTTCACTTACGGCTACATTGGCAGCGTTCTGTTACAGCTCATTTGCTTTTTGTTTGTGTTAAAACCCGATTTGTTTGGCATTGTAGATAAAAGCTTGCCGGCAAGATTATCATTCCTGCTGGTTGGTTTATGGTGGATAGGTTTTGCTTTAATCCCATTCACAGTATTGCCGAAGGGTAGCCCCAACGCGCAAAGTCATGACCATAATATCATCAAAGGTGGTTTTATTGAGTTAGCGCACGTTTGGCAAAAAGTTAAACAAATGCCTTTACTTAAACGGTTTTTGCCCGCGTTTTTCTTTTACTCTATGGGCCTACAAACCGTAATGCTGGTTGCAACGGGCTTCGCGGCAAAGGTGCTGCATATGGGCTCGCCTGCTTTAATTTCTATCATTTTAATTATTCAGTTGGTGGCCATTGTTGGCGCAAACCTCATGTCACGGCTATCCGGTATCTATGGTAACGTGAGAGTACTTATTGGTACCGTAATCATTTGGATCGGCGTTTGTATAGCAGCTTATTTTACGGCAACCTCCAACCAGTTTTATGTTGTTGCTGTAGTGGTTGGTTTGGTGATGGGAGGCATCCAATCCATGTCGAGATCAACATACTCTAAATACCTGCCAGAAAATATCCCCGATACAGCCTCATTTTTTAGTTTTTATGATGTTACCGAAAAGCTGGCTATTGTGGGCGGTGTATTTAGTTTTGGCTTTATTGAGGAACTAACGGGCAGTCCGCGTAATTCGGTGTTGGTATTAGGTTTATTTTTCATTGTGGGATTGATATTATTGTTTTCTTTGCTGAAAGCTGAAAAAAGCATTCAAAAAATGTAGATTTTAGCGCCAAATAATTTTTGTGCCGAATGAAGATAGAGTTATTTGTACCATGTTTCGTCGATCAGCTATTTCCGGATACCGCTTTTAATACCATCAAAGTGCTTGAAAAAGCAGGTTGTAAGGTAAGCTTTAACCCCAACCAGACTTGTTGCGGTCAGCCTGCATTCAATGCCGGTTTCTGGGACGATGCCAAAGCGGTAGGCAGTAAGTTTTTGAACGATTTTTCGGAAGATAGCGTGATCATCACCCCATCAGCCTCATGTACAGGCATGGTTAAAAATTATTATAACGATCTGTTCACCAACACGGCGCTGCATAATAAATGCAGGGCCATACAGGGTAACATTTATGAACTATCAGATTTTTTGGTAAATATCCTGCAGTTTGATTACTTCGGTGCCGAACTGGATGGAAAAGCTGTATATCATGATAGCTGCGCCGCCCTGCGCGAATGTAAGATCAGGACCGAGCCACGGCAACTGCTCTCAAAAGTATTGGGACTTGAATTGCTCGAACTAAAAGACAACGAAACCTGCTGCGGTTTTGGTGGTACTTTTGCCGTTAAATTTGATGGCATCTCCACAGCTATGGCCCAGCAAAAGGTAGATAACGCCCTTTCCGCTGGTGCAGAGTATATTATCTCTACAGACGTTTCATGTTTAATGCACCTGCAAAGCTATATCGATAAAAATAGCCTGCCAATAACTACCATTCACCTTGCCGACGTGTTGGCGCTGGGATGGGGAAATGTGTGATGTTTTGATTTCGGAATTGAGAATTTCGCATTTATTGTCTGTTTCTGTTTTACTTTCCTACCCTTATCAACTCCATTCGCATGGTATCGCTGTAATACATCATATCCCAGTGCATGGTTCTGCCATCGTAATCGCGTATTTTGGCTTTAATGGTATCTGTGCGCGGGGCGTTGTAAAATTCTATATTGAATGTCTTTTTAAAGGCATTGTATTGATACGCTGACCGCCAGGCTCGTTCTTCTTCAAAAATATAGGGATTAGATGAAAACTCCATGTACCCAAATTGCTCTATGTAGATATTGCTCCAGGCACGTGGGTTATTGAGCCATTCATTTGGCTCATAATGTTTGCCATTGCGTGTTATAGCTGTAACCTTCCATTTACCCTCAAAGCCCGATGATGGAAATTTTGATGAGATATTAAAAATGCAAAAAAAGGCAAGTCCAATACACATAACCTTTAATAATGGCCTTATCAAAGTCAATTTAACCATTGGCAAATTACCGGCTTTTTGAAAGAGCAGTATTTTAAGATCTGACCATCGCAACATTAACAGGTAGGTTAGCCCGGCTGTAATGATCAATGAATTTATAAATGCTCCCGCATCAATGCTGTAAAAAATATTGATGAACACAATGTTCACCATCACCGGTAAAAGCGTGAACATACCTGCTAAGGTTGTGCGCCTGAAAAGTAACAATATGCCGCCGCCAATTTGGATACATCCTAAAATAACGGCAAATGTATAGGAGTGGCCAAAGTAATTCCAGGTTAACTCGAAGCCATTTAAGCTTCCTACCGGGATATCCAGCCTGCTGTAAACTGTGGCAAATTGTGTTTGCAGAATTTTTGCAAAACCGTACACCGAAACTTCAAACGCAAGAAAATAACGCATAATGCCCTGCAGCCAGGCATGCTTAATACCCCAGTTAAAACCCGGGGCTTTCTCTTTACGATGCCAGTAAGTGGCATAGGCTAATGCTGTTAATACGATAAATCCTCCTGTGTATAAAAATAATTTAATGTAAAAGGTTTCATCAAGGTTATCCCGGTATGGCACAAAAGAGGTGTACACCATATGAAAAGTAACAGCAAGCGCTATATACAAATACAGGCATTCAAAAAACTTATTAAACCAGCAGGAGCGGGGTGTTGTGTTTTCGGGCATAGGTTTTAATTTCTTTCCACGTCTAATATCAGGTAATTTTATCAAAACGGTGTTATCCCATTAACAAAGAACGCCGTGTATTTGATATTGGCGTAGATTTGCATAAATTTGATGTAATTGTGAAATATATTGTGTGATGGAAAAAAGCAAGCAATCATTTACCTTGGCCGAATTAGAACTTTTGAAAGAAGGCCTAAAAAGAAGCTACAAAGAGCGTTTTGAAATGGCCACCCGATTGTATAAAATACAACAGACCATGAACAAGGCATCAATATCGCACAAGCCATTTATCAATAAATAACCTGCGTGGATATTTTTGACGAAGAAATACTTAATTTTTGGAGGGCGCTTCAGGAATGTGATGTACAATATATCATGATCGGCGGCTATGCAACTAATTTACATGGCTATCAGCGCTTTACCGGAGACCTTGACATTTGGCTTAATGATACCCTCGAAAATCGACGGCGATTACGGAAGGCTTTTGTAAAATGCGACATGGGTGATTATCCGATGATCGAGCAAATGCAATTTGTACCGGACTGGACCGACTTTCACCTGAATAATGGTTTGCGAGTGGATATCCTCGTTGAGATGAAGGGACTGGAAGGATACACATTTGATGAATGCTTACAAATGGCCTCTATTGCTGACATCGAAAATGTTAACATTCCTTTTTTACACATAAATCAATTGATAGCGAACAAAAAAGTTGTAAACCGGCCGAAAGACCAGGTTGATGTGTCTGCACTTGAACAAATACGAAAGTTAAGGGAAGAAAGTTAATTATCACCTCTTTTGACAAGGTAATCACCCTCAATTTCAAAATCGAAATTCCCAATTCCGAAATCATAAAAATAATCCTATTTTTGCCCCACAAAATATATGATCACTTTGTAGGTGATTGTGAAACGTAATTTTATAAACTTTAAATCATAGTTGTAGATGATTAGTATTACTCTCCCCGATGGGTCCGTTCGTCAGTACGACAAGGGAATCACTTCCGCACAGATCGCGTTGTCGATCTCTGAAGGATTAGCACGTAATGTATTAGCTGCCGAAGTTGATGGCCAGGCTTGGGATGCAAGTCGCCCCATTGAGCAAGACGCGCACGTTAAATTATTAACATGGAACGATGGTTCAGGTAAATCAACTTTCTGGCATTCATCGGCCCACTTAATGGCCGAGGCTTTGGAAGCTTTGTATCCGGGCACCAAATTTGGTATCGGTCCGGCTATTGAAACCGGCTTTTACTATGACGTTGATTTTGGCGACCGTGAGTTCTCGTCAGACGAGTTTAAAAAGATTGAAGACAAGATCATCGAACTGGCCAAAACCAAAGAAGAGTTTATCCGCAAGCCGGTTAGCAAAGCCGATGCTATTGAATATTTTACCGAAAAAGGTGACGAGTACAAGCTGGACCTGATCAAAGATCTTCCTGATGGCTCTATCACTTTTTATAGCCAGGGTAATTTTACCGACCTGTGCCGTGGGCCGCATATCCCCAACACGGGTTTCATTAAATCGGTTAAACTGATGAGTGTTGCCGGTGCCTACTGGCGCGGTGATGAAACACGTAAACAGTTAACCCGTATTTACGCCGTAACTTTCCCTAAAGCCAGCGAGCTTACCGAATACCTGCACATGATTGAGGAAGCTAAAAAGCGCGATCACAGGAAATTGGGAAAAGAGCTGGAACTATTTGCCTTTTCAGAAAAAGTAGGCATGGGCTTGCCTTTGTGGTTGCCAAAAGGAACTGCCTTGCGCGAACGCCTGCAAAACTTTTTGCAAAAGGCACAGGTTAAAGCCGGCTATGAACAGGTAATTACACCGCATATCGGTCATAAAAACCTGTATGTAACATCGGGCCATTATGAAAAATATGGTGCCGATTCGTTTCAGCCTATAAAAACCCCGCAGGAGGGAGAGGAGTTCTTTTTAAAACCAATGAACTGCCCGCACCACTGCGAGATCTATAAAACAAAACCACGTTCATATAAGGATTTGCCTGTTCGTTTTGCAGAATTTGGTACCGTATACCGTTACGAGCAAAGCGGCGAGCTGCATGGTTTAACCCGCGTACGGGGCTTTACACAGGATGATGCCCACTTATTTTGCCGTCCAGACCAGGTTAAGGAAGAATTTAAAAAGGTAATTGACCTGGTGTTATATGTATTTAAGGCGTTAGGCTTTGAAAACTATACCGCACAGGTTTCCCTGCGCGATCCGGAAAATAAAGCCAAATACATCGGTACTGATGAAAATTGGGCTTTAGCCGAAAGCGCGATCATTGAGGCTGCTGCCGAAAAAGGTTTAAGCACTGTTGTTGAATTGGGCGAGGCCGCGTTTTATGGCCCCAAACTCGATTTTATGGTGAAGGATGCCTTAGGCCGCAAGTGGCAGTTGGGTACTATCCAGGTAGATTACAACTTACCCGAGCGTTTTGAGCTGGAATACACCGGTAGCGACAACTTAAAACATCGCCCGGTAATGATCCACAGGGCGCCATTTGGGTCGATGGAGCGCTTTATTGCCGTGTTGATTGAGCATTGCGCGGGTAATTTTCCGCTTTGGTTATCTCCTGAGCAATTTATTATCCTGCCGATATCAGAAAAATACGAGGAATATGCAAAAAAACTTTCTGATGTGTTAAAAGATTCCGATATTTGCGGGCTGATTGATTTCAGAGACGAGAAGATTGGTCGTAAAATACGCGACGCTGAAGTCAAAAAGATCCCTTATATGCTTATTGTAGGCGAAAAAGAGGCAGCCGAGGGCATGGTTTCTGTAAGGAAACATGGCTTGGGTGATTTAGGTAGTATGAGCATTGAAGATTTTAAAGAACAAATAATTAAAGAAATAAAAGTATAACTTGGCATTAAACAAACCTTTCAATAGAGGACCAAGGCTTCCTTTCAAGAAGAAAGAAGCTGAACACAACATCAATCAATTCATCAGGGCTCAGGAAGTTCGTCTGGTAGGCGACAACGTTGAGCAGGGAATCTTTTCTCTGAGAGATGCACTTGCTATTGCGCAGGAGCAGGAACTTGATCTGGTTGAAATATCTCCAAACGCCGTACCGCCGGTTTGTAAAGTAACGGACTATAACAAGTTCATTTACGAGCAAAAGAAAAAGCTAAAAGAGATCAAGAGCAATGCCAAGCAAACTGTTATCAAAGAGATTCGTTTCGGACCGAACACTGATGACCATGACTTTGAGTTTAAATTAAAGCATGCCATTAAGTTCCTTGAAGCGGGCGAAAAGGTAAGAGCGTACGTACACTTTAAAGGCCGTGCCATTGTATACAAAGAACAAGGCGAGATATTATTGCTGCGTTTTGCACAGGCATTGGAAGAAGTAGGTAAAGTTGAGCAGTTGCCAAAGCTTGAAGGTAAAAGGATGTTTTTAACCCTTGCGCCAAAAACGGCCAAAAAATAATTACAAATGTGGGGCTGTTTATATCACAGATATGTACATCCCGTAAAAATAAAACGTTGAGAAACGTAAATATCTAACACAAATAAATAGAGTTATGCCAAAAATGAAAACCAATTCCAGTGCTAAAAAGCGTTTTAAGCTTACTGGAACCGGTAAAATCGCAAGAAAGAACGCATACAAAAGCCACATCTTAACCAAGATGTCGACAAAACGTAAACGCGCCCTTGGTCACACCAGCTTAGTTTCTAAAGCTGACATGGGTAACGTTAAACGTATGCTTTGTATCGGAAAGTAATTCACAATTTTTTTTAACCAGGTATTAGAGTTTTAAGTTCGGCCACGCAGGCAGGCACTCACTACCAAAAACAAACAACATGCCACGTTCAGTTAACGCAGTAGCGTCGAGAAGACGCAGAAAAAGGATCATGAACCTCGCCAAAGGTTATTGGGGTTCACGCAGCAAGGTTTATACCGTTGCAAAAAATACAGTTGAAAAAGGTTTACAGTACGCTTATCGTGACCGTAAAACCAAGAAAAGAGAATTCAGAGCTTTATGGATCCAACGTATCAACGCTGGTGCCCGTCAGCACGGAATTTCTTACTCTCAGTTAATGGGTAAATTGACAGCTAAAGAAATCGGTTTAAACCGTAAAGTATTGGCCGATTTAGCAATGAACCACCCAGATGCTTTCAAAGCTGTTATTGATGCAGTAAAATAATATCTGTTAAGAGTTTATCTCTTGATTAAAAACGGCCTGGTAATTTTACCAGGCCGTTTTTTTGTGCCGTTTTTTTTATTCTGGTTTATACTGATACAAATGCATCCGGAACATCAATAAACTTGATCGGCAATAATTTAAGTCCAAATTAAATAGCTGATAATGAGGGCACAATCTATGATTACCCCTCATGCGGGTTTAAACACCTTTAATTTTATGCATATTTATAACCTCCTGTTAATCAATATGAAACTATCAAAGGCTATCCAAAATAAAATAAAAGAGTTTGCACCCCATGCCGAACGAATGCCTGGCGTTGTAATTTTGCATTTAGTAGGGGAGTTTCCCGTGGTTTACATGTCGGCAAATGGATTGATGCTCTTGGGTGTTACGCTGCAGCAACTGATAGACCTGGGGCCAGAGTATTACAATCGATTTTTTAATATCGAAGACATGGAAGATTTTCTGCCAAAAATTTCTGCCCTTTTAAATAATAACAAAGCAGGTGAAAGCTTTTCCTACTTTCAGCAGGTAAAATACGCCGGCGAAAAGGAGTGGACCTGGCACATCAGTTCCACCCGCCTTTTTATGTGGGACGATGATGGCAAGCCTTTACTCACCATAACTACAGCCATCCCGATTAACCGCATGAAGCATATTGAGGCTAAAGCCGAGCGTTTGCTCAAGGAAAATAACTTCATCAAAAAACACGTGGCTATTTTTTCTACACTAAGCAACCGGGAAAAAGCGGTATTAAAACAGGTAGCTTTAGGCAAAACATCGGCAGAAGTAGCCGACGAACTTTTTATTTCTGCCGAAACCGCTCAAACCCACCGCCGCAATATTCGCAGCAAATTAAATATTACCAACGCTGTTGAGTTTGCAGAGTATGCCAGGGCGTTTGATTTGATATAGATTTTCTGTGATCCGAGGTGGGGAGTCTGAGGTCTGTGTTTTGATACATTAATACAGACCTCAGAACACCGATGCCAGTTCACAGATAGGATAAAATCTACTCTATCACAATCACCTCTACCTCATCCAGCGCAGCTTCAAAACCGTTGTCAATATCCATGTATTGTTTAAAGTTCTGCACGTCCTGATCTACCATTTTTTTGAAGAGGGGGTTTAATACCTTGGCGATACCGGCACCCACGCCCCCCGCGGGTGGCTGGTAGCTAATCACAATGTCGACCACGGTACCACCATCTATAGAATCCTGGAAACGTACTTTGCCGGCGTTGTTAATTACCGAATCTGGTAACGAACTCCAGCCAATCATTTCATTGGGCTCATCCTTCACAATTTCGGCATGCCAGCTTACGGTGGCTACATCAGCCGGTAGTTTTAATACCCAGTGCGAATATTTAGAGTCAATAACTTCAACACTTTCCAGGTGTTTCATAAACAGGGGCAGGTTATCAAGCTTGCGCCAAAAATTATAAACTTTGTGCCTCGGTTGGTTTACTGTAAATGACGACCGGATGTTTACGTTAATGGGATTGGTTGATAGTTTACCTATGCGTTTGTATAATTCGCAATGCCCGGTAATGCCGCGGTTTAACAGGTAGCCGCCTGCGCCAATTTTTAAAATACTTGAGAAAGGACTCGAAAAGATATTTTTAAAGCCCGACCATCCCAATTTTACACCGCCAACTACAGATGTATAACGTTCGGGCCAGTTCAGGTTTATCCTGTCGTCGCCATATAATGCGGGGTAATTGTCGGTGTATTCAATTATTGTGCTTGCCATATTCAATTTAAATAGGTGTAAAATTTAAACGCCGAAAAGCACGGTAAGTTTTAAGCAACCAGCTTTTATTTAACCTTTCTGTAATTAAATTTAAATTTGGTTAAGTCTGGCAGGTTTTTCTTAGGTCGTTTCAGCTCGTATTGATAGACCACTTGCCCCAGGTTTTTTAAAAATGGCAGGCAAACGGTAGCGTACTCATATTTATTGTCGTTGTAAATACCATCTTCGTTTGATTGTACAACTGCTGTGAGCATAAATTCTACCTTATTTTTAAAGTCAACAATGTAGGCGTTGTCAATATCATAACCGTAGCTATCGCCGTACTTATTAAAGATCCTGATATCGGGATTGATCACCGCAGCGCTATCGGCACCGTAAAAAAGCAACTTGCTTATGGCCAGGTAGTTTTGCGGCGGGCTGTACGTTGGCTTTGCGCTTTCGGTAGGGAACATGCTCATATACTTATAAATGAGCTGATAATCACCGGCAGTTAAATTAAAGCGCTGAGCCTGGGGAAATACTTCGGGAAATAACAAACGTTTTAAAACCATTTGCTGATCAGGAATAGTATAAACATTTTTCTCGCTGAAGTCGAAAGGTTTATTTACAAGTCGGTCGCTGCTATCCATGTAGGCCTTGCCTTGTAACATGTTATCCAGGTGCATGGGGTAGTTAAGACTATCATACAAGGCCGGCTTTTTATAAATCAGCTTATTGCCATCGTAAAATTCAATAGGGTTGGTATGCCTGGTGCATTCGCCGGCATCGCCAATGGCCAGCCTGCCAACTATGCGGGAGTTGTTTAATCCGTACTTTTTTAGTTTCTGATTGATTTCCGCACGGCCGATAAATTCATACAGCCTGTTGTAAGCATCGTTATCGCTCACCAGCAATATCTTTTTGATATAGTTTTCTATCGAAGGTAAACCCTTTGCCGCCGAAGTATCCTTACTTACCTTGGTTTGCCCGGCAAAAGCGCTGTCGGTTATCATGACCGACTGTTTGGTTAAGCCTTTAATTTTTAGCTCATTGATCTTCTCTAAAGCAAAAATCAATGTCGGCAACTTTACAGTACTGGCAGGGTAGAAGTATCGTTTAGAATTGAAGCGATAATTGTATGATTTAAAATGCGGTATATTGTTTTTGTCCCGGTTTATTTGAGTATAAAGGATCTGAACCTCGTTTTGGGTGGGATGGCTCAGGATGCCACCAAACAATTCGGGGTGGGCCTGGAGTAAGCTTTTCAAAAACACGGTATCGGTGCCCTGGGCTGTCGCTGCATAATTTATCATCACAAATAGAAAAATGAACCCGTATTTCATGCCTATATTTATATCAAATTTATTCCTTGCTACCATGATAAAAACCATCAAAGACTTTAATCCAGCTAAAATTAAAGATTTAGAAGGATTATATACCTATGGCGCATACAAAGACGGTTTTAACCTAACCGCCAGCCTTGATAGTAAAGTAAAAGCCGACTTTAACCAGCAGATAGTTAACGAAATTGTTTTATGGAAGGTAAACAGGTATGTTAACCTTGCAGATGCCGATTGGCTGGACGATTTTAACAGGCTGAAGTTTATTGATGAG
Organism: Mucilaginibacter dorajii; assembly: GCF_024808255.1. Lineage (GTDB taxonomy): Bacteria > Bacteroidota > Bacteroidia > Sphingobacteriales > Sphingobacteriaceae > Mucilaginibacter > Mucilaginibacter dorajii. Next base: position 46,082 of record NZ_JANTYS010000011.1, read on the forward strand.
TTAGATGGCAACCAGGCCTTTGTTAAAAGTATTTTAAGTAGTATGTTAAAAACGCATGGTATCAGGCTACCCATGGCCAGTACCATGCTTAGGTTCAGGAACCCTAACGTTTTCCAGATTATTGATGTGCGCACCTTCAGAATAATTTATGGCGAGGACCCGCGCAGGAAAAAGCTCATGGATGCTAATGATGACAACAGCATCGACCTGTATTTTGAATACCTGCTCATTTTAAAGAAAACCTGTGCCGAAAAGGGAATAGTTTTTAGTGATGCCGATAGGATCCTTTATCAGTATGATATTGTAGAGAATAAGGAAATTTAAAAGACACGAATTTCACCAATTGAAGCGAATTATTCGAATTAAAATTACAGCGATTTTGTGCTAATTCGCTGTAATTCGTGTCTTATTCATTCGCTTCAATTGGTGTAATTCATGCTTAATGAAACACCGGAGTTGCCGGGTAAAGATAACCTGTAAACGGAAGATCTTTAATTAGCGCACTGGTTATAGGGTTGTAAAATGCCAGATCGTTTACGGAATCATTTACACCATAACCCGATTTGATGATATTAACTACCAACTGGTTAGTTGCAGGATTGTAAGCAACACCTGCCCCATACGTTATTTTACCTGCCGGTAAAGTGATAAACGGCCCGGTTAATAAAGCGGGATTACCGTCGGTGTATTTGTAAATGGTGTTAGCACCCTGGTATACGTCGTTTTTGGCTATATATACAGTTAGATCTGTAGTCGAAGCTGTAATAGAACCCGGATGCCATGCACCCCAGGTATCATTTACGGTAAACGGAAGCGCAACGGTACTGGTAGCAAGGGTGGTACTATTGATTTTTACCAGCGAAGTACCACCGGCAGCCCATACCGAGCCATCAAAAGTTTTTGCAAAGCCTACACTTAAACCCGGGATCTTTTTAGCTACAGAATAATCGGAAGCGTTTAAAATTACTACACCATCTGTTTCTGTTTCAATAAAAATATAGTTGCCTACCTTGATCATATCACCGGCCTGGCCTGTAACACCTGTAAGTGCGCTACCTAATGCAAGTGTTTGTAAAGTAATAGGATAAACACCGTTACCTGTGCTTACCAAACCTTTGGTGGCATCAATACCCAAAAACGCCCGCCAATCGTTGGTGGCTGCTGATGCTATTCTGCCGGTTTCTTTTAAGGTCGATGCATCGGTAACTACCAATGGGCCGCCTGATTTTGATAGCAGGTACAATTTATTGTTATAAACGGTACCAAACTCCAGTGTTGTTTTATCTGTCCCCAGCTTTGCACCGGGATTTTCGGTGGTGAAAATACTATCGGTAATGCTTAGGGTTTCGGTACTGTAAAAGCTTACCGATCCTATAGCATGACCAAACCAGCCTTCGTTAACCATAAAAAAGCCCTGGTCATATTTACCATGCCCTTCGGGTACAATTTTGTGATCCTTGTGGCAGGCCGTTATGCTTACCAGCGCTAAAACTGGTATAATGTAAGGTAATAATCTGGAGGTAATTGATTTTTTCATATTGGTGTTAAATTAGTGAAATACTACGATAGATGGAAAAAAGTAACCGTTATATGCTACATCATTGATGAGCGCACCGGTAGTGGCATTATAAAAGCAAAGATCGTTAAAACTAAAATTAGTGGTAAAGCCCGAGTGAACGGTATTTACAATAAGCTGGTTGTGAGCAGCATCATAGCCAATACCCGAGCCATATAGCTCGCGGCCAACTGGCACAGTTAAAAATGGCGTAGTGAACGACGCGCTGTTGGCCGCGGTATACTTGTGAACATTAGTACCGCCAGAACTTGTTGCATTTTGCGCGATAAATACAGCGTTCTCGGTAGTAGAAGCGGTGATAGATCCCGGATGCCAGGCAGCCCATGAACCGTAAATTGAAAACGGAATGGTTACGGTGGTAGTGGTTAGCGTAGATGGATCAATGCGTACCAACTGTGTACCGCCGGCTGCCCATATAGCGCCATCGGGCGTGCGGGCAAAAGCGCAAAGCATACCTGATATGGTTTTAGCTACCGCATAGGTTGAGGCATCCAATACCACAACGCCGCTTGTTGCCGATAATACAAATACATAGTTACCTGCTTTAATCATATCACCAACCTGTCCGGTTACCGTTGTTAATTTGGTACCCAGGGCCAAAGTTTGCAGGTTAACCGGGTAAATACCCGAGTTTGTACTGATTAATCCTTTGGTAGTATCAATCCCCACAAAAGCCCTGAAATCATTACCGCTTTTGGCTGCAATGCGGTTAATCTCAACCAACGTATGTGAATTGGCCACCACAAACGGACCGCCAACCTTACTTACCAAAAATAACTTATCGTTAAAAATGGTACCGTACTCCAACGTGCTGGATGTTGGGTTGAGGTTTTTACCCGGGTTTTCTTTAGTGAAAGTGCTATCCGCAATGGCACCGGTTGCAAAATTGTAAAAGCTTACGTTGCCTGTGCCGTGCCCGTACCAGCCTTCGTTAATGATAAAAAAGCCATTATCGTATTTAGCGGTTCCGTTTACCTTTAGTTTTTTATCAGCAGTGGTGGTTGTGTTTTGTAAGTTGCTGTTATCCTTTTGGCAGGAGCTTATCAATGTTGCTGCCAATAGCGCGAAGGCCAGCGGCAGGGCTTTGATTAGTGTAGATGTTTTGATCTTCATTTGTTTAGATATGTGGTGGTTGTAGATAAAAGGCATTTTTATGTCTATGTCATTGCGAGGCACGAAGCAATCTCATAGACATGCTTATTCGCTCTGTAGGGCTACGAGATTGCCGCGCTACGCTCGCAATGACATAAGAATTTACTACATGTTTTACGGCTTCAATAAACTAATATCTGCCGCGCCGGTAAACTCTGTTGATTGCTCGCCAAGCCAGCCCATATTGGCTAATATGCCGGTTTGTACTTTTATAAAATCAATCCCTTTAAGACTCACAGCATTGCCATTGGCATCAATTGCGCTCGCGATGTCTATCTGGTCGCCGCCGGCTGTGTTATCGCCATAGCCATAATCAAAAGAGGCACTGGTGATGTACGATGGATCATCCATGTTGATATTGCTCGATGGCAACAAACTACCGGTGTACGTAGCGGTATTCCCTTTAATGCCTAACGGGAAGTAAGGGTGTACGTTATAGATATTAGTTTGAATTACACCTGTGTTACCTTTGTTATCTTTCCAGGGCACACTGCAGGTATCACAAGCCGGCCTGGTATAAGTTACCGAGTAATTGCGGGTGTAGCCCTCTTTGTAATAGGCGCTTCCTTTGATCTCATACCAGGTATCATCGGGTTTACCGTTGCCATTGGTATCCTGCATCACCCAAATTACACCAGGTTCGGCAAACAGGGCAAAGGCGTTGCCGTAAACAACAAAGTCTTTTTTGCCGTCAACATCCATCACGGTATGGTCAAAGCCAACTACAATATAGCCGCCCCATGCACCTAAGCTTACCAGGCCCTGGTCGGTTTTTAGCGTAGCTTTTGCAGCCGCGGTATCGGCAAGGGTAGTGTTAATGAACTGACCTGGTGCAGGGTTAAAATCGAACAGCGTAGTTACGTATGCGTTACTGGCAGCCGTAGTGGGGTGTACGGTTGTTTGCGGCGTAACAACAGCACCCTTATCTTTTGTACAGGACGCCAGTGCCGCCATAGCTAACAGGAACGCTATGGCAAGGTTTCTTTTTAAGTTAGTTTCGATCATTTTTTGGTTTGTTTTATTGATGTAGATGAATTGATATGAGAATTGTTGAGTTTATGTTTTCATAATTAAACGTTGTCATTTCGAACTCTTAGATGGGGAGCGTGCGAGGCAAGGGTGAGAAATCTCATACAAGCGATAGGCACCGTTGCTCATCACACGTATAAGATTTCTCCTCGCTCCCCCCAATGCCCAATGCTTGCTCGTTCGAAATGACATTTCGTTAAATTGTGTATCAGCATTAACCAAATAATTAATAAGCAAATGCAAAATGCCCCGGAATATCTCCTGTAATTGCCTGCCATTTCTTTTTGCCCGAAGGATCAAAATCATAAACAACGCCCGGTGTTACGTAGTCTTTGGCATCGGTAACCAAAACCTCTTTGGTCACCGGGTTTACCGCTATTCCGTAAGGTACTTTGATTAACGCGTCGGTGCCATCGGTAATAAATTTGGTGTTAAGCACGGTTTCGTCCTTCACGTTAAGCATGCTGTAAGTAGTGGTGTTTTTACCTGTTTTATAGCTAAACTGATAGCTGTACATATAGGCTATGTCGTCATCAATCCAAAGGTTGCTTACGCCAAAATCAAACTCCTTTTTCACCGCATCAGTTTTGGTATCGATGACAAATAGTTTTGAGGGGATGTCATAATAATCGCCACGAGAGGTTACATAAATGTCGCCGTATTTATCGGCCTTAACCCGGTCAAGATTGATGGCCACGTCTATTTTTTTGATCTCGGTAAAGGAAGCCAGGTCGATAACCGAAACCGTGCGCTCGTAATTTGGCGGACTATAGCCGCCCGAGTTAGCTACATATAACTTTTCGCCAACTATCGCCATTTCTTCGGGCTGGCGGCCAACCGTTACTTTGCGTGTAATTTGCAGGGTGGTGGTGTCTATTTCGTCAACCGCGCCATTTGGTGCTTTAGGATCGCCCACAACACCCAAATAAGCGCTTACATAGGCTTTGCCGTTATGAAAGGTTACATACCTGCAATTGGCTATATCAACCTGGGTAATACGCTTGCCGGTTTTGGCATTAAGCACCTCAACCTTGTTTGATACATTTATTACCACATAAACCTTATTGCCGTAAATGCCGATATCGTTACCAACATCACCAAGGCTTTTGGTTATTTCGGGATTTAACTCGCCGTAAATATTTTTGTGATATTGCCCTTTGGTGTAATCAAAATAATCAAGCGACGCCTTGTTTGAGCCCATATTCCCCTCATTAAGCAGGTAAAAACCCTTAATCGGGTCAACCGTGGTATCTGTTGGCGGGGTAACCGGAGTAACCACCTCTTTAATGGGACTAACATCCTTACGGCATGAGCTGTAAACCAGCAACAGGCAGGCCGGTAGCAGGTAAAATATTTGGTGTTTAATGTTTTTCATATCTGTATATTAAAAACCTGAGCTTATGGTAAAACGGTAATTGCGCTTCGGCATCGGGAAATTGAGGATCACATCATAATCCTGGTTAAAAATATTATTTACCTCGGCGGTTAGTTTTAATTTGTGTTTGTTGTAACGTGTTGTGTAGCTAAAGCTGATATCATGCGTGTACCATGGCTGCACATAATTTTCGGGGATGTTGGCTTTCGAGTCATACCGTTCGCCGGTATAAATGTAGCTATAGTTAAAAGCCAGCTTGCGCCATTCGGCACCAATAAGTACCGAACCGCTGTTTACCGGTGTATAGGGAATTTGCTGCCTGTAGTTAAAATCGGTCTTATCGGTTACATCAATTGCTTTTTGGTAAGTGTAGCTTATGCCGGTGTTAAGATAGATGTCGGCCGGCAGTTTCCAGGTTGTTTGGGCATTTACCTCAAGTCCCCTGATCTGCACTTTGCCCAGGTTATACATTGTCCATCGGGCAAGGTTGGTACCCGGTACGGCTACAATTTTATCGCTCACCTGGTTGTAATAGGCATCTGTTTGAATAGCAAAATATACCAGCGAACGTTTATCTGAACTTTTGGTGTAAGTGATGCCCAGATCATACTGTTTGGTAAGTTCGGGTCGCAAAAAGGAATTACCGATAAAGGTATAATACAGGTCATTAAAAGTAGGCAGCCGGAAAATGCTCTTATAAAAACCGCGTACCCTAAAATCAGGATCGGCAGATGGTTGCCATGAAAACAGCAGGGCAGGGGTTAACTTACTTTTTTTACCGGCTGCCGATAAGGTATCAACCAAGTCTTTTACAAAAGTACCCAGCAAACTTGCCTGTACACTAAAATGCTTAAAGTGCAGATCTGTTGCAGCTGCAGTTAACACGGTATTGCGGCGGGGGTGAACAAAACGGTATTGTGCCGAATCGTTTTCGGTAGCGTTTAGGGTGTTAAACTGGTAGTCGGTCGATAAACCTACATCCCAAAATGAGTTGATGCGATATTTGCCGGCTGCCGAAAAGTAGAGCTCCTGCTCATCGTATTTGTTTTCGAGTAATCCACGCAGCGTGGTTATTTCCGGGTCGAAGTAATGGGTATGGTCGTTGGAGTACTTGGCGCTTAGCATCAAACTATAGCTTTTACCAAAGTTTTTGTTGTAGGCCGATTGTACAAAAATATCCCTGTCTTTTTGGCGCTGCTTGTTATCAAATTTGTTGTTAACCACCGCGCCCGGCAAACCCCTGTTTGAGTTGTACAGGTAAGCTTTGGCATTCCACGAGCTACTGTCTTTTAATTTGGCGTACAAGCCGGCCTCTACACGTTGGGCATCTATATCGCCGTTATGCCTTACGGCTGTGGTGTCATAAACCCCATTGGTCGACCGGAATTTATATCGGCCGTTTGCATGCGTAAGCTCGGTGCTAATGGTGCCGTAAAGGTTGTCTGTTAATTTATACTGCCACAACAGCGATGGATTGAGCAGACCAAAAGAACCCGTTTTAAGGCTTACCTTACCGTTGGAGTTACTGCCCGGCTCAAAGTAAGGCTGTTTTGCCACCAGGTATATAGAGCTGCCTGCCGCGAAGCCTTTGGCCGGCTGAAAGATGGTGCTTTTTTGGCCATTGTATAAAGCGATCTCCTCAATGTTATCCAAAGAAAACTTGCCCAGGTCCACCTGCCCGTTCTGGGCATTGCCAAACTCAACACCATCATAAAACACAGCCACGTGGTTTGTACCCAGGCTGCGCACATTAATGGTTTTTAAACCGCCAACGCCGCCGTAATCTTTCAATTGAACACCAGAGAAGAAGCGAATGGCATCGGCAACAGAAAGGCTGTTGAGTTTTTCCAGTTCGGCACCTTTGAGTACCTGTACGGGAGTGGCCGATGTATTACGCGATGATATGCGGCCTGCGCGTACCGATACCTCTTTGAGCGAATGGGTTTTAACCGTATCTTTTTTTGTTTTGCTGCTATCGGCCGGATGGGTCTGGGCAAATAAATTACCTGGAAACTGGCCAGCGCCGGTTACTATAAAAAGAAGAATGAAGTATTTGTAAAACTGCCGCAATATCCTGCCCGTAAAAAATCAAACAAACAGCAAGCGGAGCGTGAAAACACGAAAAATGGAAATACACGATAGGTATTCTCATTCCAGCTTCAATCCCCGAAAGCTATGAATTAATATGTGCGATGGCAGGTCTTCTGACTTACTCCCCTTAGTCCTGTCTTCCCACCGGTTAGCTAACAGGCAGTGACTTGATGAATGGACTTTAGTATAATGGAGCTTACAGCTGCGGGACAGTTCTGGAATTACACCAGATTCCCTTTTAATCCCGGTTGTTAACCCGGGAACCAAAAGCGCTGCAAATGTAGTAAATAAGTGGGAACTTATTTTTTTATAAAAGGGGGATTTGGGGAGAGTAAGATTATTTGCACTGAGCAAATCAGGCTGTTGCAGCCTGTGGCCGGTGTTTTCACCGCAACACGCCGATGCCTGTCGTGACTACATCTGCTCTGTGTATTCCGTGGTTAACTTATTAAGTTAGCTTATAAATATTGGTCAGGCTGCGTTCTGCTTTAACGACTTTTATGAGGGTTACGATAGTATGTAGGAGTGGTGCGGTGAAACCACCAACTACAGGCCGAAAGGGTACTTAAAAATGTAGACAAGGAAAATGACGTACAAATAACAAGGGAAATTTTATAATTGTAAAGAAGTAGCAACCTCCTTTTTACAACTAAACAGCTAAAACAGTGCGCCAATTAAAAAATGATTTACCGGCCTGGTATGACCAATTAAGGGAAAAATACCCTGTTGTAACTTTAGATGAGTGGCAATTATTGCACTCCATGGCAAGCGTAAAGCATATTAAAAAAGGTGAGCCCCTGTTACGCTACGGATATATCGCACGGCATGCAGCCTTTATAATCTCGGGTACGTTCAAATTTTCTATTCTTGATGAAGAGGGCGAGGAAAAGATTGTAAAGTTTGGTTTTCAGAACGATTTTTTGGCCAACTGTGAAAGTTATAATAAAAAAGCGGCTTCGGCTATTAGCATAGTAGCTATTGAGGATGCCGTTGTATTACGTATTAACATTAAACGCATACAGCCGCTGTATAGCCTGCATATAAACCTTTTTCGTGTCAATATTCAGCTGATAGAGGAATTGATGGCGCAACAATCCGAACATCAGCAAATTTTGTCGCTCCGAAGCCCTCTGCAGCGTTATAAGTTTTTAATGGAAAACCGGCCCCTCATTATTCAAAAAATATCGCTTACCAATATTGCCAGGTATTTGTATACAAGCCGGGAAGCGTTAAGCCGGGCAAAACTGTTTCTTCATAAAAGACCGCAAAGTTTGTGATTTGAATCACGGCCAGCATCTGCCCTCTATAATAGTTTTGTTTCAAAAGCAACCCGATGAAACAAAGCATGATTTTATTACACGGCTTATTTGGCGCATTAAGTAACTGGGAGGATGTTATCTCCCATTTTAAGTCGGATTATAATATTCACGTTCCGCTGCTGCCTATATATGACAATTATAAAGGCGATGGAATTGAATATATGGTTAAATTTCTTGATGACTATATAGAACGTAATAAGCTCGAAAATGTAGCTCTGGTTGGCAATTCACTTGGCGGGCACGTAGCTATCGTATACTCCTACAGATATCCGCAAAAAGTGGCGTTCCTGGTACTTACCGGCAGCTCAGGTCTGTATGAAAATACCGGTGTGGGTGGTTTTGTGAAACGTGGAAATATGGCCTATATCCGTGAGCGGGTGGCTTACACTTTTTATGATGCTGCAGTAGCTACCAATACATTGGTTACTGAGGTATATCAGGTTACTACCAACAATGAAAAATGCTTCGCGATATTAAAAATGGCCAAATCTGCCCAACGTAACTATGTGGCTGATATTTTACCCCGGATCACCACACGTACATTGTTGATTTGGGGTAAGGACGATAAGATTACTCCGCTGGATGTTGCCTTGCAGTTTAAACGTTTTTTGCCACAGGTAGATTTACAGGTATTGGAAAATTGCGGTCATGCGCCAATGATGGAGCGACCGGGAGAATTTAATTGCTTGTTACAATCATTTCTCCAGGATTATGCTATATCAACGGCGAATTGTAGAGAGGTATGAGGTATAATATGGTATTTAGCTTGTGGTCGGTGTTTTACCGTACCACGCCAATGCCTGTCGCATCTACATGTGCTCCATGTAATGAGTAATCAAATTGTGCGGCCTGCGGTCGGTGTTTTCACCCTACCACCACGTCGGTATAAAACAGGCCTTTTATAAATCTCCGTTTCGCTCCCCAATAAAATTTTATTTATTTGCACCGATAAATGAGTAATTTTACCGCATAGATAATACCATGAATAAAAAAGATACCATTGCCAGGAACATTATTTTGATTTTGATGATCGTTGTTGCGGCCGCGTTCAGGCTTTTGGCCTTTAAATATAAAGAGCTGAGCAACTTTACCCCGGTTGGTGCCATTGCCATATTTGGCGGTGTATACTTTACCGAAAAGTGGAAAGCTTATGTAACTGTGCTGGCCACCCTTTTTGTTACCGATATTGCTATCAACTACCTGTATACCTCCAAACTGGTACTCTGGTACAGCGGCTCTGAGTGGACTTATCTTTGCTTTGTGCTGATGGTATTAACCGGCAGCCTCATCAAAAAGGTAAACGTGTTGAACGTGCTGCTGGCGTCTATTGCCTCGGTGTTAATCCACTGGTTAATTATTGATCTGCCTTTTCTGTATGGTACCATGTACCCGCATACTTTAGCAGGTTATGGCCAGTCGTTAATCAAAGCTATTCCTTTTGAGCGTAACCTGGCTTTGGGTAACCTGGTATTTGGCCTGGTCTTATTTGGCAGCTTTGAACTGGCTAAACGCAAGTACACTTTTTTACAAACTCAAAAACAACTGGCACTGTAATACATAAAACGGTTTAGCAAAGCGACCTGCCGGTAAAACGCAGGTCGCTTTTTTTATGTACCGATAATTTTATATTGCGATATGAAAAACCTGGTAATACTCACCGGCGCGGGCATCAGCGCCGAAAGTGGTTTAAAAACCTTCAGGGACAGCGATGGCCTGTGGGAAGGCTACAACATTGAAGATGTAGCAACGCCCGAAGCCTGGCAGCGTAACCCGGCCCTTGTGCAGCAGTTTTATAACGAGCGGCGCAAATCGGTACTGGAAGCCCAGCCCAATGCCGCCCACTACGCGCTGGCTAAGCTGGAAGAGCAGTACACCGTAACCATCATCACCCAAAACATAGATGACCTGCATGAGCGCGCCGGCTCAAGCAATGTGGTACACCTGCACGGCATTATCACCCGCTCGCAATCCAGCGTTAACCCGCAGCTTACTTACCCTATTAACGGATGGGAGATAGGCATGGATGAGGTATGCGAATTGGGCTCACCATTACGTGCCCATGTGGTTTGGTTTGGCGAGGCCGTGCCGATGATTGAGGCAGCGGCAAAGATATTTATGAAGGCCGAGGTTTTTATGCTGGTGGGATCGTCGCTGGCGGTGTACCCCGCGGCCGGGTTGATCAACTATATCAGGCGCGAAGTACCCAAATATATCATCGACCCAAAGATTCCGGAAGTGAGCGTTCGGGGCGAGGTGATAGCGGTTCGCGAACGGGCAACCGTGGGAGTACCGCAGGTAGTTGAAGAGTTATTGAAAAGTTACTAAAAAGTTCATTTTTTTTTCTCAATTACTTGCCTGAATTTGTCGGTAAAGTTTACTATAGTTGATTACAATTTGATGAAAAGTTGCATTTTTAACTGGAGCGGAGGGAAGGATAGCGCCCTGGCTTTGTACCATTGTTTGCAGGACCCAAATATCCAAATCAGGTGCCTGGTAACCACCATCAATGACGCCGCCGACCGTATCTCGATGCATGGCGTACGCACGGAATTACTGGTTAAGCAGGCCGAAAGCATCGACATCCCGCTGTACCAGATCCGCCTGCCCGAAATGCCCGGTATGAACGAGTATGATGAAGTGATGAGTTATCATCTAAATCACTTTAAAAATGAGGGAGTTACGCACGCTATCTATGGAGATATCTTCCTGGAGGACCTGAAAGCATACCGCGATGCCCGCCTGGCCGAAGCCGGCCTTACCGGCATTTATCCTTTATGGAAACGGGACACTACGGAGCTGATCAATGAGTTCTTAAATCTTGGTTTTGGAACCGTAATCGCCTGTACACAAGAGCGTTTGGCGCACATAGCAGGGCAGGAGATAAGCTTGGAATTGATCAATTCCCTCCCTGCTGATGTAGACGTTTGCGGCGAGAATGGCGAATTTCATACCTTCACTTTTAAGGGCCCTATCTTCAAAGATGCCATCGCCTACAAAACCGGCATCAAGGTTTTCAAGGAGTATGCCGCTCCTAAAAACGTTGACGATTCATGCGTTCCATCACAAGATCAAAAACCCTCCGGATTTTGGTATTACGACCTTTTACCGGCTTAACTTCCCATTTATTTGGCGAAATATTCGACAGAATAAGATTTTTTAATAGTTTATAACTAAAATGACTATCAGCATTTTATCATGATTTTACTTAACTAATAAATGACAGCCATCACGATTAATAGTTGCTATCGCACTCTAAAATGCAGTTTTTGCCAAATAAAATTCCGTTAACGAAATTTATGAAATTTAAAATACTATTAATCAATTACTTAATATATAAATCGTGTTAAAAATTATACCTGTAATAGCTATCCTTAAAGTCGGTGCGCATATCTATAAACCGGGTGCCAACCTTCTTTAAAAACTCGTCGTCGAGCAGTTCAAAAACACTGTTTACCCCATCGGTCAAATCCATTTCCGGGATCTTAAAAGTTTGCTCCAGGGTACCCTGTTCTATCTTGATAATAAACTTCTGGTTCATGCTTAGGATGGAGATCTTAAAATCGGGATGTGGTAGTTCGGCAATAATTCTCATATCGTTATTTATTCAATAGGTTATTCAAAGGATCCTGTCCGTTTAACGATCCAAAGCTGGCAATGAGCCTGAAACGGGCAAAAAGCTCTTCGCTATACCAGTTTTCGCTGCGGGTTAGTTTAATTACTTCAGCATGTTCGCGGCTCTTATAGGCAAAGTTTTTAACGTCATCTACACTCTCCCATATCGAGAAGGTAGCCTGTCTGTAAAAGGGAGCTTCACCTACGCCGAAAGAGGTTATATAGCCTGGTGCAGAGCTCATTATTCCAGCCACCTCATCTACATGGCTCCAAAAATTTTTCAATCGGCTAATCCTGATAGTCGCCCTGGTAAGCACCGCAACCGGCCCGGTATAATTTTGTGTATCGGGATTACCAAATGGCTCTTTACCATCCCATTTACCATGGCTTTGCAAAGGCTGGCACAATATGGTATATCCCTCATGACCAAGTACTTTCCACCAGTTAGCTATAAAAGAATGGTTATAAAACCGGTCAAAATCCTCTTTGGTTTCCCAGCAGGCCAGTAAACCCCATTGTTGCCAGTCGGGTTGCAGGTCAAAAGTGCCGTTTTTACCAGATCCAAGCAACTTGTAAAACGTGCAGCCCTTTTGTATTAGTAGTGGCAAGCGGTGTATAGCCATAGCTAAAAGCGCAAATGGGACAAACAATTTACGGTAACGAACGATAGTTAAACTAACAAACATGTACCGCTAAATAAAAGATTAAATGTGATATTTTGAGTATCAAGTATCAAGTAGTTAGTATCAAGTTCATAACAGCTTCATACTTTAATGAAGGTAGCGGTGCTTAGCCGGCTCTGTTATTCAACGGTAAAAAGAAAAATCTTGCTACCTGATACTCGTTGCTTGATACTATCTTTACACCATGGCAGAGGATTTAAACATAACTACATCAACCGATAAAACAGAACAGTATACCGCTTTAATCCCACAAATTGAAGCATTACTATACGGAGAGCCCGATCTTGTAGCCAATTTGGCTAACATCTGTGCCGCCCTAAAAGAGCAATTTAAATGGTTTTGGGTTGGCTTTTATATGGTGAAAAATGGTGAATTGGTTTTAGGCCCGTTCCAGGGACCTGTAGCCTGTACACGTATCAGCTTAGGCAAAGGTGTTTGCGGTACCGCATGGCAGAAGGCAGAAACATTGGTGGTACCTGATGTTGAAGCGTTTCCGGGGCATATAGCCTGCAGTTCGCTTTCGCAGTCGGAGATTGTAGTGCCTGTATTTCATAATGGCGAAGTTGTAGGTGTTTTGGATGTTGACAGCGAATTACTGGATCAATTTGATGAAACCGACGCGAAGTTCCTTGAGCAGGTCGTAAAGCTGATTCAGTTTTAATGAGTCGGATTTACCTCATAGCCGGCCTTGGTGCCGATACCAGGGTGTATAACAATATTGATCTTCAGGACCATGAAGTTATACCTGTAAATTGGATAGAACCCGACTTGCAGGATACTTTAGTTACTTACGCAAAAAAGCTTATTTATCAATATGATATAAAACCTAATTCAACTTTAATAGGTAATTCTTTAGGCGGAATTATTGCTGTTGAGATAGCCAAATTTATGCCTGTTAAAAAGGTGATCCTGATCTCCAGTATCAAAACCAATGACGAAGCCCCCGGCTATTTTAAGTTCTTCAGGAACTTACCAATTCAAAAGATCATCCCTGGTAAACTCTTTACTTCGGCAGGCTTTTTGGTGAAACCAATGTTTGGCCATATGAACGCCGAGGATGCCTGGCTGTTTAATGACATGCTAAAGCACACCTCGCCTGTGTTTGCAAAATGGGCTATGGATGCGGTGCTCCATTGGAAAAATGAGGTGATTCCTCCAAATCTTTACCACATAACCGGCGATAAAGACCTCGTATTTGACTATAAAAAGATCAAAAATGCAACCATTGTTAAAGGCGGTACGCACATCATGATCTTTGATAAGGCCAAAGAAATCAACAAATTACTCAAGCATATTCTCAACAAAAAATGAAATTAGGCGAGGATTATTACTTAGGCAACAATGTTGTAACTATCAGTAAAAACCTGTTAGGCAAGTATTTATTTACCTGTATTGATGGTGTAACTACAGGTGGCTATATTATTGAAACAGAAGCATATAATGGTGTCATAGATAAAGCATCACATGCCTATAGCAATCGCCTCACCACCCGAACCAAAACCATGTTTATGCAGGGTGGTATAGCTTACGTTTACCTCTGCTATGGCATCCACGAAATGTTTAATATCGTTACCTCTGTTGAGGGCGAGCCACATGCTATACTGATACGGGCCATTAATCCAACTGATGGCATCGAGACCATGCTGCAACGCCGTAATATGCTGATTGCAAAGCCAAACATTACCGCCGGCCCGGGTTCTGTAGCCCAGGCATTGGGAATTTCCAGGAATATTAACGCCATCAGTCTGCAAAGTGATACCCTTTGGATAGAAGACAGGGGGCTTTATTTTACGGATGATGAGATAACTATCGGCCCGCGGATAGGTGTTAGCTACGCCGGCGAGGATGCCTTTTTACCTTACAGGTTTTACGTAAAAGGTAATAAATTTGTAAGCAAGCCCAATAAATAAGCCTTTGCAGGCATGGATTAGCCACAAGCTTTTTGTAATATTGACCGATGGATTATCAAAATACCTTAGCGTTCGCGGTAGCGCAGGATGAACAAGATGTTTTAAAAGATTTCAGAAACCGCTTTTTTATACCAAAGCATAATGGCGAAGACGCTATATATCTTTGCGGCAATTCACTCGGCCTGCAGCCCAAATCATCTGCCCAATACCTTGCCGATCAGATGAAAAACTGGGAGAGTCTTGCTGTTGAAGGTTGGTTTCAGGGCGACGATCCCTGGCTGGAATATCACAAATCACTTTCAACGTCAATAGCCAGGATAGTAGGCGCTAATAAAAATGAAGTTTCCGTAATGAATTCACTTACAGTGAACCTTCACCTGTTAATGGTAAGTTTCTATAAACCAAATAGTAAGCGCTTTAAGGTCATCATGGAAGGTGGAGCTTTTCCATCAGATCAATATGCTGTAGAAAGCCAGGTAAAGTTTCACGGATTTGATCCAAAAGATGTTGTTATCGAGATCTTCCCGCGTGAGCGTGAGCTAACTTTACGCACAGAAGATATTCTGAAAACCATCGAAACCCACGCAGATGAACTGGCATTGGTTTTATTCAGTGGCATCAATTATTACACCGGTCAATTCTTCGATATTCAGGCCATCACCATAGCGGCACATCAAGCCGGGGCTTACGCGGGGTTCGACCTGGCTCATGCTGCCGGAAATGTGCCACTGCATCTCCACGAATGGGATGCCGATTTTGCCTGTTGGTGCTCATACAAATACATGAATTCCGGTCCGGGTGGCATTAGCGGCATTTTTGTACATGAAAAGCACTTTACAGATAGCGCGATGAACCGCTTTGCAGGTTGGTGGGGATACCGTGCCGACAAACGTTTTTTGATGGCTCCGGGCTTCGATCCCGCCTTAGGTGCAGATGGCTGGCAGGTTAGTACCAGTCCAATATTGCTCCTGGCCTTATTTAAGGCCTCTATGGCTATTTTTGATGAAGTAGGCAATATTGGTATGCTTCGAGAAAAAGGCGTGGCTCTGACAGGCTATTTGGAGTTTTTAATTAATGAGATAAATAAAACGAAAGGCGAGGAGGTATTCCGGATCATTACACCTGCTAATCCGGCAATCCGTGGCAGCCAGCTTTCGATAGTTTGTACACAAAATGCTAAAGCGATTTTTAAATACCTTGCCGAAAACGGCGTAATCGGCGATTGGCGCGAACCGGATGTGATCAGGTTGAGCCCGGTGCCTTTATATAATTCATTTAAAGATGTTTATAAAGCTGCAAAGCACCTTTCAGATGCCTTGGATGCTGTAAAATAATTATCGATATGGTTTATTACAATCCCAAAGAATGGTTTTCTTTCATATTTAAGATCAACAAGGCCGATACCTTGTGGGAGTTATTTCCGCTTATCTTATCGGTTGGCGCTTATGCAGGTGCGGTCACGTATCTGCTGATTGATTTTTGGCATCTGCCGGATACAAGCTTGCTCCGCAAGGTAAGCTTCATTCATCAAACTATCGGCTTTGTGTTTTCATTGTTGCTGGCTTTTCGCATCAATTCGGCTTATGATCGATGGTGGGAAGGCCGTAAAATTTGGGGCAGCATGGTAAACAACAGCCGCAACCTTGCTTTGAAACTTAAACATTTGGTTGATCCGACCGAGTATTCATTTTTTAGCTACGCCATACCCATGTATTCCCGGGTGCTTCGTGATCACCTGCGTGATGTTTATGTACATGAAGAACAGGATTTTATTGCTATCGACAGAAAAAAACATGTACCCAACCAAGTGGCATCGGCGATTATCGAAAACATTTACAGGTTAAATAAAGAAGGTAAGATCAACCCGGAACAATTATTTAGCATAACCGCCGAAATGGGGTCATTCACAGACAATTGCGGTGCTTGCGAACGCATCAGAAAAACGCCCATTCCTTACTCTTATAACGTATTTATCAAGAAATTCATTTTTACTTATATCATGACGCTGCCCTTTACCTGGGCATTTGATATGAAATATTTTACCATACCTATTATTGGTTTTGTGCTGTTTGTGTTTGCAAGTATCGAAATTCTGGCCGAGGAGATTGAAGACCCGTTTGGCTTTGATCCTAATGATCTGCCACTGGATAATATCTGCGAAAACATCCAAAAACACGTAGGGGAGATCCTCGGCTAATTGTTATGCTCAAAATAGCCTTCGACCCGATATACGCACACCCATTGCCTGAAGGTCACCGGTTTCCGATGCTAAAGTATGAATTGATACCCGCCCAATTACTGCACGAGGGTATCATCACCAAAGAAAACCTGTTTTCACCGGACCTGATCTCGGAGGATGTTATCCTTAAAACACATGAGCAGGAATATTGGCAACAGTTACGGGATCTTACTTTACCCGCAAAAGAGCAAAGGCGAATTGGCTTTCCATTATCTGCCCGACTTATTGAACGTGAAATGAGGATTGCAAAGGGGACAATTGATGGTTGTGAATTCGCTCTCGAAAATCGTGTTGCCTTTAACGTCGCTGGTGGTACCCATCATGCCGGATCAAATTGGGGCGAAGGTTTTTGTATGCTAAACGATCAGGCAATTGCTGCTAATTACCTGTTGGATAAAATTTCAGCTAAATCTATCTTAATTGTAGATTTAGATGTTCACCAGGGAAATGGTACGGCTCAGATCTTCGAAAACGAACTGAGGGTATTTACTTTTTCGATGCATGGCGATAAAAATTTCCCGTTTAGAAAGGAGCGGTCTGATCTGGATATCCCCTTAGCTGATGGCGTAGCTGATGAGGAATATCTTGATATATTAAAAAGGATATTGCCAGAGCTGATCAGCCGTCAACAGCCCGATTTTATATTTTACCTTGCCGGTGTAGATATTTTGAGTACAGACAAACTTGGTAAGCTGGCTTTAAGTAAAGAAGCTTGTAAAGAACGGGATAGGTTTGTTTTTCAGCAATGCATAAATAACAATATTCCTGTTCAGGTGAGTATGGGCGGCGGCTATTCGCCGCAAATAAAAGATATTGTAAATGCCCACTGCAATACGTTTAAAACAGCGACAGATCTCTATTTTTAATCATCTGCTAAAACTGAGAATGTTTTGTCCCGATGATGTTTGCTGATGATATTAAACCGAATAAACAGTAGGATAGAGGCAGTAACCAAGCCCAATACCAGGCCGTACCAAATGCCGCTCACACCCAAATTAAATTTAATACCAAGCACGTATCCAATCGGTAAACCAATTACCCAATAGGCTAAAAAGGTTATAAAAGTTGGAATGTTTACATCGCCCATGCCGCGCAAAATGCCAAGCCCTACAACCTGTGTGCCGTCAAACAACTGAAAGAATGCAGCAATGATAAGCAATTGACCTGCAATGTCAATTACGGTTTTATCCGAAGTGAAAATCCAGGGTAAGGCATGTCTTCCCAAGGCGAAAACTATCGCCGTAAAGGTCATAAATATTAATACGATGTGATAATTGGAAATAGCGCCAAGGCGTAAATTTTTATGATCGCCAATCCCAAAATAGTTTCCCGATTTTATGGCAGCAGCAGCACCTATACCGCTTGCCATCATGTAGGTCATCGATGCCATCGTAATAGTGATTTGATGGGCTGCCTGGCTCACATAGCCTATGGTACCAACCAATAACGCCGCGCCGCCGAAAGCGCTGATCTCAAAAGTGTACTGCATGGCTACCGGCGCGCCGATTTTTAATATATCAAGCGATCGTAATCTGTCGATATTTTTAATGGCAAAGTTTTTTAAGTAGGCTTTAAAATTTGCCGATCTGAATACATAAATCCCCATTACTGTTGCCATTAAACAGCGGTCTATTAATGTACTGTATCCAACACCTTTGATCCCCATAGGATGTACGCCAAACAGGCCTTTTACGAATACAATTCCTAAAAAGATATTGAGTACATTCCCCGCTACAGATATGATCATAGCTTGCATTGTAAAGCCCAGGCCTTCGGCAAACTGTTTAAATGTGTTAAATAGCAACAATGGAATGAGTGACAAACTAAGCAGTAGTAAATATGGCTTAGCCTCTTTGATAACCACCGGCGATTGATCAAGATGGCTGATTAAAAGTGTTGTGCCAAAATAGATGCCACAAAATAGAATCACTCCGCTAAGCATATTTAAAAACAAGCTGTTTGATAGCAATATGCCGCATTCTTTATAGTCCTTACGTCCATTGTTTTGGGCTATTAACGGAGTAAGTCCGTAAGATATACCCATGCCGATAACCAAAGGCATCATAAAAAGGCTATTTACAGTTGATATGGCGGCGAGAGATATCGTTCCTGCGAAATGACCAACAATAATAGTATCCGAAAGTTGAACCGTCATATGGCCCAGATTTGACAATACAACAGGGCCAGCCAGTTTTAAACTTTCATTGTAAAAGGTACGATATTTTTTATAAACGGCTTTCATGATTGATTTGCAGGGCTGCAAAAGTAATGATTAAGGCCGATAGTTGCTGTGATTAGCAAGCAGTATAGTATTCTTCTTTTTCGGTTGTGTTGATGCGAATAAGGCCGGAAAGTATCAAATCGACCAGGATTCGTTGTGTGCGCCGACGGCCCATTTTTAAAAGTTCACTACATTCT
Organism: Mucilaginibacter dorajii; assembly: GCF_024808255.1. Classification (GTDB taxonomy): domain Bacteria; phylum Bacteroidota; class Bacteroidia; order Sphingobacteriales; family Sphingobacteriaceae; genus Mucilaginibacter; species Mucilaginibacter dorajii. The sequence continues at coordinate 65,486 of NZ_JANTYS010000011.1, forward strand.
TTGATAGTAACACGTCCAACTTGCTCCAGGTGACTTAACAGCGTTTTTTCATTTTCAGAATATTCTATCAATACACCCTTGTCGCTGGCAGATCGTTTGAGAACTTCCAACACAATTTTGCTGGCAAGTACACTCTTGTCTTTTACCCTTACGTATGCCCACCATTTACCATCGTCGGCAAGTGCATAATGAGGTTTAAGATCGCTTGCCTGTGTGTTTACCACAAGCACCAATTTATCATCAACATAAATTTCTTCAAAGGTCGGCTCAAGAGCAGGTCGGGTAAACATATGGGCTGCACGGGTAATCATATAGCGCTCCTCATCTTCAGATTTTACGCCTTTAATAGTGCCGTCATCCGCCACGCCAATCAACAGCTTGCCCCCCTTGTTATTAGCAAAGGAAACCATTGTTCGTGCTATTTTTTCGCAGCTGGTAATTGTTTTTTTAAAGTCGAGTGTGACGCCCTCGCCCTCAAAAATTAGTTTTTTGATATTCATTATGGCTCCCTGTCCTTAAACTAATTATTGAGTTTTGTACGGTGTAAATATCTCCATCCATCGTTCGGGTTTTGTTATCTGGCTAAAACCAAACTGATTATATAAGCCCTGGGCATCTGCCGTGGCCAACGACCAGCGTCTTAATCCCCGCAGATCAGGATGATTAACAATGGTTTGAATTAACCATTTCGACAGTCCTTTTTTTCGGAAGCTTGTTAAAATAAATACGTCGCAAATGTAGGCAAAGGTGGCATTGTCTGTAACCACACGCGCAAAGCCGGCAAACTCATCACTCTCATATACCCCAAAACACATTGAATTGGCTATCGCCCTTTCTAATCTTTCACGTGGGATACCTTGCGCCCAGTAGGATTCATTATTTAAGTAGTTGTAAATTGTTTCAATATTTAACAAAGACTTATCGGTCGAGATCAGGAAGCCTTTTTTGAGAAAAGCTTCATCGTTCATAAAAGCAGCCATTAATTAAAATTACAAATTCGGATCGATAAAATCCAGGTTACGTACATAAACTTCGTTCATTAATGACACACAGATGTCGCCATTTTTGTCATAAATATCAATAGGGTGGTGCGCGGTATATTTACCGGTTGTATTTAATATATTTTCGGCGATTAAAATCTCTTCCTCACTTAACTTTATCCTGAAACTCAAATCGGTTAAGCTCGGCTTTAAGTATTTGATAGTTGCCGATTTTGACCAAACTTTAAGACGATAGCCCTTTTTGATAAATAACTGGTGGAATAACAGGGGGTAAAAAGGATCGGCGGCAGCAAAGAGCGTCCCGCCAAAAATAGATTTATTATAGTTTCTATTTAAAAAACTATTTTTGATCCTAACCTCAACACCCTTGTAGCCTTTATCAAAACCAACAACCCAGATGCGTTGAAACAGGAGAGGGGGGTAGATGCGCATTGCCCATTTTAACACTCCTTCTGATACTGCCATGGCGTTAAATATGCAAAAAATAAAATAAAACATCACTTACTTAAAGTCAAAAAAACGTTTTAATACTCTGGAAGGTGAATTAGATTAAAAAATAATTTCACGCCAATTATTTTACATAATAAGCAAACTCTTTTAAACAATACATTATAACTGTGGTTAATAGTATGTTCATTCGATAACGTTAAACAATCTATAACTCATAACTATGAAAAAGCAAATTTTAAATCTGGCACTTGTCGCGACAATGGTAGGTGCGATTGCAACCGGCTGTAGTTCAGAAAAAAAAGCAAGTAGCGGATCTGACAGCACTAAAATGGATTCGGCTTCAACAACGACCCCGGCAGCTACAACTGACACCGCCAAAACCGATACGATGAAAAAGGACACAGCTAAGAAAATGTAATTTTTTCAACGAAATAAAAAAGGTCTGGCTTAAAACCAGACCTTTTTTATTTGATTAATGTGTTATTAGAATGCTGTTTTGATAACACCGCCATCCGCCCGCAACGATGCGCCGTTGGTGGCAGCTGATAACGGACTGGCTATATAAGTTACCAGGTTTGCAATCTCGTCGGTTGTAATAAAGCGTTTTAAAATTGACGTGCCCCGCATATTGGCAAAAAAATCTTTTTCAATTTCGGCATTAGTCAAACCCTGATCTTTAGCTAATGATTCGATAAAATCGCCAACGCCCTCGGAAAGCGTTGGGCCTGGCAACACCGAATTTACAGTAACAGCTGTTCCTTTGGTGAGTTCGGCAAGGCCGCGTGCAACCGCAATCTGTGCCGTTTTTGTCATACCATAATGAATCATTTCAGCCGGAATCTGCAAGGCCGACTCACTTGAGATGAAAATTATCCGTCCCCAGTTTTTGCTGATCATTCGGTCAAAATAAGCACGTGAAAGGCGCACGCCGCTAAGTACATTTACTTCATAAAATTTAAACCAATCCTCATCGGTTATCGCTTTAAATTCTTTGGGTTCAAAAATACCTACATTATTTATTAAAATGTCAACTTCAGGTAGTTGCGTTATTAAATTTTCAATTTGTTTTTTATCCGAAAAATCGGCTGCGATTCCTTTAACATTTTTGTTGCCGGTTTCTTCAATGATTTTTTGGGCCGCTTTATCAACTTTATTCTGATCGCGACCATTAATGTACAACTGAACACCTTCGGTTGCTAATGACTTTGCTATAGCATAACCAATACCGGCGGTCGATCCGGTAACTAATGCGATTTTATTGTCTAATTTGAGATCCATGATTTTTGTTTATAAGTTTCAGTAATACCCACAACCTTGATACCGGGATCGGTGTTTGGCAGTATTTAAATATAAAGATTAAATCAGTTTGACAAATCTATGTATATCGTAGAAATGCAAGCCTTACAAATGTATTTTTTTATGTTAAATATATTTCTCATAATTAACATTATGTTAAATATGAGAAATAAAAGAAAAGGACTTTTTCAAGTCCCCTCTTATAATTTTTATTGTTTTGGTAAAGCGTCAATCTCCGCTTTCAACTTGGCAGCATTTGCATCATCTTTAACACCAAGGTAATAAGTTCTTAAATTTGTTAATGCATCAATTGATTTTGGATTTAACTCCTTAGCTTTTTGCAGATATGGTTTTGCAGCTTCAAACTGAAGTTTTGCTTTAGCAATGGCCGCATCGTATTCTTTTTGCTTGTTAGCTGGTAACTTATTGGCAGCGTTATATTCATCAATTGCCGGGTTAATAATAACGTAACCTAAATTGAGGTTAGCTTCAAAATAATTAGGGTCGATTTCCAACGCTTTTTTATACATTTCGGCTGCCTTGTTATAATTTTCTACCTTAGTTGCCTGTAGTTTGCTTTTAGCAGCGACATCTTTAGTTTTAGCTTGTTCTTTGATGATAGCCTCGGCAGTTTGTGAGTACGTTAAACCAGCGTAGTAATATAAAGTTTTGTTTTTAGGATCGGAGGCTAACGCGGTTTGAATTTTATCCAACACCTCTTTTTCTTTTCCTGTTTGCAGACTGATCTCTATTTCTCTTTTACGTAACTCAGAATTTGATGGGAATTTCGTTACCCCTTCAGAAACTGTTTTAAGTGCACTTGCGGTATCTGCTGTTAATAAATATACGGATGAAAGATCAAGGTATATGGTTTGTACCTTTGAAAATTTCATGGTAAGCAATTTATTATAGTTTGATATAGCAGCAGGATAATTTTTAGAGTTTGCCGCAGATAAGCCTGTGTAATAAATAGCATTGGTATCCTCTGGCAAAATGGTACGGTAATAATCAAATGATTTGTAGGCCAGGTCATATTTACCGTTACCATACTCGGCAACACCCTTAGTAAGCTGATATTGGGCCAGATTTAAATAAGCGGTTTCAATAATTTGTTTGTTTTCGCCTTTAGTATCAAGTTCTTTCGCTTTTTTCAACGCTTCTTCGGCAGTTGTAAATAAAGGCAATGATGTTGTTGCTACAGTATCAAGGTTAGCATAGGTTGAGTAAATCGCTCCCTTTAAAGCGTAAGTTTGAGGCAATAAAGCTGTTTTTTCATTAGCCGCTGCTTTGTCAATTGACTCTTTCGCAGTTGTAAGACTGGTTTTTGCTAAAGGTGTACCTCTTAAGCTTTCATACTTTTCATATTCTGTTTGCGCAGTTTTTAACTCGCCTTTTTGTGCAAACGTTGTTGCTGAAACGAAGCCCAAAAGGCCAGCCATCAAAAGTTTGATTTTCATGTTTTGTTAATTAGTAAGCTGTTTTAATTTATTGTTTATTCTGTCTAATTGATCTTTATTATTGGTTTTGGTATAAACCAATTGTAAGGCCTCCAGGCCTTTTATGTTATTTGGCGCTATCTCATTCGCTTTTTCAAGCCATTGAACTGCCATCCCTAAATTTCTGTTGCTTTCCCCCTCCTGCTTAGCAATCGCACTTTGTTTGAGATATAAAAGCCCTAAATTAAATGCTGGGTCATAAGCAGATACATTTAATTCAATGGTGCGCAAATAAAGTGATTCTGCCTGGTCGTATTTGTTTAAATGGTCATAACAATTGGCTGCAACAAATGCAATATCGGCGTTATTTGCATTAATATCAAGCAGTTGCCCCACCAATGGCTCTAAAGCTTTATAATCTTTTAAGTTATTGTAAATATTCGCTTCGTCCAGTAACAAAAATCTATCAGCAGGCAACAATCTCCTGCCTTTTTTTAAAATTTGAAGCGCTTTTGAAGTGTCGCCTAACGACTTATAGATGTTAGATGCGGTTTCGATATACTCCGTTTTAGTACTATCTATAGCTAAAAGATTGCTGTAATACTTCGCTGCATCAACAAGATTACCCATTTTATTATTTGAATACGCTATATAGTCGTTTATCTGGGTAAAGTTTGGAGCGTATTTTTTTGCATTTTCAAAAGACTGTCTGCCATTTGCAAAATCAGAGTGATTTACAAACTCAAAACCATTGCGAATATAGACATTGGCCAGGCAGCGCCTGGCATAGTCAATTTCGGGTTGATGATTATATATTTTAGCATTACCTGATAGCTTATCTATCAATGCAGCTGTTTGCGGCAGCAAAGTGGCCGGTTGACCTAAGGTATTTGCCGAATCAATATACAAGATACTTGCATTGATTAAAGCTCTGTAGGTATTCTTGGTTAAATCTGCCGAATCAGATTTGGTAACCACCAAGCTATCTGCCGACTTTTTTGCAGCTCTCAGATATTTCAGATCTTTTTTCTGTTTATAAAAAGCAAGATTATTTACCACAACTTTCAACGCTTCGGACTGAGCGAAGGCAAAAGTTGTGGTCATGAATGGTATTAAAATCGATAAAACAATTTTACGGCACTGCATAGTTATTTATTCAGTTGGTTCGTTAGTTGTTGGCTCCTCTCCTCCTTCAGTCGCTTCGCCTTCTTCGGTCGGGCTAATCTCGGCATTTTCATCAACTTCTTTCTCTTCGTCTTCGTCGTGCTCAATTTTTGCAACCGATGCAATTTCGTCGTTTCCTTTGAGGGTTATTAACCTTACGCCTTGTGTAGCCCTGCCCATTGTGCGTAGTTCGCTGATAGCAATACGGATAATGATGCCTGATTTATTGATGATCATTAAATCTTCTTTATCAGTAACACCTTTTATGGCAACAAGGTTTCCGGTTTTTTCAGTAATATTTAAAGTTTTTACACCTTTACCACCACGGTTGGTTACTCTGTAGTCGTCAATATCGGTACGTTTTCCATAACCTTTTTCAGATACTACCAATACTGTGGTTTCGGCGTCGTTAATACTGATCATACCTACAACCTCATCATTCTCATCGTCGAGCGTAATACCTCTAACACCTGTAGCGGTACGGCCCATCGGCCTAACAGTCGATTCGTTGAAGCGAATAGCCCTGCCCGATTTAAGCGCCATTACAATTTCGCTGGTGCCTGTAGTTAAAGTTGCCTCTAATAATGAATCGCCTTCATTGATATTAATTGCATTGATGCCGTTTGCACGCGGACGTGAATAGGCTTCTAACGAAGTCTTCTTGATGGTACCCTTTTTGGTACACATTATAATAAAGTTATTCTCCAGGTATTCTTTATCCTTAAGGCTGATTAGCTTGATGTAAGCTTTGATATTTTCCTCTTTAGGAATATTGATGATATTCTGAATGGCACGGCCTTTTGAGGTACGCGTTCCTTCCGGAATTTCAAATACACGCAACCAGTAACACTGGCCCGATTCTGTAAAGAACAACATGTAGTTGTGGTTTGATGCAACTAACAGGTGTTCAATAAAATCAGCATCACGACTGTTGCTGCCAATGGAACCTTTTCCACCTCTACCCTGGCGATGATATTCGGTTAAAGGCGTACGCTTAATGTAGCCTTCACGTGATATGGTGATTACTACATCCTCATCCTCAATAAAGTCTTCAGTTTGCATTTCTGCCGACGAGTGAACCATTTCGGTACGGCGCTCATCGCCATATTTTTCTTTGATCTCTGCAAGCTCATCTTTAATGATCTGCATTCTTAAGCCTTCGTCAGCTAAGATAGATTTCAAATAGTCAATCAGTTTCATCAACGCTGCGTATTCATCTTTGATCTTATCGCGCTCAAGTCCGGTTAACCGGCGTAGCGTCATATCTAAAATTGCACGGGCTTGTATGTCTGATAAACCAAACTGGGCTATCAATCCTTCCCTTGCCTCATCCGGCGTTTGTGAAGCACGGATCAGGCGAATCACCTCATCCAAATGATCCAAAGCGATCAATAAACCCTCCAGGATGTGAGCACGTTTCTCGGCTTCCGAAAGCTCAAATTTAGTACGGCGGACCACAACTTCATGCCTGTGTTCCACAAAGTGGTGGATCAGGTCCTTCAGGTTAAGCATCATTGGGCGGCCATTAACCAACGCAATGTTGTTTACACTAAATGAAGTTTGTAAGGCGGTGTATTTAAATAAGTTATTAAGTACGATAGCTGCATTAGCTTCGCGTTTTATCTCATAAACTATACGGATACCTTCCCTGCTTGATTCATCACGAATGGCAGATATACCTTCCAGTTTTTTGTCGTTAACCAATTCGGCAGTCCGCTCTATCATTAATGCCTTATTTACCTGGTAAGGTACTTCAGTAACAATAATGCGTTCCCTATCGTTACCATGGGTTTCAATTTCGGCGCGTGACCTGATCACAATTCTGCCACGGCCTGTTTCCAGTGCTTCTCTCGGGCCTTCAAAACCGTAAATGATGCCGCCTGTAGGAAAATCGGGACCTTTAACATATTTCATCAGTTCGGTAACCTCAATCTGGCGGTTGTCAATTAATGCAATGGTAGCATCAATAACTTCCGATAAATTGTGCGGGGCCATGTTGGTGGCCATACCTACTGCAATACCAGATGCTCCGTTAACCAAAAGGTTAGGGAATTTTGCAGGTAATACTGTCGGCTCCTCCAAGGAGTCGTCAAAGTTCAATTGAAAATCGATGGTATCCTTGTTGATATCAGCCAGCATTTCCTCGGCAAGTTTTTGTAAACGTGCTTCTGTATAACGCATTGCTGCAGGCTCATCGCCATCAATAGAACCATAGTTACCCTGTCCTTCAACTAACAGGTAACGTAAACTCCATTCCTGGGCCATACGTACCATGGTATCATAAACAGATTTATCACCATGTGGGTGATATTTACCCATTACCTCACCCACAATACGGGCAGATTTTTTGTAGGGTTTATTGGCATTTAAACCCAAATCAAGCATGCCGAATAAAACACGCCTGTGTACGGGTTTTAACCCGTCACGAACATCTGGTAATGCCCTTGATACGATAACCGACATTGAATAATCAATGTAGGCCGATCGCATTTCTTCATCAATATTTATCGAAATTATTCTGTCTTCCTTGTGTGAATTATCGTTTTCTGTTCCTTCGGCCATTTTTTATTTATTTGTGGAATCTTCTCTCTATAATTGCGCGTTAAAATTGATTTTTAAACGACCTGCGAAGTTAAGAAAATAGTTGATTAATGTGACAAACCGGCAAGGATAGCCATCTTTTTTTTATGCACATTAACTAAGTTGTTACCATTGCAGGTTAGTATTATTTGATCCTCACCCAGTGATCTTCTACTTTATTCCCGTTAGGCAAAATGCTGAGCAATTTAAGTGTATCATTACTAATAATATAAGTGTATTTTACGGTTTTATTAAGCAGATTAGAGGGTTGCAGGCTGTAGGTTTGGGTTTCGAAGCAGGTATCTCCCCTTAGCACATAATCTCCCTTTTCATAGATGACGTTTGCTTCGCCTTTTTCTTTTACAATGGCCTTATAGTGCTGCTTATCATAAGTGCGCTGCAAAATGTACCCAGCAGAGGCAGTATCGATCTTCCCATTAAACAGGCCTCCCCTATATTCCCAAACACCTTTTAAGGGGGCATCTCCGTTGTTAAATGAACATAAAACGGCAACAATTAAAACGGGTAGAATAAGCTTTTTCATAGGCAAAAGTTTTAAGCCCAATTGATACCTTTTTTTAATAAAGATAGGGTTTTTTCTTCTTCACTGCCGGCTGTAGGTTGGTAATTATATACCCATTTTGCTGTTGGCGGCAAACTCATTAAAATAGACTCAATGCGGCCGTTAGTTTCCAATCCAAATCGGGTACCTGCATCATAAACAAGATTAAATTCGGTATAACGACTGCGGCGCTGGTATTGCCATTGCTGATGGTTTTCAGTAAATGTTTTGATTCTGTTGCGATTTACCAGTTCGGTATAAATAGGGATAAATGACCGACCGAGCGCTTTTGAAAAATCAAAGATGTTTTCCCAGCTTAAGTCGTCGTTGGCTGTTAAGCGATCGTAAAAAACACCACCTATGCCCCTGGTTTCATTACGGTGTTTGATAAAGAAGTAATCATCGGCCCAAAGCTTAAAGCGATGATAAAAGTCGTGATAAAAAGCATCACAAACATCTTTGAGTCCTTTATGGAAGAATTTGGCATCTTCATCAATAACATAATGAGGCGTTAGGTCAATCCCCCCGCCAAACCATCTTATCGGTTTATCATTGCCGCCCATGGTAGATGGCATTTCAAAGTACCTGATGTTCATGTGAATGATGGGTACCATCGGGTGGTTGGGATGGATCACGATAGAAACGCCGGTAGCAAAAAAATCATCAGAATCAACCTGTAAGGCCCGTTTCATCGTATCTGGAAGCTGGCCATGTACCGCCGAAAAGTTAACTCCCCCCTTTTCAAAAATATCGCCGCTTTGAATGATACGTGTGCGACCGCCACCACCACCTTCCCGCTCCCACTTTTCTTCTTCAAACTTAGCTACACCATCGGTTTGCTCCAATGCTGCACATATCTCATCCTGTATCTGTTGGTAATCGGCAGCTATTTGTTCTTTGCTAATCATTACTGCAAATGTAATTTAATTTGAGAATTGGCAGATTAGCTTATTTCCACATAATCTAAATCCTTGCCGAACGACTCTTTTAATTGACTTAAAGACAATAGCGCAATAACAGTAAGTAATCCCATCATAACAAAGCCACTTGTTAACATCCCGTATCGCACGACAAATAAATTAAAAACAGAGTTTATCGGAATCAACGCACCACGCACAAAATTAGGTACTGTTGTTGTAACGGTTGAACGAATATTTGTACCGAATTGCTCTGCAGCAATAGTTACAAAAGTAGCCCAGTAACCAACGGTACATCCCATAAAAAAGCTCAGCCAAATAAACTGATGCGTGGTTATCCCTTTCGTTGTTAGATAAGCCGTTACGCTTACTACTGAAAGGAGTAAAAAAATCAGCATTGTTAATTTTCTTGATTTGGTTAACTGTGCTAAAAGTCCTGCAAATATATCACCAACTGCTATGCCTACATATGAATATAAAATGCCTTTGCCGGCACTTAAAACCTCAGGTGCACCTAATGCCTGGCCAAACTCCTTGGCTTGGGTTATTAGGATGCCTACCACATACCATAAAGGCGCTCCGATTAAAATACAATATAGGTATTTTAAAAAGCGCTTGCGGTCATTAAATAGCATCAGCAAATTTCCTTTTGATACATTGCTTTGTGCAACATTTTTATACATCCCAGATTCAAATGTGCCAATCCTTAGCAGTAGTAAAACTATACCAAGGCCTCCACCTACAAAATAAGCATTACGCCAACCATATGATGCAACATTTGCCGCAGCTACGGCACCAAAAAGACCAATAACCGCTACCACCATAGTTCCATATCCTCTTTTATCTTTACTTAAGGTTTCACTAACCAACGTAATACCTGCCCCTAACTCCCCAGCTAGTCCAATACCTGCAATAAACCGGATAATAGCGTAGGTATTAATATCATGCACAAGCCCGTTGGCGAAGTTTGCTATCGAGTATAAAAGTATCGATCCAAATAAAACTTTTATACGACCAAATTTATCGCCCACAACGCCCCAGATCAGACCTCCTAATAACAAGCCAAACATCTGCATGTTAATGATATACACGCCTTGAAGCCTGATAGCGGCCGCAGGAATACCTATTGCACCCAAACTTTCAACGCGTACTATAGAAAATAAAACAAGATCATATATATCAACAAAATAGCCAAGTGAAGCTACAAGAACCAGGAAAATCATGTTGCGGGTAGCTTTGGCAGCGGTAGTATCAGTCATAATTTAAAGTAATTGGTTGGCTAAAGTAGCAGAATTTTATATATAAAATCAAAAAAATGGCACAAAAAAAACCCCCACAATATGCAGAGGTCTCTTGCGAATAACTTTGGTTAACTATGCTTTTTTAACATTTACTGCCTGTAATCCTTTTCTGCCTTCTTCCACTTCGTAAGTAACGCTATCATTATCTTTGATGGCGTTTACGCCGCCCTGTACATCTTTGAAGTGTACAAAAAGATCTTTACCATCTTCGGTAACGATAAAGCCATAACCTTTTTGTGTGTTAAACCATTTTACTTTTCCAGTTTTCATAATTATTGTATTAAATTTTTGTTGTGAGATTAAAAACTAAAGCCAAACTGAAAATAAAATGGTTTTAATGTTCAGACGGAATAGATAACCCTATCTTTTTCAAATATATAAAATAATTAATAAACCAAATAAAATTATTTATTAGGTTGTGGAGTGGTGCGTAAATAGGGTTTAATGAGTGTAAAACCTTTTGGAAATTTGGCGGGGATGTCTTCTGTCTTGGTTGCTGGTACCACTACTACGTCTTCACCGTCTTTCCAATCAGCCGGGGTTGCTACTCCGTAATTGGCGGTCAATTGCAATGAGTCGATAACCCTTAAAATTTCCTGGAAATTACGACCTGTTGACGCGGGGTAAGTAATAATCAACTTAACAGCTTTATCGGGGCCTATGATAAACAACGAGCGCACAGTAGCATTTACTGAAGCATTTGGATGGATCATATCATAAGCTTCAGAAATTTTGCGGTCTTCGTCGGCTATGATTGGAAAGTTTACCTCTACACCTTGCGTTTCGTTAATATCGTTGATCCAGCCGGTGTGCGATTCAACAGAATCTACACTAAGAGCCAATACTTTAACATTGCGTTTAGCAAACTCATCTTTAAGTGCTGCCGTTTTTCCTAACTCGGTAGTACAAACAGGTGTATAATCGCCTGGATGTGAAAATAATACTGCCCAGCTATCACCAAGATATTTGTAAAAATCTATATCTCCTGCGGAGGTTTTTGCTTGAAAATTTGGGGCTTTATCGCCTAATCGTAAACTCATGACTTTTAAAATTTAAGTAGAATTAAAGTCTACTAAGTTAATATACATTAATTGACAAATCCAAATTAAACAGAAATTATGCAACAATTTACGCCAACATTACACAGGATATGTTGTTGAACAGTTTAATACGCTAAAAACGCAAGTATATATATGGAACGACATACCTACGATACCGGAATAATTGGAAATTGCGCCTTTCTGGCACACGTACATAAAAATACAAATGTGGAATGGCTTTGCTGGCCACGCTTTGACAGCACCTTCATTTTTGGAGGCCTGCTGGATAAAAAGAAAGGTGGTGAATTTTCCATACTCCCCGAAGGCGAATACACATCGCACCAGTATTACCTGGAAAACACCAATGTACTGATCACCGAAATAAGCCCGGCAAGTGGTGGTATGTACCGGGTTACTGATTTTGCGCCCCGTTTTTACCAGCACCAACGCTATTACAAACCGCTGATGCTAATCAGGAAAATTGAGGCTGTTGTTGGCTCGCCCCGGGTAAAAGTTAAATGCGAGCCGGTTTCTGAATACGGAGCGGTTAAATTAAAAGTTAACCGCGGTAGCAACCATATTCAATATTTAGGTGGCGAAGAAAATATCAGGCTTACTACTAATATCCCTATAAGTTATGTGTTTGATGAGCAGCCTTTTGTGCTTAATGAAATTAAGTATCTGGCCCTCACCTATGGCGAACCTTTGGAAGCACCTTTAAACTCGACAGCCGAGCATTTTCTGGCCGAGACTATTCATTACTGGCGTACATGGATCAAGCACTCGTCCATTGCTACCTATTTTCAACCTTACGTAATTCGCTCGGGCCTGGCCTTGAAAATACACCAGTTTGAAGATACAGGGGCCATTATTGCTGCAAGCACTACCAGTTTGCCGGAATCGCCCGGAAGTGGGCGTAACTGGGATTACAGGTACTGCTGGCTGCGCGATACCTACTATGTGATCACCGCGCTAAACCACATCGGGCATTTTGAAGAAATGGAGAAATATTTTAGCTATGTGACTGATATTTCATTTTCTGAAGATGAGCGTTACCAGCCGCTGTATGGCATTACCGGCAAAAAAGACCTGGTAGAAGAGATCCTGACCGATTTGGAAGGTTATATGGGCAACCAGCCGGTGCGGATTGGCAACCAGGCATCAGAACATATCCAGAACGATATTTACGGGCAGGTAATGATCTCGCTGCTCCCACTATATACAGATCATCGTTTTGTGTTTTCGGAGCGAAAGGATTCGGTTAAATGGATCGAATTTCTGTTAAGCAAGATAGAGCGTACGATCGACGAAAAGGACGCCGGCATCTGGGAGTTCAGGAATATGGCTAATATTCATTGCTACAGCAACCTTTTCCAATGGGCCGGCGCATCCGCGGCAGAAAAAATGGCGAGAACAATAGATAATAAAGAGCTGATTGACAAAGCTATCGCATTAAAAGACCGTGCGGCTGCACATATTGAAAGCTGTTACGACCCGGTTAGAAAAGTTTATACCAACTCGGCCGGCAGCTCAAACCTTGATGCAAGCACGCTACAGCTCATTATGATGAATTACCTCGATCCAAATTCCCAAAGAGCCAAGGATCACCTGATTGCATTGGAGAATGAACTAAGGGCGAGTAATGGCTTATTTTACAGGTATTTATATAAAGATGATTTTGGTAAGCCCAAAACCACTTTCCTTATCTGTGCGTTTTGGTATGTAGAGGCTTTAGCGAGTGTTGGCCGTATTGAAGATGCCCAACGAGAGTTTGGTAATCTGCTCAAATACTCAAATCACCTGCTGCTGTTTAGCGAGGATGTTGATGAAAACGACGGTAGCCAATGGGGTAACTTTCCACAGGCTTACAGCCATGTAGGTTTAATGAACGCTGCCTACCGGATAGCCATGAAACTGGATAGGCCAATATTTTTGTAATATGGTTTAATGTTGGAAGGTTTGAAAGTTGTAATGTTTTAAAGTGTTTTTAGCACTTTTAACATTACAACTTGTGAGCCTTCATAGTTAAACATTGCAACCTTTCAAACCTTCCAACATTAAAACCTTCTAACATTACAACATTTCAACGGCTGTATGCTTCGTAAAACTTGTAAGCAGCTTCCTAACCTCTTGCGGGTTGCGCAGGTAAAACTTAGCTGCCGATAAGTTGCTGCCTACCTTAATGGTGATAGCGGTATCCGGCAGTGCTTTAAAAATATCCTCATCGGTATAGTCATCGCCAAAAGCTATAATAAAATCATAATCTTTTCCTTCGGTTAATGTCAATGCGGCTTTGCCTTTATTGATATCCATATTCTTAACTTCCAATACCTTATCTCCAATCAGCAGTTGTAAACCTTTATCACTTGCCAGGTACTTCAGGTTGTTGATCAGTTCGTTCGCCCTAAGCTCGCCTAAGCCAGCCGGGGCCTTACGGTAATGCCAAACTAAGGAGTATGTTTTTTCTTCGATAAAAGAGCCAGGTGTACGGTCGACATAGGTTTCCAGTATCGGGTAAATATCGTGCTTCCATTGGTCGGTGAGGCCGGCTATTTTATGCCATGATGTACCATTTTGTTTAAACCATGAACCGTGTTCGGCAATCAGGTACATATCGGTATGACTAAACCATTCATCCAAATTTTCGTGCTTACGCCCGCTAATGAGCACTACCTGGTTGGCCGGATCTTCGGTAAGTTTCTGTATGATATTGTACAATTCCTTATCCGGACTTGCCTGTTCAATATTTGATCTGAAGCCTACCAACGTGCCGTCGTAATCTAAAAAGATGATCCTTTTTTTTGTTTTAATATAACGGTTAATTATGGATTGTTCAGTAGTGTTACTGGCATGCCTGGCCTGCATTGATCGTTGCATCAGCTTAACTTCTTTCAACCTATCCATAAAAATTTTAACCCAATGACTGATATTGAATTTTGCCACCAGTTGCCTCATTGGGATCATGCGCTTGCGCTGCTCTTCGGGTGGCATATTAATTGCCTGTAAAATAGCCCTGCAAACTTCACCTGTGTTATTGGGGTTTACTATAATGGCATCTATCAATTCTTTTGATGAGCCGGCCATCTCGCTCATAATCAATACACCATCATTATTTACCCTGCTGGCCACATATTCCTTGCTTACCAGGTTCATGCCATCGCGCATGGGGGTTACCAAACATACATCGGCGGTAGCATACAAAGCCGAGAGTGTTTCTATTGGAAAAGACCGGTAGTAATAATGGATAGGGCTCCAGTCCATAGTACGGTAAATAGAATTGATATTACCTACCTTTTTATCAATTTCGTCCCTTAAGTGTGCATATTGCGGCACCGTATCGCGTGAGGGTACCACGATCATATAAAGGGCGATGGTTCCTATACACTCCGGGCACAACTGCAATAATAATTCAAATGCCTGCAGGCGCTGCAAAATACCTTTGCTATAATCAAGTCTATCTACAGATAAGATCAGTTTAGTACTTTTAAAGTTGTCTTTAATTAGCTGTGCCTGTTCTTTTACATCATCCTGTAAAGGCAGCGAGGCATATTTTTTTTCGTCAATCCCCATCGGGAACGACTCAACTACAATAGACCGCTCACCGGTGGTGATAATGTTTGATGAAGTGGTAACCGGCAAAATGCGGGAGGTAGTTCCCAAAAAATGGCGTACATCATCAAACGTATGAAAACCAATCAGATCGGCACCAAGCATACCATCCAATAACTCCGACCGCCATGGGATCAACCGGAACATTTCATGAGATGGAAACGGAATATGCAGAAAAAAGCCAATAGAAACATCGGGCAAATCGTGCCTTACCAGCGCCGGTAAAAGTAATAATTGATAATCATGAACCCATATCACATCGCCCGGTTCGGCAACACTTAGGATCACATCTCTGAATTTTTTATTTACTGCCTGGTAGTAATCCCAGTTTGATTGTTTGTAGCTGGCGTAAGTTGACGAGTAATAATGAAAAACGGGCCATAACACTTCGTTCGAAAACCCTTCGTAGTATTGGTTTATTTCTTCCTGATCTAAAAAAACAGGGATAAGGCTCAGCTCTTTTAACTGTTGCGAAACTTTATCCTTATCATCCTGATCAGCAATCTCAACTCCAGGCCAACCTATCCATACGTTATTGTCTTGTTTATATATTGAACCTAAACCGGTGGCCAGCCCTCCCTCGCTTGATGATAAGCTATATTCGTCATCAGTTTTGGAAATTTTAACGGGTAATCGGTTAGATACAATTATGGTCTTGGGCATATATTAAGTATATTATTTAAACTAATACTTAATAAAGGCTTAAACAGCCAAGTTGTTTGCCAAAATCTTTTAATTACAGAACAGAAGCAAAGAACTCCCGAAGCTATACTGATTCATAATTATAGCAGCAGTAATAATTTACCTTTTAATTTGTAGATTAAGACCGAAAAATCAACAAAACAAATGACCATCCTTCTTAATTACAAGTATCTGAGCATTATTGCGGCTGTTGTGTTATTTGGGGGGCATTGCCGTTCGCAAAAGCTGTCCTCATTGAAAAATGATGAAAAAAATGTAAAGGATAGCGTTCACATTAGTAAATCTATTTTGAGTGATACTACTGCAATAGCGAACCCGGTAGCGCTGAAAAATATGTTTGGAATAAATGTTTATGAATGGAATTTTTTGCAGGATCCGGCAAACCAAAACCTTAAACATACCATTTATGAAAAAAATATGGCCATCATCAAATCATTCAGTTCGGTGCGGCACTATATAAACTGGAATAAGCTGGAAAACACCAAAGGAAATTATACCTATAACCCTACCAACAACGGTAGCTGGGATTATGATTTGATTTATACGCGCTGTAAACAGGACGGCATTTTGGTTTTAGCCGATTTAAAAAACTGCCCCAATTGGATGGAGAGCACCTACCCTTCTGATATGCAGGATAATGAAAATGTACCTGCACCATACGGCCTTGATAAAAGTAACCCGGCGTCGTACGCAGATCAGGCACGTACAGCCTTTCAGTTTGCAGCAAGATACGGTTACAATACTGCTGTAGATAGATCTTTAGTAAAAGTTGATTCCCGTCCCCGCTGGAATAATGATGAGATCAATGTAGTTAAAACAGGTATGGGGCTGATCAAGTATATTGAATGCGATAACGAACGCGATAAATGGTGGAAAGGCCCGGCCACGCAGCAAAGCCCCGAAGAATATGCAGCTAACATGTCGGCCTTTTATGATGGCAATATAGGTAAATTGGGTAAAAATGCGGGTGTTAAAACTGCCGACCCAAACATGCAGGTGGTGATGGGTGGCCTGGCTTCATGCGATGTAAACTTTGTAAACCGGATGATAGCCTGGTGTAAAACAAACCGTGGTTATAGGGCAGATGGCAGCATAAACCTGTGTTTTGACGTGATCAACTACCACTTTTATAGTAATAACGGCAATATTTTAAAACATGAACATGCCACTACCGGCGTAGCTCCAGAACTTTCCATGGCCGGACAGATAGCCGATTCATTTGTTAAACTGGCAAGCACTTTTAGTAAACCTGTGGAGGTATGGGTAACCGAATCGGGGTACGATATTAACCAGGGTAGCTATCAAAAAGCCACCTATATAGGTACCAGATCGCCAATAGAAACCCAGGGCGACTGGATATTGAGAACCTCGTTATTATATATCCGCCATGGGATTAAGCGGGTGTTTTTTTACCAGTTGCAGGATGATACACCTAATGTTGATGTACAATACGCCACCTCCGGGGTATCAGAAAACGGCAGGCCCCGCCCTGCTGCCGATTACATTTTGCAAACCAATAAGTTGATGGGTAACTACACTTATAAATCAACCATCAATGCCACCCCCCTGGTTGATAAATATGTTAACGGCAATAAGGTCATGTACGTTTTAACCATACCGGATGAAAAAGGTCGTACAGGTACTTATACACTTGATTTAGGCACTACTAAGGCGAATATTTATACTTTAAAAATCGGCGCATCATCGGCTGTTAAAACAACCGCTGTACCCGTTGCAGGTAAACTTGCGGTGGCGGTTTCAGAAACGCCTGTGTTTGTAGAAGGAATAAATTAAAGGTTTGCTTAACATATTGGGCTAAGTACTTTGTGTTCAATAGCATGTTTTACATTTTTCGATAACTCCGTTTATTGTTCAGGGCAAACGCATCTAATTGGGTTAACATAACTTAACATATTTTAAATATAAAACCATACAATTTCCTAATAATCAATATTTTATATTTTTACAAGGTTAACACTAAACTGATGTATCGCGCAATTTAGGCGCATCCAAATATTTGTGCCTGTTGTTGGCCAATACATTCCATTCGATACCCGGATTTACTTAAGCAAGCTGCTGCATTTTATGGAATTTGCATCATTGTGTGCATGTTTTCTGCATTCGTTGATGCATTTAACACCTTGGGATGGTCACTGGTGTTCGAAATTGTTTTTGCCGACACAGCGGTTATCTTCTTTGCTTACAATTGGGCCAAGAACAAACGCTTATTGGTGTGGCGAAACTTCTCCTGGCAAAAATTAGCGGCTTATGGCGGCATTGCTATGCTGGGCTCTTTTTTGGTGCATTATGCGGCAGGATGGTTAAATGTTACCATCTTTTCAAAAGAAGAGCATTACTACTCTTTTTTTGCCGGCAAATATGCCGCAATGATTTGGATCATATTTTTCACAGCCGTAACCCCTGCCCTTTTTGAAGAACTTGGGTTTCGGGGTTATCTTTTACAGATTCTATTGAAAGTAGTCGATAAGGATCAAGCTGTTTAAACAACCTGTTTATTTGAATTGTTAAAGGAATCCATCGCATATCCTGAACACTTAAATCAACGACATTGGGCTATTTAAAAACAGCCTATCAATTTATCATCCTAAAAAGCTATTTTTGCGGTTCAATGGAGCATATTCGTAATTTTTGTATCATCGCACATATTGACCACGGTAAAAGCACGCTTGCCGATAGGTTATTAGAATACACCAACACTATAACCCAACGCGAATCGCAGGCGCAATTGCTTGACGATATGGATCTGGAGCGCGAGCGGGGCATCACCATAAAAAGCCATGCCATTCAAATGGACTATGAGCTTGATGGTCAAAAATATATCCTTAACCTGATAGATACACCGGGACACGTGGATTTCTCATACGAGGTATCACGTTCAATAGCTGCCTGCGAAGGCGCATTGCTTATTGTTGACGCTGCCCAGGGTATCCAGGCCCAAACGATATCCAATCTTTATTTAGCATTAGAAAACGACCTTGAAATCATCCCGGTACTCAACAAAATGGACCTCCCAGGCGCTATGCCCGAGGAAGTTAAAGACCAGATTGTTGAGCTGATTGGCTGCAAACGTGAAGATATCCTTGCGGCATCCGGTAAAACCGGCATGGGTGTACATGATATCCTACGTGCCATTGTTCACCGGGTACCAGCCCCGGTTGGCGACCCTGAAGCACCATTACAGGCATTGATCTTCGATTCGGTTTATAACTCCTTTCGCGGTATTGTAGCTTATTTCAAAGTTGTTAACGGCGAGATCCGTAAAAACGATAAGGTGAAATTTTTTGCAACCGAAAAGCAGTACATTGCTGATGAAGTTGGTACCTTAAAATTAAAACAATCGCCCCGCGATGTGATCAAAACGGGCGATGTAGGTTATATTATCTCTGGTATTAAAGAAGCACGCGAGGTTAAGGTAGGTGATACTATTACCCGTGTTGACCGCCCTTGTGAAAGCGGCATCCAGGGTTTTGAAGAAGTAAAACCAATGGTATTTGCCGGTATTTACCCGGTTGATACTGATGAATATGAAGAGCTGCGCGAGTCGATGGCTAAATTGCAGCTTAATGATGCTTCGCTGGTTTTTGAGCCGGAATCATCGGCCGCTTTAGGCTTTGGTTTCCGTTGCGGTTTCCTGGGCATGCTGCATATGGAGATCATCCAGGAACGCCTGGAGCGCGAGTTTGATATGACGGTAATTACTACCGTACCCAACGTATCATACGTAGCTTACACCACCAAAGGCGAGCCGATAACTGTAAACAACCCATCAGATCTTCCCGATCCAAGTAAAATAGACTACGTTGAAGAGCCATACATCAAAGCCACCATCATTACAAAATCAGATTTTGTTGGCCCGGTAATGTCGCTTTGTATCCAAAAACGTGGCTACATTGTTAATCAATCTTACCTCACATCAGATAGGGTTGAATTAATATTTGAGCTGCCTATGGGCGAGATTGTTTTTGACTTTTACGATAAGCTGAAAACCATATCAAAAGGTTATGCCTCTTTTGACTATCACCAGATAGGTTACCGCAAATCAGACCTGGTGCGTTTGGATATCAGGTTAAACGCCGAGCCGGTTGATGCATTGTCATCACTGATTTTCAGAGGAAACTCTTATGATTTTGGTAAAAAGATCTGCGAGAAATTGAAGGAGTTGATTCCGCGCCAGCAATTCGAGATCATTGTTCAGGCCTCTATTGGTGCCAAGATCATTGCCCGCGAAACAGTTAAAGCTTTGCGCAAGGATGTTACCGCCAAATGTTACGGTGGTGATATTTCCCGCAAGCGTAAACTATTAGAAAAACAAAAAAAAGGTAAAAAACGCATGCGCCAGGTAGGTAACGTAGAGATACCACAATCGGCGTTTATGGCAGTTTTGAAACTTGATTAAGCCCCCCCGGCCCCCTGAAGGGGGAGTTAAGGAGGGTTATTAAATAATATTGCAAATCAAAAAGTTCCCCCTTTAGGGGGTTAGGGGGCTATACATGAGACTTCTCGACGGAAAATACGTATCAGAAAAACTTAAGGTTGAAATAGCCGAAGCAGCGGCAAAAATATTGACCGAAACAGGCCGGCAACCACACCTGGTGGCAGTTTTGGTTGGCCATGATGGCGGCAGCGAAACTTATGTTGCCAGTAAGATCAAAAATTGCGAAAAGGTTGGGTTTAAATCTACCCTGGTGCGTTTTGAGGATACGGTTACAGAAGATGAGCTACTTAAAAAGGTTGAAGAACTAAACGCTGATGCAGATATCGACGGCATCATTGTACAGCTTCCGCTACCTAAACACATCGACCCGGAAAAGGTAACCGAGCGTATTGACCATCGCAAAGATGTGGATGGTTTTCACCCGGTTAATTTAGGCCGTATGCAGCGCAACCTGCCTTCATTTATCCCGGCTACTCCCTACGGTATCACCTTGATGCTTAAAGAATACGGTATTGAAACCGCTGGCAAGCATTGTGTTGTTGTTGGTCGTAGTAACATTGTAGGTTCGCCAATGAGCATTTTGATGGCGCGTAACACTACCCCGGGTAACTGTACGGTAACCATTTGTCATAGCCGCACACCCGATATCAAAAAGTTTACGCTTGATGCCGATATTCTTATAGTTGCCATCGGTAAAAAGAATTTTATCACTGCCGATATGGTGAAAGATGGCGTGGTAGTAATTGACGTAGGTATGAATCGCGAAACATCAACCCTAACCAAATCTGGCTTTAAGCTTTATGGCGATGTTGATTTCGAAAACGTAGCCCCAAAAGCTTCCTGGATAACCCCGGTACCGGGCGGTGTAGGCTTAATGACGATTATAGGTTTGTTGAAGAACACGCTTTCTTCGGCAAATAAAGAGGTATATAAGTAAGTTTATTGGGTTAAGTAGATTGGATCAGGTTGATTGAGTTATTTATTTTAAGATATGCTAACTCAATCAACCTAATCTAACTCAATCAACTTAATCTAACTTATTCCATCCCAATCAACTCATCTAAAAACCTTATCCCAAAAGGAGCTGATTCCTACATAAATATCGTCATCCTTAATATTTACGGCATAGGTTTCTACAAAATCATTCTGCCCTTCCCCGCCCTTTCCGGTAGCCAATTCATAAGTATACCGATGGTAGGGACAAACAATTTTACCTTTCACGCATAAACCCTGGCTCAAATCAGCCCCGGCATGCGGACAGGCAGCAGCCATGGCATATATTTCTCCTTCAAAACCAACCAGGCAAACGCTTTTGCTACCTGCTTTTACTTTTTTAATAAACGGCTCTGTAGTAGGTTGAACTTCAGCGATTTTATACCACTTCATAATCAAACAAAACATGCTAAAGTAGCTTGTTTTTCTTCACTCCAGTAACCAATGTCATATATAATTCTGGATAGCATTGTTTTAATTGCTATGACATCTTTAACACCGTGCATAACCCATTTGTAAATCAGCAAATCTGCCTCAATGTCAGCTTTAAATCCCAAATTCACGAACAAATGAAGTTGACTCGATTCGAGATCGTCCGGATCATCCCCATCGACAAGATTACTTGCTTTCGTATAGATATTTAATATTTGTCCGGCCTCCATCTTAAAATCAAGATAAAACGGTTCTCCTCTGTGAGAAAAATTCAACCTCAATTTAGCAAACCTACCATCCCGTAAATCAAACAACGCATCATCAATATTTTGAGTATCGTTAAAATAGGTATTTGATTGTTTTCTTAATTGCCGAATTTCTTCTTTTTCTACAACAAGCTGTTCTTCCCAAAAAGCCTTTAAATAAATATCTTCGCCTGTCGAGTAAAAGTTCTGCATTCTTTCAAGACGGTTCTCTCTTTCATAAAAAGGATCTTTAAAACAATTGAGCATGTACAAGCGGCTATTCACCTTAATTAATGCCTGGCCATAGTGATGCACATTCAGATATTCGTGTTCCTTAATATCTTCCTGTATAAGCAATTCGAGCGATTTTTTCTCCGCCTCAAGCAATTCGATAAGTAAATCAAGTTCAGATTTCATTAAAACGGGCAAAAAAAGTCATTCGCTAAAAGTCAATCTTCAAATTCATCAGCGATGGATTTTTGATCACCTCGTCCATATTGGTGATCAGCGTTACGCTTTTTCTATCGGCAGATAATACCGCCTTGGAGTTATTGAGTCTTTTAATGGGCTTTGCAAAATTAAGGATCACTTTATAGGGCATATCTATCAGCATGGCTTTTGCCATCATAAAGGTTGATTGGGTTTTCTTTAAAAAAGCATTGAACTTGGCTTTATCAATGATGCGATAAAATTTGTGAGGGGTAATATCATAAGAGTAATAATCCTGCCCTACAATCATCTGTTTTGCATCTAAAGCTTTGCTGTTTTTAGCTCCGGTTGATAGGGCGCTCACCTGGCTGTTAAGTGCTATTTTGGATACGTTTTGAAGATAATATTTCAAATCGGCAGCGTCTTTTGCTGTATGGTTGATAGATACCTTCACAATACTTTTCTTAAGATTCATATTTACAGTAAGATCACTGCTTTTGGCCAGGGCAATTTCGGCAACACTCATCCGTTGCTGGGTGCTATCGGGCATGGCATTGTAAAAATTAAGTGAGGTATCTTTTACCAGGCTAAATTGCGGGGTTTGTTTTAAGGAGTCAGAAACCAGGTTAACCAACACAGAAACTGCCTTACTCATATCAAAACCGTAAACCACGCTACAGCTGCCATCGTTTTTAAAGGTATAATGCTCCTCGATATCAACGCATGAACTTAAACAGGTAATTGCCAGGAAAAGGATCAGGAAGTAAATTTTTTTCATGGCGGTAAAGGTTTTTAAGGGAGATTAAAATTTCATGACGCTAATTTACAATCCAAACAGATTACTTGCATGCTTACAATTGCTTAAATGTGAAATTTATTAATAATAATTCTAATCTGGCCGTTTCGTAGGGCAGCAGGCAAACGTTTTACGTTACGTTTACCATTCAGCTTTATGCTTTCGGCTTATTTAGGTACTTTTGCAAAATATTATGGCACACCAAATTCCAGACGACGGCACGCTGCTTCCTTTAATGGAAGAGTTTTACACGATACAGGGTGAAGGATACAATACAGGTAAAGCAGCTTACTTTATCCGCCTGGGCGGTTGCGACGTGGGTTGCCATTGGTGTGATGTTAAAGAAAGCTGGGATGCCGAGCTGCACCCGCTTACAGCAGCCGATATCATAGTGGCTAATGCATCTATACATCCGTCAAAAGCTGTTGTGGTTACCGGTGGCGAGCCATTGATCTATAATCTTGATTACCTTACAGATCAGCTCCACAACTTAGGTATTAAAACCTTTATCGAAACATCTGGTGCCTATCCCCTTTCGGGCGATTGGGATTGGATTTGTTTATCGCCCAAAAAATTTAAAGCGCCATTGCCACATGTAGCAGAGAATGCCCATGAATTAAAGGTGATCGTTTTTAATAAATCAGATTTTGAATGGGCAGAGTACCATGCTAAAATGGTTTCTCCAGATTGTAAATTGTACCTACAGCCCGAGTGGTCAAAATCAAAAGAGATGATTCCGCTTATTGTTGATTATGTAATGAACAATCCGCAATGGGAAATATCGCTGCAAACGCATAAATATTTGAATATCCCGTAATAATTGTAACTTACGGTATAAATTATCGTATCAAAACAGATGAGAATAGCTTTCCTCTCTATCTTGTTATT
The DNA here is from genome assembly GCF_024808255.1 of Mucilaginibacter dorajii. Lineage (GTDB taxonomy): Bacteria > Bacteroidota > Bacteroidia > Sphingobacteriales > Sphingobacteriaceae > Mucilaginibacter > Mucilaginibacter dorajii. The sequence goes on from NZ_JANTYS010000011.1 coordinate 89,783, forward strand.
TTTCCTATCTGTTACAGCCTGGAGTCAGCAAAGGCAGTATTCTACCAAAAACAGCGAAGCCATAAAATACTTTGCCCAGGCAGGACAAAACATTGATGAGCATTATTACGATGATGCTATTGATAACCTGCTAAAAGCGATTAATGAAGACTCTAAATTTGTAGAAGCACACGCGCAACTGGGAGACGTGTACCGTACGCGCCATATGTACAAGCAGGCAATTGAGCAATACTTGAAGGTGATTGACCTTAATCCCGAATTTAATCGCGGTATCTACCTTAAAATTGGCGAAACAGAGATCTACGAAGCTAAATACCCCCAGGCGCAGCAGCACCTCGAAAAATACCTTACTTACCCTGATATCACACCTCAAAACAATGAGTTTGCGCAAAAGCTCATCACTGATGCCAAATTCAGTATCCAGGCTATACAGCACCCGGTTCCGTTTAAACCCATTAATATGGGACCTAACATTAATACCGCCTATGATGAATACCTGCCTGTTGGCACTGCAGATGAAAGCATGCTGATATTTACCCGTAAAATTAATAACAACGAAGATTTTTATAAAAGCCTGAAGATAAAAGGCAAATGGGACACCGCCACCTACTTAAGCAGCAGAATTAATACTGATCAATACAACGAGGGTGCGCAGTCGCTATCTCAGGATGGAAAATTCCTGTTCTTTACGGGTTGTAACCGCCCCGACGGACTTGGTCGCTGTGATATTTATATTTCAAAAAAACTGGGTGACGATTGGGGGAAACCTTTTGACCTGAGTGCTCCTGTAAATACATCGGGCTGGGAATCGCAGCCATCGATAAGTGCCGACGGACGCACGCTGTATTTTGTAAGCAACAAAAAAGGTGGCTACGGTGGGTACGATATCTGGAAGTCGACCTTAACAGACAAGGGCTGGGGCGAACCTGAAAACCTTGGGCCAAACATCAATACAGCTTATAATGAGCAGTCGCCGTTTATTCACCCGGACGATAGCACCTTATACTTTTGTTCAAACGGATGGCCGGGTTTGGGTAATAAAGATTTATTTGTTAGCAGATTGGGAAAAGATGGTAAATGGCAAAAGCCACAAAACCTGGGCTACCCTATTAATACCAATGGCGATGAAAACGGCCTCACGCTTACAGCCTACGGTACCTATGCTTTTTTCGCTTCAGACAATGCTAACCTGGGCGGCTTTGGCGGCTATGACATTTATACCTTTGAGTTGCCGGCAAATCTTCGTCCGCATATTGTTACCTATGTAAAAGGCAATGTGGCCGATGCAAAAACCAAAGAACCGCTGGAGGCGGCTGTGGAGATCATTGACCTGGAAAAAAACAAACCCGTTTACCAGGATTACAGCAACCAGGATGATGGCGATTTCTTAGCCACCCTAACAACAGGCAAAGACTATGCTTTAAATATCTCTAAAAGCGGATACCTGTTTTATTCGGCAAACTTTTCACTTATTGGTTATAAGGAGCAAAAGCCTTTTCACATCAAAGCATTGCTGGAGCCTATTGAGGTTGGCAATAAAGTTATCCTGAAGAATATTTTCTTCGATACCAACAAATTCGACCTCAAAAGAGAATCAAAAACGGAGTTAACAAAGTTGATAGAGTTTCTTGCTGTAAACCCAACCGTTCACATCGAGATATCGGGCCATACCGATAATGTGGGTGCCGATCTGGCCAATCAAATCTTGTCTGAGAACCGTGCTAAATCTGTTTATCAATACTTAATAAGTAATGGTATCCCTGCCGCGCGCCTGGTATATAAAGGCTATGGCAAAACGCAGCCTATAGCGCCAAACGTAACAGAGGAAGATAAAGCTTTAAACAGGCGGACGGAATTTATGATCATCGCTAAATAACGTCTTCAATATCGGGTGATGTTTTTATGCGATAGGTGCTTTTCTATCTGCTATATTAGCGCTATCAACCAAAGCTAAACCATGAAACCTCTTTTGCTTTTCGCAATTTGTATTGCCTTATTTTGCTGTGCTTTTATCGCCCAAACTACCAATGCCGGCAAACCCTGGCAAAATAAAATGCAACAACTCCCCGGTAAACTGGAATGCGAATTATATAACACCGGTGGCGAAGGCGTAGCTTATCATGATTCCGATAGTGCCAATAATGGCAGTGGTAAACTTAATCCGGCCAACGGGACTTTTTTAAACGAGTTTAGGATGAAGGAAGGGGTTGATATATCCTACACCAAAGCACATGACCATATTGATGATAATCCTTACAATAAAGTTAAAAGGGATATGAACCAATTTTACGTAGGTTGGACACAACCTGGTGAATGGATTAATTACACCGTTAAAGTAACCAAAACGGGCAGCTATCCTATCGGCCTAATGTACACTGCTAACGGCGATGGTGCTATATCCATTGATATAGATGGTAAAGATGCCACCGGCCCAATGAAGATCACCTCTACTCATAACGATCAGGACACCATAGCATGGAGGCAATGGCATCATTGGAACAGTTCGCCAGCGATAGGCTCAATTATGCTAACGAAAGGTATACACGTGCTTACCTTGCATATTGTAGCCAATGGAAATATGAATTTAGACTACCTGGAAATCAAATAGAAAAATAAAGAAGATATCAAAAATGCTAAAACTTTATAAACAATCAGGTGATCAAATTTTATATTGGGAAACCTGGGACAAAGATGCTAAAACAGGCATAGTACATTGGGGTATTGTTGGTACTCCAGGACAAAACAAAGAGGTAAAATCCAGACTATTATCGAGCAATAAAAAACAAATTCAAAGCGAGATAAATATGATGGTTAAAGATGGATACGAAGAAGTAGACATTGATGATCAATATACTTTACTCATTGAATTTAAGATCGATGGAATGGGCAATGCAGATGATATTGCTAAAAGAACAAGATTACAGAACAAAATGGATCACACCTTAGGTTGGACAGGACTTGGTCATTGCGATGGAGGAAGCATTGGTAGCGGAACAATGGAGGTTTGTTGCTTTGTGATTGATTTTGATATAGCAAAATCAGTTATAATCAAAGATTTGGAAAATACTGAGTTTTCTGACTATACTAGGATTTTCGACGAGAACGAATAGCTTCCTAATCATGTAACTTATCAAAACCAAAACACCTTTGAAAGTGAGTTCAAAGGTGTTTTGGTTTTATTTCATGTTAATATCAATTCCCCATTTCCGACAGGAATTTTATCCTCATCAATTGTACTTCTTCGCGGGTATAATCATCGTTGCCTAACTCGGCAAGAGCATCGTCGATAGAATCAGCTTCGGCAGTGCGGAAGTAATCAAAAACTTCTTCCTGCTTGTCTTCGTCTATCACCTCATCAATATAATAATTAAGGTTGAGTTTGGTGCCCGAGTTTACAATAGTTTCTACTTCTTTCAGGATCTCTTCGTAGGTTAATCCTTTAGATGCAGCTATATCATCCAAATTTAAATGACGATCAATATTTTGAATGATGAAAACTTTTAATGCCGATTTGTTCGCCGCACTTTTGATCACCATATCAACCGGACGGTCGATATCATTATCTTCCACGTATTTCTGGATCATATCCGTAAACGGCTTACCAAACTTAAGGGCCTTACCGGCGCCAACACCCGAGATATGTTTTAACTCTTCGGTATTGATTGGATAGTGCGTACACATCTCCTCTAACGATGGATCCTGAAAAATCACGAACGGTGGCAACCCCTTTTGCTTGGCCAGCCTTTTACGCAGGTCTTTAAGCATCTGCAATAATTGGGTATCCAATGCGCCGCCGCCTGTTTTAGGGCCATCGGCGTCATCATCGTCGTCGGTACCTTCTATTACCTGGTTCATCACAAAACGGATGCTGTGTGGATTTTCAATAAAGGAGTTGCCTAATTTGGTTAACCTGAGCAAGCCGTACTGGTCAATGTCTTTTGACAGGTAATTATTAAGCAAAGCCTGTCTTAAAAGGGAGTTCCACAAATTACGGCCGAGTTCTTTGCCCGATCCATAATAATCAAGCGCATCATGCTCGTAATTTTTGATCTGAGCATTCTCTTCCCCTAACAAAATGTTGATGATGTGGTGATCGTCAAACTTTTCGCCTATGTGTTTAATCAGGCTTAACGCTTTATGTAAATGCTCTTCGCCATCAAAATGCTCTTTGTGACCGCAGCAATTATCGCACATGTTATTACAGCCCGCCTCGTTAAAGTTCTCGCCAAAATAATGCAACAATTGTTTACGCCTGCAAACAGATGATTCGCAATAATCAATAACTTCTTTTAATATCTGGGTGCCTATTTCGCGTTCTGCAACAGGTTTATCCTTCATAAACTTTTGCAGCTTGTCAATATCTTTTTCAGAGTAAAAGGCCACACAAACACCTTCGCCGCCATCGCGGCCGGCACGACCGGTTTCCTGGTAATAGCCTTCCATACTTTTAGGCACATCGTGGTGAATTACATATCTAACATCCGGTTTATCAATCCCCATCCCGAAGGCTATAGTTGCCACAATCACATCAACATCTTCCATCAGGAATTTATCCTGTGTATCAGCACGCACTTTAGGGTCTAAACCGGCGTGGTATGGCAAAGCCTTTACGCCGTTTAAGTTAAGGGCTTCTGCAACCTCTTCAACTTTTTTGCGACTTAAACAATATATGATGCCAGATTTTCCCTGGTTTTGTTTTACAAATTTTACTATCTCTTTTATTACGTTACGTTTGGCACGTACTTCATAAAAAAGGTTCGACCGGTTAAACGACGATTTGTAGATGGTGGCATTGTTCATCTGCAGGTTTTTTTGAATATCCTGCTGAACTTTTGGTGTAGCTGTAGCTGTTAAGGCGATGATTGGGATATTTTCGCCAATATTACTGATCACCTGGCGAATCTTACGGTATTCGGGCCGAAAATCATGCCCCCATTCCGAGATACAATGCGCTTCGTCTACCGCTACAAATGATACCTGATTTAAACGTAAAAAGTCGATATTTTCCTGCTTGGTTAATGATTCGGGAGCTACATACAATAACTTTGTCTTACCGGCTAAAACATCTTCTTTAACGCGGCCTATATCGGATTTAGTAAGTGAAGAATTTAAAAAATGGGCTATACTATCTGAGCCACCGAAGGCCCTTAACTGATCTACCTGATTTTTCATCAGGGCGATCAATGGAGAAATTACTATTGCAGTGCCATCGCTCATTAGCGCAGGTAACTGGTAACACATTGATTTACCACCACCTGTAGGCATGATTACAAAGGTGTCATTGCCGCTCAGGATATTAGTGATAATCGCTTCCTGCTCCCCCTTAAAGTTGTCGAATCCGAAAAAATTCTGGAGGTTATCAAATAGCGACTTCTTAGTTTCTATCATTATCTTAAATAATCTAAAGTCCGATTTAAAAGTTTAAAGTAACAAAATTTTCTGAATAAACGAGGGATTTACTTTTAAATTTTATACTAATATGATTATTAAATGAAAAACATTTTGTTTACTTACCGTGTCCAAATTATTAACAAATTATATAGTTTTATTTAACAGGCAACTATCAGATTATTGTCCATTTTTGCGGCAACTAAACCAAATAATAATTCTTAAAATTACACATGAACAAAAACTACTATGCCATCATCATGGCAGGCGGAATAGGCAGCCGTTTTTGGCCCATCAGTCGCACATCGCACCCTAAACAGTTTATCGATATTCTTGGAACCGGCAAAACCTTAATCCAAAACACCTACGAACGTTTCCTTAAAGTTTGTCCTAAAGAAAATATTTACGTAGTAACCAACGAGAATTATACCAAACTGGTAAAAACGCAGCTTCCGGATATGGAAGATCAGCAGATATTGACTGAACCGGTAATGCGCAATACCGCACCCTGCGTAGCTTACGGCTGTTTTAAAATAGAAAACTTAAACCCCGATGCGGCCATCGTAGTAGCGCCATCTGATCAGCAGATACTGGATGAAGATGCGTTTGTAAACTCCATCCTTCGATCATTAGAAACCGCTACAGCAAACGATTGCCTGGTAACCTTAGGTATTAAACCATCAAGACCGGATACCGGTTACGGGTACATTCAATACACTGATAATACCATCAACGAAGATTTTCATAAAGTGAAAACCTTTACCGAGAAACCAACGCTGGAGATAGCCAAAACTTTCATCCAAAGCGGCGACTTTTTGTGGAACGCGGGCATCTTTGTATGGTCGGCCAAAGCGATAGTAAAAGCATTTGAGCAGTATTTGCCGGATATGCACGAGATTTTTGCAGATGCCCGCCCGGTTTACAATACAGAAAACGAGCGGAGCCATATCAACCAGGCTTACCAGCAATGTATCAATATTTCGATAGATTATGGGGTGATGGAAAAAGCGGATAATGTTTATGTATTACCATCAGACTTTGGCTGGAGCGATTTGGGTACCTGGGCATCCATTTATGATCTTGCGGAGAAAGATTATGTAGGCAACGCGGTGATCCCTTCAGAAAAGGTGATCATGTACGATTCATCAAATTGCATGGTAAATGTACCCGGCGAAAAGCTGGTGATACTAAAAGGACTGCATGATTTCATTGTAGTAGAATCAAATAACACCCTGCTCATTTGCCCCCGCGACCAGGAGCAAAACGTAAAACAGGTAGTAGCAGATGTAAAGAGCAAGTTTGGAGCGAAGTATATTTAGGGTTTAGTGAATGGTTGATTGGGTTGAATTGAGTTGATTAAGTTATTTTCTTTTGATAAATAAAAACAAAGGTATTCTCTAATTTTTCCAACCTAATCAACCTAATCAACCTAATCAACTCTTAACCAATCCCCTCTGCCTTATCGCTTCATATAAAATAACACCGGTAGATACCGATACATTCAATGATTCTATCTCACCAAACATAGGGATTTTGGCCAGGTGATCAGAGATGCGAATGATCTCGTTACGGATGCCATCTTCTTCAGATCCCATGATGATGGCGGTTGGCGCGGTATAGTCAGGAGCGTAGATATCTTCTTTTGTTTTTTCGGTACAGCAAACCAGCTGCAAACCCGATTCCTGTAAAAACTTAACAGTTTGCATAAAGTTATCGTGGCGGCAAACCGGGATCTTATATAAAGCCCCTGCCGATGTTTTAATAGCATCGGGATTGATCTGTGCCGATCCTTTGGCCGGGATCACAATGGCGTGCACGCCGGCGCATTCTGCAGTACGGGCTATGGCACCCATATTTCGTACATCGGTAATGGAATCTAAAACTAAAATCAATGGCACCTCTCCTTTTTCAAAAACCCCTGGGATGATATTCTCAATTTTTTGATAAACTATCGGCGAAATAAAGGCTACAGCCCCCTGGTGATTTTTTGCGGTAAGGCGGTTGAGTTTTTCGACAGGAACCTGCTGAGCAGTGATGTTGTATTCTGTAAGCAGTGCTTTTAGCTCATGCGATAAGCCGCCAGCCGCTCCTCTTTGGATATATAATGCCTCAATTTCTTTTCCCGAAGTAATGGCTTCCATGATGGCCCTGATGCCAAAAACCATTTGGTTACTTTCGCGCTGAGGTCTTTGATTAAATGTCATTTTTACTATTCTATATTTTGGCAAAAATAGCTATATTAATTGATTAAGCGGTTATTGAACTGAACTGCCATTTTGGTTTTTGAATAATGCCCAACAATTTTAAACTTTATTAACATAGGTTTAACGTGTTGTAAATCAGTGGTCGCTTTTGGTTATCCACATCTTGTTAACAATGTAGTGTTAATTTAATAGCTTAAATTATTAAATTGAGAATGATTGCTTTAGAAGTTGGATACACTATGTTAATTTAAAAGTACCCAACACGACCCATTTTTTGTATATTTTTGTCGCCTTATGAGTTTTGAGAACGAGAATCAGTACAAGCCTAATACAAACGAACGCCGTAGCCGCATCACTAACCCAACCCCATATAGTGGATTGGGCAAATTGCCCCCGCAAGCTACAGATTTAGAAGAAGCCGTGTTAGGCGCGCTGATGCTTGAAAAAGATGCCCTATCATCGGTAATTGACGTACTGAAAGCCGAAGTTTTTTACCGCGACAATCACCAAAAGATTTTTGCGGCCATTAAAGATCTTTTTGAAAAATCGCAGCCAATAGATATCCTTACCGTTACAGCGCAATTGCGTAAACAGGGCGACCTGGAAATGATTGGTGGCGCATATTATATCACCGAGCTTACCAGCCGTGTGGCGTCTGCCGCCAATATTGAGTTTCACTCGCGTATTATCATCCAAAAATACATCCAGCGGGAGTTGATCCGGATCTCTACAGAAACCATCAACAGCGCTTATGAAGATACCAGCGATGTACTCGACTTGTTGGATAAAGCCGAAAAAAATCTTTTTGAAATAGCCCAAAGCAACCTGCGCCGTGACGCCCGTAAAATGGACGACCTGGTACAGGAAGCGTTGAAAGATATTGAATCTTTAAAAGATAAAAAAGACGGATTAACAGGTGTGCCATCGGGCTTTACCGGGCTTGACCGTATGACTTCGGGCTGGCAAAAATCCGATCTTGTAATTATAGCTGCCCGCCCGGCAATGGGTAAAACGGCCTTCGTATTAAGTTGCGCCCGTAACGCGGCGGTTGATTTTGATAAACCTACTGTGGTATTTTCGCTGGAAATGTCGTCTGTTCAGTTGGTGAACCGTTTGATTGCTGGCGAGGCCGAAATTGAGCAGGAAAAGATCCGTAAGGGAACCCTGGAAGAATGGGAATGGCAACAGATCCACTCTAAAATTGGCCGGCTTGAAAAATCTGTCTTCATTATTGACGATACCCCGGCACTTAACATATTTGAATTCAGGGCCAAATGCCGTCGTTTAAAAGCACAGCACGATATTCAATTAATCATCATCGATTACCTGCAGTTGATGCATGGTAAAGCGGCTGATGGCAAAGGCGGCGGCAACCGAGAACAGGAAATTGGTAGTATTTCACGTGCGTTAAAATCGGTTGCAAAAGAATTAAACGTGCCGGTTATCGCACTGTCGCAGTTGAGTCGCGCGGTGGAGCAAAGGCCGGGTAACTCCAAAAGGCCGATGCTGTCGGATTTACGTGAGTCTGGTTCAATTGAGCAGGATGCGGATATGGTATTGTTCCTTTACCGTCCTGAATACTACGGTTTAACTGAGGATGAAGACGGTAACCCAACCCAGGGTGTGGGTGAGGTAATTATCGCCAAACACCGTAACGGTGAAACCGGTACGGTAAGGCTTAAATTCGTTGGTAAATACGTGAAATTTGCCAACCTGGAAGAAGGCATGGATGGCTTCCCCCCTCCTGCCGGCAACGCGTTTAGCGGCCTTGCCCCATCACAGGATTTTGAAAAACAAAGCAACTTCATTATTCGCCCATCACGAATGGATGATATTGATGATGAACCGCCATTTTAAAAGCGAGGCCCCCTAACCCCCTGAAGGGGGAATTTAAAAAACTTATTTATAACGACGTCCAATTTGTTTACAAATTGGACGTCGTTATTTTATGATTAGCATGCAAATCAAAAGTTCCCCCTTCAGGGGGTTAGGGGGCCAACAACCCTATCACTACCCCTATCACAATGATCAATGGTGCTTTTATCTTTGTGAATTTCAACAATAAAAACGTACAAATCATTAACAGATAAGCTATCCAATTACCGCCAAACGGTCGTACCAACAGGATAAACGCTGTAGCCATAAAACCTACGGCAACCGCGTTTATGCCGCTTAGTGAATTTTTGATACGGGTAATTTTCTTTAGATCTTCCCAAAATGGTACGATGAAAAGGATCAAGATCAAGCCGGGAGTGTTTACCCCTATTACGGCCACAAGGCTTCCAATGATTTGGCCACCAATCCCATATCCTTTATTACCTAAAGTGATACCACCTAAAAATGAAGTAAACGAAAATGTCGGGCCCGGCAAGGCCTGCTGCAAGGCGTAACCCGAAAGAAATTCGGAGTTGCTGAGGTAATGTTTTACTTCCACAAACTCGGTATACATTAGCGGAACCATCACCTGCCCGCCACCAAAAATCAATATGCCGTTGCGGTAAAAGTTTTCAAATAAACGAATGGGTAAACTAAAGGGCGAGGTTTGGTTGATGACAGCACCCAAAGCTGCAAAAAACAACAGGATCCCAATAAAATAAGCTACTTTATTGGGATTTACATTGGCATACAACCGTGTGCGCAGTTCGTTTTCTTGCGGCTGGGTCTCCATAGCCGACGATATGATGCCTCCCAACAAGATCAGTATTGGAAACGCGTAAGCGTTTTGCAAAATGAGTGTGGCAATAAGCGATGCCACAGCCAGCATGGTACTTATCCTTGTTTTTAAAAACTTAAACGCAAAGCTATAGGTAGCATAAGCAACAATTCCCACGGCTACCGGCTGGACATACGTTAAAACATGTGCGAATTTAGTCTGATTAGCAAATATTTTATAGCTGATTGCGGCCATGCCCATAATAGCTGCTGACGGCAGTATCCAAATAACAAAGGTGATTAAAGCTAACTGCAATCCGCCAACCTTCCAGGCAATACCAACCAAAGTTTGGGTAGATGAAGGCCCCGGTAATACCTGCGATAGCGCATTAAGTTCCATCAGCTCCTCCTCGGTAACATAGCGCCTTTTCTGCACAAACTCGCGCAGCAAAACAGCAATATGCGCCTGCGGCCCACCAAAAGCCGTAAACGTATAAATTAAAACATCCCGAAGAAAAAGCAGGTGGCGTTTGGTAATCATTTAGTTCATGGTTTATGGTTTATAGTTCATGGATCATAGCCGGATGCCCAGAAACTAAATTGCTGATTGTTATTTACAAATAGATGAAGCTTCTATGAACTATGAACCATCATCTATGAACTAAAATCAATAATCGTCATCATCTTCCTCAATTCCCATGGCTGCGCGGTATACGGCCTGTAATTCAGAAAACGAGTGATTATCGCGCTTTGCTTTGGTCACTTTCATGCCGTTTTCGTAGGTGGTAATGGCATCCTGTTTGCGGTTAAGGGCTTCGTAAAGCTTGCCCAAATGATAATAGGTGCCTACGTAATTGGGGTGGTTGTTCACCAGGTCCTCGTAATAAGTAAGGGCTATATCTACCTGATTAAGACGCAGATATTCGGTGGCCAGCGCGTATTTTAAAAACTCGTCGTTGGGTTCATTTTTTATAAATTCCAGTAGCTTATCCAATCTGCTCAACTCCATTTTAAACTCTATCTTTTTTAACTTAAATTTGCAAAAACCTATTGATATGAAGATCCTGGTATGTGTAAGTAATGTTCCTGATACCACCACAAAAATAACTTTTACTGATAATAACACCCAATTTAATACAAATGGTGTTCAATTTATATTAAATCCTTACGATGAGATAGCACTTTCACGCGCTATTGAACTAACCGATGGCGGTAAAGGTACAGTAACTGTAATTAATGTTGGTGAGGTAAATACAGAGGCCACCATTCGCAAGGCTTTGGCTATTGGCGCTACCGACGCGGTGCGCATAAACGCTAAAGCCCACGATGCCTGGTATGTAGCTTTCCAGATAGCGCAATATGTAAAAGCTAACCCATTCGACCTGATTCTTACCGGCCGGGAATCTATTGACTACAACGGATCGAAAGTGGCCGGTATGCTGGGCGAATTGTTAGACCTACCTTCGGTATCTATCATCAAAAAATTGGATGCTGCCGATAGCGAAGCCACCGTTGAACGTGAAATTGAAGGCGGCAAAGAGGTACTGACCATTCCCTACCCTTTTGTGGCTGGTGCTGCCGAAGGCGTTGCCGAACCAAAGATCCCTAACATGCGTGGCATCATGTCGGCCAGAACAAAACCCCTAACTGTTATTGAACCTGTTGAAGTAAAAACATTTTCAGACATCATCAGTTATGAAACACTGGCCCCACGTGGGCAGGTTACGTTGGTTCCCGCTGCCGATACAGCTAAACTGGTTGATCTTTTACATACCGAAGCACGCGTTATCTAATTTTACTCAAATCGATTTTACGAAACTCATTATATATGTCAGTTTTAATATATGCGGAAAATGCCGGCGGAACGTTCAAAAAGTCCATTTTTGAAGCTGTAAGCTACGCGAAGGCTATTGCCGATCAAAATAACACTAATCTTATCGCCATTTCTATCGGCAATGTAAGTGCCGGTGAATTAGCATCTTTAGGGAAATACGGCGCTCAAAAAGTGCTCAACGTATCTGGCGATAAACTTAAAAACTTTGTAAACCAGGCTTACGCCTCGGTAATAGCAGAAGCTGCCAAAAAAGAAGGTGCCAATATTGTAGTATTATCAAATACATTTTCCGGTCGTGGCCTTGCGCCACGTATTGGTGTAAAATTAGAAGCCGGTGTGGCCGATGGCGCCGTGGCATTGCCCGAGCAAAACGGCGGTAAGTTCACCGTTAAAAAAACGGCTTTCTCTGGTAAAGCCTTTGCCATTGTTGAGCTTTCATCAGCAAATAAAGTAATAGCCCTGGTGCCAAACTCTTATAAAGTAGTTGAAACAGGTGGCAGTGCGCAGATTGAAGATTTTGCTGCAGAAACCAAAGAATCTGATTTTAAAGCGATGATCAAAGAGATCGTTCGCTCAACCGATAAAGTATCCTTGCCCGATGCAGAGATCGTTGTATCGGCTGGCAGAGGCCTGAAAGGGCCCGAGAACTGGGGCATGGTTGAAGAGTTGGCTGGTTTGCTTGGCGCTGCCACAGCATGCTCAAAACCGGTATCAGATGCTGGTTGGCGACCACATAGCGAACATGTTGGACAAACCGGCATAGCTGTCAGTCCAAATTTGTATATTGCGATAGGAATTTCAGGTGCTATTCAGCACCTGGCCGGCATTAGTTCTTCAAAAGTTATTGTGGTTATCAACAAAGATCCGGAGGCTCCATTTTTTAAAGTGGCCGACTACGGTATAGTTGGTGATGCGTTTGAGGTAGTGCCGCAATTAATAGCAGCAGTTAAGGCATATAAGGCTTCAGCATAAAATATTTAGGTGCGATGGGTAACAACATGAAAAAAATTAAGCTGGATATTGTTGGGTTGTCATACAGCCAAACACAATCCGGTGCTTATGCTTTAGTTTTAGGCGAGGTTAGCGGCAGGCGCAGGTTACCTATCATTATAGGTAGTTTTGAGGCCCAGGCCATTGCTATTGAGATAGAAAAGATGACACCAAGCCGCCCGCTTACGCATGATCTTTTTAAAAGCTTTGCGCAGGCCTACCTGGTGGAAGTACAGGAAATTATTATTTATAACCTGGTAGATGGTATCTTTTATTCAAAATTGATTTGCAGCGATGGCAAACGATCTGTTGAGATAGATGCCCGTACATCTGATGCCATAGCGGTTGCTGTAAGATTTGACTGCCCTATTTTCACCTACGAGTTCATCCTGTCGACAGCGGGGATTGTAATTGAGGGGAACGATTTCGTTTACCTCGAAAACATCAACGAAAACCAGGAAGAAAAAACAGTTAATACCTCATCTGTAGGGAGCGGCTTTGCATCATTAAGCATTGATGAGCTAAAAACAAAACTACAGGAAGCGCTGGCCGAAGAATCATACGAAAAAGCGGCTAAGATCCGCGACGAACTCAACAAGCGTAAGGCATCGTAATTTCGGAATTGGGAATTTCGATATAAGAACTCCCAAATGTCATTTCGACGAACAGCGGATGGCTGAGTGGAGGGTGAGGAGAAATCTTATACGTTATGCAGTCCATCATAGCATACCGTATAAGATTTTTCGCTTCGCTCAAGAGATAGTTTCTCTTTCGCGCAACCGCTCAATCCGCCCTTGCTCAATCGAAATGACATACTTTTCTTGATTTACGGTAACCTTTTCTTATATCGAACTCACCTAATTTTAATATATTCAATATCAAATAATAACCCTCTTTTATAAACTCACCAGCAAAGCGTAACATTTAGGCTCATTTTACCAAATTCTATACCCCTTAGCTTTCTGATTTACATTTATTTCACTACTTTCCGTTTTTAATTTAACACTGACAAAATTATTTAAACCCAGTACTGTATGAATATTAAGTTCCGCTTAATACTGATGAATTTTATGCAATTTTTTGTGTGGGGGGCATGGCTGCTTACCGTAGGCGCATACTGGTTTCAAAACAAAGGATGGTCTGGTGCACAGTTTGGGGCAATTTTTTCAACTATGGGTATTTCATCCATATTTATGCCTGCACTTGCGGGTATCATATCAGATAAATGGATCAACGCCGAAAAATTGTATGGTACACTACATATTTTAGGGGCTATAACACTCTTTTGTGTACCATTGGTAACAAGTCCCACAGTGTTTTTTTGGGTGATACTGCTTAACATGATTTTCTATATGCCAACCTTGTCTTTATCTATAACAGTTGCTTACTCGGCATTAAAAGGTGAAGGTAAAGATGTAGTTAAGGTTTACCCTCCTATCCGCGTTTGGGGAACAGTTGGATTTATCGCGGCCTTGTTAGTGGTAGATGTCACCAAAAGCGAAACCAGTGCCAATCAATTTTATATCGCATCTGCCGTAGCGTTGGCGTTAGGTATATTTTCTTTCTCGCTGCCTAAATGCCCTCCTTTATTGGGTAAGGCAGGTAAAAAAACATTGCGGGATGCCCTTGGTTTAAATGCTTTTGAATTATTCAAAACACCCAAATTTGCTATCTTTTTCGGTTTCTCATTACTTTTAGGTGCAGCCTTGCAGCTTACTAATGCTTACGGAACCACCTATATTTTAGATTTTGCCAAAACACCTTCGTATAAAGGCTTATTCGCGGTAGAACATTCAAGCGCAATCATTTCCATTTCGCAGGTATCAGAAACACTTTTCATTTTGGCTATACCTTTCTTTTTACGCAAGTTTGGTATTAAAAATGTAATGCTGTTCAGTATGCTGGCCTGGGTTTTACGTTTTGGTTTATTTGCGTTTGGTAACCCTGCCAGTGGTTTATGGATGATCATCCTATCGTGCATTGTTTACGGTATGGCCTTTGATTTCTTTAACATATCGGGGTCATTATTTGTGGAAACGCAAACTACCCCCGAAATACGTGGCAGCGCGCAGGGCTTATTTATGATGATGGTAAACGGCTTCGGCGCTTTTTTTGGAAGTATTGCCAGCGGCTTTATTATTGATAAGTTTTTTATTCATGCCGATGGAAGTAAAGACTGGCATGGCATCTGGTTAACCTTTGCAGCTTATGCTTTAGTAATAGCTATTATATTTCCATTTGTGTTCCGCTACAAACATAACATAGCGCTTGAGCGGGCTATCCAACACGCTTAATGGCTGTATGAACCGGAATTTGTCGAATTATCAGAATTAATTGAATTTTATTTCATTCTGTAAATTCCTTAATTCGACAAATCCCAGTTCAGACAAAGCCTTACTTCTTCCCTATCGCATACTGAATGCCACCCAATAAATGTTTCAGGTATAATGGATCGGCATATGATTCGTCGGTATGGCCAAGTTCGGTGTAAAACGCCCTGCCACCGTCAAAGCTATGGTACCAGGCCATAGGGTGGTTATCGCCATTTTCGCCGCCGGTATAGCTTTTCTCATCAATTTTAATCAACACGTGCAGGTCGTCGCCCATCCATTTATAGTTATACCATTCGTCAAAGCGTTTCCAATCTTCAGGTAAGTGCTTAGTTGCAATAAAGTTACGGTCAACCACATGCAACGTAGCTTCCTGTTGTTTAGGGTGACTTTTAAAATAAGCGCCAACCAGTTTGCCATACCAGGGCCAATCGTATTCGGTGTCAGTAGCGGCATGCACACCAACAAAACCTCCACCGGCCTGGATGTATTTTTCAAAAGCCGCTTGCTGGGTATCGTTCAAAACATCGCCCGTGGTACTTAAAAATATAACAGCGGCATATTGCTTTAAATTGGCAGCTGTGAATTTTTCGGCATTAGTGGTACTATCCACATCAAAGCCATTTTCGGCACCTAACTTCATAATGGCAGGCACGCCAACAGCTATGGAATTATGGTGAAACCCGGCAGTTTTGCAGAATACAAGTACCTTGGTTTTGGCAGCTACATTAATAATAGTAGCGCCTATGAGTAAGCAAATAATGGTTATTTTTTTCATGGTATAGTTTTGGTTGATTTAATATATGGTGATGTAGATTGCCATATTCGTGACTTTGAACATGGAAAAATGAAAATATAAAACTATGTCATTGCGAGTAATAAATTTCGCGAAATTCTGAAGGTAGAATGACAATATAAAGCTATGTCATTGCGAGGAACGAGGCAATGACATGATCAATTTGTCATCTGAAACAAGTCATTCTCGCGTTACAAATTCCCTTTCTTCAATTCATCTGCGGCGAAATTAGCAGCGCGGGCAGTCAGCGCCATATAGGTTAACGATGGGTTTTGGCAGGCCGATGAGGTCATGGCTGCTCCGTCGGTAACAAATACGTTTTTGGCATCCCAAACCTGGTTGTGCTCGTTAAGTACCGATGTTTTAGGATCGCGGCCCATGCGCGCGGTGCCCATTTCATGGATGCCATCGCCTATATTGTGGCCTTTATCGTGTGTTTCAATATTTTTAACACCGGCGCTTTCCAGCATGGCTTTTGCTTCCTTCACAATATCTACCCGCATTTTCATTTCATTATCCCTGATCACGGCATCCATAGATAATATTGGCAAGCCCCATTTATCTTTCAGTGTTTTATTGAGGGTGATCTTATTATCGTGGTAAGGCAAAAGCTCGCCAAAACCGCCGATGCCTATCTGCCAGCCGCCCGGTTCGGTAATGGCATCCTTGTATTGCGCGCCTATATTCATTTCGGCAATTTCCCTGCTCCATCCGGTCCGGCTTGCAGCTCCCTGGTAACCAAAGCCGCGTAAGTAATCCCGTTTATCGCCAAACAGGTTGGCAAACCGAACTACATAAATGCCGTTAGCGCGGCGTCCGTAATAATATTTATCCTCAAAACCATCTACCGTACCAGATGCACCTAAATTATAGTGGTGATCCATAATGTTATGCCCCAACTCGCCGCTGCTACTGCCTAATCCATCGGGCCAAACATCGGTTGCAGAATTCATCAGCACCCAGGCGCTATTTAAAGCCGAAGCATTTACAAACACAATTTTGGCGTAGTACTCATAGGTTTTGTTGGTTTCGGCATCAAGCACCTCCACTCCTTTTGCCTTTTGGGTATCCTTATCGTAAATAATTTTAGTTACTATGGAGTATGGCCTCACTGTTAAATTGCCGGTAGCCAAAGAAGCCGGCAAGGTTGATGACTGCGTGCTGAAATAGCCACCAAAAGGACATCCCTCCCAGCACCTGTTCCTGAACTCGCATTTGGTACGGCCGGGTATCGCAGCTGTTAAATTAGCCGTGCGGCCGATGATCATATGCCTTTTACCACCATAATTTTTCTTGATGCGTTCGGCTACATCCTTCTCAACCCAGTTCATATCCATGGGTGGCAGGTAATGCCCGTCGGGCAGCTGCGGTAAACCCTCTAACGAACCGCTGATACCTGCAAATTTCTCCACATGATCATACCATGGTGCCAGATCTTTATATCGGATGGGCCAGTCAATGGCCCAGCCATCTTTGGCGTTGGCTTCAAAATCAAAATCGCTCCAGCGGTAGCTTTGCCTGCCCCATAAAATAGAGCGGCCGCCTAACTGGTATGATCGCCACCAGTTAAAGGGTTTAACTTCGTGATACGGCGCTTGCTGCTCATCAACCCAGTAATCCATAATGGCTTCCTGTGCTCCCCAGTTTCTTGAAATAACTGGCCGTTCCTTACGCTGGGCTTGTGTTACCGCGCCGCGGTGTTCAAAGTCCCAGGGATCTTTGGCGGCGGTTTTATAATCCTTAATGTGTTGAAAGTCGCGACCGCGTTCAAGCATAATAGTTTTAAGGCCTCTCCCGGTTAATTCTTTAGCCGCCCAGCCGCCGCTGATACCCGATCCTATAACAATGGCATCATAGGTATTACCTGCTTTGGCGCTGCCGCTTACATTGTTTAATGGCATAATTTCGCTAATTGGTTATGTAATTCAAGAAATGGTTGTGCAATTGGATAAAACAATATTATCAATTAAAATTAACTAAAGCAATGAATTGAAAATAAAAATACAATCGATTGAGAACACGATTTTTGGATTGAACAGGATTTCTTTTCTGTCCCCTTTACCGTGTCATAGGTAAGCTTCTGAGGGATCTCCGATCATCTCGCTTAAATGTGGCACTGATCACAGCAACCGGTATTGTAAAACCACAAGGTTCTCCTTTGAGAAACCCTGCGGGGACATGATCTCGCAAATCAAAAGTCCTCTCCTTTGGAGAGGATTATTCGTGTTTAATTTATTTTAGCGCTCATGAGGGCTTTGCCGTTTAGGTGAGGCCCTGTTTTTTACTTATTTTTGCACCATGCTGCAGGTAAGCCAACTCTTCATCTATCCCATCAAATCATTAGCCGGCATTTCGGTAAAATCGGCGGCGGTAACCAGTCGCGGGTTTAAGTATGACAGGCGGTGGATGTTGGTTGATAGCCAAAACCGATTCCTGACCCAACGGGAGCATTTTCAAATGGCTTTAATTAAGGTAAGTATCCAAAGCGACGGCTTGCTGGTTTCGCATCATGCAACCGGCTCTATTAACATTCCCTTTGCATATGATGCCAATAGTAAGCATGATGTAGTGATCTGGGATGATACCTGCATAGGCGTTTATGTAAGCGATGAGCTTGATGGATGGTTTAGCAGTACATTAGGTATCCCCTGCCGGTTGATTTATATGCCTGATGACAGTGAACGTGAGGTTGACCAACGATATGCCCAGCCAGGGATGATCACTTCTTTTGCGGATGCTTACCCGTTTTTATTGATTGGCCAGGCTTCACTGGATGATTTAAATAAACGCCTGCCGGAAGCCTTACCGATGAATAGGTTTAGACCAAATATTGTTTTTACAGGTGGCGATGCGTTTAGCGAGGATTTGATGAACCATATTAATATTGCGGGTATCAGTTTTTATGGAGCCAAGCTTTGCGCCCGCTGTATCATGACCACTATTGATCAGCAAACCGGTACCAAGGCTAAGGAGCCTTTAAAAACGCTTGCCAAATATCGGTTTAAAAATAACAAGATCCTTTTTGGCCAAAACCTGGTACACCAGGGCGATGGCACAATTACTGTTGGCGATGAACTTACCTTATTAAGCACCCACAGCGAAGAAAGATTTATTGTGGAACATAAACCATTGATTGCATGAAACCGACCATAACTATTGAGTATTGCCCTAAATGCGGCTGGATGATGCGAGCCGCCTATATGGCCCAGGAACTATTGACCACCTTCACTGATGATATATATGGTGTAACCCTGCACCCCAGCGAAATAAATGGCAGATATACCATCAGCGTAAATGACGAAGTTTTATTTGACAGGAAAAAAGAGGGTCGCTTTCCCGAAATAAAAGAGCTTAAACAGTTGATACGTGATAAAGTTAATCCTGAAAAAAGTCTCGGCCATTCTGATAAAAAATAAAATTTCAGCAATAAAAACAGATTAACGTTAAGTATTTTGTTAAATATTGAGTCTTTGAAAATTGAAAATGCAAATAAAATACAATTAGGGGAGCTTTATTGGTGTAAAAAGAACACCATTTTAATGCATTTTCAAAAAAGCCTGAAAATGAACCCGAATAAAAAAGGTAAACAATATGGTATAGTGGTACTCTATAGTATTACTGGATATTTTTATTTAATATTGTTTAACTTTGTAAGTTTTATTTTAGAAAATGCTTTCCAAAAAGACTAAGTACGCTATAAAAGCACTGGTGATCCTGGGTAAAAACATGGATCAGCCACCTATGCAAATTTCGAAGATCGCTGAGGCGGAACGTATCCCCAAAAAATTCCTGGAGCAGATCTTGCTCGATTTACGCAACGCGGGTTTCCTGTACAGTAAAAAAGGAGCCGGCGGTGGTTACAGCCTTAACCGCGATCCGAAAGAGATCTTCCTGGTAAGCATTATGCGCATTACCGATGGTCCAATTGCCATGGTACCTTGCGCCAGCTTAAATTTTTATCACAAATGCGACGAATGTCACCAGGAAACAACCTGCGGCATCCGCGATGTATTTGTTGATGTACGGGATGCTACCCTTAAAATCCTGAGCGAAACCAGCGTTGCCGATATCATTGCCCGCGAACAATCCCTCATTATCCGCACTTAAAAAAATCTCATCAAACTGTAAAATCGCGGTTATTTTCAATTTAATTCTACCATTTCCCTATACTATGTATATATTTGATGGATAAACATGAATATTTCAATTGCTGCCGGTCTATATATGTGCCCTCGTTGCTGTTTTACAGGCGATAAGGCAGGGCTATAAATTTGCAGCAAATCTCATACGCCTCTTTAGCCAAAGCCAAAGAGGCTTTTTTATAATTGATTAAAACATAGCATATGCAGAGCTTCAGAACAGAACTGGAGAACCCGATAGTTGAGCAGGATATCATCGATCTTGAAAAAAAGATCAGGGCTTTTCGTGAGGGTAAAATACATGATGAAAAGTTCAGGAGCTTGCGCCTGGCACGTGGTGTTTATGGCCAGCGCCAACCTGGTGTGCAAATGGTACGTATTAAATTGCCGTTCGGTAAAGTAACATTTAAGCAATTATTAAAAATTGCCGAGATCTCTGACGAATACGGAAGCCGCAACCTGCACCTCACTACCCGCCAGGATATCCAGATACATTATGTAAGTCTTGACCGCACACCAGAACTTTGGGCAAGACTGGAGCAGGATGATATTACTTTACGTGAAGCTTGTGGCAACACGGTAAGAAACGTTACCGCCTCTCCTACTTCCGGTATCGATCCGCAGGAGCCATTTGATGTTTCACCTTACGCCCACGCCACGTTTGAGTATTTTTTACGCAACCCGGTATGCCAGGAAATGGGCCGCAAGTTTAAGATCTCGTTTTCATCAAGCGATGCAGATACCGCTTTCTCTTATATTCATGATATTGGTGCTATTCCTAAAATAAATGCCAACGGCGACCGTGGCTTTAAGATCCTTTTAGGTGGCGGCCTTGGCGCGCAACCTTTATTGGCCAGTATAGTTGAAGAATTTTTACCTGAGGATCAGCTGATCCCCTACATCGAGGCTATCATACGTGTTTTTGATCGCTACGGCGAACGCAATAACCGTAACAAGGCCCGTATGAAATACCTGATCCAAAAACTGGGATTAGATGAAGTTTTACGCCTGGCTAAAATTGAAAGAACCGCTATCAAAGTAAAAAGCTACCCTATCAACCGGGATGCGATAGGTCAGCCTGAGCCTGCACCCGAAACTGCTTTTGCCGAAGTAAGCATCAGCAACCCGTTCCGTTACGAACAATGGCTGGCTACCAACGTTTTTGAACAAAAGCAACAAGGGTTTTACGGCGTATATATTAAAGTACCTGTTGGTGATATTTCATCTGATACCGCGCGTGAACTGGTTAAAATTTTAGAACCTTTGGTGGCTAACGAGATCAGGATCACACAAAACCAGGGCCTATTATTAAAATTTGTACGCAAGGAAGCTTTGCCTTCTTTATATGAAGGTTTGGCTAAACTGGAATTGGCTGCCCCTGGTTTTGATACGGTGGCCGATGTTACTACCTGCCCTGGCACCGATACCTGTAACCTGGGTATCAGCAACAGCATGACCATGGCCCGCGTACTGGAAGACCTGATCTATAACGAATACGAGGAATTTATATATAATCGCGAGATCAAAATCAAAATCAGCGGCTGCATGAACTCATGCGGACAGCATGGTTTGGCACATATTGGTTTCCACGGCAGCTCGTTAAAAGCCGGTACAAAGGTTTTACCTTCGGTACAGGTAATGTTAGGCGGCGGTACTGTTGGCGATGGTGTTGGCCGCGCTGCAGAACGTGTGATCAAAGTACCTTCAAAAAGGGCTACCCACGTGTTACGGGCTGTACTTGATGATTATAAAACCTTCTCCCCGGAAGGTGAAACCTTCCATGCCTATTATGACAGGCAGGGCAAAGACTATTTTTACCGCCTGCTAAAGCCCCTTGCCGATTTAACCACCCTTAAAGATGACGAATTTGTTGACTGGGGCCACCAGGAAACATTTGTTACTGCCATAGGTGTTGGCGAGTGTGCTGGTGTAGTAATCGATTTAGTTGCTACGCTGTTGTTTGAATCTGAAGAGAAAATGGGCTGGGCCAATGGTTCCTATCAATTAGGTAACTGGTCTGATGCTATTTACCATTCTTATAATGTGTTCATCAGCTCGGCCAAAGCCTTATTGCTTGATAAGGGAATTAACAGCAGTACCCAGGCCGGCATTATTAAAGAATTTGATGCTCAATACGTGGCTGCCGGTGAGTTTGAATTATCGGGCACTTTTAACGACCTTGTTTTACAGATCAATCAGAACGAACCATCGGAAGAGTTTGCCACCGCCTATCTGGCACAGGCCACCGAGTTTTTGAATAAGAGTAAAGATAAGAGAGAGGCATTGGTACAATAATGACTGATAAAAATATTAAAGAATCTAAAATAACCTTGGTGGGTGCAGGTCCGGGGGATGCAGATCTGATCACTGTTAAAGCCATCAAAGCCCTAAAAACAGCCGATGTTGTTTTATACGATGCCTTGGTGAACGAAGAGTTATTGGAATATGCTCCTGAAGGTGCTGTAAAGGTATTTGTAGGTAAGCGGTCGGGCGATCATACGTACTCGCAGGATGCCGTAAATAAGCTGATGGTTGATTATGCCATCAACTTTGGCCACGTTGTGCGCCTTAAAGGCGGCGACCCGTTTGTGTTTGGTCGTGGATTTGAGGAATTGGAATTTGCAGCATCGTTTAATATCCCGGCATCGGTGATCCCGGGTATCTCCAGCTCCATCGCTGTTGCCGAATTACAAAATATCCCTGTTACACACCGTGGATTAAGCGAAAGCTTTTGGGTGGTAACAGGCACTATATCCAACGGTAAAATATCACCGGATTTATATGACGCTGCCCGTAGCAGGGCCACAGTAGTTGTGCTCATGGGCATCAACAAACTGGCAGAAATAACTGAAATTTTCAAAAACGAAGGCAAAAACAAACTACCTGTTGCCGTTATTCAAAGCGGAACAACTGTAAACGAGCAGGTTGTTATCGCCACGGTTGATACCATTGTTGAGGCCGCTAAGGAAAATAAGATCGGCTCGCCGGCTATTATTGTATTGGGCGAAGTTGTGTCACTGCATCCAAAATACAAATTGATTCAAAATATCTATGACGTTGTTGCCCAGGGATAAAAGTTTAGCCAGAGTTGAGCATGAAGAGATCGGCGGCAACCAACTGTTCCCGGTTTTTTTGAAGCTGAATAACCTGCATACCGTATTGGTAGGTGGCGGTAACGTGGGCCTTGAAAAGCTTACAGCTATCCTGAATAACAGTAACTATGCTAAGGTTACCATCATCTCAAAAACCTTTCTTCCTCAAATACACGCGCTTGCGGCTGCTTATGAAGGATTAAACATAGTCCAAAAATCATTTACTGACGACGATTTGAACAATGCCGAAGTCGTGATTGCGGCCACTAACGACAGCGAATTAAATAAATATGTGCGCCAATCGGCACATGACCGCAAGCTACTCATCAATGTGGCCGATAAACCCGAGCTTTGCGATTTTTACTTAGGGTCGATAGTAAAAAAGGGTGATCTGAAGTTGGCTATTTCCACCAATGGTAAATCGCCTACGGTGGCCAAACGACTTAAAGAGGTTTTAAACGAAAGCCTTCCGGAAGAATTAGATACTACACTACAGCAAATGAGTGAGTTGAGAAACACCCTTAGCGGCGATTTTGCCGACAAAGTAAAAAAATTAAACAGCGTAACGTCGGTGTTGGTAGAACCGAAATCCATTGTGATCAAAAACTTCATCTGGCTTATATGGTCTACCATCATTGTTTCTTTGGCTATTGTTATCAGTGCTTTATATTTCAGGGAACCGGCTTTTAAGTCCTTTGTTGAAGGTGTAAATCCGCAATTTTATTATTTTTTAGGGGCCGGATTTATATTCGCTATGATAGATGGCGCCATCGGCATGAGTTATGGTGTTACATCAACTACCTTTTCACTTTCAATGGGTATCCCCCCGGCCTCAGCCAGTATGGGGGTTCACCTGTCGGAGATCATGAGCTGTGGCATAGCTGGTTGGATGCATTACCGCATGGGTAACATCAACTGGAAATTGTTTTGGCTATTGGTATTACCGGGTATTGTGGGTGCAATTACAGGTGCTTACATTTTATCGTCACTGGAGCACTATAGCATGTACACCAAGCCGGTAGTGTCTATTTATACTTTGATATTAGGTTTTATTATACTCTCCAAAGCCTTCAATATCAAGAAAAAGAAATCAGCTGATAAAGTAAAACGCATTTCCTTACTTGGTTTAGGTGGCGGCTTTATTGATGCCGTTGGCGGTGGCGGATGGGGCTCAATTGTGTTATCAACGCTGATAGCCGGTGGCCGCAGTCCTATATTTTCTTTGGGCACGGTAAAATTATCGCGTTTTTTTGTCGCGATAGCAGGATCGATCACCTTCATCACCATGGTAAGCAGTGGTCATTGGCAGGCTGTAGCTGGCTTAGTATTGGGCAGTGCCCTGGCATCGCCAATAGCAGCCAAAATTTCTAACAAGATCTCCACTAAAACCATCATGGTATCGGTAGGTGTCATCGTTATTTTGGTAAGTATTAAATCAATTGTTGCCTTTATTACAAAGGTTATTTAACATGAACAAGGAATTTGAACGTATAAACAACATTAAAGCAGGACTTGATCCGGCTGAAGCCTTGGCCAAACTGGCCGGGTTATACCCAGGTGAAATCACTTTTTCAACCAGCTTTGGCTGGGAAGATCAGGTGATCAGTCATATGATCTTTGCCAATAAATTGCCTATAAAGGTATTTACCCTGGAGACAGGTCGGCTTTTCCGTGAAACCTACTCGGTTTGGAGTAGTACGATGGATAGGTACAAACAACCTATTCACGCCTATTACCCCAACCAGGAGTTATTAGAGCAAATGGTGAGTACAAAAGGCCCCAACAGCTTTTACGAATCGGTAGAGAACCGTAAGGAGTGCTGTGGCATCCGTAAGATAGAACCGCTTAAACGTGCTTTAAAAGGTAATAAATTATGGATTACCGGTATCCGTGCAGATCAATCTGTTAACCGTCACGATATGCACGATGTAGAATGGGATGAACAGAACAACCTGGTAAAGTTTCACCCTATTTTTGACTGGACACTGGATGACGTTAAAGCCTACATCAAACAATATAACATTCCGTATAACTCACTGCATGATAAAGGCTTCCCAAGCATTGGCTGTATGCCTTGCACACGTGCTGTAGCCGAAGGTGAAGACTTCCGCGCTGGCCGCTGGTGGTGGGAAGATCAATCCAAAAAAGAATGTGGGTTGCATGAGGTGACAGCTAAGTAAAACACGATTTAAGGATTTTACAGGATTAACAGGATTTTTGCCGGTTGTATTTAGTACAAGCGGCTTTTCTATTTAATCCAAATTGACGTCTCTCGGTTTCAACACGGTAAATGAATAGTTGTGAGTGATATTGATTCTATCTCGTCCCCTTTGAAAGTCACGGCTTCAGCAAACTTCAAGGGCACTGCAGACCCATCTTAACCAGCAGCCGAAAGTCAAAATCCTATAAATCTCCCCTAATCATTAAATCGTGTCAAAAAAAGGCGGGTAAGGTTTTACCCCTACCCGCCTCAAAACTAATTATGAAAAACGTATTAAAAAGCTACTGATTATTTATTGTCACCTGCTAACAATCCATCCAAAGTAACCGATACATAGTATAAGCCACCGATTGTTGGGCCGCCGGCGTATTGGTAATAACGCTTATTAAATATATCGCTTGCACCTACTTTAAAGGTGGCATAGTATGCTGGTACGCGGTAAGTAACCTGTGCATCAAATGTGCCTATAGCTGGTACATTACCGGTTACCAGTGGGCTCTCCCACAGGTATGACTGTTGCCACTTGTACACAACGTTAAAGCCCACGTTTTTAGCAACCTCGCGGTTACCAAATGATACGTTACCAGACCACTCAGGCGTGTTAAAGCCGGTAACAAAAATATCCGATTTAGCCTGAGCCTTTAATTTATTAAAGCTTACGTTACCAGATAAGGTATACCTTTTATAAAAGTTATAACTGATACCGGCTGATGAACCGTAGTTGTTATAAATATTTTTAGCATTGGTATACACGCGGTAACGTGCCTGGCCCTGGCTGGCTGCATTGCTTGATGTGCCGGTAGTTGGGTCGCGATTAACGTCCAGCATGGCTAATACGGCCGCGTCAGTTCCTACGTTAACACCATTGGGTACAAATACCTGCACCTGGCCCAAAAAGCCGTTATAGCGGTTGGTATAGGCATCTATGTCGATAAATACCTTATTGTCGGCAACGATACCTTTGTATCCAACCTCATATGAGGTGATCTGCTCAGGACGTGCGGCCGGAAGATCGGCTTTTTGTAACAGGTTCCTGTTAGCAAGTGCAACCTGGTCGGTACCACCAGCCGCGTTTACAGCAGCGTTAAAGGCAACTACCGATGTTTGGGTATAGCTGTTATTTAGGTAACCCAGGCCATCGTTAATGAAAGGCAAGCTTCCTACCCTTTTCACACGACCATTGTTTACATAGGATAAAGCTTCGAACAACGAAGGGAAACGGTAACCATTCTGGAAGGTGAACCTGAAGTTATGATTTTCATTGACAGAATAAACCGCTGCCAAACGTGGTGTAAATTTAGGATCGAAATAAGGGTTATAATCCCACCTTACCGAACCGAATAATTTCAGTTTTTCATCGAAGAACGTTTTGGTAACTTGAGTGAAGGCACCATATTTTTTGTAGATCACATCTTTGCCAAAGCTGCCATCTGCCAATGGGGTATTCCTATCAGCAATAGGGCGGGTAAAATCAACAAAATTATTACCATCTGGTGTAATGCTGTATACCCTTACATCACCGCCAACTAAGAGGTCAACTACTTTTACTCTATCAGTTAAATCCCATTGGGCTTCGGCATTGTACATATTGCTTTTTTGAACCAAAGCGGCACCACCGGTTACCGGTGCATTAGGGATCAGGCTCGATTTAATATCCCAGTTATTGATACCAATGATGGTTTTCCTTAAAGCGTCAAACGCTGGAGTTCCAGGTTCCACACGACCAGCATCGGCTGCAGCCCTGGCAGCTTCTTCGGCAGCACCAAAATTAGCTGATGTTAAACCACCATGAGCACTGCCATAAGCGGTAAGGGCGTTTTTAAAGCTTGTACCCCAGGCCGAGTTGCTGGCGTGGTTAAGGTCAAGGTTATCTGCCAACGGTTTTACGTTGAACGAATTACCGGTATTTTCGATAGACTCATAAGCACGTACTAAAAACTCTTTACCCTTTAACTCCACCTTATGGTTTTGTACAGTTGCGCCCTGTAAAGAGATTTTGTTACCGCGTTGAAAAACACCATCTAACCTGCCGTAACGATAAGTGTATGATAATATCGTATTAGGTGTTAACTTATAAGCCAGTGTACCATCCAATTTTAAGTTGGTAACCTTGGGATCAACCAGGTCAACCTCGTTATAACCGGTACGGGCAACAGTAAGGCCAGGCATTGCCTTGCCATCTACGGTAAGGCCTTTTACAACTACGGTGTTACTGCCTGCAAGTGCGTCGTCACCGTATTTGTTCCAACCATCGTATGCCGGGTTATCCGTACCTGATACCGCTGGGAAAGCCGGGTTGGCTGTTTTAAGATTGTATGGGTTTTGATCTTTACGGGTATCTGATTGCCAGTCTTTACCTTGCAGGTAACTAACATTCAGTTTAAAAGCGAATTTATTGTTAAATGCTTTGGCATAACGCAAAGCGTCTTCAGTCATCGTGCTGGCACCCAGGCGGTCGTTACCAACATGGTTTAAACCCTGGCGGTGATAAAAGCTTAAGCCCTGGTATTTAAAAGGATCTTTAGTGAACAGGTTTGACAGACCGTTAATAGCGTTGGTGCCATATAAAGCAGCAGCAGCACCTGGTGTAATTTCAATGCTGGCAATATCCAACTCGGTTGGGCCAATAGCATTACCAAGCGGCACACCTAAGGTAGCCGACTGCATATCTACGCCATCAACCAATTGCATAAACCTAAAGTTGTTGGGACTGTTAAAACCGCGGGTATTAGGCACCTTAAGGGTGATACTGGTAGTAGTAACCTGTACACCTTTTACGTTTTCCAATGCATCGTAAAAACTTGGGCCAGGCGATTGTTTCAATGAGTTAATGCTTAGCTTCTCGATAGCTACCGGCGAGCGAAGCAGTTTTTCTTCCTTACGGGATGCGGTAACAACTACCTCGTTAATAAGTAAATTCTGGCTTGTTAACTGAATATTTAAAGCACTATTGGCGTTTTTAATAAAAAACTCCTGAGGCTGGAAACCTACCGCGGTAAAAACAAGGGTGTAAGGCAATTTTGCACTGGTAGTTAGCGAAAATTTACCGGTACTATCTGATGCTGTCTTATTGGTGGTGCCTTTAATGCTAACAGTAGTGCCTATAAGGGGCTGACCATGATCGTCTTTAACTACGCCGCTTAATATATAGGAACCGTTAAGCTGGGCATGACCGATGGCCGGGACAAGAACAAGAAAAAGCACAAGGAGCTTTATAGAATTGATGAAAGTCTTCATGAAAAAGGTTGAGATATTTTTTAAATGTTTGTATGTTGATTATTTATGTTTAGGTAGAATAAGGCATGGCCTCAACAACAACGCATCTGGTAATTTTCTTTTTTCAACAATGAAGAAGGGGTAATTGAGTAAATTTTATACATATTCTATGGAATTAGTCGACAAAAATATAAATTATTTGCTGACTGTCAACTGTTTTGCTTAAATTTCTATAAAGCCTACCAGCTTAGTGGTTATATTTTCAAATAATCGATCCCCTTTCGGCTTCAAATTCGTAATATTGGCCGTTCAACCTGTATAAGCCCAATGTCTTTCAATTACCAGCGCATAGTTATAAAAATAGGATCAAACGTACTTACCCAAAAGAATGGTTTGCCCGATCTTGAACGGATCAAACATTTAGTTGGACAAATTGCCGCCATCAAAAAACAAGGTAAAGAAGTGATCCTGGTATCATCGGGCGCGGTAGCATCCGGCCGAAGCCTGATTACCATATCAGAAAAATATGATGCCATAGCTGCACGCCAGCTTTTAGCATCTATAGGGCAGGTTAAGCTTATCAATACGTATGCTAATTATTTTGAAAGCTTCGGGATCCTCTGCTCCCAGGTGTTGGTTACCCGGGAGGATTTCAGGGACAGGATGCATTATCTCAATATGAAAAACTGCCTTGATCTGTTGTTGCAGCACCAGGTTATTCCGGTAGTTAATGAAAACGATGTGGTATCGGTTACCGAATTGATGTTTACCGATAATGATGAGCTTGCCGGTTTAATAGCATCAATGCTCAACGCGCAGGCTTTAATTGTGTTAACCAATGTTGATGGTATCTATAATGGCGATCCAAACGCCGAAGGTTCGGCAGTAATTGAGGAAGTAGCAGGATCCGTAGTTGATTTTGCTGAGTTTGTATCCTCGGGTAAATCGCAGTTTGGCCGGGGCGGTATGATCACCAAATCAACCATGTCGCAAAAAACCGCGCAATTAGGTATAGCCGTGCATATCGCCAATGGTACCCGTGAAAATATTTTGACAGACGTGTTAGATAACAACGTGATCCATACCCGTTTTATACCCAACAAAACGGCATCGGGCAAAAAGAAATGGCTGGCCCATTCAGAGAAGTCGGCAGTAGGCTCTGTCCAGGTAAACGAAGGTGCGAAAACCGCGTTGGTTTCCAATAAAGCTACAAGCCTGCTCCCTATCGGCATAGTTGATGTTTTAACTGATTTTAAAAAGGGCGATATCATCAAATTAGTTGATGATAGCCATAAATTGATAGGCCTTGGCATTGCCGAATATGGTTCTGATAAAGCACGGGAACGGATAGGCCAGAAAAACCAAAAGCCATTGGTACATTATGATTATCTTTATTTACAAGGCTAAGCCATGAATTATAACAGTTATTTTGAAAACGCTTTAATAGCCGGCCGGAAGGCTACCCTCGCTCCTGCCCTTATAAACCAGGTATTGAATGACGTGGCTGCCGAGGCCATTGCTCAAACAGCTTATATATTAGCCGAAAATCAGAAGGATCTTGATCTCATGGATCCAGAGGATCCAAAGTACGATAGACTAAAACTTACGGCG
Source organism: Mucilaginibacter dorajii (assembly GCF_024808255.1). Taxonomy (GTDB): domain Bacteria; phylum Bacteroidota; class Bacteroidia; order Sphingobacteriales; family Sphingobacteriaceae; genus Mucilaginibacter; species Mucilaginibacter dorajii. Next base: position 120,256 of record NZ_JANTYS010000011.1, read on the forward strand.
GCCCGTATTGAGGCTATTGCCGGCGATATGGTAAGCGTGGCCAACCTGGAAAGCCCATTGGGTAAGCAACTTTCAGAAACACATCGCCCCAATGGCCTTTCTATTACAAAGGTTAGGGTGCCCATGGGCGTCGTTGGCGTAATTTACGAGGCCAGGCCCAATGTTACCTTTGATGTCTTCGCCTTGTGCTTTAAAACGGGCAACATCAGCATATTGAAAGGCGGCAGTGATGCCGACCATTCAAATCGTGCCATCATATCTGTCATTCACCAGGTTTTAACCAAACATCAGATTGATATTAACGTGGCCACTTTGCTTCCTGCCGAGCGGGAAGCTACAGCTGCTTTATTGGCTGCCGTTGGTTATGTAGATGTGCTTATCCCGCGTGGCAGCCAGTCGCTTATTAATTTTGTGAGAGATAACAGCAAAGTACCGGTTATTGAAACAGGTGCTGGTATAGTGCACACCTATTTTGATCTGTCGGGCGATCTCGCTAAGGGAGCCGAAATTATAGCCAATGCAAAAACCCGCAGGGTAAGCGTTTGTAACGCCCTTGATTGTCTGATTATTCACGTCGATAGGTTAGTCGATTTGCCCCAACTTACATCGTTGCTGAAAGAAAAACAGGTTGAAATTTTTGCCGACGGAGCTTCGTATGCGGCTTTAGAGAATCACTATCCCCCAAATTTGCTAAACCACGCGTTGCCTGAACATTTTGGCACCGAATTTTTATCAATGAAGATGGCCATCAAAACGGTAGCTAACTTCAAAGAAGCTTTAGATTACATCGCCATAAATAGCTCCAAACACAGTGAGGCTATTATATCTGAAGATGCAGAGAACATCGCCACGTTTTTAAATGATGTAGATGCGGCGGCGGTTTACGCCAATGTGTCAACGGCTTTTACAGATGGCGCCCAGTTTGGTTTAGGTGCCGAAATTGGGATAAGCACCCAAAAGCTTCATGCCCGCGGCCCTATGGGTCTTGAAGAACTAACCAGCTATAAATGGATTGTTAAGGGAGATGGGCAAATTAGAAATTGATAAATGTTTAGAGCCTGTTTATAAATAAATAGGAGGTACGACGAAGATAACCGACCGAAGGGAGTTCATTAATTCCTATAAAAAACAATTATTATATTGAGAGCCCAGCGCACGTGGATCTAAAATGGGTTAACATAACTTAACATATTTCAGATAAGATACATTATAATTATCTAACAATCAATATTTTATATTTTAACAAGGTTAACACTCAACTGATGTATCGCGCAATTTAGGCGCATCCAAATACTTGACTGATTGAGCGCTCAAGATTCGCCTCATAGATCATATAAAATATTCTTCGAAGAAATTTAAACAGGCTCTAAGTGTTTTGGTTTGAAAACAAAAAAAGGCTTTCGCGATAATCAACTTCATAAAACCCTCTTCTTTTTTTTATTGAACATCAAAACCTATTCCACAAAAAAAGGTGCTTCTTTTGAAGCACCTTATTCGTTTCCGGTTGGGTGAAATTACTTAATCAGGTAGTTCGCAACGGCAACAAAACAAATGATCATCAGGATTACCCCCTGCAACTTTTGTTCTAACGTTAATTGGCTTATCATGTTATTTAAATTAATTAGGGTAAAGCAAATTTATATTGTAATCTGAATGTTACAATAGCCCCTTTCATTTTTACATTAATTTTAATAAATAATAGAAATCTATTTTAGAATGGTCAACCTCACATTTATTCTTTAAAAAATTGGCAATAAATTCGTTTTAACATTGAAATAGTGTTCCCGTAACACTGCTCTAAAACAGTTGTTTTTAGCTATAAAACGTCATGAAAATGCAATTCTTTTACCGTTCGGAGCAAAGCACTCATATTTACCGACCTTTTTAATTGAAAAATGTAATTGAAATTTCTTTTTGCTGCACGGGTTACGTATAAATGGTGCCCGCCTCTAAGAAGCTGTTTAAAAACGGTTCTGGAAAGATATTACAGTCAGAAAAATCGCATTGCTTCGTTGTTTACGTTCATGATGATGTATTTCGTTTTCTTGGTATCGGTAGAACGCTGGAGACGACTCACCCCGGCAGCGCTTCGCTGGCCGACCCTCTCTCCGGCTGAAGCCGCAAAGAGGGTAAAAACTGTTTTTATTTTCCGCCCCTCTATGCGACGCAGTCGGAGAGAGGGGAAGACGGGCGTAGCCTCGTCGGGGTGAGTCGTCTGCGCCTTGTTCACGTCATGCTGTCCTTCAGATATCGAAAATCTTACCAAAGGCAGTAACAATCTATTTTTCTTATTTTTAAACAGCTTCTAAGCATACTTCTTAATGAAGGCAGGTATACTGGTTTCTGGTTTTTAATTTAATGGTAGTTAAAGGTATTGCAACAGCATTTTATACCCGGTGTGATTGCCCAGGTAGCTGAATCTTATCTTCCTTTACACCATACCTCTCCTGACTTTTAGTCTTAATCGGTTAAATAATTATTTTTCAAAATACTTGACATGACTGTATCATTCCTGTTACATTTATCCAAATTATAAATCCAAAGATATGCCACAGCACATTTTTATTGTTTACCTCTTAGTAGCCTGTACTGTTGTAGGTATCCTCGTAAACTCAAACATTAAGCAACGACTTAATAAAAAGAGTTAGGCTATTGTTAATTACAAGATTATATATCCCTAATTAATAGCCCTGCAAAACCTTTCGCCCATTGTTATTACAATGGGCGTTTGTTGTTTATGCACAAGATCAGCGTTAAAGGCATATATGAAATTTTACTTTATATGAATGATGTAAATATTTGATATTTAGAATTAATTAACTATTGATTAATGTCAATTTGGTCTCTTTTACGATATCCGTAATCGTAATTTTCGGGCTAAAGCCTGTTGGTTTTCTGAATTTGCTAATTGATGCAACACCAACACTGCCAAAAAACAAGAGGCTAAACGACTAATGACAGCCGCCACAATTTACCCTATCCTGACCCAAAGCCATATCAACATCTAACGTAAAACCGTATCTTTGCGCCCATTATGAGTAAGCATGGCAGGATCTTGGTGGCAATGAGTGGTGGTGTTGATAGTTCGGTAGCGGCAGTAATGCTGCATGAGCAGGGCTATGAAGTTATTGGCCTTACCATGAAAACCTGGGACTACGCCTCCAGCGGCGGCAGTTCAAAAGAAACTGGTTGCTGCAGCCTTGATAGTATTAACGATGCCCGCGCGCTTGCTGTAGGTTATGGCTTTCCACATTATATATTAGATATCCGCAACGAGTTCGGCGATTTTGTGATTGATAACTTTGTTGACGAATATTTGGCCGGCCGCACTCCCAACCCATGCGTTTTATGCAACACCCACATTAAATGGGAAGCTTTATTAAAGCGTGCCGATAAACTGGATTGCGAATTTATAGCAACCGGTCATTACGCCAATATCCGTTTACAGGATAGCGGTCGCTATGTGATATCAAAAGGTAAAGACGAAAATAAAGATCAATCATACGTTCTTTGGGGCGTATCTCAAAAAAACCTTGCCCGTACTAAATTTCCTTTAGGGAGTTTCTCAAAACCCGAGATCAGGCAAATGGCTATGGATATGGGCCAGATAGAGCTTGCCGGTAAAAGCGAAAGCTATGAGATATGCTTTGTGCCGGATAACGACTACAGGGCCTTTTTAAGGCATAAAGTAGAAGACCTGGAAGAACGTGTTGCCGGTGGCAACTTTGTGCTTGCTAACGGCACCGTAGTGGGCAAGCACCAGGGATATCCTTTCTATACTATCGGTCAGCGTAAGGGATTGGGGATTGCATTAGGTCAGCCCATGTTTGTAACCAATATCGATCCTACAACAAATACTGTTGTTTTAGGCACTGCCGATGAGTTGGAACGCAAACAAGCCTGGGTTAAAAATCTTAACCTGGTTAAATATGCCAGCATCCCCGAGCCTATAGAGGCCATCACCAAGATCCGTTATAAAGATGCAGGCACCACCAGCAGCATTGTACAAATGGGCGAACATATGAAGGTTGATTTTCATCACAACGTATCGGGCATTGCCCCGGGCCAGTCGGCCGTGTTTTATGAAGGCAATGACCTTTTGGGCGGCGGTTTCCTGATGTAGTCTTCTTTGTTGGAAGGTTTTAACGTTGAAATGTTGTAAGGTTAGTTTTGCATATGCACTACTTCGCAATGTTTTACTTATGGATTTCGGCAGATTTTTTAAACGGTCCAACCTTACAGCATTCCAACTTTTCGGTATCCCAAACCGTCCAATATTTCAACTTTACAACATTCAAACCTTGCAACATTCCAACGTTTTTAGCAAAAACAAATTGGTGTTTCAACTACTTTATGTTTTATTTGCAAAAAATAACTGCTTAAATGGCCAAAAACTTACTGATAGTTGAATCTCCGGCGAAAGCCAAAACCATCGAGGGATACCTTGGTAAAGACTTTGTTGTAAAGTCGAGCTACGGGCATATCCGCGATTTGGTGAAGTCTGAAGATGCGATAGATATAGGTAACAACTTCGCTCAAAAATATGAGGTACCTGCCGATAAGAAACAGGTGGTGAGCGAGTTGAAGAAATTAGCTAAAGAAGCAGAAATGGTTTGGCTGGCATCGGACGAGGACCGCGAGGGAGAAGCCATATCATGGCATTTATTTGAAACTTTGGGTTTAAAAGACTCAACCACCAAACGCATTGTTTTCCATGAGATCACCAAGCCTGCTATATTAAAGGCTATTGATACCCCACGTAAAATCGACTACAATCTGGTGAATGCCCAACAGGCGCGCCGTGTTTTAGATAGGTTGGTAGGTTTTGAACTCTCCCCTGTTTTATGGAAAAAGGTTAAACCGTCACTATCTGCAGGCCGTGTTCAATCAGTAGCTGTAAGGCTTATTGTTGACCGCGAACGCGAGGTAAATAAATTTACCGCCGAGGCTGCTTTTAAAATAGTAGCCATATTTGGTAAAGGCAAGGAAGCTTTTAAAGCCGAACTTGCCGAGCGTTTTGCCAAACAGGAAGATGCCGAGAAGTTTTTACAGGATTGTATAGGCGCCGATTTTGATGTGCGCTCGCTGGAAACAAAGCCTGCAAAACGTTCACCTGCGGCTCCCTTCACCACATCAACCCTCCAACAGGAAGCCAGCAGGAAACTGGGCTATTCTGTAGCCAGAACAATGCAGGTAGCGCAAAGGCTTTACGAATCGGGGTATATCACCTATATGCGTACCGATTCGGTAAACTTATCTGAAACCGCTTTAAATGCTGCCCAAGAGGAGATTGTATCGGCTTATGGCGAAAAATACCACCAGCTAAGAAAATATAAAACAAAAAACGCAAGCGCCCAGGAAGCTCACGAAGCTATCAGGCCAACGTATTTTAATAACCATACCATTAACGGCGAATCAAACGAAAAGCGTTTGTATGAACTGATCTGGAAACGCGCCATAGCGTCGCAGATGAGCGAAGCCGCTTTTGAAAAAACTACTGCAAAAATTAGTATTTCTACCCGTAAAGATGAGCTGACAGCTAATGGCGAAGTAATGAAGTTTGATGGTTTCCTTAAAGTTTACCTGGAATCACAGGACGATGAGGAAGATGAACCACAGGCTGATGGCGAAAATGCCATGCTACCACCTTTAACCCGTGGACAGCGTTTAGCTTTACAGGAAATGTCAGCAACGGAGCGTTACTCTCGTCCACCGGCAAGGTATACGGAAGCAAGCCTGGTTAAAAAGTTAGAGGAGTTAGGTATCGGTCGCCCCTCTACCTACGCCCCTACTATCTCAACCATTCAAAACCGCGGTTATGTGGTTAAAGAAGAGCGTGAAGGCAAACAGCGCAACTTTAGGGTATTAACTTTAAAGGCAGCCCAGATCATCAAAGAACAAAAAACTGAAAATACCGGTGCCGAGCGTGGTAAGCTATTCCCTACCGATATTGGCGCTGTGGTAAACGATTTCCTGGTTCAATATTTTACTGATATTGTTGATTTTAATTTTACGGCCAGCGTTGAAAAACAATTTGACGAAATAGCCCAGGGCATGAAAGAATGGACGGCCATGCTGCACGACTTTTATAACCCTTTCCATAAGGAAGTACAAAATACTATTGAAACTGCCGATAAAGCCACCGGCGAACGCGAATTGGGCATGCATCCCGAAAGTGGTAAAAAGGTATCGGTACGTATAGGCCGTTACGGTCCGTTTGTACAGGTTGGCGAAAGCGCTACCGACGAGGATAAAGAAAATAAACCGGCCTATGCCAGTTTACGTGCAGGCCAGAGTATCGAAACCATTTCGCTTGAAGATGCACTTGAACTATTCAAGCTACCAAAGGTGGTTGGTGAGTACGAAGGTAAAGTAATGAAGGTGGCTATTGGCCGTTTCGGGCCTTATATCAGTCACAATAGCGCTTTTGTGTCCTTGCCTAAGGATATCGATCCACATGATGTAACTGAAGTTCAGGCTATAGAACTGATTGAAGCCAAACGTAAAAAAGACGCCGAAAAGCTGATCAAAGCATTTGAGGAAGATGCCGAAGTAAAAGTTTTAAACGGCAGATGGGGGCCATATATTGAATTTGGTAAACTAAATGTTAAGATCCCCAAGGATAAAGACCCGTTAACGCTTACTTATGAAGAGTGCAAGGCTTTAGCCGATGCCATGCCAAAAGACACTAAAAAAGGCCGCTTTGGTAAAACAGTAGCCGCCGCGAAACCGGTCGCTAAAAAAGCACCGTCGAAGAAAAAGGCGCCGGCGAAGAAGAAGTGATGTTGTTGGAATGTTGTAAAGTTGAAATGTTTTAAAGTTATTGCTAATCAAACTGCTAAGCAACATTTCAACCTTACAACATTTCAACCTTATAACAACAACAAATGATCAAAGACCTCCCCGATAATACAGTACAGGATATAGCCATTGCGGTTGCGTTGGAGCGGGAAAACGCCGAAAGCAAAATTTGGTATGTTTATCTGATCAACCTCAAGAGTGAGCCTATTGAAAATGTGCTGATCACCTCAAAGGGTTATGGCGAAAAGAATGGCGAGCAGGTAAAAACATCTGTTTTAAGGCACATGATCCCGGTTGTTGATGGCAAAAACTATAAGTTGATTGAGCCAATTGACGAGGAAACCTTTGGCCTCAACAATGAGTACTGGCTCAGTTATTATATCGGCACTAATATTTACGATAAAAAATTCATTTTTCTGCCTGAAAGCATTGTGGAGATGAATTTTATTAAACTCCCGGTACTCAATAAGCCAGGTGTTATGATATTGTGATGGGTTTGTTTTTGGTTGATTGAGTTGGATTTAGTTGATTAGGTTGATTGAGTTGGAATAAGTTGATTTAGTACGCTGTAGTTAAGGTTCTTCTTCAAAAATATTTTCAAGTTAATAAAACAAAGTATCTGGCGATTGCATTCCGACCTCAACCTAATCAACCTAATCAACCTAATCAACCTAATCAACCTAATCAACCTAATCAACCTAATCAACCCAATCAACCACTCACCACATAAATATTTCCCAATTAATTATTTGTTGTTATAAATTTTATACATTCATGAAATAAATAAACCTATTTCATGGAGAACGGATATACCAGGTTCCGCAAGCGTAAAAGCTTAATTACATTCGGTTCTGCGCTCGCAGTGCTGTTAGTTATAGCTTACCTTATTGTAAATGCCAACAAAAAAATAGTCGTTGATCCTGCCTTTAGTAAATATATTGAATCTTATACTACCGGGGTAATTTCAAAAGAAAGTACCATCAGAATCCGGTTGGCCAATACCGTGCAGGTTACCCATCAACAAAACGAAGAAGTTGATAACGACCTTATTGATTTCTCGCCATCAATAAAAGGTAAGGCCTACTGGGTTGATGCGCGCACCATCGAATTTAAGCCCGCCAAAAAACTCGATCCCGAAAAAAATTATATTGCCGATTTTAAACTGGGCAAACTGATAGATGTTCCATCTAAGTTCAATCGTTTCCGGTTCAACTTTGAGGTGGTTAAGCCCGATTATAATATCACCTTTAATGGTCTGCAAACTGCCACCAGCACATCAACAGATGAAATGAAGCTGGAAGGTAATATCCAAACAGCTGATACGGAGGATCCGGCGTTGGTTGAAAAAATCATCACCGTAAATTACATCTCGCCGGTAAAGATCAACTGGGTACATACTGGTCAAACACATACGTTTAAGGTCACCGGTTTAAAACGCCAATCGGGCGAGGTTGCTCCGCTTACCGTAAACTGGGACGGCGGCAGTTTGGATATCGATAAAAAAGGCGACCAAAAGTTTGAAGTGCCGGCTATAGGCGATTTTAAAGTACTTAATATCCGCGCAGTGCAGGATAACGACCAATACGTACAGGTGCAATTCTCAGATGCCATTGCGGTTGGGCAGGAATTGAATGGACTAATCGGCATTGGTAACATTAGCGATGCTGCTTATACCATTGATGGCAGCGTTGTTAAAGTATATGCTCCCGAGCGGCTGGAAGGTAATTACGGTGTATTTGTGAACGAAGGTGTTGAAAACATCTCCCATAAAAAGATCACCAAAACCTATAATGCCAACGTCTTCTTCGAAAACAGGCTACCCAACGTAACCATTCCCGGCAAAGGCGTAATCCTCCCCGACTCTGGCAAGTTGATGATGCCCTTTGAAGCTGTGAATCTTAAAGCGGTAGACGTAAGTATTATCAAGATTTACGAAAGTAACGTGCCGCAGTATTTTCAGAACAATGATTTCAACGGTGGCCAGGAGTTAAGGCAGGTTGGTAAACCTATAGTTCAGAAAACAATAAGACTTGATGCGGATAAAGGTATAAACCTGCATAAAAAGAACCGTTTCATGCTTGATCTTGATCAGATGATCCGTACCGAACCGGGCGCTATTTACCGGGTGATCATCGGTTTCAGACAGGAATATTCATTATATAATTGCAGCCTTGGCGGCGCCGTTAAAAAAAGTGATGGCGACGATGAATATGACGGCGGTGAGCAATACAGCGATAACGCCGGTAAAGTAAGCGATGAAGACGACGATTTTTGGAGCAGGTATGATAACTTTTATCCCGAAGGGTATAGCTGGCAGGATAAAGATAACGCCTGTACCCCATCCTACTACACCAAAACCCGCTGGGCCATCCGTAACATCATCGCGTCAAACATTGGTCTGATAGCCAAACGCGGTAATGATAATAATATGCTGGTTGCGGTAACCGATATCATGAGCGCCAAACCAATGGATGGCGTGGAATTGCAGTTATTGGATTATCAAAAACAAATCATCTTTAAAACCACTTCGGGATCAGATGGCCTGGCCAGTTTTTCGCTGAAAAGAAAACCATACCTGTTAGTGGCCAAAAAAGGTAGCCAGCGCGGCTATTTAAAATTAGATGACGGCAATTCACTTCCCCTCTCCCGTTTCAATGTAAGCGGCGAAGAAATACAAGGCAGCTTAAAGGGCTTCCTTTATGGCGAGCGCGGTGTTTGGCGGCCCGGCGATAGCATTTATATGACCTTTATGCTGGAGGATAAACTCAAAACCCTGCCTGCCGATCATCCTGTTGAGTTTGAGCTGAAAGACCCTAACGATAAGTTATATAAACGCATCACCCAAACCAAATCTGTTGACGGTTTTTACAGTTTCCATACGGCTACAGAAACCTCATCGCCTACCGGTAACTGGACGGCTAAAGTAAAAGTTGGCGGGGCCAGCTTTGAGAAGAAAATAAAGGTAGAAACCATTATGCCAAACCGGCTTAAGCTAAGCCTTACATTTGGCGGGGCCAATGAGTTAACCAAGGGCAACAATGCCAATGGCAAGCTTAGCGCTCAATGGCTTTTTGGTGGGGCAGCTCAAAACCTGAAAGCTAAAGTTGATGCATTTCTATCGCCACAAACAACCGCATTCAAAAATTATAAGGATTATGTTTTTGACGATCCTACCCTCGCTTTCAACACCCAAACCCAAACTGTTTTTGATGGTAAGCTAAGTGCCGATGGCAATGCCGATGTTGATGCTAATGTAAATGTAGAAAAACAGGCTCCCGGCCAGTTACGCGCTAACTTCCTGGTAAAGGTATTTGAGCCGGGCGGCAATTTTAGCATTCAGCAAGTTAGCATGCCTTACAACGTTTACCCGGGTTACGTGGGCATTAAAACGCCTACCGGCAGCGAATTATCGGGTATGTTGGTTACCGATAAAGACCACCAGGTTGATATTGCCGATGTGGATGTTAACGGCAACGCTTTTGCCGGTACCCGCAACGTTGAACTGGAATTATATAAAGTACAATGGCGCTGGTGGTGGGACCAAACAGGCGATGAGACGAGCAATTTTACCCAGGATAAGTATAACAAGCTCATTAAAACCCAAAGTATTCAGTTGGTGAACGGTCGTGGTAAATGGAACTTGCGTATTCCCAAGGCCGATTGGGGCCGCTACCTAATTAAGGTTAAGGACGAGCAAACCGGTCACTCTACCGGAAAGATCATTTATGTAGATTGGCCCAACTGGTCGGAAAGGTTACAGCAAAGCAACCCTACCGAGGCCGCTATGCTTTCTTTTACTTCGGATAAGCAAAGCTATAAGGTTGGCGAACAGGCCACTTTAACCATCCCAACCGCTGCTGATGGCCGCGCGCTCATCAGTTTTGAAAACGGCAGCAAGGTTTTAAAAACCACCTGGATAGATACTAAAAAAGGGCAAACACAGTACAGTTTTACGGTTGAGCCGGATATGGCACCTAATATTTTTGTAAACGTTACCTTGCTGCAAAGACACTCGCAAACGATTAACGACCTCCCCATACGTATGTATGGCGCAATCCCGTTAACGGTAAACAATCCCGAAACCATCCTGAAACCAGTGATTAGCATGCCGGATAAGATCAGGCCCGAAACAGAATCGGCCATTACGGTGTCGGAAGCATCGGGTAAGGAAATGACTTATACCATCGTTATTGTTGATGAAGGCCTACTGGATATCACCAATTATAAACTGCCAGATCCGCATGAAACATTTTATGCCCGCGAGGCATTAGGGGTTAAAACCTGGGATTTGTTTGATTACGTGATAGGCGCTTATGGCGGCGGATTGGAACGTATTTTAAGTATTGGTGGCGATGGTAACCTGGGCACTAACAAAAACGTGTCTGTAAACCGTTTTAAGCCGGTTGTTAAATTTATGGGGCCGTTCCACCTTGCGGCGGGCGATAAGCAAACCACGGCCTTTAAACTACCACAATACGTAGGCTCTGTAAAAGCCATGGTGGTTGCCGGGCACGATGGCAGCTACGGCATAGCCGAAAAGGCCGTTGCCGTTAAAAAGCCTTTAATGATACTGGCTACATTGCCGCGGGTGCTTGGCCCTTCAGAAAAGGTGCAGTTACCTGTTACCGTTTTCGCGATGGAACCTAATATTAAAACGGTTACGGTTTCTGTACAAAGCAACGCTTTTAGCAACCTGACCGGTAATAATACCCAAACCCTCACTTTTGCCAAAACCGGCGATCAGTTGGCTACATTTGACCTGAACGTGAAAGACTTTGTTGGTGTAGGCAAAGTGAAGATCATTGCCCGAAGCGGATCAGAAACAGCGGCTTATGATGTTGAACTAAATGTACGTAACCCCAACCCTCCTGTTACCCGTATTATCGAGAAGGAATTGAAACCGGGTGAAGTGTGGAGTGCGCCATTCCAGGCTATTGGTATCGCCGGTACAAATAAAAATACGATAGCAGTTGCATCAATTCCTCCTTTAAACCTGGATAAACGCCTGGATTACCTGATAGATTACCCGCACGGCTGTGTGGAGCAAACCACTTCGGCGGCATTCCCACAATTGTATCTCGATCAGTTGCTTGACCTGTCGCCAAGGCAAAAAGCCGAATCTGAAAGAAATATCAAGGCTACCATTGCGCGCTTAAACGGCTTCCAGGTACCAGGCGGCGGCTTAAGCTACTGGCCAGATGGCGGTACAGCCGATGAATGGGGAACCAATTACGCCGGTCATTTTATGCTTGCAGCACAGGCCAAAGGTTATAGTATGCCCTTAGGTTTTATAGAGCAGTGGAAAAAATTCCAAAAACAAAAAGCTTTAACCTGGGCACCCGATAGCAAAAGCTTTTATGGCGACGACCTTAACCAGGCTTACCGCTTATACCTTTTGGCACTTGCCCGTTCGCCGGAGTTAGGTGCTATGAACCGCTTGCGCGAGTTTAAATACCTGAGCATCGAAGCCAAATGGCGCTTAGCGGCAGCTTACAAACTTGCCGGCCAGCCCGAAATCGGTTTGCGCACGATAGCAGGACTGCCAACTATTATCAAACCTTATACAACCATGTTTGGCACCTACGGCTCAGATCTGCGCGATGAGGCTATGATCCTGGAAACCCTTACCCTGCTTGGCAAACAAGCCCAGGCGGCAAGCCAACTCAGAACAGTTGCAGCAAGGTTATCGCAGGATGATTGGTATAGCACACAAACCACAGCTTATTCATTGATCGCTATAGCGCAATATTGCGGGCAAAACCATTCGGCGGGCAAGCTTACGTTTAACTTCCAGTCGGGCGCTGTTAAATCTGATATCAGCTCGGCATCATACATTTGGCAAAGTGTGTTGGCAACTAATGGCGGTAAAGTAACTATTAAAAACCAGGGCACTAACCGGCTTTATTTAAGGTTGATACAAAAAGGGCAACCATCGTCAGGCTTAGATGTAAAAACCTTTATCGACCCTAATGTTTTACAAATGCGGGTTGGCTATTTTAGCTTAACCGGCAAACCTATTGATCCGTCATCCTTAAAACAGGGAACTGATTTTGTTGCCCAGGTAAACATCAAAAACCCGGGCAGGCGTGGCAGGTACGATAATCTGGCACTAACTCAGATCTTCCCGTCCGGATGGGAGATCCTGAACAGCCGGATGCTCAACAGCGATGAAGCTTTTAAATCATCCCCATCCGATTACCGGGATATCAGGGACGATAGGGTAAACACCTATTTCAGCTTATCCGAAGGACGGGAAGTAACCTATTACGTGATGCTAAACGCAGCCTATGCCGGGCATTATTATTTGCCTGCCGTATATTGCGAAGCGATGTACAACAGTTCCATAAATAGCCTGATTAAAGGACAATGGGTTGATGTGGTTAAATAGAGTTTTAGAAAAAAATAAGAGCCGAAAGACTTACGAAGTTTTAAAAACTTCGTAAGTCTGGGTTTTACGACATTTAGTCGCTTGCCTTGTTACGTGCCTAAATAAGTTACCTTAGCTATTACTTATTAAACAATGCTTTTCCATTTCAAAGATCAATTTCCGCAGTTAAAACCCTTCCTGGATAAGTACCTGGAGTTTTTGAAGCGACTGGAGGTTCCCACTAAAACGGTTTTGCTGGAAGAAGGTAAAGTATCTCAAAATTACATCTACATAGAAAAAGGTTGTGTACGGGCATTTTTCAATAATAACGGCGAAGCTAAAACGGTTCAGTTTTTTTTTGAAAATGAGGGCTTAACCTCATTTGAAAGTTTTATCAACAACTCCCCCAGCCTTTTAACCATCGAAACTATCGAGCCCTCAGTTGTCTACTTATTGCCAAAAAAGTATGTAACTGAATTAGTAAAAGAACTGGTCAACGAGCCGGAGTTTACACAATTGATTTTACAAGTTTCGGCAGGCAGACAAATGCATTATATGAACGAGTTTTTTTCCTTTATCCGCGATACACCCGAGCAACGCTATCAAAACCTGTTGAACAATCGTCCGCACATCATCCAGCGGGTGCCGCAGCATTATATTGCCTCCTATTTGGGCGTTACCACAGTGCATCTTAGCCGCATTAAACGTAAAATAGCCAAAGGCAAATCACATTTCTAAACTTGATAACATATGTTATCGCCCTAAAAAGACCTTCCGCGTAGTTTTGCCGGTGTTAAAAACATAGCAAAATGAGCACACAAAAAATAATTTATTGGGTAGCCACGGGACTGTTTTCCCTTTGGATGACATTTAACGCCTACGCCTACCTTTTTTCTGCCGAAGCGAGACGGATCTGTGTCCATTTTGGATTTCCAGATTACTTCAGGATAGAATTAGGTATCGCAAAAATTCTTGGAGTAATAGTACTCTTATTTCCTATCGTAAATTCAAGGCTAAAAGAGTGGGCCTATGCAGGCTTTACCATCACAATGATATCAGGCTTCATCGCTCATATCTCATCCGGCGATTCGATACGCTCTTCTTTACCTGCAATTGTGGCATTGCAAATACTATTAACATCTTATGTTATTTATCAAAGGTTGCAAGCCCCTAAAAACTAACATCTTTTCATTATCAATTACATTTAGAATTATATAACAATGAAAGCAGCAGTAATGTATCAAAAAGGTGAACTACCTCAATATGTAGATTTCGCTGAACCTACCGTTCAAAACGACGACCAGATATTAGTAACCGTAAAGGCAGTAGCCATTAAGCATTTTGACAAACGCACAGCTTCCGGACAACATTATTCAAGCGATGCACCAAAAGAAAGCGGCCGTGTAATTGGTGGCGATGGCGCTTGCGTACTTGAAGATGGAACAAGGGTTTACGGCATGGGCGTAAGCGGTATGCTGGCAGAACGCGCGACTATTCACAAAAGCAGAATAGTAAAAATTCCCGATGGCTTAGATAACGCTACGGCCGCTGCATTGCCAAACGCCGTTATTGGCGCCGCGATGGGGCTAAAATTCAAAGCCGATATTCAACCCGGTGACGTTGTTCTCGTTAATGGTGCAACAGGATTCACCGGCCGCGTGGCGGTACAAATAGCCAAATATTATGGAGCAAAAAAGGTGATAGTCACCGGCAGAAACCAGCAATCACTAACTGACCTCTTATCCCTTGGTGCTGATGAAATAGTTTCAGTGGCTCAAAGCGATGTAGATTTTAAAGCACAACTTGCAGCAATACATGCTAATACCCCTATTGATATCATTATAGACTATTTATGGGGACATACCGCCGAAATGATCCTGGCCTGCATAAAAGGAGATGGATCCTTTACCAATAAAATAAGATATGTATCTGTTGGCAGCATGATGGGCGATATGATCCAGCTATCTGCCGCAAACCTAAGGAGTGCTGATCTGCAATTAACTGGTTCTGGCTTAGGCGCATGGCCTAAACAGCAGGTTGGTCAACTTTTTAGTCAAATACTCCCCGAGATGTTTCAACTTACTGCCGAAGGCAAGCTAAAGGTGGATGTTACAGAGGTAAAGCTTGACAACATATCCGAACTTTGGGATATTGATGTACCCGGTGGTAAGCGGCTGGTGGTGACGATTTAAAAATTAAGAATAGATATATAAATCGTCATTGCGAGGAGGAACAACGAAGCAATCCCCTACTTACAGAGCGGATCTGCACAGTCGGGGATTGCTTCGTGCCTCGCAATTATGTGTTTTATTTTTTATTCGTGCGATGATTGCAAACTACTTATTCTGCGTTACCCTCACCCAATCAACCAGCATTTTGGCTTGATGATTTTTGATGAGTTTAACGGTTGAGGCCGGCAAGCCGTTATAAGGCTCTTTTACCCCATTTATTTTTTCGGGATAAGCGCCGCCTAAAGCATAGTCAAAAATGAGATACTTTTTGTTATCGAACGCCCATTTACCATAATGCTCGGCCATTTTACGGCTTACCCTAAACATTAGCTTACCATCGTATTTAAAATCCAGGTAGTCAGGTGTCCAATCCACGCCGTAAATATGCCATTTGGTAACATCGTTACTGGCATCAAAGTATAGCCTGTTTACAAATGGCGTTTCACCACTATACCCCGGGCCATGCACCGCGGCGCTCGCCCAATCTTTCTCGCCTATATATTCCATAATATCAACTTCACCTGTAGCGGGCCATTCACCGTTACCCAGCATCCACCAGGCCGGCCATAAACCCGCACCATCAGTTAATTTTATCCTTGCTTCGGCACTTCCGTAGGCAAAGTCAAACTTGCCTTTAGTATTTATCCTGCCCGATATAAAATCAAAATGCTGTCCGTCTTTCGTCACAAAGCCCGGCATCGATTGCGGGCGAATCAACAACGCTCCATTCTTAGCACCCTCGGCAGCAGCACCTTTAACTGTAAATATAGTCGCGTTGGTATCGGTGTAGGCCTGTAATTCGTTATTCACGTGCATACCTGTTATCTCAACGTTCCACTTACTTCTGTCAAGCTTATTGCCATTAAAATCGTCAAAAAAAACAATTTTACTGATTGTAGCTGCGGCTTTCTTTTTTTGCGCGAGGCATGCCGTCGACAGTACAAAAATGCCGCAAAATGAAAATATAAACGTGTACCTGTAATTTAGGTGTATCATAAATTTTATAATTATTAATTAGGGTGATTTGCCTTTATTGATGTGTATAAGCCAGCACTGTTCAAGTAAAATTGAACAGCACCGGCATATTTGAAATTTATTGATACAAGCGGATATAATCAACTTCCATTGTAGCATTGTTAAACGCGGGATCAACCGCGCCACCAAAATTGCCGCCCATGGCCACATTCAAAATAATGAAAAATTTGTGGTTAAACGGCAGGGTGCTATCATTAGGAACCGTGAAGTAAACCACGTCATCAACCATAAACTTAACAGCAGTGGCCGACCAGTCGAGCGCGTACCTGTGAAAATCAGTAGTCGCCCCGGTGATCATGGTGGTGCCACCAACTCCGTTAGCACCAGAATGACCGGGATAGTGTACCGTTCCGTAAATTTTATTAAGGCTATTACCCACGTGTTCCATAATGTCAATTTCGCCACAACCTGGCCATGGATTAGTGGCTATGTCATCGCCCATTGCCCATATAGCAGGCCAGGTACCGGCGCCGGCAGGTAGTTTAGCCCTGATTTCAATTTTACCGTACTTAAACGAAAACTTATTAAGCGTAAGGATTCTTGCCGACGTATAAGCGCTCCCCATATAAGCCTCTTTTTTGAGGTTTATTTTAAGTGTACCACCAGATACCACAGCATTGTCTGTCCGGTTGGTATAATATTCCAGCTCATTGTTTCCCCAGCCGTTGTTATTACCCAGGTCATAACCCCACAATGCAGGGTCTGGTGCGCCATCTGTATTAAACTCTTCTGCCCAGGTAGCACCTGATCCAGTTCCGCCGGTTGATGCCGTCAACGAAACCGATACCTGTGTAGAGGTCACGGTTGTTTGCCCGGTACTGCTTTTGGCGGTTACTTTTATGGTATAAGTACCTGCAGCGAGGTACCTATACGTTACAGAACCCGTTGTTGAAGTTTGAAAAAGGCCGTTGCCAAAGTCAAACTCGTAGCTAACCGCGTTTTTGGCAGTGGCCGTGAGGGTTACGTTGCCGCTGGCATCGGTACTTACCGTTGAGGTAAGCTTGAGTTCGGTAGGTGGATTATTGGGAGTGCCCGTACCGTCCCCACCCTTTTTGCCGCAAGCAGCAATCACCAACACAAAGAGCACTAAAATCGATAACTTTAAATATTTCATAGGTTTGTTATTTAACTTTTAGTTTTTGGTACCAGGCCAGGCCATCAATTCCTATATTACGTAAAGATATATTGGTATCGCTTATAGATAAAATTTCATAAGTGTTGGCGCCGGTACCAAAGTTAATTAAGCCATTGCCCGGCACCATAAACTGCACCATGGTTGAATTGCCCGAATTTGAACCCGAAGTAGCATCCATAAATACCAGTTTTTTAGAACCACTTTCGTCAATGTCGTAACAATTATCGCCACCGGCCTTGCCATAATAAGCAGTTGAAGCAGCTATTACGAATGATTGACCTTTGTTGTTAACGCTCATCAGAATATTTCCGTTAGCGTCTTTGGTAAAGGTGATTTCATCGTCATAAAGGCAATCAGCACGCTGGTTTGGTGTTGCAGCATAATAATCTGGCGTAAAGGTGTTAGTTGGTCCTACCCCTACGTGACCCGGTGCTTCTCTATCGGTAACCCAGGTACGCGACGAGCCACCGGTTAAACCCTCCACAATTGCCGGTGGAATGGTGTAAGCAACAAACACCGTGATCTTTTTACTGATGGTTGAAGTTGCCCCACCTGTGCCAACCGCGTTTACTGTAATGGTATAATCAAAGGTGCCAGGGTTGTTGTATTTATAAGTTATAACACCCGATGATACAATTTGCTTATTGCCATCGCCAAAATCAATATTATAGGTGATTGCATTTATAGCAGACACAGTGATAGCCACGGTGCCTGCTCCAGAGCCTGCCGGGTCGGCGGCGTCTACACCGGTTATTGTTGTAGTTAGTTTTAAATCGGATGGTGTTTTGATTTCGCCAAACGAATACTTTGTTTTAGTACAGCTGCTGTAAGTGATAACAGCTGCAATAAAAAACATCGCGATTAATTTTATTTTCAATTTCATGATCAGTTAAATTAATTAAGTGAAATATCATCAAACAACCAGGTGTAATTGGCCGTTCCGTCGCCATTGGTACCGTTATCAAATATGAGTACCACTTTTTGGTATGATTTTGAGGCGTTGATGGCGCTGTAATCAAACGTTAAGGTTTCCCAGTCGTTGGCTTTGATGGTTGGTACTTCTACCTGGTAGCTTACTGTACCATCGGTAAGGTTTTCAACTTTCAGCAATACTTTAGCGCCAACTCTTGGCGAGTACACCTTCATGGTAAAGGTTTTTTTGGTCGAAAAATCAATCGGCGATGGAAGGGTAAAGAAACTACCGCCGTAGTTTTGATCGTTGTATTTAACCATTTTACCTACTTTGTTACTTACATCGATGCCCGTTTTGTGCGGATTATCAACAACGGTAATAACACCGCCACCAAAATCTGTAGTGGCATAGCTTAAGGTACCTGATTCAAATGTAAGTGGCAGTGCCAACACTTCCGGCGCAGCGGCTAAAAACTTCACATCATCCCAATAGAACTTTTTGCCACTACCTGCAACGTTAAAATCAAAGAAGATGGATGCTTTATCGTACGTAGTTGAAAGATCCAAAGCAGGTGTGCCCGACGCGTTTTTAGTAAAATCAAAGGTCAAGGTTTCCCAGCCATTGGCCACCGTAGTTAACACATCTGTTTCAACAGATTTAGCGCTGTTGGTATGGTCCTCCAGTTTTAGTTTGATATCGATACCTGCAGCCGGTGAATACACGCGCACGCTCATTTTGGTAGCTGTAGCGGTAAGCGGCACTTTAGTAGCAAAGCCCGTTGGTGTACCAATAGTTACACCGGCCCAAACTTCGGCACCGCCTACTTTGGTTGTCAGTTTAACTTTATTGGCTGTATTGTCAGGATCAACGGCATCGGTAGTTTGATCGTTGCCAAAATCGGTTACCGTGTAATTAAATGTAGCATCATCAAAAGTAACCGGCAAAGCAATTTGTTTTAATGGCGGGGCCGATGGCACAAATTTGAGGTCATCGGCATAATAAGCTTTACCATCACCGGCGACACCGAAGTTGAAGAACAACGAAGCTTTATCATAAGTATAAGCGGCGTTTAGTACTGGTGTACCAGCAGCAGGCGAATTAAAGTCGAAGGTTAAGGTTTCCCATTTGTTGGCTACCGTAGTTTTAACATCAGTTTCAACCGCGTGCGTGCCATCGTTATGGTCTTCTATCTTTAGTTTGATATCTAAACCGGCGGCAGGTGAGTAAACCCTTACACTCATTTTAGAAGAGATAGCGGTAACCGGAATTTTTGTTGCAAAGCCCAAAGATGTACCGATAGTTGTACCTGCCCATACTTCAGATCCGGCGCCTTTAATGGCCTTTAAAACCTTATTAACAGCGTTGGTTGGGTCGGCCGCAACTGATGATATGTTACCTCCAAAATCGCTGGTGGTATAATCGTAGTTAGGATCATCAAACGTAACGGGCAAATCAATTTGTTTACCAACTTTAATGGTATCTAAATAAGTGGTAGTAGCCGCGCCACCGCTTAAAGCCACAATTTTTACAATGTAAACGCCTGCGCCGGCATAGCTATGCGTTATGGTTTGCCCTTCTAAAAATGATTTAAATGGTACAGGTGACATATTGGTGGAATCGCCATAATAAACTTTAAATAAAGTTTCATAATTAGCTGAGGCCGATACATTGATATTTAAACCGCTTATAGCTACTGTAGCTTTCAGGTTTTCGGGTGCGCGGAACGATACGGTTAAGGGTTGGCTAAACTCGGTGGTTTTGCCGTTAAGGCCATGGCCTACTACTTTTACGGTGTAATTGCCCTCGGCATAGGTATGTTGCACGTTTTTACCCGCCTGTACCTTAACATAGGTTGAACCGGCATCACCGTAATAAACATCGTACGATACGGTACCCTCGCCGTTGGGCGTTATGGTAACCAACCCGGTATTGTCCTGCGTAATATCAAACAGAACAGATAGTTTAGCAGGTGATGTTATGCCGTTTACAAAAGAGGTATCGGTATACAAATCTTTTTTACAACCGGCTGTAACAGCAAGTAACAATGCTATACTATAAAAATATCTTCTTGCATTCATGATTATTAATTTTAATAGTTAATGATTAGTACCCCGGATTTTGTGTTAAACCCGAAACATCCACTTCCGACTGCGGAATTGGGAATACTTCATTTTTACCCGTTTTAAAACCTGTAATTTTTGTAGCCGCCTGCCCGGTGCGTACCAGGTCAAAAAAGCGGTCGCCCTCCATGGCCAGTTCTAATCTACGCTCATCCCAAATGGCTTGTTTAAGCGCCGCGCCTGTTGTAGTGATGTTATGATTAGCATCGCCAAAAGCACGCTGACGAACCTGGTTCAAATAGCCTTGCGCCTTAACATCATTTGGCGTTGTTGAACGGTTATTAGCTTCAGCAGCCATCAACAAAACTTCGGCATAACGAATGGTACGGAAGTTATTGAGATAGTTTAACTCAACCTGTCCCGATGTTTCACCTTTACGTGGCAGGTACTTACCATTGTATAAACCTGTGTTTTTGTACGGTGCAACCTGGTAAGTGATTCCTAAAGAAGGATTGGCGTTTTTATAAGCCTCGATATCAAAAGTTGTTACCGCTTTACGCTGATCGCCCGCTGTGTAGGCAGCTGCAAGATTTTGACTTGGCAAATTTGTGCTCCAACCAGCCGCGTAAGGGATGTTACCGTTTAAACCACGAATACCGCATTGCTGTACCGAATAGTTGCCCTGGCCGCGTGTAACGCCGCCCCAGTTGTAATACGGCGAACCATTGGTATACTGGATTTCAAAAACCGACTCCGGACCGTTTTCGCCGGCTGCCAGGAATATCGAATTAAAATCGGGTACTAGGGTAAAGGCATTTGAAGCGATTACACTTTCCAGTACGGTTTTGGCATCATCAAACTTGTTTTCATATAAGTAAACTTTACCCAATAAGGCCTGGGCAGCATATTTGGTGATCCTGCCCTTCTGAGTTTGCACGGCTGGCAATACTGCAATAGCGCTGTTTAAGTCGGCCTCTATGGCTTTATAGACATCTGCCTTAGGTGATCTTTTTAGTGTGCGTGAATCGCTTACACCTAAACGCTTATCGGTAAACAATGGCACATCGCCAAACATCCTGACCAACGAAAAGTAATAGTACGAGCGTAGGAAGTAAACTTCGCCATAAAGGGCATCTTTACCAGCAAAAGTGATGCTTTGGCCGGCAAGGTTTTTATCCTTGTATTGGGTTAAATAATTGGCGCGATTGATACCCTCGTAAGCAACCTGCCAAAGATCCGTCATTGTAGAATTTATAGGGGTATTGGTATAATCGTCTATCTGTTGTAATGATAATACATCAGATGCGCTTTCGCCACCGGTAACCGAGTTATCTGAAGCGATGTCACCAACGGGAACCATTTGGTTTAACCATTGTAATGGCGAATACGCGCTGATCACCAGGCTACGGTAATCACTTTCCGATTTCAGGTAATCCTGCTCGGTAGTCACAAAATCTTCATGCGGATTATAATCCACAAACTTTTTGCAGGATGTAAGCGCGGCTACAAAAGCAACCATGCTTAATAATTTTATATATTTCTTCTTCATCGTTTGATCTTTAAAAAGTTATAGTTTGATATCAAGTCCGAAGGAATAGATCCTTGGTTGTGGATATTCTCCCCTGTCAACACCTGTATCTAAAATGCCGCCTGATATTTCGGGATCGTAACCTGTGTATTTGGTGATCACGAAGGCATTTTTAACCTGTCCATATACCCTTACACTGCTAAACACTTTGCCTGTAATTGATTTTGGAAAAGTGAAGCCCAGCTGAAGATTTTTGATCTTCACAAAAGAGCCATTCTCCACATACCGGTCAGATACGCGAATGTTGCTGTTAGGATCGGTAAATGAATATCTTGGGTAACGGGCATCGTTGGTAGTTCCAGGGCCTGTCCACCTGGCCAATACACTGCGGAATTTATTGGTGTAGTTACCATTACGCTCATACGCGCGGTAAATATCGTTACCAATAGAAGCGTATGTGAACGCGCTGAAATCAAACGATTTGTAGCTGATGCTCAGATTCCAACCCATGGTAAACTTAGGGAACGGGTCGCCTATTTTAGTTTGGTCGTTGGCATCTATCTTGCCGTCTTTGTTTACATCAACATATTTGATATCGCCTGGCTGCGCACCGGCCTGTATAGGCGAAGCCGCAATTTCCTGTGCCGATTGGAACAAACCATCAGTTTTATACCCGTAAAAGTAGCCCGGAGTAAAACCTTTTTGAAAAACAGTAACCGTTTGCGATTGACCGTTGAAATAACTGCCGCCATAGATCTTGGCAGAGTTATCGGTATTGGTAGCTGTTACTACGTTTTTTGCGGTTGTGAAGGTAATTGTGTTACCAATTTTAAAATCCTTACCTGCCATAGCGTTATACCCCACGGTAATATCAACACCATTTGTTTTGGTCGAACCGATGTTAGCCGTAGGAATAGGTACAGTACCAAGGTATAACGACGCGTTAGGCGTAAACAATAAACCGTTTACTTTTTTCTGATAATAATCTGCGGTTAAGCTCAGGTTGTTATTCAGGAATTTAATATCGAAACCAACATTTGATTGGATCTGGCGTTCCCATTTCAAAGCATTATTTGCCGCCGAACCCACCGTTGATCCCGGATAAAATACATTATCGAAATTGTAGCCGTTACTATTTGCCGTAGGGCCATAATCAGGACCACCCGTAACTATTTTTACATATTGCGGGTTCACATTTTCATTGCCGATAACGCCATAGCTACCACGGATTTTTAAGAAGCTGATTGCCGGAACGTTAAAGAAATCCTCTTTAGTAACCACCCAGCCCAATGAGCCTGAGTAAAAGTTACCAAACTTATTGTCAACACCAAAAGCATAAGAACCATCACGACGGGCGGTAAATGAAGCAAGGTATTTTTCCTTATAATCATAATTTACGCGACCGAAATAAGAGATGTTCCTGCGGAAGTACTGGTAATAAAAACCAGTAAGCGCATTGGTATTGGTTGCCGAATTAGTACCCGTTGCCGCTGTAAAATCAGCAAATTCCCAGGAGTTGAAAGGTACATCCTGCCTGCTTGCCCCATCGGCATTGCCAGATGTTCTGTAGAGTGAAAAACCCAGCGTGGTTTCAAAATGGTGGTCTTTGGCTATATCAAAGTTATAGTTGCCATAGGTTTCCCATGAGTAGTTAAAGTTGCTGTCCTTTTCATGCGATACGCTGTTGTGCATACCAGTTACCGTGCTGCCATCGGCATTCATGGTATTATCTACGTTTTGCGGACCGTAAAATACAAGGGGAGTAAATGTTTTTGCATTTGAATCGTATTTGGTGTAGCCAAACCTGCTGGTTAGGGTTAAATTATTGAGCAAGTTGTATTGCAGTTCGAATTTACCGTACAGCTTGTTGCCTACATTTTTATTGTAAGTATTATCGAGTTTGGTAAGTGGATTATAAACTTCAGATAGGATGAGGTTACTGAACCCATATTTGCCAACCGTGTTTGGTACATTGTTATAAACAGGAACGGTTGGATCAAAGTTAAGCGCGCTACCCAGAATACTATTGAATGAGTTTTCCTGTACGCCTTTTGAATTGAGGATAACATCAGTAGCGTTCACAATGAACTTTAGTTTTTTAGATAGCTGGAAGGTTAGGTTAGCGGTAAAGTTCCCCCTGTCAAACCTCGATTTATCAAGCCCGCCCACTATACCGCCCTGGCTTTGATAACCTGCCGATAGGAAATAACTTACCGCATCGCTTCCGCCTGTTGCCGATAGATTATAGGTTTGCATAGGCGCGGTATGAAATATCTGGCGCTGCCAATCGGTACCTACACCTAACGTACTCAGGTCGGGGAAGATAACATTACCACCCGATGATACGCTGCCCTCATTTACTATAGCGCCGTATTCACTGGCATTTAGTACGCCAATGTAACGCGCCACTTCTTGAACACCATAATTGGCATTCACGGATATCTGGGGCTTTTGATTTTTACGACCGGTTTTGGTTGTTACCACAATTACACCATTACCACCCTTTACACCGTAGATGGCTGTAGTTGCCGCATCTTTTAATACACTGATAGATTCAATGTCGCTTGGGTTTATCGAGTTAAAATCGGTTAAGGTTTGCTGTACCCCGTCGATGATCACTGTTGGATCGGTACCTGTAAATGAAGGGATGCCACGAATAAGTACTGTGGGTTTTGAGCCCGGTGAACCGCTTTGAATAACGCTTACACCAGATACCTGGCCTTGCAAAGCTTCCTCGGCACGGGTTGGGGTTAATTTTTGAATGTCGGCACTTTTGATAGTTGATATGGCGCCCGATACCTTGGTGACCTTTTGGGTGCCGTAGCCTACCACTACTACCTCGTTTAAGGCGTTTGCCGCATCATCTTCCAAAACAAAATTGACCACGCCGGCCGTTGTTACCGTTTTTTCAACGGCTTTCATGCCCAAAAAGGTTACCACTATGGTACCACCGCTTTGCGGTATCGATAACGAGTAATTGCCGCTAACATCTGTAACCGCACCGTTTGTTGTGCCTTTAAGCATTACAGAAGCACCCGGTAAAGGCTGCCCATCTGATTTTTGGGTCACTTTACCGGTTAATCGAATGTTTTGTGCAAAAGCACCGCTTACCAGGCATAAGAGTAAGGCGATGCTTAAACAAAACTTAAGTTTTAATTGCATACAAAGTTTAATTTTAGGTTTATAATTTATAGTTGGTTGCTGCAAACCCGGTTTAAAACCTCATTGCAGGTACACCTGGTTAGGGTGCGTTTTTAAGTTGAGCCTGTTTCAGGGTGGAAACTCCGGCGTTATTTTCCGGATATGGGCCGCATAGCATTCGCCACCGTATAACATCATTATACAGGGCATAGGTAAGCCTGGTGAATTCATGTACAAGTAAAAATTTTAATAATATAATTGGTTACGAAGCTCGAATTCGTTTTGTCAAATGTATATGCAGATGCTTGTTGTAATGAAAAAACGGACTACATCACTACCACACAGTTTGAAAAAATCATCGTAATAGTGGATATTCGTACTTATAGTTGATACATTTATCAAAATGTCGGCTACCGCATTATAACCCTTATGTTTCTACGTACCGTTTTTATCCTGTTAATGCTTAGCGGCGCACAGTCGCTGTTTTCGCAAACCTATATTGGCCAGCGTGAAACAGTAAATTTTGATAAAAAGCAATACAATGCCGGTACACAAAACTGGAAAATAAAACAGGACACCCAGGGTCGCGTATACTTTGCCAATAACGAAGGTGTTTTAGTTTTTGATGGCGCGTACTGGCAACTTTATCCCCTACCCAACAAAACCATTGTACGCTCTATAGAATTTGGAAAGGATAAAAAGCTATATGCCGGTGGCCAGGACGAAATGGGGTACTTCTCGCCGGGCAAAAATGGGCAACTTGCCTTTACATCGCTAAAAAGCCTCCTACCAAAAGCGGATCAAAATTTTTCGGATATATGGGACATTGTTACTTATGGTGATGATGTGTTTTTTAGGGCGCATGATAAAATTTTCAGGTACAGCAATAACAAGATCACCATTTATAACTCTTCATCGTGGCTGTTTTTGGGCCTGTACCAGGATCAGCTGATAGCCCACGATGAGCAAAAAGGAATTTTAGTTTTTAAAAACGGCAGCTGGCAACCGTTTATAGAGAAAAAGCTTTTACCTAAGGGTTTTTACATCACCAACATCTGCCGCTTTGGCGAAAACTCCAGCCTGGTAACCACCGCCAAAAACGGGGTTTATATTTTAAGCGGTAATCAACTTAAATACTTCAAACTATCTGGTTTTGATACGGATAACCAACAGGCCTTTTCGGCGGCGATAGCCATTGGCGATAACAATTATCTCATCAGCACTTATACCAACGGCATTTACCAGGTTGATGCTAACGGTACCGTAATTGAAAAGATCTCCAAAAAAGAAGGCCTGCAAAATACCAATGTACGTTGCCTGTTCATGGATGTTAACCGTAACATTTGGCTCGGGCTTGATAACGGTATAGATTTCATCGCATTTAATAACGCTGTAAAGCATGTTAACCCATTGATATTTAAGGATGGTAGCGGGTTCTCCATTGCGAAATACAACAACGACCTGTATTTTTCTATGTCGACAGGGATCTTCCAGTTGCCTATACAGGATATTGGTGATTTGAGCTATACTAAAAACGACTTTAAAACCCTTGCAGATGGTTTATCCTGGCACTTATCTGTTGTAAATGATGATCTGTTAGCCGGCAGGGATGATGGCTTATTCAGAATTTTTAATGGTAAGCTACAACCGATATACAACGCTACCGGTTTTTGGCTCTTTGAATCATTGCTCAACAAACCCGGAACGAATTTAATTGCAGCGGGCAATTACTTTGGTGTAAGGTTATTTGAGCGCGACGCTTCCGGTTTTATTGATAAAGGGAATATTGGCAAGTACTATGAATCGGCAAGGTTTTTAGCTATTGATGGCGAGAGTAATATCTGGACATCGCATCCCACCCGCGGTGTTTACAAAATAAGCACCGATAATTCGCAGGTTAAAATGTATACGGCGGCTCAGGGGTTGCCATCGGCATTAAATAACTTTGTTTTTAAGATCAAAAACCGGGTAGTTGTGGCTACGGAGAAGGGCATATATGAATATAATAGTGCGACAGATCAATTTCAGCCCGATGAAACCTATAAAAACATCTTTGGTACAAGGAGCTTAAGATATTTGAAAGAAGATCCATCGGGCAATATCTGGTTTGTGCAGGAAAAAAGTATCGGCGTAGTTGATTATGCAACCTCCAAACCCAATATCATTTACATCCCCGAGCTGACCAACAAAATACTGAGCGGCTTTGAAAACGTATATCCTATTAATGATAATAATGTTTTTGTCGGCAGCGAGAATGGTTACTACCATGTCAACTATGCAAAATACAAACAGAATATTCACCCTTTATCTGTTTTTATCCGTAAAGTTAAAGCTATAGCCGGTACCGATAGCTTGCTTTTCGGAGGATACTTTGGCCTTGTGAATGAGGATAATAAACAAACGTCAAGCACAACACAAGCACTTAGTTACCTGTGGAACTCGCTGCATTTTGAATACTCCTCGCCTATTTTTGAAGGACAATCAAATGTAAGTTACAGTTACTATTTAGATGGTTTTGATAAAGAATGGTCGGCCTGGTCAAAAAAAACGGAAAAGGATTATACCAACTTATCAGCAGGTACTTATACATTTAAGGTCAAGGCACGTAACCATCAAAATAATGAGTCGCCGGTTAGTTCTTATACATTTACTATTAACCCGCCCTGGTATTTAAGCATCTGGGCATTTGTAGCTTATGTAATGGCATTTGCCTATTTGTTATACTTTGTGTACCGGTTACAGGAGAAAAGGCACATCCGCAACCAGGAAAAAGAGCTTTTGATACAGCGGCAAAAGAACGAAGAAGAGCAAAAACAAATGGCTTACCTGCACCAGTTGGAGTTGGAAAGATCAGAAAAGGAGGTGGTTAAGCTTAAAAACGAGAAGCTGGAAAGCGAGATTGAATTTAAAAACTCAGAGCTGGCCTCATCGGCAATGAGCCTGGTACAAAAAAAGGAGTTTATTTTAAAAGTTAAGGACGAATTGCAGCGCATCAACAAGTCGGGCAAGGATGTGGTGGAGGCAGTGGAGATCAAGAAGATCCTGCGCCTGCTATCCGAAGAAAAAAAGGTGAACGAGGAATGGGAACAATTCAGCATCCATTTTAATAAAGTACATGCCGATTTTTTAACGGTGATCAAAGAACGGTATCCAAGCATTAATCAGCAGGAATTAAAGCTTAGCGCATATCTCATCATGAATCTTTCCAGTAAGGAAATCGCTCAATTGATGGCTATCTCTGTGCGGGGTGTGGAGATCAGCAGGTACCGATTGCGGAAAAAACTGCAGATCCCTACGGAGATCAATTTGTTTGAGTTCCTGTTTGATATTCAGCGTGAGATCATGAAATAAGTTCGGCCTTGTATAGGTCGATAAAGGCCCGCAACGCCCTTGATTGCGGTATATTTTTCCTGAATACCAATAGCGTGGTCATGGTACCCAGCTCTTTACTCATGACAAAAGTATTCAGTTTTCTACCTGCATAATGCTGGCTGATCAATTCGGCGGGTAAAATACTAATACCAAGCCCCGCTTCTACAAAATTGATGATCCCCTCAAGCGAGTTTACCACCATACTTTTATAATTGATGATGCCTTTTGCGCTCAACCAGGCCTCAAGCCTTGCCCTGAAGATGCAGCCCTGGTCGAAAACTATAATTTTAAGCGGCTGGACTGCAAGGATCTCGGTAAGTTTTGTTTTTTGTGCCGATGAAAAAATCACCAGTTGTTCTTCCTTAATATGGATCTGTTCCAGCTCGGGTGAGTTAATTGGGCCGGATACAAACGCGGCATCAAGTTTATAGTTGATCACATCGTTAATTAAGCCATGCCGCATTTCTGACTTAAACTCTAATTCAATATCCGGGTAAGCATCTGTAAACCGGTTTAAAATATCAGGCACTTTAAGGGCCATGGTTGTTTCTATACATCCAATTTTAAGCTGACCGCTAATTTGATTGGCTTTTTTGATCTCTTTTTTAGCCTCCTCAACCAAATGGCCTATCTGCTTGCAATAATGCATCAGGGTTTCGCCGGCTGTTGTAAGCGTTACCTTACGGGATGATCGTGTAAACAGATCGGCACCAAACTCATCTTCCAGGCTTTTGATGCGTGCCGTAACGTTTGATTGTACGGTAAACATCGCCTCGGCTGCTTTGGTAAAGCTGCCATAAAAGGCGACAGCCTCAAATATTTTTAGGTCGTTGGTATTCATAAATCACTAATTATGATTAATAAAATCACTATTAATCGTTTTTAATAATCAAATATCCACATTACTTTTGGATAAGCAAACAGCAAATGAAAATTAAAAAACTAATGAGGGCGGCAGTTGTAGTTGCGGGAGTAGGATTACTCGCAGGCAAAACATCGGCACAGTCTTCAACCTCAAAAAATCAAACCATGGAAACCAATTCAGTTCATTACCAAAACATTAAAGCCAATGGCTTAAACATTTTTTACAGGGAAGCCGGTGCTAAAGATGCCCCTACCGTATTGTTATTACACGGGTACCCTACCTCATCGCACATGTTCAGGAACCTGATCCCTATTTTAAGCAAACAATATCATGTGATAGCGCCGGATTTGCCGGGTTTTGGCTATTCAGACGCGCCCGCTCATGATCAGTTCGATTATACTTTTGATAACCTGGCCAAAACCATGCAGGCGTTTATTGATGAGCTGGGTTTAAAACGCTTTGCCATTTACGTATTTGATTATGGTGCCCCTACCGGTTTCAGGTTGGTTATGGCTAACCCCGAAAAGATCACCGGTATTATATCCCAAAACGGAAACGCCTATGAAGAAGGATTGAGCACCGGCTGGAACCCGATCCAGAAATACTGGCAAAGCCCTACCAAAGAAAACCGCGACGCGCTGCGTGGCTTTGTAGAAAATAAAGTAACCTTGTTTCAGTATTTTGAGGGTGTATCAGATCCATCGTTGATAGCTCCTGAATCTTATACCTTAGATCAGCACTTTTTAGACCGCCAGGGCAATGTTGAAATTCAGTTAGACCTGATGCTTGACTATCGCACCAACGTTGCCCTGTATCCAAAATTCCAGGCTTATTTCAGGCAGTATCAGCCTAAACTATTGGCCGTGTGGGGTAATAAAGACCCTTACTTTTTACCGGCAGGCGCCGAAGCCTATAAACGCGATGATAAAAACGCTACCGTTAAATTTTACGATACCGGCCACTTCGCGCTTGAAACCAATGTTGAAGAAATTGGACAGGATATCTTAGCCTTTTTAGCCGGCCTGCCTAAATAAATCAAACGCGTTACCGTATAGGCTTGTGAAACGTTTTTAAATTCAGCCTGTGGTCGGTGTTTCACCGCACCACTCCGATGATGAACGAATTAACACCCTATAACAAAACGCAAAAGAAAAATACACACAGAACTCATTATCAATAACTTAAATGTTAACATTTTTGAATTATGTTAAGTTATGTTAACCCAATTCACGTTGTTAACAGCACGTATAACATCCAACAAAAAGGGGATATATCTTAAATGACATATCCCCTTTTTACTGTTTACCAGGACTAAACCGCGTCTGATAACGAACTAAACGTAAAGTCCCTGATCTTCATTGGCGGGATGAGATAGCTGCGGTAGCTCTCCACACTAATGCTGCGCTCCTGCTTACCTAATGCTTCCAAATTGTTAAGCATAATTACCGGGCTTTCATTGAAGCGGAAGTTTTTGACCGGGAATTTGATTTTTCCGTTTTCGATATAAAAAGTACCATCACGGGTAAGCCCGGTTAACAGCAACGATTGCGGGTCAACCATGCGGATGTACCACAGGCGGGAAACCAAAATACCGCGCTCTGTACTTTTAATCAGGTCTTCTAAACTGGCGTCACCACCATCCATAATGATATTGCCGGGGCCAGGCAATGGTTTAACACCTTTTTTATCAGCCCAATAACGGCTGTAGCTTAAGTTTTTCACCACACCTTTATCAATCCACATTGTTTTTTCACGCGAAAGCCCTTCGCCAGTCCAGGTTGATGAAGGCAAGTCTGGATTAAAAGGATCAGAGTAGATATTTACTTTTGGGTCCATCAGCTGCTCGCCTAAGCGGGTTCCTCCACCCTTTTTGCTCAAAAAGCTGCGTCCTTCTTCGGCACTGCGTGCATCAAAGCGGAACATATTTTCGAGCATATATGTTGCCGCAACGGGTTCTAAAATTACCGTATACTTACCTGGTTCAATGGCCTTTGCCCCGGATGAGCTTATGCATTTGCCGGCAGCGACTTTGGTAGCGGCAAAAGTGTCCATTTTATTAACATCGGTAAACCCTCTGGCGGCATAGCCTGAAGCTGTACCTTCCTGGTTACGCGTGGTTACCGAAAAGGTAAGATCGCTGCCTTTATTATAAGCAAACAGCCCTTTTGAATTGATCACCGAATTGAAACTGGTTGAATTTTCAAGAAAACCTGCCGCGGTAAGTTTAGCCTCTTTAGTAACCGATAAACTTTTAGCTACCATATCGGCACGGCTATCGGGCGTCATGGCTGCGGTATTGGCGTTGTAGGTAATAGAATCTGGAAAGTTTTGCGGACCTAACAGCGGCATATATTCGGGGTTGGCGGGTGCCAGCTGGGCTAACTCTTCAGAACGGCGCACAACACGCTCCAGGGCGGCGTCATCAAACTCATCAATAGTAGCGGTTCCGGCTTTTTTTCCAAAAACCGACATTACCGCTAAACTCATGGTGCTGATATCGCCAGCTGTTGAAACGGCATTCAGCGCGTAACGGATATTTCCACCTTCGCTGCCGCTTAAAGTAACCTCACATTCTTCGGCTTTTGAAAAGGCTAATACCTTTTTTAATAAAGCCTGTGCTTCTTCTTTATTTAATATTGGCATAATTCAATTATCCGATCTTTCTTTTAGTGTTGATTACATTTACTCCTTTAAACAACGCGGTAGACGCGCCGTGCGATACCGCGCTTGATTGCGAAGGCTGACCTTTACCATCATTAAACGCGCCCCCTAAACGATAATCGCGCTCGTCGCAAACCTTGGCGCATGAGTTCCAAAACTCCTGCGTGTTGGCCTGGTAAGCCACATCGTTAAGCATTCCGGCTATTTTACCTTCTTTGATCTCGTAAAAAAGCTGACCGCCAAACTGGAAGTTGTAGCGTTGCTGGTCGATAGAGAATGAGCCATCACCAATGATATAAACACCTTTTTCTACATTTTTGATCATCTCATCAACGCTTAAAGGATTTTTGCCCGGCTGTAAAGAAACATTTGGCATCCGTTGGAATTGTACGTCCTGCCAGCTTTGTGAGTAGCAACAGCCCTGTGATTCATTTAAGCCGATAATATGCGCCTGATCACGAATGGCCTGGTAGTTAACCAACACGCCATTTTTAATGATATCCCATTTTTTACATTGAACTCCTTCGTCGTCATAACCTACCGCGCCTAATGAACCAACCTGGGTTTTATCGCCAACAATATTTACAGCATCGCTGCCGAATTTAAAGTTGCCCGATTTCCATTTATCTAAGGTAAGGAAACTGGTACCTGCAAAGTTGGCCTCGTAACCCAATACACGGTCCAACTCTGTTGGGTGACCAACGGACTCGTGGATGGTTAACCAAAGGTGCGATGGATCTAATACCAAATCGTATTTACCCGGCTCAACAGATTTTGCTTTTAGCTTATCTCCTGCTTGTTGGGTAGCAAACTTGATGTCCTCCAACATATCATAACGTTTTTTGTAGCGTGGCGTTACGCCTAAAACCTTTTCGGTAGCCAAAGGATCAAGATATTCATACCCCATACCAACCGGCGAGCTTAATGATCTGCGGGTTTCAAATGAACCAGCTGTAGGATCAATTTTGGTAACTGTAAAGCTTGGGTACAAACGGTGTACGTCCTGATCGATGTAGGAACCATCTGTTGAGGCAAAATATTTTTGCTCGTTAACTGCAAACATAATAGAATTAACAAAGTTGGCACCACCTGCCATGGCAATACCATTGGCATTAAGCAATAGGTCTACCTTTTCTTTAATGGGCACTTCAAAGGCATTTTTAGTTAGCGGTGTTTTCCAACTCACCTCGCCATATCCTTTTTGAGGGGCAAGCTGTACAGGCGCGCCGCCAATTTTAGCGTTGGCTTTGGCAACAGCAACCGCTTTTAGCGCGGTTTTGGCCATGCCCTCCTTGGTTACATCATTTGTAGCCGCAAAGCCCCAGCAACCATTAGCAATAACGCGGATCCCAATTCCGTACGATTCGGTGTTGGCCACGTTAAGCACCTTGTTTTCGCGGGTAACCACAAACTGGTTAAGGTAACGGCCTATCCGCACATCGGCATAGCTTGCACCGTTTGATTTGGCTGTGTTTAAAGCAACATCGGCCAGTTCCTTTTTGATCTTTGCATCAACGCCTTCCAGCGCCTGTAAAGGATCGATCGTTTTAGCAAGTGCGTTCATGCCGGGCAGCATCATAGCGCCCGCGCCCATACCTGTTAAATAAATAAAGTCGCGTCTTCTCAAAGTATATTCCTCCTTTTAGTACTTATTTGTGCCTACAGAAATTTAGCCTCCACCCACAGAAACACACAGGCTATTAATAGCAAAACATAAAAATAAATTTTACTTACAGCAATCGTAGCTTTTTCATGTATCTGTTTTGTTACAAGGCTGTTTAAATGATTGGTTTCGATGTAATTCCTGGTGTCCAACTGCCTGTTTGCTGCACGGATGCCGCTCCACTCGTTATCCTTATAAACATAAAACCAATTTACCAATCCACCTGCCTGCTGCACAGACTGCCAACCTGCTGCCCCGGGCCAATAATTAACTTCCCATTCAAAGGGCAATAAGCTATGTTGCGCTGACGCTATTGAAACATCGTTGATTTTTACGTTTAATGGGGCTACAGCGTTTTGTAACAGTAATTGCAGAGGTTTTGACATAGTTGGAATTGCCGATAGCGTATTCCAGTTTTCTGTCACCGGTAACCTGCGCGCTGCTTTGCCAATTAATAACGACCATAAATTGGTATAATCATTTTTATCGCCATTAAGCATCCAACTGAACGTGTTGTTTAGCGGCGTAAATACCAGTTTCCCACTTCCGGCCAACGCTGTAGCTGCAAAAACATGCGCACGCTCATCGGTTACCAGGCTTTGTGTATTACCCCCGCTTTTTATATAAACCAGGCCAGCGTTAAATTTATCGGTTTTGGCCAGTTCACCCTGAAGAAGCAGCGGAACAGGGAGCGGCTCTTTTAGGGCCAATCTATCGGTTGGGAAATCACGCTGCAGCCAGGAGGTTGAATGCGTGGTAGTATCCCCTTTAATGATAATGCCTAATCCTTTTTGTGTTACTTCCTGTTGCAGGGCCGATGCCTCGCCCCCATTTAGAGTTTTCAAAACGGCCAGATCGCCAATTAATACGTCAAATTTTGCCAATGTGGCCTGTGAGAGGTGATCTATAGGAAATTGATCAAGGTTGATGAACTCCTTATTGAATTTATCTTTACTGATAGCCGAGCGTACTGCCACTGCATAACCGCTTTGGGATAGCCAGTTTTTTAAAAACCGGCTTTCAAAATCGGGCGATGCCGTAAGCATCAACACCTTTAAAAGTTTAACAGGTTCAATTTGTACCGGCAGATCTTCCTTTTCAATGGTATCTGTGCCAACTATGGCTAAGAGGTTAAAAACATTTTTGCCCGTGTTTTTAGGAATGGTGGTTAATTGAAAGGGATTATCACCATCCGCGTTGCTCATTACTGAATCAAGCCCGGTACTTAAACCTTTCAATACCAGTTTTACTTTTTTTGCTGATGCGTTTTTGAAGTTGCCCTGTATGGTCAATGGTTCGCCTGCTTTAAGCTTTTGCGCCCAGGCGGCGGCCGTAATACCTTGTTTAACAGAAGCAGGATAAAAAACTATAGGTAAGCCATTTAACTGCTGCAATTCTTCTTTATCCAACCCATCACCTAAAATACGCAATCGGGTAACAGTTGAATCGGCCACGATTTGATCAAGGCTGCTTAACAAAACAGCTTTTGCATTTTCCTTTTTTATTTTTTCATCTAAAGTGAATGTTTTGACTGTAGCATATTGCTTTAGGCTATCTGTGTTATATCCCTGTGTTAGCAATATAACCTCGTTCTTATCCTGTTTAACAATATCCCTTTGATAAGTTAACGGCAGGGCGACGCAAGCCAATGCCAGTACAGCCAGCAAAGCGGCAATCATGCGTAATACTAAACGCGATTTATTGACGCGCGCATACTCCTTCCAAACCGCAAATGCTGCCAGTAAAATGCAAACTATCATAACAATGCTATTCCAGTTCATTTGCTGTTAGTTAACGGTTTTAAGGTTTTTATAATAATCGCGCGATAAGCCCAGATCTGTAGGCGCAACGCCGGCGGCAGGTGTTTTAATCGCATTGATCAATGTTTTTTGAATCGCTTTTTCGACCAAGGCGACGTCAGTTACATTAACTCCTTTTTGATTCGACAAGATTCTGCGCATGGCACTCAAAGCAGGCAAATAGGCTCCCGGCTGCGCAGATGCCTTTAAGCTAAGTTGCTGACTGGCTAAGGCTAACACATGTTTATCTGCATCATTTATTTGTCCTCTGGTTTTTAATTGCTCTAATACGATTACCGCCTTTTTCAGGTTTTCAAACTGATCCGTACCTGGTTTAATATCCTGTTTAAACAAAGGCTGATCTATTTTTGAGAGATCGCCACTTAACCGTTTCTCCATTTTTAAAGCCGGTGGATTATAAGCCGTTTTAGCCACGTAAACCCTTGATTTTTGTTGCAGATCTTTTAGTAAACGCAAGGCCTTGTACTCAAATGGCAAAGCATTCTGGGGTTTATATAGCCGCAATTGCAGTTCGGCTTTCCACATTTCGGTAAGAGTGGCTTTGAGTTGTTTTTTTAATTCGGGGTCAAAAAATTGAGCATCTTCGGCATTGTCATGCTTATCGGTATACTTATCCAATACCACGGCTGCGTTGCCATAATTTTTGATGTCACCTACCGGATCGTTTTTATCATCGGCAGGATTAATGTCCGATTCTGATTCTTCGCCTAAAAACTTACCATAACGCAGGCGCAGCAACTTTTGATCAATACCAAGGTCGTTACTCCGGTTATTAAATTGCTCTACGCTGATGCTGTCTTTATCCTTCAATAAATGTTCGGTATCTACGATGATCTGCCGCTCGCTTCTGAAAAATTCGGGCTTTTGGTTTACGCCGGTCAACATGCCATCCATGCTCAATAGCTGCGCGGTATCCTGTATGGTAACCGTGTATACATCTGTTCGGCTTTGTTGTTGATGGGTATCAGTAGCCTGCACATAAAAATAAAGCTCATCGCCCGGCTCCATCTTTAAATCGGGCAGGTTGATTAGCTTTTGCAAATCGTATTGTGGATGATGACCGACAAAGGAACTTGAAAAATTCAGCTTATACTCTTTAAATTTCACAGCCTCCCCACTTCCTTTGGCAACTGTAGCAAAGATCAATGCGCTACTTACGCCATAATCATCATTAATAGCTGTATTGATATTTATTTTTTGCGCCTCGCCCGCATCTATATACGTATATTGTTTTGGGGTTTTGATTCGGACAACCGGCGGCTGATCTGTAATTACCTGTACCTGGTATAAATCGGATAGCTTGCCATCTACATTTACCTGGTAAAACCCCGGTTTGCTGATCACTTTATTAACCTGCCATTGTGTATTATCAGTATTTTTAAGTTTGATAACCTCTTTATCGTTAAATAGCAAGAATATCTGCTTAACGGCTATATTGGTAGTGATATGCCAGGTTACGGTAGCGCCATCCTCTACATTTAAGATGAATTTATCCTGTTGCCGTGTTGCTTTGCCAGTGTATAATGGTGGCGCAACGTGTACGTTAACAGCAGAAATTTGCGGTAAGATCTTTTCCGGAACAGCTGTTTTTTCTGCAGATAATCTCTTACCATCTGTATAATGAACTTGTTTGGATACGCTGCCAGCTAACCAACTTACTGCTAAAGCTATTGCAAGTAACAGCAGCGCCAGTTTTATTCTTTTGAAAAAGGCTTTATGAGGTAGTGGGATCTCCTGTAATTCAGCTTCAACTTTTTGCAATTGTAAGGTTTCGAGCAGGTTTAATTCTGCCGCAGGTTTTAAAGTGAGCGTGCTGCTTTCTTCAAGTTGCGGAT
Organism: Mucilaginibacter dorajii; assembly: GCF_024808255.1. Classification (GTDB taxonomy): domain Bacteria; phylum Bacteroidota; class Bacteroidia; order Sphingobacteriales; family Sphingobacteriaceae; genus Mucilaginibacter; species Mucilaginibacter dorajii. Next base: position 157,683 of record NZ_JANTYS010000011.1, read on the forward strand.
ATTGGCGGTTTAGGAAGTTGGCTATCGAAGTGTTACTTATAGCCCAGGTCTTATAAATAAACACAAAAACTAACAAGCTTGCCATAAACACTGGTACTGCCCAAAGTAAGGCGATATGCAGACTGTAGTTTACTATCGTGATAATGACAATAGAGAACGCAGCCGCAAAAAGCACATCGGCAATTAGCTGATATACGATGTACGTTTTGCGTATCGCGCTGATCTTATGTATCCCTGTTTGCTCAGCCATGCTTTACTAAAGGTTTATTTTTATGAACCAGCCATCGTTCTATCAAGAACACAACAACCAATATCAGCCAGAAATAATGCGCCAGATCGGTTTGTTCAATTACCTTACTACTGCTATTATTATGTGCTGACGAAATTATATTTGGCATTAGTTGCCTATGATCAATAGTGTCTCTGTTGCTAATTATAATCCATTTATTATCAGAATTATATAAAATTAAATTCAATAATAACTTAGGAAAATTATCGCTCCAAACCAGGTCGTTCCAGGTGGGATTGAAGTGCGAATAGAAATGATATGAAGTTGATTCTTTAGTTAAAACCGGGTTGCCAAAACCATCAACCCAAAGCGGGGTTGCATTATCATTTGAACTGTTTTTGATGAGCTTATATAAAGCTATTGGTCGCTCCTGCCCGGCTATAGCATATGGCCCATCAGTTTTAATCCACGAGGTGGTATTGACTGCCATTCCTGTCTTGTAGCTAAACATATGAACTCCCTTTTTTATGGGTTCAGTATCAACAGGCTTATCCGCCAACCAAAAGATCCAATCATACCCTCCCTGAATTTGGCTTGAATCGGTATATAGTTTGGTGGTTATTTTACGCTGGCTAAAATTGCCTACTGCCGATAACGCCGCCTTCAGATAAGCGGCATCAGTATTATACTTGTCAGTATAAATAGCTATTTTTAAAGTAGTTGTATCTATTTGTATTAACTTTTGCTTAGCATTTTTAAAACCGACAACCGGGTTGCCATGGTTGATATCAACTGTAAACGGCGATTTAGGATCACCTTCGGATTGGATGATATAGTTGGTAAAATAAGTTCCGGATGGTTTGCTGTTACCTTCAATCACCTTAATAGAATTCGTATTGGTAAACCAGGCACTTTGGATCCATTGGCTTACCGAATCGGCTGGTGTATAGGTTTGCCAGTGCAGGTTAAGTGATACCGATGGTTTGCTCCCGCTAAAATACCTGGATTGGTTTGGGCTGAACAGGTACACCGGGATATTTTCGGGTAGTGTTTTATTCAGCATCGATATCAAACTCCAATAATTTTTTACTCCACGTTCATTTTTTAGTGAAGTATCTGTTAATGCCTTATTTAGTTCAAACTTTGAGAATTTTTGATCAAAAAAATGAAACTCATAGCCACTTTTTGATAAAGAATCGATAACAGGTTTGAATTGATGGTAAGTTTCCGTTAAGTTATCTTTTGGGAGGAGTATCCAGCCTTTTGTAGCGCTTAAAGATTGGTACCGTTGCCATATTGGTGCCGCCAATAAAAAGGCCAGGACGATTAAAAAAAGACACCGAACCAAAAACAACAACACGTCGTTCAGCCTAAAACTACGACTGCTTTTTTGAGCGGCAGCGGTGATCAAAGCGATGCTGCCTACTTTTAAAGTTTTGCCCGGCTTTATATTCCACAGGTGTATAATTACCGGGATACTTACCGCGGCAATAGCAAACAACCATATGGGATTTAAAAACTGCATGCCCGTCCTAAATCCTCCCCTGAAGGGGAGGACTTTTTATTTTGTTAATATATAAATGTCCGTAGCGAGGGGTTTTAAACCCATCACTATCTATTAAAATTTACTTTTGTTGCGTTGAACCAAAAAGTCGCGTAAGGCTTCGTCTAAAGGTTGGGATGTGCTCAGCATCCGGTAATAGATATGTTTGCCTAATAACTGCATCCTGATATCCTCTAAATGAGCTTTAAGTTTTGCCTGGTATTCCGCGGCTTGTTGGACGTTCACATCCACCGTTTCACCTGTTTCCAGGTCCTCTAACGTGGAGTATCCACTAAAATCAAATTCAAGCTCATTTTTGCCCATCAGGTGAAATACTATTACTTCATGTTTCAGGGCTGATAAGGAGTCAAGTAGTCTGCTGATCTCCCCTGCCGACTGGTACATGTCTGTAATAAACACTAATAATTCCTTACGGCCATCCCCGGCAAACAGTTCTTTATAATGGATGGGGTGCGTAAATGTGCCCGATGGTTTTACCTGCTGCAAATGGTATAACAAGCGCTGCAAATGCTGAGGATCAGGTTTGGAAGCCAGCGAAAACAAGCCCCCATCCTCTAAAACATATAAACCAACCGAATCGCCCTGCAAGTTTGATAGCCACGCTAACGAGGCAGCCAGGAAGCGGGCATAATCTATCTTTTTAATGCCGTTATCATCATGGTTCATGGATGCGCTGGCATCCACCAAAAACCTTACAGAAATACTCGTTTCAACCTCCGATTCGCGGATATAGTATCTATCGCTCCGGGCAAACATGCGCCAATCCAGCCATCTTAAATCGTCACCCGGCTGATAGCTGCGATACTGGCTAAATTCCAATCCGGGCCCTTTTACTTTACTTTTGTTAAAGCCATTCATAAAGCCATCAATAACCGTTTTCGCCAGTAATGGCAAATCCTTAATGGTCATTAATACTTTAGGATCAAGCTGCATGTATTTCGGAATTGGGATTTTCGATTTCGGATTTATTTTTTTTGCCGGTGTTTATTACCACCGTCATTGCGAGGTACGAAGCAATCCCTAACTATACAGAGCGAATCTGCAAATCGGGGATTGCTTCGTACCTCGCAATGACGATGAACTATATTGTTTTCGTACGTGATACCACCTTTATCAACTCCTCCGTCACCCTATCCGAAGTTATCCCCTCCGCCTCGGCTTTAAAGTTGGTTAAAATGCGGTGACGTAAAACGGCCGGGGCCATGGCGTGGATGTCTTCCATTAAAACGGCGTACCTCCCTTTAAGCAAGGCCCTTGCTTTGGCTGTTAAGATCAATGCCTGCCCTGCTCTTGGACCTGCTCCCCAGCGTACCCATTCTTTTACGTAATTAACCGTAGTTGTATCCGGGCGGGTAGCGCGGATTACCTGGCTTACATATTTAACCAGGTCTTCGCTGATGGTTACCTGGCGTACTAAAGCCTGTGCCTGGATGATCTCTTCGGCGGTAATTACCGCTTTAATATCTGCTTTTTTAGTACCTGTGGTGCGGTTCAATACTTCAAACTCTTCCTGCTCGGTTGGGTAGCCAATTTTTATCAGCAGTAAAAAGCGATCTAATTGTGCTTCGGGCAGTGGGTATGTACCGGCCTGCTCAATTGGATTTTGCGTAGCGAGGATGAAAAAAGGCTTATCTAAGGGATACGTTTGTCCGCCATAGGTTACCTCAAACTCCTGCATAGCCTCTAACAAGGCCGATTGTGTTTTCGGCGGCGTACGGTTTATTTCATCGGCCAATATAATATTGGCAAACAAGGGGCCTTTATTAAATTTAAAGAAACGTTTACCGGTGGCGTGGTCTTCTTCTAATATCTCGGTGCCGATGATATCTGTAGGCATCAGATCGGGTGTAAACTGTATGCGCCTGAAGGCCAGGTGCAATGCCTGCGACATGGTTTTTACAATGAGTGTTTTGGCTAATCCCGGTACGCCCTCCAGCAAACAATGCCCGCCCGCTAAAAACGCGACAAGCAATTCGTCCAAAATAGCATCCTGCCCAACAATTACCTTCTGGATCTCGGTTTTTAGCTGCGGCAATTTACCAAGCAGCGCTTTTATATTATTTTCGGTCAGTTCCAACTTAAAATACGTTTTTAATGTACCCTCACAATATATTACCCTTTTGAGTAATAACCACTATTTTTTATCAAAAATTAAATAAAGTATCCAAAACTTTACAAGCAATGCAAACAAAAGTAAGTTAAGCAAAAAATATTGTACTAATTTTAAGGTTTTTAATACAGATGGCATTTAGCGGAAAATTCACATTTATGAGGTTAAGTTACCACTCCGGCGATTGGGATACCGATCAGCGGATGCCATCCAATATCCTCAATTCATTATTGGAGTATACTACTATACCAATTGATCAACAAGAAAAAGTGATCCCGCTAAGTAGTGATGAGATCTTTTCATACCCGTTTTGTTACATGAGCGGCCACAAACTGGTGCAATTTGATACCAGGGAACGCACCAATTTTAAAAAGTATGTAGAAAACGGTGGCTTTGTTTTTGTTGACGATTGCAACCACGATATCGACGGCTTGTTTGCCAAATCGTTTGAGGCGCAAATGACCGCGTTATTCGGGCCTACAGCTTTAAAAAAAATCCCCAATAACCATAAGATCTACCATTCCTTCTTTTCGTTTGACAAAGGTCCCCCTACCACCAGTTTTGAACTCAACGGCTGGGGCGACGACCTTGTGCATGATTACCTTAAGGCGATAGAAATAAATGGCCGCATAGCCGTGCTGTACAGCAGCAAGGATTATGGCTGCGAATGGGACTATGATTACCGCAACAAACGCTTCCTGGCAGAGGATAATACCAAATTTGGGGTGAATATCATTATGTACGCGCTGAGTTATTGAATCTTATATAAAGATCAGCCCGAGCCCTCATCGGTTATTTAGCCTATAGTCGGTGTTTCCACCATAGCCATCCAATGTCGTCATAACCTCAATCACCGTTTGCAAAATTCCTGTATGAAGTATTGATAGCTTAACATATTAAAAAAGGCACAAATTCACATGGGCTGCAATTATCACCGAAGCATCAAACATGCTTTTTACAGAGGCTATTGATATCTTTACGTAAATTTTCCAGGTCAGATTCTGCAAGAATTGAATTTTCCCGCCAATATTTAACGCTGATCGGATAAAATTCATCAAGCGTAATTCTTTTATTTAAAAACGAACATGAATTGAGATATACATTGTAAACATGCTTTACATTATATCGCATTTTCTTTTGCTGTGAAATGCTCCATCTTTTATTTAAATCACCTTCCAAGTCGATATTCCCGTAGTTGAACCCTGTTACCCTGGCATAGTCAGAAACATTGTACGCAAAACTTTTGAAATCAAGAGAGTCCAAATTTAATATCCAACCTTTCATAAAAACAGTGTCGTTAGTTTCCCAAGCTTTATCTAAGTAATTCGAATCGTAGTTAAATTTTATAGCTGGATTATTTATGTACCTACAATTCATCAACAGGATAACTATTAACGAGCTGGCAAAAAAACCTTTTTTCATTTTTAATTCTTAAATATTTACCAAAGTAGGCGAAATCCCATTGCCTTCCTTCTATTTTTTCACCCTCTGCATTGCGATCCATAATATGTGAAAATGTATAATTTTTTCATTGTTATCCAATAAAAGGTACAATTTTTTCCGGACAGCCGGTATTCGCAAAATTGATAGGTATAATAGACAGTTCAATATTTGCAGACCTGTAGAAGAACATGGAGCCGACTATTTAGCCTATGGTCAGTGTTTTCACCGCACCATCCCCTGTCGTCGTAACACCAATGTTAGTGTATACCCTTAATACCTTTTTCGCTTTAATTCGACTCTTATCATTTATAAAAGGAAGAAAGCGATGATTGCTCATTAGTTGGATCACGCGTAGCCACGACAAGCATCGGCGTGGTGCGGTAAAAACACCGACCACAGGCTGTATACTATATCTCAGAACTGCTTTTTTTCAATTTTGCTTTTATTCCAATTTTCGTTAATTTCCCAAAACCTAAACGGATCTGTTAATGATAAACGAATATTACATTTTAAAACATGGCAACCAGGAAGGGCCATATACACATACACAGTTGATGGATATGGGCATTGGCTCCACCGATTTTTTGATCTCGCCGTTGGCGGATGGGCCTCAACAAGCTGCAGACCTGCCCGAATTCCGGGAATATTTTATATCAGTGGGCATTTATATGCCTACTCCGCAAAATGTAGCCACTTTTTGGTGGCGGCTGCTGGCTTTTATTATTGATTATATTATTGTTATAGTCGGCCTGGTTATAGGCTTCGGCGCCATTGGCGTTTTTATTGGCTTAACTCACAGATCGGTTGATTTTGAATCACCGGATTTGGATCTCTTTTACCGGGTTTTATTCTTTTTGGCCCTGGTGGCCTATCATTCCACTTTTGAAGCTACAACGATGCAGGGCAGTATTGGCAAATTAATTTGTAAACTTATTGTTGTTGATCCGGATGGCTATCGGTTAACTTTTGGAAAAGCCTTGGCGCGCAATTTTAGTAAATTGCTATCCAGCCTGCTTTGCGGTATTGGCTTTTTAACCATTTTGTGGAACCCCATGAAACAAGCCTGGCATGACCAGGTTGCCAAAACCTATGTGATCAGGAAAGGGCAATAAGAAGCCTGTTTTTTTAACCAATAACCTGTAACAAGAAACTATATTTTTTATCCTACAGAAAATACAAACTCCGCTCATTATATTTAAGAACTAAAACTGACTGACCTTGAAAAGAAAAGATTTCCTTTACCTAACCGGAATGGGCATTAGTGCATCCATGCTTAGCAGGATCCCCGTTTTTGGTTCGCCCGTTTTGCCCGGCCATGATATGAGTCCGGTTGACGTGGCCCTTAAAAAACGAATGGCCGATGTGGTTTTAAATGCCGCCCGTGCCAAAGGCGCTACCTATACCGATGTGCGGATAGGCCGCTACCTTAACCAGTTTGTGGTTACCCGCGAAAACAAAGTTGAAAACATTGTTGATACCCAATCATATGGTATGGGCATCCGTGTTATTGCCAATGGATGCTGGGGATTTGCCGCAACTGATAAACTGGATACCGATAGCATTGCCAAAGCAGCCGAGCTTGCCGTAGCCATCGCCAAAGAGAATGCCCGCATTCAAACCGACCCAGTTCAGCTGGTGGCGCAGAAAGGCCATGGCGAAGTAAGCTGGAAAACACCTATCGAAAGAAATGCTTTTGAGGTACCCATCAAAGAAAAAACCGACCTATTGCTTTCTGTAAATGATGCCGCCATGAAAGGCGGTGCCAATTACGTAAACTCCATCCTGTTTTTAGTTAACGAGCAAAAATACTTTGCATCAACAGATGGTTCTTATATCGACCAGGACATTCATCGCATCTGGCCATTATTCGCAGTTACCAAAATAGATGCCAAAACTGGCAAGTTTGAAACCCGCCAATCCCTGAGCGCTCCACGTGGTATGGGTTATGAATACATGACTCCGCGTGAGAGCGACAAGATCAAAGGTGTAACCACACTTTACAGGGACCGTTACGACATGGTGGAGGATGCCCGCGCGGCCGCCACCCAGGCCGATCAAAAGCTTAAAGCAAAATCTGTTGAAGCCGGTAAATACGATTTGGTTTTAGATCCAAGTCACCTTTGGTTAACCATCCACGAGTCCGTAGGTCACCCTACCGAGCTTGACCGTGTTTTAGGCTATGAAGCCAACTTTGCAGGTACCAGTTTCCTTACTTTAGATAAGTGGGAATCAAAAAAATTCAACTTCGGGAGTAAAAACGTAAACATTGTAGCCGATAAAACACAGGTTGGTTCATTAGGTGCTGTTGGTTACGATGACGAAGGTGTTGAGGCCAAAAAATGGGACATTATTAAAGATGGCGTATTGGTTAATTACCAGGCCATCCGCGATCAGGCCCATATTATTGGGTTAACCGAATCACAAGGATGTTGCTACTCACAAAGCTGGCAGGATGTGCAATTTCAGCGTATGGCCAATATTTCCTTACAGCCGGGTAAAGTACCAATGGGTGTAAACGATATGATCAAAAACGTTGAAAAGGGCATCTACATCATTGGCGATAGCTCATTCTCTATCGATCAGCAGCGCTACAACTTCCAGTTTAGCGGTCAGCTGTATTATGAGATCAAGAACGGCAAAATTGTAGGTATGCTTAACGATGTTGCTTATCAGTCAAATACGCAGGAGTTTTGGAACTCGTGTGCCGCAGTTTGCGATGCCAATGATTACCGTTTAGGCGGGTCATTCTTTGATGGCAAGGGCCAGCCTATGCAGGCCAGCGCGGTATCGCATGGCTCATCAACGGCGTTGTTTAAAGGAGTTAACGTAATTAATACAGCAAGAAAAATCTAAAGATATATGGCTATTTTAACTGAAGATGAATGCCGCGCGATATTAAAAAAAGCGCTTGCCTATTCAAAAGCCGATGAATGCGAGATCAATTTTGGCGGATCAGACTCGGGTAATATCCGTTATGCCCGCAATACCGTGTCAACCAGCGGAGCAGTAAGTTCAACCAGTATGGTTATATCTTCTGCATTTGGCAAAAAATTGGGTGTAGTTACTACCAATGAGTACGACGATGCCTCGGTTGAGAAAGCCGTGCGCCTGTCTGAAGAACTGGCACAGCTTGCACCGGAAAACCCCGAATTTGTTTCCTTTTTAGGGCCGCAAACCTATGCGCCGCGTGCAAAAACGTTTGTGCCGGAAACCGCCGCTATTACGCCCGCCATCCGTACAGATATGGTTGGCCAAAGCCTAAAAATTGCGAAAGACAATAAGCTAATAGCCGCAGGCTACCTTGATAACAGCGCGGGCTTTAGTTCAATAATGAACTCGCATGGGTTGTTTGCCTATAACACCTCTACCAATGTTAATTTTTCGGTAACGCTACGTTCCGAAGATGGTACAGGCTCGGGTTATTCAACCAAAGGCTTTACCGATGTAAGCAAAATGGATACGCTGGCATTTACCAAAATAGCGGCCCAAAAAGCCGCCGGATCAAAAGGCGCTAAAGCTATTGAACCGGGTAAATATACCGTGATATTGGAGCCTGCAGCAGGTATTGTGTTACTGGAGCAACTATACGGCGGTCTTGACGCGCGTAGTGCAGACGAAGGCCGTAGTTTTTTGAGCAAAGCTGGTGGCAAAACCAGGCTTGGCGAAAAAATGGTTGATGAGCGGGTAAACATCTACTCTGACCCATCACATCCCGATTTACCAACCAGCAGTTGGGCCGGCGATGGACAGCCACAAATTAAAAGAAGCTGGATTGAAAAAGGTGTGGTTAAAAACTTTAACTATTCCAGGTACTGGGCGCAAAAACAAGGTGTTAAACCAATACCCAACCCGGATAGCATCATCATGGAAGGTGGCTCGGCCACTTTGGAGGAGCTGATTAAAGGAACAGAAAAAGGTATCCTGGTAACCAGGCTGTGGTACATTCGCCCGGTTGATCCACAAACGCTGCTTTTTACAGGCCTTACCAGGGATGGTACTTTTTATATCGAGAACGGACAGATCAAATTCCCGATCAAAAACTTAAGGTTTAATGAAAGCCCGGTTATTATGCTCAATAACCTTGATGCCTTGGGCATATCAGAACGTACGGTAAGTGGAGAATCCGGGCAAAATGCGTTGATCCCGCCGATGCGAATACGTGACTTTACGTTTACATCGCTATCAGACGCGGTATAACTAATCACAAAATAATTAAAAACAAAGCCCGGACTTTAACAGGCCGGGCTTTGTTTTGAGGTAGTTTATCTACGTATATAAACAACGATGCCGTCGCTTTAGTCAAAATTAACTTTGTCGATCATATTTATATTATTGTTTAATGAGAAGAAAAGACGACATTTTATGGAAAGGTATCCTTGAAGATGTTTTTGATGATTTTTTACGGTTTGTAAATCCGGAAGCGTCGGCTATATTCGATTTAGACAAAGGTTTTGAATTTTTGGATAAAGAATTAGAACAGGTTTTTCCGCCCGAAAATGATGAGTATTCTCCAAGGGTGATTGACAAGCTGGTTAAAGTATTCACCAAAAATGGTAAAGAGGAATGGGTTTTGGTACATGTGGAAGTGCAGAGCCAGTATCAAAAAGATTTTGCCCAACGTATGTATACCTATTTTTACCGGATATTGGATAAATATCAAAAGCCAATAGTTGCCTATGCCATTTTCACCGAAGCCAATACCAAAGAAAGGCCCGATTATTTCGCGATAGATTTTATGGGCACCAGTTTGCGTTATACGTTTAACCCTTATAAAATTGCTAACCAAAACGATGAGACGCTAAAAGCCAGCAACAACCCATTTGCTTTGGTGGTACTTACAGCAAAGACTGCATTTGCCGGCAAAAATCTAAAAAGTAGTACAGAACGTGATGAATTACTGTTGAACTTAAAGCTCAATTTAACCAGGTTACTATTAACCAAGAAAATTGTAAAGGAAAAAATACGGGTGTTAATGAATTTTTTAAGGTTTTACATACGCTTTGAAAATCAGGATATAAATACTAAATTTGAACAACAGGTAGAAATTTTAACCGAAAGGAGTACCACAATGGGAATAGAAGAACTTTTGTTAGACAGGGCCGAGAAAAAGGGTGAGAAAAAAGGCGAAATAAATAGCAGGAAAGATATCGCCCGCGAAATGAAAAAAGATGGCTTCCCTGTTGCCCAGATTGAAAAACTCACCAAACTTTCTGCTGAAGAAATAGAAAAGCTTTAGGTTTAAGGCAATTATGCCGCCTGCCGAATTTTTGTTAACCTTATTCTGGGATACTTTCAGTTAGTTATTATTTATAAGACCCCGAATGCCCACTTCTCTCGGCATCAAGGTAGGCAGGTACCACAATAAAGTTATTTTTGTAGAGAGGCATCATGCGTCTCCCCCTTTACAGAGCCAATATAAAATTTCGCTTAGATTTGTATACGAGAGACACATCACATGTAATGTGCCTCTACAAAAAATCATCCTTAGGCAACCTACCAGAACCTGATATAAATCGCTGATAAAAACAACAGGATCACCCCTATCAATACTACAGATGATGCTTTTAATTTAAACATCCCTTTATCAACCTCGATAGCTTTTGCACTAACAACCGGCCCAGCCAAACTAACGCCTATCATCACCAGGAAGGTGATCAGGAACGACCAGCTCAGGGAGATAAAAAACGGAATTTCCATTTGGCCCTGCGCGTTGGTAAATGCACTGTATAGGATGGTTTCGGGACCGAAAACTTTAACTGCAAACTGGTTGAAAAATACCGAGGATGCAAAGCCGGTCAGGATGCCGATGATAGCGGCTTCGCCGGTGGTGCGTTTCCAAAACATCCCCAACAGGAAGGTTGCCAACACACCCGGACTAACAAAGGCCGAATATTTTTGAACAAAGGTATAACCACCCTCCCCGCTAATGCCCAGCATATCGTTCCAGGTAAAGGCAACGGCTATGATCAGGCTACAGGCAATAGCAATACGACCGGTCCAAACCATATTACGCTCGCTGGCATTTTTGTTCATGTAGTTTTTATAAACATCAAGCGTAAAAATGGTTGAGATACTATTTACCTTACCGGCTATCGAGGCTACTATCGCCGCTGTTAAAACCGCTAACGACAGGCCTTTTAAACCCGAAGGTAAAAACGACAGAATAGCGGAGTAAGCACCGTCTTTTTTCCCATCTACCAGCATTGGCAAATCGCCATGTTTGTACAGTACATAAGCTACAATACCTGGCAGCATAACAATAACGGGCATTAATATTTTTAATAAACTGGCAAACAGGATACCGGTACGCGCGGTGTGCAGGTTGGCCCCCAACGCTCTTTGAGTAATGTATTGGTTACAGCCCCAGTAATTAAGGTTGCTAATCCATTGACCGCCAGCATACATGGCAAAGCCGGGCAAAATGAGGTATTTGCTAATGGTTGCTATCGGGGCGTTATGAGATGGCTTTTTAAAGATGAGGTGAAAATGATCTGGCGAATCTTTCAGCAACAGCTTAAAACCCGTTATGGCGTTTTGCCCAAATCCAAACTTATCGCTCACAATAGTTAAAGAAAGATAGGTAATGGCAAGGCCACCTATGATCAAAACAGCCACCTGCACCACGTCGGTGTAACCAACCACCTGCATGCCACCTAAGGCTATGATCACACCAAATATTGCCAGCCCGATCATTACCTCATGGAAATATCCCCCACCTAATAAACCGTTAATTGCCAAAGCACCTAAATACAGGATAGCAGTAAGGTTGATGAACACATATAAAAACAACCAAAAGATTGACATGGTTAAGGCTACACCATTATTATACCTATTTTTAAGGAATTGAGGCATGGTGTAAATCTTATTTTTGATATACACCGGCATAAAAAACACAGCTACAATAATCAACGCGGCTGCCCCTACCCATTCGTAAATAGCTACAGCTATGCCGGCAAAAAAGCCATCGCCACTCATGCCAATAAATTGCTCGGCAGATATATTTGACGCGATGATGGATGCACCGATGGCCCACCAGGTTAATGAACCTTCGGCCAGGAAAAAGCTGTGCGAACTGGAGTTGGTTTCATTTCTTTTACGGCGATAAACCATGTAACCGTAAACGGCTACCAATAAGAAATAAACAAAAAATACGATTAAATCGCCTACGGAAATGTGATTCAGCATGATTGTTTTTTGTAACGGGAATAGGTTATACCCGGTTCAGGTTTCAAATCTATAAAATAAATTGAATTGGCAGCTGCAAAAGCATTGCTTTAAATGTCAATATAACATTACAATAAGAAGGTTGATTGATGTTTAAAGAAGCATCACAATATCTCATGTCATTGCTTCCATCCTGCTCATGACGTTTTTACAAAACGTTTGTCATCCTGAACGCAGTGAAGGATCTTCTTCGCCTTGAAAGTTTGCGATGAGCAGGGCGAAGAAGATCCTTCGTTCCTGGATGACAAATCTTTTTTTGTAGATTCAGACTTACGAAGTTTTTAAAACTTCGTAAGTCTTTCGCCGCTTAGTCGCAGTTGTATTCCATTAACCTACTCACTATTAAGCTCTTACTAAAACTTTAACGTTGATGGCAGGTATTTTGCCACCAGGTCTTCGTAATACGGGCGTAGTTCTGTCCAGTTTGGTGGCACCGGGCTTTTGCTGTATAAATCGTATGGATTAAACTGGTTAACGGCCTTAAACAACTGATGGTCATGCGGAGTCATCAAATGGCTGTAGGCGTTTTCACGGTGTTGTGGGTAAAATGAGTGATAACGAAGCATGTATAGGGCCTGCTCTGGCAGGTAGGGCTTCATCATATGATAAATGTATTCATCATGCCCCCAGGTCATGTGCACATTATCTAAACCGCAATTGGGTTCGTAAATGCCATATTTAGTGTTGTAGCGGGGATCGTAATAATCCTTGTTATCTTTAAAATATTGTGAGAAAATAATCTTATCAGAAAAAGCGCAACCTACGGGGTAGCTATCTCCTACCACAGCCCACTGTGGTTCGCCAAATAAACAAAGTACCTTACCCAAATCATGAAACAAACCGGTAAGCACCATCCAATCCGGTCTGCCATCACCACGGATAGCTTCAGATGTTTGCAGTAGGTGTTGTAACTGATCGAGATCGGTATCCGGATCAGAATCATCTACCAGCTGATTTAAAAAATCAAATGCATCCCAAACCGACATTTCCTTTTTGTCAAAAGTTAAATACTGCGCCTTTTTCTGGATTACAAAATCATAGGTTTGGTTAATGTGTTGCAGGCGATAAAACTCCCTTACGGTATCTTTTAAATTGTTTTCATAATCGCGATAAGCCTCAGTATCGCGGCCCGCGGCAATAGAATCAGCATCGGGATAACGATCTAACAGATCATCTTCCCAGTCGTCAAGTGAATTTAAAGGTCCCTGGTTGTTTGTGTTGCTCAACTCGCTCATAACATGAAATTTTAGGCGGATATGTAATTGGTAAACAATCCTTTGTTAATGTGTTATCCAAATTTCTTTATTAAAACCATCACATTTATTAAAACCACGGTATTTATTTGCTTAAACGTTTAACTAAAACAGGTACTTTTTATTAACCAAATCATTTAAATTAGCACCCATGGCTAATGAACCTCAAAGCGACAAAATAAACATGAAGGCCTTAGCCAAGGCGCTTAATGTATCCATCGCAACCGTATCCAAGGCGCTAAGGGATAGCCACGATATTGGGCCCGAAACTAAACTGAGGGTAATTGAGGCCGCAAAGAAATTAAATTATGTGCCCAATGCCTACGCCAGCAGTTTGCGTAAAAAGGCCAGTAATACTATCGCTATTATAATCCCTGAAATTGCCGATAGCTTTTTTAGCCAGGCTATAAATGGCATTGAAAGTATTGTGGCTGTCAAAAAATACCATACGCTTATTTACCTTACGCATGACAGCTATGAGCGGGAAGCCTATATGTTTGGCGAGTTGGCGAGCGGCCGGGTTGATGGCGTGATCATGTCTGTAGCCAGTAATACAGAAGATACCAGCCATATTAAAGCTTTACAGCAAACTGGTATACCAATTGTATTTTTCGATAGGGTGTTTGACGATGTGCGATCAATAAAAATAACAACTGATGATTTTAACAGTGCCTATATAGCCACCAATCATTTGCTGGATGCGGGCTGTAAAAATATCTCGCTTATTACCATCAAAGGCTATCCATCTATTTTATCTGCCCGGGAACAGGGATATCATAAAGCATTATCAACAAGAGGAATCAACCACAAAGAATCCAGCGTGGTTACCTGCTCAAATAAATACAACAACGAAAATGTTGATGTAATTGCAGCGCATTTGATTACAGTAAAACCCGATGGTATTATAGCCACGGTAGAGCATTTGGCAACATCCACTTACCTGGCTTGTGGCGAATTAAAACTTAATATCCCAAAGGATATTAAAGTAGTTTGCTTTACTAACCAAATTACCGCCCCTATCCTTAACCCACCGCTTACTACTATTTTGCAACCGGCTTACGATATGGGCAAACAAGCAGCACAATTGTTGTTTGATCATTTAGCCGGGCGAACAGATAACGTTAACAAAGAATTTGTTTTGCCGTCGAAACTGATTGTAAGGGAGTCGACGGCATTTTAATTTCTTTTATCTATTCCTGATATCCCAGGCCACCACATTCCAATCCTCTAACCCATCGTTATGGGTGCTAACAACCTCGAAGCCCATTTTTTGATGGATAGCTAAAGATTTAGTGTTTCTAACCGCTATTTCGGTAACACACAATTCATAGGCAGAGCCCACCAGGCCGGCACTGGCATTGTATAATTTGCTTAGCAAGCCCAAGCCACGAAAATCCTTATCAACGCAAACCTGTCCACCTACAAAAAACTGGTAATCGGTTAAAACCCTGCCCTTATATTCCGCTTTATGAAACTCCCTGAACATAGGTTCAAGGCTGGGCAATTCTGTTTCCATAGCAGCTGTCATAGCCAGGTTATAGCCAATTACTTTGCCCTGGTGTAGTGCTATTACCTGGGGAATCTGTGTGGCCATTGTCTGCAGCAAGTCAAGCGTATGCTCTGCAAATACAAAGCCCTGCTGTTCCTGCTGATGGCTGCTTAATGATTTATATAGATTTTGATTCTGAAGCGCGATGATCTGCTCAAAATGTTCTGTAGTAGATGCTGCCTCAAAAGTTATTGCCGATAGTATATCCGTATTCATAGTGTGGCAAATGTCTTTATTTTGGTGGGAATTTGAGGGAAGTTGCTAAAATAATTCAACCAATCAGCGAATATTTTTGCGGATACGGCTGAGAGATTGCGGCGTAATACCCAAATAAGAGGCGATATCATTTAACGGTACCCGTAGCGCTACATCGGCCTGTTTTTCCATAAACAATTTATACCGCGCGGTTGAATCCTGCCCCAGGTAATTATTCCTGATCTGTATTTTTTCGAGCAGCGCTTTGTGGGTAATATCATCTATCAATTCCTTCAAATAAGGCAGCTGCTCATAAAGGGCAAACAATTTTGCATGGCTTGTAACCAGCACCGTTACTTTACAGGCAGCCTGTATACTTTCGTGCGCGGGCACCTGGTTTGTAAAACTATTTAAAATAGTACAAAAATAATTTTCCTTTAAAAAGTAGTGCGTAACCTCGTTACCCTTTTCGTTACGTACCATAATGCGCAACACGCCATCTGTTATAAAAAACAGCTGCCTGCAAACCTGCCCACCCTTAAACAGGTAGTCGCCTTCGTCAAATCTTTTCTGTTCAAACGCCGCAGTTATCAATTCATGGTCGGCTGCCGGGATGTGCCTGAAAGTTTGCAGAAATGAAATAAGCTGATGGGGCATAATGCAAATTTGCATCATTTATATTGATCGGCAAATACCTATATCAACGCTTTTGATCGCCTTCAGCGTCTATTTCTTCCAGCCAGCCATTTTCGTTAACAGCATACTTCGAAAATTCTTTTGGGGGTTTGACAGCCTGGGCGCTGTTAATTTTCTTCTTCGACGGTCCACGTAATGGAATTATCAATACGCACAGGAATATTAAGATCATCAATACAATCATCATACAATTGTTTTTTAAAAACAACCCGGCAGGTTGCAACTAATTGACTATTAAACATAATGATTGGTAGAGACATTGAATACCAGGCAACGGGGCGATTAATCCCGCTGATACTGGTTATCCCGTAGCCTAAAATAAAAATAATCCTGCAAAAGCGATAAGAAAAGATGTGACTTTATTTTTCCTTCTCGCTCATGGCTGTTATAGCCTGTAAAAACCAGGCCGCGTGCGGCAGCCATTGTTCTGTCCAGCGCCATTCGTTGCCGTTATCTTCGGTCCGGTAATCTATGCCGCTGCCGTCGGCATGATCTTTGGCACCGGTGATGCCGTTGGAGATCCCTCCCTTGCCAGAGCCGTGCCCAAAATTGGAACTCATGTAAGGCACGTTGTTTTTACCAAATTGGTACATAAAACACACGGAATATGGGTTACAGCCCAGTATCCATGATAGCTGGTGTGAAGCATATGCCGATAGATCTTTATTGACACCCCAGCCGCCTTTTGCCGGGTAAACCAACCTGCCGCCAACAATGGCCGCTGTAGCTAACGACCCTAAGCGGGCATTTTCACCCTGCCACCACCAGCCGGTTTCGTTTTCATGGGGAATAAAAAAGCCGTTCTGTATCTTATCGTCCAAACGAAATGTTTGCCGGGCGTAGCCAAATGGGTTATTTACCTCGGCAGTTACCCGCAGATTGTAATCTAATGCTTTTTTGATGGTGCTTAACGCGGCTGTTCTATCGGCCTGGCTTTTCTCCTTGCCCAAATACCTGCTTAAAGCAACAACCGGCATGCCCGCATCTGATGCATGCCAATACGGGCGGCCGCTATCATTAGCATAAAAATAGCCTTCCGGGCTTATCCGTTTTTCAATATTTTGGGCACGTATGCGGGCCTGCTGCTGGTAATAAGCACTATCGGTAGCTATCCAAAGTTCGGTTGCGGCCATCAGCGCGCAGTAATCGTCAATAACATTTTCCTTACCGTCATCATCATATTCGGTATTATGTACCACTAAATGGGCGTAAGCGCGCTCGGCGGCAGCCAGGTATTCGGCCGATTTAAAATCACCATCTTTTTTAAGTCGCGATGCACGTGCAAGGGCTGCCATGGCCATACCAGCACCTTCCCGAAAAGCACATTGATATTCATTGGTGGTAACACTGTTTGCTTTTAAGCCCACTACCCTACGCGCTTTAGGATCTTTATTAAAATAACTAAACACAATCATGTAAAAATACCCCTCTTTGGATAAAGCCCGCATCATGTAATCTGCACCGTACAAGGCCTCGTCAACGGTTTTATCATACATATCCAGCTTATTTAATGTGCCTGGAATATTTTGTATGGCATTGATCATTGACCAGGTAACTAATGGAATTTGCTGAGGCGACATATAATTGGCATAAGCCAGGTGCGAAAAGTATTTGCTTACATCGCCCGATGCATCGCACCAGCCGCCATGTAAGTCTACCGTTTTATCGCTGCCGAATAATTGCATTTGTTTATCAGCGGCAAGCTCAATTGGTGTATTGGCGCGCTGATGGTTGTAATAACCAATAATTGATGGAAGAGTCTTTATTGCTAATGCGTTTTCGCTGATGGTAAACGGATCTGACAGGTATTTTTTCCCTTTAACATTGACGCTGATTTGATAAGTACCCGATTTTACCACGGCCGAAAAATCAGCCTGGTAAAAGAAAACGCCTTTAACCCATTGCTCAATTTGTTGTGGCCCTTTGAGCGTTCCGGTAAAGCTTACTTTCCCGGCCGAATCAATGAGCGTAAATTTTGTAACAGGGTTAAGTTTTTCATCGTTACGGATCACAGCCATTTTTGCGCCGCGACTATCAAAAGCCACCTGGTTAACATAAATGACTGGCGCGGCATTACAAATACAGGCATATAACATGAACAGGCTAACAAGAACTATTTTTAACTGACGGGCTACACTCATAGGAAATTTTTGTTGTAGTACTTAACAAACGCAAATTACCATTATTAAACAGCAGCTTTTGCAGTACAGGTTATAAATATCTATGTGCGTAAACCCTATATTAACACTACAGCATTGAGGCAATAGATCTTTAATGATTGAATAACAATAAATTACGCCCCTGATATTAATAAAAATTTAAATTGCCCCGGTACACTTTTATTTAGGTAGCTTTGAACTATCATGTGGTAATATTATTCCGGGGAGTTTTATCCTCTGCTGCCATGATGATA
The DNA here is from genome assembly GCF_024808255.1 of Mucilaginibacter dorajii. GTDB lineage: Bacteria > Bacteroidota > Bacteroidia > Sphingobacteriales > Sphingobacteriaceae > Mucilaginibacter > Mucilaginibacter dorajii. The sequence continues at coordinate 176,359 of NZ_JANTYS010000011.1, forward strand.
AAACAGCAAATCGCAATTTATTGATAATAAGGGCAGGTAAGTAAAACCTGTTCTTGAAGATAGTTTGAAGCCCCTGTAAACGAATACCTACAGGGGTTTTATTTTTTTATATAGATAAGTATATCATGGAAGAAAGAAAGTATTTAACTACCTGGAGAAGGTACATGCCCGTTATCCGTTTGCATTTGAAGAAAAGCCTGAACGAAGATCAGCAGTTTAAACTGAACATTACTGATTTTGAATCAGCCGGTGATCGTGGTAAATCTGGTTATACCTTCAATATCAATATGGAAAATGGTAAGGTTACCAATAATATCAGTGGTTCGGCGGTCGCGCGCGATCTGTTTGAAGCCATTAAAGGAGATGATGCTGTTAAAGCGATGTTGTTGGATAAAAACGTTAAAATAAGCGTGGGCAAATCTTTTGTACTTAGCATTAAAACCACCCACCTTTCTACCTATAGATAGTACAAACCGAGCGTTGATAAAAAAAGGAAATAACATTACGTTATTTCCTTTTTTTATGCCCTTTACTTTTTTGCGATTTTGAAGAACTTCTATGACTGCTTCCCGAAGATTTAGATTTCTTTGACGCTTTATGGCCCTTCTTCTCCCCTTTTGAATGTGACCTTTTCTCGCTGTGGCGACGGCCATGTCTTTCGGCCCGTACTGGTCTTTCAATTATCCGTGGGGCGAAATCAATAGCTTCGGGATGGGCGGTAATATCAAATGGATTGAAGTAGTATATACCTTCTGCATCCCAGTTCTTGAAACCAGCCTGCAGGCGTTGGGTAAAATTAAGTTCGTTTTTAACCTCCGGGGCCGTCCAACCGGCTTCGGCTAAACCGGCTATACGCGGGAAAAGCACAAAATCAAGTCGCTTTTCCGATGCGATCTTCTCCGTCCAGATATTGGCCTGTACGCCAAGAATATTGGGCGCGCTTATAGTTTGGGGCGATAATTGTTTTTCGGGGAAGTTGTAAAGATCCGTCACCGGGTTAAATTGTCCATTCCATTTACGGCCCGATACCTGGCTGGCATCCTGTACAAAATCGAGGTAAAAAGGTAAACGCGGACAAAGCACCACCTGGTAGCCTTTTTGCAGGGCCAAACTTAGCTGCCCCGGCAGATTTTGACGCCACCAGAAAATGATCGTTTTATCGGCCGGCATATCGGTTGGTGCTGCCTCATCCCAGGCAAGTATCTTGCTGCCCAGGCTGGTTACCGTATCAGTCATCCGTTTAAAAAAGTACCGTTCAAGCTCGCCTACATCCGCAAAATTTTTCTTCTGCATCATACGGGCAATGGTGGTATCTAATGACCATGCTTTAACGCCCAATACCACTTCATCGCCACCTAAGTGCATCATTTTTGATGGGAACATGGCGCTGGTTTCCCTAATGATGTCGCCTAAATACTGGTATGTTTTTTCATTAGCCGGGTTAAAAGTAAAATTGGGAAATCCGGCTACGCTGCCACCGGAATATTCGGGGTAAGCCCTGTTTGCAGCAGTGGCATGGCCGGGCATATCAATCTCGGGGATCACCGTTATGAAGCGTTGCGCGGCGTAGGCCACTATCTCGCGAATGTCGTTTTGGGTATAGTATTTTGGCTGTGCATTTCGGGTGGTGTCGCTATAGTCGCCCATACCGCCTTCAAAGGCCAGTTTAGGATATTTTTTGATCTCGATGCGCCAGCCCTGTACATCGGTAAGGTGCCAGTGAAATTTGTTTAGCTTATAATAAGCCATCTGATCCAGGATCTGCTTCACCTTTTGCTTGCCGAAGAAATGCCTGGCCTCATCAAGCATTAAGCCACGCCACTGGTAACGCGGCGCATCGGTAATTTCTGCCGATGCCAGTGTAATACCGGTGCCATCGCCCTGGGGCTGTCCTTTGATGATTTGCAATAAAGATACCAGGCCATAAAAGATACCCTCTTTATTGGATGAAGATATGGTAATACGATCTGGTGCTATTTTAAGCGAATAAGCGCCGGGTATCTGCTGGGTTTTGAGCAACTGTAGCTTTATTAAACTAACCGAATCGCTGTTAGCTACAGCAATTGATAAGCCTTTTGCTTTAACAATTTCCTTTTGGAAATAAACAGCCAAAGAAGTTAAAGAGGTGTCATTTACACCAACGGTGGCATGGTTATTAAAATTAAACTGCCCGGTACCATTTACCACAGATCGTGGCTGAGGGATTATATTTAAGTTTTGCGCCTTTAAGTATCCTGAGATTAAAAGAAATACTGCTAATAATTTAAATTTCATTCAAAAAACAAGTTCTAATTATTGGGGGAGCGCTATGATAGGGATTTTTCTGCTAAATCGATGTAATTTATTTGTAATAAGTAAATGACGATGCTTCCAGCGCAGGGAAATCGTTTTACCCACCAATGTAATGAATTCGTGTTATCAGTAAAGCATCTTTTTTTTAGTTAGACATGAATGCCCGCCGGCTTGGTTACAATTTAATCGAATTTCAGGAATTTTGGAATTGTGATCGATAACAAATCAGGGCAAACGCATCTAACTAATTAACTGGTCCTGGTTAAATGATCCAGGTATCGAAGGGACTTGTATTGGCCAATAACAGGCACAAATATTTGGATGCACCTAAATTGCGCGGCACATCAATTTTGTGTTAACCATGTAAAAATACAACATATTAATTATTAGATAATTAAATGGTATTTTATCTAAAATATGTTAAGTTATGTTAACCCAATTAGATACGCCATAAGCTATCTTACGGGTAGTTAAATTCGTGTTTACCCGACGCTCAGCTTGTGGGAAAATAAAGTTAAACCGAATAAAAACTATCATTTTTCCCCTTCTAAAAGATTCATGATTGCCCCTACAATCGCACCATAAGCAAGCACAGGGGTAGCTGCATAAGAGATCTTCTTTTTCCAGTTCACATAGCGGTCGTTAATAAAATTGTTCCAGTTATAGGTATTAAGCTGGGCGCGTCCGTAAGTGATACTTGGTTCGGTGATTTTGGTGGTATGCCACCATCCCGAAGGGAAAAATAAGGTTTCGCCTTCTAACAGGTGAAGTATTATTGGCTCAGCCTCTTTGTATAGCGGAAACCTTTCGTAATCCGGCTCCAGGAAATTGATCTGTGAAAACTTAGGGTTATCAGGATACGGGTACATATTTGGCGTTTGTGACGGCGGATACATGTAAAACACCTTTGAGCCGTATACCTGGGTGATCTGTGTATGCATAAACAAGGCATCGTAATGCAGGTAAGGAAAGCTTGAGCCATTACCACCTAAAAACAATTCATGCACGGTAGTGCCCTGCAGCAATTGTTTAGGCATCAGTTTGCTATGGATCCGGTCGCTTTTGCCATAAACCAATTGGGGCGAAAAATCGGGCATCAATTCTGGAAATACTTTTTTGATATCGAAATTGAAAGGGTACGGCGCACGGTTTTCGGCTGTAGATACCAGGATGCGGTCAATAGCCTCTGTCATGGTATAAGTTACACCGTCGATGGTTTTCTTAACATGCCCGTAATTTTTCTTGTAAAATTGGGGGGTATGCTTGCCCATGGCAGGCCAGTTTTTTGCAGCATCGGTAATAACAACGGGTAATGATTTATCTACATATTCTTTGATAAACTCTGCCCGCGAAAGATTAGTTCGTTTATCAATAGTGCTTGGCTTTAATGCACTTGTTGCTTCTAATACAGGGGTTTGTGACATAAAATTGCGTAGGTTAAGTCAGGTTGAACTAAGCAACAGTAAACGTACACAATTTATTAGCTATCAATATCTTGATTGATTTTTATTCATCAAATATTCATCTTTGGAGTAAGGAAAGCCTGGTATATTAATAATGGATGTGGATATCCTCCTTGCCCATAAAGTCGTGTGCTCGACAACACCACCCCGCCGAGAGCATCATTAGCACTGAAATAGCTTATGCTTTAACGCGGGAGACGCATGTAATTCGTCTCTACAAAAAAAGCCGGTCGTATTCTCGACCGGCTTATACATTCGATAATGACTAATTGTAAATGGAGGACCAAATCACCCACTTAATAAACTCAATCAGCCAATTATTTCCAACCACCACCTAATGACCTGTATAGATCGGCGGTAGCGCTTAGCTCATCTCTTTTGATAGATGCTAACTCAAGTTCACCCTGCAATACATTGCCCTGGGCGGTAATTACCTCCAGGTAATTGGCCAGGCCATTTTTAAATAGCATGCTGGCATTGCTTGTTGCCTGCTGCAATGTTTTAACACGGTTGGCAGCTATGGCTTGCTCTTGTTTTAGTTTTTCTATCTTAACCATAGCGTCAGATACCTCGCCAACAGCGTTTAATACCGATTGCCTGAACTGTAAAACCGTTTTTTCGCGGTTAACTTTAGCAACTTCATATTGCGTGCTTAGTTCTTTGTGCTGTAACAAAGGCTGAGCGATACTACCTGCTACTATACCAAATAATGAAGCAGGTATGTTAAACCAGTTACTTGCTTTAAAAGAATTTACACCACCGCTTGCAGTGATCCTTAATGCAGGATACATTTCGGCTTTGGTGATGCCTACGTTGGCATTGGCAATGGTCAAATCCAACTCATGGCTACGTACGTCCGGTCTGCGGCTTACTACAGCCGATGGTACACCGGCTGATAACACTTCAGGGAACTTAACTTCACTCAGTGTTCCGGTTCGTTCAACGCTGTTTGGCAATGTTCCCGCTAAAACGCTCAACGCGTTTTCCTGTACGGCAACATTACGTTCAAACTGTGGTACTAATTGTGCAGCTGCCTGTTGTTGAGCATCAGCTTGTTGTACTGCCAATAAAGTAACCTGCCCTGCATCATATTGTAAACGGATGATGCGCAAGGTGCTATCATTTAACTTTACGTTCTTTTTGGCAATGGCTAATTGCTCGTCCAACATCAGCAAGTTATAATATCCTTGCGATACGCTTGATACGATGTTGGTTTGAATTGCCTTTTTTGCTTCGGTAGTTTGCAGGTATTGGGCTAAAGCAGTACGGCTTTGGTTCCGGATTTTACCCCAGATATCGGCTTCCCACGAAAGGGCAAGGTTTGCCGAATAGTCCTCAACGTGCTTGGTACCAATATTATACTGGGCTATACTTAAACCGGTTAAACTATTATCAGACGGGCGATTGGTACTCCCGGTTACATTTAATGCTACCTCTGGTACGTAATTCCATTTTACCTGTTTAAATAGTAGTTGCGCGGCATCAATGTTTTTTACTGCTATCTGCATATCGTAGTTTTTAGCTATGGCACTATCAATTAGTTTTTGCAGCGCTGCATCGGTAAAAAAGTTTTTCCATTGCAGATCGGCAATACTGCTGGTATCGGCAGTAGTTACTGCCGCTGTGCTCCTAAAACTTGCAGGAAGCTCGGGTTTGGGTGTAGCCACATCTTTTGATACTTTACAGGCACTTAAAAAGGCTGTAAGTAATACAAAAGCAGCGGCGTTTATATATCGTTTCATTGTTTATTTTTTTAGTATCAAGTAGTTAGTATCAAGTATCAAGACAGAAACTTTGTAGGCCTATTACGGTCGTTTTATTTTTGTCTTGATTCCTGATTCTTAACCCTTGACTCTGATTAATTAATTTCCTTGCAGTTCTAACTCCTCTGATTCAACGTTGTGGCCGTTGATGGATTTACCAGATCCGTTTCCGCCTGATATTGCTACCGGTACACCAGTAACCTTTTCCTGCAATGCCTGGAATATTACAAACAGTACCGGGATGATGAACAATCCTAAGATCACACCTGAAACCATCCCGCCTGCGGCACCAATACTTATAGAGTGGTTACCTTGTGCCGATGGGCCTGTTGCGATACTCATCGGGAACAAACCGAATACAAAGGCCAGCGAAGTCATGATGATTGGACGGATCCTGAGCCGTGCTGCTTCAATAGCCGACTGAACCAGGCCGTGCCCCGCCTTCCGGCGCTGTACCGCGAACTCCACAATCAGAATGGCGTTTTTAGCCAACAGACCGATGAGCATGATCAAGGCCACCTGTACATAAATGTTGTTTTCGATACCGGTTAGACCTAATACAATGAACACCCCGAATAAACCTGTAGGTATTGAAAGTATTACAGCCAATGGCAATATGTAACTTTCATACTGTGCTGATAATAAGAAATATACAAATATCAAACAAAGCATAAAGATCACCGCTGACTGACCGCCGGAAGAAATTTCCTCACGGGTTTGGCCCGAGAACTCATAGGCAAAACCAGATGGCAATTGTTCTTTGGCTGTTTCCTGGATGGCCTTAATAGCATCACCAGAGCTGTAACCCGGTTTAGGAATAGCATTTACTTCAATAGAGTTAAACAGGTTATAACGCGAGGCTGTTTCTGAACCATACACACGGGTTAACTTAACCAGGGTATTGATAGGTACGTTTTCGCCCGCTTTGTTTTTAACAAACACACGGTCAATCGCTGATGCATCTGTCCTATCGGCAATATCTGCCTGAACAATCACGCGGTAATATTTACCAAAGCGGTTAAAATCTGATGCCTGGGCGGTACCAAAGTAAGCCTGCATGGTTGATAGAATGTCTTTAACATTTACACCCAACTGATTCGCTTTTTCATCGTCAACTTCTAATTGTAATTGAGGATAATCTGCTTTATATGATGTAAAGGCAAAGGCGATAGCTGGTTTTTGCATCAGCTTTCCGATGAAGTTATTGGCAACACCGCTAAATTTATCCAACCTGCCGTTGGTTTTATCCTGTAACACTACGTCAAGCGCCTCTACGTTACTAAAGCCAGGAACGGTTGGGAAGCTGAACACGAAGAAAGTACCACCAGGTATAGCACCTAATTTACCTCTTACTATGTTTTGTATATCATCAATATTCTTAACCGCGCCCCTTTCTTCATTAGGTTTCAACAATAGGAAGATTACACCTGCTGATGGACTGCTGGATTGTGTTAAAAAGTTAAAACCAGACAGTGCCGTAACAAACCTTGCTGATGGTAAAGTTTTCAGCGCATCGTCGGCCAGTTTAAACGTTTTGTTAGTACCGCTTAATGATGTACCAGATGGCGTATTAACGGCGATTGCCACGAAACCCTGATCCTCGGTTGGTATAAAGCCTGTTTTGGTTTTATTTACCATGAAAACCGTAGCAGCAACTATAAGGGCAAGGCCAATCATACTGATCCATTTATTACGGATCAGGATTTTTAAGCCGCCAATATACCTGTCGGTCATATAATTAAAACTACCATTAAAGCCGGCGTAAAACTTGTCTACAAATCCTTTTTTAGGAGCATCGTGACCATCCACGCTGTGTTTGTTCTTTAAGAACAAAGCAGCTAAAGCCGGACTTAAAGTTAAAGCGTTTACAGCCGATATAATAATGGCTATAGCCATGGTTAAGGCAAACTGGCGGTAAAATATACCTGTTGAACCCGTCATAAAGCTAACCGGTAAAAACACAGCCGCCATAACCAGGGTGATAGATATGATAGCACCTGTAATTTCGTGCATCGCCTCAGTAGTGGCCTCCTTAGGGGTCAAACTTGGATCATTCTCCATTTTGGCGTGCACCGCCTCCACTACCACAATGGCGTCATCCACCACAATACCAATGGCCAGCACCAGTGCAAACAATGTCAAAAGGTTAACAGAGAAGCCAAACAGGTTCATAAAGAAGAAGGTACCAATAATGGCTACCGGAACCGCAATGGCAGGGATCAATGTAGACCTGAAATCCTGCAGGAATATAAATACTACGATAAATACCAATATAAATGCCTCTACCAAAGTATGCTCGACCTGGTTAATTGACTCATCAAGGTCGGTTTTGGTACGATAGAACTGATTGTATTTAATGCCGGCTGGAAAATCTTTTGATAATTTTTCCATCAACTTATCAATGTTGATCTGAATTTCATTGGCATTTGAGCCCGACAGCTGTATAATACCGATAATGATACCATCATGTCCGTTCAGGTTACTTACACTGTTATATGAATAAGCACCTAATTCAACACGGGCAACATCTTTTAAATGCAATACGGAGCCATCAGCATTTGCACGGATAGCGATATTCTGATATTCCTCTGGCTTGGTAAGTTTACCTTTATATTTAATTACATATTCAAAAGCCTCGTTGCTACGCTCGCCAAATTTACCAGGCGCGGCTTCCAGGTTTTTGTCCTGTATAGCGGCCATCACTTCGGCGGGTGTAACTTTGTAAGTTGCCATTTGACCCGGATTAAGCCAAACGCGCATCGAATAATCCTTAACGCCACCAAAAATACTGGCAGATCCTACACCCTGGATACGTTTCATTTCGGGTACAATGTTGATCTGCGCATAGTTGGCCACAAAGGTTTGATCATATTTTTTAGGATCTTCTGAGTAGATGGCCATTGCGCCAATAAAGCTATTTTGCTGCTTGGTAGTTGTTATACCATATTGTACAACCTCGGCAGGCAGCTGGCTTGTAGCCTGTGATACACGGTTTTGTACGTTTACAGCGGCCTGATCCGGATCTGTACCTTGTTTAAAATAAACAGTGATACCCAATGTACCGTCATTACTGGCTGTAGAGGTCATGTAGGTCATATTTTCCACACCGTTAATCGCTTCTTCTAACGAAGGCGTTACGGAACGTAAAATGGTCTCGGCATTAGCGCCCGGATAAACGGCAGATACCAACACTGCCGGAGGGGCAATATTAGGGAACCGCTCTAAGGGCAGTTTGGTTAAACCAAGTACACCCACTATCACCAATAATATGGAGATAACAGTTGAGAGCACCGGTCTTTCTATGAATTTCTGAAACATGGTTTTATCTTTTATAATTTGATATTGGAGTCAAGAATCAAGAGTCAAGAATCAAGACAAAAACTTGTCTATCTCCTATCTTCCAGTCCTAGCCCGTTTGTATCTTAATTTTGTTTCTTACAGAGTCACAAGCCAAAAGAGAAATTAAAATACCACGATATTTTTGCAGCTTTCTTAACTCTTGATTCTTAACTCTTGACTCTTACTTTACTACAGCGGCAACTTTATCAGTAGTTTTTTGAGGTGCTATTACCATACCTTCCATTAGGTGATCCATACCGCTTAACACAATCTGATCGCCAACTTTAAGGCCGTCTTTAACCAGGTAGTTTTCACCGCTTTTACCAATGATGTTGATAGGTACCTTTTTCACTTTATTGCTATCAGCAACAGCGAAAACAAATACTTTATCCTGCATCTCAACAGTGGCCGATTCTGGTACGATCAAGGCATCGGTATGTTGCAGGCTTAAGCGAATCTTACCGGTGTTGCCTGCACGTAATAAACCTTGTGGGTTAGCAAAATTTGCCCTGATAGTGATAGCGCCTGTGTTTTTATCAAACTGACCGTCAATTACATCAATTTTACCTTGTTTGGCGTATTCGCTGCCATCGGCCAGTAATAACGATACTGAAGGCAATCTTTTAAGTTTGTCTTTCAAAGTTTCGCCCGGATATTGTTCTTTAAAGCTGATAAAGTCTTTTTCGCCTAAGGAGAAATAAACGTGTACATCATGTACATCAGATAACTGGGTTAATGCTTCCACATCTTGTGGCGTAACCAAACTACCCTGTTTTTTCAATAAGCGACCAATATAACCGCTAACAGGAGCTTTAATTAAGGTATAACCAACATTGATTTGCGCGGTAGCCACGTTTGCTTTAGCCGATTCGATATTGGCCTTAGCAACCTGGTAAGCAGCCTTTGCAGTTTTTAACTGGTAATCAGATACTACTTTGTTTTCTACAAGTGGTGTAAGCTTATCAACTTCCAGTTGCGCATTACCTGCAGCAGCTTCGGCCGCATGTAAGCTTGCAAGGCTGTTGTTTAATGCCGCGCGGTAAGGTTGTTCGTTAATTTTAAAGATTGGTTCACCAGCGCTTACAAAAGCACCTTCGTCAACAAATACTTTATCTAATGTGCCGCTTACCTGTGGCCTTACTTCTACGTTAACAGTGCCTTCAATTGATGCAGGATATTCCTGGTAAGTAGTTTGTGTGCCGGATGCAATAGCCGCAACCGGGAGTGATGGTGGAGGTGGCGCCTGTTGCGTTTGCGGCTTGGGCGAACATCCGTATAATGTGAGTGCTAATAGCGCTAATGGGATAATTTTCATGATGCTTAATTTTAAAAGGTGATGGGTAGAGTTTTTGATTTGTGTGCCTTGCGGCTTGTTATATATAGAGTTGATTGTTTTCATTGTGGAATGTGGATAATCAATTAAAATGCTTGTGTTTTATATTATTGACTATCAGTTTTTCACTTAAAATAGTCAATTGCTTGTCAGCCATATATCGCTGACCAGCGACGAAGAAAGCGCGTTAGTTACGCTAACGCTGGTTAGGTGCAGCTTTTAATTTTGTGGTGTTAGATAATTTAACACTGTTAATTAAAGCTATGTAGAATTCTAAATCCATGGTGATGTTATATTAACGTTATTTTTATTACTTAACAGTGTTAAATAATTTAACACTGTTTTATTTTAAGACAAAAAATTAATCCGGTTTGATGGATCTGATGATGCCTACGATAGCATCTGTTAAAACCTGGCGATTAATTTCGTCTGATGAGCCCCTGCTTAATAGGTTGATAGATACCAACCCATGTACAACCGACCAAAAAGTATAATACTTGGTACAGATCAAATCAGAATCGGGGTCTTCAATATGCATTACCTTGCCAATCACATCGGTAAATAAATCCCAGGGCATTACAGATTCTTCCAGCTTATTGATCTCTTCGCAACAACAATTGGTAGTAACGCCAAACATGATCTGGTAAAGTTCTTTATTGGCAAAAGCAAAGTTCCAGTAAGCCAGCCACATAGCTTCCAGTTGTTTTTCTGGCAAGGCATGTTCTTCGTGGGCCGCTCTAAGATCTTTCGCCAACAAAAGATAGCCCTTCCGGGCAAGCTCTAATAAAATGGCTTCCTTATTAGCGTAATACTCATATATAATGGGCGCTGTGTATTCTATCACATCGGCAATTTTACGCATACTTAAAGCTTGCCATCCCTCCTCTTTTACAATCTGAAGCGCGGCGTCCAGGATATTGATCCTGGTTTCGTCTTTTAAGCGTTGAATACGTTCTTTACTTGCCATTTTATTTACGCGATAAATCATTTAACAGCGTTAAGCAAATATATAACTGTTTAATGACCTATAGTACCATCTATTTGTAAAATTGAAATCATTTAATTGTCATGAGCGGTGCAAATTTCAACAAAATAGCCTCTTTAGTATGATTTTTTGAATATATAAAGCAAAACCCCGTGACGGTTACGTTACGGAGTTTAAAAAAGTGTCTTAATTCTTGACTCTAATCTCTTGATTCTATTTCAAAGATGGTTTCCATTTTTCCTGTAACTCTTTAATGAAGTACCCCCCTACTACACTGCGGGCCTGGAAACCTACTTGTTTGCCATCGGTAGTTTCGTGCCAGTCGCTAAGCGGTACACGGGTTGGGGTTTCCATGGCATATTTGTAAACCGGTGCTACAAGCGCTTCAAAATCCGATTTATCTTTTGCTAAGGTAGCTGTCCACATGATCCAATCGCTTTTTGTATAGGTTTTACGGCTATCTAATGGTATACCAAACTCATTTTGTTTGCCCAGGTAAAATTTAACCTCGCGATCATAAACCGACTGCGGGAACAGGTTTAAGCCCAGTATTTTATCCCAAACAATGTTGTATTTCTGGCTCCAGGTTTCTGGTTTTTCAAATACCAGCGAGTAGTGATCACCAGCATCTGCCAGTTTCATCCATTTGGTAACCATTTCTTTGGCAATAGCCTTGTATTTTGCAGCGGTGGCTTTATCGCCCATCAACTCGGCAAGGTGCGCGTAGCAACCAACGCCTACAATAGCTTTGGCAGATAAGTTTGAGTTACGCGCCAGGTGACCGGCAAAGTCATCAGTACATAGTTGATTAGCCGGGTCGCCGCCTTCACGTGCCAGGTAGTTAGTCCAGGCGGTTAATGTTGTCCAGTGTTTTTTGGCGTAGGCCGGATTGTTACCGTTTGCCCTGACAATAGCAGCCGTAAGTGCCAGCATATTACCCGATTCTTCGACAGGCATACCCTCGCCATAGGTTTGTCCGTTGGCTAAAGGATAGGTACCCAAATCGTGCGCGGCAAAATCATGCGCGAATTTGCCGGTTTCACTAAAGTAAAAGATACCATTAAGCATACCTTCCATCAGTTTTGGATTGTAGATCAGGAACAACGGGGCCGATGGATAAGTAACATCTACGGTGTTGATAGATCCATTGCTAAAGTTTTCTTTAGATAGGAAAAGCACTTCGCCCTGTGGGCTTTTCACCAAAATATGAGCTGCGATAGCCTGGCGATACGCCAGCACGCATAGCTTGGCATATTTTTCACCACCTGCTTTTAGCGCATCCTGGTACATGAACGCGTTAAAGGCAGCGCAGCTTTTCATAATCGATGCATAATCGGTAGTTGCCTTAGCTAATAATTGATCGAAGGTTTTGATCTGCGCGTTTTTCCACCAAGGCTGCAGGTTAACATGGAAGTATTGTACCGGGGTAATATCATCATAACCCAATTCTACAAAATGCTCAACGGCTGTTTTGCCAACTTTACCAAAAGGAATTACAGTGTTTAAGACAACATCTGTACCTTCTTTAACGGTTGATTTGCTGTCGTTTTTAAAGAATGAGGTAACTGCTTCATCGGCGGAGCTGATATATTGGGCAGCAGTTGCCGATTTTGGCGCAGCTACATACATGTAACCCCAGTCGATCCTTAAATCGTCACCGCGTTTTTGCAGGATGGGTTGCTCAACAGTACCGGCCTTTAATATAGACAAGGTGCTGGTGGCATATTTTTGCGTAGTTACAGGCTGCGTTGGTTTATTACGGGCAACATCTGCCGAAGCGCCAAAATATACCTGCACATTATGTGCCTGGCCATTGTTTGATTTTACACTGTAGGTAATGTATGATACGGGCCTTGCCATCAGGTCAAGGTTCTTCATCAATAATGGCGAGGTAAATGTCACCATCAGATCTACCTTGCCGCATTTGAATTTGTAAAGGGTTTGCGTAGCGGTAACATCAACCGCCGTTTGTTTGGCAACCAATACTTCGGCATGCTCGGTAGGTTTCAACTCGTCGGCAAAACCGGCATCAAGTGCTGCGCCACCGCCTGTATTGGTGCAATGCAGGGCCAATACGTTTTCGCCTTCTTTTAATTTGCCGGCAACATCGTCATTTAAAGTCATCATCTGCAGATCGCCGTTGGCGCCGCTGCTGGTGTTTATTTTTTCGCCGTTAAGAAACACTTCTGCTTCATCATCGTGATGAAGTTTCAGGAACAGTTTATTAATATCTGTTTTGTGAAAGTTAAACACACGGCGAACCCAGATGTCGCGGCTTGTCCATACGGTTTTACCTTGTTTGGGGTCGTCGCTAAATGGCGCAGTGCCGGTTTTCCATGTAGAGGCGTCAAATTTTTCATCGGCCCAGTTTTGCGATGGTTGGGTTTCGGTGTATTTTACTTCATATGGTTTTTCATCGCCGCCGGGCACCAATGTTTTATAATGTACGGGCTCTTTACCCATGAAGCGATAAACTTCGCCATCAACCTTAATTAATCCCAATAACGACTGGTCTTTACCTGTCCAATGGTGGGTTGTCGATGCGTTTAAATCGTCGGTAAACGACCAGATGCTGAAATAAGGATTGTGCGTAATAAGCGGATAAGCCGGCGCTTTAGTATCCTGTGCCCGGGCAAAAAATCCAAGCATTGCGATACATACGGTTAATGGAAACCTCTTCATGTGTTTTATTAGTATTATAATTTAGATAGATGAGATAATATTTGGCCGTAAATATTTGCTTTTCTTTCGAATAAATTAACCGTTTTATAAAAAAGCGTCAAATAGACGATTAATTGATACGATTTGTAGAAGAGGCGAATGTGCAGATTTCAAATGTGCAGATTTTAAATTCCAGATGTGCAGATTAATTAGTCTGGACCACGATTTATGGGATTAAGGGATTATTAGGATTAATAATGAATTTCAATTCTAATAAATCTACATAACCCAAATCAGATTTCCCCTATAGCAAAGTCAATGGCTGCCCTGGAATGAATGAGTGTGGTGTCAAACAACGGAATGGCAGTATCTGAGCTTTTGATGAGTAAAGGAATTTCGGTACAGCCTAAAATAATACCTTCGGCACCGGCCGCAACAAGTTTATCGATGATATTTAGGTATCGCTCCCTCGTTTCGGGTTTTAAAAGCCCTTTACCAAGTTCATTGAACACCGTTTGGTGGATAAACTCCCGGTCGTCATCATCAGCTGGAATAGTAGCCTCAATGTCCTGCTCTTTCAACTTTGCAGTAAAAAACAGCTGCTCCATAGTGAAGCGGGTGCCCAACAGACCAACCTTTTTAAGTCCTTGTTTGGAAATCTCATTAGCGGTAACCGTGGCGATGTGAATCAGTGGGATGTTCAACTTTGCCTGCAGTTCGTCGGCTATCATGTGCATGGTATTGGCGCAAAGCAAAATAGCCTGGGCACCGCTGTTTTGCAGGTGTAAAGCAGCGCCGCTTAACATGTTTAAGGTAGATTCCCAATCATTGGCATCATTATTCCGTTTGATATCGACGTAATTAAAGGAATGGATGATACACCGGGCAAAGTTTAAGCCACCAAGCTGCTCGTTAATGCCTTCGTTGATCAGTTTATAATATTCGGCGGTTGATACCCAGCTAATGCCACCGATAAGGCCCAATGTTTTCATGTTTTCAGATGTGCAGATTATAGATGTGCAAATATGCAGATTTCAGATGTGCAGATTATAAATTTCAGATGTATTAACACAAGGTTGAAGTTCATCTATGCTTTTATTAATTCCATTCATCTGAAATCTGCACATTTGAATTTTGCACATCTACCCTATTTAAACACCTCAAAACTATATTGCCCTACACTCCAAAAATCATCAAGGGCGATGATGCGGGGTTTGAAGAACGAGATGAGGGCGGGCCAGTCGGTTTGGTTAAAAACACTTACGTTGGGGAGTGTTTTGATGATGCGACTGATGGTTTTGCCATTTTCATCTACATGGTGAAGCTCCCAGTCCCATTCCTCTCCCACGCTGGCAGTTAGTACCGCCTTTAGTTCTTTAAACTGCTCAAACACCAGTTCCTGGATCCCCGGATCGGGATGGGTTATTTCGATAGCAATAAAAGCCGACTTTTTATCAGCCTGCATTTTAAAATAAAGGTGCTTAATGCCGGTTTTATAATTGATCCAGTTTATCCGTAAACCATCGGCCGATGATTGTGGTGCGATATACTGACCAAAAGCCGTCCAGAAAGCCTGTTTAATTTGTGATGCCTGATCGCGGGAGTACAATACGTTACGTTATTAAATGAGCCGCAAATATAGGTCATTTAGCATTTTGTACGAACTCTACCACCTGGTCGCGTTCTTTTGCCGATAGCTGTCCGCCGGTGTACTCCCATTTAGCGTCTGCCTGGTTAAAAGTCAGGCGACCTAAAAATTCAGGGTTCGCTTCGTCGGTCATGATGGGGTTGCTGTCGCCAATTTCAGGCGCTATGGGTTGCAGATCAAGCAAATGAGTCTCTCCTTTGCCATTGTCTTTATACAGGATATAAACCCCGGTAAAATCGGGATTGGGATTGCCCGAAAGGGTTTGAATAGGTTCAATGATGATGTTACTGGTTGATCCGTTGTCTTTTATAATATTGTGACTTACTGTGTGAGGCATAGCTAAATATGTTTTGGTATTGATAGTAGTACAAGCCGCGGGCAAAATTGTTCGGTGGATTAAAAAATCGAACATTTAATTGCTTAAATTTAAATACCAATTAATAACCATTTTATGATAGATAAGGATGAGCTTTTGATCAGGCGGCTCGCGTCTGACGATGTGATGATTGCCGAGCAGCTGATCGGAATTTTTAAGGATGTTTTTGATCATAACGATATGATTGCCGCCAAGCCATCCTATTTAAAAACATTGCTGCGCCGACACGAGTTTGTATGCATTGCTGCTATTTACAAAGGCGAAGTCATCGGCGGTCTTACCGCGTACGAGCTCCCGATGTATTATTCCGAATATACTGACCTTTTTATTTATGACATAGCGGTTAAAGCTGCTCTTCAACAAAATGGTATTGGCAGTAAACTGTTAGAGGCGATAAAAGACTGGGGCAAGCAAAATTATATCCGCGAAATTTTTGTTGACGCCGATGAAGAAGACGTGCAGGCACTGGATTTTTACCGCTCGACACAGGGATTTGAAGCAAAAACGGTGCAATTTACTTTCAAACTGAACAGGCATTGATGCAATTTAACAGCGTCACAAGCCCCTAACATTAAATTAATATCAAAGAAATGAGGTAGATATATAAAAAACGAAAATTATATTTTAGATTTTATCTTTAAACACTATCTTTGCGACCTGTAAAAATCCTAATGCGGAAGTGGCGTAATTGGTAGCCGCACCAGACTTAGGATCTGGCGCCGCGAGGCGTGGGGGTTCGAGTCCCTTCTTCCGCACAGCATGTAAACCCGGTCAATTTTTGATCGGGTTTTTTGTTTTAAATGGTGCGTCGACGCCACCAGTCATGGGCTGAAATTTTCAACTCAGGTAAATAAAATCATGAAAGCATCTGCCCAACTATGTCCATTCCTTACCACTAAACCGATCTTAATAATAATAACCTTTGCATAGTAAGTTGATTCTGTTTAAACAAAACCAAAAATATGCAGCGTAGGAATTTTTTAACAACAGCCATGGTAGCCACAGCTTTAGTTACTTCTGCTAAAAACTTTAACGGGGCCTCATCAAATAAAAAGGGCTTCGTAATAAAAAAAGGTAAAAATCGATTTGAGGAGAAAACCATGCTGATTAATAATAGTCCTGTTGATATTAAGGTGTCAACTGAAGATACAGACGGCACATTAAGTATAACTGAATATACAGGGTTTGCCAAAGGGGGGCCACCTCTTCATATACATCTTTATCAAGACGAGGTGTTTTATATTTTAGAAGGTGAACATCTTTTTCAATTGGGTGATAAACAATATCATTTAACTGCGGGCGATAGCATTTTTATTCCCCGTAACGTACCTCATGCGCCTGCCCAGATAAGTGATAAAGGTAAATACATTTTCTTTTTCACTCCATCAGGAAAAATGGAAGATTTTTTCAGAACTTTAGGTAATTTAAAGCAGAACGCTTCGCCAGAAGATGTAAAAGGAATTTTTGAAGGTCATGATATGAAAATTGTGGGTCCGCCATTATCTTTTAAATAAGTAATGTTGTAAAAAATGTCAATCTATGATTATCGAGCTCCGAGCCCGGCTTTGCGTGAATATGTAAAGCGGTACCAGATTTTAGGCTGTGAATTTCCGGTTTCGATGCTTGAATTACCCATAAAGGCTTATTGGCCCCGCGCCGAAAACTGCCTTACATTTTTACCCAGGGACCCTGAAAAAATTGAAAATAATTTTGACGGGAATCTAATCGAAAGTACACGTTCAAGGTTACAAGGGCAGTATTCTATATCCAGAAATATACATGTAGGTAGAGATTTTATGGTCTTTAATGTAGTATTTCAACCAGGGGGCTTGTTTCGGCTCACCAGTATTCCGTTACATGAGTTAACCAATACCTTTGCAGATGCGGAAGCGATTTTTTCAAAAGAAATTAAATTAGTTAATGAGCGGCTTAGCTACACAAAATATTATACAGAAATGATTGATATTATTGAGAGCTTTTTACAGTCACTGATCAATAAATCAAAAAAACAAGAATTACCAATTGATAAAGTAAGTCGTTTTCTGCAGGCGAACCCAAATTGTGCCTCAATGGATTGGCTTGCTAACCAGGCTTGCTTAAGTCAGCGACAGTTTTATCGTCAATTTATTGAACGGCAAGGAATAAGCCCCAAACTATACGCCCGGATTGCGCGTTTTGAAAATGTTATGAAAGCAAAAAATCTTAATCCATCAAAAGGCTGGCCCGGTATTGCTTATGATTTTGGATATTACGACTATCAACATATGGTAAAAGACTTTATAGAATTTACAACTATTACACCAACAGCCTTTTATAATGCATCTGCAAGGGGACCGGAAGTTGCCTTTGGCATGAGGGAAACTTATTAGGTGCCTTTTTATTCGGGCACGCCAGCAACCGTACACCTGTCGATTTGTAACAAACCCCGATTTGCTGGCGAATGATATTCGTAACGTTTTTACGAGTTTTGTATAAATTATCAGGCGCCAGCCACCATTCATGAGGATATTTTTTTAAGCGGGGTAAGAATTGTAAGTTTGTTTTTAGCAATAAGTAATAACATGCCTTTTTTATCCCGCATATCCCTCCCGTCTTTGCAGGATGGCAGTTACCTGCAACACATTCCAAGCCTTAGCAAGGGTTTGCACCTTACCCTCAAAGAAAATGTAACCTTTTTTGTTGGTGAGAACGGGTCGGGGAAGTCGACATTATTAGAAGGTATTGCCGAACAATGCGGATTTGCTTTGCGCGGTGGTAACCGCAACCATAATTTGAATACCGGGCACCGGTTTGAAGGCTATGAATCGCCATTGGCGAGGCACTTACAGTTGGGCTGGACACCACGCCGAATCAACGAAGGCTTTTTCATGAGGGCAGAAAGCTTTTTTAATTTTGCATCTTATATTGACGAATTGGCGATAGACAATCCCCGTATTTTTCAAGCCTACGGTGGTCGGTCGTTACATGAACAATCTCACGGAGAATCGTTTCTTTCGCTGTTCAACAATCAGTTTGAATCGGGTATTTATATCCTCGATGAGCCCGAGGCGGCTCTTTCACCCGCCAGGGTGCTGGCTTTTATGTCGGTAATCCATGAGCTTGAACAAAGTGGCCGGGCACAATTTCTGATTGCTACCCACTCACCAATGCTCATTTGCTATCCAGGGGCTACTATTTATCAGTTTGATGAAGATGGTGTGCGGGAAACGAGCTATGAAGATACCGAACATTTTTATCTCACCAAATCGTTCCTGGATAACCCAAAATTGTACCTTCGGCACTTGATGGAAAGGTAAATTATGAGTACTGAAGATAAAGCCGCTATTTTTGATTATCACCGTTCCATGATCTCTTTTCATGGTAATACCGGGCCAGCGGCTTTAGGCTGGCGCGACCGGGAAAGTCAATTGATCCGGTTTAAAGTTTTAGCCGGGATCGCGGATTTGGATAAATGCAGCATATTAGATGCCGGATGTGGGCATGCGGACTTTTTAGGTTTCCTTTTACCAAAATACCCCGATCTTGTTTATACGGGCGTTGAGCAAATCCCCGAATTACTAAATGAAGCTGAAAGACGTTATGGTAATCGACCTGACACGACGCTGATGCCAGGCGATTTTACTGATACCCCACTCTCATTGGCAGATTATGTATTTGCAAGTGGCTCGCTTAATTACTATCAAACCGATCCTGATTTCATTTACCGGGCAATCAAAATATTATACAATTGCTCTAAAAAGGGGCTGGCGTTTAACTTACTGCATACCATTATACCAAACGGCTTGCTTGCGGCGTATGAACCGGGAAAGATATTAGACTTTTGTAAAACGCTCTCTGATAGATGTATTTTAACAGATAATTACAGCGAGGAGGATTTTACGATATTTATGTATAAATAATATTCATATTAAATGCCCGGTAAAAAGCCTTGCGAGCTATTTACCGGGCATTTCTCCTATAACCGACCAGTATCGCCGCTTTCTACTTTTTTTCTATATGTCCAGAAAAACACTATCGGGAATACAAAAAGGTTGAATATGGTATTGGTGATCAAGCCACCTATCACTACAATTGCCAATGGTTTTGATGCTTCTGACCCTATTCCTGCCGATAACGCGGCAGGCAGCAGACCGATAGCTGCCATCATCGCCGTCATGATAACCGGGCGCATCCTATCGGCAACACCAGCCCTAAGTGCATCAGGGAAGTCAACGTACACGTTGTGGCGCAGGTCTTTGATGTTCACTTTAAATTTCGAGATCAGGATAACACCGTTTTGCACACATATTCCAAATAAAGCGATAAAACCTATCCCCGCCGAAATATTGAAGTTAACACCCGTGATCAGCAGCGCCAGAATGCCGCCCATAATGGCAAACGGTACGTTGTTTAAAACCAGTAGTGAATCCCTGAAATTACCAAACAAGATGAACAGGATAAAGAAGATGATGAGCAAACTTACAGGTACCGCTTGTGATAGCCTTTGGGTAGCCCGTTGCTGATTTTCAAAATCACCGGCCCATTCTAACCTATAATCTTTAGGAAGTTTGATCTGCTCGTTTACTTTGGCTTGCGCTTCGGCGATGGTACTACCCATATCCCTCCCCCTTATCGAGAATTTGATGGCTCCGTAACGACTATTTTTATCCCGATAGATCATGCTGATACCGGTTATTTTACCAATATCCGCCAGCTCCCGTAATGGCACGCTGCCCCCGTTTAGGGTTGGTACACGCAAATCGCCTATGGCTCGGGCATTGTTCCTGAAATCTTCAGGGTAACGGATCCGCAGGTCAAATTTCTTCTCGCCTTCATATATTTGTGTGGCTGCACGCCCGCCAATGGCTGTTTCAATTACAGCATTGGCATCTGCCGCCGTAACACCGTACTGGGCCATTTTATCCTGGTTAAGATTGATCTGTAACTCGGGCTGCCCCATATTACGCAATATGCCCAAATCCTCAATACCCTTCACCCCTTTCAGGATCTTGTAAATTTGTTCTTCGCGGCTTTCAATGTAGGGATAGTTATCGCCAAACATTTTAACTACGATGGAGCCTTTTACACCAGATACAGCTTCCTCTACGTTATCAGATATCGGTTGCGAAAAGTTAAGGTCCACACCCGGATAAAACTTCAGCTTATCCTGCATCCTGGCAATCAGCTCTTCCTTGGTTTCTTTACGTTTCCATTGATCCTGCGGATAAATATCTACGTGAAACTCAATATTATAAAAACCGGTAGCATCGGTACCATCATTTGGTCGGCCGGTTTGGGATATCACCTGTTTAACCTCATCAAAGCTCAGGAAGATCTTCCGCATCTCGTTTGATAACTTAACAGATTCTTCTAATGATGTGCTTAGCGGCCCTGTGGCCCGCACATATATCGATCCCTCGTTCAACTCCGGTAAAAACTCGGAGCCTAATAAGGTAAAGCAACCTAAGCTGATCACCAGCGAGATCAATGCTATCGGGAATACTATTTTACGGCCTTTAAAGCACACATTGTAAAAACTCAAGGCGTGCTTGGTAATAAACTCTACAAACACATTATGGCGCTCACGAACGTTTTTCCTCAGCAAAATACTGCACAGTGCCGGTACCAGGGTGAAGGTTAACAGTAAGGCTCCTAAAAGGGCGAAGCTCAGCGTCCAGGCCAGTGGCGAAAACATTTTCCCCTCTACCTTTTGAAAACTGAATATGGGCAATAAACCGGTAATGATAATAGCCTTTGCAAAAAAGATGCCTTTACCGTTCACCTGGCAGGCCTGACGTATTAGGCCCAGCTTGCTCAGCTTATTGAAGTTTTCCATCCCAACTTCTTTTGCCTTATGGTCAAGTAGCACAAAGATCCCTTCAACCATCACCACGGCCCCATCAATAATAATCCCAAAATCAATGGCACCCATAGACAACAGGTTGGCCGACATGCCCTTTAACTTCAAACACAGGAAGGCAAACAATAAAGCCAGCGGGATGATGATCGCTACAATAACGGTAGTACGCCAATCGGCCATAAACAGCAATACAATAACGGTGACAAATACAATACCTTCGGCCATATTATGCAACACGGTGTGGGTAGCGAAATCTACCAGGTTTTCGCGGTCATAAAAGGTATTGATCTTTACATCCTCTGGTAATATGCTACCATTCAGCTCTTTTATCTTATCCTTTAAGCCGGCAATTACTACGCTTGGGTTTTCGCCTTTACGCATTACTACAATACCTTCAACCACATCGGGGTCAACATCCCTACCCACCTGTCCTAAACGTGGTAAAGCAGATTCCGTAACTTCGGCAATTGTTTTTACATAAATAGGCGTGCCTTTTACATTGTTTATTACGATGTTTTTGATCTCGTTAATGTTATTCAGCAAACCAATTCCACGTACTACGTATGCCTGGCCGCTTTGCTGAATTACATCGCCACCTACGTTCACGTTGCTTTTTGATACCGCATCGTAAAGCTGCAAAGGCGTAATATTATATTGAACGGCTTTCTCGGGATTTATGGTGATCTGGTATGTTTTTACCTCGCCACCAAAACTATTTACGTCGGCTACGCCGGGCACTGCTCTTATTTCCCTGCTTACAACCCAATCCTGGATAGTTTTTAATTCCCTTACCGAGCGTTTATTACTGGTCAATGTATAACGATAGATCTCGCCGGTTGGGCCGTAAGGAGGCTCAATTTCGGGCGTAATACCATCGGGCAAATTGGCTTCATCTAAGTGGTTATTGATCTGCAGACGGGCAAAGGCATAATCTACGTCGTCGTCAAAAGTGATCTTTACTACCGATAAACCAAATAATGAAGATGAGCGAACGCTTGTCTTCTTCTCTGCCGGATTCATGGCCAGCTCTATAGGCCTGGTTACAAATTTCTCAACCTCCTCGGCAGACCGCCCCGGCCATTGGGTAATGATGGTTACCGATGTATTGGTTACATCCGGAAAAGCGTCAATAGCTATGGTTTTGAAACTGATGTAGCCTGCAACGGCCATCAACAGTGTTACAAAAAAGATAAATACCTTGTTTTTAAGTGCAAAAGACAGCACTCCTTTTATGAACTTGTTCATTTGTTCGTTTTTATAAAATCTTAGCCTCACCTAAATCCTCTCCAAAGGAGAGGACTTGATTTGCATTCTCAACTATTGGTTAATCACCTTGATTTTTAGAACCCTCCTTTGGAGAGGGCAGGGTGAGGCTTTTAGTCCTTTAACGACTCGTACAGGTAAACTTGCCTTGACGCCACTACACGTTGCCCCGGTTTTAACCCGCTGCTGATATAGGCCACATCTTCTACCCTTTTAGCTATTTCAATAGGCTGAATATGCACCTTAGCCGGGCCATCAATTACAACCACATAATTCTTGTTATTATCAAACACAATAGAATTGGTGTTGATAGCAGGCAGGTTCATACCAGATTTTGCCTGGATCTTTACATTGGTAAACATTCCTGGCTTTAACATATTATCAGGGTTATTGATCTGCACCCTTGCACGCATTACCTTGTTATCGGGGTCAAGCACATCAAAAAGTTTATCAATTTTGCCGGTAAATACTTTATCAGGGTAAGCGAGGGTTGTAATTTTCACCTCGTCGCCTACCTGTACGCTGGCTATATCACTCTCGTACATGTTAATGAGCACATAAACCGATGACAGATCGGCTATGGTAAACAGGTTTTGTGTATTATCGGCACGTACCTGCATGTTATCAGTCACGTTTTTTTCAATGATGTAACCGCTTAATGGTGCCTGTACCTCCAAACCATTACTATTGCTTTTATTAATGGCCAGTATTGAATTTGCCCGGCTGTTTTCGGCAACTGCTTTTTGATAGTCAGATTTTGATTGCTCTAAATCTTTTTCTGAAGCCAACCCGCTCTTGTATAGATCTTGTGTTGATTCCATCTGGCGTTTAGCATTACGCAAATCGGCTCCTGCCGAGATCAAATCGCGGTTAAAGCCTGCTATTTCGGCGCTACGCATAGTAGTTAATACCTGCCCCTTTTTTACCACATCACCCAGTTGCACATGTACAGCCTGAGCCACGCCACTTACCATGGGGTAAATTTTCACCATTTTGGTCTCGTCGGGAGCTACGCTGCCTGTAAGTGTAATTTCAGATAAGGCATTCTCTGCCTTTACCGTATCAATTACCAGGCTATGCAGTAAACTATCGGTCACCTCAAAATGGGCGTCCTTCTCCGTTTCTTCGCTATGATGTGTGCATGCCGCAAGTGACATCATGAGGGCAGGGATAATACTAAGGCTAATTATTTTATATGGGCGATACATGATCTGGGTGTTATTATTGATTAAAGAATGGTGTCCCGGTGGCAAAATTTAACTGCTCAAGCGAGCTGATACGGTTAAGCTGAAGATTATTGAGTTGCAGCGTATTGGTTTTATACGATTCATAAAAATCCAAAAACTCCAACAGGCTGATATTATGCTTCTGGTAGTTTTTAAATACCTCCTGTATCAGGTGGTTAAAATCCTGCTTAAATTTAGGGTCGAAACTGTTATACAGGTTTTCCAGTCGCAAAGCGCCTTTGTAGTCATTGGCTATATCGCTTTCTAACTGATCCTGCTGGCTTTGCAATTGTACCTTGCTTGCATCAACCGCTATGCGGGCCTGTTTAATACCACCCTGGTTGCGGTTAAAAAACGGAAGCGAAAACGCTATGCCGGCGCTTGAATAGTCGCGCACATAACTACCCTGTTTATCATAAGCCAGTGAAAAAGTAAGATCGGGTACGGCGTTGGCTTTTTGTAGTTTAAGGTTGATATTATTATAGTCGACCACAGAACGGGCAACTTTCAAATCGTAACGATTGGCATAGGCCGAATCTACCAAATGCTGATAAGGCACTTCAGAAACAACTGATTTGCCTTCAAGGTTAATGTCAACTACAGGTACCACAAAGCTTTGAGGGTTTGCCCTTATCATTAATTTCAGTTCGCTTTGCGTATCGTCAATGCCGTCCATCAGATCATTAAGTTCCGATTGTAATGAGTACAGCTGCGATTGAATACGCAGTACTTCTTTTTGGGCGATATTTCCCTTAGTGTATTGTTCCTGGAAAACCGAGAGTGTTTTAGCCAGCGAGTTGATCTCTTCCTGGTAAACTTTTGCAGATTGCTCCTGGAAATAGATCTTATAAAAATCGCTCCGCAGTGTGAACCTTAAGGTACGCAGCAGATCAAATAATTGATATTGCGCCTGCTGAACGCCAATTTGTGCCAGCTGGATACTTTTGTTACGCTTGCCTGCTGTTTGGAAAAGCTGGGATAATTGAGCCGAGTATTCGCCTCCGTCATGGCTGGTATCAAAAAACTTTTTAGTTTGCGGGTTATACAAAACATTGGCAAAACTAAAATCGGGGTTATTGAATAAGCGGGCTGTAATTATTTGCGCCTGGGCCTGGTCAATACTATAATGCTGAACAATGAGATCGAGGTTATTTTTCAGGAATTGTGCTTCTGTCTCTTTCAATGTCATCCTAAGGGTATCGCTGCCGGGGGATTGGCCAAAAGCCTTGCCCCCGACAGCTATACACCATAGTTGAATTGAAAAAAGAACGATAACAAATTTGGAGTGCATAGTATATTTGTTTGGAACAAAGCTATCCCACCCAAATTAGAGGCACATTAAAACGACATTAGAAAGAGATTAGAATGTTGGTGTAAAGCTGATGGTAAAAGAAGTACCCTCATTAATGGCCGACTGCATGGTTACTATTCCGTTAAATAACTGTATTATTTTGAAAGCCACGTATAGGCCTACCCCATTACCATCAAATACCCGCCCGTTTGCACCACGGTAAAATGGGGTAAATATTTTTTCCTGATCGGCAAATGGTATGCCTATACCCAGGTCTTTTATGGTGATAACTATGGTTTTACCATTGGCAAATAAACTACAGGTAACCGGTTTATTATTTGAAAATTTGAAACCGTTACCAATAATATTATTCAAGGCAATTTTTAACAGGGTTACGTTGGCGTTTATAAACAGGGCCTGCTGCTCATCTGGCAGCTCATCAATATGTACCTGCAACTGGGGGTGGTTTTGTGCCGATGCCCAATAATGCTGCAAATCCCATAACAGTTCATCAACCTGTACCGGTTCAAGCTGTGCCCGGGTGTACTCCATATCTGTTTGGGCCAGTTCCATCAGGCTATTGATAGTTTCCTTGAGCCTTTCCGAATCAACCAATATCGACCCCAGCAATTGTTCGTACTCGGCAGTGCTGCGTTGCTTATTTAACGTAACTTCAACCTCGCCAATAATGCTGGTTATGGGCGTGCGTAATTCATGCGACGCGTTAGCAACAAAGGTTTGCTGCAACTCAAATGAATTTTGCAGGTGACTTAAAAGGCGGTTAAAATTAAGGGCCAGCGCGCTTATCTCATCTTTACCTTTTCCTTCATCAACCCTTACATGTAAATTGCTGGCGTTTATTTGTTTCATCTGTTTTATTAACCCATCTATAGGTAATAATGACTGTTGTGCAAACCATCGCCCTATAAAAAACAAAACACAGTTCACCAGTATAAATATCACCGCCATAATTTTGATAATGCCCGATAAACGCATCGCGGCCTGCTGATCATACGCCGAAGCGAGGATTACAAAATTACCCTGGTTATCGTGGTAATAAATACCTACGGTTTGCCGGTTACCTTCCTTAAAGCTTACACTTTGTTTTTTACGAACATCTTCAATAGTGTTAATACTCCAATATTGGTCTCTATCTTTGATAAACGAAGCCATGTTATTACCATCATAAACGCGTATAACCTCGTTAGGGAGTTTCTCCAGCATCCGCTCCCGAACATGGTTCAGTGAATCAGAAGAGATTTCATCAGCCTCCAGGTATAATTGTGCAGCCACTTTGGCCCTGTCTCTTAAATGTCCATAAAAATCGCTGATAAAAAAACGCGCAAACGCAAGGTACATCAACGCCATGATCACCAATATCAAGGCTGAGCTAAGCAATGTAAAGTTAAGGGCAAGCCGGTTTTTTATTTTCATACGCCTTTATCCTTTAAAATATAACCCATACCAATCACCGTATGAATGAGCTTCATTTGGCCGCCCTTTTCTATTTTTTTACGCAGATAATTCACATACACATCAATAAAATTGGTGCCGGTATCAAACTGAATGTCCCATACTTTTTCGGCAATGTAATCCCTCGACAGTGTTTTATTGGCATTGCGCATAAAAAGCTCAAGCAGGTGATATTCTTTGGTAGTTAAGGTTATTTCTACACCGGCGCGCCAGGCCGTTTTAGTAAACGTATTCAATTTAAGATCGCTAAACATCAGCAGGCCCTCATCTTGCGGAACCACAGGTTTAAAACGCCTTAGTAAGGCGCTTATCCGGGCTAATAGCTCGCTAAAATGGAAAGGTTTTACAAGGTAATCGTCAGCACCGGCCTGTAAGCCGTTAACTTTGTCGTCAACCCGGTCAAGGGCGGTTAACATTAATATGGGGATGGTTGGGTTGTCTTTTCTTACCTGCCGGCAAAGGTCAAGGCCACTGATGTCTGGCAACATCAGGTCAAGTATGAGCAGGTCGAAAGATTGTGCGGCTATCACATCAAGTGCCGAAATGCCCTCATTTACATGAACCACAATATAATCATGCTCCTGCAAGCCTCTTGAAATAAAGGCTGCTACTTTTTCTTCATCCTCAACAAGGCAAATCCGGTTCATATAGTTAACACGATCAATAGCTGCAAATTAAAGGAATAAATGTGCAGGTTTTTATATTTTGTTTCTTCTAATCCCGATACTTTCCCCAAATGTTAAGATATTTACCAAACAGCGCCAGGAGAATTAAGTGGATACATTAACAGCTTACGAAGAGGACGATAGCCGGGAACACCTTTACATTTTTGATGATATCGCCTTTAATGATATCTCCGAAACCACTATATTTCAAAGGGCATCGGCCGGTTTTGATAATCACCCTTCTTTATATCGCCATGTTACACCGCAATTTATTGAGATAAACCATGCTTCCTTTTGCCATGATTATGATAAAGACTTCCCCATAGTCAGTATAGATCAGGAAGATGAAAAGCTAACCCTTAAGTGTAGGTGCGATAGTTATCCAAACAGGTTATGCGTTCACCAGGCGTTGGTTTTAACCGCCGTTATCAGAAACAATGACCTGGCAATATTTTTTAATAATACACTGCGACATGACCGGCTGAAAAAAGCAGCCGTTGATTACGGACTTGAAAACGAACCGGATTTAGACGAGTACCTGCAAATCACTTTTGATGATAAAAGAGCCTTCATTACTCCGCGGTTATCGTCGTTGATCCCAGTAACAAAAGAAAGCTTGGATGCCTATTCCGAACTTGTTTCCGTACCGGATGTTGCGCCATTACAAGATCAGGATACCGACCGTTCGGTATGCATCGTCATCAAGCAGCATAAGTATTATAAGTACCTGTTTATTGAACTTTACAACGCGCAAACAGCTAAAAACGGGAAGATTAAAAACCCGCTGGTATTGATGAATCCTATGGAGCACATTTGGGATACCGATGACCATGAACGGCTGAAATTTTTCTCCGCGGTAAACAAGTTTCAGAATCATATTAATGGTAAAAGATCTGCCGCCGATATTGTAGCCTTGCGCGCGATAGTCAAAAATCCTTTAGGGTATAATTTCTATTACCACAACAGCGAAATCTCTGAAAACATCACCGCTACATCTATCATACCCGTTAAAGTTGCCTTGCTCCCCAACAACATCAGCCTGAACGTAAAACCGAAGGGGCCGTTTTTTGAGTTTACGGGGCTACTCCGTTTGGAGCGTAGTACCTATCCTTTGAAAGACCTCCATGTAAAATTCACTTATTTTATCTTGCTGAACGATGTGCTTTACCTGGCCGATAACGTTCAATTGCTGGGGATCATCGACCTGATGAAAAAGCGACCGGAAAACCTGCTTATCCATCAATCAAAATACCAGGAATTTAAAAGTAAGCTGCTCACCAAAATTGAGGATAAGATCGATATTGTTTACCAGCACATTAAGCCGGCCACGCCTACCCAGCTCAAACAAGAGGGTTTTGATAAAGAAACCGAGCAGATCATTTACCTATCTGATTTTGGCAGCCACGTGATGATCATCCCCGTAATTCGTTATGGCGAAAGTGAAATTCCCATCCGCACCCAACGGCAGATTTTTGGGGTTGACCAAAAAGGCAACGAATTTCTGGTAAAAAGGAATGATCCAGCCGAAGTAGAATTTACCGCCATGTTGGTTAAACAACACCCCTATTTTGCCGAACAATTAGATAACGACCTGCATTATTTTTACCTGCATAAAAAGCATTTTTTAGATGAAGACTGGTTTTTAAACGTATTTGCCGACTGGATAAATCACGGTGTAACCGTATTAGGCTTCAATGAGCTGGAAGGCAATAAACTAAACCCCAATAAGGTAAACATCACCATAAGGGTACTCAGTGGCATCAACTGGTTTAATACCGAGATTGGCGTGAGTTTTGGCAAAAAGAAAACTACGTTAAAACGGGTGCATAAAGCGGTACGCAATAAAAGCAAATATGTACAGCTTGATGATGGTACCTTAGGCATATTGCCCCTGGAATGGATCGAAAAATTCGGCAAATATTTCAATGCCGGCGAGATCACGGATGATGATATTTTAAGTATCCATAAGATCAATTACCAGGCCCTTGCCGAGTTATTTGATCAGCAGTTTATGGACGAGGAAGTGAAAGCCGAATTGTTTACTTACCGCGAAAAACTCACCAACTTTGACAGCATTAAACCAGTTGAGGTATCGCCAGAACTGCTTACCCCCCTTCGCCCCTACCAGCAGCAAGGTTTAAACTGGCTTAACTTTTTGGATGATTTTAATTTTGGCGGATGCCTGGCCGATGATATGGGGCTGGGCAAAACCATGCAGATCATAGCCTTTATACTATTGCAACGCAAAAAGGTAAGTCACAAAACCAACCTACTGGTGGTGCCTACTTCGCTTATTTTTAACTGGCAGGCCGAGGTGCAAAAGTTTGCGCCATCTATCAGAATTCATACCATTTACGGGGCCGACAGGATCAAAAGTACCGCAGGCTTTGACGATTACGAGATCATACTTACCTCATATGGCACTTTATTGGCCGATATTACTTTTTTAAAGAATTACCAGTTTAATTACGTTTTTCTTGATGAATCGCAACAGATCAAAAACCCCGATTCACAACGTTATAAGGCGGCACGCTTGCTAAAATCGCGTAACAGGATCACCATAACCGGCACGCCTATCGAAAACAATACTTTTGATATTTACGGACAATTATCTTTCGCCTGCCCTGGCTTATTAGGTACAAAGCAATATTTTAAGGATATTTATGCCGTACCTATCGACAAATTTAAAAGCCACAAACGGGCCGCCGAACTTCAGCATAAAATAAAACCCTTTGTATTAAGGCGAACCAAGCAGCAGGTAGCGGCAGAGCTACCCGAAAAAACCGAAATGGTTTTGTATTGCGAAATGAAGGAAGAACAGCGGAAGATCTACGATGCTTACGAGAAAGAATTTCGCGAATACATATCGGCCACAACCAGTGATGAGTTAAGGAAAACGCCGATGAATGTACTTAAAGGTTTGACAAAGCTGAGGCAGATCTGCAATTCGCCGTTGTTGATTGAGGGAGAAAAGCCACCAGGAGCCGAATCTTCCAAAATTGAATTATTGATAGAGCAAATTCAAAGCAAGTCACATCGGCATAAAATATTGGTGTTTTCCCAGTTTGTATCGATGCTGGAGTTGATCAAAATTGAATTAACCGCACGTAAAATCAGCTTTTGCTGGCTTACTGGCAGCACCCGAAACCGGGAAACTGTGGTAAACGAATTTCAAAACAATCCGGATATCAGCGTATTCCTCATTAGCCTTAAAGCCGGTGGTACCGGTTTAAATTTAACCGAAGCCGATTATGTTTACCTGGTTGATCCATGGTGGAACCCAGCTGTAGAAAACCAGGCCATTGACCGCTCGCATCGCATTGGGCAAAATAAACCGGTAGTAGCGGTGCGCATGATTTGCCCCGATACCGTTGAGGAAAAAATAATGCAGATGCAGGAGTTTAAAAGAGGCCTGGCAGATAATCTTGTCAATACAGATCAATCGTTTATTCAATCGCTTTCAAAAAAAGACCTGCTTAATATCCTCGGTTAAAAGTTGGATTAATCTCGTTTTGAAAATATTTTATATGCTATTATGAACCACATATTTAACTTGAAACGATGTAAGTACAGGAAAAAAAGTAACGTAAATTAACGCTTTGGGGTTAAGTGGTTGATAGTGATAAATGGTGACACTGTTTTGTCAGTACCGGCGGGTAAATTGCGGTTAATTTTTTCTTTTTTAACTTAAGTTATTGATGCTCAACTATTAAGCTGTTCCGCGAGTATGTTTTTTTTATAAACATTAATGACTTGATTATCAGCAATAAAGGTGTTCGGGGTGTTCTATGCGTTCCACCCGTTCCGATGGAACACCCACTCACGTTCCATTATCTTAAAACGGTAACATAGCCGGTAAACCTCTTACTGTTTACCTTAGTGTCAACAATGTAGTAATAAACCCCAACCGGTACTTGTTGACCGTTACTGGTACCATCCCATGGGACACCGTAGCCCTTAGAATGAAAGACGAGCGCTCCGTAACGGTTAAATACATCAACCGTTGAGTTTTCGTAAGCTACCAGGCCAACTATTTCCCAGTTATCGTTGGTTCCATCGCCGTTGGGTGAAAAAGCATTAGAAACGGATAGCTGAGGAGACACAACGATATTGGTGATATCAGAGGTTACACATCCCAGTTTATCGGTAATTGTTAATATATAAGTCTGGTCGGTTTGCCCCCCGGTGATCACTGGGTTCTTAGCGTGGATATCGTTGATATTATTAGGGTCGCCGGTAGTTGTCCATAAATAAGTTACCGTTTCGTCCTGCACTGTTGGGTGTAGCGTAATGGTATTACCCTTTAATACATATCGTATGTGTTCTGTAATTAAAGCGGGTGGTGCCATAAATGTTATTTTCACATTGTCGGTAGTGGTATAACACTCTCCGGAGTCGTTTATATTAAACGTTAATATTACCGAGCCATTCTTTTTATCATTAACACCTGGCAAATAAACCGCGTTAGGCTGATTGCCCGCTTGAAATGTTCCATCGCCTTTCGCAGTAGACCAAAATCCTGTTGCCCCAGATAACAAAATCTTACCGGCCAATTGAACCCGTGTATCTTGTGAACAAACTTCCTGATCGTTACCGGCATCCACGCCTGGTGTCAGACCAAATTTTACTACTACGCTGGCTGTGGCAATTGTACAATCATCGGTACTGGTTGATGATAGGGTTAAAGTAACAGAGCCATTCTGCTTATCTTGCGCCGTTGGTGTATATTGCACATCTCCAACTGTTGTTATTGATGGCGAAAAGCCGGTTCCGCCGCTGCTACTGCTCCAGATACCGGTTGTGGTGCCACCACCAACAGTTCCGGTTAGCTGTATTGATGTTGCTGTTGTACAAACCAGCCCTGGTCCATTCGCGGTTACCATAGGTGGCTTATTCACCTTTACAGTAGTCGAGCCGGCGTCACTTGTGCAACCGCCCACAGTTACAAATAAGTTATAGATTCCACCAGCAGCCTCTGTTGCCGGGATATCGGGATTTTGCGCGGTTGACGAAAAGTTACCAGGGCCAGTCCACAGGTAAGTTGCTCTTGCAATAGAGGGTGTGCGTAATTGTATGGTACTGGCCACGCAAACCGGAGAATTGCTATTGGCTTTTGGAACATCTGGTTTGGGGTTAACGGTTACAATATGCGCAAAGGGCTCGCCCGTGCAACCATAGGCCGAAGGAGTTATTGTATAAACAACATTTATGGGAGCACCGGTTGTGTTTATAAGGGCTTCATCTATCAAAGCGCCTGTTTTTGTAACGGCAGGATTACTCACACCGGCAACAGCGGCCCGGGTCCACTCAAAGGTAGCCGCCGCAACGTTTGAAGTAATAGTATAACCCTGTGGTGTTTCGTTACAGGCCGGAGAAGCAGCGTCGCTGGTAATATTGATTTGTGGATTTACAGTCACTATATAATTGAAAGGCACCCCGTCACAATCATTGGTTTTGTAATTAATGGTATACGGAACATCAATAGGCTCGTTCGTGGTATTAAACAATACCTCTTTTATCACGGCCGACGCCTGGCCGGTAACCGTCGCATTAAAAATTCCAGGCAAAGCAGCTCTACTCCAGGTAAATGAAGTATTGGAGGTATTAAACTGTATAACATAATTAGCAGTAATACCATAGCATACTTTATCCTTTGCGGAGCCTGTTATGGCAGGTGTTGGATAAACAGTTACAACATAGTTAATAGGCTCACCCGAACAAGAGCCATTTACCGGGGTTATTACATAAGTTACATTAATGGGGTTGGCTGTTGTGTTAACAAGGGTTTCTGTAATATCGGTGGTAGTTTGATTTAATGCAGCAGGATTGCTTATACCCGCCACAGCTGCCCGGCTCCATAAAAATGTAGAAGAAGATATATTGGCCGTAATGGTATAACCTAAAGGATTACCGCTGCAAACAAAGTCTGATGATCTGCTGGTAATATATGGCGCAGTTGTTACGGTTACGGTAACTCTCTTGCGTTCGCTTACGCACTGCCCTATTGCCGCCTGAACGTCATAAAAGGTACTGCTGCTCAAAGGTGAAGTTATCAGCACATCTCCTGTGCCTACCGACTGTCCCGACTCGTTAAACCACTCATATGTACCAACAGAGCCACTTGCTTTAATCTGAACCACATTGCCGCTGCAGGTGGTAATAGGATCTTGCGATACAACAGGGGTCAATGGCACACCGTAAATGGAAACTGTGACTTTAGTTCGCGGACTGGTTAAACCATTTACTGTTGTTTCCACGTAATATGATGTGGTTGTGGTAAGCGCAGGTGTTTGGAAGTTGGCATCCTGTTTTAACGAACTCCCGCCAACAGGGTCGGCATACCAGTTATAAATTCCGCCCGGTGCTGTAGCCGTTAGCGTAACGCTGCTACCTATACAAGCTTCAATACCTTGTGCTGTTGGCGCAGGAGGCGTAGTATTAAAAGTTATAGTTACAGTTGCTGACTTAGCGCTACAGCCATCCGGAGAGGCGTTTGAGGTTAACGTTAACTTTGCCAGCCCTTCATCAACAGCGGGAGTGTAAACAGCATGAAGATCATGAATATCTGAAAATTTGCCTGCGCCGCCCGTCCAGGTGCCACCTATTGATCCGCTTATACTGCCATTTAAAGTAACAGGTGTATTAAGCGGAACACTTTTATTTGCCCCCGCGCTAATGCTAATTGCCTTATCAATTGTTATTTGTGACTGAGATACAGATCCCTGGAAAGCGCCGCTTGCAGGTATTGCATTGGTAACGGTATAAGTACCGGGATTGGTTTTCGAAAGATCTATTTCTCCGGTATAGTCACTTACAAAGGTAAGCCCCGACGGTGCCGAACTAAAAAAGCCGGCATTGGCACCGGGATCAAATATCGGCCTGGGGTTTTTGCCATCCTGGCAAACCGGCGTATCATATTTAAATGCTGTTGATGCTTGATCTGTTATCGTAATTATGGATGAATATGTACCTGTGCACGTACCATTACTGGTAAGTGTAATTTTATAAGTTCCGGGTTTGCTGGCACTCGCGTCTATTTGACCCGTAGCGGTGTTTATAAATACAATGCCAGCTGGCGCGCTAAACGTATTGGGCCCCGATGGGTTATCGATAACCGGAACGGGATCACCACCTGTGGTAATTATAGTACTTGAAGGATAATGGAAAGTAGTACCAGTGATATTTAGCGTTACATTAACCTGCGTGCGTGTACTTACACAAGTACCCAAGGTGCTTTGAACATAATAGCTTCTATCGGCGGAAAGCTTATCAGTTTGGTAAGTAGGGCCGGTATGAAGCGATACGCCTCCGGTAGGTACAGCAAACCAATCAATTGTTTGGCCGGAAGGTGCGCTGGCCGATAGGCTGGCGGCTTCTCCGGGACAAATTGTCGGTCCGGGGTTGACGGTCGGTGCCTGCGGTGATGCATTAACAACTACCTGAACAGGCGTTTGATTACTTGAACACCCATTGTTACTTACTTTTACATAATAGGTGGTAGTTGTTGTTAGCGCGGGGGTATTAAATGTTTTGCCCACCTGCAGCAGATCGCCGGCAGCGTTATACCACCCATAATCGCCCGTCGGGCCACTTGCAATTAATGTTGCAATATCGCCGGCGCAAATACTGGCACCGGTGGCAGCTGGCTGTGCTAAAGGTGCAAGGACGGGCACTTTTACAAGCGTCCGTGCGCTGGTACAAGACCCAACTGTAGTTTGAACATAATAGGTTGTGGTAGCACTTAAAGGAGGAGTTGTAAATTTACCATTTTCTATTGTCGGCAAAGGGGTCCCCCCTATGGCTGTACTAAACCATTGATAAGTGCCGCCTGGTGCAGTTGCTGTAAGTTCTGCTGTTGCCCCATTACAGATCATCGGCGGATTTACAACCGAAGGCGCCGGCACGGGAGCTGCAACAATAACATTCACCTGGCTTAATGTACTGTTACAGCCCGAGTTTACAGCCATTACGTAAAAAGTGATATCGTGGGTTAAAGCAGGCGAATCATAGGTATTACCTGTTTTTAACAAGTGTTTGCCATCAGCGTCGGAGTACCATTGATATGTTCCCGGTGTTGAACTTGCCGTGAGATGAACACTGCTGTTATAACAGCCATTAACGGTTTGGGTTGATGGAGCAACAGGTATTGGATTTACGTTCACAACAACGGGGACACGGCTACTTAAACAAGCATTTAAGTTGGTTTCAACATAGTAGGTAGTATTGGCCGTTAGCGCAGGCGTAGTGTAATCGGGGCTGATAATGAGCGGTGTGCCACCCGATGGTACATCATACCACTGAGCTACCCCGGCAGGCGCATCAGCATGTAAAGTGATGACATTACCTGAACACACACCCTGGTTGGGAGCAACAACAGGTGCTTGTGGGGCTGATGTTACAACGGCAGTAACCGGTGTACGTCCACTGGCGCAACCATTAGCAATCGACTCAACATAATAAGTAACTGTTTTGGTGAGTGAGCTAATGTTTAATGTAGTACCTGAATTTACCGATGTTGTTGAGGTTGAAGAAGTATACCATTGAAAATTATCGCCACCACTTACGGACAATGTTACCGGGCTGCCATAACAGGCACTCGCCCCATGTGCTACAGGTTTCGATACCACACTTACAACAACAGTTGACCTCGCACTTGTACACCCGTTAGTGGTAGTTTCTACATAAACTATAGCAAATGATGTAACAGGATCAGTATCGTAACTGGTGCCAGTATGAAAAGGAGTAATGTCTGTCGCGTTTTTATACCATTGAAAACTATCGCCAGATGAAGTAACAGCCAGGTGGGCACTCGTTCCCTGGCACACGATTCCACCACCAGTTACGGTAGGTGCATTGGGCGTAGGGGTTACATTTACCGCTGTATTTCCGGTAGCTGTACAACCGGTGGATTTATCGGTAACCGTTATGGTGTAATTGCCGGCTTTGTTAACGTGGGCAACATTTGTTGTTTCACCGGTACTCCAGGCGTAACTATAAGATCCGCTTCCCCCTGCAGGTGCTGCTGTTAATGCGATTGTATTACCAGCGCAGATGCCGGGTTCTGAAGATGTTATTTTTACACTTAATGAACATTGGGTGTAAGCCCGCAGCGATATAAACAGAAAAATAAATACAAGTAAACGGTTCTTCATTAACCTTAATATCTTTTAGTTTCGGCTTTTTTGATAATCAGGTGAAGGTTGAAACCAAACTCCTTAAGAGGAGTATATTATTTACAACCAGCGATATAAGGCCTTAAACATAGTTGTAGCTAAATTAATTTCGCTCTTTTATACGGCGAGACAGGTAAAATGGTTTCCTTTATATTAAAAATACCTGTGTGAATTGATGTTTTTTATACCTAAACTGGTTGAATTCAGTCAAAGCAGAAACAACCGGTTGTTGTCGCCGGTTGTTTCTGTTTAAAAAAGTGGAAATATTTCTTTTGCTTTGGGCTTGATAGTCAGGATGTTTTTGTTTTGCTTGTAATTATTCAATACAGTTCCACCGGAACAGGTGGAGCACGCGGAACGCTTTGGAACGCATTTATATTGACAGTCAATTAGTTAGACTTTTAAAAAAGTAAAAATATGGAACACTTTCCTATCTGGTTATCAGCAATCTGGCCTAACTTTAAAAGAAATCGTGTAAACTTACCACAGGACTAATCGGTAAAAGGCAAACTTTTTTTAGGACGATTCACCCTATCGTATTTCCGTGGTGCTCGCCGGCAACTATGTACTTAGCAGAATTTATTTAGATATTTTGGGAAGATTTTTAAATAGTTTCTTACAAAATACTTTTATTGAACCTATCCCCTTTCTGCCATAAAAATAAAGTATCCGTTCAATAAAACGTATATCCCAAGCAAAATCTGCGCACTTAGAAAATCAAACTTTATCGCTTTATCTATCTTTTCTTTTTTAATTAATTTAAGCGAATAAGAAGTGCAAATGATAATACATAAAATAAAAAGCAGGGTAATTCCGTGCAAAGTATCTACTAAGGTAAAGGTTGTAGATTCAGGCAGTGCCGAATCTACAATATATTTGTTGCCTATAACCGCGAATAATGCGCCTACACTTAATCCAAACCTGGAATCAATACTATCGGTATGAATGTAAAAACACATGTAGGCAATCAGGAATGCTACATACATGCCCAGGAACATTTTCCAAAACAGACCCATCGCATCGCGGTCTATCTGTATCTTTACTCTAAAATTACTGTATTCTGTATGGGGCTTGGCAAGGCTGTCATCGCCAAAACCTGTTTCATAAATCTTTGTACCCGCTAAAATACTAAGACTGTCAATCTTCCAACCTGGCAAAACAAAACGGGGATCAAAATGCTTACCTAAATTATCGGGCACAAAAATTAAGGAGTGCGAGTCAAATTGCGAATTCTCTATTGAAAACCTGAGTTTTTGCTTATCAAACGGGAAATTATTGATAGCCCACGAATCTTTCATCACACATTGCAGTTTCATGAGCATGTATACCCTGTTCTTACTTGAATCTATTGTTGAAAATGATTTAGTGACCGTTTTTGCCTGCGGCACTTCCAGATTTTGTAAAAAGTCAAATTTCTTGTTCTTGTATTTCAGCCAAAGCCAAAGATCAATGGTATATTCCTTGTCCTTAAAATTAACATCGTGGATACTGGTAATATAA
Organism: Mucilaginibacter dorajii; assembly: GCF_024808255.1. Lineage (GTDB taxonomy): Bacteria > Bacteroidota > Bacteroidia > Sphingobacteriales > Sphingobacteriaceae > Mucilaginibacter > Mucilaginibacter dorajii. Next base: position 214,649 of record NZ_JANTYS010000011.1, read on the forward strand.
ATTCCTGTTTTTACAGTATCCGGAGCCGTTTGCTGCGCCATTACCCCTAAGGAAACAAAAAGCATGGCAATAAATATCAAAATTTTGTATTTCAAGGTGATGGGGATATGAAGGCTAATATAATCACATCTGGCCGATACGCCAAACCTTTAATTGGCAAAAGCATCTAAGGCGATAGTTGGCTTGCCCGTTGTATCAAAAGCGCCTAATCCGTACCCCTGCCAACTGTTGTAGCTTTCCGGTTCCCAATAAAATACACCTAATCCGTTATTCGTGTTAACTGATTTTACTTTACTGATCATATCTGTAAGGAAAGCTTTGGACTCAGCAGAAGCATTAGCCTCCATCCCTACTTCAACCACCATTACCGGCGTTGCGTAGCGCGTTACGATATCATTCATGTTGGTAAGGCATTGCGCATCCAGCGTTTGCCAATTGGTTTTGGATGGATACAACGACATACCTATAATATCCCATTGCGCCCCATTAGCCTTTAAACCATCAAACATCCACCTGAATAAACCATTATCGTACCCGTTAGAAATATGGACAATAACTTTTGTTGTTGGGCTTACTTCTTTAACCGCGGCATAGCCACTTTTAATAAGCGCAGCAAAGTTGGCCATGTTTTTTGATGCCCGGCCATCTTCCCAAAGCATACCATCGTTGGTTTCGTTGCCAACCTGTACCCAGTTAGGCGTTATGCCATTACTTTTTAAAGTGTTCATTACACTTTTTGTATAATCATGTAAAGTGGCGCTAAGTGTGGCAAAATCAAGGGAAGCCCAGGCGGCAGGTTTTGTTTGTTTACCCGGATCGGCCCAATCATCGCTGTAATGAAAATCGATCATGATCTTGAAGCCTTGTTTTTGGGCGCGAAGGGCTTTGGCTACAAGGTCGGCAGTGTTACAATAACCCGCGGTTGGGTTCACCCATGCCCGTAACCTGATGGAGTTGAATCCCAAACTCTTCAGCAAAACAAAAAGGTCTTTTTGAGTGCCATTTTTATCATAAAATTTAATACCCTTGGCTTCCATTTCGGTAACCCAGCTCACATCCGCCCCTTTGGCAATTGTTGCAGCTGTATCAGCGGGATCTGTTTTTATTTGGGTTTCACTTTTACCCTTTGAGCAAGAAAAACTCAAACAAAATATCAACAATAAACCCGGGCACAGTATCTTTTTCATCAAAGGGTATAATTTATAATTGGTAAACAAAGGTAGTAAGCAAACAGTAGATATAAAACGTTAAAACAACAATCATTCATCGGCATAAAACAAACGAGGCTGTATCATAAATCATGATCAGCCTCTTTTTTATTACTAATGTTTTATTGCTGTAAATTCAAATATCTATTTATTGTTTAATTTGTTTTA
>NZ_JANTYS010000012.1 GCF_024808255.1 Mucilaginibacter dorajii
CCTTGCTGAGAAATTCAACGAAAACAGATAAACATGGAGCCAATACGTTGCAAACATAGAGGCCGCATCATTTGAATTATGATACGGCCTCGTTTAGTTTTATTGCATTTTTTACTCCGCCTGGCCCTAATTAACCAACCTCACCTGTTTTTTTAGGATCAAGCAGAATTTTAAATCAAAGTATTTACCTTGGTCTTTTAACTATTTATTAGTTCATAAACTAATGTGCTTCTTAAAATCACGCAAACAAAATTATAAACGACCTTGGAATTAACAACTTATGAGGACTGGATCCACCTGTTAGAACTTGCTGAAGCTGGCGATAATGTAGCTCAAGGTGAAGTTGCTTTACACTACGATTCGGGGTTAATATTAAAGGGCACTGAGATTGTGGAAGAAGATCAGTCAATGGCTTTTAAATGGTACTATAGCGCCTATGAAAATGGCAATATTACAGTGGTTACCCGCATTGCCGATTTTTTAATTGAAGGGCTTTATTGTGAGCAAAATATAGAATTAGCTATTGAACTTTATCAAAAAGGAATTGATAATCGCTATGGTATAGCTGCAAATAATTTAGCTGTATTTTATAGAGATAAGCAAGATTATAAAAAGGCGTTTGAACTTTACAAACTTGCACAACATCTTGATAGCTCAGATTCATTGCCGTTAGCATTGTGTTACTATTTTGGTATTGGAACCGAAAGAAATTTAAACATGGCTTTTGAAATATTCAATAATATTTCAAAAGCGGAATCTGCAAACTATCAATATCACATTGATGAGGCAAACTACTTTTTGGGGAGAATATATTTAGAAGGAGAGATAGTAGAAAAGTCTATTGTTAAAGCACGCGCTTTTTTGAAACTCGCCAACGCCGATGACGACCATCGTTCGGCACAAGAACTTTTAATGATCATTGGAAAAAACGATTAAACCAGAATCCTGCTTAACCTCATTTTCTGCATTTTTCCAGTCCCCCATACCTTCATTTACGTCCCTTTCTAATGCCTGAAAAGGATGATGCTTTATTTGATTAGCTTAACGTTTATCCACGAATAATCCTATTACTACCGCAAGTAGTTCATTGCGGTATAAAAGTTGAGTGTGTTTCTTTGCGCTGTGTATTTATGACAACGGTTGTATTTACATAACACACATTTAAACAACACTTTGTATGCGTATAGTAACACTTGAAGAACATATTTCCTTGCCCGAAATGACTGATCTGATACCCAAAGATGCTTTGGGTGGCTTTGGCCAATCAGAAAGGATGCAACAGCTTAAGCCTAAGCTGGCCGACATTACCGGTGAGCGGCTAAAATCAATGGATGATAACGGCATTTCAATACAGGTACTTTCTGTGGATAGCTCGGGCGCTAATTTGTTAAACCCGCAGGAGGGGCCGGCTTTTGCTATGCAATATAACGATCTGATCGCGCAGAGGATCACAGGCTTCGAGGATAGATTTACGGCTTTTGCCCATCTGCCAATGACCGCCCCAATGGCCGCGGCCGACGAATTGGAGCGTACCGTAAAAGAATACCATTTTCGCGGTGCCATGATCCGCGGACTTACACAGGATAAATTTTTAGATCAACCAGAATTTGTACCGATATTTGAGCGTGCCGAAAAGCTGAATGTACCTATATATATCCACCCGGGTTTGCCACCCAAAGGGATAGCTGATATTTACTATAATGGGTTGCCCACCCATTCGGGGATGGCCGAAGCTTTGGCTTGTTACGGTTGGGGATGGCATTCAGAAACGGCCCTGCATGTTTTACGCCTGCTTTATGCAGGGATTTTCGATAAATACCCCAAACTAAAACTAATTATAGGCCATATGGGCGAAATGCTGCCCATGATGATGGCCCGATCTGAAAGGGCATTTAAACCCGGGAACGGAGGCGCCAACCAGCGTACCCTTAGCGATACTTTCCATCAGCAGGTCCATATCACTACAAGCGGTTTCTTTACACAACCGCCGTTGAAAATTGCTTTAGATACCTTTGGTGTCGATAACATTATGTTTTCTGTTGATTATCCGTTTAGTACAAACGAAATGGGCATCGAGTTTTTAAACGCGATTGACCTCCCGCAAGAGCAAATAGCGAAAATAGCTCACGGCAATGCCGACAAACTATTGAATTTAAATGTAGTACAGTAATGAAAAGTATCCCGGTAGATCTGTTACAGCAGAAAACAAGCATTGGTTTACAGATCAAGGTTTTCCGGCCCGATGATCAGCATCAAAATAAAAAGGAAATATCCGACGCCCATCGGGATGATCATTATATTTTTTTCCTGCTTACAAACGGTTCGGGCACTTTAAAGGTTGATTTGCAGGACATTGTTGTTACTGCCGGCCAGCTTTACTATATATTACCATCACAAGTTCATTCCCATATAAAGGCAGAACGCGCCGAAGGCTGGTTTATAGCGGTTGATACTGCCTTAATTCCGCCTTATTTAAGAGATGTCTTTGAACGCCCGTTAGATTTACAAATCCCCTGCAAGCTTACCGATCATGAATTAAAACAGTATTCGACCCTGTTAAACCTGTTACTGAACGAATTTGCTGAACAACGGGGCGATGAATATCATCGGGCTATTGTGCGTACCCTTGGTCAGTCATTTTTGGCAATGGCTGCCAGTACATATGATCTTTTAAACACCACGCAAAATACACATAGCAGATCCGCGGAAATTGCCCATCAATTTAAAAGCCTGCTTACCATTCATAGTCATACCATTAAAAGTCCGGCAGCGTATGCCTCAAAACTTAATGTTACGCCGGGGTATTTAAATGAGGCTATAAAAAAAGTTACGGGTTCAACTGTAAGTTATTGGATTCAACAGGAAATTTTTAGCGAAGCCAAGCGCCTGCTATATCATAGCGATGCCGATGTAAAGCAAATTGCCCATGAATTGGGCTATACAGATCACTCCTATTTCATTCGCTCTTTTCGTAAAGCATCGGGGATGCCACCCTCCAAATTCAGGATGCTTAACCGCAAATAATTTTCAATATCCTGCCTAAATGATAATTTTAGCCTCGCTATAATTTTACTTACTACCGCGGTAAATAGGAAGCCCATTAACAACACACATCTATTGATATATTATGTTTTTTTCGACTGGATAAAACAGCCCGACAATACCTATGTATTTCTTTTTATTTATTTTTACTAAAACACCGGCGGTTATGAAATTGATACCCATTTTTAAAGTGCGGGATATGCATATTGCACTCAGACATTATACCGAGGTGCTGGACTTTGTGATGACCGATCCCGACGATACGGTAGATTCGCCGGTGATTGATCTGGGCAATGGCGACGCGGCCTTTCAGATCACCACTCACGAAAGTGAAAAGCTTTTCGGCTCAGTAGCCAATGTTTGGGTAGATGATGTAGACGCGCAATTTGCTAAATATAAGGCCCGCGGACTTAATACATCGGGCAAACAAAATTCACCGGTAGAGCAAGGGCCATTTGATCAAACCTGGGGCCGACGGGAATTTTATGTTAAGGATCCTGATGGCAATACCCTGCGCTTTGTTGCACTAATTAAATAACAACTTATGACATTTGTTTATGTCGATAACACGCATCCCGGTTTAACCATCCCCCCAAACATCCATCAATATCAGTTGTAACGTATATACAACAAACACCACCGATGTATAAATTACCCGCTATTATACTTTTATCCCTGTTTAGCATGCTTTCTGCGAAGGCCCAAAGCCCGGCAGCCCACCAATATAAAGACCATATTTTTCCTAATGTAGATGTTAAATCCAATCTGACATATAACCCCAGGGCAACAGCAAACGACAAAGAATCCTATCTTTTTGACCTATACCAACCCAGAGGCGATCATGCAACTGCACGGCCATTAATCATCTGGATGCATGGTGGTGGTTTTAAATACGGTTCAAAAACAGCCAAAGGCATCAAGATCTGGAGCAATGACTTTGCCCAACGGGGCTACGTTTGCGCGGCCATTAATTATCGCCTTAGCAAAAAGAACCCGGTATTTCACTTTGATGAGCTGCAAAAAAGTTGTTATTATGCCGTGCAGGACGCCAAAATGGCCGTTGCTTATTTCAAAGAACACCACGCCGAATATAACATCGACCCGAATAAAATCATATTAGCGGGCAATTCTGCCGGCAGCATTATTGCCTTGCAGGCAGCCTATAGCAGCAACTCCGAACTTTCGCGCCGAACAGGTGTGGTTGATTCTACCGCGCTATTAAAGCCCGATGATAAAGCAAAGGTTGCCGGCATCATTAACTTTTGGGGCGGCATTTTAGATACCCGCTGGCTCAAAAACGCCAGGGTGCCTATTGTAAGCGCCTATGGCTCGCATGATCGTATATTAAACCCCATCAGGGTTGATACGGGGATGTATGGCAGCATCACCATTCACAAAACAACTGATTCACTGCACATTCCAAATTCAATTAAGGTTTTTGACGGCTTTGGGCACGAACTGCAACGCCACTTTAACCCGTTTTTTGGGGCGGGTAAACCAACCCAAAAACGCTGGCTGCAAGCCGCTCAATTTGCGGCCGATTTTTATTATGAAACATTATTTAAGAAAACGGAGTAAACAATTACCGGATTTAAAAGTTATTGAATGTGAATTACTTAAAACGAACTACATATCATGAAATTAACCAGGATCATCACTATTGCCACCTTAGCTTTATTTAGCTTTGAGGGTATACAAGCCGATGCCGAAGAATTGGTTGTTGCCCCTGCCTCTGTTTTACAGATCAGGCTTCCGCCACCGCCGCCGCGCCCACCTGCACCACCCAACCCGTTCAGAAGGCGTCATAGAAGAGTGCGCAGGCACAGACGGTTCCATATCAAATTACCGCCAAGACCGCCGGCTCCGCCAAACCCGTTGCACTTGCCAACGCCTCCGCGTCCATAGCTGTTTCAAGCCTTCCGGTTATCGCCGGAAGGCTTTTTGTTTAGCTCCATAACCTACTTATAACCAATACTTTTTAAAGTTTCTGTTTTATACCAAACTATCACCTGCCGATACCTTAACTATAACCTTTGTGCTCCTTTCAATATCCTCCCAACTACTCTACCGTCACCTGCACCCCCCTTGCCTGCTACCGTTAAGAAGTATTTAACTAATTGCACATCAGCCAGGTAAATAAAAAGTCGCACCAAACGGTTTTTACCCCTTATTAGCCAAATAGCCCCGCCATCTTTTGCAGATGGCAGGGCTATTTTGATATATGTAAATATACAAATTTACCGACCATTTTAGAGCTCCACATCCCACAAATAAAATCACGTCCACTTTTAATAAATCCCTAAAAAGCAAAAGGCGGCCCTTTGTTGGGGCTGCCTTTACTTTTATCATCAATATGTTGTTATTGCTTATCCCACCAAACACGTGAGGTTAACAAATCGCCACCAGGTACAGCATTATGTGCCGCGTTGTAGTTGATGGTGTTGGTGCCAGCCTCAATAACCGGGTAAGGGAAACGGCGTGGTATGGTAGCACCTGTTGCGTTACCGGGGTAGTTAACCGGTGTTAATACCGGGAAGCCCGACCTGCGCCAGTTGGCCCATGATTCATAAAAATCAAGCATGGTATTGCTTAACAACCAGTATTGGGTATTAATCTGGTTTAAACCATCGGCCTGGTTGTACGGGTGCGCGGTAAGGTAAGTTTCTGCAGCGGCATCGCTTACGGTCGCAGCGGCATCGTACTGGCTTAGGTAGGTGATTGCCGCTTTAACACCATCATGATAATGGGTAGCCGCGCTACCTGCTATGCCAAAACGCTCGGCCGCATCAGCCAATAACAATTCAGATTCGGCATAAGTTAACACAAATGTTGGTCCGTTTCTTTTGATTAAACCGGGGGCTGGCGACGAATAATTGGTAAAACCGCTGAAGCTTGGATCAGAATAGATAGCCAACGTTGGCGATGCACTCAGATCTTTACCATTTGGCATACCTTTTTGCACGGCCGCGCTTGAGTTGGCATTTGGGTTTTGCGCTTTGGTAGCATCATCAACATACAGGTTGGTTACCGCTACGGCGCTTAAACGCGGGTCGTTGCTGTTTTTAAGCAGGTCGATAAAAGTTTTTGACCAGCGTACATAAAAGTTTTCCTGGCCGCCATCGCCCAACAGAATCTGGCTGTTGCGGTTAATAGTTGTACGACCTCCCGATGCATCGCCTAAAATAAAGGCGTTATCGGCATTACCGGCCATGGTTTTGCCAATTACCTGGGTAACGTAAGTTTTGGCGGTAGCCGGATCAACTTTGCTTAAACGCATGGCTAAGCGCAATATTAAAGTATTGCCAAAACGTTGCCATTTGGCAATATCGCCATGGTACATTACATCGCCGGTTGGGATATCACCGCTCGGGTTTAAGGCCGCGGTAGCCGCGGTTACTTCCTTCAGCATATCGGCATAAATTGATTGCTGCGAATCGTATTTAGGAAAATAGTTTTTATCGTAATAACCTAAACCTGCTTGTGAATAAGGTACATCACCATATAAATCGGTAATGCGTTCAAATATCAGGGCGCGCATAATGCGGGCAATCTGGTGCAGGTTGGCGTAAGCCGGTTTGCCATCTGTTGATTGTACCACATCAACAATAGGCCTTACCTGCTCCGGGTAAGCGCCATCGCCGCCGGTAGGTGTACCGGCCGAAAAGCCCCAGTAAGCCGCGGTATAACCCGCGTTAAGCATATATTTATCACCAGCCCAGTAGCCAATAACCGTACTAAAGCCCTGCATCATGGTTGAGCAATAGATCAAATTTCCTCTCCAGGTATCGTAGCTAAAATCGGTACTGCCGGTATAGCCTAATTGCGCGCTGGTTAATACATAATTAGGGTTAAAAGTACTTTGGTTGTATGTAGCGGGGTTGGTATTGGTTTTTTCGAAATCCTTTCTGCACCCTGCCGAACAAATCAACAGTGCCGCAAGCATTACTGCGGGGTATTTAAATATTTTTTTCATCTTAATAAGATTAGTGGTTGTTGATTATAATTTAACACTCAGATTTAAACCAAACGTACGGGTTGGCGGCACGCCACCTAACTCCAAACCGGCAGCATTTAAGCTGTAGGTAGATTCGGGGTCGATGTTGTCTGTTTTCTTGTGAATGTAAAACAGGTTGCGGCCAACTAAGCTAAGTGTGGCACCTTTAATTACGTTGTTAAACATTTTACCCGGGAATGAATACCCAAGCGTTGCCTGGCGAAATTTGATAAAGCTGGCATCCTGCACAAACAGGCTCGATACATTATTAGCCAGGGTACCGTAGTAAGCTGAAGCCTGGTTGCCCAGCGCATCGCGGTTAACCAGGGTTGCCTGGTGTAAGCCTAATACGTAACCATAATAATCGGTAGCCGAGAATATTTTGCCGCCAAATTTGCCATCAATCAGGAATGAAAAGTTTAACCTTTTGTAGGTAAATGTATTGGTAAAACCCGCGGTCCATTTGCCGTAAGCAGATCCGTAGGATTTCAGATCGCCCTGGACAGGTACTCCCGAAGCATCTTTAACAATAGCGCCGGTAGCATCACGTTTATAATCAAAAGCCATGATCTGGTCTATTGGTTTACCTACTATATTTTGAGTAAAACCAACACCGCTGCGTGATGTAGATACAGGTACAGAGGTTTGGCCGGCGGCTAATGATACCACGGTATTATTATTAATTGAGCCGTTAAGTGAAGTGTTCCAGCTAAAATCTTTCAGTTTAACAGGATAGCCGCCTATCAAAGCTTCAACGCCACGGTTACGTAGCTGGCCATAGTTTAAAATTGCGCCACCATAACCAGATGTTACCGAGGCAGGGGCGTTTACAATCTCGTCCTTTGAGTTTTTGTTATACCAGGTTACATCTAAACTTAACCTGTCTTTAAACAAACGCAATTCGGTACCAATTTCAAGCTCAGTGGCTATGGATGCAACCAGGCCGCTGTTTGGAATGCTTAAATTTGAAATAATACCCAACTGGTTGCCATTAAGCGACGCGCTGTTAAAGCCATATGCCAATTGTGTTTGATAAGGTAATGTAGCCTGGCCAACTTTGGCGTAGCCTGCACGTAACTTACCAAAGCTTAACCAGCTTGGCTGCCATAATTCTGAGAATACAAATGAACCCGTAACCGATGGATATACCTTATTAAGCGGGTTGTTGATACCTGGGGTAGCCAAAGTACTGAACCAGTCATTACGTACCGATCCGGTGATGTACAGGTAAGTTTTATAATCCAACTCCAAAGTACCATAAACGGATTGTACTTTTTGATCAGACGGGGTATAGGTTGGCGTTGATTGTTGCTGCGCATTGGTGATCACATATACGTAAGGTATTGCGAAGTTGCTGCCATTAAGACCAAAAAGTTCTGATTTGGTATGCCTGTAGCTGCCGCCAATATTAGGAGCAATGGTAAAATCTTTTATTTTAAAAGTTTTGCCCAATAATACGTCGGCGTTGATGTCGTAAAAATTGGTCGTATTTTCGGTGATTGAGCCAGTTGGGCGGTATGCTGTACCCGTTGGCACTACACCGGTATACCTATCATTATAAGCATCCCTGCCTGCACGGCCTTGAATGAAATAACCGCTATCAAAATTGTAGCGCAAGCTTGCTGATGATATTAAACGCTCGCGGGTAGTATTGTTGATGAATTTTTCGGCCGCGAAGTATGGGTTGGTGGCATAAGCATTTGCCGAGTAACCGTATTCTGTGCCATCAGCATTAGTAGCTTTTTTAAGGGTTCGCACATCTAAGCTGGTTGGCAAAAAGGTTACGTTATAGTTGGAGTTACCTGGTCCGTCGCTCAGGAAGGGCCTGTTATTTGCCTGCTCTAAAATATAGTTGTTGCGTACATCTAAGCTTAAATTTTTGGTAATGTTATAGTTACCGGTTAAGTTAAAAGTTTGCCTGTTTAAGCCCGAATTTGGGGTGATGGCATCGTTATGCAAATCACTTGCCGAAAAACGTACCGAGCCACCGGTAAAGCTTTTGTTAAAAGCGATGGTGTTGGTTGCTGTAGTACCGGTGCGGAAAAAGTTTTTAAGGTTATCCTTATACGCGCTGTACGGACGCGATACACCATCAAACTGAATTACGCTTGAACCATCTAACTTACCACCCCAGCTTGACTGGCCCGCCTGGAAAGCATCATTTTTGGTTGCCGGTTTTACACCGTTTGCACCGTTACCATAAACATATTGCCAGTTAGTTGGGTTGATAACATTTTCGGTAACAAAGTTGGAGTTAAACTCGATACCGCTGTCTTTACCGCTTTTGGTGGTAATTAATATTACGCCTGCTTTACCACGGTAGCCGTACAATGCCGATGCCGCGGCGCCCTTTAGTACAGATATGGTTTCAATATCATCGGGATTAAGGTTGCCCACCGCATCGCCCAGATCGGGCTGATTATCATACTGGCTGCCCATTGCCGAGTTTGGCGAGTTTTCCATAGGCACACCGTTAATCACATATAATGGCTGGGTAGTTTGCGATAGACTGGATACGCCGCGGATGATCACGTTTGAGGATGATCCTGGTCCACCAGCTGTAGGGTTTACATTTAAACCGGCTACTTTACCTTCAAGCGAGTTGATCACGTTTGGCTCACGGGCCTGGGTAAGCTCGTCGCCTTTAACTTCTGTTACCGAGTAACCTAAAGCTTTACGTTCTTTTTTGATGCCAAGGGCTGTTACCACCACTTCGCCCAATTGCTGTGAGTCTTCAGATAATACAACCGATAAAGCCTCGGGCGAGTTGATGGTTACCTCTTTGCGTACATAACCCAAATAGTTAAACACCAAAACATCGCCAATATTGGCATCAATGGCAAATTTACCGTTCACATTGGTTTGGGTGCCACTTTTGCTGCCTTTTACGATAACGTTAGCGCCAACAATAGGCTGGCCTGTAGCATCGCGCACAGTACCACCAATTTTTATGCTTACAGCATTATTGGGGGTCTGGCCTGGTGCAAGCTGGGGGATTTGTGCCAGGTTTTGGGCAACGCCAATATAATTACCTACAATTTTAAACTGCAACTGGGTTTTATCCTGCAGTTGTTTTAAAACCAGGGGTAATTGTACATTTTTTACATTAAGGGTAAGTGCCGGCAAATTGTTAAGTATCTGATCGTCATAAACGAACGATACTTTTGCCTGTTGTTCAATCCGTTTAAAAACCTGTTTAACGCTCGCGTTTACAAGGTTAAGGTTCATCTCCTGGGCTTTAATGCCCGTAGCCATCAGGATAGAAGAGCAACACACCTGGATGCCGATTATAATTGTTGAAATGCGCATGCATTTTCTAAGTATGGGCAATGGTTTGCCGTAAAAATTTATCATATTTGTGTATGGTTTAATGAGTTAAACTAAAGCCGGCTGCCTATGGGTCTCAAGCATGTATGCAGTGGCTAACAAAATTCCGGGGGCATTCTGTGTCTCCGGTTTTTTTCCTCCTTAGCTACTAAAAAGGGAAATGGTGGTGGTTATTTAATTACTACTGTACTATCATTGGCAATTTGATATTTAAAATGTTTAGCGTAACTCAGTACTTGTATTATGGAGTCTAAATGCTGGCTGCCCACAACAATTGATATGCGTTCGTCCAGTAATTTTTTGTTTTCAATGGTAATGGTTGTGTTATACTCCTTCTCCAGGGCTTTAAATACGTTTTCCAGCTTCTCCTGCTCAAATACGGTATTGTTTTTACACCAGGCGGTAACGGGCTGGTTAACAATTTCCTTTACTACGTGATGGGTAGCGTAGTTTAGCACAATAGCTTGCCTGGGTAGCAGAAAAATGGCTTTTTTATCGGTACTGTTAGGCATAGTGATGCCAACTTTGCCGGTAACCACGCTTACACGGGTTTTGCCTTCTTTTTTATAGCTGCTTACATCAAAAGAGGTACCCAACACATTTACATCCAGATTTTTTGTTTTTACGATGAAGGGATGATCGCTCAGGTGTTTAATATCAAAAAACGCGCGCCCTTCAACCAATTCCACCTGGCGGGTTTTACCGGCAAAGCTTTTGGGATACCTGAAAACAGATCCGGCCTTAAGCCACACCCTTGATCCATCGGGCAAGGTGATGTGCAACACCCGGTTTTCGGCCACCTTAACTACCTGATTTTCGGCCACCTTAATAACTGCCGGTTTATCGGCAGGTTTAAAAACAAAAAAGCCGATAGCCAATACGGCGGCGGCCGCGGCTACCTGAGTTAAACGTTTAAGTACAACATACTTAGTTTTATGGGTACCCGACGTAGGGGGCGCTACTTGCAACTTTTGTTGCAGGCTATTAAAAATGCGTTGTTTTACTTCTTCTGCCGATTCATGGTTGTCGACATGCAGGGGCTCCTCTTCATTTTGATGAACAGCATCATACCATTGGTTCAATAATGCTTTTTCATCGGGCGAAGCAGTGCCATTCATGTACTTTTTTGCCAATAACTTTACCTGGTCCTTATCCATATGGATATAATTTCGTGTATTTATAAGTATAGAGTATACTTATGGGCAATTACCCTTGGTGGTAATTAAAATAAATTGTAAAATTTATTTTATACAGAATAATGTATGGTTGACGGTTGTAGGAAGTACAAGACTCACCCGGCGAGGCTGCGCCCGGCCCCCTCTTCGGCTTCGCCGGAAAGAGGGGTTTGAAAAGCTTCAATTCCATTAAAAAAACTGATAAACAGACCGTTATTAAAACATAGTCAAGCTTTTCTATTGCAGACAGGGATCACATCTCTTTCACGCATGCAAATCGAATCGATTATCCAAGTCAGAGAGTTCGAACGAAGGGCGATAAATATTGTATATAGAAGAAAGTTAATAAATGTTCAAACCCTCTTTCCGCGAAGCGAAGAGAGGGTGGCCAGCGTAGCGTAGCCGGGTGAGTCTTCTGCGCTTTACTTTTGCGACAGCATCATCGCTATCATCAGCAGCAAAAACTCTCCCGGAGTGGCGCCCAAACTGTCGCGGATTACACGGAGGGCTTTGGTCAAATGACCTTCGGCGGTTTTTTGGGAGATGTTTAAATTGCGGGCAACTTCGGCCAGTGGCTGGTCGTGCAGTTTATTGTATTGAAAAACCAGGCGGCATTTTTCGGGTAGTTTGTTTGATAGTTCGGTAACTATCTGCAGCAGTATCTTATGGTCTACATTAAATTCGGCAACGGCACCTTCATTAATCTGGCCCAGTTTTTCTTCCTTAACCCTGCTCTTTTTTTCTTTGGATAGATAATGATAAACACTGTAACGCGTCATGGCGGCCAGGTAGCCGGCCAATGATACAATTTCTAAACCCTCTTTATTTTTCCAAAGGTTTAAAAACACATCCTGCACAATTTCTTCGGCGGCATTGGTATCTTTAAGTAGTTTATAAGCAATATAATACAGCTTATCCCAGTAGCCGTTGTAAATTTCTGTAAATGCGGTAGCGTCGCCATTCTTCAATAGCGAGGTTAATCCGTTATCATCTACTGCTACAGCATTCACAACTTTTTAAATTTAATGCTAAATTTATATAAAAATAATACACAAAAGTGAACCCCGCTGTTAAAATTTAAATGATAGCGGGTTTTGTTACAAATTCACAATATCTTTTTTTTAGTTATAGTGCTAATTATCAACACGATTATCGGTTTAGCAACCCACCTTTCAAATAGCAGTGTAATCTTTTTTATGTAGAGACACATCACATGTGTCTCTTGCTATACAGCTATTATGTGTACACATCTTTCTCAAAAAATAAAAATGTCATTTCGATAGAGCGGAGGTGGGATGCGAAATGACAACGTTTTTATTTAGTGCGCACAAGTAGGCTATACACGGCGAATTGCAGATTCCCCTCACCCAATTATCTGATTTTAACAATAAGCTAAAAACGGCTTTAAATTACAAGCCCAAAAACAAGGAGTAACAATTACAACTTATTCATATATTTAAGCCACCAAACAAGTGGCTTTTTTATAAAAAAGAATGAACGTTAAGCAACTATACTGTTATTTTTTTTATACTCTATATAAGGCTTGGTGGAATATTGATAATGCCTTTGGTGCAAGTGGGTTGTTTCAAACAAGCACCAAAGCATTGATATGCATGTTACAAGTAGAAATATTGTTAGTGTTCTCCTTGGGGATTTATTGTAGACGCTTTTTTCATATTTATGAGCATATCCCCTTTTTTAGTGTCCCTATTTTAGCTCCTCTGATAATTTTGTCAATAGTAAAATGGTCTGTTTTTGAAAGAAAAGATAAATGGGAAAACTATGTTAAAGAATTTAACGAATTGCCAAAATGGAAAAATAAAGTAGGGGTTTCGGTAACTGGCATAATAATACTGTTTGTGTTTTTAAATTTTGTTTTTGCGGTCAATCTAAATCTTCAACCAAACGGATTAAAATGGTAGACAAATAAAAAAACAAACTGCGATTCAAGTTTTATTGATGTAAACTGATATGTAGTTACCAAAATATTGCGTCTCTACAGAAAACAAGACACAAAAAAGCGCTTCGGATCTCACCCCGAAGAGACTACAAGCATAACGATTCGAAATCAGAGCTTTAAACAGCGGGGGAACGCAAAATGTTGGCAACTATATAGCAGTCGTACTAAAAAATAGATTTTTGTAATAAATTTAAACCTTTTTAAACTTTTACTTATTATTACGTAAATTTGTATACTTTAAAAGCAACGTAAACTATTGGATTTTTACCAATACACAATTCCAATCTGCGGAGCCGTGTAAATCCAAAATCTTCGTTACTTCGTTAACTAACTTAATCAAAATTGAGCGTGCAGCGTATCTCACTGTTCATTCCCTTGGTAATAGTTAATTACACAACATTTATTAAACTAATTTCATATATCGACGTCCAATATCGGTATACATACAACCCGTTAATATAAATTTTACGGGTTGTAAATTAAAATTTATTGCCGGGAGGCAAATATTATGTCAGCTGTATTTGAAACACCACAAGATGCTATTCAGAGTAATCCTGAAAAGCTATTGCATTTTTTAAAATTTATTGAAAAAGATGCCAATGAAAGCCATGAATTGGCTCAACTCGGTGCGCATACCCAATTAGCAAAAGCTATATCCGATTATATCACAAATCCAATGGTGGGTTTAGTTAATACTTATAATTCAGTTCATAAAAACCTTATAGACACCTTGTTTGATGTAGTTAAGCATTTTTTAGCATTAAACAAGGAATATATAAACCGCATTTATACATCGTCAAAATCTACGCCTTTAAAATACTACATTATCCTAAAAGAAGACACATCAGAAAACAGGGAAGTATTTTTTGAATTTCTTGATAACTATGAGCTTTTAGGAATTGACTCTCGTATACCCATAGACTTTAGTTTCTTACCAAATGAAGCGAGCGAAATTATGTCCGAAAATAATTTATTATTGCTTGATTAGTAAGGATGAATATTTTCTACAATCAAGCAAAACATAATTTAGATTTCCTTGGATGTGTTAAGGCTAACTACCCAGAACAATTCTTTGACTGGAAAATAACAATCTTGTTTTATATATCTATCCATTTAATAAAATGCTTGGCATATAAGAGAGGTGTGAATATTGGAAGTACTCATTATGATATTGAACGAGCTTTAAACCCATCGCGAGGAATGCAGGTAACTCCATTCCCAGATTGGGCTTGGAGAAAGTATTCGCGTCTTTTTAAATATTCACGAGACTCCCGTTATGATGGAATTTTAGACGAACGAATTATAAGAATAGCTCAAGAAAAAAACTTCATAGAGTGCGAGAAGATATTTGATGATTTTTTGAAATATATGGCCAGTAACGAAATTACTTTATAATTAGTTTTGTTTATCTATCTTCTAAAATTCTTTCATAATCGTTCGAACTAAGGGACTTCGAAAGCTGGGTAATGCTTGATCAAGCCTCTTTTTAGAAATAAAAACGTAATCAAGTCTAAGAATCAAGAGCTCTGGTAAATACCGGGGCTCTTTTTTTATGATATTTTATCCAGGTAAATCTCACAAAAAAAGCGCTTCGGATCTCACCCCGAAGCGCCATCAACTAAATCCGGATCAATCTCACCTGATCCTTTCCCCGGCGGATCTCACGCGCCGGAAGGTTTTTAATATTTTTTTGCTGATCAATTAACCTTTTGTGTGTTCATAAAGGCCATGATCTTTTTTGATTCTTCGGGATAAATGGCAATCCGGTGCGTACGTACCAAATAAGGGATTTCCTTTTTACCGCCCGATGCCGCCACCGATATCACGTTGGATGGTTTTAACGGCATGTGGCAATCAATACAATTACTTTTAATGGTAACACCCAAAGCTGTACCCATTTTGCAAAAATTATGATTGGCTTCGCTGTGGCATTGCATACATTTTTGCGAGTAGGCCAACAGGTTGGCACTTTCGTTTTTGTGTACGTTATGGCAGGTATTACAATCCATATTGCTCATCATAAAACATTTGCTGGCGGCCAACAGGCTGTTTTGATTACCATGTACATCCAATGTTTTAGGATCGGTTGTTTGGTGTAAAAAATCGGCTTCTTTAAATTTACTCAGCGTATCGCCCATTTTAAAAACAAAAGCCGACCGCTGAAATACCCCCTTGTTCCCCGAATGACAAACTGCGCAGGCATCTAACTTTTGCGCCCTGCTGAGGGTTTTATAAGTGGTAATATACTTAGCCTTCTTTTCTTCGGGGTACTCGGTGTGGTAATTCACATGATTGGCTGCCGGGCCATGGCAACGCTCGCAATCAATACCGTATATCAGTGAGGCTTTATCAAATTCAACCAGCCTATGCGCCAAATCTATTTGTTGCTGCGGAATTTCTTTAATGTATGAGCTATGGCATTCCATACAACGCCTTAATATAGGCCTGGTAAAATCAATCCTTGAGGTATCGTAACCGGGGCTGTTGGTCCAACTGTTTAAGGCGCTGAAATACGACATCGGCAGCTCAAACAATTCATTGCCCTTCCAATACAAATAGGTTTCGGCCTTTACGCCGCCTATAGTAATACCAAACTTTTCGGCCTGGGTTTGTTTGCCGTGATTGTAGCCCACCTGGTAAAGGCCATCTTTACCCTTTTTCATTACAACACTTAGTCCGTTACCATATTGGTACACGTTGGCTCCATGCGCGAAACTACCGTGGATAGATTGCTCCAAAGCAGGGCGCGAGGATTGGTAATGTGCGGTTTGCAGGTAACTATCGTAAATTTTTTGGTGGCATTTAACGCAACTTGCCGAGCCGGCAAAAACCTGGCCGCGCGCATCGTCCTTTTTATCCTTAGTAAAACATTGGGTTAAAATGAAACTTAAGGGAATAAGGGCAACTAATAAGATGATAGATGTTCTTTTAGTTTGCATGCGGTGTTTGTGTACCAGCCATGGGTAGTATAGGCTCAATTATATTAATCAAACAAAGCGGCCAATTGTTCGGCCGCTTTGTTTGGTTTTTAATTAATAACCAGGGTTTTGTTTTATTTGGGTACCGTTCAATGTCTCGGTTAAAGGGATTGGTAAAATCTCGTTCACACCAGATTTAAAGCCTTTAAATGCAAGGGCGGTTGGTGCCTGTCCCCATCTAACCAAATCAAACCAGCGGTGACCTTCTGTTGCCAGCTCTAAACGACGTTCTTTGTAAATATTATCCAAAGAAGCGGTTTCGGCAGCTAAGCCAACGCGGCTGCGCACAGCATTGAGCAAACTTGTAGCACGGCCGATATCGCCACCGGCATTTACCAACGCTTCGGCTTCCATCAGGTAGGTATCTGCCAAACGGATCTCGATGTAATCATTTGGCCAGTTCAAATCTGTGGAGCCTGTAGTTACAATGTTAGCTACTTTGGGTGCAAATTTTTCAATGTAATAACCGCTTCCCTGGTAGCTTTGCTCATAGGTAACGTTGTTTGCTTTCGCGATGCTATCTATGTTGGCAATGGTATACGGATAACGTGGATCTCCTTTCATGGCGGCAACCAGGTTTGGTGTTATCGGGTTAAAACCATAACCCGCGCCATAATAAATTGGACCTTTATAGCTACGCGGACCAACCATTTGTACATAGATGTTTGACTTAAACTGATCCCAGTTGTTCCAGGTGTAGTTTTGGTTGCCAGAGTGCACCAATTCAAAGATCGATTCGCTGTTGAATTTGTTTTTGGGGCTAAAAATATCGCCATAGCTGGCTTGTAGTTTGTAGCCATAGGTGCTGGTGCCACCTGGTGTACCGTTAACCTGCGCTAAAGTTGATGCGGCCAAAGCCCATTTCTTTTCGTACAGGTAAACTTTACCTAATAAGGCGATAGCTGCACCTTTGGTAACACGGCCATTTTCGGTAGATGCTACCGTTGTAGGCAAGCCGGCGATAGCTGCGGTTAAATCAGCCTCAACATGGGCGTAAACAGAATCGGGCGATGCCTGTGGCTGTTTGTACACATCATTGATTTGTAACGTAGTTAATATCAAAGGAACATTTTTAAACAAGCGCACCAAATCAAAGTAATAGTGGGCACGTAAAAAATGACCTTCGGCAGTGTACCTTTTTAGCACATCGGCGCTTAATCCCGGCACTCCCGGTAATTTCTCTAACAATACGTCGGCACGGTTAACACCCTGGAAGTTGATTGACCAAAACTCGCCCTGGGGACCTGTGGCCGAAGTCATGGTGTAGTTATTCATAGCTTGCCAGGTGCTCATATCTGATGAAGAGCCGCCACCTGCATAACAATCGTCAGAGCCGGCGTTTAACGCGCCCAGCGGATCTGAATAAGTATTATCCAAACCACCGGTTTCGGTAACCAATGGATCATAAGCTGCAACTACGGCGGTAAGTGCCTGTGCAGGTGTTGAATAATAGTTGGCTTCTAAAAAC
Source organism: Mucilaginibacter dorajii (assembly GCF_024808255.1). Classification (GTDB taxonomy): domain Bacteria; phylum Bacteroidota; class Bacteroidia; order Sphingobacteriales; family Sphingobacteriaceae; genus Mucilaginibacter; species Mucilaginibacter dorajii. The sequence goes on from NZ_JANTYS010000012.1 coordinate 17,945, forward strand.
TCGCCTTGCGGAGTAAGCTCAAGGAATGATTTTTTGCAGGAAGCAACGATACTGCCAACTCCTAACAAAACCACCCCGGTATATATAAAATATCTTGTTTTCATGATCTTAAAATTTGTTATTATAAACTAACATCTAAACCGGCCATAAATGTGCGGGCCTGCGGATAGATCCCCATATCAATACCACCGCTAATTTCCGGGTCGTACCCTTTGTAACCGGTAATGGTAGCCAGGTTATTGCTGCTCACAAAAATCCTTACGCGGTGTACATCGGCAGCTTTAAGCCATTGTGCAGGTAAAGTATAACCAAACTGCAATGTTTTGATGCGGAAGTAAGCACCATTTTGCAGGTAAAAGTTTGATGGGTTCCTGAAGTTGTTGTTAGGGTCGCTATCGGTTAAGCGTGGATAGTTACTGCCTGAATTTGAAGTTGTCCATGCATCAAGCGCGGCCAGCGGGTAGTTAGCTGCATTGATATCTAACCTGCGGTAAGCCTGGTAAATTTTGTTACCCCAAACACCCTGGCCAAATAACTTCATATCAAAGTTTTTGTAGTTTACGCTAAAGTTGATACCGTAAGTAAAGGTTGGCAGTGGGTTGCCCAGGAATTTACGATCGCTGGCGTCAATTTTACCATCACCATTAACATCTGTCCATTTAAAATCGCCAGGTTTAGCGTTTGGCTGGATAAGCGCGCCACTGCTGTTGGTGTAAGCATTGATCTCGGCCTGTGAGTGGAATACGCCTTGCTCTTCAAAGCCATAAAAAGCGCCAACCGGGTGACCAACCGCGCTGCGGCCAATTTCATAAGTGGTACTTTGTACAGTACCTACCGTAAAGTAATTGATCTGGCTGCCCAGTGAAGTAATTTCATTATGGTTGTAAGAAATGTTACCACCAACACTATAGTTAACCTGCCCTACTTTATTGCGGTAGCCTAAATCAAGCTCCAAACCTTTGTTTTCCATATCGCCAATATTGGCCGATGGCTGGGCGCTGAAGCCCGCGTACGCCGGCAGCTGCACGGTTTGCAGCATGCCTTTGGTTAACTTGCGGTAAGCATCAAACGTAACCGTAAGGTTGTTAAACAATATCGCGTCGAAACCAATATCGGCACTGCGGGTTTCTTCCCATTTCAAATCGGGGTTTGATGGCGCGTTAGGGCTGTAACCAATGATGATGTTCTCATCAGAACCACTACCGTAAATATAGTTACGGCCGCTACCTATGGTTGCGGTATACTGGAAAGGCGATAATGACATTTCGTTACCAACCACACCGTATGAACCACGTAATTTAAATACATCAACAAAAGTATTTTTAGGGAAGAAATCTTCTTTTGAAAGCACGTAACCTACTTCGGCAGATGGGAAGGTACCATAAGCGTTGTTAGCACCAAATTTTGACGAACCATCCCTGCGGATAATACCGGTGAACAGGTATTTTGAATCGTAATCATAAGTTACACGGCTAAATAATGAAGCCAACGTGTGTGGCTGGTTATCAAAACCATAGGCAATTTTGTTAATGTTGGCCAGGGTATAGTTTGGTGATGCCTGGTCGAAAGTGTTAACCGGTTCGCCAATAAAGGTACCGCCAATGCCAGAACCACTTTCTTTTTGCGCGCTTTGACCAATCAATACCGAAAAGTTATTTTTTCCGATAGAACGGGTGTATGTGGCAGTGTTATCAATGTTCCACGACAGGTTTCTGTCGTTCTCGGTATATTGAGATGTGCTGGTTAAATTGGTAGTACTTGAGTTTAAGTAGTAAAGCGGCGTGAAAGAATCATTACCATAATACGCCTGTTTAGCACTGATCTGCGATCTGATTTTTAAACCGGCAATAGGGCTAACTTCGGCAAAAGCGCTTCCTAATAAATTGGTAGCGTAGTTGTAATTACCAATTCTCGTTTGTACATAAGCCAGCGGGTTAGTGATTTCCTGCGATACATAGTTTGATATACCATATGGTAAACCAGCGCCGTTGCGCACAATATAGTTGGCATTTGAAGTATACACGTTAGCATTTGGCTGCGCATTAACGTCAGACACCACAGTTGGTGTAAGCGGATCAAGGTTTAAAGCCGAACTTAGCGGACCACCAAATACACTGTTGGTATTCAGGTTGTTTTGGTTACGGGTATAAGTGTAAGTAAAGTTTTCGCCTACAGTTAACCATTTTTTAAGCTTGTAGCTGGTGTTAACCGTAAAGTTGAACTTTTTGTAGTTTGAAATTGATGGTTCAACAATACCCTGCTGATCAAGGTAACCAAACGAAGTGTAGTAGTTAGCTTTATCATTAGCACCACTGATACTTAAGTTGTGGTTTTGGATCAAAGCGTTGTTGCTAAAGATCTGGTCCTGCCAGTTGGTACCTGTGCCAAACGAAGCCGGGTCTGCAAATGGAGCTGTGCCGCCATCGTTGGTAACAGCTTCATTCCTTAAGGTAGCGTATTGTGAGGCGTTAGCTAATTTCACTTTGCTAACCGGGCCCTGGAAACCTACGTAACCATTGTAGGTAATTTGTGGCGCGCCGCTTTTACCTTTTTTGGTAGTAACCAAAATTACACCATTTGATGAACGCGAACCGTAAATAGCTGCCGAGGCATCTTTTAATACATCAATAGATTCAATATCATTAGGGTTGATGTTATCAATACCACCGTTATCAATAACCACACCGTCAATTACGTATAATGGATCGCTGTTATTGATAGACGTAACACCACGCACCCTTACTGTAGGGGCCGAACCCGGCGCGCCAGAACTTTGTACAACGTTTACACCCGATGTTCTGCCACGCAAAGCATCATCAATACGGGTCACCTGCTGATCCTGCAAATCGCTCGCCTTAACACTGCTGATGGCACCGGTAACGGTAGCTTTCTTTTGTACACCGTAACCTACAACCACAACTTCGGTAAGGTTTTTAACATCCTCTTCTAAAGTGATGGTGATTTCGGTTTGGTTACCTACAGGTACTTCCTTTTTTAAGTAACCAATGTATGCCACTACTAATACGGCGTTAGGGCCAGATACATTTAGTTTAAAATTACCATTGATATCTGTTGATACGCCATTGGTTGTACCTTTTTCCTGCACGCTTGCACCAATTACCGTTTGGCCGGTTTTATCAACTACTTTACCGGTAATGGTTAAAGCGGCTATCTCCTGACCCGTTGCTGTTGTTTGGGTTATTACCGGCTCGGTTGCGGCAAGGGCTGCATCAGCTTTCTTTTTGTAAATGATGATCCTGTCCTGCATTACCTCGTAGCTGATATCGGTATTTTTTAAAACCTGGTCAAGCACGTTTTTTACAGAGCGGTTGTTAGCGTTTACAGATACTTTCTGGCTGCCATCAATAGCATCATTGCTGTATATAAATTTAATATTATCGTTTTTTTGCAGGTAACTTAACACATCGCTAAGCGTTGTGTTGGTAAGGGATATGCTTACCTTTTTTTTAAGTACATCCTGCGCTTTTAGTGTATTTGAATATGCAACTGTAGTAAGGGTTGCCGACACCAGTATTTGTATAAATGTTATCCTCATGATTTGATACCAGGGAATGGGTGTTCGTAACTGAAATTTCATTATATTTGTTATGTTTCGTTATTAAAAATGAGACAATTAATGCCCAGTCACCATGCAAATGGTGTCGTTTCCAATCGGGCTTGAATTTAGGCCTGGCAGTACTCGCAATACTTCCGGGCTTTTTTATAGGGATTGACCTTAGGTGGTCATAATTGGTTGTTTACGTTCGTTTCTTCATCATATTTTGTGTGAGTTTTTGCTTTTAGTTGATTAATTGGTTTGTTGTAGCGTTATATTGTTATCGGCTATCTGGTAGTCGATATTCAGAGACTTTTTGAGTGCCGTAAGCACATCAGGCAGGTTAAATCCGTTCAAATCGGCATTAAACATATAGCGGTTCAATTCTTCGCTGGCTACCACAATATGTACCCCAAACTTTTTGTTAAGCACCGGGATAATATCTTTTAAAAGCTTATTATCAAAGCTGAGGTTTACACGGTTCCATAATTGTAAAGCGGGTTCGGTTACCTGTTGCTCGGCCTCCAACACATGCTCGCCAACTTTATAAACGGCTTTTTGGTGCGGGTAGATCATTACATCGCCTCTATCCATTTTAAGCTGTGTATTGGCGACGCTTTTTTGGGTGCGAATGCTTACCGAAACCTTACCGGTAAGTACAGATACATCGGCTATATCACTTTGCCCATCATCCCTTACCAAAAAACTTGTACCCCATACCTTGGTAATGATGGCATTACTGTTGATGATAAATGGGCGCCGCGGATTTTTGGTAACCTCAAAAAAGCATTTACCGGTCATGGATACATTGCGTGTGGCAGCCGCGAATGTTTTAGGATACCGGAGCACAGCCCCCGGGCTCATCCAAACTGAGCTGCTATCGGGCAGGGTCACTTTATAAATTTTCCCCGTAGTATTACTTATATTTTGATATTGTTGAACGGTATTAGCCACCTGAACATTGGCCGGTTTGCTATGCGGATAAAACAAGATGCCGCTAACCACCAGTATAACTGCGGCGGCAGCAACTGAATACCATTTGTATAGTTTTTTGATATTGGATTTTTTCACCAGGTTACCGTCAGCATCCATTTCGCCAATGTTAACCAGGATTTGCCCAAAGATATGGTCACGCAGTTTTTGCTTTTCATCCTCATTAAGGCCCGAAAAAAGATCGTCCTCATACTCAAATGACTCGTACCAATTTTTCACCAAAGTTGCTTCTTCTTTGGTACAGTTGCCTGCAAGGTACTTTTCCAGTAATCCAACGGGTTGAGGTTTCTCCATGAAAAGAAAAAATAATTGGGTTTATAATATACATAACGTGCAGCCCAGGCACATCCCCTACTCTGAAATGAAAAAAGTTGAATTATTGTGGGTTTTCTCTTTTAGTGGCACAGTTTTTCCACTTCAAGTTGCACAGCAAAGTTTTTTCGCTGTCTTTTAAACAAAGTACATTGCGCCCTTTAAACAAAACGACGAGTTGCTTTTAAAGCCAATTTTGTTTCATCAAAAAATAAAATGATGAACACAAATTCAAATAACGAAAAATTAGTTCTGGTGACAGGCGGGTCGGGCTTTATTGCCATGCATTGTATTATCCAATTGTTAAATCAAGGCTACCAGGTGAGGGCGACGTTGCGCTCGTTAGACCGGGAATTGGAAGTGCGGGCCATGCTGCGGGAAGGTGGTGTGGAAGCAGGCGAGAGGTTGGACTTCATTCAAGCCGACCTGTCGGCTGATGACTACTGGAGCGAAGCGGTGAGGGGTTGCACTTACGTGCTGCATGTCGCTTCACCAACGCCTAAGCTGGATTTTAAGCACGAAGACGAAATGATCACCCCTGCACGGGAAGGTGTACTGCGGGTGTTGCGGGCTGCGCGGGATACAGGAGTTCAACGGGTGGTATTAACCTCGGCGATCGGCGCGGTAGTTTACGGTCATCCTAAGCAAACGGCGCCTTATGATGAAACGGATTGGACCGATACCACCCATGCGCCGGCTTATCAAAAGTCTAAAACGCTGGCAGAAAAGGCAGCCTGGGAATTTATTGCGCAGGAAGGCCAGGGGATGGAATTGGCCTCCATTAACCCGGTGGCCGTGATGGGTCCGGTATTAGGGGCTGACTATTCGCACTCTATTTATTTGATCAAAAATCTCCTGACCGGCAAAATGGCCGGCTGTCCGAAGATCAATGCCGGTTTTGTGGATGTCCGCGATGTAGCTGCCCTGCACCTGCGGGCCATGGTTGATCCTGCTGCCAGGGGCGAACGTTTTATTGCTACAGGCGGCGAAAGCATCTGGCTGGTGGAAGTCGCTAAAATACTGAAAGAAAACCTGGGGGCTGCCGCTGAAAAGGTTAAAGCGCGGCAACTGCCGAATACGCTGCTGCGCATTGCCGCCTTAAAAGACCCGATGGTCAAAAGCATGGTTCCCTTACTCGGTATTCCGATGAATACGACAAGTGCTAAAGCGATCCATTTGCTGGGCTGGTCGCCCCGTTCGATCCCGGAGGCGATACTGGCCACCGCGGAAAGCCTGATCCGTTTGAATTTATTGTAAATTGCGTTATGGAAGTCGCCGAAGTATTTGTCTCCTGCAAAAAGGAAATTCATTACAGCCGGGAGCTCATGCTTCAGTGGCCGGCGCTGGTCCGTGTCATCTCGGGCGAGGTCTGGATTGCGGCGACCGACCGGAGTTTTCGTTTTTTTGCAGGTGATACTATCCTGTTTCCGCGCCACCAGTTGGGGCGCATGAGTAAGCTGCCGCTCAACGGAGAACCCTGCCTGGCGATCTCCGTTATTTTTCGTGATGACCGCCTGAAACAATATTATCAGAACATCGTGCCTTTAGCACCGCGCAGCACTGAACCGATATTGTTCGGCGATCATCCCTTGCTCCAAAGTTTGTTCAATTCGTTGCAACCCTATTTTGAGCTGGCCGATGCGCTGCCTGCCGATATCGCCGCGTTCAAGGTGGAAGAGGCCATTCGCGTGCTGCGTGCCGTCGACCCCGCAACGGACGGGCTGCTCGGTCATTTTGAAGCGCCGGGCAAACTCGACCTGGTCTCCTTTATGGAGCAGAACTTTAGGTTTAATCTGCCGCTGGAGAAATTCGGCTACCTGACCGGCCGGAGCCTGACGACCTTTAAAAAAGATTTCAAGCATGTTTTTGGTCAAACACCAGGCCGCTGGCTGACAAAAAAACGCTTAGATCTGGCTCATTACCAGATCATGGAACAGCAAAGAAAACCATCTGAAGTTTATCTCGATACAGGCTTTGAGAACCTTTCTCATTTTTCCTTTGCTTTCAAAAAACACTTTGGGTATAATCCTACAAGATCGGATCACCTTAACAAACATGTGCCATCATAAGCGGAAGAAATGTGCCGCTATAAGAGAAAAATTACAATTATTTTAAAAGGATAGCCAAAACAAGCACCAAATAGTGTGAGAGACTTAAGCGCAATCGGGAAAGCGCCTTGGTTAAATGATTTTCAACCGTTTTTTCAGAAATGCCAAGGTAGGCGGCAATCTCGCGGTTGGTTTTGTGTTCGTTACGGCTCAATTCGTAAACAGAACGACATTTATCGGGCAAATGACTAACCTCTGTCTGGATGGTATAGGTAAGTTCTTTCATTAAAATGGCATCCTCGGTAGAATTATCAGCTTCGGAATGTACAATTTTAAAGGCTTCTTTATATTTTTCTTTAACAAGTTTCTTGCGGTATTGGTCAATAACCGAGTTTTGAACAGCAAGATGCAGGTAGGCGGCGATATTGACATTGGGCTGTAATGATTGACGTTTGGTCCAAAAGTTGGTGAAGATCTCCTGTACAACTTCTTCGGCCAGTTCCCTGCTGTTGAGGCGTTTATAAGCATCGCCAAACAACTTGCCCCAATGCCTGTTGTAAATCTCCTTAAACGCACCAAGCTTATCTTGTTTTAGCGATACAAGTAATTCCGGATCAGAAAACATGGAAAGATCGGTCATCTATTACACTACGTTAATGCTGTGTAAAATAAACACTAACTAATCAACAAAACTCAAAAAAAATAGCGCACTTGTCAAGCGGTTTAACGTGGTATACAGCTACTTTCATAGTAAAATTGTTAATACAATGTGTTTAAACACTAATTTAAAAAACTATAACCCACTTACTTAAAAGTGGTTATAGATGAATTAACCGTATTTTAACACATTTATTATTACTAAAAAGTGTAACTTTTTAACTGTAAAATTACTTTTGGATAACAAATGAGTATGCCTACCAAATCAATGAAAAAAATCCCGCTTCTTTTACTGGCAATTTGCCTGCTAAGTTCCTTTAAACACAAGGATTTAACCTGGGTAGCCATTGGCGATTCCATCTCCTATCTTAATGATCACCTTAATGAAACCGACAACCGGCTGACCAGGGGATACCTAACCCAGGTAACTGAAAAACTGCCATACATACATTACATAAACAAAGGCTACAACGGATGGACATCCGGCGGGATAGCCAACCGGATAGACAGCTTGGGCCTCACCAATGCCGATATTTACACTGTTTTTTTAGGCACAAACGACTGGTGGCAAGGTCGCCCGATAGGCACCTTTAACGACTATAAGAATAACGCGGGTAATAATACCATCTATGGTTCGTTTCGCATTATTATCAACAAACTGCGCACTTTAAACCCTGAAGCTAAGATTGTGCTGATAGCCCCCATGCAGCGTGTTGATTTTGTGTACCTGTTTGATAAAAACAACACCGCTTACGGATCATACAAGCCCAAAAACGGGCAAACATTAGAAGCGGTTTGCGGAGCGATAGATTCCATCGGCCAATATGAACACATCCCGGTTGATAACCTGTATCATAACCGTGCGCTGACCTTAGATAAATTGGTAAAATTTAAACGGGTAAAAGATCCGGCTACCGGCCAATATGTAAATTATCAATACCCTAAGTTTATAGATATTCCCTTTAACCCCGCGACTGATGAGCACCCTTACCCCAAAGAAGCCATGGCGTTAACGTACGACGGCCTGCATCCGTCCGATGATGGTGATGCTGTTATTGCGAAGAGTTTGATTGGGATATTTAAAAAGTTTTAAGAACTGGCATATAATTAACAAATCTATACTTTCGTCCAATGAAACCTTTTTTATAATGGACATTAATATCGATAAAGTACATTCATTTTGGATTTGGTTCCAGTCTGTAGCCGCCGACTTATTAGAGTATCCATCTAACCAAAACTTAATTTCTCTTTTAGACGCACGTATTACCGATTTGGGAATAACTGCATGGGAAATTGGTCCGTGGGAGAACGATGACTACTTTCTTGCTATTTCGCCAGGCTTCAACATTAATCATCTTCCATTAACCCAACAAGTAGTTGACTTAGCCCCGGTATGCGCCGGATGGCATTTTCTTGCATTTAAACCAGCGAAGGGTTGGGAGGGCATTTTGGATATGAAAAATGAAAGCGGTAAAAGAATCAGGGTTAACAGCGCCAACTGGGAGTATGTACTTTATCAGTTTGATGATGGCAGTTTTGATATCGACGTCAAAATTGATGAAGTTGATGGTAATGAAGCCACTCGCTACGACGCTATTGATTTGGCCCTGGCTGGTTATTTAGGCGAGGAACTATTCATGCAACTGATTCAAAACATTACCATTGTAGATACCTTTGAAAGCAAAGCAACCGCTCTCAAATACATAAAAAAGCATATCGAGAGTATTTTATGAGCGACGAACTTAAAAACAAAGCCTATTCAATCGCGTCAAAGCTTAAGCGCGAGGGTTATGATAACGAAGTCATTCGCGCCCGGCTGGACAAGCAAGGTATCCCGGAAGAATTGATTAAGCAGGTGCTAACAAACCTATCCATCCAGCAAATAGTTGAGGTCAATAAGGAGCAGCAACCGTTTTATAACCTTGCCATGCTAAAAATTGGCATCGGCGTATTTTTAGCTATTGCATCAGCTATATTAATTCCGGGGCAGGTTTATATTCCTATCGGTTTAATTGTCGGGGGAATCGCGGCGGCGGCTTTCTTTAAAGGAGGCAGAAAGTTATGAGAAAGGTTGCATCACTCCCGCGAGGTTAGCGTAGCGTAACCCGCTGGTAAAACTGGTATAAGCTTATAGCTTACGAAGTTCAGCTGAAAGCTGAAGCCAGCGTTTGTCACGAGTTAAAACCTCGCGGGTGTTCAGGTTACCGAGAGGGAATGATAATATAAACCATGTCATTGCGAGTTTTAAAATCAGGGGCCTCTGAAGAGGAAAATGACGTAAAAACTGTCCTCTCCACCCTGTCATTCTGAGGAACGAAGAATCTATTCGTGAACATACAGAGCGAACGAGCATGGTGTAGAATAGATCCTTCGTTCCTGCCATTGACACATTTATAACTTACTGATTATTAGAGCTATTTTTAGTGTCATCTGCAATGCCATTATTTCTGCGCAAATAAAACTTACTCAGGATGACAGTCGTTTTAAAAGACGTCATTGCGAGCGCAGTACGGCAATCTCGTAGCTATGCAGATCGGATTTGTATGGTTTCTCTGTACTGCTACGAGATTGCTTCGTTCCTCGCAATGACATAGTTATTTAGGAGGCCGGGGGCTCAACCTCGCCACAAACATCGTATCCGCCTTATGCTCATACCCTTTAAGCACTTTGCTTTCTTCAAGCTTTAAACCCAGTTCTTTTACCAGGTAATCAACCACATCTTCATTCTCGCCTTTAAAGGCCGAGCAGGTGATATAGATAAGTGGCTTGCCGGGTTTTAGATATTTGACCACGTTTTGTGCTATGTTTTTTTGCAGGCGCTGAAAAAACTCAATTTTGGCGGGCATAAACTGGGCTATCATTTCCGGGGTGCGGCCCCAGGTGCCAGATCCGCTGCAGGGAGCGTCAAGGATAATGCCATCGAACTGGTAATCGTGCAGGGTTTGATCTACGTTGGTAGTCAGGTCGAGTACTTTTTTCTGGTATTTGGTGAGACCGGCTAATTGAAAGCGTTCGTCTAAATTAACCAATACCGATTCACGGATATCAGACACCACCAGCTTGATATTAGGCTCATCCTCATGCAGCAGCAACGATTTACCGCCCGATGCCGCACAGGCATCCCACCAACTATCCCAGCGCTGCGGCCGGAAAAAATCGCCGGTTTGCTGCGATGACAAATCCTGTATCTCGAACCAGTTTTGTTTAGGAAAAATGGTTTCTAACCGGGTGCCGTTAGGTAACGAGTAACAGCCGTTACCCTCGTCCTTAAATATAACTTCGGCTTTATTCAGTTCGGCTTTCACTAAATGATCGTAGCCATTGCGTACGCGGATAAACAGATCGGGCTGGCAAAAAAACGATTTTAAGAACGCGCCTTTATCGATACCTTCCGATATCTGGCCCGTCCATGGAAAAACATCCTCTAACTTAAACGTGGGGTAAGCCGTTTTTACCAGCGCCAGTTTATCATCAATATTAAAATGAATACAGGCGGCCCATTCGGGTTTAAAGTGTTGTAAAAACGAGTTGGTATTGGTATTGCATAAAAATTCGGCAACATTCAGGCGTTCATCAGTAGCCAGGTTTGGCAGTGCCTGCCCAAGGCGAAAGTAACTGTATATTAACCGGTTGGCAACCCGCCTGTCGGTTGATCCCATTTGTTTATTTTGCCTGTAAAAGCCAGGTAAAAATTTGCTTAAGGGCGTATCAACCGGGTATTCTCCTATTATTCGCTGAAACGTTTTAAGCTGGTTTATAGCCTTCATTCTACGGGTTTTAACTCAAAGTTACTATACATAAGCACATTTACATGCGTATTTACCCAACCTAAGCCCGCTTTTTTAATAAAATGGAAGTTGTTGTGTAAACCGGTAAAATCTGCCTTATCTAACGACGCAAAATTAGCATCCATTAATTGTTTGCCAAAATACATTCCTTCATCAAACCCCTTAAAAGCAAAATCTGTTGGCTCAATGTGGTAAACGCGGTGATATACCCGCACAAACTCCATACTGGCGTCAGACTTGTAATCAATCTGGTCGGCAGATGTGATGTGGGTTTTCAGGCGCTGTAAAATATCGATCTTTAAAAAACTGAATTTTTCCCAGCTTGGGTGTCCAAACAATACAACCGGGTAATGCCGGTTCAGGGTATCTAATGATTTTAAAATCACATTCAAAAAAGCCTGGTCGGTAGCGGCTACCACAAACACATTCCGGTCTGTTTTGGATAACTGAGGTAACAAGCCAGCGAGTTGTCCTTTGGTAATGGTAGCAATAATTAGCTTTGTTTTCTTTTTGCTTAAGCTATCTGTAGCGTTTTTAAACCCGCGCACATAATCCTGCTCCTGGCTAAAGCCCGATCTCAGTATAAAAATCTTTTTAGGTTTTAATTTATCGTTGATGTACTGAGCCGCGCCCCAGCCATGATACTCTAACGGAGGCATCACCGTAATCAGGTTGCCACTGTTAATAGTTGTAGGCGATGCCGGCGAAAGGGGCGATAATACAGGAGATTTGGTATTCAGTCCGGTAGTAAATACCTTCATCCCGTCGGGAAAAACAGGACCAATAATCAGTTCGCTGCTTTTAACATTAGGATTAAGGGCAAGACTATGTGCTTGCGAGGCATCATCCTTTGAATCGTACAAACGAAGTTTAAAGTTTGCCCCTTCGGCCGTCAATGAGTCGAGCGCCAGTTTAAAGCCCTGGTAATACTCCACGCTCATGTTAGCCTTGTTTAAGCCCGGCGAAGTATATTTTGAACCCGGCCTGAGGTGATCAAGCCCCAAAGGCAAGATCATGGCAATAGTTAAGGGTTTTACTTCAACAGGTTTTACCGGCCTATCGGCAACCTTTGGTTTTTCGGGTACGTTTTCAGCGGGCTTTTTTACGGGTGCTACCGGCCGCAGTTTTGGAGAACATGCAGCCAGTACCAATGCCGTTATAAAAAACCATAACCATTTATTCCCACTCAATGGTAGCAGGCGGTTTTGAGCTGATATCATATACTACCCGGTTAATTCCTTTTACGTTGTTGATGATCTCATTACTGATCTTAGCAAGCAAATCATACGGTAAATGGCACCAATCGGCGGTCATTCCGTCTAATGATTCTACCGCACGTAAGCAAATCACGTTCTCGTAAGTACGCTCATCGCCCATTACCCCTACCGATTGTACCGGTAAAAATATAGCGCCGGCCTGCCAAACCTTATCGTAAACACCATATGACCGTAAATTGTTGATATAAATCGCATCGGCTTCCTGCAATATCGCAACTTTTTGCGGAGTTACATCACCTAATATCCTGATAGCCAGACCAGGACCCGGAAAAGGATGACGACCTAAAATATTAGGATCGATGCCTAAAGCTTTGCCCACACGCCTAACTTCGTCTTTAAACAAAGTGTTTAGCGGTTCAACAACTTTAAGTTTCATAAAATCGGGCAAACCGCCAACGTTATGGTGCGATTTGATGGTAGCCGATGGTCCTTTAACAGAAACCGACTCGATAATATCCGGGTAAATAGTACCCTGGCCAAGCCATTTTACATCCTGCACCTCGTGCGCGGCATCATCAAATACTTCAATAAATACACGGCCGATAGCCTTACGTTTCTTTTCAGGATCGCTTAAGCCAGCTAATGCATCATAAAAACGTGCTTTAGCGTCGATACCTTTTATATTTAAGCCCATGTGTTTATACGAATCGAGCACCTGCTCATATTCGTCTTTACGCAAAAGACCGTTATCAACAAAAATACAATGCAGGTTGGCGCCAATAGCATGGTGCAACAATACGGCAGCTACCGACGAATCAACACCGCCCGACAAGCCTAACACTACTTTATCATCGCCCAATTTTTCTTTTAAAGCGGCAATAGTAGTTTCGATGAACGAATCTGGCGTCCAGTCCTGGCTGCAGCCACAAATGTCAACCAAAAAGTTTTCCAACAATTGCTTGCCATCAATACTGTGGGTTACTTCGGGGTGAAACTGAATGCCATAAGTTTGGGTACCCGTTACCTGGTAAGCCGCAACTTTAACGCTATCTGTACTGGCTATGATCTCGAAGTTATCGCCTATACTGGCAATGGTATCACCGTGCGACATCCACACCTGCGAGTTTTCGGGGATATTTTTAAACAGCGGGTTTGCGCGGTTAATAAAATCTAAATTGGCACGACCGTATTCGCGGGTGCTTGATGCCAAAACCTCGCCACCGTGAAAATGGGCTACATACTGCGCACCATAACAAACCCCTAAAATAGGGCGGGTGGTATGAAACTTTTCGAAATCAAACCGCGGCGCATCTTCCTGCCTCACAGAATAAGGACTGCCGGAAAGGATGATACCTTTTACAGTGCTGTCAATTTCGGGATAATGATTGAAGGGGTGGATCTCACAGTAAATATTGAGCTCCCTGACGCGGCGCGCTATAAGTTGGGTGAATTGCGAGCCAAAGTCAAGAATGAGGATTTTTTCTTGCATGGGCAAAGATAGGATTTAGATATGAGATGTGAGATATGAGATGTGAGATTTTTGATTTCGGGTTTGGGAATTGGGATTTCGGATTTTTTTTGTTGTATGAACCGGGATTAAGCAGATTATCTGGATTGACAGAATTTTGACTTGCGTGGCATCCCACATGCAAAGCAAAATCCAATAAAATCTAACGAATCAACTTAATCCCGGTTCAGATAAAAATCATTTTCAAATCTTCAAATTATCAAATCCTCAAATTATCCCACATCTGCACATCAAAAAATCTTACTACTTACTACTTGATACTTACTACTAATCACATCGTTTCCTTTAGCCATTTAAAAAACTCATGCTGCCAAACCAGCGCGTTTTGAGGGTGTAGTACCCAGTGATTTTCGTCGTGCATTACTATGAGGCGGCTTTTGATGCCTCGCAGCTGGGCAGCCTGGAAAGCTTGCAAGCCTTGCTCTAATGGCACCCTGAAATCTTTTTCGCCATGGTATATCAAAATCGGGGTATCCCAATTGGCTACAAAATTACCTGGCGAAAACTCTTTGTATGATTTTTGGGCCGCGGCATTGTTTTTATCCCAGTACGGGCCGCCGTAATCCCAGTTAGGGAACCACACCTCTTCGGTAGTGCCATACATACTCCTGAAATCAAAAATACCATCGTGCGCTATAAAGGTTTTGAAACGCTTTTGGTGCATGCCCGCCAACATGTATACTGAGTAGCCGCCATAACTTGCACCTACACAACCCAGGCGGGCTTTATCAACAAAAGATTCCTGGCTAATGTTATCAATCGCACTCAAATAATCCTGCATGGCCAGGCCGCCATGATCTTTGCTGATCTCCTCGTTCCACTGTGTGCCATGGCCGGGCATGCCGCGACGATTTGGCGCTACAACAATGTATCCGTTTGATGCCATCAGGTGCAAATTCCATCTAAAGGAATAAAACTGGGTTAAAGCACTTTGCGGGCCTCCCTCGCAAAACAATAGCGCCGGATACTTTTTGGTTTTATCAAAACCGGGCGGGTATACCACCCATACCAGCATATCCTTACCATCAACCGTTTTTACCATGCGGCGTTCGCTGGTGCACATCCCGGTTTTGGCATATAGGGCATCATTTACATGACTAAGTTGCTTCATGTTACCGTTGGTAATGTCAACGGTGTATAGTTCATTAGCGTGGTTAAAGTCGCCACGGGTTACAATCAGCGTGTTGCCCTTTTGGCCAATAATATCGTTGATGTCAAAATCGCCATTGGTAACCTGCGTTATCAATGGCATCATTTTGGCAAGGCCAGGATAGGTAACGTGAAACAATTGCTCGGTACCATTTATGGGCGCGGTAAAAAACAAACCTTTACCGTCCGCTGCCCATTTATAACCAGCAACGTGGATATCATCGCGCTGCGCGGTAAGGTTCATTTTAACATCGCCGTTGGCAACTACCAAATCCTGTTTATCGCTTTCGTAGCCATCGCGCTTCATTTGCAGCCAGGCCATTTGGTTGTGCTGGTTAAAAGTGGGCTGCAAATCGTAACCCTCATTATCGGCAGTTAAATTGGTAGTTACACCGGTAGCAATATCATAAGCGTAAATATTGGTATTGGTACTAATGGCGTAGGCCGTGCCAAATTTCTTTTTACAGGTATAAATCACCCTTTTACTATCGCTGCTCCAAACATAACCCTCATCGCCGCCATCCGGCTTTAGCGGACAATCATATGGCTCATCGGGCATCAAATCTTTAGGTTTACCGGGCTTGCCTTTAAGCATGTGCGATAACATCACGTGACCAAACTTGCCATCCTCCCAGGTATCCCAGTGGCGGTAGTTCAGGCTATCATATATCACGGCCTCACTTTTTTTAAGGAGCGGGTAAAAATCGCTCCCGGCTACCTTTTTAACCTTAACTTCCTTACTGCTGATCTTATATTTTCCGTCCGGCGATATTTTGGTATCGGCCAGCAGCTCATCGGCATTGGTGATGGCCGTGGCCCGCCCACCGGTAATGGCAATGCGGTAGGTTTTGGTATCAATCTTATTTTCGGCCACGTTGGGCATGCCTACCGAAAATATCACATACTTACCATCTTTAGAAATACCCTTACCGCTCACGCGACCAATTTTCAATAAAAGCTCAGGAGTTAAATTTTGTGCCGATGCCATGCCCGAAATTAGCAGAAATATTAAAATAAAGTATTGCTTCTTCATTTTGATGGTTTTTAAAATTGAATAAAGGTAGTGGAAAAGGGGTATATGGGACGTGGTTATAATATTGTTCCCTGCGTTAACCAGGCTTTTTGAATTTTTACTTTTGAATTTTGAATTATTAGGGCGTTGCCTGCGGCCCGGGCTTTTTGCTCATACTGCACAGGCCTTAACCGCGGCCCACCCTCTTCCCCTCACCCGGCCGGTATCCGCGCCAATCCCTAACGCATTTGTCTGAACCTTGATTTATAGGATTAAAGGATTAACACGATTCCCGACTGCCTCATGCAAATCAAAATCCAAAAATCTGATAAATCTGCTTAATCCCGGTTCAGACAAACTAAAAAATCTTGATACCTGATACTAACTACTTGTTACTCCCTTATTCTCTTCCCTTTTTACCAACAAAACCTCATCCCCATCCAGCAACAAATACCCATATTCATAGCAAAACATATATGTCGACCCGGTTTTGGTTTGATAGATGCTGGTGATATGGTCAAAGTCGAACCCTTTTGCTGCCAACTTTTTGCGGGTGGTTTTGGTTTTACCGGTTGGGTTTAGCTCTTCCAATACGCGGCGGTTACGGCGCAGGATGTTATTTATATTCCGCACCAGGTTATAGCTATTGCTGTTAAGCTGGTTGTTGTAATTATTGCGGCACAGGTCATTACAGAATTTTTTATCGGCCCTACCGTGTAACGGTTCGCCACAGTCCAAACAGTTTCTTTCCGGG
Source organism: Mucilaginibacter dorajii (assembly GCF_024808255.1). Lineage (GTDB taxonomy): Bacteria > Bacteroidota > Bacteroidia > Sphingobacteriales > Sphingobacteriaceae > Mucilaginibacter > Mucilaginibacter dorajii. Next base: position 34,959 of record NZ_JANTYS010000012.1, read on the forward strand.
TTCATGTGCTAAAGTTAGGCAATTATTTATCCGCTTGCAAACGCTTACAAATGGATACTATCGACTGTAAACGGTTATTACCCGATTAATTTTCCGGCTTAGCCACACCTTTGTATTGTTAACTCAAACAAATAACAAACATTAAAAAATAAAAACATGAACTCATTAAGAAACAGTGTGCGCCTGGTAGGCAACTTAGGTATGGACCCGGAAGTAAAAGTATTTGACACCAACAAAAAAATGGTGCGCCTTTCCATAGCCACTAACGAAAGCTACAAGAACGACAAGGGCGAAAAAATAACCGATACCACCTGGCACAACCTCATCATGTGGAACACCACCGCCAAACTTGCCGAAGACCTGCTCAAAAAAGGCGACGAAGTAGCCGTAGAAGGCAAGCTCACCAACCGCAGCTATACCGATAAAGAAGGCATCAAACGCTACGTATCCGAAATTGTAGTGAACGACTTTTTAAAAGTAGGCACCAAAGGCTGAAGAGCAAAAGCGGCTGCGGCAGATGCACCTGAGGTTATTGATGCAAGCATTGATGAAGACAAGGCTAAAGAAGTAAAAAAGGTTTCGGGTAGGTGGTTTGTAGCGCCGGTGAATAAGGAGGATGAGAAATAGATGGGCCATACATCTATGTCGACCCAAAACCGAAGTCATGCTGAACTTGTTTCAGCACCCCACATGCTAAGTGTACACCATGCTGAATATCCTGGGGTCCCAAAACAAGTTCGGGATGACTTTTTACTTTATAATTTGATTAAAACAGTTCCACTATGCTCTACAAACAAGGTCATATTTATATAATGTCCAATACTTATCGCACAACATTTCACATCGGTGTAACCAGTGATCTGAGAACAAGGGTATGGCAGCATTTGAATCGCGAGGGATCTGTTTTTGTAAAAAAGTATAAACTATATGATCTTGTATATTACGAATACTTTGAGCGGATTATCGATGCTATCGACAGAGAAAAGCAGTTAAAAAGATGGCATCATGACTGGAAAGTGAACTTAATAAAGTCAGTAAATGAAGACATGAGGGATTTGAAAGGGGAATTGGAGCTATAAATATATAAAAGCAGAAGTCATGCTGAAACGAGTTCAGCATGACTTTGGGTGGAAGAAGCTAAAGTTGTGATATTCGTTAGCCAGCGAATTAACCGCCGTGTGCAACAGCTGGGCTACTTATCCTGTGGGGTGCTGAAACAAGTTCAGCATGACTTTGGGGATAGTTATCATATAACAAAAAGAGGCAGCCTTTCCCGACCACCTCTTCCTATTCAAATAAAACAAATCGCTTAAACCAGGTCAAACCTATCAAGGTTCATTACTTTGGTCCATACGGCAACAAAATCGTGTACAAATTTGTCTTTGGCATCGGCGCTGGCGTAAACTTCGCCTATCGCACGAAGCTCGGAGTTGGAGCCGAAGATGAGATCGACACGGGTGCCTGTCCATTTGATCTCGCCGGTTGATCTATCCGATCCGGTGAACACTTTCGCGGCGTCTGACGTAGCCTTCCAGGTGGTTGATAGGTCAAGTTGATTTACGAAAAAGTCATTGGTTAAGGCTTCCGGGCGTTTGGTGAACACCCCATGTTGCGAACCATCGAAATTGGTGTTCAGCACACGCAGGCCACCTACTAAAACTGTCATTTCGGGTGCGGTAAGTGTTAACAGTTGTGCTTTATCAATCAGCAAAGCTTCGGCAGGTGAAACGTGGGCAGCGTTAACATAGTTACGGAAACCATCAGCGGCAGGCTCCATATATTCAAATGATTCTACATCGGTTTGCTCCTGGGTAGCATCGCCACGGCCGGGGGTAAACGGCACTGTAACATCATAACCGGCATTTTTCGCGGCTTTTTCAATGGCTGCAGATCCTCCTAAAACAATCAGGTCGGCAATAGAAACGCTTTTGCCGCCGGTTTGGGCGCTGTTAAATTCCTGCTGAATACCTTCTAACGTTGATAATACTTTGGCAAGCTGCGTTGGGTTATTCACCTCCCAATCTTTTTGAGGCGCTAAACGAACACGTGCACCGTTGGCACCGCCACGTTTATCAGAACCACGGAAGGTTGATGCCGATGCCCATGCTGCAGACACCAATTGAGATACGGTAAGTCCCGAATCCAATATTTTGCCTTTCAATGCTGCAATATCACTATCATCAATCAATTGATAGGTAACAGCCGGAATAGGATCCTGCCAAATCAATACTTCGGCCGGCACATCCTGGCCAAGGTAACGGGCACGCGGGCCCATATCACGATGCGTAAGCTTAAACCATGCACGTGAAAAGGCATCCGCAAATTCGGCAGGGTTTTCATGGAAATGCCTTGACACCTTTTCGTAAGCTGGATCAACGCGCAAAGCAATATCTGAGGTGAGCATAAACGGCGCGTGTGATTTTTCAGGATCATGAGCATCTGGAATAGTACCGGCACCGGCACCACCCTTAGGTTTCCATTGATGTGCACCGCCCGATCCTTTGGTCAATTCCCATTCGTAACCAAACAGGTTATTAAAAAAGCTATTGCTCCATTGCGCGGGGGTAGATGTCCATGCACCTTCCAAACCACTGGTAATGGTGTAGCCTGCATTGCCGGTTCCATATGAATTTTTCCAGCCAAGGCTTTGCTCTTCAATAGCCGCACCGGCAGGTTCTTTACCCACATATTGACCAGGATCGGCAGCGCCATGTGTTTTGCCAAACGTGTGGCCGCCTGCAATAAGCGCAACGGTTTCTTCGTCGTTCATCGCCATACGGCCAAAAGTCTCCCTGATATCGCGGGCAGATGCCAGCGGATCGGGATTGCCGTTAGGGCCTTCGGGGTTTACATAAATTAAACCCATTTGTACTGCGGCAAGGGGGTTTTCCAGTTCACGTTCGGGCGTATAGCGGCTATCGGCCAGCCACTCTTTTTCAGAACCCCAGTATACGTCTTCGGCTGGCTCCCAAACATCAGCACGGCCACCACCAAAGCCAAAAGGCTGTAAACCCATTGATTCGAGGGCGCAGTTGCCGGTAAGGATCATCAGATCGGCCCAGGATATTTTTTTACCATATTTTTGTTTAATCGGCCATAGCAGTAAACGAGCCTTATCCAGATTAGCATTATCGGGCCAGCTGTTTAACGGTGCAAAACGCTGGGTACCAAACCCCGCGCCGCCACGGCCATCAGATACCCGGTAAGTACCGGCGCTATGCCAGGCCATGCGGATAAAGAAAGGACCGTAATGACCATAATCGGCCGGCCACCATTCCTGCGAGTCGGTCATTAGCTCAAAAAGATCTTTTTTTACGGCAGCAAGGTCAAGGCTTTTGAACTCTTCGGCATAATTGAAGCCTTCATCCATGGGGTTTGAGAGCGAAGAGTTTTGGCGAAGAATGTTCAATTTTAACTGGTTTGGCCACCAATCGCGATTACGGGTGCCTTCGCCCGCACTTTGCTTTAATGAACCATTTAAAAAAGGACATTTTGCGGCACTGGGGCTGTTAACATCACTTAGTTTGCTGTGATCTGTGTGGTTTTCCATAATTTATAGCGTTCATAAGTTTATCCTTAAAATTAAGAAAATCTAAGTGGAGATGTCAAGTTAACTTTTAATCATCAGTGATTTGTGACATTGAAATTAAAGCATCATAACATTGCGGAGTCGATGGGCGATGGCATTTAATAAGCTACTACGCTTCTTCCCTTCAACAATGCCCCGACGGGTTTCACTTGCCAATACAAATGGTATATTTGAAAGCAAAATCTACCAATACCTACCTATGGAACCCGAACAGATGCACATGTTTGAAGCTGTCTTTAACCAGGTGGCTTTTCCAATCACAATTATTAAACCGAATGCTCCCCGTTTTACTATTATAGCCATGAATGAGCAACGCAAAAAAGCGTCGCCAACACCGGCAGATCAATTGATAGGAAAAGACACATTTGATGCTTTCAAATCATGGGATAAAAACAGCGAGGAGCAGCTGGAGCTTTTAAGAAAAGGGCTCATGGCAGTTATAAAAGAGAAAAGGCAGGTTAAATTGCCGCTGCTGTACTTTGAGTTCCCGGTTAAAGACGCGCCGCCTATACGCGGCTGGGCACAAACCGAGATCACTCCTATTTTTGATAAAGCAGGCAAGGTAGAGTACCTGTTGAGTATGGCCCGTGATGTAACCGAACGCGAATTAAACCGGCTGGCTTTAGCAGAATCGAGGGAAAAGGAATTGGCCATGAGTGAAGAACTGGCAGCTATGAATGAGGAGCTGGAGAGCATGAACGAGGAGTTAAAAACCTCAAACGATGAACTGCAAACGGTGAACGAAGAACTGGCATGTACAAACGAAGAACTGGCTGTTACCAATGAGCACCTTTCCTTAAGCAACAGCCTGCTTGAACAATCGCGGGAAAGCCTGCAGGACCTGAATGCCGAACTGGAAGATAGAATTCTAACCCGCACCAAAGCTTTGGCAGATAGCGAAACCCGTTTCCGCACCATGTTTGAAACCATATCGCACATGGCCTGGACGGTTAATAATAATGCAGAAGCTACGTTTTTTAATAAAAGATGGCACGACTATACCGGCTTTAGCTTTGACCAAAGTAAAGGCCACGGATGGAAAGAGGCATTACACCCCGACGACCTTGACGCCACAACCAATAAATTCAGGGATGTGCAAACCGGACTGAAAGAGGGCGGCGGTATTGAAAACAGGTTTAAAAGCATCGACGGTGAGTACCGCTGGCATTTAACCAGGATTGTACCTGTAAAAAACGATGCAGGCGAAATAGAAATGTGGATTGGTACCGCCACCGAGATTAACCAGTTAAAAGAACTGCAACAGCAAAAAGATGATTTTATCAGCATTGCCAGCCATGAGTTAAAAACACCGATAACCAGTTTAAAGGGCTCATTACAATTGCTTGAACGGCTAATCAATGAGCCTGCATCACCGCTGATACCTAAGCTTATCAAACAGTCAAGCAGGAGCATGTATAAAATTAGTGCCCTTGTTGAAGATCTGCTCAACCTTAGCCGAATCAGTCAAAATCGACTAAAACTAAACAAGTCTGCTTTTAACCTTAAAAGCGCTTTAGTTGCATATAGTAATGAAATGCGATTGGCCGATCAATTTAAAGTAATTATACAAGGCGACGAAAACATACAGGTATTTGCCGATGAACATCAGATTAACCAGGTTTTGGTCAACTTTGTAAACAATGCTGTTAAATACGCTCCGCTTTCGAAAGAGATATTGGTTTCTGTAGAAAAAACCGGCAATATGGCTAAAGTAACCGTTACAGACAAAGGCCCCGGCATTCCGGCAAACCAGTTGGATCATTTGTTTGAACGCTACTACCGTGTAGAAGCATCGGATTTCCAGGCATCGGGGCTTGGTTTGGGTTTATATATCAGCGCGGAGATCATCAAACAACATGAAGGGCAAATAGGAGTTAATAGTGAATTAGGAAAAGGGAGTAGTTTTTGGTTTACAATACCGGTAAATCCCTGATTTAATCATAAAAAGCGAAGTCATCCCGAACTTATTTTAGGCATTCACGTGCTAAGAGATAATCTGCATATTTGCACATCTGTTTCAATCTTTCAACTCTTCCTCCGTCACCGTATTGGCTTTCATATAAACCGTTTTCTCCACAATGTTGTGGATCACAACGTCTAATTCCAGTGCCGAGGTATCCAGGTGGGTAATAATCTCGTGATTAAGGGGGTTCAGCATATCGTCCCTGTCAAACAAATTTACCAGGCCAAGGATGGTGGCTACCGGTCGCCTGAGTTCATGCGAACTGATATTGGCGATGGAGTGCAGGCGGTTATTTTGTTCGAGTATATTTTCTTCGTAACGCTTACTTTCAATTAAAACCCGTAAAATATTTACGGTACGATTTATCATATGCAATTCATCGTTGGTGGGTTCGCGTTTAGTGGTATAATAAATGCCGAAAACCGCCAAAACCTTATTCCCTTTCGAACTGATAACGGGTGTCGACCAGCAAGCTTTTAATCCAAATGGCTTTACCATATCTGCATACATAGCCCAAGCCGGATCGTGCTCAATATCACTTGCTATAACCTGCTCACGGTGATAAACAGCATTACCACATGAACCATGATTGGGGCCAACTTTTAAACCTTCCAATTGGTCGCAATATGCTTTGGGCAAACGGGGAGCTGCAAGATTACGTAATTCTTCCTGGGCATCATCAACCTCCAAAACCGAGCAGATCATATCGGGGAAAATCTCCTCTATCCCCTTCAGCAGTTCGCTTGTAGTTTGGGCTAAAGAATATTGGGTGGTGGCATTTAGTTCCAATACCTTTTTCTCCAGTCCTAAAACCCACTCCTGGATCTTAATTTCGGTGATATCCCTTATAAAAACTGCTAATTGGTTATGGTACGGATATACATTGATACGTAACCACGAATTTGACCGGGTATTTAAATATTGTACCTGGGTAGATTTTTTTGCTTTGAGCGATCTCTGAAACTCGCTCGTAACTTCGGGTATCAAACCAAGGCTTTCAATGTTATCAAACCCGATACTGGCAATAGCATCAGCGTTTAAATTTGTGAGCGCCTGGAAAGCCGGATTAAAAGCCTTGATCTGCCAGTTTTCATCCAACACTATAAACCCCTCGTTGAGGCTTTGAATGGTATGCTGCACAATTTCGTCACTTGCCGATGATGCTTGTGCTGGCATATCCATGCGCGGGTTACCGGTAGAATAAATGAGGTTATCGCCATTTAAAATGATTGACCAGGTTACGCTGTAATAGCAGCCGTCCTTTGCTTTTACCCTGCTTTGATAGCCAACCAGCTTTTTGTTTGCCATAAGGCTACCAATGGATTCTTCGCGGCGTTCCTTATCGGCCGGGTGGCAGATATCGGCAATATTAATGCCGGCCAGTTCTGCTTCGGCATAGTTAAACAGATTTTGGAACGAGGAGTTGGTGTGTAAAATCACCCCGTTCATATCCATCACAAAAAATATGTCCTTTGAATGTGTAAAAAGCGAAGTGAATCTGGTATCCATATCAGGTTATTATGGCATATTTTACCTTATCTAAGTTATAAAATATTTACAATAACCTAATATTATTTTACGGCGTACTCACCGCTACAGGTAACACCTTACCATTAAAGAATTTATACCCTGTAAGCGCGAAATCGGCCACATATTTTCCCATTTCAAAAGCCAATACCGGCGACTCATACCCCGGGAAAGCCTTCTCCAGCATTTCTGTTTGCGCCGATCCTAAAGCAAGGCAGTTTACCTTGATGTTTTGTTCTACAAGCTCCTGCGCCAAACATTCAGTTAAGGTATGCAATGCCGCTTTACTTGCCGAATAAGCCGCCAATCCCGGAAATTTGGCGCTGCCCTGGACCCCCCCCATGCTGCCAATATTTAAAATATGCCCACCGGCAGGGATTAAAGGCAACAAGGCCTGAATGATGCGCACATGCCCAATGAAGTTGCTTTGTAGCATCTCCACAAAATCTGCTTCTAACAGTTCCACGAAAGGTTTGTTGATCAATACGCCGGCGTTATTGATCAAAATATCAACCTGGTTATCAAAGTTTGCATCTATAAACTGAAGCAGGCCTTCATAATCATCGTGTACAATATCAAAAGTAAGTGCGTATAGTTGGCAATCGGGATTTAAGCCGTTGGCAATTTCAAGCAAGCGCTCCAGTTTATCCTGTGAGCGTGCCAATGCGATAACCTTGTGGGCACCCGACAATATCAGTTCAATTACAGCTTCAAATCCTACGCCGCTGCTGGCGCCTGTTATAATGATGTTCATAAGTTGAGAGCCCCCTTAAAAGGGATAAATATTTTATAGACTATGTCATTGCGAGCGTAGCGTGGCAATCTCGTAGCCTTATAGAGAGAACAGACCGGCGATGAGCTTAGTGCGTTCCCACCCATCACAAATTGCAGATCCAGACTTACGAAGTTTTAAAAACTTCGTAAGTCTCTCATCGCTTTGTCATTCCCGCTTTCAGAGCTTGTGTATCTCACCACATACAATGACGTACGTTTCTTCACGGTGACTAAAATACCAATTTTTGCTCAACCGGGTGTGCTATCAGGTAAAAACCATCGGCAATGAGTTTTTTGAGCTCGGGTTGGCCTTTTGCTTTTTGTTGGAGAAAGTTCCGGATCTCGGCAGATAGCGCGGGCTCAATTTCTTCGTGCTCCAGCAGTTCCAATATTTCGAGGGCACAAAGCCAGTCGTCCTGGTGGTCTCTTTGCAGGCGGAGCCAAACATTACCTAAAAAGCCGTAGTCGCCTTGTTTTTGGCGGCAATCGCGCACCTGGCGGTATAGTTTGTGTAGTTCTCTGTTTTTAGCACTATACTCTACATGATGGGTGGCTGTTTTTGATTTATAAACAACTTCTTCAAAGGCCTCTTTATCTGCCGCGCCACAAAATACCGAGGCGATGCTCTCGCCCACCGCCATATCGTAAACGCCCCAGGTGGGGTCAAATAACATGCTGCCGCCTTTATCGGTAACAGTACAATCAACAAAAGTAATCAGCTGCGTTTTTCCTTCGGAGGTAAGGATGCTCTTCACTTTTCCTTTGACGGCGATGCCGCTTTCAAAATCCAATTCGGCATTGTTGCCAATAGTGATCCCGATAACGGCAAGCTCATCGGTACTGAGTTCTTCCAAAACGACATTACCTTTCAACCGGCCTACCGGCGAGCTAAAGCCATCCTTATGATAGTTTTTACCGTGCCCTTTTAGTTGCTTGTTGTTTACGGCCAAAGCAGTGCAGCCCGCAGTTTTAATAAAGTACGGACTCCCGGCTCCATCAAGCTCAAAATCAGCAACAGTACCCGAAACCTGTATGCCTGAACTATAAACCACCGTACAGGTATTTTTACTCTCCAAAGCTTTACCCAAACCATAAGCCCCGCCCCTGCGGAACGACATGGTATTGGCAAACTCTTCCAGTACATCTATCAGGTTTTGAAAGGTTGGCGTTACAAAAAGCTGGGGTTGGGTTTTGGTGATATCGTAGCTGTAATTTACGGCATCAATGGTGTACAAAAGCTTTTTAACCTCGGCCATCATACAACTGGCGCTTTCGCCAATAGATGAAAGCAAACCTGCGCCGTAAATTTTAGGATTATCTAAAGTACCGATTAAGCCATATTCCACCGTCCACCAGTGCAGGCGGCTTAACAGGGCCATTTCCGAAGGCTGCCCCATATTTTCCTGGCGATAGGTTACCAATTCATCAGCTTTTTTAATCTCTTCAACATCGGCATCGGGCATTTCTTTTAATATTGATAATGCCCTGATGGCCTCATACAATTCAAAATCCTGTGCCGAAAACATGGCCTTAGCGCCTATCGAGCCAAAATAACTCAAATACTCGTGGTAATCTTTATCGGCAATGATGGGCGCGTGTCCTGCCGACTCATGGATAATATCCGGCGCAGGCGTGTATTCAATATGGCGCGACTGCCTGATATCGGCAGCAATAACCAGCACCCTGTAAGCCTGATATTCCATAAAAGCGGCTGGTGGTATAAAACCATCAACAGTAACCGCACCCCAGCCAATTTTAGCCAGGGCATCGTTCATTTCCTGTAAATTGGGGATTCGCTCAATAGTCAGTCCCGCTTTGGTTAAACCGGGAATGTATGGGTAGTAGGCTACATCCTTAAGGTAACTATAATTCTGGCGCATTACGTAGCGCCAAACCGCATGGTCTATGGGTGTATAATGCTCGTAATGCTGGTCGACTATAAATTGTTTTAAATGACCGGGCAAGGCCGCAACCTGCGGATTATTAAAATCATTAAAGCTCATTTACGTTTAATTGGTTTAAAACACAACGTAAAATTAGCCAATTCGGTTTACCGGCAAATTTTAATTTTCGGAAGTTTCCTCTATAGCAGGTAAGCCGGCCTGTAGCCTATCAGTCCTAAAAACATAGTAAACACCCAATAAGGCCACTACTATAGAGATCAGGTAAAAGGTAAAACTAAGGTACACGGCCATATCTGCCGTGAGGTGAAATGGTTTTGCCAGGTTTACAAAAATGGCGTCCCTCACCCCACCACCACCTAAACTAAATGGTATAATGGAGGCTAAGGCCGATATCAGGAATGATAACAGGTATGGGGCAAATTTGCCTGTAAAATCCTGCGCCAGCAGTAAACACACAATACAAAGCAACTGCATAGATTGTACACCGATAGCTTTTAAATGAGCCGCAAAAAAATTATGGGTGTACTCCCTGAAAAACTTACGGGCAACCACATAATAAACGATAGAACCTACTACAAGTAAACTCACCGGAACGCGCAAACCAACCAAATCCGAGATATGCGGGATGAGGATAATAAGGATCACGGTGATCATACCAATGGCCCAAAAGCCACTTAACCTATCGAACAAAATAGCCCAGAATACTTTTTTGGTTGGCAATTTATAGTTTTTATGCAACAGGTAAATCTTATACCCATCGCCACCGATACCGCCGGGTAGCAGCACGTTATAGCACAAGCCTAAAAAGTAAAGGCGCAGGTTAAAGCGATAATCCAGCTTTAACCCTATAGATTTAAAGAAGCTCAACAACCGCCAGGCCGAAAACAACATCGACCCAAAATAACATAGCACAGCTGCTGCAACCCAGGCTTTATTGGCGTGTACCAGGCGGTCTTTAAACTTTACAAAAGGTACTTTACTAAAAACCCAATATAATAAACCGCCGGTAACTACAATTATCAGGATGATTTTAACTACGCTCCAAAGTTTGCCTTTCCAGGTTTTATGTTCGGTGCCTTCGTCAATTATTTCGTCTTCTGTCATTTGGCCGCAAAGCTAATTATTTGATGGCACACATCAATTGATTTTTAAAAACCACAACAACAGCCGTGTAACATTGTTTAAATAGCGACAATTTAGCCCCACATAGGTTTAACACGTGGCACGGTGCGGTGAAAACACCTACCATAAGCTGCAAGATAAGCTACCAAAATGAAGTTGGTGTAACCCATAAATCAAATCAGTGTAATCATATAATTATCGGTGCAATCATAAAATCTTAATTATTATTTTTGCGCAAATTTAAATGGTATGAGTAAAGTAAAAGTTGGCATTGTGCAAATGACCTGTACTGCAAATAAGCAGCAGAACCTGCAAAAGGCTATTGTTAAAGTAAGGGAAGCGGCAGCCAAAGGCGCGCAGGTAGTTTGTTTACAGGAACTATTTACCTCGCTTTATTTTTGCGATGTGGAAGACTACGACAATTTTAAACTTGCCGAAGCCATCCCTGGCCCATCAACAGATGAACTATCGAAGGTTGCTGCCGAATTAAACGTGGTGATCATCGCTTCGTTATTTGAGAAACGCGCGCAGGGCCTTTACCACAATACTACCGCGGTTTTAGATGCCGATGGCAGCTACCTTGGTAAGTACCGCAAAATGCATATCCCCGATGACCCGGGTTTTTACGAAAAATTCTACTTCACCCCCGGCGACCTGGGCTACAAGGTTTTCAATACCAAATACGGCCGTTTAGGCGTGTTGATCTGTTGGGATCAATGGTACCCTGAAGCAGCCCGCATTACCGCGTTAATGGGTGCCGATATCCTGTTTTATCCAACTGCAATTGGCTGGGCTACTACCCAGGATGAAGCTACCAATATTGAACAATACAACGCCTGGCAAACCATTCAGCGTTCGCACGCGGTTGCCAATGGTGTACACGTAGTGAGCGTTAACCGCGTGGGCGAAGAAGCCGGTGTTAAATTCTGGGGCGGATCATTCTTTGCCAACCCGTTTGGTGCTATTATTCAGCAGACTTCACATGATGAGGAAGAAGTTGTTGTACAGGAGTTGGATTTAGATAAGTCTGATTATTACAGAAGTCACTGGCCGTTTTTGAGGGACAGGAGGATTGACAGCTATCAGCCGATAACGAAACGCCTTTTAGACGAAGACTAATTTAGTCCCCTATGTCATTGCGAGCGTAGCGCGGCAATCCCGTAGTATACAGGGCGGTTACGCATAGCTACGGGATTGCTTCTTCGTACCTCCTCGCAATGACAAATGGGAAACCAATATATTTGCCATTACCAATTATGAGCCAAAACATTTCTACTATACAAACCCCTGCTTCGCAAGGATTTTTTTTCCCTGCCGAGTGGGCACCACATACTGCAACCTGGTTAAGCTGGCCGCACAAGGAAGCTTCATGGCCGGGTAAGATAGATCTGATCTATCCTGCTTACATCGAGTTCATCAAAATATTAACCAAAGGCGAATTAGTGCGTATTAACGTGGTTGATGAAAGCATGAAAGCCTCGGTCGCTTTCCAACTGCAAAATGCAGGGGTTGATCTGAATAAGATAGAGATCTTTGAATTTGCTACCAATGATGCCTGGTGTCGTGATCATGGGCCGGCGTTTTTGATTAACCCAGATACCAAACAAAAGGCTATTGTTGATTGGGGCTATAATGCCTGGGGAGGTAAATATCCACCGTTCGACCTGGATGATGTGATCCCAACCAAAATTGGTAACCATTTTGGTTTACCTGTTTTTAACCCGGGAATTGTGATGGAGGGTGGTTCTGTCGATTTTAATGGTAAGGGAACTATTTTAACTACTACCGCCTGCCTGCTCAACAAAAACCGCAACCCGCACCTTAACCAGGACCAGATTGAAGGCTATCTGCGTAATTTTTACGGTGCCGAGCAAATTTTATGGTTGGGCGATGGCATTGTAGGTGATGATACCGACGGCCATATTGATGATATTACCCGTTTTGTAAACGAGGATACCGTGGTTACCGTGGTTGAAAAAAACAAAAACGACGATAACTACCACCTGCTGCAAGAGAACCTTGAAACCCTTAAAACCATGCGCCTGCTTAACGGCAAACAACTCAACGTTGTTGAACTGCCCATGCCCGAAGCGGTGATTTACGAGGATACACGCTTACCAGCATCTTACGCCAACTTTTATATTGCCAATTCGGCGGTTGTGGTTCCTACGTATCGTTCAATAAATGATGATAAAGCCTTACAGATCATTCAACAGTGCTTTCCTGATCGTGAGGTGGTGGGGATCGATTCGACAGATATTATCTGGGGATTGGGAAGCTTCCATTGCTTAAGCCAGCAGGAACCTGGCCCCCCGGCCCCCTAAAGGGGGAGTTTTTGATATGCAAATTAAAAACTGTTGTGTTGCGCAACAAGTGAAATACCATAAAAACACATATCACTCTTAATCAATACATTAAGAATTATCATATTTTACAAAGCGCAACAAAACCGCAACAAGTATAACTTGTGGTGGCAGTGCCGCGGTTTAAAATTCAATTTTTACTTGAAACTTCAACCCCATATCGTATTGCCGCTTCAAGTATATCAGTATTTATATCTTTTAGCTTATTGAACCTGACACAATACCCGGTCACGCTCGCCTTGCCTATTTCTGTTGCGTAGGTTTGGGCTAAGTAAGTTTTATCCTTGATGCCAAGGATATAGACAGAGATCCCGGTTTTGTTTGCACTCAAACCAATTTGAAAAAACTCCCTGGTTTTTCCATCAGCATATTTCATTATTTGAAATCCATATCCTACAGTAGGGTTACTAACCGTTTTATTTTCGCTGTTTTTACCATCATCAAACCATAATTTACATCCTGGCAAGGCTTGAAGTATAAGCATATGTAAAGTTTGCATGTCGCTACGTTTGGGCTCAGGTTGGCTGGTAATATACGTTTCAATTTGTTCCTGTACGTTCATATGAAATATTGAATTATGGGTTGCGCAATCGGCTTTTCAAGTCTCGAACTATTTTAGTAATACAATATAATTCATTTCTTTTATTTCCTGTGTAAGTACTTTCCGCTTTTGGGTTCATTATTCAAATTTCAAACAGAGAAGCTGCTTAAAAACAAAAACAATCGTCATTGCGGGTGTTAAAATCTATGGACTGTGAAAGGGAAATGACAAAGCAACTTGAACCACAATGTCATGCTGAACTTGTTTCAGCACCCCACGCGCTAAGTAACCATCATGCGGGAAACCTATCCTGTGGGATCCTGAAACAAGTTCAGGATGACTTCCGTTTTTATAACTTGTCATGGGTAGCAGGAACGACGAATCCCTACTTACAGAGCGGATCTGCATAATTGGGGATTGCTTCGTACCTACCCATGACAAGTCCACCATGTCATTGCGAGGAACGAAGCAATCGCATGCTATACAGGGCGGATCTGCATAGTTCGCGATTGCTTCGTTCCTCGCAATGACATAGCTTTATGTTGTCATTCCACCTTCACAGTCCGCGGATTTTACTACTCGCAATGACGGTTCTATTTGTACTATGATATTTTTACGAAATTGTTCTTAAACAGCTTCTGAGGCACTACTTCTATAACAGAAAAGCCCTTTTTCAAGGGCTTTTCTGTTATAGAAGGGATCCAATATTTACTTTGCAGCTAACGCAATCACTTGTTTATCCAGGTTCCAGCCTTCCAATAATATGGTTGGGGTTACGTTACCTAATTTGGCTGCCGGGGCGGTTACAGATACGGTTGTGCTTTCGTGCGGGGCCAGGGTAAAATAATTGCCTGTCCAGTAGCTTGGCATAATCTCTTCGCCGTTTTTCATCAGTTGCGGGCGTACAAAAAATGCCACCTTGTTTGATGTGTTGGTGAACTGAACAGTCCATTTGCTTTCTACCGCGCCTTTTTCTGTTTTGATAATTTTGGCGCTTACCTGGGCATGCTTCATGTCGTTCAGCGTTTTAAATTCGTCATTTGCAGATAGCCAGTAAGCATTGTGCGATACCGTTTTACCAGTTGACGTTTTAAGATTAAGTATTACAAAGCTTACGCCTTGGGTAGCAGCCAACACATCCTTTAACTGTATGATCTCCTGAACACCATTAGTAGCCAAACCAACATGATCTAACCTGATTGATTTGATGAGCTTGCTATCGATATCGAAAACATCGGCAGTAGCCGTTAAACTTCCTGTGGCATGGTGCGTACGGTTAATAATAGCCACACTTGAGTTATCGTAGTTATATTGAATATGCACCGGCTCGCAGGCATTTTGCATACTGTAGTAACCCGCATTTGGTTCCAGGTACCAATCGTAGATTTGCCAGATCACACTTGGCAGCGCGGCATTCAATTTCCAAAGCATTACCCCACCAGTTTCGTTTAATTTGTGCCCATCGGCCTCAAATATTCCCTGGTAGCCAATATAATTGAGGAATTGCATCTTATCCGAAAAATTGACAATGCTGGTTGGCGCACCATAGCGTTTTACCATTTCGTCATAGTATTTATCATACTGACCGGCACCTGTCGCGGCATCATGATATCCCCAGCTATTATTAAGCGGGAAAGGCAACCTTTTGTCCCAGGTAAGGTTAGGGATAATCTTAGGCAGCGTGGTATATGGCGGCTGCGATGGCAAACCGGTTTCGTCTTTAAATACCCAGTCCTGCGCCAAATCGGCCAGTTTGTAGTATTCCTTCGGATCTTTCCAGGCATATGGACCACCGCTGTATACGCCCGATGGCATATCATCCGGCCATGAGCCTTTCCATCCTTCAGGCAGTTTAGCAAAGCCCGATGAACTTGGAATAAACGGGCGTGTACCATCTAACTCAATAATATCATTGCGCATTTTATCGTATAATTCCTTACGTGCATGACCTTCGTTACCACCAGTCCAAACCAATAAACTTGGGTGGTTACGGATGCGGTAAATGGTGCTCTCTACGTTTTTTACAAACACGTTGCCTTCTAAAGGCCAATCCGGCGAGCCTTTGAACTCACCCTGGGTATCGCCGGTGATCCAAAAGTCCGACCATACCATCTGCCCGTATTTATCAGCAGCATTCCAAAACGCGTCTGGCTCAGTTACGCCCCCACCCCAAATACGCACCAGGTTTACGTTGGCATTGCGGCACAAATGCATCTCGTAATCATACCGGGCCGAATCACGATTTACCATCATATCCGGCACCCAGGCACCGCCTACTAAATGCACCAGCTTGCCATTCACATAAAACTGGCGGCGTACAAATCCATTCACCTTTTCGGCTTTTGATGATACCGTGCGAACACCAAAAACAAAAGTAGTATCATCGCTGATACCCCTGGCATCGGCATATTGCAAACGGATGCGGTATAAATTGGCCTTACCGTAACTGTTTGGCCACCATAATTTAGGCTGATGAATAACTAATTGACTAACCTGATCGGCATTTAAATCAACTGCTTTACCGGAGTTTGCTGCAACCGAAACAGCTTGCGTAAACTGCACGGGCAAACCTGCAAAGTTCTCAGGCTTTATGCTAATGGTTAGCTTACCCGTGTTGGCAACCGAAGTATTGTTTGATAAAGTAAGTTTTAAAGATAGTTTGGCCATGCTTGTATCGGGCAGGTTTGGTAAATTGGTTACCAGTTTTGGCCTGCCTATAGTTACCGCTCCTGTAGTACGTAAAAATACAGGCTGCCAGATCCCCATATTCCTGTCCCTCACCGGGGGGATCCAATCCCAACCTGCAGAACAAAGCATGGTCACGTTTTTACCAATATCACCGGTAGGGCCACCATTTTCGTAAAACGGACCTAAAGCCTTCAATTGTTCTTTTGCCGGGTAACCGGGGTAATCCAAAGGATAGATCTTAACAGCTAACGCATTTTCACCACCGGCATTAATGGCATTGCTTACATCAAGGTTATGCTCGGCAAACATGCCTGCCATTTGGGTGCTATCGGCAATTTGTTTACCATTTAGATAGACGGCTGCGCGGTAGTTAATCCCCTTAAATATCAATTGAAATTGTTTGCCTTTATCTGCTGCCGCTACTTTAAAAGTAGTGCGGTACCAGTAAGGCTTTTTCCATGGATTTGGGTCATTAGGTAAATGACTGTATTGCTCCAGGTTGTACTCCTTATTAAACTGGTCTGATGCATCGGGAATAAGCATATTGTTCAAACCCTGGTACGGATCGGGGTAGATCTTATTGGCTACCAAACCTGTTAATACCGTTGACGGTACTTTAACAGGAAACCAGTAAACCGGCGAATGGTATTTATTAGAAGACAATTCGGCTCCGGTAGCAGTTACCAGCGATGAGGATTGCAAATCAAAATTAGTAAGCTTAACCTGTTTTACCGTACCCGGTTGCGCCATTAAAGAGGCAGGCAGGAGATAAATGGCACAAGCGCTTAATACACTGTAAATAGTTTTTTTCATCAAAAGGATTGTTTAGCCGGATAATTGCGGGCATGCCTCGTCGGCGGGGACATACGCATCATCCGGCAATAAATAACAGGAGTAAAACTACTTAACAAAGGGGCAAATGATACTGTACTAATTTATCATTTCGTTATACAAATGTTACAAAACATGCATTTAAGGGCGTTTTGAGCTTGTATTTTTTAACACGATGATGGGCTCAAAGAAATCCCAATCGGGTTTATAATCTTTTTGGTTGATGAGCCCTTTACCACCTACAGAAAAGTTGCCTAAGATAATATCAAGATTGCCATCCTGGTCAACATCGGCTACATCCATCGAGATCCAGCGCCCGTATTGGTTTACCGGAATTTCATGTACTTTGAATTTGCCAGGGCTTGTTTGCTCATGGTAGGTAAAACCTTCTGTAGGGTGGTTTTTAAAATCGGGGAAGAAAGCGATCACCGCCAGGTCAAGGTCGCCATCGTGATCAAAATCGGCAGCTATGGCTTTTGAGCAGCCGTTGATATGGTAAAAATAAGTCTGCTTAAATTTCCAGTTACCCTGGTTGGTAAAAATGTAAACGCCATGGTAGGGTTTAAATATGGGTGAGTAATCGTCATTATCTCCGCAGGTATATAAAATATCGGGCTTTCCATCGTGGTTAAAATCAACCACCTGGAAACTGCTGGTACCATACACCGGCGGAAAATGCAGGATATTTTGGGCATTAAAGCCGCCCTTTTTATCGTTCAAAAAAAGCCAAACGCCTTCATCGGCCTGGGCAAATAAGCACATGATATCGGGCCACCCGTCGTGGTTATAATCATCAATATACACTTGTGTTGGACCAGGAATAGCCCTGATATTTTTTTTGATGAATTTATGATTGGCCTGCTGCTGCACCAGGAACAAACCACCCCGGTTATTACCAAAACCACAACTCACATAATCCATCAACCCATCCTTATTGAAATCGGCGAAGGCGCTTTTAACCGGGCGGGGCAAACTATCGGTAACCAACACCGAATCTTTACTTTTTGATTTACTATTCAGGTTAATATTAATCAGCTTTCCCTTCAGCAAATCATTAGGAGGCAATACACCAATGCATGTAATTGTAGCGCCGTTTGGATTGCCCCCCGTTTTAAAAAAGTTGGCATCAACAATGGCCGAAGGGAATTTTTTAACCAGGGTTGAATTAAGCTCATTGTCCCACCGGTACAGCCCGCTTTTACCACTGCCACTATAAATGTGTTTATCATTGGGATTGTAGGCCACCATGGTGGTCATAGAGGGCATTCCGCTACGGTCAACATGCTGCGGGCGTTTTACGCTAAAAATTGCCCAGTCTTTAACCGCTTCAGGTTTGGGAATGGTTAATTTATCGGGTGCGTAGTATTTGTAATACACCACAATTTTGTACCATTCATCCAAAGTCATGACCGATCCCCGACGTGCGATATAATCGCCCATAAATGGCCTGATGTTAAACTTAGGTGCCATGGCTGGCAGGATGTTTTTATCCCAGGTAGTTTTATCAAGTAAAGAAGGATCCGGGGCTTCGTGGCAGCTTGAACAATGCTTTTTTGCTAAGGTCTGGCCATCGGCAAGGTATTTTTCATCGTCTGATGATAGGCCGCTGCCACCGCAGCTATTGAACGCTACCGCTACGGTAAACACCAGTACAATTAATAAGCAAACCTTATTTGATGAAAGCCTTTGTTTTTTTATCATGTACACCTGTCCGTTTTTAAGGCTTTTCGATTTGTTCTGATGCAAAACTCCATCATGTCATTGCGAGGAACGAAGCAATCGCGAACGGTGCAAGTCCGCCCTGTAAAGTATGCGATTGCTTCGTTCCTACCCATGACGTCTTTTACATCCTGAACGCTTGAAGGATCTATTCTACGCCATCCCTATTCGCCCTGTAAAGTTTGCTAATAGATTCTTCGTGCCTCAGAATGACAGGGTAGAGGATAGTTCTTACACTATTTCTTCATATGATTCTCCAGCACGATCAAAGGCAAATGCAAATCCCACTGCGGTTTAAAGTTGTGAATAAATTTAAACCCATTTGCATAATTACCTAATACAATATCCAACTGCCCGTCGTTGTTAATATCCGCGACTTCCATACACATCCACCTACCATATTGACTTACCGGCACAGCGTGCGCTTTAAAATCAAGACCTTTAGTGTGTTCAAAATAAATAAACTCCTCCTGCGGAGTGTGCTGCATATCGGCAAAAAAGGCTATGGTAGCAATATCAAGGTCGCCATCACCATCAAAATCGGCAGCGATTGCTTTGGTAGCGCCGTTTATAGGGTAAAACCATTTTTGTTTAAAGTTCCAGTCGCTGGTGTTGGTATAAATATAAAGCCCGTGATATGGTTTTAAAATACGCGAATCGTGGTAATTATAACCACAAGTGTACACCAAATCGAGGTTGCCGTCATGGTCCATATCTGCCAGTTGAAAACTGGTGGAACTGTTAGTTGGCGGAAAGCTTAGTAATTTACGGGTAGCAAAACCACCTTTTTGGTCGTTAGTCAACAGCCACAGCCCCTCATCGCCGCTGCCGGTTAAAACCATTACATCGGGCCAGCCATCTTTATTAAAATCGCCGGTAACAACTTGTACAGCACCGTGCTTATTTAAAATGGTCGACTGCTCATAAGTGTGATCTTTGTTTTGTTTGAGCAGGTAAACACCACCTTTTTTAATACCATCGCTGCAAACTACTACATCATTCAGTTTATCCTTATTAAAATCGGCAAGTACAGTTTGCACCGGCCGCTGCAAATCAGATGCGATGTAGGTTTGCGAAGCGTTGATATCTTTAGCATCCAGGTCAACTTTAACTATTTTTCCATTCGGAAAATCAACCCTATCTATACGCCCGATGTTGGCAAAAAAGCCCAGGTTATGGCCTTGCTCGTCCTTATCAAAATTCACACTAAAAGCAGCAGAAGGGAATGTTCCCAACGAATCGGCTTTTAAATTAGCATCCCAGCCTACAAGTTTCTCATTCTCGGCATCGGCGCTGTATAATTTATGATTAACAGGGTTAAAAGCCAGCAATGTTGTAAAACTGGTATAGTTAACCGGTGCAGGTTTTTTAAGCGTAAAACCGGCCCAATCTTCAATCAATGGGCTTGGCTTTTTGGCAGGCAGCAGGGTATCGGGCGCCAGCTTTTTGTAATAATCAACAATGGCAGCCCACTCAGCAATTGTTGCGCCCGTGGTATCAGCCGGGTTATTCTTGAAATAAGACCCACCATAGGTAGAAATATGCACCATAGGTGCCATATCAACCAATGCATGTTTTTCCCAAACATCCTTAGTTAACGTGTTAAGCGGTGCTAACTCATGGCAACGTGTACACTTTAGCTTTACCAGGTTTTCGCCATCTACCTTGACATCCCCTGTTAATACATAGGGCTTGGGTTTAGGCTTGCAGCCATTCATTAAGGTAACAACTGATATTGAGCCGGTAAATAAAAGCAGGTAGGTAGCAACAAGATAACTCTTTTTAAAATTCATACAACCGACAGCCGTTATTTTTTAAGTTTTAGTTTCTTCCAGATGTATTCGCCAACCTCCCGGCCCTGAACAGCCCCTTGGTTTACGCTGTTTAAATAGTGAATACCGCCGTAAAACCTGCTTATAGAGGTTTCATCAGATGCCTTCAAAAATGAATCGAAATGACGTTGCATGCCTATATATTTTAAATCGCTGGTATCCTGGTAAGCAAAATTATCACCAAATAAATGGGTTAGTATTACTGCTGATGCCGCGCTGATATCACTGTGCCCGCTTGGATACTCGGGGAACGGTGGTGTTTGCAGCATAGGCAACCAATCGTGATCAATTTTATCGTTGATCACCGTAACAGGCCTGATATAATTGGTTTCGTACTTAACCTGCCAGCCGCAAATAAAGGCATCAAACAGCGCAATGGATGTTAAAGCATAAGCCTGAGCGGTTTTTATCACATCGGCATGGGTTTGTTTACAGGCAATAGCGGCAATACCAATCCAGTGGCCACCGGGGGTTATTTTTTTGTTGGCAAACATCAGGTGACCGCTATGTTGAATAACAAAGGGGTTATCGTCCCAAAAGCGGGCAATGGTTACCTGCTCCGGCGTAATATGCTTGCTCAGATCATATACAGCCTGGTTTTGTTTAAAAAACTCGCTGTTTTTGTCTTCACTGTAAGGTATAGGCGGCGGCAATTTAAACTGGGTTGATGTATCAACCGCGAAGGTGTGCATGGTGCCCCAGCAAAACTCAACCCCATCCAGGTAATCCGGAGCCGTTGGGCGCCATTGACCGGGTTCGTCATTACCCAAAAAACGAGGCTTACCACGCGTTTGCGGATAATTATCAACCATGGCACGTTTCAGTATAAACTTACCTATCTGTGTACCAAAAGCTATGGAACGTGCATAGGTAGAATCGTCCAGGTTATCCTTATATGCAGCATATACTTTATCTTCATACTTCTGTAAAGTATCTACAGAAAAAGTAACCTTGTGTGCCACCGTGAAAAACGCTTTAGTAGCAGCCAGGGTAAAGTTGTATTTGATTCCTTTTTTAGGCTCGGGCGGTTTGCCAAAACCTTTTAATTGCACCGCAATAGAATTATAATCAGGATTGTTATAACGGATGGCTTCGTATTGCGCCAGCGCGGTATAACCATAAATACGACTGGCCACCGGCGGTGTAAACACGTCATATATAATTACCTGGGTTAGCTGATCAACATTTTCATGCAGTACGTCAGTATCTTTAGGTAAAGCGATTTTATTTTTAGGTGTACAGCTATGCAAAAGCAATAAACACGGAAGGGCTATAAATATCCTGAAATATCTCATATACAAATAATTAGTTAAGCTGCACGGTTCGTTGGTGGCCAAAGCTATCAGTAATAGTTACCGAAGCCATATTATTTTCAATATTAAAAAATCTACCTGATTGCGACAAGAAAGAACTTCCATTATAAAACTCCTGCTTTGTTGATCTTCCGTCTTTATATTTTATGGTGGCAAAAGCATCTAAAGGTTGTAAACTAACCGTTTTCACAGCGCGTCTTAGCTCAAATAACTTCATGGCATCACGATTTTGGGTAGCAGCCAACAGGTAGTTACCTTTGGCTCCCCTCAGCTTTACTAACGCCTTACCATCGCCGGGGATAAACAAACCGCTCTGTAAAATACTTAACGGTTTAAACCCACCTTTGCCGTCGCCTTGAAGTATTAAACCATTAAAAGCGTCATAACGACCGGTAGTCACTTCGGTACCATAATCATTGCCATTAAGTGCAACATCCAGGTTGCCATCGCCATCAAAGTCATCCACAGTAATGCCGCATAGTTCAGACATTTGCGCATCAATAGGTAGCGGTATTACCGTAAACTTACCGCCGCCATCGTTACGCAAATAGCACGATTGCAGGTAATTTACTTTTAACCGTAAAGCGCCTTCGCGCATTTTAGGAGTAATAACGGAATCCATTGTAGCCACGGCATATGAGCGGTAATTCTGATATCTTACGCGGGTACCAATGATCTGTTTCACCATATCATCGCGCCCAAAAGCCGGGAACTCTTGCTTAACCCCATCCTGATCTTTCAGAAAAACGGATGGGATAGCATCGTAACTGCCGTTTTTATCAAAATCTTTGGCAGTTATATAAATAGGATATTGATCTGATGCCTTGTAAAAAGTATTTAATCCGGTGTTGCCAACAATGTAATCGATATCGCCGTCGTGATCAAAATCACCGGCGGCAATGGTGTTCCACCAGCCTAATTTGTCTTGTACACCTGTTTTCGGCGTTACATTTTTAAAAGTGCCCTTGTCATTTTCAAGGAAAGTAATCGGCATCCACTCACCAGTAACAATCAAATCGGGCCATCCATCATTGTTAAAATCACTAAAGGTGGCATCGCACACCAGGCCCAGATCTTTAAGGGCTGGCGCTACAGAGGCCGATACATCGGTAAATTTAATTACACCATTCCTGCTATCGTTACGCAGCACAAAGCTCGATACCGGCTTAGGGTAATTCCATGGATCAACCCGGCCAGATACAAACAGATCGAGCTTGCCATCGCGGTTATAGTCAGCAGCTTTTACACAAAGCTTACTGGTTAAGTTTTTAGGTAAAGCATCGGGCTGCAGTTTAAAGTTGCCCTTACCATCGTTGAGGTAAAACCTATCCTGGTAATTGCTTGATCCCGGTTCGTTTTCATTACCACCACTGGCAATATATAAGTCGAGGTGGCCATCGCCATCGGCATCAAACAATAGTAAGCCTTCGTCTTTTAGGTGTAATTTAGGCACACCGTACGATCCCATGTCCATTGCCCCTTTTGGTGTTGCTTCAGCTTTTGGTTGTGGTAACAGATCGCGCTGTATAAATTTACCGTTTGCCTGTTGCAACAGTAACTGGGCAGGGTAACGCGTTGTGCCACCAATTACCATATCATCAAAGCCATTGCCATCAACATCGCCTATGGCAACCGCCGGGGTGTATTGCGATAATTTATGCGGGATTAATTTTTGAACGTTAAAATCGATGTAGTCATGTTCCTGGTGTTTGTAACTAATCCCTGCCGATTGGGTTACTTCCTTAAATAATGAAGCGGTATTAAACGCAGGCTGTTTAAACGAATAAAAGTCACGCGCATCGGCCATTTTTACATTAAGTGTTTGGTTGGCTTTTACGTTGGTTAAAACCTGTTTTTTACCGTTAGGCCAACTAATTACTACCGAATCTATTTTGGTTACATTACCCAAACCAAAGTGGGCTATATTTTGAATGGTTGATAAATACCCCCTATAAGGCGTATTTTCATAAACCTGCTGTTTGCCATGGTTGTAATAAATATTTGCAAATGCTCCAATACCGCCCGGATTTTGAGGACCTCCATGAAATTGAATGTGTAGATAGTTATTATTGCTTTTGTCTTTTTCCCGTGCTGTGTTTTTGTAGATGAAGGGCTCGTCGTCAATGTTGTTGATGATCATATCCATAGCGCCGTCATTATTCAGATCGGCATATGCCGCGCCGTTCGAAAACGACGGAACGTTCAGGCCCCACTCTTTGGTTACATCGGTAAACTGCAGTCCATCGGTATTTTTAAACGCGTAGTTGGGTATTTTAACAATAGGTACCTGATCAAGTATCTGCTTGGTTGACGCCACCGCGAAAGCCGAATTGCGAAACACAATAAAATCATGATCGGTAACATCGCGCGGGTAACCATTGGTTACTATCAAATCGCGCAAGCCATCGTTATCAAAATCGGTTAATAAAGGTCCCCAGCTCCAGTCTGTTTGGCCTACGCCGCTTAAAAAAGCAGTTTCGGCAAAAATTGGGGCACCGGTTGAGTCATTCTGTCCTTTTCGTGGCCCTTGGTTAATTTGCAAAGTATTGCGGGTGTATTGATACTGTTGCCCGTAATGATCAAAGTTTTGGAATATCTGGTAATTGTTTGATGGCATGAACATCTTTTTGCGATAGTTATCCTCGGGATTCATATCAACCTCAAAGGCATCTACCAGGCCATCATTGTTCACATCTTCAAAATCCTGGCCCATGGCGCTAAAAGCAGTATGTTTAAAATACTCTTTTGATCTATCGGTAAAAGTACCATCGCCGTTATTAACGTAAAGGATATTGTCTGGTATAAAATCGTTGGTTACATAAATGTCTTTCCAGCCATCCTTATTGATATCTACAATACTCGCGGCATGTCCATAACCTTCAATACCTATGCCCGCCTGTTTAGATACATTGGTAAAAACGGGGTGCTTTAACTTAGCATCCCAGTCGTTACGATACAACCTGCCTGTACTGTGGTGGCTGCCGTCTTTAATAACCGGCCTGAAGGTGCTTTGGTTATCGCTGGCTACAGCTTCGTTAACTGTTAAATACATATCCAGGTCGCCATCGTTATCATAATCAAAAAACGAGGCCATGGTGGAGTGGATGTTGATATCCAAACCATATTCTTTGGCCATCTCTTTAAACACCGGGACGCCATCTTTACCAACGCCCTGGTTTACGTAAAGGAGGTTTGTTCTTTTAACAGAATCATCAAGCAGGGTATTACATACATAAATATCGGCAAGCCCGTCGTTATTAATATCAACAACAGCTACGCCCCTGCCCCAGCCTCCGCGTCCGCCAACACCTGCTTTATCGGTTATATCTTCAAATTTAAAGTCGCCTTTGTTAAGGTACAGCTTATTTGATACCTGGTTGCCCACAAAGTAAATATCCTGTAAACCGTCGTTGTTAAAATCGCCTATGCCTACACCCCCGCCGTTATAAAGATTCAGTTTTGTAAGGGGATTGATCTTATCATCCTCAACAACGGTATTGTTGAATGTAATGCCCGATTGTGACGATGGGATCTGCTGAAACAGTGTTGGCTTTTTACATGCCGATACTAAGCAAATAAACAAGCCGCTTAAAACGTAGATATTCTTCATTAATTGGGTGTAGTTGGCTATAAAAAAAGGTGGAGGTAATTACCTCCACCTAAATTAGAATAATTGAAGCGGTTATCAAAAATTAATAACCAGGGTTTTGTTTTAATTTACCAGCACCGGTAGAAGCAGATAATGAGATCTGTTGCTGAGGTATTGGATAGTATTCGTTTTTACCTTTGGTGAATTTAGCACCGGTTAACTGCGAGTTGATATTTACATCATATGCAAAGAACGCATTGATCTCATCAGCCATGCTACCGGTACCTTGATCCCAACGTTGTAAGTCGAAGAAACGGTGACCTTCCATACCCAATTCTATTTTCCGTTCGAAGTGAATAGCAGTGCGGGCATAGGCTTTATCAGCGAACGCGCCTGCCGGGTATGTTTTTACAAGATATTTATCTGCAGGAGTAGTTTTATCAGAGTACTCAGATTTTGTAGCATCATATGCGCCGCCTTTGTAAACCCACCAAACAGGATTTGCAGCACGTGTACGTACCATGTTAACATAAATCAACGCTTGATCTGTGCTACCAGCCTCAACTTCTGCCTCAGCAGCCATTAAAAGTACATCAGACCAACGCATTAAGTTAACGTTGTTTGAAGTAACCTCATTTGCAGCCCAGTAGTTTTCGGTGCTTGAATTGGTACCCTTTTCTGATGATGAATAAACATTTTTACGTGGGTTGAAAACACCATCTGTAGGGTCACGGATCCAGCTTGCAGGTGGGTTACCCCAATCAAGATAAGGAATACCGGGACGGCCCATTGTAATATCGATACGTGGATCAACAGTACCAGTATAAGGATCTGTTTTACCGCTTACCAATTTACCGGTGTTATAAGTGGTAAACAACGGTAAGCCGTTTACATCTGTTTTAAATGAGTTACCCAATGATTGTGATGGGTTAAACCAACCGCAGCAAGCACCAGGACCGCTGTTGTAAGGAAAGTTTAGTTCGTCGCCAGTGTTACCGTTGTTACCCAGCGAGTTATCATTAACTGAAGCCTGTGCAGCAAATACCGATTCGACACCATTTTTTTGACTTGCGTTAGGGCTAAAGTTTTTCTGCATGTTATCATTTAAGGCAAACTTAACGCCGGTTGGTTTAACACCGTTTGCAATCAGGTCATCAAATTTAGCTTTTGCCTGAGGAAATTTGTGCTCAAACATGTAAGCTTTTGCAAGGTATGCTTCGGCGATCCATTTATTGGCGCGGCCTACCTGACCCTGTAATGCAGGCATGTTATCGATACCGGCCTGCAAATCAGCTTCTATATTTGGCCAGATATCCTTATCATTAGCCTGGTTACCATCGGTTGTAGTTTCATCAACATATGGGATCATGTTGTACATTTTTTTAAGCTCCATGTAATAGAAAGCTCTTAAAAATTTGGCTTCGCCGGTAACCCTTTTAATATCATCAGCCGACATATCTTTAGCCAACGGAATGGTACGTAACACGTCGTTAGCACGGTTAACGCCATCAAAGCATAATTGATATTTTGACTGGATGTAGATATTACCTGTTGATTCTGTAAAGTTACCTACCGGTAACGCGTCGTTACCACCATCTGATGGTTCTGAACCTTTATAGGCATCGCCACCGGCAACACTACCAAATAACCAGTTTGAGCCCGCAGCATCAATACCACCACCCTGGCCGCCTACACCATCTAAAAGGGAATAGGTTCCAATCAGGATGCTTTCAACGCCGGTTTTGTTGGCCACAATACCCGGGCTTAATTGTGCCAGAATGGGCCTATTCAGCATGTTTTTCTGACACGCGTATACCAGGCACACCAACAGTAGTGCTAATGGTATAATTAATTTCGCTTGTAATTTTTTCATAACTCTATTTATAAAATATTTATGTATTAAAAAGTGGCGTTAACACCAATATTGTATATTTTCTGATTAGCCGGGTAGTTACCAAAGTCGATTCCGAAACTGGTGTTATCCTTTAGATCTGAATTCTGAAGTTCAGGATCTAAACCAGAGTATTTGGTGATAGTAAATAAGTTATTAGCTAAGAAATAAACTCTTAATTTTTTGATACCTAAGCTCTTAATCTTTGAGTTTGGAATAGTATAACCTAAAGTTAATGATTTTAATCTCACATAAGTTCCACTTTCTACATACCAGGAGTTAGGATCACCTGTATTATCAGCGTTAGCTAACCTGGTTAAAACCGGGATGGTTGCATTAGTATTATCAGCACCTGGTTTCCAAACCTTCGGGCCTAAGATATCGGCACTTACGTTACCGGTAAATACTTGTGGAAAGTAAGTCCAGTATTTAACATAGTTAAACACTTTGCCACCAAAAGAACCGTAAAGGAATGCGTTAAAATCAAAGCCTTTGTAGCTCATGTTTAAGGTAAAGCCACCTGTAAATTTAGGGTTAGGGTTACCTATAAAAGTTTTGTCATCTGAGTTGATCTTGCCATCGTGGTTGGTATCCTGGTATTTAAATAAACCCGGATGCGCGTTTGGATCTGTTGGAGAAGCAGCGATATCAGCAGCATCTTTATACAGGCCTATAACTTTATAACCATAAAACTCGCCTACCGGCTGGCCTGGCTGCAACCTTACAAAGTTTTGTAAACGGGTTGAACCTGCACTGTTTTTATCGTAATATAAAGCGCCGTTGTTTAAGCTAACAACTTTGTTTGAATAATGGCTTAAGTTTAAACCCAAATCAAATTTAAACTCGCTGCCAACGTTGCCATGATAGTTTGCAGTTAACTCCAAACCTTTGTTTGAGATGTTACCACCGTTTACATAAGGTTTTCTTTCAACACTCACAGTTGCAAGGGCAACAGATGGATCTTGTGTGGTAAACAACAGGTTGCTGATAGATTTTTCGAAATACTCCAAAGAGAAATCTAACCTGTTGTTGATGATAGTTGCATCGATACCAATGTTTTTGATTTTGTCGGTTTCCCAGGTAGTGACTGTGTTACCTAATTGCACCCTGTAAGTACCTACCGCATTATTCGAACCACCGAAACCTCCAATATCATAGTTAGAGTTACCCGGTGATTGTGAATAAAGTGTATAGGCGTTACTTGCCTGGGTTTCAACACCAGATAATGAACCTAATGTTCCGTAACCAACACGAAGTTTCAAATCGTTTAACCAGCTTACATTTTTCATGAAGCTTTCTTTCGAGATCCTCCAACCAGCAGTTGCAGATGGGAATGTACCCCATTGGTGACCTGGCGCAAAGAAAGATGAACCATCATGACGTAAAGTACCACTTACCAGGTATTTGTCATCAAAATTATAATCTAACCTGCCAAATTGCGAAAGCAAGGTATTGTTATACAATGCGCCTGTTGGTACCGCGTTGCTTGGTGTACCCAAACCGTTGGCTACAGTAACATAGTTTGGATCATATGATAACGCGTAGTTACTGCCACCTGCCTGTATACCGCGGCCACTTTTTGTAATAGCCTCAGTACCTGCCAAAAATTTAACATTGTGTTTACCAAATTGTTGGTTATAGTTTAATGTATTTGTCCAGGTATAGTTACTGTTAAAACCTGCCACCTCTGTGTAAGAGTTGGTAGTAGTGTTACCTTCTGAGTTTTCGTAAGCAGTTGGAGTAAAGTAGTAGTAGTAGTAGTTATCTACAGTACCACCAAAGCTTGTGCGGATAGTGAAGTGTTTTAAGAAATCTACCTCGGCAAAAATGTTACCATTGATGTCCCAGTTGTTGTTCCTGTCGTTTTTTGTAC
This sequence comes from Mucilaginibacter dorajii, assembly GCF_024808255.1. Taxonomy (GTDB): domain Bacteria; phylum Bacteroidota; class Bacteroidia; order Sphingobacteriales; family Sphingobacteriaceae; genus Mucilaginibacter; species Mucilaginibacter dorajii. Next base: position 64,478 of record NZ_JANTYS010000012.1, read on the forward strand.
GCTCCTGCCTGGCTACAGGGTTACTTGAGTTACCCAAGCTACCAGACCTTGTACCTGCGTAGTTACCCATAATATCATAAACCGGGATAACAGGTGGTTCGCGGTAAATGTATGATATCGCGTTACCTTCGTTTTGGTTGTTGCTTACGTTAGGGTTTCTTTTATAAAACACATAAGCATTTTCACCTACGCGGATGTGGTTACCAATATTAAACATGGTGTTTGCTCTTACAGAGTAACGTTTAAAGTAGGTGTCTATTAATGTACCTTGTTGGTTAAGGTAGTTGATAGACATCAGATAGGTTGATTTATCTGTACCACCGCTTGCGGTAACGTTATGGCTTTGTATAGGAGCAGGCTTGAATACTTCGTGAAACCAATCGGTACCTTGCTGATTAGCTTTGGTAATTTGGTTATCGCCGCCCTTTAAGCCTGGGTTCAAAACATAAGTTGATGGATTGGTTAAAGGATTGCTTGAATTTGCTCCGGCAGGAGTAATATACTGAGGAATAGTCCATGTGCCGGTTTTATTAGGATCATATTGTGCGTTACCGTCGGCTAAAGGGCTTGTACCATCAGCTTTGGGGGTGTTTTTGTATGATTCGTAAAGGGCCTCAACATAAGTTTTTGAATCGGCAAGTTTAAAACCATCTGCCAACGGCCTTTGTGTACCATAATAAGCGTCGTAAGTTATGGTTGGTGCACCACTTTTACCTTTTTTAGTAGTTACTACCACAACACCATTTGAACCACGCACACCGTAAATAGCAGCAGAACCTGCATCCTTCAATACCTGTATTGATTCGATATCATTAGGGCTGATGTCATTCAGGGTTCCCTGAACACCGTCGATAAGTACAAGGGGAGCAGTACTGAATACAGACCCAACACCACGCACGTTAACTGCTGCACCACCGCCAGGGTTACCTGAGGTAATTACAGTTACACCTGCAGCCTGACCTTGTAGTAAAGCCGCAGTGTTACCAGATGGAACAGTTTTTAAACTTGCTACGTTAACCACAGCTACCGAGCCGGTGATGTCCTTTTTACGTTGCGAGGTGTAACCTGTTACCACAACTTCGTTTAGGGCATTATTGCCGGCCACCAGGGTGATGGTCAAGCTGGTATTGCCGCCAACCTTTACTTCGGCGGTTTGATAACCGATGTAGGATACCACCAGCGTTTGACCGGCATTTAAGTTAAGGCTAAACTCGCCGTTAACATCAGTTACAGCGCCCGTAGTAGATCCCTGGATACGTACCGACGCTCCAATGATAGGTAATTTGTCATCGCTGCCGATAACCTTACCCTTGTACTTTGTTTGGGCTGTAACTACCAATGAAGATACTAAGCAGCATAGTAGCACGCCAAGGAATCTTCCTTTTAGGAGTAAACTTTTAAACATGAGATTGAGATTTAGTTGATTAATATATTTGATTTAAGATCTTGGGTCGTGAGATTGTGGTGTTTGCTAAGTTTTTAACTGGACCATAACAAACCTTGTAATGATTTTTTTGGTGAGAACAAAAAAACCATAAGGCTGGCGCACAAAAAGTGGCCGGGTAAAAAATGAAGATTTTAAAATGTTTGAGTGTAAAAGTCTTATCATATATGAACTTCCTGCAACAATTTTAAGTTATCCCGTTACGCTATTTTCATGTTCCTTAAAACAAGGGCTACATGAGCAAAATGTTATAATACTATTAGAATTTGTTCGGTTCCTGGTGTTCCAGAAATTTATAATGGCTATGGAACTAATGTAGTTAGAGTGTATTAGTTACACAAGTGAAAAATGCAGATTTACAAATTAATTATTTATAAAACCTTTAAGGCTCAAAAATTACAAATTGTGAATATTCTATTAATAAATTATTAATAAAAAGCCCACTTGTTTAAAAATTTTATAAAGTTAAAAACCAACTAACCAGCAATTATATAACCCTTAAAATCTTTTTTAACATTAATATCCCAAAATATATGCCTGCGGGTGCTGATTTTTTCACGGAGTTGATGATATCAAAATATTACATAGGCCATCAACAAAAGTGTTAAAATATCATCATCTTTTTGCAATAATGTCATCGTAACATTTATTATTTCAGGCGGTTATAAATGTATCACAAACATTTATAAGCATGAATAATAAATGTGTATATTACATTTATAACAGGAGAATTCGGCATACCAATTCGTTATAAAAATAGCTTTAACGCAAAAAACGCTATGCATTTTTTAATACATAGCGTTTTTGTTTGTGCCATTAGAATTGCAGCTAATTTTTTATCATATATTATTCATAAATATATAATGCATCTATAACCTATTTACTCCACCAAACAGATGCCGAATGAGTATCACTTGAATTGGTACCAATTTGCACTACAAATTCGCCCGGTTCCCAGTCATATTTTAACTGGCTATTATAAAATTTCAATTGCTCTGGTGTAATGACAAAAGTTACCTCTTTAGCTTCGCCAGGCTGCAGGTTTATCTTCTTGTAATTCTTCAACTCTTTCACAGAACGGCTAATGCTGGCAACCGGATCGCTGATGTATTGCTGCACCACTTCTTCGCCCGCGTATTTGCCGGTGTTGGTTACGGTTACCGTAGCGGTAAGGATTTCGTTACCTTTTAATTTGGTTTTGCTGAGTTTAACACCGCTGTAACTAAATGTGGTATAACTTAAACCGTAACCAAAAGGATAAAGCGGATCATTAGAAATATCCAGATAGTTTGATTTAAATTTAGTGGGACCGCTGCTGTAAGGACGGCCTGTGTTTTTGTGGTTATAATATATAGGTATCTGCCCCACGCTGCGTGGGAACGTAGCTGTAATTTTACCTGCCGGATTGTAGTCGCCAAATAAAACATCAGCAATGGCGTTACCTGCTTCGGTACCAGGTGCCCAAACATCAAGAATGGCGGTGGCGTGCCCGTTTTCCCATGTTAAGGTAAGTGGCCTGCCGTTAAACAATACAATAACCAATGGTTTCCCCAATTTCGACAATTCTTTCAGCATGTTTTCTTGCGGCTCGGGAATGCTGATGTCTGAGCGGCTTGATGATTCGCCCGACATACTTTGCGACTCCCCTACTACGGCAACAATCACATCAGACTTTTTTGCAGCTTCTACCGCTTCCTTCAACAATTCATCAGATGGTTTAGGATCGATAGAGATCATACCCGGGCCAAAATTCAACCTTTTAATAAAGGTAGTATCTTCGGTAATGTTTGATCCTTTGGCGTAATTGATGGTAACACCGTTACCAACCACATTTTTTATACCTTCTAACACACTTACCGATTTTTCCCAATCGCCGGCTACCACCCAGGTACCTAACATATCACGGTGGTTATCTGCCAACGGACCAACCAAAGCTATGCTCAAAGCGTTCTTCTTCAGTGGCAGGGTTTGCACGTCGTTCTTCAACAACACAAAAGAGTGTTTGGTAATTTCGCGGGCAGCGCTGCGGTTTGCTACAGATAATACATCTGTTTCTTCGCGGGCAACATCCATTGATTTATAAGGATCATCAAATAAACCTAATTTATATTTAGCTTCCAGTACGCGGCGGCAAGCCTGGTCAATTTTCGCCTGGGTTATTTTACCCTCTTTTAAAGATTTTTTGAGTGTGGTTAAAAAGCCTTCGCCAACCATATCCATATCAAGGCCCGCTTTTAAGGCCAAGGCCGATACGGTTTGCAAATCGCCCAAACCATGAGCCTGCATTTCGTTAACGGCGGTATAATCAGATACCACGAAACCTTTAAAACCCCATTGATTGCGCAATAGCTCTGTCAATAGCCATTGGTTACCGGTTGCGGGTACGCCATCAACCGTATTAAATGAACTCATAAAGCTACCAGCACCGGCATCAACCGCAGCTTTGTAAGGCGGCAGGTAATCCTGGTACATTTTAATGCGGCTCATATCAACTGTGTTATATTCGCGCCCGGCTTCTGCACCGCCATATAATGCAAAGTGTTTTACGCAAGCCATTACAGCATCTGCATTTTTCATGCTTGCGCCCTGGTAGCCTTGCACCATAGCCTTAGCAACTTGTGAGCCGTACCACGGGTCTTCGCCCGATCCTTCAGAGATGCGGCCCCAACGTGGGTCGCGGGCAATATCAACCATTGGCGAAAACACCCAGCTTAAACCTTCGGCTGTAGCTTCTTTAGCTGCAATATGTGCCGATTGTTTAATCAAATCCATATCCCAGGTTGCCGACATGCCCAATGGAATAGGAAAAATAGTACGGTGACCGTGGATAACATCCAAGCCAAAAATAAGCGGGATATGTAAACGGGAGTTTTTAACCGCGGCTTCCTGCACTTCTTTGGTGTTTTTAGCGCCCCAAATACCAAACACGCCGCCAATTGCACCTTTATTAATTTTTTCTGCAACACCTTTATTTACTACCGAACCTGTTGTAGGCGCCCCGATAGTTACCAGGTTAAGCTGGCCGATTTTTTCGTCGAGGGTCATTTTTTTCATTAAACCGCTCACAAAAACATCCATTTTGGCATCGTCGGTTTTATTTTGTGCCGACACGGTATTAAAGGGCAGCAACACCACACAAAGCGGAATAACCCTGGCAAAAAACTGAATTGAAAAATACTTTTTCATTTTTTAAATTTATGTTGTAGAGATCTTGTTTGGCAAAATATTGACAGCATAAAAGCCTGTTTTGCCTTTAAAATATGTTTAATTAAAAAATTATCGCTTCTAATTGGTTAGGTTACAACAACTTTACAATTGTGTATTTAGTACACAATTGTAATTATTATAATTAAATAATCAAACTATTTTTGTAGAATAGCGCAAATGTTAACCAGGGAAGAGCTTATTGAGTTTTGTAAAGAGGCACGCGAAAGCTACCTCGATAATATTTCTATTGATTGTGTTGTTTTTGGCTTTCATGAAGGCCAGATGAAGGTGTTGTTGTTAAAAAACAAGGAAGAAGAAAAATGGTACCTGCCAGGTGGCTTTGTGCTTAAGCCGGAACCTATTGAAATGGCTGCCAACCGCATATTAAAGGAGCGCACCGGTCTTGCTGAGATCTTTTTACAGCAATTTCATGTTTTTGGCGACCCCGACCGTTCAAAAGTGCATAATGAAATGTACGCCGATATGCTGCCACCCGAAGAAAACTGGTTCTCCAACCGTTTTTTAACCATAGGCTATTATGCCTTAGTTGATTTTTTTGAAGTAACACCACAGCCCGACCGTTTTTCTGAAGTATGCGCCTGGCGTGATATGGACGATATGCCCGAGCTACAGCTTGATCACGGCCTGATTTTTAAAACCGCATTGGATACCTTACGCCTGCAGTTAAACTACCAACCTATTGGCTACAACCTGATGCCTAAAGAGTTTACCATGCCCGAACTGCAAAAATTGTACGAAACCATTTTAGATAAAAAGCTGGACCGCCGCAACTTTCAACGCCGCATTTTAGGCTTTGGCATCCTTAACCGTGCCGAGCAGCCCCGTAAGGGCGGTGCCCATAAAGCCCCTTATTTATATTCCTTTGATTTGGAGGGCTATAAGCATGCACTGACCGAGGGCTTTAAAGGAGGCTGGTAGATTTACAATTATTGAATTATTGAATTATTGAATTATTGAATTATTGAATTATTGAATTATTGAATTAAACAATAATCTCTCGATGTCATACTGAATTTATTTCAGCACCCCACAGGACAGGTGGGCAACATGAAGTATACTTAGCATGTGGGGTGCCGAAACAAGTTCGGCATGACTATTTATATGCTATTATATAACTGGCTAAGACATTTACTCCGCCACATACTCCAATTTCACCTGCACATTTAAGCTCTCGCTCATTTTGGCAAACTGGCCCGAGTTACGGGTAAAATCCGGATCGGTATCCATGTACATATTGGTTATCTTCACCATTTCGGGGTGTTTATCGGTACCAATATTATAGGTAAGGCCTTCGCCACTTTCTAAACTGTGCTTAAGCTCCAGGTATTGTTTACCTGTTATCATGATCATTTTCTCTGAGGTCATTGTCAGTCTGGTTATAATTGGTAATACTTAAACGGGTGGGTAAGCTTGATGTTGCAGCAATATTATTGTGCCAAAACAATCGGTCGTCACTGCTTTACTTCCTGTTTATTATATTTACGGTAAATATAAGTGATATAATCTGGCTTCATGATCAACCTTAAAAAATTACTGCCTGTAGTTTTACTATTGGGCGGCGCTACAGCATTAGCGCAAATAACTTTACCTATTAATACAACCCTGCAAAAAACCTATACCAAAGGTACCCGTACCCAGGGTGGCGCGCCGGGCAAAAACTATTGGCAAAATACGGCTAACTATACCATTAAGGTAGGCTTCGATCCAAAAACGCGATTGGTTAGCGGCACCGTTGGTATCGATTATGTGAATAACAGTCCGGATACGCTTAAACGGGTGCTTTTCAAGCTCTACCCCAATATCTACCAAAAAGGAGCAGCCCGCGACAGGGCGATTTCACCAAGCGATATTACCGATGGCGTTACCATTAAATCTTTAAGCCAGGATGGACAGCTATTGGATAGCACCAAACGCCGTATTGCCAATACCAATATGTCTTTAAAGCCTAAGGCTATTAGTCCAAAACAGAGCACCCATTTTGATATCGCTTACGCCTACACACTTAATAAAACATCGCATATCCGCACCGGGCAGGTTGATGAAGGCGCGTTCTTTATCGCTTACTTTTTCCCGAGGATAGCCGTTTATGACGATATTGATGGTTGGAACGAGTATCCATACAAAGGATCGGAAGAGTTTTATAATGATTTTTGCCATTTTAATGCCGAGATCACGGTACCCGGCGATTACCAGGTTTGGGCAACCGGTAACCTTAAAAATGCCGATGAGGTTTATAACCCCAAATATGTAAAGCTGATAACTGCAGCAAATACCTATGATAAGGTAACCGATATTGTTACCGAAGCCGACCTTGCTGCCGGCGACATTACCAAAAAGAACCCCACCAATACCTGGAAATTTGAGGCCGACAGTGTGACCGACCTGGCCTTTGCTACCAGCAACCATTATATTTGGAAGGCAAGCAGCCTGGTGGTCGACCCTAAAACCAATCGCCGTACCCGTGTGGACGCCGTATTTAACCCTGCTCATAAAGACTATTTTGAGGTGATCAATTACGCCCGCAAAACCGTGGAAACCATGAGCTACAAATTCCCTAAATGGCCTTACCCCTACCCGCATGAAACCGTTTTTGACGGACTTGACCAAATGGAGTACCCCATGATGGTGAATGACAATCCGCTTGAACAAAGTGAAGACGCCATTGAGCTAACCGACCATGAGATTTTCCATACCATGTTCCCTTTTTACATGGGTGTAAACGAAACCAAATACGCCTTTATGGATGAAGGCTGGGCAACCATAGGCGAATGGTTGATCAGCCCGGAAATTGATCCAAAGATCACCGATCTTTATGGGATCAGCGCGGTAAACGGCTCGGCAGGGTCTGAACAGGATGTGCCCATCATGACTCTTACACCGGGCTTGTTGGGTATTGCCGGCTTTACCAATAATTATCCAAAACCTGCTTTTGGCTACCTGTATATAAAAGAAATGCTGGGCGATGAATTGTTTACCAAAGCACTTCATAACTACATTAGTTTATGGCATGGCAAACACCCCATGCCTTACGACTTTTTCAATAGCATGAATGCAGGTGCCGGCATCAACATGAACTGGTTTTGGAAAAACTGGTTCTTTGATAACGGCATCCCCGATCTGGCTATCAGCAAGGTAAGCCACGTAGCAAAAAATTATACCGCAACCATCACCAGCATTGGCAACAAGGCAGTACCTGTACACCTTACCATATACTACGCCGATGGCAGCACCCAAACCGCCGGCAAAACCATAGCATGCTGGGCAAAAGGAAACAAAACAACAACCGTAAGCTTCGCGGCAAAGAGTGCTATTAAACAAATAGTATTAGGAACTACCTACGATGTTGATTCAGATAAAAGCAATAACGTTTGGAAACCTTAATTGGACTTTGGGGCTGCGGGACTATGGGACTTTTGGACTATGGGACCGTTAGACTTTAAGACTATAGGATAAAGAATTAGAGAAAGGAGAAAAGCACCACCGGCTTTTTTCCTTTCTCTTTTATACAAAAATATCAGAGCCGATAGTCTAACAATCCCATAGTCCAAAAAGTCCAGGGCTCCTATCTATTATACGGTGTCTCGCTTATCCAGTGGAAGCCCCTGTTGATCAGTTTAAATTTGTTGAGATCGAATTTTTTGAGGCTGATTGTTAGGGAATCTCTATCCCACATTCCCTTTAGCAGTAAGTCGCCATTTTTTGCTTCGGTATACCTAAACAGGTTTCTTTTCAGGGTATCGGTGTAGGAGTTAATAACGATACTGTGCGTTGTTGAATCAATTTTAAAGCTGTAATTTTTTAACGTGTCATTCATGAGTTTTATGCGGGCGTTAGCTGCATAGCTAATAATGAGCTTGCGCCAACGGGTGGTATCGGTTGTAAGCGGCGCGATAGTGTCCTTGTTACGCACAAAACTTTGTACATCATAAATACCGTACAGCGGCGGCTTAGGTGCCTTATCGCCATATTGGGTGGCTGCCTCAATATCCCCCTTTAAATTGATGCCAATTACGTAAACTATCAAAACATATTTTATGGTATTAAGGGTGATGTTTTTCCACCTTGCCTTGAAGCGGTGCGGATCGATATTGGATGGCGGGGCACTTTTGTTGAAGAAAAAGAAATTGAACAACCGTAAGGCATCTTTTGATAACAGGAATATAGACATGGCCACCAGCATGGTTGAAAGCAGCTTAACCGGCACATCAAAGCAGTAATTAATGGCCATAATATTCCCGGCAACTACTACGCCTAAAACAGCACCCAGGGTTGTTGTTTTACGGAAGAAAAGCAGTAAGCCGCAACTAACTTCGGCTATGCCGGTAAAGTAATTAAAGCCGGTTGAGTAGCCCATATACGTCCAGGCCAGGCCCATGGGTGATGCATCACCAAATGATTCCAGCAGCCGGCCCGGTGTTGGTGATCCAAACTGTAGTTTTATGATTTTAATAAAGCCATAACTCAGCATGGTTAAGGCTACATAATACCGCACGATAACACAAACCCAATAAAACAGCTTGTTATAGTTTCGTGCTTTCCTGTCAATTACCGACCAGATGACCGCGCTAACCGCCGATAGTATCGCCACAAATAATAAAACCAAATAGTCATAAGTTGTATCCCCACTGCCCCCTGTGAAATCGGTAATTGGTTTGGCCATATGCAGCACATTTTTGGCCAGCCAGGGTATAAAGGTGTGAAACGGATTGATGAAGAGGTTAAAAAGCGGATCGGCATAAGGCAAAAAGCCGTTGGGATCGAGGATGATATAAACGATAAAAAACACCAGGAAAAAACGGAGGGCCAGTTTTTGGATGCCCGACCAGTATACAGGTTCGGTAGCGTTAATTGTGGTCATAGGATTTAGTTTACGCTAAATATAATAATTTGAGTATTAAATTACTATTTGAAAGGCAATTAAGAATTGGCACGTTTCTGTTCATGGCTTTTGGTCAAATAAACCTTTACCTTCAGGGCAAACGCATCTAATTGGGTTAACATAACTTAACACATTTCATACAAAATACACCATAACTACATAATAATCAACATATTAAGATTTAACAAGGTTAACACTAAACTGATGTATTGCGCAATTTAGGCGCATCCAAAAATTGATGCCTGTTGTTGGCCAATATAAGTCTATTCGATACCCGGATCATTTAACCAGGGCCAGGTAATAAAAACAAGGTATCGTTTGATGTTTATATCTTGCCTACGCCGTAACCCTATTCCGTTACCTATTATTAAATAAAGGCTCCTGTTAACTATTTAGGTGGGCTTGCCCTGCCTTTACCTTAATTTGATTTTGATAAACAATTGATTGTTGTTTGCAAACACCTACGGTTTTAAGAAGCCTACCTTTACCAGGTAATTAATAATCAAAAAAGATCATGCTTATCAAAATCATTAGCGGGGTACTTATTTTATTTACGGCTTATATGGGTATTAAACACGGCTGGCAGGGTTTAAACGCCAGACTTACCGATGCCGGCCCGGCGGCAGATCTGTTTAAGAAAATCAATTTAAGCCTGCCGGTTATTAAGGTATTTTCGGCGCTGACTATCCTGAGCGCTTTTATGATCCTGTTTCCACAAACATTTGTGGCTGGTAATGTATTGAATGCTATTTTGATATTTTTTCTGATGATACAGTTTTTACGCGTTGGCGAAATGAAACCGGCGCTTATTGAGATCCCATTTTTATTGATACCGATAGTGCTGATATTTTTGAAACATCCGTTGGCCGTAAAATAGCTTTATTCCCTGGGCTACTGTGTGTACACATTTTTTTATAATAAAGAAAAATGTCATTTCGAACGAGCAAGCGCAGGGAAAAGTGGGGTGCGAGGAGAAATCTTCTACGATTTGCATGTCCGAATGTCCGCTTTTACAAGATTTCTCCTCACCTCCGGCGCGCAACCCCTACCGGTTCGTTCGAAATGACAACGTTTTTTGTTAATGATATGACTCTGAAAAGATGTGGGTATACGGTAGCCCGCTGGGGGAGAAAATACCTTAACTTAATGACATTGGCCGTTAGGTACGCTACACAGGTTTCGTACCTACGGCACGCAAAAGACGTTTATACTATGCTACAAAGCTTTAACTCTTACAGAGTAACCCACCAGTAAAACCGGCAGCCGCTTAAAACAAATTAGCAGGCCGGCAGCCAAAGTGTAAAGCAGGTGTGTTGTTCGGTTGATTTAACGGTGAGGGTACCGCCATGCGCACGGGCAATTTCTGAAGAAATGTACAGGCCTAAACCCAGACCTTCCTTATGAGGTTCTACCTCGCCACGGTAAAAGGGGTGAAACAGGCGTTCCATCACCACCGCAGGAATTTTATCGCCACTATTGGTTACTGATAAAGTAAATCCACTGTTATTACTGGTGGCTTCCACATTTACCGGCATATCTTTTTCGCCGTGCGATAGCGCATTGCCTAATATATTAGATAACAGCTGCGCTATGCGCCTGCCATCGCAATTTACAGGCATGGTTAAATCAAAGTTAGTTTCGATAGTACGGTTTGGCCAAATGATGCGTAGCTCGGTAAGTACATTGGTTAGCATATTTTCCAGTGGCTCGTTATCCTTACGGTTAAGGATGATCCCTTCACCCAGGCGGCCGCGGGCAAAATCAAGGATGTTTTCAATGAGCGCTTTCATGCGGTAAGCCGAATCCTGCACGATATTGGCCATGCGGGTTACGCGTTCATCAGACGGGATACGCAGCAGCAACTGGGCCACATTAAGCACAGCCCCTACAGGGTTAAGCAAATCGTGCCCTAAAATGGCTATAAATTGATCCCGGAGTTCGGCAGTTTCCCGCTCTTCGCGTAGTTTTTTTTCGCTGATGGCCAACTGATCGGCCGAATCCATGTGAAATGCTATCAGTTCGGCAAAAAGCTTGAACATGCTAATGGTGGCAGGCGTATTCAAAACATGCGGATGCGGATCGATAGCGCAAAGCGTACCGAAGAACTGACCATTTTTTTTTACGATAGGGATAGAAATATAGCTTTGAAAGCCATACATGGCCGGTGTATGGTGGTTACGGAAATGAGCATCAAGGGCTACATGATCAATTATTACGCCATGACCCGTTTGCCGTATCTCGTGACAAATGGTTGATTCAAGCACCAGCTCACCACCGGGTTCCAAACCAAATTGAATTTCATCGCGTACGGCGCAGCAGATCCATTTCTCGTCGGTTACACGCGCAACTGCCGAAAAACCCATGCCGGTGGTACGGCAAATAACTTCTAAAATTGACGAAACTACAGGGATGTTGCTTACCGCTTTAATATCTGCCTGAATCTCGGGAGTAAAGTTTTCCAACTTTGTGCTAATGTTTTACAATTACCCAAGCAATCTAACAACAATTTTGTTCATTTAAAAATGAAATATCATTTGAGGTAAAGTATTAAATTATTAGGAAAACGAAGCATCTTTAATATAAACAGGTTTAAGATTCATAATAAACCACTGGCTCCAGGTCATTCAGTTCCTCATCGGTAAATAATCTGGACCGGATAATGAACCTGATACCCATAGGGATCTCGATAGAAAAACTGGAGCCGCGGCCCGGTGTAACATCCAACGTTAGGTGAGTATGTTTCCAATATTCAAACTGATCGATACTCATAAAAAATTCGCAGCCGGCAACCTCACCTATCTTTACATCGCTGCCACCAATTTTAAAGTCGCCTTTTTCAAAGCACATGGGCGATGAGCCATCACAGCAGCCCCCGCTTTGGTGAAACATCAAGGGGCCAAAACGCTCTTTTAGTTGAGCTATAACGTCTTCGGCAGCGGGGGTTGTGGTAACTCTGGGTGTCATGGATTTAAAACTAATAAAGATGTCATTTCGATACGAGGTACGAGTGAGAAATCTTATACGCGCAGTTGTGACATGTATTGTCGCCCAGCAAGATGTATAAGATTTCTCTTTCGCCCCAATGCTCTTGGCCTTCTCCGCTCTATCGAAATGACAAATTAAATGTTACTAAACGATAAAAGGCGCTGCAAAATCCCAATCATTTTGCAGGCGCCTTCAGCATTAAACCGGCCTAAAAGAAACCCAGTTTATTCTTATTATAGGAGATCAGCATATTTTTTGTCTGGCGATAGTAGTTCAGCATCATTTTATGATTTTCCCTGCCGAAGCCCGATTTTTTGTAGCCACCAAACGGCGCGTGTGCCGGGTAAGCGTGGTAGCAGTTAACCCAAACGCGCCCGGCCTGTATGGCGCGTGGCACCTGGTAAATTTCATGCGCGTCGCGGGTCCAAACGCCTGCACCTAAGCCGTACAGGGTATCATTGGCTATTTCAATAGCTTCTTCTACCGTTTTAAAGGTGGTAACCGATACCACCGGACCAAAAATCTCTTCCTGGAAAATACGCATCTTGTTATTGCCCTTAAAAATGGTTGGGGTTATATAATAACCGCCGCCCAGATCGCCCTCAAGTTTTTGCGCATCGCCACCGGCCAATACCTCGGCACCTTCTTTTTTGCCGATATCCAGGTAGCTCAGGATCTTTTCGTACTGATCATTAGAAGCCTGCGCGCCCATCATGGTAGTTGAATCCAGCGGGTCGCCCATTTTGATGGCTTTGGTGCGGGCAATAACACGTTCTATAAACTTGTCGTAAATATTTTCATGTACCAGCATGCGCGATGGGCAGGTACAAACTTCGCCCTGGTTTAAGGCAAACAGTACGGCACCTTCTACAGCCTTATCAAAAAACTCGTCATCGGCATCGCCAACAGATTCAAAGAAAATATTGGGAGATTTACCACCAAGCTCCATGGTAACCGGAATGAGGTTTTCTGACGCATATTGCATGATCAAACGCCCGGTAGTGGTTTCGCCTGTAAAAGCTACTTTGCTAATACGGGAATTGGTAGCCAGCGGCTTACCGGCCTCGGGGCCAAAACCTGTTACAATATTTAATACACCCGGGGGCAGGATATCGCCTATCAGCTCCATCAGCACCATAATACTGGTTGGCGTTTGTTCCGCTGGTTTTACCACCACGCAGCAGCCGGCCGCCAACGCGGGGGCAATTTTCCAGGTAGCCATTAACAGCGGGAAATTCCATGGAATAATTTGTCCTACTACGCCAAGAGGCTCCTGCAGGTTTATGCTTACGGTAAACTCATCGTGCTCACTGATGCTGCTTTCTTCTGCACGGATAGCACCGGCAAAGTAGCGAAAATGATCAACGCACAATGGCAAATCGGCAGCCATGGTTTCACGGATGGCCTTACCATTGTCTATGGTTTCTACCGTGGCCAGGTAGCTTAAATTATCTTCAATTACCTGGGCTATTTTAAGCAGCAGGTTACTGCGCAGGGTGGCGGCTGTTTTGCTCCAGGTTTTAAAGGCCTCGGTGGCAGCATCGACAGCGGCTTCAATATCCTCTTTGGTTGAGCGGGCGGCTTTGGTAAAAACCTTGCCGTCAATGGGCGATATGTTATCAAAATACTCGCCTTTAACAGGCGGAACAAATTTGCCGCCAATGAAATTGTCGTACTTATCCTTAAAGGATGGTCTTTGCGCTGTACTCATAATGGTTTTATGTTTTTGGATTGGTATAGGCTAAGTTAGCGGCGGTTGCCATCGGCCTTTTGCACAATGCTCTCAATTGGGTGCACAATAGTTTCAATTTAAAATTGATTTGCAATGTGTTGTTAACTATGCCTAACTTGCTTTTAAATAAGCCAATTATGAATGAGAGAAACCTGGTATCTCCGTTTGCCCTTAGCGGTAAGCGCGAGTTGCACACGCTGGTTGAAAACCGCCGTGCCTATACCTTAAACCATTGTGAGCTTAATATTTACGAAACTTACCAACGCAGCGAACTGGTGCCCTTAACCTTTAACGACCTGGTAATTACCAGTATGCTGCGGGGCAAAAAGGTGATGCACTTGTTTGATAAGCCCGGTTTTGACTACCTGCCCGGCGAAACCGTTATTGTGCCGCCCAATGTTACCATGACCATTGATTTCCCAGAAGCATCTGAACTTAACCCATCGCAATGTACGGCCCTGGCCATCAATCACCAGGAAATTAAAAGCACGCTTGATTTTTTAAACGAGAACTATCCCCGCACCAATAACGACCTGTGGCAGCTTAACTATCAACAATTCCATTTTTTTAATAACCATGAGCTTGCGCAACTCATCAATAAACTCATCAGCATCAGCACGGGCGATGTGATCACCAAAGATGTTTTGGCCAACCTTACCCTGAAGGAATTACTCATCCGCATTATGCAGATGCAAAACCTGCACCAGGTGAAGGAAAACATGCAGCAGTTGGGTACCAATAACCGCTTTGCTTATATTTTACAATACATTAAAAACCACCTTACCGATAAGCTGAACATTGATGCCTTAAGCCAGATGGCCTACATGAGCAAAGCAAGCTTTTTCAGGGCGTTTAAGCACGAAATGGGAATTGCTCCGGTTGATTATATTATTAAGGAACGCATTCAGTTTGCCAAGCAGTTGCTGCAAAACCCTTATTGCAGTATGGCAGATGCCTGCTTTAAGGCCGGCTTTAACAACCAGCACTATTTTAGCCGGGCATTTAGAAAAATTGTGGGCACCACGCCCAGTTTGTACAAGGCGGGAATAACTACTAAAGGGGACAAAAGATTTTCGGAGCAAGGATAAAGGACTTTTCTGCGAGTAAAGATTTTTGGAGCAAAGATCAAAGACTCTTTTTAAAGTAAAAAAAGATATCTGTGGTAAGGATGATTTTTTAGGAGTAAAGATTTTGGAGTAAAGATCAAAGATGTTTTTTGGGGGAGTAAAGATATCGGGAGCAAGAATCAAGTACGTTTTGGAAGAATTTATAGAATGCAGATAAAAATCTTTAATCCATAAATCTTTATTCTTTGATCCCTTAAATAATCCATAAATCCTTGTTCCTTAATCTAAATCAAGCTGCTGCTCTATCGGCATTAATTACCTCTGCCGGGTCAATTTCCAGTACCTGGCAAATTTTGAAGAAGCGCTCAAGGGTTAGCTTTACGTAGCCCAGTTCAATTTTACTGTAGGTATTCTGCGATACTTTGAGTTTAGCTGCAAGATATTCTTGTGAATAGGCTAAACGCTCCCTGGTAGTACGGATATTATCGGCTATGGTTTTCACATTGTAGTCCACTAAGATTTCCATTTTTTAAGGCTTATTTTGTTATCAATAGAAACGAAATATTTAATATCCCGGTTTTGGAGGTTTAATATTTAGGGCTATAAAAAGCAGTCGCATAAGTTGTACTCCAATTTGGTTTGGTAAAGAGAGGGCAAAAGATGAAAGACTTTTGGACAAAGGAAGATGACTTTCGTAGGCGTGTTTATGTTTTTTGATTTATGATGAGATAGGTTTAACATGGATAATATTATTTTTGCCTACTATGAACACCATCACCCTCAAACGAACCAACAGCGACGATCCCGACTTCAGAAACCTGGTAAACCAACTGGATGTCGACCTGCGCGACCGTAACGGCGAGATGATGGACATTTACGATCAGCATAACGTGATCGAAAAAATTGATACCGTTGTAATAGCTTATCTAAATAATAAACCCGCTGGCTGCGGCTGTTTTAAGCCCTTTGATCATGAAGCTGTAGAGGTAAAAAGAATGTTTGTACCGCCTGCCGGCCGGGGAAACGGCATCAGCAAAAAGGTATTAACAGAATTAGAAACCTGGGCGCGCGGATTGGGTTTTACCTATACCGTATTAGAAACCGGCGCAAAACAGATAGAAGCCTTGAGCCTTTATCCAAAAGCGGGCTATCAATCAATCCCCAAATATGGGCCGTATGTTAATTTGCCGGATAGCATTTGTTTTAAGAAAACTTTGTAGCTATTGACATTTTTAAAATAGGTATATGGAAGTACAACCCTTTAATGATAACGACGTAAACCTGCTTGTTGACTTACAACCAGATGGCTGGCCGGATATTACACCAAGCTTCCGCTTTTACAAGGTATCGTCTTTTTGCTTCCCTATAAAAATAATTATCGACGGTAAAATTGCCGGCATCGGCGCAACAATCATTCACCATAAAATAGCCTGGCTCGGCCATATAATTGTCCACCCGGAACACAGGGGTAAAGGAATTGGCGGCTATATTACCAAAAAACTAATTGACATTGCCAATCAACATGATTGCGAAACAATTAATTTAGTTGCAACCGACCTTGGAGCTCCCGTTTACGAGAAAGCCGGTTTCACCACAGAAACCGAATACTTTTTTTTTAAAGATATACATATAGCATCAGCACTTTCACCTCTTGTTATACCATATAAAAAAGAATTCAGAGAACAAATTGCGGAAATAGACTACCTGACCTCACAGGAAGACAGGGTGTTTCTTTTTGAAGAACATCTTACCGGCGGATTGGTGTATTTCAACAATAATATGGTCGAAGGTTTTTATTTACCCACTCTTGGAGAAGGTTTAATAATTGCGAATACCAGAGCTGCAGGAATTGAACTACTGAAAGTACATTTTAATGCCAACGATAAAGTTGCATTCCCTAAAGACAATTTATACGCAACCACATTTTTGCATGAAAACGGATATAAAGAAATCCGTACCGCCAAACGAATGATATTGGGTAAAAAAAGGAACGTAATACTGTCAAATATATACAACAGAATAGCAGGAAATATTGGTTAAGTGTAATAAAAGCTCCGCATAACGGAGCTTACAAGAACACCTAATATCTACACACAACTAAATATTTGATATAACGGTTTTAGGGTTTAATATTTAGCGTTATAAAAAGCCATCGCATAGATAGTACTACTATTTGGTTTAATAACGACAGGGAAGTTATTGCATCGATATAAACAGGTAGAGACCTTGAGCCTTTACCCAAAAGCGGCTTATCCGCCTGTGGAGCATGAGATTGCTTCGTGCCTCGCAATGACATGTTGTAAAACGGAAGTCATCCTGAACTTATTTCAGGACCCCACAGAACAGGTTTCCCGCATAAAGTATCTTATCAAGTGGGGTGCCGAAACAAGTTCGGCATGACGGCGGTTCGTCTCCTAATATACCGCAACAAAAAAGGTAAACGGACAAGCTCCGTTTACCTCCAATCATACACTTACCTATCTGCACACACAAATCTTACACTCAAAAACCCACGACTCATCAATCACTATTCACTACTCACTAACCTCATCCCCCATCGGCTAATTGAAAATTCATTGGGATAACGTATTTAACGCGTACAGGCTGGCCGTTTTGCATCCCGGGTTTCCAGGCTTTGGCCAGTTTTAATACACGGGCAGCCTCTTCATCAAAACCAAAGCCTGCGCCACGCTCTACCTTTATATTTGACAGTGTTCCATCTTTTTCAATAACAAAGCTCATCAGTACCTTGCCGGAGATCCCTTGCTCCTGAGCTGCCCCGGGGAAACGCAGGTTTTTGTTTAAAAACTTACTCCAGGCCGCGGCACCACCAACCGGTTCGGGCATTACTTCAATACCTCCCCCGTTCATATCGTGTATCGAGTTATCCACAGCGGGGGCTTTACCATCTCCATCACCACCTTTATTTTCTATCACATTACCCGGTTTATCATCACCTTTGCTGTCAACGCTACCAATAGTACTGCTTAGCAGCTCTGTTGTGGTATGCGGTTGTACAGGCGGGTCGCTTGGCACTACCACAGGCGGCAGGTTTTGCATTGTTTTTACGGGCGGGGTAGCTTTTAAAGGTTCGGCGGGCTTAGCAGGTTTGGCAGGCTTTACCACATCGGGCTGTTTAACAGCAACTGTACTAAGTTCAACCGGGGTCATTTTAACCATTACCGGCGGTTTAGCTTTAAACAAAAGACTCGATGCTACAATAATGGCCACACCGCCAAAAGCCAGTCCCATGGCTTTAATCATGGTTTGCCCATAATTGGTTCTTAATTCATAAGCTCCGTACTCTTTGTTGCGATGGTCAAATACAAGGTCGAGCCATTCGGCGTTGTACAAATCAAATTTTGTGTAAGGCATAATTTTAAGAATTAAATTTCTATATTAACGATATAACATACATTATATTTTATACAATCCTAAAATAATTCATTTATCTAAAAAATAAATTTCATCAAAATTTCATTTTTCAAGGTCGGGAAGCAGCGCCCTCGTCATGATGTAGCATTATTCCCCTTCGGCCAGTTGAAAGTTAAAAGGGATGCTATAGGCAACGCGTACCGGGTGCCCGTTCTGGATGCCTGGTTTCCAGGGCTTGGCCAGTTTAAGCACCCTTATAGATTCTTCATCTAAGCCCGAACCCAATCCGCGCGCTATTTTAATGTTTGATATCGATCCATCTTTTTCAACAACAAAGTTCAGGATCACCCTGCCTTGTACATTATTCTCGCGCGCAACCGCCGGGTAACGCAGATTTTTTTGTAAAAACTTAGCCCAACCCTCCATGCCACCATCGGGCACCGGTAAGGCCTCTATTGATTCAAAGGAGTGTATCGATACGTCCTCAGTGACGGCCGCAACGCCGTTCCCTTTCCCGCCATTGCCATCAATGCCCTCTAAACCGGTTCCCGCTGAAGCATCCGGCCCCGCCTGGTCTGTATTGGATATGGTAGCCTTCTGAAGTTCGGCCATGGTATGCGGATCAACAGCCTGCTCTTCGGGCACTACAACCGGCGGTAGAAAGATTAACTTTTTTGATACATCCTTAGGCAGGTTGAGGCCGGAAGATTGAGGCGGAATCACCTTCTGTTGTTGTTTAGGCGCCACAGGAGGCGGCGGTTGTAATACATCAGGGAGATGCACTTCGGTGGTAATCATAGTTTCAGGTTTGTGCCTGAACGCCAAACTTGCTATCGCCCAAACAGCAACAGCGGCAAAAGCAAGTCCCATAGCCTTACTCATGGTACGGCTATAGTGTTGCCGTAATTCATAGGCACCGTAGCTTTTGTTACGGTGATCAAATACAAGATCGAGCCACTCCATCTCGTACAAATTAAATTTCGTCATTGACATATTTACAGAATTAAATTTTACAATAAACGAATATAAAGTATTTATATTTTATAAAACAAGTAAAAAGTTGTGTTTTTCAGAATTTAATTTGGAAATAGTAAAATCAGGCAGATAAATGAATGGTTGAAACTAACCAAGGGACGACTCACCCGGCCGACGCTGCGCTGGGCCTGCCCTCTCTCCGGCTGCGCCGCATAGAGGGCTTAAAAAAAAATTGCTATCATAGTTAAACAAGCAATTTGGAAAGAGAGTACACGCAGTTTCATCGGCTTGAGCGGCCTTTACATTTCAGGTTGCTATTTTGGTAAATAGCATCACCATAATCTATATAAAATGCCAACCTTTTACTTAATACCTAAAAAACAACCAATATTCCGATAAAAAATCATTTCACTTTTTAAAAAACAGAAAATAATTGAACTTTTATATTAATTTATCACACAAAAGCACAAAAACTTAAAATATTTATAAAAAAAGTAAGACTATTTTATTTTTTTACTACTTTTATGAAATGGACAACAGGCTTTATCGGTTTATTGCCTTATTTTTTCTGCTTTTTCCGGGCTTTTCAGCTTCGGCAAGGGGAGGATTATACCATATTAACCATACTGACGATAAAAAATCTTCAGTATCGGCTGCTACAGCGCATCATCTGCCTTATAACCCTTACAGTTATGAGTTTATTTTAAATGGCGCGCCATCACAATTACTAAACCTGCAGCAACACCGGGGTTCGCACTCCATGCAGGGTATTTATAACAGCCCTAACTTTTACTCCATACATTTTAAGTACCTCAGTTTTATTTGCGGTGGGGGCACCGGCGAGCTATCGCGTTTCCGCAAACTCATCCTTTTTCCATTCCACGATTTCTGGTAGTAGCAAAAGCAATTTTATGCGCGGTGTGCTGATTACATGCCCGTATTTTATTGTTTTTTAAAATTTAGTTTAAAATACTGAACGGCATTTTGATTGGGTGCCCTGTAAGTAATTTTTAATACCCGAAGGCATTTTGATTGGGTGCCTGCGTGTATAGTTTTTATACTGCCCGGTATTTTGATTGGGTACCGGGCAGTGTTTTAATTATTTTATTAACTACTCCCTAAAACCCTAAGCATGAAAAAATTCATACCATTTGGCGTACTATTAGTTGTAATTGTACTTGCCCTTATATACCCTTCAAACCTTGTAACTACTATTAAAGAAAGTAAAATTGATAGTGGCGATACCGCCTGGCTATTAGTGAGCACCGCCCTTGTACTGATCATGACACCCGGTCTGGCCTTTTTTTATGGCGGCATGGTTAGCAAAAAAAACGTACTATCAACCATGATGCAAAGCTTTGTTTGCATGGGCGTTATTACCATATTGTGGGTAATATTCGGCTTTAGCCTTGCATTTGGTAAAGACGAGTTTGGTGGCTTTATAGGTAACCCCGGCACCTTTTTTATGATGAAAGGCATGCTTGGCAATGATGTATGGCCTTTAGCTCCTACTATCCCATTGGTGTTGTTTGCCATGTTCCAGCTAAAATTCGCGGTTATTACCCCTGCCCTTATCACAGGTGCATTTGCCGAGCGAATCCGCTTTAACTCGTACCTTATTTTCCTTTGCTTGTTTATGATATTCATCTATGCCCCCTTAGCACACGCTACCTGGCACCCGGATGGCTTCTTTTTTAAATTAGGCGTGCTTGACTTTGCAGGTGGTACCGTGGTACACATGAGCGCCGGCTGGGCTGCTTTGGCATCGGCACTATATTTAAAACAACGTAACGAAAAAGCACACTCACCTGCCCGTATCAGCTATGTGCTATTAGGCACAGGTTTATTATGGTTTGGCTGGTTTGGTTTTAACGCAGGTTCGGCTTTGGGTGCAAATCCGCTTGCTGCTACTGCTTTAGCTACTACCACTACCGCATCGGCCGCTGCCGCTATTTCATGGATCTTTTTTGATATGATGCTTGGCAAAAAACCATCGGTTTTAGGTGCTTGTATAGGCGCGGTTGTAGGCCTGGTAGCCATCACTCCTGCCGCTGGCTTCGTAACCATATCAAACTCATTAATTATAGGTATAGTTGCCGCAATGGTAAGTAACCTGGTAGTGATCTGGAGAAGTAAAACCAGCATTGATGATACGCTTGATGTATTCCCTTGCCATGGTGTAGGTGGTATGGTTGGTATGTTAATGACAGGTATTTTTGCCCACGTTAATGTTAACGCTGGCAATACTACCGGTAACGGTTTATTTTATAGTGAAACCAAGTTATTCTTTGTACACCTTATTGCGTTGGTAGCGGTATCGGCATTTGCTTTTGTAGGTTCATATATTTTGTTGATCATTACCGACAAAATCAGCAAGCTACGTGTAACACCAGAAGAAGAGGCTGCAGGTTTAGATATCAGCCAGCACGACGAAGAACTTTAATCCTTAAGAGAAACTTTACAACTGATCGAATTATTTATTAACGAAATGTTTTAATCATCTTTAAATACAGAAAGGAGGTACTGTTCAAACATCCCCCAAATAAACATTACAAAACATTCAAACAAACATTCCAATTAACGTAATTGTTATTAATTCTCGCCACGAACCAAATAACAACAAAAAATTAAAGCTGCCTCCCGGTTAAAGAGGCAGCTTTTTTATTGAGTTGATAAACATAAAATACTGGAGCAAACAACCAATGACAGCGCAGCGAAATGACTAATGACGCGAAGCAAATGACCAAATTACCACTCCTTAGTCGAGATCTTTTTGATCGTTTTATCTACCACCTTAGGCTTAGCAGACATTTTAAGCATATACGCCTTTAAAAGGCCTCCATACTGCCGGCTATTCAGCAGGATCTTATCCAGGTAAACCGAAAAATCCTTTTTATCCAACATATCTTTACCTTTTTCCATCGCGGTGTTTACGCCAGGCGTAAGCACCTCCATTCCATATCTGTCGCGTTTATAGGGGTTAAATACAAAATCGGTGAACCAATAACGGTATTTTGCATCCTTAACCTCTATCTGCATAGTGTACGTTATTTCGCCACCAAGACTATTGGAGATCAACGACCTTTTAGGTACTATGAAACTGCCTTCTCCGGTTAAAACGCCTTTCGCCTCGTCGCTTTTTGTAACTTTAAACTTGCCTTTTGGAAAAGCCTTGCTCATAAAGTAAGCGCCGCGGTTAAACAACGTATCTTTAATTAAACCCGGCTGCTCAATTGCCTGGTAATAAATGCATTTATTACGTTCGTCAAAAGCCAGTGAATCTTTTTGGGCCAGGGCAACCTTGGCCGATAGTACGAAGACTAAGGCAACAATGATGTTTTTCATTTTGGGAATAAAATCAAGAGTCAACAATCAAGAGTCAAGATAAAAAGCATGTCTTCTTTGCATTGGAGATCAAAGATCAAGGTTTAAGCATTCAAATTCTCATCTAAACTTGAAAAACTCCTGCCTTAATTCTTGACTCTTAATTCTTGACTCTATTTTTCCAAATATAAAAAGCCTCCCGGTTATATCAGGAGGCTTTTTGTAAAATATTGTTTTTATTAAAATTAGAATGCGTAAACAGCAGCTAAAATAAATTGAGATGCTGATTTTGTTGCAGTGCCGTCACTTTTAACAAAGGCATCGATGTTTTTAGTATGATCTAACCTAACCTCCGGAATAAAGGTTAACGGACCAGCTTTGATATTTGCAGTTAAAGTTGATGCCAATACAGAGTTACCTGGGGCAATACCTATATCAGAACCACTGTTGGTAGCTTTTGCTTTAAAGTACTCTTCGCGCAAGCCAAAAGTAACCGTTTTTGAAACAGCGAGTTGAGGATACAATGCATAACCGTAATAGTTAAGCGCACCGTTTCCTGATTTCCGGGCAGCGTTTAATCCCAATTTAAAGGCATCAGTAATTTGGTAAGCAGTGGTTAAATCCAATACAGTACCAGAGTATTTACCACTTGCAAGGTTAATGTAAGCAGTCCATCCTTTAACAGGTGCTAAAAATAACTGGGCACCAAATGTTGAAACTTCCGGCGTGCTTGAAGTTGAACGATAAGTGTTCCAGGTATCGTTAAATGCACCTGCCATTAAACTCACTTTATCAGAGAAAGCATAAGTAGCTTTGAAACCTGCATTCTGGAACGGACCAGCGCTGAATAAGTAAGAAGTTGAGTAGTTAAAGTTGGCTGTCGGGCTAATTACCTCGTAACCAACAAATGTTGCCATATAACCGGCTGTCAGGTTAAATTTATCGGTAACATCATAGCTAACATATAAATTCTGGATGTGATAGCTTGAAGTACCTGCCGGAAGGCCACCTAATGTTGCATCAGGAATTGATTGCTCCTGGCCACGCGGCCCAAAAGACATTTCGCCTACAAATGACGCTTTACCAACTTTTTTCTTCAGACCTAAGTCGATCATACCAATAGAAACAGAATTTTGATCTGATCCGAAAGAGGTTTGAATATTTGGTTTGTTTGAGAAATCATTTTTAAAATAAGTATCTACCGAACCGTAGATAACCAAAGGCGCATCAGACGTGGTTTTTACAGTGTCCTGGGCTTTAACCGTAAAAGCCGCAATGCTAAAAACTGATAAAAGTAAAAGTGTTTTTTTCATGATAACGATTTAATTGATTTGATTTTGATTAGGGTTGAACAAAGCTTTCCCATTAAGCCCGGTTTTACACCTGGCTTCAGGTAATTCTCAATAAAATTTCTTGGTTATTTTTAGGGTTGCTATTGATAGCAAACAACCTGCAATAAATCAGGAAGGTGTATTAAGGGCAGCTTTTTTCATGGTAACAGTTTGTTTAATTGTGGATTGATTGGGTTGATTGAAAATATTTTAAGCTTCGGCTGGCTAATAAACTAATACACAACATAGCTGTTATTAAAGCCGGGCATAAAGTTGTTATTATAAAATACCTGGTGTAGTTGGCTGGCTATGTCGGTAACGCAACCAACCACACAAGGTACTGTTGTATTATATTATACTGCAGATGGAGAGGTTACACCTTTATCAAAAAGGCCGCTTAAGCTGATCTCATCATCCTGAGGTGGGTAAACTTCGATACCGTGATCAAATACGTCGATACCGCCGGCACCTGTTTCACCTTCTTCTTCGATACGTAATTTCCATGGATGACCTAATTTGTTGATGATAAACATCATTACAAAAGTTACCACAAATACGGCCAATGTAATAGTTAAGCTACCAATGAATTGCGCTTTTAAAACCCCAAAACCACCACCGTAAAATAAACCGGCTACAGGAGCAGAGTTATCAGCACCGGTTGGGCCGGTAGCACCGTACTGACCAGATGCAAATAAACCTAATGATAAAGTACCCCAAATACCGCAAAGGCCGTGTACAGATACTGCACCAACCGGATCATCAATACGGAACCACTCAATAAGGTAAACACCTGCAAATATTACAACACCTGCAACTGCACCTAATAATATAGAACCCAGTGGGCTAACCCAGTAACAAGGGCAGGTAATAGCAACTAAACCACCTAAGAAACCATTGATGGTGAAAGCCAAATCAAACTTGCCTTTAGTTGGGCCAAACCATAATGCCATAAGCATTGCGGCAAAACCGCCGGCACAAGCCGCAAGTGTAGTGTTGGCAGCAACGCGGCCAATACCTTGCATATCCATTGCAGACAAAGTAGAACCAGGGTTAAAACCATACCAGCCAAACCACAGGATGAAACCACCCACAGCAGCAACTAATAAGTTATGACCAGCAGGTAATCCACCTTTTTCTTTATCGTCCCGGGCAAAGATCCTACCCAACCGTGGGCCTAATACCATTGCACCTGCCAGCGAAGCTACACCACCAATTGTGTGTACCACTGTTGAACCGGCAAAATCGCGGAAAGGCTGAGCGCTCAGGTGAGCAAAAATGCTTGAAGTACCCATCACCGCTAAGAAACCATCTGGTCCCCAGGCCCAGTGACCAATAATTGGGTAAATAAAACCTGTAATACCTATACTGTAAAGGATATCGCCACGGAAGCTTGTACGACCGATCATTGCACCAGATACAATGGTTGAGCAAGTATCAGCAAAGGCGTATTGGAAAATCCAGTGAGCCAATACCGGGATACCGGTTGAACCGTAAGTATCAGGCGTATTTTGAAGGAAAAACCAGTTGGTGATGGTTTTACCATCGGCACCCAAACCGCCCCATCCAATAAAACCATTACCGTTACCAAACATAAACGCGTAACCTATAGCGTAAAATAACAAACCACAAAGGCAAGTATCAAAAATACACTCCATAAGTACGTTCACTGTCTCGCGCTTGCGGGCAAAACCTGCTTCAAGCATAACGAAACCTGCCTGCATACCAAATACTAAAAAGGCAGCAACCAGTGTCCAAACAGTATTAACTGTGTTAATTAACGACGTTTCGTGAGCGGTATACGTTTCGGCAGCATGTGCTTTTGTACCAAAAATACCTGGTAAAACCATCATTGCCCCGAAAACGAGCAACAAGCCCACCATTTTTCCTGTAAAAATGGTAGCACCCAGCGCCCATTTCTCACGTGTCAGCTGTCGGACTGAACTTAGGAAGTTGATTTTTGTAGAACTTACTTTCATTTGTTTTTTAATTTAGTTTGATTGTTTTTTAATAGTTTAATTTTAGTTTGATTGTTGTATAGTATAAATAGCTTGATTGCAATTGGTTTACTTTCCACAAAACAACTTAAACGATGCAGGTTTTAAGTTTTGACCATTAAACACTACACATTTTTAAAAAAAATATAATATTTATGTGGTTTTTGTAAATTATTTCATGAAATTATGTAGTTATTTTAACAATAACAAATTTTAGACAAAAAAAACATCACAAAAACATCAATAATTATTAAAATCATAATTCAAAACCAAAAAACAGGCTTAATTTTATTGAATTTTTAATATCAAAATAACATAAGTACTTACAAAACCACTTTAACATACAAAATCATCAATTTTAAAAGACAAAATCTCATTTTTTAGCGTTTCATAGATAAAAAATGAAATATTTTAACTCAAAAAGCAAGTTTTACCTCATAATGTGTATAAAACACATATCAAAATCATCGTCAAAAGACATATTACACCGTAACTACTCGTTTTAACTTCTATTTATTTCATCAAATTTTGATGCATATTTTAAAGGATAGTTCTATTTTTGAATTTGCCATTAATTAAACCGCATAATAATTATGTCCAACATCCGATTTAAAGCACTGCAGGACGTTCTGAACAGAACCATCCCCGAGGTGAAACCACCAGCTTCAAAAATTTCTGAATATTTTGGCGCCAATGTTTTCGATAAAAAGAAAATGAAGGAATACCTTTCGACAGAGGCTTACCAGGGCATTGTTAATTCTATTGAAAAAGGTGAACCTATCCCTCGTGACCTGGCAGAGCAAATAGCATCGGCTATGAAATCATGGGCCCTTGGCAAAGGAGCAACACATTATACACACTGGTTTCAGCCGCTTACGGGCACCACGGCCGAAAAGCACGACGCCTTTTTTGAACCTACGGCCGATGGTGGCGCAATAGAACGCTTTAGCGGCGATGCCCTGTCACAACAGGAACCCGATGCCTCCAGTTTCCCAAGCGGCGGAATCCGTAATACTTTCGAGGCCCGCGGTTATACTGCATGGGATCCATCATCGCCCGCGTTTTTAATGGCGCGCACCTTGTGTATCCCCACTGTGTTTGTATCCTACACCGGCGAAGCGCTTGACTATAAAGTACCATTGTTAAAAGCATTAAGCGTATTGGATAAAGCGGCGGTTGATGTTTGTCATTACTTTGATAAAGGTGTTGAGAAGGTAAATGCCTCTTTAGGACTGGAACAGGAGTACTTTTTGGTAGA
Source organism: Mucilaginibacter dorajii (assembly GCF_024808255.1). Classification (GTDB taxonomy): domain Bacteria; phylum Bacteroidota; class Bacteroidia; order Sphingobacteriales; family Sphingobacteriaceae; genus Mucilaginibacter; species Mucilaginibacter dorajii. The sequence goes on from NZ_JANTYS010000012.1 coordinate 92,070, forward strand.
TATTGCCCTTTTTAACGCCCGCCCCGACCTTTACTTGACCGGAAGGACACTTTTTGGCCACATTTCTGCAAAAAACCAGCAATTAGAAGATCATTATTTCGGGTCGATACCAGGACGGGTGTATGCTTACATGCAGGATATGGAAGCCGAAGCCTTATTATTAGGTATCCCATTAAAAACCCGCCATAATGAGGTTGCGCCATCACAATTTGAGTGCGCCCCTATTTATGAAGAAATAAACCTGGCCATTGACCATAACCAATTGTTAATGGATTTGATGGACCGTGTAGCCCGTCGCCATAACTTTAAAGTGCTATTGCATGAAAAACCTTATGCAGGTATCAATGGTTCTGGCAAGCACAACAACTGGTCGTTAATTACCAATACCGGTAAAAACCTGTTGTCGCCGGGCAAAACGCCAAAAAACAACCTCATGTTCCTTACCTTTTTTGTGAATACCATAAAAGCGGTTCATGAACATGCCGATTTGTTAAGGGCATCTATAGCATCTGTCAATAATGATCACCGTTTAGGGGCCAATGAAGCTCCTCCTGCTATTATCTCCATTTTTTTGGGCAGCCAGCTTAATGATGTATTGGATGAGATAGAAACGTCAAGGATCAGCAAAAAAATAAAAGAGGATAACCTGTTATGGCAGGGCATTCCTAAAATTCCACAGATTTTACCCGACAATACCGACCGCAACCGTACCTCGCCTTTTGCCTTCACCGGTAATAAATTTGAGTTAAGGGCAGTTGGCTCATCGGCAAACTCGGCCAGCCCGATGACGATCCTGAACCTTATAGTTGCCGAGCAGCTTAAAAGGTTTAAATACGATGTAGATAAACTGATTAAAAAAGGTGAGAAAAAAGACCTTGCCTTGCTCATTGTTATCAAAAAATACATCAAGGAATCAAAAAACATCCGTTTTGAGGGTAATGGCTACAGCGAAGACTGGGAAAAAGAAGCAGAAAGACGCGGTTTAGCCAATATTAAAACTACGCCAAAAGCGCTCGACGCTTTCCTGTCAGAAAAAACGGAGATCCTTTTTGCAGAAACCGGTGTATTTACACCACGTGAGGCACATGCCCGTCACGAGATTTTGCTGGATAGCTTTTACAAAAAACTTCAGATAGAGGCCCGCGTAATGGGCGAATTAGCTTTAAACATCATCATTCCTGCTGCCTTAAGCTATCAAACCAAACTAATTGAAAACGTAAAGGGATTAAAAGAGCTTGGCCTTGCAGCATCAACTTATGAAGCACAGCTGGATATTATTACCAAAATTGCAGACCATGTTAACTTCATTAAAACCAATGTTGACCAAATGGTTGAGGCACGTAAAACAGCAAACGCGGTAGAGGATATCCGCCAGCGTGCCATTGACTACGATGAGAAGGTTAAATCATTCTTCGCGCCTATTCGGTACCGTGTTGATAAATTAGAGCAATTGGTTGATGACGGCATGTGGCCGTTGCCAAAATTCAGGGAGTTGCTGTTTATAAAATAGACACACGAATCGTGCGAATTTGGGCGAATGGCACGAATTTTAATTTACAGACAATTAAAAAAGATCGTCATTGCGAGGAGGTACGACGAAGCAATCCCCAACTATACAGGGCGAATAATCAGGTGTACCTGCTTATTGGGGATTGCTTCGTTCCTACCCATGACAAATATAAAAATATGTCATTGCGAGCGCAGCGTGGCAATCTCGTAGCCATACAGAGCGAATATGCATGGCGACGAGATTGCTTCGTTTCTACCCATGACAAGTCCACCATGTCATTGCGAGGCACGAAGCAATCGCATGCTCTACAGGGCGGATCTGCATAGTTCGCGATTGCTTCGTTCCTCGCAATGACATAGCTTTATGTTGTCATTCCACCTTCAGAATTTCGCGAAATTTTACAACTCGCAATGACAAGGGGGCGATGTTGTCATTTCCACCTTCACAGTCCGCGGATTTTACTACTCGCAATGACGATTTAATAAATCATTTCGCCCTTGTTTTTTCAAGTATACTCAATGTATACAAATCACGGCTTTCTAAATTACCACATTAACCCTTCAGGCATTCAAACTTCCCTCACCTTCATCAACCTTATAAGGGATAACAAAACTAAAGGTGCTGCCTTTTCCCGCCTCACTCTTAGCGCTAATGTTGCCTTTTTGTAATTCAACCAACTGCTTACAAATATATAAGCCCAGGCCTGTACCCACATTCCCTCTTGCAGAATTGGTTTGGTAATATTTTGAAAAAAGACTTTCCTGTTGCTCTGCGCTAATGCCATCGCCGGTATCGGTAATGGCAACATGCAGCTTTGTTTCCTTTTCTGTATGTAGTAACACAGCGTCAATAGTTATACTCCCCGCTTTTGTATATTTTATTGCATTGCTGAGCAGGTTTACCATCACCTGCTTAAGCCGGAAGCTATCACCTGATAAAACAATTGCCTCATCACCATGGAAACTATACACTAAGTCGAGTTTCTTTTTACTGGCGCTAAACTCCATACTTTCAGCAACTTCTTTTAATACTGCATCTGGTTTAAAGGGAGCTTCATGGATCTGCAGCTCGCTGCTTTCCATCTTAGCGGCATCAAGCGTATCGTTTAGGGTATGCAGCAGCATATCTGACGACGACCGGATTGAGGTGAGCATTTCTGATTGCCTGGCCGAAAGCTCTGTTTTACTGAAGATAAATAAAAAACCTTTGATAGCAGTGAGCGGATTTCGGATCTCGTGCGTCATGTGTAGCAGCAAGTCCATTTTTTGCTGGGCGATGATAACGGCACGGTCGTTTTCTTTTCGTAAAAGCACTTCCGACCGATCTAGCTTTATCACAAACGCTATAAGCATAGTGGCAAACACCAATACCAATAAAAGAGCTCCCAGGTATAATTTATTGAGCAATAAGGTAGCTTCTGCATAACTATGCAACGCAACGTTCCTGAACGAATCTGTAATATTATAATTCAACTGCTTCAAATCATCAATGAGCTGTTCCAACTCATTGATGATTTGAGTATTTAAACCGATGAGTTGTTTTTGCAGATCCCTTAATTCCTGGTTTGTTTGTTGTAAACGTTTAAATTTATCTACAAAAGCTTTATTATTTTCGGCCAGCTGGCGCTGCGTGTTTACATCAACCACTTTACTGTTATGGTAATGATTAACTTCCTTGCCCGATGATTCCGCATATGCATTAGTATCCTTAATGGCCGCCTTAATACGCGCAAAAAAGCCTTTTCTTTTCATTTTGCCGGCTTTATAGGTGGTTTCGCTGTTTTGATCAACGCGATTACGGTTGGCATTTGCATTTACCATTCTGTTGTATTCGCCATTGATGGCCAGCAGCGAATCAAAACGATGTTTTACCTGTAGCAGTTTATCAGATAGCTTTAACTTTTGATCATACCAGCCACGGATTTGCAAGCGCTGACCGGCATTTAACTTTACGGTATCAAAGCTGCTTTTAAGCAGGGTATCTATTTGAGTAAAGGCTTGTGTAAGCTTGCGTTTATAAATTGCTTTTTTATTGCCATCATCATCCAATAACGAGGATTGGAATAAACCCTCCGCCTCATGAAGCAACAATAATACTTGTTGCGGACGTGATTGATCAAGTTCCATCTGATGTGATAAACGGGCAGTTGTTGCCAACTTTTGGGCAATACTATCCCGCACAAATAGCGCAGCAATAGCCAAAATAATGATCAATACTAAAAACGACAGAAGGATTTTTCTGGATAGTATATTTGTATAGGTTACCTTCATAGAATGAAAGCGGGTAAAACGATCTAAAAAAAAACGATGCCCGCAAATTAATTTAAAGCAATAATAACAATAAGACGGACGATAGATGCAAGAGTTATGCCAATTTAACAATTACACTCTAATTTCACTAATGAGGTCGAATTTCCCGAATGCTTAAACACTTACCCCCAATAATCTACAATTTTAATTCGAGCCAATTCGCTCAAATGCGTGAAATTCGTGTCACGCAAACAAATCACTCGCCTTGTGCTGCTCTATAATCACCTCCCGATATTTACTTAGCAAAGCCGATTTGGATATAAAACCAATGAACACGTTATCCTTTATTACCGGCAACTGCCAAACATCAATGGCATCAAAGGTTTCCATTACTGCGCTGGCGGGTTGTTCATAGTCAATTACCGTGGGTGGCACTACCATAATATCGGCAATGGTTTTATCGGCTATTTCCTGGTTAAACAAACTGCGGCGGATGTCGTCTATCAATACAACGCCCTCCAGCCGGCCATCTTCTTTTAAAACAGGAAAGATATTGGCATCGGTAACGGCCAGTATCTTATAAAAATCATTTACTGTGGTTTGCTTATCAACAGCAGTATATTTTCTGTTGATGATGCTATCCAGCGTAATTGCGTTAAGCATGCCATAATCCTGCCCGGGATGGATGTTTTTTTCATGGATTAAATGCTGCCAGTATATATTATGCGGCGATGACAGGCGCGATATAATATAAGATATAGCCGATACAATCATGAGTGGGATAAACAACACGTAGCCACCTGTAATTTCGGCAATTAAAAATATGGCGGTAAGCGGGGCGTGCAATACGCCGCTTAAAGCCCCAGCCATGCCTACAGCTATAAAATTGCTGGTATTTAAGTGAATAAGTCCGGTTTGGTTAACCCCGTAAGCCACCAGTAAACCCAAAAAGGCACCCGTAAACATGGTTGGCGCAAACGAGCCGCCATTACCGCCCGAACCAATGGTAATACCAGCGGCTATAATTTTCATAAAAACCAACGCGGCAATAAACAGCAGCATGATCCAGGGATTTGAAAGCAAATTTGAAAACAGCGATTCGTCTTTAAGCGCATCGATGTTACCGTTCAATATTTCCTGCAGATAATGATAGCCCTCGCCAAAAAGCTGCGGAAAAACCATAATGATAACGCCCAAAAACAAACCACCCGATAATGCCCTTACATACCTGTTTTGTTTTTTTAAAATGCCGCCTTCCAGATCGCCACCTACCTTATTAATATATAAGGCTATCCAGCCGCTGAAAAAGCCCAGCAGTACATAAAAGGGGATGGCGCTTACCACCCAGCCCTCGGTTACCAAATGAAACAACTGGCCGGAGTATAACAATTTTGAAACCACAACACCTGTTGCCGAGGCTATTAATAAGGGGATAAATGTTGGGATAGTGATTTCTCCTATCAATATCTCTAAGGAGAAAAGCACCCCGGCTATGGGGCTGTTAAATACCGCCGCGATACCTGCCGAAGCTCCTGACGCAAGCAATACCGTTTTTTCATAAGGTGTAAGCTTAAAAAACTTACCCACATTTGAACCGATAGCTGCTCCTGTAGCTACAATTGGGGCCTCCAAACCCGCCGATCCGCCAAAACCCACGGTTAACGAGCTGGTAACTATATGCGAGTACATGTTATTGATCCTGATGTTCGACCGGTTCTTTTTGATATTAACTAAAATACTCCCAATCCCCTTTTGTATTTTATCGCGGTTGATGATGTGCTGCCAGGCTACCGCTAAGAAGATCCCAAGCGCCGGCAAAAACACATAGGCTAAATGATAATACAAATGCCCCGAAATGCGATGGCTCACATCCTCCATAAAATGAACTAAAAACTTTAGGGCAACAGCCGCAAGCCCACCAAAAAAACCTACGAATACACTGCAATAAATTAAAAAGTTGCGCTGGCTGTTACGCCTCAGGCGCCAGCGGTTTATTTTATAGGAGAGGGTTTTAAACATTTACACACTAATTTCACTAATGAGAGCGAATTTTACGAATTGAACAGGCACAAATTACCTGGATGAAACCAGATTGGATTGACTTAATTAAACCGTGTTACACCAATTAAGTTTTAGTACCACCCCGTGAACCGATTTAGTGCAAACTTACGAACTTTAAATGCGGATTGGTAAATTCAATTCAATTAGCAAAATCGTGATTGTGGAATGAGATTAGTGGCATTCGATCTCATTCGTGAAATTCGTGTACAAAATTCGTGAAATTCGTGTGTATATTTGCCCATGATTTCTTCGCAAAGATACGATCAAAGAGGTGTATCTGCCTCAAAAGATGATGTACATAACGCTATTAAAAACATTGATAAAGGCGTTTTCCCTAAAGCTTTTTGTAAAATAGTACCTGATATATTAACTAACAACGCTGATTACTGCAATATTATGCATGCCGACGGCGCGGGCACAAAATCGTCACTGGCGTATACTTACTGGAAAGAAACCGGCGATATTTCTGTTTGGCGCGGTATTGCGCAGGATGCCATTATCATGAACCTTGATGACCTGCTTTGCGTGGGTGCTGTTGATAACATCCTGTTATCGTCAACTATCGGTCGCAATAAAAACCTTATTCCCGGCGAAGTTATCGCGGCCATTATTAATGGTACCGAAGAGATTTTAAGCGAGCTACGCGATGCAGGAATAGGCATATACTCAACAGGGGGTGAAACAGCCGATGTTGGCGACCTGGTACGCACCATTATAGTCGACTCTACCGTAACCTGCCGCATGAAGCGCGATGATGTGGTATCAAACCATCGCATTCAACCAGGCGATGTTATAGTAGGCCTGGCATCATACGGACAGGCCACTTACGAAATAGAATATAATGGCGGCATGGGCTCAAACGGACTTACATCTGCCCGCCATGACGTGTTCAATAAAACCATTGCCGATAAATACCCCGAAAGCTACGATGCGGCTATCCCTTACGAATTAATTTTTAGCGGCAGTAAAAACCTTACCGACCTGGTTGACATTGGCGATGGTAAAACCATTACCGCGGGTAAACTGGTATTAAGCGCTACCCGCACCTATGCACCTATTATTAAAAAAATGCTTGATGGTTACCGCAACCAGATTCACGGCATGGTACATTGCAGCGGCGGTGCGCAAACCAAAGTATTGCACTTTATCGACGAATTGCATATCATTAAAGATAACCTGTTCCCTGTGCCGCCATTGTTTAAATTGATCCAGGAAGAGTCAAAAACCAGCTGGCAGGAAATGTACAAAGTGTTTAACATGGGGCACCGCATGGAGCTTTACGTACCACAGGAAATTGCTGCCGAACTGATTGCCATTTCACAAAGCTTCGGTGTTGATGCACAGATCATCGGCAAAGTTGAAAAAGCCGATGTTAAGCAGGTAACCGTAACGTCGGAATTTGGAGAGTTTGTTTATAATTAAGGATATCCAACTGATATAAAAAAAGCCGCCGGAAAACTCCGGCGGCTTTTTTGTTTGAAGAAACTGCACTTATAACTGTACAAACGTGGTACCGTTAAATTGGAAAGTTTTGGTTAGGTTAATAGTTGCACCATTATATGCTGCATACGTTAAAACAAACTTTTGGTTGGCAACAGCAGCCGGATATTTATGCGCCAGTACTGCAATTAAAGCAGCCTGTAAATCGGCATCCGTCCAGCTTGTTGCAGCACCGGTGGTGATGTTAAAATCACCATATTGTGCTACGTTAGCCCTGGCAGCATCCGAGCCCGCTGTGGTTGTACCTATATAGGTATAATCGGTAGCGGCAAGTGTGTAATTAACAGTATTATCTGCTACCCAAACACCGGCCGTTCTGGCAAAAGTTAGGCTTTGTGGTAATGAAGCAGTAACCCAGTTAGTGCCATCAAAAGTTAAAGGCATTACACGCTGGTAAGTTTTAGCCGCGCTGCCTCCATAGTATTTAAAGCTGATGTATTGAACATCGCCTGCTTTGGCGGTAGCTGCAACAGCGGCATCGGCCTTTAAAAACGTATTGAAATAAGCGGTAAGGTTGCCGGCATCTGCGGCGGCGAAATCATTGCTTGTACCACCTTTACCAATTGATGCATATTGCGCTGCAGATATGGTATAGATTTTTTTCCAGGCGCCATTTAAATACAGGAATGATTGCGTTACGGTAGATGTTGCACCGCTTTCATAATAAATAAAAGTTAATACAGCTAACTGGTTGGCTACCGGAGTAGGGTACTTATAAGGCAACCAGGCCAAAATTTGTGAAGCGCTGAAATCACTGTATTTATTACCAGGCAGTAAAAGATAATCGGTAGGATCAACCAATGTATAAGCTACATCTTTAAAAACCGAATCGGCAACTGCTACGGTAACCGGCGGTACCGCGTAGGTTACCACTACGCTCGATTTATCGGCGTAGTTAGGGTATTTTGAGCCTAAAATAACCGGAATGCTTGATGCTGCATCATCTTTGGTTTTAAAGTTCAATGATGTTTTAGCATAGTTGGTTGGAGGCAGCAAATTATAGTCGGCCGCTGCCAGTGTCAGTGTAAAGGTTTGCGGGGTACCATTAGGAGTTGGTACCGGCCCGATTGCGTCATACAGGTTATTCATCGGGTGACAGGCGCTAAATACAGCAGCGATAGCTGTAAGTAACATCAGGTTATATAATATCTTTTTCATGAAATATCTTGTTAGCAATGATTAAAAGTTGATTTTAAAAGTGGCTACGTAAGTTCTTGGCGAACCATACCAAACACCAAGGTTATTGGTACGTGGTACAAAACCATATGCCGCTACGCTGTTAGGTATTGCAGTTTCAAAAGCATCGGATATGTAGGTAGTGTTAAATAAATTATACACGTTGCCAATTAAAGCCGCGTCGAGCCCTGCAAATTTAAAGCGGTAGGCAATGTTCATATCAACTGTTGAAAAGTTAGGCAAGCGATAGTTTGTAAAAGCTGTACCACCTGCCGATGCTTGCTGGGTAGTAGTAAGCTTTGATGGATCGAAAGTGGCGTAGTAACGGGCATAATAGTTATAATTCGCGCCAATTTTTACCTGCGGAAAAACCTGCACATCTAAACCTAACGCGGCGGTGGTTTGGGCACTTGTATTCGCTGTACCAAATTCACCAACTTTTAAGCCTTTAAGCAACAACGCATCCTGGGTAAATGATTTTCCGTTATCGCTGGTAACCTGGGTTGGGCCGGTGTTACTGGTGTAATGGTAATCGCCAATTGATAAGCTTCCGCTTAAGGTTACATCTTTAACCGGGCGTAATTTGGCATCAACCTCAACACCCTGGTGTACTTCGTTAATACCAGAAATGTTTACGTTGTAAACTGAATTATCCGTTTGATCAACAAATGTAGCTGTTTTAGCCCTGTTTTTGTAGGTTGATCTGTATACGTTAACGTTGGCGCTGAATATCGAGCTTCTGAAACCATAACCCAGCTCATAGCTCATTAACTGCTCTGGTTTGGCATCAGGGTTAAGGTCGTTCTTTTTATTAACAAATATGTTAGCAACCAGCGGTGCCCTTTGTATGTAACCAATATTTGCAAAAATGTTATTATGGCTATCTAAGTTATAGTTAGCCCCACCTTTTGCCTGGTAACCTAAAAAGTTAACCCATTTGCTGGTTTGGTTTGGATCGGTATCCAGATAGTTAAAATAATCAACCCTGCGGTTGCTTGTATTATTACCGGCAAGACTCACAAAAGCCGAAAGGTCGTTTTTGTTGTACTCTGCCTGTATATAAACTCCTTCCTGGGCTATTTCATACCTGTAATCGTTATTGAATTTGCCACCAACACCAATGTGGGCGTTAGGATTGTTGATGTTACCTGTAGGGCTGGTAGCACTGGCACTCCTGGTATCAACAATATATGAACCGCCAAGCAGGTCATTCACCTGGTTGTAGTGCTCGCCTTCATAGTAACGACCATCAATACCAGCTAACAGATCGATATCACCAATCGTTTTTTTGTAGGTACTTAGTATACCGTATTGTTTATGATCATTTACACTATTTATAAAATACCTGCTTGCAGTACCATCCGCATTGCTCACATTGGCCTTAGTAATGGCGTTAAAATCAATTGGCGAATAAATATCACCTGTACGCGGTACACCGGTTGAACTACCGGGAGTAAGCGTAACATTTGTACCTGTCAAATAACGTGCAGCACCGTTACCATATGACGCATAAAGTACCGTAGATAATGATGACGTAGTATTAATTTGCCAGTTGTGGTTAATAGATGCCAATGGCTTGTTATAATAGTTCTGTTCGGCACTTGTTAACACGCCGTTAAGATATCCATAATCGGAGTTATACCTGATACCAAGCGGACTGCTGCGATAAGTGTTGATATTATTAAAAGTGTAACGCTGCCCGTGGTTTTGGGTAGCACCCATAAGGTTAAACGAGATGGTTTGTGATTCGCCAATCAGCTTTGATACGTTGGCAAAATAACTGTAACCTGTGTAATATAAGCCCGGCGCATAACCATCGCCTGTGCTTCTTGAAAGCAGAAATGATGTAGCCCAGCCTTTATTTGTTAAGCCCGTTGAATACGATACCAGGGTTTTAGCTTGATTAAACGTTCCGATTGACTGTTGTACAGTACCGCCTTCCTGGCGTTCGGTAGTTTTGGTGGTGATGTTAATTGTACCACCCAAAGATGGCACTGCTACTTTTGACGCGCCTAAACCACGTTGCACCTGCATTGATGCCGTAACATCGGCCAAACCGGCCCAATCGTTCCAGTATATTTTACCGGCCTCTACATCGTTTACAGGGATACCATTAATTAAAAGGGCCACGTTGTTGCTGCTAAATCCGCGGATGTTGATACGTGAATCGCCGTAGCCACCGCCGCCTCTTGAGGTCATTACACCTGGGGTAGACTTTAAAAGCTCGGGAAATTCGGCACCTGCTCCTTTTTCTTCAATGTAAACCTTGTTAACCGATGATGCGGCTATTGGTGTGCGCCTGTCAATGGCCAGCGAAGCGTTGGCAGTTACCACAACCTCTTTAACCGATGCCGATGTAGGATCTAATGTAATAGTACCGAGATCGGTACCGGTAGCTTCCAGTTCTTTGGTTACATAACCTATGTACCTGAACACTAAAGTTGTGTTGCCTTGCGCGGGTACTTTTATTTTAAAAGTACCATCTAATGTTACAGAAGCCGCGGTTGTTGTACCCTTTACAGATACTGTAGCGCCAATAAGCGGTTCTTTTGTTTGGGCATCTAATAATCTACCCTTAATTTGTTTCCCGCTGTTTTCCTGGGCGTGGGTAATTCCCACTGTAAATACCGAAAATAGTAAGAGAAGTAAAATCTTCCTCATTTGCTTTGTCTTTAATTAATTATCTATTTAATTGAAAACAAAAGTAAATAATGGAGCACTGGTTAATATTAAGTTAATGTTAACCCTCCGATTATAACTAATATTTTACAAATTATCGTAAATAATTATAAAACAAGCACTTACAATCGGATTAACACAAACCGAATTATCACAAAATATAAAAACACAGGTTTTATGAATATTGTACAATTTGGTTAGTTTTATTTTTTGAAATAACATTTTAACATGCTCAGCTTTCTATCGGCACAATCAACATTAAATCTATGGCTTATATTTATGTTTGAAAACCTGTTGGTTACCGTCCTGGCGCTGTTATTTGGCTGGGCCGTATTGCGGTTTAATCATAAGCCCATTAAATGGGCATCAAATAAGAAAATAGCAATCTGCCTGTTTACAAATCTTATCAATACGGCTATTACATATACCGGTTTCTGGCTATGGCAACATGGTTATATTAGGATGAGTTTTACTATAAACTGGTTTATACTGATAGATTTTGCAGCACTTTTTATGCTGATGGACCTGGCCATGTTCATTTTTCATTATGCCATTCACCATTCCGTTGTTTACAAGGCAATCCATCGCTTTCACCACCACCATGCCGATCCGATTCCTATTGATCTTTTTGTACTTCATCCAATCGAAACCATAGGGTTTGGCTCGTTATGGCTGGTGGTTATGGCATCGCTTAACTTCAATTTTTATTCGGTACTCATTTACTTAACTGTAAATGTATTTTTTGGTATTATGGGGCATTTAGGCATCGAACCTATCCCCCATTCTATCAGGCGGGTTATCCCTTTCCGTTACCTGGGCACATCTACATTTCACCACAATCACCATTTAAATATCCATTATAACTATGGTTTTTATACTACCATTTGGGATAAGTTTTTTAAAACCTACAAGGGATAATTTTAATTCGTTCCATAAAAAAACCCCGGCCAATCACTTGGCCGGGGTTTTGTATTTTAAGCTAAGTTTATCTTAGTTAAAGGTGTATCTAACTCCGATTTGAGCCTGGAAACGAGACAGGATGCTAATATCATTCTGGAATGATTTAGTAACCGGAATCTGGTTGTTGGCATCAAGATAAGGGAATGAATAGGTAGGACGACCTGTAGTAGCATCAGGACCTGCATACCTCAACACCGTTGTTGCACCGTTGTTGAAACCGCTGTATGAAACCTGGTATAACCCCCAGTTACGGTTCAATAAATTAGTAAAGTTGATTACATCAAATGTAAACTCAAGTGTGTTTTTGGTTTTGCCGGCCTGGATAAAGAAATCCTGTGCAAAGTGTAAATCTACCCTTTTGTAAGTTGGCAAAATAGCACCGTTTCTTTGAGCATACTGACCTCTGTGAGCGCTCAAGTAAGCATCCTGATTGATAAAGTTGTTCAACTGATTCCAGATTTGAGCCGGAGTACGGTTATCAACTGTACCGTTAGCAGATGGAGCACCTGCAACTAATAAGATGTCGCCCTGGTTTTTAGGGATAAACATCAAATCGTTGGTAGCACCATCACCGTTAGGATCTCCAGAGGTAATGTAAGATACAGCACCGTTGTTAGCAGCTTCAAATATTAAACCCAAAGTGCTTGCAGTGTTCTTAGAGAATTGTTTACGGTAAGAGAAAGTTGCAATTACACGGTTTGGTTGTACGTAGCTACTGTTTGACAGGTTATCGGTATTAGGATTACCCGCAACGTACCTTGTGCTCCAAATAGTGCTTGCAGTTGAGCCACCGTCATTAACGTCTTTAGATTTGGTATAAGTATAAGCAACACTTGCCGCGAAACCGTTAGTGAAGCTTTTTTGTAACTGACCGGTTAAGAAGTATGAGAAACCTTTGTTGGTATTTCTCATATAATATAAACCAGTAATGTTAGGATTTTGAGCTGTTGTTGGGTTAGCAGCTGTTCCTACAGTAGTATTAGCCGAAGTGTAACGTATTTGACCTTCAGTACCAGGCAGGGTAGTAAAACCATCAGAAAGAACAAGATTCTGGTGATAGATAGCGCGGATATCTTTAGTATAAGCACCCTCAATAGTAGCGATAACGCCACCTGGCAATCTTTGATCAACAGCTAAGTTTGTTCTCCATATTTTTGGATATTTTAAGTTCGGGTCAGCAACATCTAATTCATATGATGAGTTAGCAACGCCGTTAGCCGGGCGGTTTGCATTAACATCCGGGTTAAATTTCAGCTGACCGTTTGTTGGTGTGGCAGCTTTGGTAATGGTATATGAACCAAATAATAAACCGTTGTTTGAAGCCTGGTTAGAGATCCATACAAATGGAACAGAACCGGTGAATAAGCCAGACCCACCACGTAATTGTGTAGAGCCATCACCATTAACATCCCAGTTGAAACCTACACGAGGAGAAAGCTGAATCCTGTTTTTTGGTAATTTAGATACATCAACATGAGTACCACCCTGGAAAGTTAAAGCAGCGGCATTAGCATTTGAAGCTAAAGTAGTAGGGAACACATCATAATCGGCCCTTAAACCATATGTTAACCTGAAGTTATCAGTAACATGGAACTTGTCCTGTATGTATGCACTGTAGATAGACGCTTTAATTTTAGCGTAAGGGAAGCTATTGCCTACAGCAGAATAACGTAAGGTATAAGCTGCGGCGGCGTTACCGTTGATGAAATCTGAAGCTGAGTTATAAGTATACAAACCATTATAATCTGGAGCAAAACCATTAGTGTAGCTCTGGATCTGGTCTGTAGTACCAATTGTGAACTCATGTTTACCTGCATAGATGGTGAAATCATCAGAGAACTGCCAGATGTTGGTGCTTAACAAGTTACCTGCAGTGTACAACTCCGAACCAAAGCTGGTTGCAGTTGCGGTTGCGCCGGTAATTTGAGTACCATCAGCAGCGTTTGTACCATTGCCGATATCAACCATAGGGATAGAACCTGAACCAAGGAAGGCACGGTAATCTCTTAAAGCAGAGTAACCCGCGGTAAGTTTGTTTGACATGGTGTTAGATACACGTGTGTCTAACTCAACAATACCAATGTTAAAGTTGTTGTTAATAGTATAACCAGAACCGTAGAAAGGCAATGTGCTAATACCTGGCGCGCGGGTTGTACCGTAGCCAACTTTAGCGTTCACAATACCTGAGTTACTTGCAGGCTGATCTTTGTATGATTTCAGATAAAAATATTTAGCACTTAAAGTGTTGTTTTTATCAATGTTCCAATCAAGTTTTGCAGTTAATTTATTGCTGTAAGTATTGTAGCTATAACCTTGGTACGGACCAGGATTGTATCCGTAAGTAGCCAGTTTAGCTGCGATAGCATCAAGTGTTGCACCCTGTACTTGTGATACGTTTGCACCACTTGCACCATTACCACCTGCTACATATACAGCTGATGGTGGTTGAGAAATTCTTTCCTGCTCACCAGATACGAATAAGAATAATTTATTTTTGATGATTGGGCCACCTACCGCAATACCATCTGTATGGTAATTAACAGGAGTTACGTTAAGATTGGTTGGACCAACATGGTAACCTTGTAATTTAGAACCGCGTGCTAAGTAGTAAGCGGTACCTTTAACTTCGTTGGTACCAGATTTAACTACTGTGTTAACACCTGCACCAGTAAAGTTACCCTGACGAACGTCATAAGGAGCGATATCAACCTGGATTTGGTCAATCGCATCTAATGAAATTGGCTGTGAGCTGGTTTGACCGCCCAAAGTACCTGATAAACCAAATGAGTTGTTAAACAAAGCACCGTCAACGGTGATATTGTTGAATGTGCTTGCACGACCGCCAAAGCTTAAACCGTTGGCAGATGGCGTTAATTTGGTAAAATCGGTTAATGAACGTGAAACAGTTGGCAGGTTTTCAATTTGCTGACGGTTGATAGTTTCGCGGGCACCCGTACGTGAAGAGTTGATCACTTTACTTCCCGATGCTGTAACTTTAACCTCACCTAACGCGGTGGTGTTATCCTGCAGCACAGCCGGGATGCGCTGATCCTGGCCAATAGATAATGTAATGTTTTCTTGCGTGAAAGTGTTGTAACCAATAAAGGATACTTTAAAGGTATACGGACCACCTACCCTTAAGTTAGGGATGTTGTAACGGCCGTCGGCACGGGTTACAGTTGCGTACACTGTACCTGTTGGTACGTGCGTGATAGTTACAGTTGCACCCGGGATTGCGCCTTTAGCGTCGGTAACGATACCGTTTATGCTGGCGGTGGTTACACCCTGTGCAGCTGCATTCCTACTGATAAGGAATGATAAACCGGTCAATAATAATAAAAGAAGGTAATGCTTCCTCATAAATTGCTTTTTTAATTATACTTTGAGTTAATTGGCAGCAAAGATAACTAATCCCCTCATTGTCAATGTTAAGTTTATGTTAACAATCCTTGCTTATTTTTCAACACAATGTCATAATATCACATACATACCATACTAAAACGGTAGATTAAATGTAATATTCATAAATAATACCTTATTTTGCACTATCAGAAAACTGAACTATAAATCCCAAATTTTATCGCGCCAGTAAAATGTTCAATTTTCTCATTTCGCCCGTTTTTACTTAGCTTTGGGCCTTTGAAAAATACAGCTGTATGTGCCAGCAACACTTGCCGCTATTAATCCGTTCAAAACAAAAATTT
The DNA here is from genome assembly GCF_024808255.1 of Mucilaginibacter dorajii. Classification (GTDB taxonomy): domain Bacteria; phylum Bacteroidota; class Bacteroidia; order Sphingobacteriales; family Sphingobacteriaceae; genus Mucilaginibacter; species Mucilaginibacter dorajii. Next base: position 107,909 of record NZ_JANTYS010000012.1, read on the forward strand.
AGTTATCAAAGTATATCATTAAAAATATGGACTACGATTTAATTGTTATAGGGTCGGGCCCGGGTGGCTACGTAGCAGCAATCCGCGCTTCACAACTCGGTTTAAAAACTGCCATCATTGAAAAAGAATCATTAGGTGGTATTTGTCTTAACTGGGGTTGTATCCCTACCAAGGCCTTATTAAAAAGCGCCCAGGTTTTTGAATACCTTAATCACTCACAGGATTATGGTATTAAAATAAACGGAACCGGCGAGGTTGATTTTGGAGCTGTTGTTAAGCGCAGCCGCGGCGTAGCCGATGGCATGAGCAAAGGCGTACAGTTTTTAATGAAAAAAAACAAGATCGATGTGATTAACGGTTTTGGCAAGTTAAAATCAAAAGGCGTTGTTGAAGTTAAACTAAACGACGGCAGCACCAAACAAATCACTGCCAAAAGCATCATTATTGCAACCGGTGGCCGCAGCCGCGAGTTACCAAACATTAAACAGGATGGTGTAAAGGTAATTGGTTACCGCCAGGCTATGGTATTGCCTAAACAACCAAAATCAATGGTGGTTGTAGGCTCGGGCGCTATAGGTATTGAGTTTGCTTATTTCTATAATTCTATCGGAACCAAAGTTACCGTTGTTGAATATTTAAATAATATTGTGCCTTTAGAGGATGAGGAAGTTTCAATAGGTTTGCAACGCATCCTTAAAAAACAAGGTATCAATATCCTTACCAACGCCAATGTAGAGTCTGTTGACAGCAGCGGCGAACTTTGCAAAGTAAGCATTAAAACAGCAACCGGCACCGAAGTTATCGAAGCCGAAATTGTTTTATCGGCAGTAGGTATCTCTACCAACATCGAAGGCATCGGCCTTGAAGAAAATGGTGTTAAAACCGACCGTGGTAAGGTATTGGTCGATGATTATTATAAAACTAACGTTGAAGGTGTTTACGCCATTGGCGATATTGTAAAAGGCCAGGCCTTGGCTCACGTAGCATCTGCCGAAGGTATCATCTGCGTTGAAAAAATTGCAGGTCAAAATCCGCATCCTTTAGATTATAACAACATCCCCGGCTGTACCTATTGTTCGCCAGAAGTTGCTTCTGTAGGTTATACCGAAAAAGCGGCTAAAGAAGCTGGTTACGAAATTAAAGTGGGTAAATTCCCATTCTCGGCATCGGGCAAGGCAAGTGCTGCCGGCGCTAAAGATGGCTTTGTAAAACTAATCTTTGATGCTAAGTACGGCGAATTCCTGGGCGCGCACATGTTAGGCTATAACGTTACCGAAATGATTGCCGAAGTAGTTACCGCCCGCAAGCTGGAAGCTACCGGTCATGAAATCATCAAATCGGTACACCCCCACCCAACCATGAGCGAAGCCGTAATGGAAGCTGCCGCTGCCGCCTACGGTGAAGTAATACACTTGTAGTAGTTTTATAGTATTGAGTTCTGAGTAGTGAGTTTTGAATTGCAGCTTTTGTCGCAATTCAAAACTCATTTTTGCTTAACTCCAATAAATAATTTAGCATTTTTGAACTACAATCCCAACTCAATACTTATAACTCAAAACTCACTACTTCCATGAAATTACACACTATCGACACCGGCTTTTTTAAATTAGATGGCGGGGCCATGTTTGGGGTGGTGCCAAAATCTATCTGGAACAAAACTAACCCGGCCGATGACAATAATCTTTGCACCTGGGCCATGCGCTGTTTATTGGTGGAGGATGAAGGCCGTTTGATTTTGATTGATACCGGCATTGGCGATAAGCAGGATGCTAAATTTTTAAGTCATTATTATTTGCATGGCGATGCTACGTTGGACAAGTCACTGGCAGCCTTAGGTTTTTACAGCGATGATATTACCGATGTATTTTTAACCCACCTGCATTTTGATCATGTTGGCGGAGCGGTGGTGCGCAAAGGAGAAAAACTGCTCCCAGCCTTTAAAAACGCCAAATACTGGAGTAACCCAAAACACTGGGACTGGGCGGTAAACCCTAACGACCGTGAAAAAGCTTCCTTTTTAAAGGAGAACATATTACCGATACAGGAAAGCGGTCAACTGCAATTTATCAAAGCTGAAGACGGGATTAATTTCACCAAAGATTTTGATATCCGCTTTGTATCCGGTCATACCGAGGCCATGATGCTGCCGTTAATAAATTACAAAGGCAAACAGATCCTTTACATGGCCGACCTGTTGCCATCCATCGGCCACCTGCCATTGCCCTATGTAATGGCTTATGATATGTTCCCACTCACCACACTAAAAGAGAAGAAACTATTTTTAACCGAAGCCCTGGAAAATGACTACATCCTATACTTTGAACACGACCCGATTAATGAATGCTGCACCCTACAGCAAACCGAAAAAGGCATCAGGGTTAAGGACGTGTTTAAGCTTAATGAGGTTTAGTCATTAGTCATTAGTCATTAGTCATTAGTCATTAGTCATTAGTGGGAACTTGATTAAACTTGCGAAGTTTTAAAAACTTCGCAAGTTTGTATGAGCCACTTATTTGTTTGAACTATGATTGTCAAATTACAGGAATGACAGGCCCTTGATTGAGCTCATCTTCAAATCCTCAAATAGTCAAATTTTCAAATCACGTGCACAAACATAATTTGGGTAAAACACGTATAAGCAGGCGATAAAAAAGGTTAATTTGATTGAGAAACCCGGTATGGGAGGTTGCGCCTTAAAACACCAAATTTACATAGTGTTTTACGAACACCACAAAAACCATACCGCTTGCAGGTTTCGACAATTTTTATATGAAAATAGCAAAATTTCAGAAATCAATATTTTCAATAAATTGATAATCAATACATTACAAACAAATCGCATAGCTTATTTTTTTTGAAAATAGACTATACAATTGTAATTTTTTACAACAATTTTATAACTTTGGTCGTTCTGTAATTAAATAGAAAGGACAGAGAGGTTTAATAAATAGATGAGACAACTCAAAATAACGCAATCCATTACCAATCGCGAATCACAGTCGCTTGATAAATATCTTCACGAGATTGGTAAAGTTGATCTGATAACAGCCGAAGAAGAAGTAATATTAGCCCAAAAAATTCGTGAGGGCGACCAGGCGGCTTTGGAGCGTTTAACAAAAACCAACCTTCGCTTTGTTGTTTCTGTAGCCAAACAATACCAAAATCAGGGCCTTACACTTGGCGATTTAATAAACGAGGGTAACCTTGGTTTGATTAAAGCCGCCAAACGCTTTGACGAAACCAAGGGTTTTAAGTTTATCTCTTACGCCGTATGGTGGATCCGTCAATCTATTTTGCAAGCCATTGCCGAGCAATCGCGCATTGTGCGTTTACCTTTAAACCAGGTAGGCTCATTAAGCAAAATAAGCAAGGCTTTTTCCAAATTAGAGCAGGAATTTGAGCGCGAGCCATCTCCCGAAGAACTCGCCGATATCCTGGAAACCACCGTTGATAAGATCTCCGATACCTTGAGCAACTCTGGCCGCCACGTATCTATGGATGCCCCATTTGTACAGGGCGAAGAAAATACGCTGCTGGATGTATTGGAAAACCACGAACCTAATACCGATTCAATTCTGATCAATGAGTCGCTATCTGAAGAGATCAAACGGTCGTTATCAACCCTAACGGAGCGTGAGCGCGAAATCATCATATTATTCTTTGGTTTAGGTACCAATCATCCCCTATCATTAGAAGAAATAGGCGAGAAATTTAACCTTACCCGCGAACGTGTACGCCAAATTAAAGACAAAGCACTACAACGTTTACGTCACACATCGCGCAGCAAAATTTTAAAATCATACTTAGGGTAAGGGGAGAATCAAGAGTCAAGAATTAAGATATGAAGGCCGGGGTTAAGCTAAAGCTTAAATCCCGGCTTTTTTGTTCGCCTTTTTTTGTAGAGACGCATCACATGCGTCTGCAGCTATGCCCGTCATCCAAAGAATTAATTCCTCTCTAAAATTTAATATTAAAATTCACGTTATTCAGCTAACCTGTCATAATTAACTGAATGAACTACACCATCAGAATCACCTGGTACTTTTATAAATCTTTAATTATATGGTGCCTGCTGGTCTCTTTCTTCGCTATTTATTATGTATTTGAGGGCGAGTTGAATATAGCGCTTGCTTTTATCGTTAAAATATTTGGCTATGCATCTGCACTGGGCGTTCGGTATTTAAACTACAATTCAAGCAAAACAAACTTCTATTTCCGCAATGCTGGCTATAGCATCAACCGCTTATATGTATATACTTTCGGTTTCGATTTTCTGATCTTCATCATCCTTATATCACTCTCAACTATCCGCTAAAACTTGGAGCCACTCATTTTAAAAACCGACAGCGTATTATTGGAATTTGATGGCAGGAAAATACTACAGGATGTTTACCTGGAATGTAAACAGGGCGAAGTTGTAGGCATCCTGGGCCGTAATGGCTGTGGCAAATCATCTTTGCTTCGCATCATATTTGGTACCCTTACCCCCTCTTACAAACACGTCAGTATTAGTGGCGAATACATCAAAAAAGGTTATAAAAATATGCGTGTTGCCTACCTGCCGCAGCATAATTACCTGCCCAAAGGCATCAAAATAAAAAACCTGGCCATGAACATTATTGACGACAGGTTTAGCAACGACCTTGCCGCCCACCCTATCTATCGCGACTACCACGAAAAAACAATAGCCGAACTATCCGGCGGCGAACTCAGGCAGTTGGAAATTCTGCTGGTTATTTACAGTAAGGCCGATTTTATTTTGCTTGATGAACCCTTTACCCATATCTCCCCCATCCAGGCCGAGGCGCTTAAAATAATCATCAAAAAATGCGCGCAAATAAAAGGGATTATTTTAACGGATCACCAATATTATAATATTCTTGATGTAAGTGATCGCATCATCCTGATCACCAACGGCTATACCCGACCGATTAAACACAAGGATGATTTGGTTACTTATGGTTATTTGAGCCATATCAATTAATTCCATCCACCTGTAACATATACTCCTTTCAACCTGTCTACCTATCATAAACCACCTATGTAATGCGCCGGCCCTATTTATATTTATTGCTACTAATTTTGCTGGCATGCCGGCAAACCGGGCAATGCGCCGGGAAGGTATCAATAGACGACATCACCTTTAAAAACGCCATTCGCGACCCGGATCCTGACCCATCCGGAGATTTCAACACTGTGATAGTGCCGATAAAAAGAGCGGGCAATCTTATCATTGTAGAGGCGCAAATAGATACCCTGGCCGGTAATTTTGTACTGGATACCGGTGCGCCTTACCTGGTGCTCAACGCCACCTATTTCAGGAACATGCGCAAAATAGATAACCAGGAACCGGCAGGTTTAAACGGCGCGGCATCAGAATCGTTCACTACTGCTGTTTTTAACTTTAATATTTTAGATATTCATTACACGCGCCTCACAGCCGATGTTACCGATCTTTCGGCTATAGAAAACGGGCGTGGCATTAAAATCCTGGGGCTATTGGGTACCCGCCTGTTCAGCAAGTTTTCCATTACGGTTGATCTGTTCAGGAACGCCCTATATATTCAAAAACTGGATGCCGATGGCAATGTACCTGTAGCAGAAAAGGCTTTTCACGATCCCTGGATGAAAACATCCTTCCGTTTTGCCAATGATGTAATTTTCATAAAAGGTATTGCCAATGGCGATACCATGTGGTTTGCCTTTGATACCGGCGCCGAAAGTAACCTGATGGATTATGACCGTGCCCGCAAAATATTGCCCGGCATGCAGGTGATCAGCAGGTCAAAAACCACGGGCATAGGCGGCTCTGCATTTGAGGTCATCTACGCCCGGTTTGACACCCTGCTTATTGGCGACCGGCGCTTTATAAAAAACAGGGTATTGTTAACCAGCCTGGATAAAATGGGCAAGGCCTATGGGCACTCGGTTGACGGCATCCTGGGATACGATTTTTTTATCAGGGGTATCTTTAGCATCAACTTTGTGAAAAAAGAATTTGAAATGTACATTTACACTAACCAGTAGTATGAAAAAGTGCAGATCGGTCATCGTTTTATTCCTCTTGCTCTTCGGCCTTATCGCCGGGGCCCAAACCCGCAACTCGCTGGTTTTGGGTAAAGAGCATTTGATACTGATGCTTGATCTTGGCTCTTCAAAACCACAGCTGGATACAATTCTTACTAAAGCCGGCATCAAAACCATCAACACATCTGCCATTTTACACGGCGACTTTACGGCATTAACCGCAGACGGCTGGAAACTGGCTAAACGCGAAAAAAATACGGCAGTCTTTAACCGTTCGCTTAAAGACCTTGATATAAACCCGCAAAACCAGCCGGTACTCATCACCACCAATATAGCACCAGATCATGATATCAATCCCGGCGTACCCGGTTACCCCGACGATGAAACCTTCGGCATCAATAAATTCATGAGGCTAACCGTTTATGATCTGCCATCGGGCTTAACCCGCTTTTACCTACCGGGCTTTTTGAGGGCAAAACGGGTTTTGCTATCGGGTAGCTTTAACAATTGGAGCACCCTCAAGGGCACCATGTTAAAAACCGACAGCGGCTGGGTTGCCGATGTAAAATTGGCCCCGGGTGTGTACGAATACAAATACATTATTGACGGCCGCTGGCAACGCGATAGGGATAACCTGCAACAACATCCCGATGGCTTTAACGATGTAAACTCGGTTTACTATAAGTATAACCATACCTTCACCCTTAAAGGTTATACCAATGTTAAAAAGGTAACCTTGGCAGGCAGTTTCAATAATTGGGATGCCAACAACATTGTACTTCAAAAAATTGGTAACGCCTGGCAAACCCGGTTTTATCTGCATGATGGCACGCATACCTACCGCTTTTTAGTAGATGGACAATGGCTTACCGACCCTGCAAACCCAACCACGATAAAAGATGCCGACGGGCATATCAATTCGGTATTAAACCAGGGCGAAACCGTTACATTTAAGCTTACCGGCTATACCCAGGCCAAAAAGGTTTACCTGGCTGGTACGTTCAACAACTGGAAACCTGGCGAGATCCTTCTCAAAAAAACAACCACAGGCTGGGCTATCCCCATCATTGTGCCAGCTGGCAACTATGGCTATAAATTTATTGTTGATGGCAACTGGATAACCGACCCGGTGAACCCACGCCACCTTACCGAGGGGGGCATTTCCAATTCATTCATCAGTATAAAACCCAATTACACCTTTAAACTTGCAGGCTACGGCAAAGCCAGAAGCGTGCACATTGCCGGCAATTTTAACGATTGGGACCCCGATGGCTTAGTGATGGACCATACCGGTAACGAATGGACCATCAAAATGTACCTTAAACAGGGAAAATACCGCTACAAATTCCTGGTAGATGGTAAATGGATCCTTGATCCCGGCAACAAGCTATACGAGCAAAACGAACACAACAGCGGGAATTCTTTTATTTGGATAGAGTGACGGAGAGTCAAGAGATTAGAATCAAGAGTTAAGACAGGAAAAATATAGGGGCTTTAAATTAAAAGGGGCTTTTGATATCATTTAGCAAGTTCAAAAAATACGCAATACGCTCAAAACCAATAAAAATCTTAATTCTTGATTCTTAATTCTTGACTCTACTCCCTATATTAGCTAATAACACCAAAAAGCCATGACTATTCCTATATACCAGGCCGATGCCTTTACTGATACTTTGTTTGGCGGCAACCCGGCAGCTATTTGTCCGCTTGAGGAGTGGTTGCCCGATGCTACTATGCAAAAGATAGCCATTGAAAACAACCTGGCCGAGACAGCTTTTTTTGTAAAGACCGAAGCCGGCTATAAACTTCGCTGGTTTACACCCGAATATGAAATTGACCTTTGCGGCCATGCTACCCTGGCATCGGCGCATATATTGTTTACCGAATTAGGTTTTGATGGTAACGAAATTCATTTTGAAACCCTAAAAGCCGGCACGCTTCATATTAAACGCGATAGCGATAAGTACACCATGGATTTTCCATCGCGGCCACCTATCCCCATCGAGCCACCAAACGGACTGGCCGAAGCACTGGGCGAAAAACAACCAAGGGCTTTCTTAAGGTCAAGGGACTATTTCCTGGTTTATGAAAGCGAGCAGGATATTAAAGACCTTACACCCGATTTTTACGCCCTGTCAAAAATGGATACCGTAGGCGTAATAGCTACAGCGCCAGGCGATAATTCGGATTTTGTTTCCCGTTTTTTCGCACCCGGCGCGGGCATTCCCGAAGACCCAGTTACAGGATCGGCACATTGTAACCTTATCCCCTACTGGGCAAAAAAACTGGGCAAAAACAACCTTCATGCCTACCAGATCTCGGCCCGCCGCGGCGAACTCTGGTGCGAACTCAAAGGCGACCGCGTGCTCATGAGCGGCAAAGCGGTAACGTATTTAAAGGGCGAAATTATTATTAGTCATTAGTTCATTAGTTCATTAGTTGGAACTTGATTAAACTTGCGAAGTTTTAAAAACTTCGCAAGTTTTTTTGTCTGAACCGGGATTTGTCTGCACCACGATTTATCAGATTATAGGATTAACAGAATTTCCTTTCAAGTTCACAAACACGTTGTAAGTCAAAATCCAAAAAATCTGATAAATCTGTTTAATCCCAGTTCAGAAAAAAACTTAAACGCAGAGCAGCTGAAAGCTGCAACCATAATACCCACGGGCTGAAAGCCCGTGGGAGCGTTGTTTTATTTTAGTCCTTTGTCTTTTATCCAAAAGTCCTCTGTCCCAAAAGTCTAAAAATCCCACAGTCTCACAATCCAAAAATCTCTTTCAATAATCAAAAAAATATGATTACTTTGAAGGTTAAATTTTTGCAAGGATACAACAGGATAAATGCAGCTTACCCGCTTAGAAATCAAGGGCTTTAAAAGTTTCGGAGATAAGATCACCATTAATTTTAATGAGGGTGTAACTGCTATTGTGGGGCCTAACGGCTGCGGTAAATCAAACGTGGTGGATTCTATCCGCTGGGTTTTGGGCGAGCAGAGCACCAAGATGTTACGATCTGAAAAGATGGATAACGTAATATTTAACGGCAGCAAGAGCCGTAAGCCCGCTAACCTTGCTGAAGTTTCCCTCACTTTTGATAACACCAAAAACGTACTCCCTACAGATTATTCGCAGGTTACGCTTACCCGCAAGCTTTACCGCACGGGCGAAAGTGAGTACCGCCTCAACGATGTACAGTGCCGTTTAAAAGACATTACCGACCTTTTCCTGGATACGGGTATTGGTTCGGATTCCTACTCCATCATCGAGTTACGGATGATTGATGAGATCATCACCAACAAAGAAGGCTCTCGTCGTAATTTGTTTGAGGAAGCATCGGGTATCTCCAAATACAAACTCCGCAAAAAACAAACTTTTAACAAGTTAAAGGATACCGAGGCCGACCTGGAACGGGTGGAGGATTTGCTTTTCGAGATAGAAAAGAACCTTAAATCGCTGGAGAACCAGGCTAAAAAAACAGAACGCTATTACCGTATAAAGGAGCAATATAAAACGCTCAGTGTTATGCTTGCTTCCTTCAGGATCGTATCCTTCAGCGAATCGTTAAAGAAAATTGAAGACCTGGAGCAAAAGCAAAAAGCAGATAAGGGCGGCATTGTTGCCCAGATAGATACTTTGGAGGCTGCCTTGCAGCAACAAAAACTGGATAGCATTATCCGCGAGAAAAACCTATCGGTACAACAAAAAACTACCAATGAGTTTATATCGAAGATCCGCGCTTATGAAAGCGAGAAAAAGATCAAAAACGAGCAACTCAAGTTTCAACAGGATAAGGAAGCAAGGTTAACCGACGAACTGGATAAGGATAAAAACCAGCTTAACCACGTTTTATACAATATTAAACGTCTGAGCGAGGAAAAGGCTTTGGAGGATGAAACCCTGCAAAAAATTCAAAGCAGGCTTTTTGAACTGAAGGAAGCGGTTGATGAATTGCGCGGGCAGCAAGCTGAAGCACGCAACGAATTAACCGAGATAACCGGTATCAACACCCGCCTGCAAAACCAGGCTTACAAGGCCGAAAAGGATATTGATATCCTGCAAATTCAGCAACAGGCCTTGGAGCAGGAAAGCCAGCGTAATATGGAAGATACCACCAATAAGGAGGTGGAGCTTTCGCACTTTAACCAGGTAGTTGCCGAACTGGCCAACCGCAAGGAAACGCTGGACCATGACTATCAATCGGCACTTGATTTTGAGAATAAATTAAAAGAACAGATAGCCGAAACGGATACTGAACTGGCATCGGTAAAAGATAGTATCATTAAAGAAAGCCGTACACTTGATGCCAAACAAAACGAGTACAACCTAACCAAAAGCATGGTGGATAACCTGGAAGGATTCCCGGAGTCCATTCGCTTTTTAAAGAAAAATGCCGACTGGGCTAAAAATGCCCCGCTATTTAGCGATGTGCTGTTTTGTAAGGAAGAATACCGCGTAGCTATCGAAAACTACCTGGAGCCATTAATGAACTACTACGTAGTTGAAAACTACGATGAGGCTATAAAGGCTATCCAGTTGCTGAGCAACGCGGCCCGCGGTCGTGCGCACTTCTTCATCCTTGAAAATTATACCGAAGAAAACCCAACCAGCCCCGCTTTTGAAAACGCGGGCGCGGTATCGGCATTAAAGGTAATTGAGGTTGATAAACGCTATACCCGCCTTTGTAACCATTTATTAAAAAATGTTTACCTGGTTGATGATGATAAAGACCAGCAAATTAACAACGCCGCCCTGCCGGATGGTGTGGTGCTGATTGGCAAAAGTGGCAAGTTCAACAAATCAAAACATACTATGGCCGGTGGTTCGGTAGGCTTGTTTGAGGGTAAAAGGATTGGTCGTGCAAAAAATTTAGAGAACCTGGCCAAGGAGATCAAAGGCATTGAGAGTAATGTAAACCTGCTAAAGACAAAATCAGATGAGCTGCAAAGCCGTTTGAGTGCCCTTAAGGCATCTACCAAAGCCGCCGAGATCAACGAGCAGCAGATGATCATTAACCGGCTAAATACCGAGCTGATCACCGTTAAAACACGCCAGGAACAATATCAAACATTTATTGAAAACAGCCTTAACCGCAAGGAAGATATAGCCCGTAAAATTACCGGCATCAGCGAGGAAATGATGAACCTGCATCCGCTGCTGGTCGATTTAAAAACGCAAAAGCAAATTCAAAACGAGCTGCTGGTTGATAAGCAGGCTGCGTTTAATGAGCTTAACGAATACGTATCGGTACAATCAAACGCTTATAACCAGGAAAACATTAAGTTCCATCAGCAGCAAAATAAGGTATCGGGGTTGGTAAAAGATTTAGATTACCGCGATACGCAGCAGGAAAGCCTGGAAACCCGTATCAAACAAAACAGCAGCGAGTTGGAGAAAGTTAAAATAGCGATACAGGATAACCTGAAACAGGCTGATAACTCCGACGATGACCTGCTGGAAATGTACGAGCAAAAAGAAAACCTGGAAAAAGCCACCCAACAAGCCGAACAGGAACACTACCAATGGCGCGGTCAGATCACCGAAAACGAGAACGAGATCTCGGCCCTTCGGCGTAAAAAAGATAATCACGAAGTAATTGAGAACGAGCTGCGCGATGAACGCAATAACCTGAAGCTGGAACTTAATGCCCTTAAAGAACGCCTTTCTGTTGAGTTTAACATCGATATAGAAGACCTGCCCGAAACCGAGCCACCTGCCGAAAGTGAGCAGGAGCTGCGCGAAAAAGCCGAGAAACTCAAGAAACAATTAGATGATTTTGGAGCCATTAACCCAATGGCAGTTGAGGCTTATAACGAAATGAACGAACGTTATACCTTTATCCAGGCCCAAAAGAAGGATTTGAGCGAGGCCAAAGCATCGCTATTAGCCACCATACAGGAGATTGACGATACCGCCAAAGAGAAATTCATGCATGCCTTTATCATGGTGCGCGAGAATTTTATCAAGGTATTTCGTTCGCTGTTTAATGATGAGGATTCCTGCGATTTGATCCTGACCGATCCAAGTCACCCGTTAGAGTCTGATATTGATATTATTGCCAAGCCAAAGGGCAAGCGTCCGCTATCCATTAACCAGCTATCTGGTGGCGAAAAAACATTGACAGCTACCGCTATCCTGTTCTCGCTTTATTTGTTAAAGCCTGCCCCCTTCTGTATTTTTGATGAGGTTGATGCCCCGCTTGATGATACCAATATTGACAAGTTCAATAACATCATCCGCACGTTTTCAAAAGATTCGCAATTCATCATTGTATCACACAACAAGCGCACCATTGCCAGTACTGATGTTATTTACGGCGTAACCATGGTTGAGCAGGGCATTTCGCGCGTGGTACCTGTGGATTTACGGGAACTGGCCGATTAACCAATAAGACATTTCTACAAACAGAAATAGGGCAAATGATGATGATCATTTGCCCTATTTGGTATTTTATCAACTTTAAGCGTTTGGTTTATCTTTTAGCTCTCAGGGTTTTGCCGCCTACCATACCTCTAAACTTACGGCTATCAAGTACAAGCGTTTGATGTTGTATTTGCAGATCAGTAAGTTTTTGAGCTGATGACAAGCTTTCAACCTTCGGTTTGGAAACTGAATAATTGCCGGTTTTTATAAAATTCAGGGCGTGTTGTAATAACACTTCGGTACTATCACCAAAATCCTTGGTTACGTCGTCATCGTCTTTATAACCGGGGTAAGTTGTTGAACCAGGCTCCATTCCCAAATAATAGCCACCTTGGTTTGCAGAGTTACGGGTTTCAAACTGAGGAACATACAACTGATACTTATTGATGTCAATAGCAAAGAAGCCTACGGGTTTACCATAAGATGTACGGCCAATAAGTTTGACATCCATATGTGGCAGCAAGTTATTTATGGTTAACTCACTGGCCGATGCCGTAGATGCTGTAACAATAAAAAATACACGGCTTATATTTAATGAACCAACTTTTGAAAAGGTAACTCTGTTGTTAGCGGGTAAAAAATCGCCTTTGTTAATGTCATATATGGCACTTAATAAAGGGTGATTATCTGCCTGTAGTTTATCGTTATAATAATAGGTAAACATCTGCCCGCCGTTGTTGGCTGATGGCACTATCAGGTTATCAAGATATTGAGCTGTAGCCACAGAGCCACCGCCATTATAACGTAAATCAACAACTAATTCGCTGACTTTGGCATCGGTAAACGCGTTGAACGCTTTAAGCAATTGCGGTGAAGCGTTATCTGGTACTGTAAATTCGTTAAAAACAATATAACCTACCTTTTTTGTGCCAATTGTAAAAATCTTGTATGTTAAAACAGGGTTGGCTGTATACTCAGCAACTTTTATTGAAACATTAAGTTGCGTACCATCGGGCTTGGTAACCGTCATGGTAAACGGACTGGTTCCAAATATCGTATTGACTACAAATTGCAGGTCTGAGTCATTATCTGCATTAAGGCCGGTGCGCCCGTTAAGTTTGGTTATTTGATACCCTCTTTTTAGCCCTGCCGAATCGGCCGGCGAACCTGGATATACATATTTAACATACAGACTGGTAGCACTTGGAAAAAACACGGAAAATCCAAAATCGCCGCTGCTGCCACCAAGCTGAGTGGATACCGATCCATCATCGATAAAAGAGTATTTAGCTTCTCCTGGCGCTGGCAAATAATTTTCATAAGGCAATCCGGTTGCCGGGTTTATTTTGTATTGCGATAATTTATCAACCTCACTGGTAAGCGCATTGGCATCGGTTGACCCCGTAAAGCTACGCGGCGCAAAGGTTTTATAATCGGGCAGCGCATCATACCACAAATAAGTTTCCTTGGTATACAGGTAAACCGAATCTTTAATCAGATCGAGTGTTGTTGGCTTTGTGGTAGAGGTATCATTGGGCTTAATTACATTTTTGCTTTTTGAACAGGCTGTTAGCAAACCTGCAAAAACAACAAGCGTGAAGTAAAGTATTTTTTTCATGTACAAATGAATTACAAGGAGTTAACGAAATAAAAATAAGTATCTTACAAAAAGTGCTACAAAAATTTCTCTACGCTTAAATAGTCAATTCCTACTGTCTCGGCACATAAATTGTCAATTTCAGAATTTCCTATCATTAAAATATCCCGTCGTTGCAGGTTATGTTCCTGCATCAGCAGGTGAATAACATCCGGTTCGGGCTTAGGCGCGGTTTCTTCCGCGAAATAGCAGGTAAGATATGGTTCCAGTTTATGCCACTCAACTTGTTTAATTTTATTAACCTGTTGAGGTACATTCCCGTTGGTTACAATAAATAGTTTCTTTCTATCTACAACAACTTCCTGGATTAAGGTAAGCATATTTTGGTATAATAACAATTTTAAAGGCAGCTTGGCGGTTATCAGCAGGTTATCAAATTTATCGCGGTAGCCTTCAGCCACCGGGTATTCTTTGGCCAGTATATCAAAAACCTCGTCGGCTCCCTGGTTTATATACGTATCTGTCATCAATTTGGTTGTGGGTTTAGCATCAACCAATTCCACATACTCCAGCATATTGGCAAACAGGTAATAAACCTGGTACAAATAGTCTTTAGCCGGAAATAACACATCATCCAGCTCCAAAATGAACACGGTTTTACGCTTATCAATATCCTTATACTTCATTGGCACCGGCCACTATTTTTATATTGTATTCATTAAATAACACTTCAGATTGCTGTAATAAGGCAATTTCCTGGTCGCGGAACACATAAACCAGTTCAACCTCCAGGTCAAGGCACTGGGCCAGCATTTCATGCGTATAACTTGCCGATGCAGGATTGGGCAAGCGTACCAATTGACCAGGTTTCAGCATAAAATCGGGCAGATCCATGTAATCGCCCATGATGATGTTATCGCCGTTCAGTTTATTTTTTAAACGATAGGCTGGTGCAGCGTTAGCCGCGGTGATCAGTATCTTCAATTTATAATAGCGCTATGGTACAATTAAGCCATCTTTCATCGTAACGGTACGATCTGATAAGTTGGCAAGATCTTCATTATGGGTAACAATTACAAAGGTTTGATTAAAATCTTTCCGCAACTTAATGAAAAGTTCATGTAATTCCAGCGCGTTTACCGAATCGAGGTTACCCGATGGCTCGTCGGCAAATATCAGCGCAGGATTATTGATCAATGCCCTTGCCACGGCAACCCGCTGCTGCTCGCCGCCCGAAAGCTGGTTGGGTTTGTGGGTCAATCTATCGGCCAATCCCAACAGTTCAAGCAGCTCTTTAGCCTTCTTTTCGGCATCCGATTTGGATACACCAGCAATAAAGGCCGGGATACAAACATTTTCGATGGCTGTAAACTCGGCTAATAAATGGTGAAACTGGAAGATAAAACCAATTTTACGGTTCCTGAAATCGCTCAGGTTTTTATTATTAAGACCGCTTAGCTCAATATCATCAATATATAGCTGCCCAGAATCGGGCCTGTCCAGTGTACCCAAAATGTTAAGTAACGAACTTTTACCCGCGCCGGATGCGCCGATGATGGTCACAATTTCGCCGCGTTTAACTTCAAGGTCAACCCCCTTAAGTATTTGCAGCTGCCCGTATGATTTAAAGATAGATTTTGCCTTCAGCATAGCACAAAGTTAATATTTTGCCTGTATTTATCGGGCGGATGACAATTTCCGCATAAGACCTTAGCTTCGCTAAAAATATTACTCTTTCTGCAACGAAATATGCAAAGCAAGTGTCTATTATATAGTCAATACCAACAACCCATCATGAAAAGATCAATAAGCACATTTTGTTTACTATTTATACTTGCATCGGCTTTTGCACAGGAACAAAAGCTACAACAGATCATCGCCGATCAGTATATTTCGGGCATTCAGCTGGTGCATATTAAAAACAATAAAACCCAGGTTTTTAATATTGGCAACATCACCAAAGCGGGTAAAAAGGTAACATCAAACACCATATTTGAAGCGGCCTCACTAAGTAAATGCGTTTTTGCCTACACAGTATTGCGTCTGTATGACCGTGGTGTTTTAAGCCTTGATACGCCACTATTACATTATTATAAAGAGCATTACATTCGCTTCGATGCCGACCCACGCTACGAAAAAATCACCGCCCGTATGGTACTAAGCCACCGTACTGGCCTGCCCAACTGGGGCGACGATAAAGGAGCCAAACTCTTCTTTACACCCGACAGCACTTTCTCCTACTCGGGCGAAGGCTTTGTTTTTTTGCAGCGCGTGGTCGAAAAACTAACCAATAAGCCACTACAGGAATTAGCGCAACAGGAAGTTTTTATTCCCCTAAAAATGGAGAATAGTAATTACTTATGGGTAGATAAATACGATTCGGTAGCCGCGTTTGGCAATAGTACAGATATAGTTAATCGCCATAAAAACCCCATTTCGGCATATAGTTTACTGACCAATGCGCATGATTATAGTCTTTTTGTGCAGGCGCTCTCGGCAGGCGTAGGCTTAAAACCTGCTACCAAGCAATTGATGTTTCAAAAAGCCAGCGAAGGCAACTGGTTTAACCACGATATGACCGATGCCAACCCGCACATTGGCTGGGGACTTGGCGTTGGCGTGCAGGATAACGAATTGGGCCATGCCATATGGCATTGGGGCGATAACGGCGATTTTAAAGCCTTTTTTATCGCCTACCCCGATAGGCACGAAAGCCTGGTATATTTTGTTTACAACAACGCCGGCCTAAACATTACCGCCGATATTTTAGACGTTTTTTTGGGCAAACAAACCTGGTGGACAACCAAATGGCTTGGCTACGGTTTTAAAAAACCGGCAGAAATGAAAGCCTTCCGTGCCCAACTCCCTAAATATGGTTATGACCATGCTGCCGACGTCGTTGAAAAAGAAAAGAAAAAGAACCCCGCCTATCAATTACCTGAAGACGACCTGAACGACTTTGGTTTTATGCTGATGCGTAACGAACAAAAAACCGAGGCTCTTGAGATCTTCAAGCTCAACCTAAGTCTGTACCCCAACAGCGCCAATGGTTACGACAGCCTTGCCGAAGCCTACGAAGCCTTAGGCCAAAAAGAACCCGCCATTAAAAACTTTAAACGCTCACTGGAGCTAAACCCTAAAAATGATTACGCTGCCGGGCAGATTAAAAAGTTGGAAGCGGACGGTGGGAAATAAACGAATTTGAATACTCCTCATTCGTTCTGTATGTTGTAGACGACTCACCCGGCCGACGCTGCGCTGGGCCGCCCTCTCTCCGGCTGAAGTCGCAAAGAGGGCTGGAAAAAGCAAAATAAAACCCGCCCCTCTATGCGATGCACTCGAAGAGAGGGAAAGACGGGCGCAGCCGGGGTAAGTCGTCACCGATTAGTTTCCACCATAAAATCAAAGTCCTTTATCTTTTGTCCTTCCATCTTTGCTCCCTTATCAAAGTCTTTTATCCATTATCCTTCCATCCTTGCTCCCAGACAATTCCCGATAAAAAACGTAATTTAGGGGCAATGAGGCAAAAGCTACCTATTGATAAGATCACCACACCGGTAAACAAGTTTATTCACCAGGAGCATAACAGTGGTATTGTGCTTTTTATCAGTGTACTGGCGGCTATCATTTGGGTAAACTCACCTTTTGAGCACTCCTATCATCAACTGTGGGACCTTAAGCTTTCCATGGGCATTGGCAGCCACGTGCTTAACCATTCCCTGCACCTATGGATCAACGACGGACTGATGGCCGTATTTTTCTTTGTGATAGGCCTTGAGTTGAAACGGGAATTTATGGCCGGCGAACTTTCTACCGTCAAAAAAGCATCCCTGCCTATGGTAGCCGCTTTGGGCGGTATGCTGGTGCCCGCTATCATTTACTTTTTTATCAATAAAGGGACCGAATCTGAACATGGCTGGGGCATCCCCATGGCTACAGATATAGCGTTCGCCCTGGCTTTACTATCATTGGCGGGCAAGCGTATCCCATCATCAGTAAAAGTATTCTTATCGGCATTGGCCGTAGCCGATGACCTTGGCGCTGTACTCGTCATCGCCATATTTTACAGCTCACATATCGACCTCGTACCACTCACCATAGGAATCTGGCTTTTGGTGATCCTGCTGATAGGCAATAAAATGGGCGTGCGCAGTATCATCTTTTACCTGGTGATAGGCTTCGCGGTTTGGGTAGCGTTTTTACTCTCGGGCGTGCATGCCACCATAGCAGGTGTATTAGTTGCATTTACTATTCCTGCCCGCACCCGCATCAACGAGAAAAGCTATGCCGATAGCCTGCGCAAGCTGCTGTTTGATTTTGAAGAACAGATCCCCAATAACAGCACCCTTACCACACCGGGACAGCACCACACCATCGAAAAAATAAAAGAACTAAGCACCGATGCCGAAACGCCATTGCAAAAGGTAGAATATGCACTGCATCCCTGGGTTGCCTTTGTGGTAATGCCTCTTTTCGCCCTGGCTAATGCCGGCATCCTTATTGGTGCTAACTTTTTTTCATCGCTGCTTAACCCGGTAAGTATGGGCGTTGCTATTGGCCTGCTGGCTGGTAAATTCATCGGCGTGTTACTGGCCACCTGGCTTATGGTAAAATTTGGCACGCCGCTGCCCGCAAAATCAAACTGGAAACAAATCACTGGTGTAGCGTTGCTGGCCGGCGTAGGGTTTACCATGTCACTGTTTATTTCTGGGCTGGCCTTTAGTCACCCAGAGATGGTTGACCAGGCTAAGTATGGTATTTTATTGGCTTCGTTGCTGGCCGGGATATTGGGCGTAGTTGTATTGAAGAAGGCCTAAACATAACGTAATATTTTTCTGTGGCGACGCATATTTGCGTCTCCCGTTATACAGGACGGATTTGTCTGAACCCGAATTTTCAGATTTTTGTCTGAACCATGATTTTTCGGATTAAAGGATTGACAGGATTTTGCCTCATGTCTTTAAAAATCCTGTTAATCTAAAGAATCTGTTCAATCCCGGTTCAGAAAAAATCTTGATACTAACTACTTGATACTAAAAACTGGCTTGCCATATACCCCCAACCCCGTTAACCTGTTTTGGAACATGGTTTGCCCGCTGTTAAAAAACTTTACAAAATCATCGGCGCTTGCCTGGCCGGGATAGGGTACGTAATAATGATGATCGTTCCCGTTGCGCCAGGCCATTACGTAGGATATTTTGTGGCGACTTAGGGTTGGCAATAAAACGCTTGTCCACCAGTCGGGCTGTGGAATTTCTACATAGCCGGTTTCGGGCAGGCAGGCCCGTTTGTGGTGACTGGTAGCTATGGCATCTATGATACTTAGGCGTTTATCCAACCTGGTTTGATAAACGTTTACACTTTGGGTACAGTAGTTGTCAAATCCTATAAAATCAACATAATCATCGCCGGGGTAACGTTCCATAAATTCGGCCTCAGAATCAAAATCGGCCACCGAATATACGATGAGTAAATTATGCAGCTTTTTGGTATTGCGCAGGTAATCAACGGTAAATTGCCAAAGGGCAATTAATTCATCGGGCGTATTTTGCTTTTTGCCCCACCAAAACCAGCTCCCTGTAAGCTCATGAAAAGGACGAAACAATATGGGGATAGCCTCGCCATCAGGGCCTTTCAATTCTTTGAGGTAAGCGGCAGCCCTATCTAAATAGGTAATGTACGCGTCATGATACGCGCCACCTGCAACAAGGGTTTTCGGTGTGTTTTTGGTAGTATCCCAGGCGGTTTTGCCGTTAGCAGGGTTATCCATATGCCAACAAAAGGTATTGATACCCCCGCGGTTGTAGGCATCTTTTACCAGTTGCTTTTGTAACTGAAAAGGTATGCTGTTGATGTCGTGGATGCTATCATGCTCAATTTTAGCCAGGTCCCAGCCATAAATGGCCGGATATGATCCGGTAACACTCTTCACGTCAGACCGGTCGGCATCATAACGCCAGCCTACACCGTAGGCCGTATCATCATGATGACCAAACAGCACACCTGCCCCAACCAGGCGCTGCATGCTGTAATACAGGGCGCGTGTTTCTGGCGTAGCCATTTTATCTGCCGGCGCGTATAATTGTGCTTTTGTTGTCAATCCCGAAATCATCAGTACAAATGCTATTGCGTATTTACTCATTTTATGTTTTTCCCTGTGCTATGCATACGTTCCAATTTCCTCCCTCGGGAGCTACCGTGTGTACACATCTTATGAATATTATCATTAACAAAAACGTTGTCATTTCGAACGAACCTGAGGGGAATTGTGCGCCGGAGTGAGGAGAAATCTTGTACGACAGGCCATGTTTGCTTGTCGCTTGTACAAGATTTCTTCCTCGCACCACGCTCATACCCCACCTTCGCTCCGTCGAAATGACATATTCTGTTAGTTGGAAAGATGTGTGCACTCAGTAGACGGGGCGAAGTCCCTTAACCTAATGACATTGCCATCTTCGCAAGGAAGGAATCGCGCAAACCCATTGCTTTTTTTTCCAATCAAAATTTAACAAGTCTTAACATTACAACGCTATGCGCCGCCAATGTTTGTTTAAATTCTTTTTTAGTGGTGCCAATATCCTTTTTAGTCCATACATCGTGCAGTTTGTAGGTAGTTTTGGCAAAATCTACGCTCAGTTTACCGGCCTCATTGCTGATAGCGTGTTCCTGCCATTTATAAACAACATCCTTTGCCACTGCCGAACGGTTTAAAAAGCATATTGCTACTTCGTTATTGGCCAGTGGTTTGGCCCAAATCTCCAGGCTATCGACCTGGTAAACGCGCGTGGCGGCAATGCCCAAAACATCCTGGTCAATAGCGATAGCTTCTTTATTAGTCAGGATTGATTGTGTTTGGGGCGACATATGGCGCAGATCGTTACCGGCCGCCAGCGGGGCAGCCAACATACACCATAAGGAAAAGTGCGCTTTATCCTCATTAAAACTCATCCCATTTCCTACTTCCAGCATATCCGGATCGTTCCAATGGTTGGGGCCGTTGTATTTAGCAATATTTACCTGCTTATCTACAATCGACATCACACTTAATGCCGACCAACTGCCATAGTTTTTGTTTTTATCAAAGCTGGCTGTGATATCTCCTGTGGTACGGTATAATTCGCCAACGCCACCTGCCCAAAGCCAGGGCTGGTGATTACCCCACTCGCATAAGCTAAATACAATAAATCTGCCGCTTGCTTTTAAGGCCTGGCTCATGGTAATATACGCCTCGCGGGCATTCAGGCTATCGGTATTACACCAATCGTACTTTAAAAAGTCGACACCAAAAGAGGCGTACAAACGGGCGTCCTGGTACTCGTGCCCACGGCTGCCCGGGTAACCGGCGCAGGTTTTATTGCCCGCGCAGTTGTAAATGCCAAACTTAAGTCCTTTGGAGTGTACATAGTCAGCAAAGGCTTTCATGCCGTTAGGAAACTTCTTGGGGTCGGGTACAAGGTCGCCATTTTTATCACGTTCCATGGTCATCCAGCCATCATCCAGCACAAAATATTGGTAACCGGCATCGCGCATGCCCGATGATACATAGGCATCAACCATTCCCTTCAGCAAAGGTTCGTCGATTTTGGTTTGAAAAGTATTCCATGTATTCCAGCCCATGGGTGGCGTTGGTGCCAGGTTACCGGCCTTAGCGATTTGTTCTTTTGCTATCGCAACGGGTGCTGCGCCATCGGCAGTTTGGGCGGATAATCTGGCGCATGTTGACACGGTGATCAACACGGTAATGACGATGTGTTTGTATAAACTGGTTTTCATATGGTTATATTAGGTTTATTCATTTTATTCCGATGTCATGCTGAACTTGTTTCAGCATCCCACTCGCCAAGTATACATCATGCGGGTCACCCGTCCTGTGGGGGTCCCGAAACAGGTTCGCGATTGCTTCCGTTTTATAACTTGTCATAGGTAGTAACGAAGCAATCTCATGCTCTACAGGGCCGATTTGTAAAGTTCGCGATTGCTTCATTCCTACCCATGACGTTTTATAAAAAACGTTTGTCATCCTTCACGTAGTGAAGGATCTTCTTCACTATAAAAGTCGGCGATGAGCAGGGCGAAGAAGATCCTTCGTTCCTCAGGATGACAAATCTTTTACGTCATTTTCACCTTCAGAGGCCGCCGGATTTTACAACTCGCAATGACATAGCGATATTCTCATCTGCACTATCATTCCAAACTTATTTTCATCCTGCTATCCGTTTTATAATTTCAATACAAGCCCGGCTATTATGATAGGGGCATTTCCACAGCCCAACCTTGTCCTCGCCCGGCATTATGCTGCCATCGGCAAGTATCCCCCAAAACCATTCCCCGTTTTGGTGATCTACTATTTTATTTTTCACAAAAGCCCAGCTGGCAATAGATAACTCCAGGTATTTTTGATTGCCGCTGATTTGCCAGGCGTTAAAAAAACCAACCATGGCCTCAGCCTGTACCCACCAGTGTTTTTCTTTAATAAGATGATTATCGGCGGGTTCGTACTCATACCATAAACCTCCATCGGTGTCTAAACCTTCAACTGTAGTGTCGGCAATTTTAACACAGATCCCTTTTATATGGCCCACCCGTTCAGCATCCTTTATAACTTCGGCAGCTTCCAGCAAAAGCCAGGTGGCCTCAATATCGTGCCCGTAAGAAACCGTGTTTGATTTTGGGTTCCACTCCTCATCAAAAAACAGAATGAGGTGATTGTTTTTGGCATCTATAAAATGATCGCAAAAGTTATCTATCAGCGTTTCTACCTGTTTTTTCAGTCCCGCATCCTGCCAAATACGGTACAGGTTGGTGTAGGCTTCCAGTACGTGCAGGTGGGTATTCATGGTTTTCTTTTCATTGGCATCTTTGGCACTCAGGCGTAAATCGCTTATGGGTTGCCAATCGCGGGTAAAAGCTTCCATGTAACCTATTTTATCGGGATCAAAGCTTTTATCAACCAGTAAATGATACAGGCTGATGGCCAGTTCTTTTGCCGCCGTTAACCCCGAGGCTATGTAATACTCACTCAAAGCGTAAATAGTAAACGCGCTGGCGTAAACCTGCTTTTTGGTATCCAGCTTATTCCCCTCAAAATCAACCGACCAATATACCCCGCCAAATTCGGCATCAATAAAATACTTAACAATATACTCATAAGCCCTGTGAGTCATCGCCAGGCTCTCTGTATCGGGCTTTAAATTATATGCAGCCGAGAAGCTCCACAGTATCCGCGCGTTTAAAACCGCCCCCTTGGGCGCATTGGCAGTAACCTGGTTATCATTATCAATTCTTCCTAAAAAGCCGGCGTTTACGTTATCGGGCGTATATTTTTTCCAATAGGTAATGATGTGATCCAGTTCGGTAGTAAGCTCAGCTTTGTAAAGCTGCAGGGCTTCCTCATTCCCTCTTGAGAGTGGGCTTGATGACAGGGGTGTGTTATCCGGCATGCTTTATTTAACTGTTTTATAACGTGGTATAAACTAAAATTTGCTTAACGTAAATATGCTATTGGGTAATTGATAGAGGCATATAACTTAAACCTTGCAATTGGCTCTGTACACTGGCAAAGACTCACCCCGGCAACGCTTCGCTGGCCGACCCTCTCTCCGGCAAGCCGCAAAGAGGGTAAAAATTCCTGATGCCCTCTTTGCAACGCAGTCGGAGAGAGGGCGGTCGGGCGTAGCCTCGACCGGGTGAGTCGTTCCCTTGGTTGGTTTACACTATTTCTTATCGGCTACCGCTAAGCTCCCTGCAAGCTATTATTTCTATTCACAATACCATAAACCGTATCCACCGAAGTTGACGACCTAAAACCATCGGCTGGGGTGTTCATTACATAATCAATTAATTTTTCAACGGTGGTTGTAGCCACGTGCATCCGTGTATCTGATGAAGCGTAATAGATGAACACCTTACCATCTTCATCGGCAATCCAGCCGTTACAAAACACCACGTTAGATACATCCCCTACCCGTTCTTCACCTTCGGGTGCCAGGAAGTAGCCACCCGGTTTGTGGGTAACTTTGGTCAATTCATGCAGATCGGTCATAAACATGTATAGTACGTAACGCAAGCCGGCCGCCGTGTTGCGTACGCCATGCGCCAGGTGCAGCCAGCCTTTACCTGTTTTTATGGGCGTTGGACCCTGGCCGTTTTTGGCTTCATAAACGGTGTGGTAGTTTTTATTGTCGATGATGGTTTCCTGGTCAATAACGGCATTTTCCATGGTATCAGTTAAGCCAAAACCGATTCCGCCCCCTGTACCTGCGCTGATAAAACCATCCTGCGGACGGGTATAAAGTGCATACCTGCCATCCACAAACTCGGGGTGCAGCACCACGTTACGTTGTTGGGGTGAATTGGTTTTTAAATCGGGCAGGCGTTCCCATTGCACCAGATCCTTAGTACGGGCAATTCCGCAGGCGGCAATGGCCATGGATTGATCATACGCGGGCGCTTCAGAGTCGCGCCTTTCGGTACAGAACAGGCCGTAGATCCAGCCATCCTCATGCAGCGTTAAACGCATATCGTATACGTTGGTATCGGGTTCATGGGTTTGTGGCAGGTTTATGGGGTACTCCCAAAAAGTAAAGTTGCTGATGCCGTCCGGGCTTTCGGCTACGGCGAAGAATGATTTGCGGTCGCCCCCCTCAACCCGCACCACCATGATATACTTGCCATTAAATTTAATAGCGCCTGCATTAAAAGCGGCGTTAATGCCAAAGCGCTCCATCAGGTATGGGTTCGTATTGGCATCCAGATCATACCGCCATTTTACCGGGGCGTGGGCAGCAGTTAGCACAGGATTTACGTAACGATCGTAAACGCCATTGCCTGTACCGGCTATTTGATTGGGCTTAGTAAGCAGTTGTTGCTGTTCTTGTTGCAGCGAAGTAAGCCTTTGTTTAAAGTGAGCGCTCATATATTTATCGCGTATCGTAATCAATAATCTTTTAATTTATTCCACCAGGTTTTTTTGAGCACCGTCATCAGCACTACTAACAGGGCAATGGTTACCATAAGCGGCATTTTTTGCTGTAGGATGAGGTACATGGGCAATATGGTGAGGCATAGCTGCACAATGGTACCGATCACCACATTGAACATATTGAGCTTAAAGTTTTTGTTGGGGGTAAAGTTGGCATCATCGGCCATCACCAGTTTTTTAACCGGTTCCCAAAAACCCCATGGGCGTACAGTGCTGTAAAAGGATTTGAGCACAGCCATATCTGTCGGTTCGCTTGCGTAAGTACCAATTACTGAACCGGCCAGCGAAATGCCAAACAACACCGGGAACCAATACAATAACTCGCCCGAAGGGATAAACAGCGAAAACACCAGGGAAGAACCGATACCGGCCAGCATTCCCCAGAAAAAACCATTGGCGTTAAAGCGCCACCAATGCCATTTTAATACGTTTGATGCCACATAACCGCCATAAAGCGCGGATACTATCCATTGCAGCACGCTGTTTACATCCTTTACAAAAAAGCCAAGGATAACGCCTATAGCCACCACCAACACCCCTACCAGGTAATTCATGGCGATAACTTTACGCGTAGAGGCCTCGGGGTTAACATATTTAATATAAATATCGTTTACGATATAGGCCTGCGCCGCGTTCATGGTGCCGCTAAAGGTGCTCATAAATGCGCCAAGCAAACCGGCCAGCAATAAGCCCACCAGGCCAACGGGCAAAAAGTTATTGATAACCGCAGGTAGTATGCGTTCAAAATCAATAGCTCCAGTGGCATCTTTCAGGTTCATTTCGTGGTAATACAGCAAACCCAAAACGGTTAAGCTTACAATAAGCGAGTAGCGGATGGGCAGCAAAATGATGTTCACAAAGCCGCTCATTTTACTGGCTTCCTCTGGCGAGCGGGTGGACAATATCTTTTGCATGTCGTAATTGGGTGCCGGCCCGGCCAGCGCCGCGAAAAAGCCCTTAAAGGTCATCATCATAAAAAACAACCCGAAGAGCGAGTAGCCGTCATCCTTTATTTTTTGATTCACTTCGTTGATGATGCCCGACCAGCTAAGGCCCAAGCTTTTGCCAAAAAACGGGCTGTACCAGCCATCAGGTACGTTAAGGTAATGCCCGGTTAGTTTATTGGCGGCTATAAAACCTATCCATATACAGGCCACACTCATGATGCCATACTTAATCATATCGCCTAACACGATGCTGTGCATGCCACCCAAAATGGAATAAAACATAGCAAACAGGGTGAACACAATGCCGTACACATGCGGCACGTATTGAGGGGCTATGTTGAAAGGCGCGTATCCTTTTACCAAATCCCATGGGATAAAGATTTCGATGAACTTACCCAGCCCTATAAAGCCATAAGCAAGGAAACCAAAACAACTCAGCAACGCGAAAGCGATCACCACAATGTGCGACGGACCAACTCCTGCACCGGTTTTACCAAAACGTGAGGCCAGCCATTCGGCACCTGTCGCGGCATTTGAGCGGCGAAGCCAGCGCGAAAGGTACATCATCAAAAACACCTGGTTAAACACAGGCCACAGCCAGGGAATCCAGATGCTTTTCATACCGTACACAAAACACAGGCTCACCATCCACATGGTGCCGCTAATGTCAAACATGTCTGACGCGTCGCTAAGCCCAAGTTTATACCATGGCAGGGATTTACCGCCAAGCATGTAGCTCTCCTTGTTTTCGCGGGCCTTTTTACGGTACCATAAGCCTATAAAAATGGTGCTCAACAGGTACAAAACGATAATGGCGATATCGAGCAGGTGTAACTTCATTTAGTTTATTTGGGAATTTGAAGATTTGAAAATTTCAAATTCTATTAATTTTCAATTCTGATAATAATTGGCGTTTTCAAAATTGGGTTTATAAAAGCTATTTTCATAATACTTTTTTAACCTTATATTTTAATTTTTGAAGTTCGATAGCATCACTCTCATGAAAAAGGCTTGTCCAAACAAACAACTATAGCCTGTTTCGGCAAGATGCTTACCAGAGAAAAAAGTGATGATAGTTCATGGCGGAGAAGACTTTCTCCCTGAATAACTCAAATATACAAAAAAGGTGTCAAAATACCGATAAGAGATCATAAACAATTGACTAACAAGCACTATTTCATTTTCAAATCCTCAAATTTTCAAATCTTCAAATTCAAATGAACACCCTGTTCCCTGTGTAGGTTTCGCGGAACTCTTTGGGGATGCATAGCTTTTTACGTTTAAAAATGCGGTTGAAGTTGGAGATATTGTTAAAGCCGCATTTATAAGCTATTTCGGCCACGGTGGAGGTAGAATCGATGAGCATACGGGAGGCGTGACCCAGGCGGATCTCGTTCAGGCTGTCTATAAAGGTTTTACCGGTGCGCTTCTTAATAAAACGACTGAAAGAGGCTTCGGGCATGTTGGCTATTTTGGCTACTTCGCCAAGGGAAACCTGTTTGTTGTAGTTGGCATTCATGTGCTCAAACACCCTTTCAATGCGACGGCTGTTGTAATAAAACTTATCGTTAGTGAAACTTGGATCTGATAACATCTTCATATTGCGGGAGATAGACAGATCATGCATGATCGACATCAATTCCAGCACCGAGTCAAACCCGCTCTTTTTATCCAGGTTAAGGATGCGCCCTTTGAGCGCCAGGATGGTTTCGGGCGAGAACACAATACCACGCTGCGAACGCTCCAGCATGCTTTTCAAAAAGCTCAACTGGTTGCGTTTCAGAAACTTTTCATCAAACAGATCTTTGTGAAACTGGATGGTGATCTCGGTAATATCCTCGCTTTGACACTG
This sequence comes from Mucilaginibacter dorajii, assembly GCF_024808255.1. GTDB lineage: Bacteria > Bacteroidota > Bacteroidia > Sphingobacteriales > Sphingobacteriaceae > Mucilaginibacter > Mucilaginibacter dorajii. Next base: position 135,675 of record NZ_JANTYS010000012.1, read on the forward strand.
GTGGGTAAACCAGGCGTGGTACAGGTTAGGACCAATGAGGGCCAGTTCCAGTTCTTCAATCATTTCAATGTGGCCACCAACAACCCGCTTTGCTCCTTTAGCATTGATAATCAGGTTCAATTCATACTCATCATGGTAATGCAGCGGAAAATCAAACTTCTTTTTATTCCTCGAAAAAATGGTAAAGCAGTCGCTTGGGGTAAGCGGCGTAATTTCGCGCATCACGTTATTGGTTGTCATAAAACAGAAAAGGCTTAATTGGAAGAAATACTGATACGAATTTAACAAAACTATATCAACTATTCATCTTTTTTGTAAGTTTTCAATTATATTTTGCTCGAATTTCATCATGCTAACGGTTCAATTACACACCATTTTGGTATTATTAAACATCTTTTGAATAACCTTCCAACACCTTTCGAATACCTTCCCGCACCTTTCGAACACCTTTCGGCACCGTTCTCACACCTTTGTGTATTCCAAATTTTACATTTAGTTTACCAGCAGGTATTTATAAAAACTTACGTTTGCACCATTGTTAAATCCTATAACTTTTAACCCAAAAGGTCAGTACTTAAAACCAGTCACCAGATAATGGCATTATAATTGGCTAAATCAATTTTGTCATACCGTTTTAACATTATGACCTATAAAACGCCCATTGCAAACAAATACCAACGGGCACTTGTAGAATAATCAACAATGAAAAAACAATTACTATATTACATTAATGGATACAGCAGCAAGTAGCACCCCGGCGGTACGCAAAAAAAAGTCGAAACTGTGGCAAAGCATCACCGACTTTTTTGTAAGCCTGTATAATATCAACAAATTTATCCTGCGCTTTTTCAGGGAAGCTTTTATGCCCCCATTTGAGTTTAAGGAGGTAATGCGCCAATGCTATGAGGTTGGTGTACGCTCGTTTACCCTCATCACCGTAACGGGTTTTATTGTGGGTTTAATCTTCACCAAACAATCGCGCCCGTCGCTGTCACAATTCGGGGCTACTTCGTGGCTGCCGTCGCTGGTATCTATAGCTATTATGCGGGCTTTGGCACCATTGGTTACAGCCCTTATCGCATCGGGCAAGGTAGGTTCCAGTATAGGTGCCGAGCTGGGCTCCATGCGGGTTACCGAGCAGATAGATGCCATGGAAGTATCGGGCACCAAACCATTTAAATTCCTGGTATGCACCCGCGTACTGGCTACTACACTTACCATCCCCATCCTATCTACCTATACCGGTTTTATTGCCATGTTTGGCGGCTACCTAAACGTAGCCCAAAACGAGGGCACTACCTGGAGCACTTTTATACAGGAGTTTTTTGATCCCCTTACTTATACAGATTTTGTGGCATCGCTCATCAAATCTGTGTTATTTGGTTTTACCATTGGCATTGTGGGCTGCTACCAGGGTTATTACTCGGCCAAGGGTACCGAGGGTGTGGGCAAGGCTGCCAACGGCGCGGTAGTTACGGCCATGTTCCTGGTGTTTATTGAGGAAATTATTGTTGTACAAATAACCAGCTGGTTTCGCTAATTGCACATCACCATGGAAAAGAAAATTGTAAAAGGCGACCACACCAACCCGGTGATCAGCATCAGGGGACTAAAAAAATCTTTCGAGGACTATCATGTATTGCGCGGTATTGATCTTGACCTTTACCAGGGCGAAAACCTGGTGGTGCTTGGCCGGTCGGGCACGGGTAAATCGGTATTGATCAAAATTATATCTGGCCTGCTGCCGCCCGATGAAGGCGATGTAGAAGTACTTGGCCAAAATATAGCCCACATCAGCGACTACGAATTACAGGCCCTGCGCATCAGGATTGGTTTCTCTTTTCAGAACAGTGCCTTGTACGATAGTATGACGGTACGCAAAAACCTGGAGTTTCCGTTGGTGCGTAACCGCAGGGGTATCACCCGTAAGGAGATTGATGCCAACGTTGAGGAAGTGCTTGATGCCGTTGGCTTGTCGCAAACCATCAACCAAATGCCTTCCGAACTGTCGGGCGGGCAACGCAAGCGTATAGGCATTGCCCGTACGCTGATCCTGAACCCCGAAATTATGCTGTACGATGAACCAACTGCCGGTCTGGACCCTATTACCTGCATCGAGATTAACGATCTGATTAACGAAGTACAAACCCGGTTCAACACCTCGTCTATCATCATCACGCACGATTTAACCTGCGCCAAACAAACCGGCGACCGGATATCCATGCTGCTCGACGGCCAGTTTCAGCGCACCGGTACCTTCGATGAAGTGTTTGCTACCACCGACGACCGGGTGAAACCATTTTACGACTATAACTTTATCCAATAATACAAAAGACATTACAACCATATCATGGACGCATCAGAAAATAAAAAAGCAATCATAGTAGGCCTGTTTTTAGGGCTGGGGCTTATATTGTTTATCCTTGGGGTGTTTACCCTGGGCGGTCAGCAAAAAAGCTTTGTTAAAAACATCAAGCTCAGTTCGGTATTCAGCGATGTTGCCGGCTTAAAAAAGGGAAATAATGTTTGGTTTTCGGGGGTAAAAGTGGGCACTATCAGCGCGGTACGGTTTACCGGTCCTTCGCAGGTACAAGTGTTTATGAGTATTGACCAGGGCACCCAGCAATTCATCCATCGCAACGCCCAGGCCAAAATCAGCAGCGACGGTTTAATAGGTAACAAAATTATTGTGATTGATGGCGGTAGTCCGCAAGCACCCGAGGTACAGGACGGCGACGTTTTACAGGCCGAGAAACTGTTATCGACCGATGATATGCTGAAAACCCTGCAGGAAAATAACCAGAATTTACTTGCCATAACCAGCGACTTTAAAAATCTGAGTCACCAGATATTGCAAGGCAAAGGCACCATTGGTGCCTTAATGGCCGATAATACCATGGCCCTGCAATTGCGTGCCGCTATGAAAAACCTGCAAACTGCCACCCAAAACGCCGCGTTAATGGCAGGCCAGCTAAATAGTTTTAGCAATAAGCTCAACACCAAAGGCGGCTTTGCCGATAACCTGCTTACCGATACCGCCACGTTTAACCGTATCCGCCAGGCCGCAAACCAACTACAACTGGCGGCAAACAACGCGTCAACCCTAACCAACAACCTCAACAAAGCCAGCGAAAAACTAAACCGTACCGATAACGCCATTGGCGTACTGCTTAATGATCCCAAAGGTGCCATACAGGTGCAAACCACCCTCAATAACCTGCAACAAAGTTCCATCAAACTAAACGACGACCTGGAAGCCGCCCAACACAACTTTTTCCTGAAAGGTTTCTTTAAGGATAAAGCGAAGAAGGCCAAAGAGGATAGTTTGAAAAAGGTGGGGCAATAAGCCCCCGCTAAATCTCCCCCGGTAGGGGAGACTTTCAATATTGGGGGCATTAGGTGTTATCCTGTCGGGACAATAATAAAGAACCCGCACGTTGTTGGTGTTGTCACCAACAATTCTTTTCCGGCGGTGTCGTTATTAAAAACCAATTGCCGCTGTATCTATAAACCCCTACTCTGCCCGAGGCTTTGAGTTAACGCGACAACATCCAACAACGGGCGAGTCACCAACAATTCTTTTCCGGCGGTGTCATCGCCAAAAAAATAATGCCGTTGTTTCATAAAAAACGTGCCCCCTCTATCCGATGCAGTAAGAGAAATAATAACACCTGATTATCCGAAGCTGCTGTTGGTGACAACACCAACAGCGGGCGAACACCAACAGTTTATAGCTACAGGGTACAGCCGATTCAACAATAGGAATTTTCTGTCGAAAGCACGATATTCGGCTCATGGCAACTATAAATTTCGACTATCATCCTCAGTTTTTCACTGCCACCATCCTTGAATGGAAACACCTGTTAAGGGATAATGAGTTCAAAGATATCATCATCAAAAGCCTCAAATTTTTATCCGATGAAGGAAGCGTGGTTGTTTATGCTTTTGTGATTATGCCCAATCATTTTCATATGATATGGCAAATACAGGATGGCTATAAGCGGGAAGTCGTTCAGCAACGGTTGATGAAGTTTACCGCCCAGCAAATAAAATTCAGGCTACTGGATTCTAAAAACCCGTTAATAGATGCTTTCCTCGTGAATGCCAAAGATCGCAAATATCAGTTTTGGGAGCGAAATCCTTTAAGTGTCGATTTATGGAGTCCGAAAGTTTTTATACAGAAACTGGATTATATCCACAATAACCCACTTCAACCAAAATGGAAACTGGCGCAATTTCCTGAGGATTATAAATACTCATCTGCGCGGTTCTACATCACAGGTGAAGACGAATTTGGTTTTTTACGACATCATATGGGGTAAGCGAGCCTGTTGTCAGTCTTCTTCTCATATTACAGGACCTGGCGAGTTTGTTTTGCGACAACATATTGGTAGGGAAACCTATTGTTGGTGACAACACCAACAACGGGCGTAACGAAAAGCTAAACCGTACCGATAACGCCATTGGCGTACTGCCCGCACGTTGTTGGTGTTGTCACCAACAATTCTTTTCCGGCGGTGTCGTCGCCAAAGGATAATGCCGCTGTTTCATAAAAAACGCGCCCCTCTATCCGATGCACTAAGGGAAATAATAACACTTGATTATCCGAAGCTACTGTTGGTGACAACACCAACAGCGGGCGAAATAAGCCCCCGCTAAATCTCCCCCGGTAGGGGAGACTTTCAATATTGGGGCTATATGGTATTATTCCACATGGACAGTACCGCCCGTTCCGCACATTGTTGGTGTTGTCACCATAGCCGTTAACTTAAGAAAATTTAGCCTTAGGCTTCTCAAAATCCCCTCTTGAGAGGGTAGCAAAGAGCGTGAGCAGGGGTGTGTTATACAAGCGATAGACTGCACGCAGAATGACACACCCCTCCACCCCTCTCAAGAGGGGAATCGCACATTCCCCTGCTTTTTGAAGCGTTTTGCTCTTAAGTTAACGGCTATGGTGACAACACCAACAGCGGGCGAATCCCATACCCCGCCAGTCTTAAAGTCATCATAATGCCGTTGCCTGCGGCCCGCGCTTTAGGCTTATACGCGCACAAGGCCTTAGGCCGGTATCCGCTGCAATCGCTAACGGGAGCTACCTGAACCATGATTTATAGGATGTACGGATTACCGCGATTATTTGCTTCGCTGAGGAGTAGTTTCCTTTAAATTACAAAACATCCGGAATGCAAAAGCCTTGCGAAGTTTTAAAAACTTCGCAAGGCTAAAAATTGGAGGAACTTATAATGACCGTACTCCACCATCCAGCAACAACTCGGCACCAATCATAAAGGCCGAATCTTCTGAGGCCAGGTATAAGGCCGCGGCGGCAAGTTCTTCGGGTTTGCCCAAACGTTTAATTGGGGTAAAGTTGGCCATGTTACCCTTAAACATATCGGCCTCTTCTTTCGACGATGTAACCTGGTCAAACACGTTGGTATCTACCGGACCGGGGGTTAACACGTTTACACGGATGCCCCTTGGCAGCAACTCAGCTGCAAAGCTTCTGCCCAGGGAGCGGATGGCCGCTTTAGTTGCCGAGTAAGATGAATGGTTAGGGATGCCCTTATCGCCGGCGATAGATGATACCAGGATTACCGCCGCCCTGTCATTCAAATAAGGCAAAGCTTTTTGAACGGTAAAAAACGTGCCTTTAAAGTTTACGTTACTTTGCTTATCAAACATCTCTTCGGTAAAATCGGCAAGGGGGGCAAGCATGTAAACGGCAGCGTTGGCCACTAATACATCAACATTACCTAATTGCTGCGCTACCGTAACATATAAACGGTCAAGATCGGCCAGGATAGCCGCATCGCCCTGGATGCCTATCGCGCCGTGCCCAATTTCGGCAACGGCCTTATCCAGGTTTTGTTGGTTACGGCCGGTAATGGCCACTTTAGCACCTTGTGCTGCAAACAATTTGGCAGTTGCCAGGCCAATGCCGGCGCTGCCGCCGGTAATTACGGCTACTCTATTTTCTAATTTTAAGCTCATGATTTTGTTATTTTTAATACTCCAAAATTGCATGAACCCCGGTCAATAAAAGTTGACCCAGTTTACAAAATACAGTGAAACCAGTTTAACTTTTTGCCTGCTTTTTGCGCAGGCGCGATAGAAATTGGGTAGTCATACCCAGGTATGATGCCAGCGCGTATTGCGGAATACGCTGGGCAACCTGCGGATATTGTTTCATAAAAAGGGCATACCGTTCGCCCGTGCTTTGGGTAAGGTTGGCAATTACGCGGCGCTGCTGAAAGGCGGCTGTACGCTCGGCCATGATAAGGCAAAAGCTTTCGTATTTGGGCAGGGCTGCTTTAAGTTTGCGCTCGCTTTCATGATCTATCTGCAATACAAGGCTATCCTCCAGCGCCACTACAAACATGGTAGCCGGCTGCTGAAACACGTAGCTGTTATAATCCGAGATCCACCAGTCCTCAATCCCAAATTGAATGGTATGCTCCTCGCCGTTCTCCCCTATTACGTACGCCCTAAAAGCTCCCTGTACCACATAACTCCGGTACTTAGCCACAAAATCTGGCTGCACTACAAACTGCTTTTTCTTGTACTTTTTAAGGCTGAAGTAAGGCAATATCGTTTCTACATCCGCTGCACTAAGGGAAACACGTTGTTGAATATGGGCAATCAGGGCGTTGGTTTCGGACATGGATATTCGCGGTATTTAGCTTTTTGATGCTAAGATAGGAAATGTGGGGATGGGTAATTGGCATTGGGGATTTAAGTGTTCGAAAGTTTTTTAACTCCCGCTGGCCGAAACCTTCCTTTATGAAAAAAGGACTATTCAACTGCATCATATATTACCTTATTCATATCAAATCAAAAGCCCTTGCATATTCGCACAGTTCAAAATAAGCCGAGGTATCCAATTTTTTTCTGATATTTTTACGGTGAGTCTCTACCGTTCCTTCGGTTATAAAAAGCTTTTCGGCTGTTTCGGCCGAACTTGATCCTAATGCCAACAGTTTTAAAACAACACACTCCTGTTTGGTGAGTTTTGAAAACCGGTTTAGGTTTTTTCGCAGAAAGTCGTTTTCTTTTAAAATGCGGTCAACCTTTTTGGTAATGTGTTGCATTGGGTCAACCTTGTAGGCCATATTAATTACCAGCAGGGGAAGCCCTTCATCATCGCGCAATAAAATTTTTACAATACTCATGTGCCAGGTCCAATCCTGGCTGCCGTTTATTTTTACCTGCTGAAAAAAAGTAACATTTTCGTCGGTATTGTTATCTATCATTGCATGCAATTTGGGAGCGTAATCCTCTGCATCTTCAAGATTGAAATACTTTTCAGTATATTCCAGCAGGGTATAGTTCCGGAACACTGCCAGGCTGATGCCCAGCTGAGCCAATCCATTGGGCGACATATATTCCAACGAAAAACCAGGCATACGGTGAATGATAATAACACCGGGTAATAAATTGGCAACAGCATCTATTTGAGCAATTCTGTCACGAATTTTACTTTCTAAATTTTCAATCATCATAAATTAGGGTATAGCTAATGTAAAAAAATTATTACATAGTTAAGCCCAATTATTTCTTAAAAATCCCCGCTTCCGGGGATTTTTTCAGCTGTTTTTTTTGCATTATTTAGTGGTACAAACTTTACTGATGTTTAAACCAATCATTGCAGAAACTCCACCACATTTTTTTGATAAACAACACTTTGCAATTCAATTGGTAGCTAAGCTACGCCATCGAAACTATAGTATAAATTAATATGAAACCTAAACAAACACTTTTATTATTACTGGTGCTTATTACAACGCTGCCGTTAAGCAGTTTTAAAAACAGGGCAGGCGATAAGGGCGTGTACGGTTTTGTATATGTAAGTGGCACTTTCACCGACTCTAAACACGCCCTAATCAGTCGCATTATTTATGAGCCGCCATACCCCGATTGTAAGGACAATTCCTTTTGGTCTCATGCACAATCTGCTTTTGGCAAATACCTGACGGCCTATTATGATAACGAAACATACAGTTCGAGCAGCCAGGTTGTACAGTCAAAACATCAAAATTCTTCACGTAGCTATTTAAGTCAAAAGCAGGCTCAGGATGCTATGGACGAACTGGTTACCCAGGAAAAGGCAGATGGGCACGAGGTGAAATTTACCAATTTTGCCTACAGCTGCGAATAATCATAAAAAGCAATCATACTGCCGCCCTTACAGGCGGCTAAGCTGGTAAATGAATATATATTAAACTTAAACCTTATCATAAAATGAAAAATTTCTTATTCCCGGCTGTTGCTGTTATAGTAATAACTACAGCCTTATCTTTTAACCAGAAGGAATCACCTGCGACGTCATTAGGCGATGTCAAATATTCTATTTTGCCGCCCGACCAGTTTAAACAAATGAACGGCAGCGGCTGGGTGTTATTAGACGGCCGAAAGGTAAATGGCAGCCAACTTCAAAAGCACTTTTCCATGAACAACATACCTGATGCTCGCGGCATGTTTTTACGCGGCCTGAACTATGATAGGCAAGATGATTTAATAGATCCTTTTTTTAAAGAGCATCACCGCGTTAGGGTGGCTGGCGAATATCAAGGTGATATAGTAGGGCCGCATAATCATGGCTGGACGGGGCGTGATGGCAATGGGTATCCTAATAAAAGTGAACAACGTTGGATGAATCCGACAGATGATCCCACTCACGAAAATCATTATCCCGTTGTATCTAAAAACAATTATTCAACTGCGGGTGTTGGCACCGAAACCCGCCCGAAAAATATCGCCCTGTATGTTTATATTAAAATAAATTAATAACCTTCGAACATTTTAACAGCCCCACCCCATCATGAAAAAAACAATACTCATCCTACTACTTTCAATTGCTGCCTTTACCGCAAAAGCCCAAAACATGACCTTTGAAGAAACGGTGAAATATATTAATGATAAACTGGCAGTCTGCAAATATCCAAAAACGTTTACGGCCCAAAAAGATGGAACCATAAAAGCAGGAGAAAAATCATATAACCTGTTCAACTTTTATGAAACTCCAATTGAAAACAAAAATAATATTAAACAGGATAAAGGGATAGCTTACTGTGTTGACTCAGATTATCAGTATATAAAACTTATTATGAATAGCAAGGGAGAGTATGAAATCTTTGCTTTCTTTGCTACAGAAAAAGAGACAGAACGGGTATATAACGCCTTGGTATACCTGCGCGGCCTTTGCACCAAAAACAAAGACCCGTTTGATAAATAGCAGCTCCAACGTATGCCTGACGCCATTAAAGATGAAATTGAGCGATTGCTTCCCCTTATTCAAACCGGCCAAATGCCGAAGCATGAGGCCGAGCAACTGCTTAACACCATCCGCGAAGCCATTAAAGTCGGCTCCTCAAAAGGAAAAGAATTAGGGCAATTTATAAGCTTAATAACCAATGGCCTCAAATTACAACAGTTAGAAACTGATATTAATTGGGTACCCGTTGCAAATGGCTACCTGGCAATAGGCCACAAACCCGGCGGCAAAATTTCTTTTTGGGGGTTAAAAAAAGAGGGGGCAAGTGCAATTGTAACCCTGCTGCATGAAAAAGAAGGTGCGGTAAAAATTGGCACACAAACCCAACAAGCCGGGATAGGTTGGGTATGGTTCCCGTTTTCGGCCTCAAAACCGTATGAACAATACGATACCATTAAAGTTTTGCAACTGTATGGTCAATTACAATTACTGTTAAACACCGGCGGCAAAATATATATTCATTGCTCTGCGGGCATCCACCGCACGGGTATGATAACTTATGGCTTACTACGTTACCTGGGGTATGACAAAAACAATGCCCTGCAAATGCTTAACAACCTAAGGCCGGTTACCGCGCAGCAGGTGGGCGATAACCGCTTGCTATGGGGCGATAGATATGCCACCAAAAAAGACCTGCGCTATATGGCTTACAGTTTTGCAGATTATAATGAGAGTAAACCGGTTGACTATTTTAGCTACGATGCCGGTAACTGGCCCTATCTTTCTGAAGACGATTACATCATTTACGCCCATTTTCAAATTTGGGTGCAATCGTTGCGGGCCCTATTTCCGGAACATAACTTTTTACTCTGCGAAAACCGGGGCATCCCCAATTATCAGTATAGTTTTTTCTCATTGGTAGTTAGAGAAAAGGGCGCTGAAACAGGCGACAGCGCTATTGTGTTTATGATTAATAAAAAAGCCCCGCTGGCGGTTTGGGGTACTGTTACTTTTAAAACAAGTGGCTGGGATGATGAATGGTATATTCCACTTGCAAACCTGTTTATAAACAGCTTGAGTGAATGTTTTAACCCGGTAATTGACTACATGGTAAGTAACCTAATGGCCGCAAATTTAAACTTTACGCCCAAAGCGGTTTTATTACGTAATAATAACCTGCCCCTGGCAGATACAAAACATCTTTGTATTAATTTGGATGGCTCACTGGATACCGTATACGGATGTACTTATAATGTGTACGACAATATGATTAAATAGCCCTGTTTTTCCTCCTTAGCGCAAATCTTGAGCAGTCACTTGTGGGCGGATGACTTGTGACTTTTTCACCAACCCTAAAACCCTAATCCAAATTTAACCTATACCTTACCGATCTGCCTGCGCCTTCCTGCACAAAAACACCTGTAACGTAAAGTTCCTGCAAATCACGGGTGGCAGTCGCCTTCGAGGTTTTATTGATACTTATATATTTCTTAGCGGTCATCCCGCCTTCAAAGCCGTCGGCACCTTTTTCCAACATTTTATTTACAGCTTTCAATTGCCTGTCGTTAAGTTGGTGCTTGTACCTGTCAAAAAACCGGGCTTTTTTTAATGTAAACTGCACCATAACCCTGGCATCGCGCTGAGCATCTAAAACAACAGTAGCAAAATATTTGATCCAGTCACTCACCTCCATCAATCGTTGTGCATCCTTTAAAGCGGCATAATAGGCGGCTTTGTTTTGTTCAATAATTTTCGACAGGCTTAACATAACCGGCCTTCCAAGCGATTGCGACAAGGCTTTCTCCGCAATGGCCCTGCCGATGCGGCCGTTGCCATCTTCAAATGGATGAATGGATTCGAAATACAGGTGGCTTATTGCCGATTTTAATACCGCCTCCGCAACTTGGCCTCTCAAGGCAAAAGTTGCCGTATTAAACCAGTTTACAAACCGCTCCATTTCGTTGTCCACTATGGCCGAAGGGGGCGCTTCGTAATGAACAACCTCCCGGCCATGAGCACCCGAAACGATTTGCATAGGGGCTTCACCCTTTCGCCATTCGCCCGGATTAATATTTCCAACCCCATTCATCAGTGTACGGTGCCATGTTTTAAGCATAATCAAGCTTAAGGGCTTACTAAATGATTTACGCACCTCCAACATCAGTTGGGCAACCCTGCCGGCCCGTTTATCTTTCACAAAAACAGGCACTTCATTTAGCCCGATATTATTTCGGATAGACGACATAACATCTTCCCGGCTGATGTATTCGCCTTCAATTTCCGATGTTTTAACTGCTTCGGCCAGCATAAATTGCAGCAAAGTATCCTGCTTCAAATCATCCGGTAACGCCTGGATTATTCCGCTCACCTCGCCGGTTTCCTGGGCAAACGCCAGTATTAAAGGCTGAATTTCCTGCACACCGTATACAAAATTGGGCCATTCGGGTAATTGCCAGTTATATATCATGAGCCGATTAAATTTATTATTCGGCTCAAATATAGTGATATTTTGAGCCGGTTAGGTCTTTTAATCGATTCATCAGCATAATGCCGTATTTCCCCGTTGTTAGTATTTTTACCATAGCCGCTCGGAAATAGTCATATAGAATCAACTTTTTCATGTTTGTATCAATCGGATAATAACATTGAAGTCATAAGCTGATGCACTCCTTGCCATTTCCCCATTTCTACCCTACCTTTATCAAACTAAATACATGCTATAATGAAAACTGAGAAAGCTATTTTGGCCGGTGGTTGCTTTTGGGGAGTAGAAGAACTTTTCAGAGCCCAGCCGGGCGTTATATCAACCGTTGTGGGCTATACGGGCGGCAATGTTGCCAACGCTACTTACCGCAACCATGGCACACATGCCGAAGGTATCGAGATTATTTTTGATCCGGAGCTTTTGCCGTACCGCCAGCTGCTTGAATATTTTTTCCAGATCCATGATCCTACAACGCGCAATCGCCAGGGGAATGATATTGGTACATCATACCGCTCGGCCATTTTTTATATGGATGAAACACAACAGGAAACGGCCAACGCTTTAATTGCCGATATGGAAGCATCAGGCAAATGGCCCGGAAAAATAGTGACAGAAGTTGTACCCGCCACTGATTTTTGGAGCGCCGAAGAAGAACACCAGGATTACCTGCAAAAACACCCTTACGGGTATACCTGCCACTTTGAACGCCCGGATTGGAAACTGGCTTAAAAAAGAATCAAGAGTTAAGAGTTAAGAATTAAGACGGTCATTTAATACTGGATATCAAATGACCAATATCCAAAAGGTTGTTTAAAACGAAAAAACAGATCTTCATTGCGAGGAGGAACGGCGAAGCAATCCCCAACTTACAGGGCGGATCTGCATAGTTGGGGATTGCTTCGTGCCTACCTATGACAAGTTGTAGATCCAGACTTACGAAGTTTTAAAAACTTCGTAAGTCTTTCATCGCTTTGTCATTTTTACCTTCAAAAACCGCCGGATTTTATATCTCTTCGAAACCATTTCAGACAACTTCGAATTATGAGATTAACATTCGATATTTATCACACTCCTGCTTTGTTCTTAACTAACTATTTAGCTATTAAAGCTTCGCCCTCAAAAACAACACCGGCCCAGCCATTGGCCATAAATTGCCTGATGTTTTGATGGTCTGTTGCATCGGGATGGGCTAATACGGCCTGGTAATGTTCGGCAAATAAGTAAAGCGTATCTTCGGCACTCAAATTATTCAATTTAGCAAAGCTTAATACTTTGGCACTGCCCTGGTTTTGTGTGGCTTCATTATATGCCCCACCGTTTTTAAAGGCGGTTGGCTGATGGGTGCAATACTTTTCTATCAATGCTATAACATCGGTAAACTGTATTGACTTTTCTTTTGATGCGGTAATTAGTTGAAGTAGTTGCTCTTTCATTCAGAATATATTTTTTTTCGCGGGCGTAAAATTAAAAAATCAATCCGGATAAAAGGCCGGCGATAATACGTGGTTAATTAATGATTACCACTACCTATTATAGCTGGTAAAAATTGCCGGCAATTAGCTCCTTTATCTTTACGTTTGGCCACCGGTTCCTTTAACATCTGTTTTATACCCGATGTTAAAGGCAGCTCTAATGTTTCAACAATGGAAATCATTTTTATTTATATACTTATCATCAGCTTTATAGCAACACTGGTACGGTCTACCTTCGGTTTCGGAGAATCGCTTGTGGCTGTGCCTTTATTCAGTATTTTTATTCCTCTAAGCGTAGCGGTTCCGCTTTCGGTGCTTATCTCGGTATTGGTAGCCCTGGTAGTAGTTATCCAGGATCACCGTCAAATTCATTTAAACAGCGCCAAATGGCTCATCTTTTTCGCCGTATTGGGTATTCCCATCGGGTTGCTCATCCTCATTTATGGAAACGGGTTTTGGGTAAAGATAGGCCTTGGCGCATTGATCATCCTGTATTCATTGTATGCCATGTTTGGTAAAAACACTTTCCATCTGCAAAAAGATAATAAATACTGGTTGTTCATCTGCGGCTTTCTTTCGGGCATTTTGGGCGGAGCCTACGGCGTGAACGGACCGCCCCTGGTGATGTATGGAAACATGAGAAAATGGAGCGCTAAAGAGTTCAGGGCCACGTTGCAGGGCTATTTTTTGCCTGCCAGCTTTATTGGTATACTGGGCTACCTTTTTAAAGGCTTAATTACGCTACAGGTATTGAAATATTTTATAGTATCGCTTCCGGCGGTTTTCCCCGCCATCTTTTTGGGCCGGTACCTGAACCACCGGCTCCAGGGCGAGTCTTTTTTTAAATATGTATACGCGGGTTTACTGCTCATCGGCGTATTTTTAATTGCTTATTCCTTAATGGGTATCAAAACTTAAATTACCAAATAATGGTATGAGAAAAAGGCCGGCGGGCAGAAGCTGGGATATGGTAAAATACCGGCAATAGGGCCTTTGGCACAAATGCCGTATAAATGCCGTAAACAAGTCGCACGCATTTTATCGGTCTTTAAAATACCTTTGCTTCATAAATATCAACACCAATGAAAAATACCGACCTAACCAAAAAGATCAAAGAATTACGAGCCAAAATGGGTTTAAGCCAGGGTGAGCTCGCCGATATTACGCAGTTAAACCTACGTACCGTTCAGCGCATAGAAAACGGTGAAACCGAGCCCCACGGCGATAGTTTAAAACGCCTGGCTAACGCCCTCAACGTATTACCCAACGACCTTATTGAATGGACCGAAAAGGAAGACCGGGGCCTGCTGGTATTTTTAAACCTCTCGGCTTTGGCTTTTATTGCCTTCCCGTTGATGGGGGTGATAGTACCGCTAACTATCTATATGCTAAAAAAAGACCAGGTAAAAAACATTAATGAAACCGGTAAAAGATTGCTCAACTTTCAAATCACCTGGTGCCTGCTTATCTTTTTGAGTTATATTTTATTTTTCTGCCTCCTGTTTTTGCACCTGGATATCCCGGTACATTTAAATATTGGCGCTGTTGGTGCACCGGAGGTAATCATACTTGGTGCTATACTTTACTATGGCGTAAATGGTTTCCTGATCATTTTTAACGCCATCAGAAGCTACCAGGGCAAGCAAGTGATTTATCAGCCTGCAATTAGATTTTTAAGATAAATGCTTAGTATTATTTCAACAACCAGCCCGAATATTTTTATATATTTGCGCAAATAATACCCTGCAACCCAAAATGAAACCTTACACAAAAATTACCCTGGCGTTATCGGCCATCGCCATTTTGATACAAGTATCCTGTAAAAAAAATGCATCTGCACCTAATCCGGCTAAAACAACAATCAGCACTTCTGACTTAAGTAAACAGATCGCTTTTGATCTTTACCATTCATTATCAAGCGGCGTTAGCGCTTCTGATAATTTAAAAACGAACGGCAGCAACAGCGGGCTTGCCGTAATGGATAATAGCAACCCTTGTGGCTCGTTTGTTAAAGGCACAACCAATAAAACAGTTACAAGCGGCGATACTACCCGTACTTATGTAGGCCATTCAACGTTCACGTACATGTGTAATGGCTATTTTAACAACAATTGGAATGTAGATGCCTACACCCTGGTTGATACTTTAAAAACCACCGAAACAGGTACCGGCTTCAATAACATTTACGATGTTACTTTAAATTATGTAGTAAAATCTGCAGACTCTCACTATAACTCAGTTACTATCGGGGGCACTACAACCACGTCATCGTATACTTCTAAGGTAAAAAACGGTGTAATCAGTGATTCGCACAAATTATCAACAGTTTACACTTTTACTTCCGTTGCCGGGATACGTTCACCAACCGTAACGATGTATAATTTCGGCCGGGTAGATTTTAGCACCACCGCGATTGATAATGGTGCTACGAATAGCTATAGCGGGTACATCCTGTTTTTATCTGAGAGTATGGCAAAAGCTTTCTTTAAAAACACTGATGGTACCTACACCGGCTTTTCTATCAATTTACTTACCGGCGAGGTTACCGCTATCAAATAAGCCGCCCTTCAAATAATACAAAAAAGCCTTGCAGTAATGCAGGGCTTTTTTGTTAACGTAAGTGTATAAATTGGTAAAACTGCGGCAGTAGAAATGGCCATTTCTACTGCCATTAATTTCGTTGCTACACATTTTTTTAATACTTTCGCCGCCCTTTAAATTTTTATTGCTGCTGCTATGAGTAAGTTTTTATATGGAATTGATTTTGGAACAACCAATTCGGCTTTGGCTATTTACGATGAAGACACCAAGGAGATCTGTAATACCATTATTATTCCATCTCTTATTTATTTTTATGCCCAGCCCGATATTGCAAGCGTCAAAAATTATGTTGTAGGCGAGGAGGCCATTGCGGCCTACCTTAACGACAATATGAAGGGGCGTTTCATCAAATCGGTTAAACAAATCCTGTCAAGAAGCAGCTTCACAGAAACCCGCATTCACAATAAGCGCTACAACGCATCTGACCTGGTTGCCATTATTTTAAAGGAACTGAAAGAACGCGCCGATCAATTGATTGGCCAGGATTGCCGCAAAGCGGTGATCGGTCGCCCGGTGTTTTTTGATGACGATGATGTACAAAAAGATACCCTGGCTCAAACCCGGTTAAATAAAGCCGCGGCACTTGCCGGTTTTGAAGAAGTCCGATTTCAATTTGAGCCTATCGGTGCCGCTTTTGCCTACGAAAAAACACTGGCAAAAAAGGAGAATGTATTGGTAGCCGATTTAGGCGGCGGTACCACAGATTTTACCTACCTGGTGCTCGATCCCGAAAAGGTGGGCAGTAAAGACCGCAAGAACGATATGATGGCCAGCGGCGGCATTTACATTGGCGGCGATAGTTTAGATTCGGCTTTTATGTGGGAAAAGGGCACCCCCTATTTTGGCAAAAACACCCAATATGAAGCCACACCGGGCAAGGTATTGACCGTACCCAACTCGCTTTTTGCAAACATTTGCTCCTGGGAGCAGATGAACTTTTTTAACGGTCCGCGGATTAAAAAGGATATAGAAGATTACTACTACTATTCGCGCAACGACCGCAAGTTTAAAAACCTGATCACCCTTATTGATAACAACCTGGGCTATTCGGTATTTCAATCTATCGAAAAAACAAAGATTGAGCTTTCAAACAGGGATACCTCTACCTTTACTTACCATAAAATGGATATTGATATTGAGGAAGAAATATCTTTACCGGCTTATGAAGACATCATAACCAAAGATGTAAACAGGATTGCCAATTACCTGGATGAGTTTATGGCTCAAAACAGCATCGAGCCCGAAAATATCAATAGTTTATTTTTAACCGGCGGTACCTCTATGGTGGGGAGTATTCAAAAGCTGTTTAAAAACAGGTTTCCACATGTTAACCTCAACTCGGGCGATAACTTTAAAAGTGTAGCCAAGGGTTTAGCGTACAGCGGTTATTTGTTTGAAAATTAGCACTTGGTAACTGGTTTCAAACAATTACATCAAACCCTTATGGAGCATTTGTGATAGCCAGGCTATTTTAGTTTCGAATTGAGGGAAACGGCCAAAAATCATAATCTCCTGTTCAAAGCTTTTAAAAGCTGCGCTTAATGTTTCGGCCAGAAACTGGGTATCTTCTTCAGATAATTCGGCGATATCCTTATTTTCTATCCCCCAACGTATCATTTGTTTTACGGCCGCTACCTCATCTTCGGCAAAAGCACGTGATTTTAATATGAGCAGTGAAGGATCCTGCTTTAAATCGTCGATAACAAGCTTATACTTTAAAACTACCTCGCGTAAATTTTTAATCTTTATACTGTTAAAAGATTCCATATTGGCCGAAAAAGAACGCCTTTTACTTATCGAGGCCACGCTTTCTTCCACGCAGTGCGAGAAAAGTTTGTAGCACACGGCATCTAACACCTCTTCTTTATTTTTAAAATAATGATAGAGTGTGCTACGTCCCTTTTTGCATTCGTTTGAAATATCCTGCATAGAAACCCTTAAATAACCGTAACGCTCAAATACTACGCCCGATGCTTTAATGATCTCTTCTTTTACTTTATCGTTTTCATCTACTTTCATGGCCCGACAAAAATACATTTTTTGTTTGTGACTGATATGTAATCAAGTGGTTTAATCATCATCTCAACGAAATTCTAAAATGACATTCACATTAAAAATATCATAGATACAAATAATGTATATTTGTCGAAACTAATATTAAGCGCAATTCACAGGAAAAAGAAAGTCCTGCTATTTTATTAATAAGATCATTAAGTTTTATACTAATCTTATTAAAAAAGCTTGAAATAAACATCGACAAAAATACATAAAATGTTCAATTGAATTAAATGAAAACCAAAACTACACTTACTGCAGCAGTATTAACTGCCTTATGGATTTCGGGCTGCTCCGGCGGAAAAGAGCAAAAGAACGGTCCAGACACTTTAGCTGTCAACGTATTTAACTTAAGCAGCAAATCCATACCGGCCAACAACAATACCGTTTACGATGGTACTCTTGAAGCCGATAAAACCATCGATTTGAGTTTCCAGGTTTCAGGAACCATTTTATCACTCCCGGTTCATACCGGCGATTATGTTAAAAAAGGGCAACTGGTTGGTTCTGTTGATGAAACTACTTACCGCAACCAGTATGATGCCCAGCTGGCACAAGCAAAACTCGCCCGCGAAAACTACAACCGTATCAATGAAGTATTTAAAAAAGGCAGCGTTGCCGAGATAAAAATGCTGGAAGCCAGGTCTAATTTTGACCAGGCAACATCGGCCGCGCAGGCAACCTATCAAAACATTGCCCATACCCACCTTTATGCCCCTGTGAGCGGCTATGTTGGCGAAAAGAAAGCCGAAGCCGGCGCGGTAGCCAATCCCGGGCAACCGGTTTTACAGTTGCTGGATACCCGCTCTGTTAAAGTACTGGTAGCAGTGCCCGAAAGTGAAATTAACCGGTACAAAGCAGGAACACCAGCTACGGTAAAAATTGATGCCCTTGGGGATACTCCTTTACAAGGCCACGTTGCCGAGGTAGGCGTTTTAGCCCTCAATGGCAGCGCGAACTACAATGTAAAGATTACCCTGGCCAATAATGATATGAAGTTAAAACCAGGTATGCTATGTAAAGTGGTGTTTGATAAAGCAAGCAACGCTGCAAACGCTGCCGAAAACACCAAAGAAGTGATAGTTCCGGTACAAGCTGTACAGGTGGATGAAAAAGGGAACAGCTTTGTATATATCATCACTGCCGATCATAAGGCTGCCAGGAAGGAAGTAAGCACCGGCCAGCTTTACAGCAAAGGTATAGTTATCCAATCAGGCCTCACTGGCAATGAGCAGGTGATAACCTCGGGCTACCAGAAACTTGCCGATCAAACCCCTGTAATTGTCGATAACTAACCGCAGACGATGAAAAAGAAAGGTAATTTAATTGAATGGGCTATGGAATACCATGTATTTCCGCTTGCCCTGTCTGCTATATTTTTTATCCTCGGCATTACCGCGCTGTTCAACATGCCGCGAAACGAGTTTCCCGATTTTACCATACGGCAAGGTTTAATCATTGGTCAATATCCGGGTGCTTCATCTAAACAGGTAGAAGAACAGCTGACCAAAAAAGTAGAAGAGTACTTGTTCAGCAATAACGAGATCAATAAGAAAAAAACGTATTCCTACTCCCGCGATGGGGTGATGTATGTATTTGTTGAAGTTGCCGATAATTTAAATGCTATTCAAACCAAGGCATTTTGGAACAAGATTAAAAATGGCATGCTCATTTTGCAAAGCCAGTTACCCAAAGAGGTTAAGGGTTTTTATATAGATAGTGAGTTTGGTAACACATCGGCCATGCTGATGGCGGTAGAATCGAAAACCAGGCCCTACAAGGAGCTGCTGCGCAATGTAGAAGATATTGAAGCCGAACTGCGCCAGGTACAGGACGTTGCCAAAATAACCCACACCGGCAACCTAAACGAGCAGATAACGGTGTATGTAGATAACAATAAGCTGTTGCAAAAGGGTGTATCGGTAAACAATATTATGCAGATCCTGCAAAACGAAGGCGCTATCAATGCTGCAGGCAAGGAAGAAGGCGATGTTGTTGATGAGCCCATCCACCTTAGTACTTTTTATAAAACTGAAGCTGAGCTTGCAGAGCAGATCATCAGGCAGGATGCCAACGGCAACTCAGTACGCCTGCGCGATGTAGCTACCTTGAAACGGGAGTACGATGAACCCGATAGCTATGTAACCTCAAACGGCACCAAATCTATAGTGATTTCGCTGGAGATGATCACCGGCAAAAACATTGTACAATTTGGTAAAGAACTGGAAGAGCACATAGATAAAATAAGCCGCCATTTACCGGCTGATGTTCAATTGGTTAAACTGGCAGACCAGCCCGAAGTGGTAGATGATTCTATCAGTCATTTCATGAAAGAGTTTGCCTTTGCCCTTATCGGTGTAATAGCGGTAGCCCTGTTGTTGTTGCCTTTAAGGGTAGCGGCGGTTGCGGCAGCAACTATCCCAATTACCATTGCAGCAACACTGGGTATCATGTATATGGTTGGTATAGAGCTTGACACGGTAACCTTAGCCGCTTTAATTGTGGTACTGGGCATAGTTGTGGATGATCCGATAGTGGTGATTGATAATCACGTTGAAAAACTGGATCATGGCATGTCGGTATGGGATGCGGCTAAAAGCAGCGCGCAGGAATTGTTCCCTTCGGTATTTACAGCCACGCTGGCTATATCGGCCACTTTTGTTCCCCTTGCTTTTTTCATGACAGGCGTATCTAAAGATTTTATCAGGCTGTTCCCGGTAACCATCATGATAGCGCTAACCCTATCGCTACTGATATCTATGCTGCTGGTGCCTTTTTTCAACACCATTTTTATCAAAAAAGGATTATTGCATGGTAAAAACGACGAGAAAAGATCCTTCCTGGATAGGCTTCAGGATTTCTTTAACAGCCATATAGGCAACTCCATGAAACATTACAAGCTAACCGTATTTTTTGGAATAATGGCTGTTGTGCTTGGCATAGGCATGATGGGCTTTTTACCCCAGCAGCTGTTCCCTAAGGTGGAACGAAATCAATTCGCGATGGAGATTTACCTGCCCAGTGGTTACAACCTATCGCAAACAGATAGTGTGGTAAAGGGCATGGAGCGCATTTTGAAACAGGATAAGCGCATTGTTACTTATACCAGTTTCATTGGCAGCAGTTCGCCGCGTTTCCATTCGGTTTATGCCCCAAACCTTCCGGCAAAAAACTATGCCCAGATACTGATCAAAACAGAATCTGAAGATGCTACCGAAAAGGTGATCATTGAATACCAGAAAAAGTATAGCAACCTGTTTCCCTCGGCTTATGTACGTATGAAACAGCTGAATATGATCAATGCCCTTGCCCCTATTGAAGTAAGGATAAGCGGAAACGATATAGCGGCTTTAAAACAGGTTGCCAATAAAGTTTTGGCTATAGGCAAAACCCACAAACAGGTAACCTGGGCCAGAACGGATTATAACGAAATGCAGCCCTCACTTAAAATTGATGTAAAAACGGCCGAAGCAGCAAGGCTTGGGCTAAGCAAAAGTGACATTGCCAACGCAGTATCCATGCATACCGAAGGCATTACCGCTACCCAACTTTGGGAAAACACCTATGCGGTGGATGTGAAGATCAAAACGCCCAAAGCGACCAGGAGCAACCTTGCTAATTTACAGGACCTAAACATCGTATCGCCCCAAACTAAATCCATTATTCCGCTCAGGCAGGTGGCCGATGTGGAGCAGGATTGGAACGACGGACAAATTACCCGCCGAAACAGTGTACGCACGCTAACCGTTAGGATGGATGTAACCCAGGAGGCGGTGGCCAATGCCGTTTTGATGGACCTGCAACCGGCCATTGAAAAAATAAAACTGCCACAGGGAGTCGAGATCCGTTATGGGGGCGAGTTTGAGCTGCAGGGCGAAAACCAGGGCCCGATGGGTGTTGCGTTAGGCGTGAGTATTGTATTGATATTCCTGATTCTGCTTTGGCACTTTAAACACCTAAAACACGCGCTGTTAAGTATAACCACCATGCCGTTAAGCTTGCTTGGCGCATCCTTCGGCTTACTGGTAGCGGGTTATCCTTTTGGATTTACTTCATTTTTGGGCCTGCTTGCCCTTTGCGGCATTGTGGTGCGTAATGGTATTATCCTGATAGATTTTGCCGAAGAACTACGGCTGCACGAAGGAAAATCTGTATTTGAAGCCGCGAAGCTATCTGCAGAGCGCCGGATGCGGCCAATTTTCCTTACCTCATCTGCAGCGGCTGTTGGGGTGATCCCAATGGTGATCAGCCGGTCGTCGCTTTGGGGGCCGCTTGGTACCGTAATCTGCTTCGGCCTATTGGTATCCATGCTGCTCACCCTATTTGTGCTGCCAACCCTGTACTGGCTTTTCTTCCGCAAGGAAGATCAAAACAAACCGGATAGCCAAACACCGGAAACTGTAACCGCATAAGTTCATGATCATGAAAACATTCTTTTTTTCCATATTCATTTTAACGTGCCTGCAGGCTGGTGCCCAGCAGCACATTATATCCCTGCAAGAGAGTAAGCAGGCGGCCCTGGCCTATAGTTATGCCTTAAAAAATGGCGAGTTAAAAATCAGTTCGGCACAGGCCGACGTTGCAGCAGCCAAGTCAGATTATCTGCCTTCGGTGAGCGCCACCGGGGTGGGGTTGTTTGGCTTTAAAGATTTTGTATCGGCCATGCCTCCCCTTTTAGAAAAAGGCATTGATAATTTTTACCTGTTTGGCGTAACCGGTACCGAATCGCTTTATGCCGGCGGTAAAATTAAAACAGGCAACCAGTTAGCCGCATTGCAGCTGCAGGTAAGCCAGATCAGGAAAAAGCAGTCGGCAGATTCTGTAGTATTGTTAACCGAACAAAAATACTGGAACCTGGTAAACATACAGGAGCAGCAAAAAACCATACTGGTTAATGAGGCATTACTTAACGCCGTGCTTAAAATGCAAAAAAATATGCTGGCGTCGGGCTTAATAGCGCGTAACGATTTGCTGAAAGTGAAGGTGCAGCTTAGCCAGCTATTGGTTAATAAAAGCAAACTGCAAAACGGACGCCATGTTGCCCAATTGGATTTTTCGATGTATACCGGCATTCCTTTTGATTCACTAATGGTGATGCAGGATACGCTTAACAAAAAAACCACACCGGCGCTGCCTGCTTTGCAGCCTGATACTAACTTAAACGGCAATGCCAATTATCAATTACTAACCAGGCGCATCGAAGGCGAAAAACTGCAGACCCGCCTTGCCAATGGTGATAACCTGCCCAGCCTGGCAATTGGCCTCAGTGCATCACAAACGGGATCAATCAACAGCGGGATTGGAAGCAATTTTGCACCGGCCAGCTTTGTTACGCTAAGTATCCCCATATCAAACGGTTTATGGGGCCGTGGCAAGCAAAAGATTAAACAGCACCGCATTAGTGAGCAAATAGCACGTAATGATTTCAATGACGGACAAAATCAATTAAAAGTAGGTATTGTGCGCTATTGGTATGATATGCAAGACCAGCTTACACAGATAAGTTATGCCAAAGACAACCTGGAACAGGCTACCGAAAACTTAAAAGTTAACCAGGATAATTATAAAGCCGGTTTAGCTACCATTTCGGAAGTGCTGGATGCACAGGCCGCTTACCAGCAGGCCTCAAGCACCGTGGCGACCGCATTTGCCGATTTTTATGTACGATGGGCCGTATACAATTACGTTACTGCAAAAACAGAGAGTCAGCCGCAATAGCTGCTCTTACTAAAATCCTGGGGGAAATGGTGAACAATATCAACCTGCCACAATGGAAGATAAAAGAACACATTTGATAGATAACGCCATCGGGCTTTTTATTAAACATGGTATCGTAAGCGTAACTATGGATGAAGTAGCGGGGGCTTCAGGCATGTCGAAGAAAACACTTTATCAGCATTTTGCCAATAAAGGCATCCTTGTTGAAGCTGTTGTTGACCTGCTCATTAAACAGGGCGATGATATCCTCAGGGCAAACTCTAATACAGCGCTTGATCCTGTTAGGGAGTTATTTCTTCAACAGGATCTTTTTAATCATTTGATTACCTTAAGGTATATTTTTAACGACCTGGTATTACAAAGATATCCCAGAGCCCACAGAGCCCTTCATCATTTTAAAAATGATACCATGAAAAAGGCTATCGAAATAAACCTGGAATGTGGTATAAAAAAAGCACTTTACAGACCCGAAATCGATATTCAAACCACGGCCAGCATTTACACCTCGGTAACCGACTTCTTTTTATTCAATAGTTTACGGGGTCCCGGCGATATATTTGCGGCGCTCCACCTGTTTATAAACAGCATAACAACAACCGAAGGACGCCGTATTTTTGCCGGTTTATAGGTTCTACAAATAGGTAGCCGCTATGCGGCATGATTGGCGTGAGGGAGACCTTGTCTACAAATAGGTAGCCGCTATGCGGCATAATTGGCGTGAGGGACCTTGTCTACAAATAGGTAGCCGCTATGCGGCATGATTGGCGTGAGGGATCTTCTCTACAAATAGGTAGCCGCTATGCGGCATGATTGGCGTGAGGGACCTTGTCTACAAATAGGTAGCCGCTATGCGGCATGATTGGCGTGAGGGATCTTCTCTACAAATAGGTAGCCGCGATGCGGCATGATTGGCGTGAGGGATCTTCTCTACAAATAGGTAGCCGCGATGCGGCATAATTAGCGCGGGGATCTTTTCTACAAACAGGTAGCCGCGATGCGGCATGACTGGCGCGGGGATCTTTTCTACAAATAGGTAGCCGCTATACGGCATAATTGGCGTGAGGGATCTTCTCTACAAATAGGTAGCCGCTATGCGGCATGATTGGCTTGAGGGATCTTCTCTACAAATAGGTAGCCGCTATGCGGCATGATTGGCGTGAGGGATCTTCTCTACAAATAGGTAGCCGCTATGCGGCATGATTGGCACATTTGACCCTTTTTACAAATAGGTAAAATAGGTAGCCATAATGCGGCATGATTGGCGTGGGGATCTTCTCTACAAACGGGTAGCCGCGATGCGGCAATTAAAGATCTTTATTCGTTTGCTTGACCAAACGCTTCCCAAATAACTGCCAATTCCAATACGCCGATCTGCCGCATAGCGGCTACCTATTTGTAGCCAATTCCGAATGAAGTTTATGCCGCATAGCGGCTACCTGTTTCTTCTCTTTAACATGATTTTTCCGACACGCATATCTGTCTCAAGCCACTTAATTTATTAGATTTGGTTATGCCAAATACCTATACACAATTATATATCCATTGCGTTTTTGCTGTCAAATACCGGCTGGCCGTTATAGAACCTCAATGGGAAGATGACCTGCATAAATACATTACTGGCATCGTAAAAAATAACGGACATAAAATGCTGGCCATTAACTCGGCCACCGACCATTTACATATGTTCATCGGTCTCGATCCGCAACAATCAATCTCCGAAATGATGCGGCTCGTAAAAGGCGATAGCGCGGAGTTTATTAACAAATCGGGATTTACAAAAAGGAAGTTCCAATGGCAACGAGGCTATGGCGCATTCAGTAATAGTAAATCGCATATTGATGGGGTGGTAAAATACATCCTTAACCAAAAACAACATCACCTTAAAAAATCATTCAGGGATGAATATCTGGAAATATTAAAAGGTTATGATGTTGAATTCGATGAAGAATACATCTTCACCGATCTACTGGATTAAGTTGATACGCTCCTGTAATATAACGCCCCGTAAACACGAAGGGGCAGAATGCATTAAGCCCGGCTTTGTGTTAAGTTATATAATACCAATTTACCCTACAGAACCTGGAATGCCTTTTGGGTCATTGGCTTTGGAAAGTAAGAGGTAACGCACGAATAATTTTTTGACCGGGAAATATCTTTAGGCAAAATGGAGAATGAAACAATATGAATAGTGATCTCTTTAGCAAGCGTTCCTGATATTTGGTTATACTCGTCCAAAAAATCCCATCCACTAAAAGAATCCATATATAGGTCAAGGAAAATTACGTCGGGGAGTTCGGTGGGTTTGTGCATATTATCCTTAAGGAATTTAATAGCACTTTTAGCGTCCATATAATACTTAACATCTTCAAAAGTATTTGATTTGGCCTGGTGATTTTTAATGATGGCTATATCAATGTAGTTATCATCAATACACAATAAACGTTTTGACATAAGGTAGGGGTTAGTAGCCAAATATAGCAATTAGTTGTAAAGTTAAAGCTAAATATATTTTTTTAATTAAATAAGTTAATCAACTATTACACAACACTATAACAAGGTAATATTATTGAATTTAAAAGCACAGTCGGGTAACATAGTTAAGTTTTTAATATTACGATTAGTTAAGGTAATATCCATCCTGTTTATTGATATAATAGCAACTTTTTTTCTCAGAATAGAATTATTGCCGCATACATATAGGAAGATCAATGCATGCAATTAAAAAAAAGTTACTTGCAACGGAAGAATTAAAAGCAACTATTAGGGCTAAATATTTACACCACCTCCCTCACCCCCGGCACCCTCACCACGCCCAGGGCAACTAAAAATGATATGCCCACTACAAGTGTGGCCACCAGCAATTTAACAGCAGGATCGGCCGTTCAGGGCTTAAGCAGCATGGATACTGAAATAAGTATCAGCGGGTGTAAAATTTGGCAGCTATAGCATTCGGGGTTTACAAACTGTCCATCGCTTAAGCTTGTGTACCATTTATTATTTTCCCTCACCCATCCAGGCTACAGCCTGCATACTTTCATGGCTGCCACCAATTATTGCTGAATATAGTTCAGGTCGGCGGGCTTTAAGGTATCGGTATCCTCCGGCCTGCTTTAATTTTTCGGGGTTGAGCTCAGCAAAGGCTACTTCATTGTTAAGTGAGCGGCATTCTGCTAAAATATCACCAAATGGATCGATGATCATGGCGCAGCCATTTTTTAACTGATCATCATCCATACCAATTGGATTTGAGAAAACCGCGTAAATGCCATTATCATAAGCGCGTGCAGGCAACCACTTCATTAGCCAGGCACGGCCTTTTAAGCTGTCGAACTCTTCGCGTAAAAGCTGCTTGTTCTTTTCCTTATCCAGCCAAAGCCTGGCATCAACAAACCCGGCCCCCGGTCTGGGCGATGGTGTACACATAGTAACGTGGGGCATAAATATCACCTGTGCACCAAGCAGGGTTGTAGCCCTTACATTTTCAATGATATTATTATCGTAACAAATAAGGATCCCGCATTTCCATCCATATAAATCAAATACGGTGTAGCTATCGCCCGGTACAAGGTGCGGGTTAATAAAAGGATGAAGTTTGCGGTGTTTGGCAACCAGTCCGTTTTTATCTACACATACGTAAGCCTTAAAAAGATTACCGGCCAGGTCTTTTTCAAACAAGCTGGCCAGCACCGCGATGTTAAACTCCGCGGCAATGGCAATGAGTGCCGTTACGGATGTCCCGTTGGGAATTACCTCGGCAAGCTCGGTCAGTTCGGCTTTTGATAAGTTTCGGGCAAATGTGTAGCCGGTAACAGAGCATTCGTGAAAAGCAATTGCGCCAGCCCCTTGCTGCGCTGCTTTTTGGGTAAGTTCCCTAATGATACTTAAATTATAAGCTTTGTTGCCGCTGCGGTTTTCAAATTGGGCGGTCGCTATTTTCAAATTTTCCATAGTTTACTTTGTTGTAAGGCAAAATTATGGAGTGCCTGACGATTGTCTTTGTAAAAAACCGACAATTATAAACCTGCGGTAGTTTGCAGGAAATTTAAAGCAAGCACATTACTGTTACCGGCATATTGCTGCGGTGTTAAGCCTGCGTTTTTCTTAAAATAATTATTCATATGGGGCTGATCATAATAACCGCCTTCATAATACAAATCGCCTATTTTGGTGGTTGCCCGACCCTCCCTGAGCAGTTTCAAAAAATTGCCCATTTTAATAATGCCGCAAAACTTTTTTGGACCGATGCCTACCTGGGTTTTAAATTTCCGTTCCAATTGCTTTTCGGTAACAGGAAGTTCCTTTAAAAGTGATTCAACACTAATGATCCCCTTGCGCCGCGTAATGAGGTTAATGGCATGGGGCACCAATAGATCGGGCTGTACAAAAAGCCTCATTTTTTGGAGGAAGAACTTTTCAATATGCTCAATTTTAGCCTGATAGTGAGGAGCGTTTAAAACCTGATCTTCCAGATCGGCGCCCTGTTGCCCAAACAGGTATTTCAAATCCAGCTTGATATTGTTGAGTTCGACAACAGGCATCTTTGTAAGTGCATAAATGGCATAGGGCTGCAAAACAACAACCAACATTTTTAAGCTGCCTGCCGACAACAGATTTTGGTATTGCGTGATCTGCCCGTACAAAAAACTTTGAGGATGAAGGTAGTTTTCATTTTGATGGCGCTGCCAAAGCGGTTGCGACGAGTAAAAAACAATGCCGGGATTACCATCGGCAAAAATCCTGAGATTCAGCGTCTGCGTAGCCTCATTTTCCAATACCAGGTAGTGTTTAATAAGATGAGCTAACGAAGCAGCGGGCAAAATTTGCATATACACCTATATGATATAAAGGTACATATTTCAAACAAGCCTGAAGGGCAGGCGATATGTTTATAATTAATCGCTTATTTCCAAATTGGCAAAGTCATTGGTTAGCCCGTCAGAGTAAAGGCCAAATAGCCCGTCCTTTCGGTCGCTTAACATGGTTACAGTTAATGAAGGAGTGGTAGAATGGTTTACATAAACAGTTAGCAAATCACCTTTAATCACAATAGTGGCATGAAACCAGGCATCCATATCGGGCACAGGAGTAACTTTATTTTCATAAACACCAGGATGTTCTTTACGGAGCTTAGCATAATCATTATCGGGAATGTGCATGTACGCTACCGACCATTTATGCCTTGCCGTATCCACATGTTTAAAATTAAAGGGTCGAAAATAAAGGATATCGCAGGTGGTGGTATCTGTACCGCGAAAAGCTATCCCCAGGAAACTTTTCAAAAACTCATTTTTGCCCCTCAGGTCAATATCAACTGTACCGTTTTTAAAGTTGATCCCTTTAATCCAAATGATGCCTTTAGTGGTGATGGCTCCTTGTTTGGCGCCTTCCAAAACCTGCGTTTGATGGGCGGGAACGGTAATGAGTCTGCCTGCTTTTAATAATTGCTGCAAGTTATATTGCTTTACCTGCGCGCCCGCGGCTATTGAGCAAATACTAAGCAACACGCACAGTTTTAATTTGATTAATGATAGCCTTTTCATTTGCCTTATTTTAAAGTAAACATACAGCATTGTATGGCTATTGGGCAGTTCAAACCTGTGCAAGTTTGTTCAAGTTTTGATAAGGGGAGTTTTGAGATTGGTATGCGTATTAAAGAAAATGTCATTTCGAACGAGCATGCGCAGAGAAAAGCGGTGGGCGAGGAGAAACTATCTCTTGAGCGCACAAATCCCTGCAGGTTCGTTCGAAATGACAACTCTTTTTATTTTGGCCAAAAGCTTAACAAACTATGGGTATGCGGTTGGCCTGTACCCGGCACCGGCCAACATTCATGTTTCAAGAGCGTGCTTGAAACAAATGGGATACGAACTATCAGACATGGAAGATAGAGATTATGGCCAAACGCTTTTTTTTACCGACGACGATGGCTACTCCTATTGTTTTAGGATTGCTACATCAACATAATTTTTTATGCCGATTTCCAGATCTTGAACACATTTTTGTACCGGGCTTCGTTATCCTGGATAATAATTGACAAATGATTTTGCCGAACGGGGAAGTGTTGATCAATAACCCGGTAAATTTGCTGAAGCACATTACCCAATCTCGATTCAAAATCAGTCTGGCTTATTTTGATCAGTACCTGGTTGCCCAGGCTGGCTACGGTACCATGATCGCCAAGTTCGTTTTTCAACAAGTGAATTACATCAGTTGTGAACGTTCTGGCAGCCATTTCTGCCAGCGAAATAATTTCATTCATAGTTTGATCCTAAAATATCTCAATCTTAAAAATTAATGAGAACAGCGAGGAGTTGTTTCGCGCATTTTTTTTTGATCTTTTAGCAGCTTCCGGAACATCACCTTTCATCAATACTATAACAGGAAAGGATTTAAAAAAGTTTAAAAAAACATGCAAATTACTTAACTGTGACAAGTAAAAACAGGTTCCATACCATAATACATTGAAAATTAAAACCTTATCATTATATTTGTTTTACTTAAAAACAATTGCAATGTATTTACTTAGAAAAATCAATTATAATAGCTTTACTGGTAAAATCATTTTATTAATTATAATCTCAATATCGGTTTTATTTATCGGGTATATGTTTGGGAAGTGTATTTGGTATTTGTCACACTAATAAAATTGGGGCTTTCAATCCTGACCTAACTGATACGTAGCTACCTAAATAAATTAGTTTTAATACTTTAGCTCTTCTATCCAATCACCCACTGTTTTCAATGCAACCGGGTTTATAGTTTCTTCAATTTGGCCGTATTCGGCAAGGCTGCCTGTGGTAGCTTTTTGTAATAAGTGATTTAAATTGGCCAATGGCACCACCTGGTAATGCTTGTTACCACCTTTTTCCATACTTGCTTTAATACCTGCAAGGTTTTCGGTGCTGCTTACCTGTTTATCTAATGTACCATTGATGGCCAACAGCGGGCAGGTAACTTTTTTCAGATAATCATCAGGGTTTAAGGTCATAAAATACCTTAACCAGGGACTTACAATACTTGCCGATTTGGCTTTTACAAATTCATCCGCGGTTTGGTTACCCAGCGTGCCTGATGAAAACACGCGCGCTATCTGGTACAACAAAGTATCGGCCTTTATCTTAAACGCTGCTGTTGGCAGGTTTTGGTTTTCCCTGATAAGTTGATAAATTTTATTGTTAGATGCCAGCGCCTGTGTTATTGCTTTTTCAGGCGCACCCAATAATCGCATCTGATCGGCCGATTGTTTTTGCATCAATACCTCGGATGGTACACCCGGGCCTGCCAACAGCACCACAAACTTAACCGCTTTATTTCGGCTGGCTACCATGGGCGCTATAATGCCGCCTTCGCTATGCCCCATGAGGCCGATGGCTGCATATTTAAGATCGGCACGTGAGCTCAGGTAATTCACAGCTGCTTCGGCATCGTCGGCAAAATCGGCTGTGGTGGCCCCGGTAAAATCGCCTGTTGATTTGGCTATACCCCGGTCATCATATCTTAACACAGCAACGCCCCGGCGGGTAAGCCAATCGCTCCAAACCAAAAACGGACGGTGATTAAACAATTCCTCGTTACGGTTTTGCGGCCCCGAGCCGGTTATCAATACCACTACTTTTGATACTTTGCCATTGGCAGGTATGGTTAAGGTGCCGGCTAACCGGTCGCCGGCTTTGGGGTTTATAAAAGTAACTTCCTCCTGCTTATATGGAAAATCTTTAGGGTCCTGGGGGCGTGCAGCTGGCTTAGTCGCTATTGCCGAGTTTTTATTTGTAGATAATACCAGTGGTAATATAGCAGCACCTTGTGTAAAAGAGCCTTTGATCTTGTTACTATCGGGCACAAAAGTACCGGTGTATTTGATATCGAATGTCGTGGCATCAATAGTAACCTGATTACCAATAACAGTGGTTGCCGTAGTTGCCAGCTGTTTGCCTCCCTGATCGGGGCTATCCCAGGTGGTAGTGTATTTATCTGCCGTTCTCAAAATGTGAAACACCAAATGTATCGATGTACCATTCACATTTAAAATACCATACCAATCGCCGGCAATACTTTGGGCAAATGACGTAGTAACAGCTAAAATAAAAACGAAAGTAACAAGGCATTTTTTCATTTGTGACAGATTTTAAGCCAAGATAGCTTTTTTGGGCTAATTTGGATAGTGGGACCATGGGATTTTGGGATGATAAGACTTTGGGACTTCAGGATTCGGAGGCGACAGGAAACAAACCCACAAAGCTGTTTTAATGTTTATTTAAAAGATTTACAAACATTATACTCAGCCATAAGTACCTCATAAAACATAGTTATGGCTGAGTATATATTTTATAATCGGCCACAAGTATATTTAAAAACATAGTTGTGGCTGAGTATATATTTTTATAATCGGCCACAACTATGTATATTTGTATAGTTATGGCTGATTATACTACACCAATAGTTAGCCACAATTATAAATTTCACAACATTTTATAGCTATATAGATGAAAGAAATTATTGGCCGCATAGATGAAAAACGGATACTTGAGCAAACTTTAAAATCTACCGAGGCAGAACTGATTGCCATATTTGGCCGCAGGCGGGTAGGTAAAACATACCTTATCCGCAAATTCTTTCAAAAACAAATGATTTTTGAGTTTTCGGGCGTTCATAATGCAACTTTAAGGGAACAGCTAACAAACTTCAGCAATACATTGGCCGAAGCAATGAAATTACCTGTTCCTCCTGTCATCCCAGCCAACTGGACACAAGCTTTTCAAATGCTTAAAAATTATGCGGAGCCGCTGCTAAAGAAAAATAAATGTGTTATTTTTTTGGACGAGTTTCCGTGGCTAAGTTCCGCAAAATCGGGATTTTTGCCGGCCTTTGAGTTTTTTTGGAATTCATGGGGAACAAAGCAAAACAACCTAATTTTAACCATTTGTGGCTCCGCAGCATCCTGGATGATTCAAAAGGTAGTAAACAATAAAGGCGGTTTGCATAACAGGATCACCCGCAAACTGAGGTTGCTCCCTTTTACCCTTGCCGAAACCGGTGAATATTTGAAGCACAACAACGTAAATCTTGATCACTATCAAATAGCACAGTTATACATGGTTGTAGGCGGAATTCCGCAATACTTAAAAGATATTTTACCGGGGCAAAGCGCGGCCCAGAATATCGACCGGATATGCTTTACCAAGGATGGCGCTTTACAAAATGAATTCAATAACCTTTACCGGTCGTTATTTGCCGAGGCAGATAAACATATTTTGGTTGTAAGAGCACTTGCCGATAAACCATCGGGCTTAACCCGCAAAGAAATCATTACCGAATGTGGTTTATCAACCGGTGGTACAGCCACACTACTCCTTGAAGAGTTAACAGAATCGGGCTTTATATCTCCTTACCTCCCGTTTGAAAAAAACACGCGCGACAGCATTTATAAACTTTCTGACGAGTACTCAAGATTTTACCTGAAATTCATGGAAAGCAGTCGTGCTACAGGCACCGGAACCTGGATCAAATTATCCACAACCCCATCCTGGCGAAGTTGGAGCGGCTTAGCTTTTGAAAGTGTTTGTTTAAAACATACCAAAGAGATTAAAGCAGCATTAGGTATAGCAGGGGTTTATACCGAAGAATCGGCGTGGAGGTATGCTCCTGGCAAAGGCCGGCAGGGGGCACAAATAGATTTACTATTTGACAGACAGGATTTTTGCATTAGCATTTGCGAAATGAAGTTTTCGACCACAGCCTTTACAATAGACAAAGCCTATGCTGCAGAACTGGTGCAAAAAAGAGATGTTTTCAAAAGCAAAACCAAAACCTCAAAAACATTATTTATTGTAATGGTTACCACTTTTGGCACCCAGGATAACAGCTATAAATTAGGGCTTATTCAAAACGATATTAAGCTGGAGAGTTTGTTTAAATAGCTAAATTACCAATACAAATTTATTCCAACTCTTTTGAAACCGCTTTTGCCGCCTCCAGCTGTGTATTGCGCTTATCTGCCGGGATTTTTATAAACTCTTTATAACTGGTATCAAGATAGGCTGCCAGATTAAAAGCAGGTGTAAAATATGTTTTGGGCGATGGGGTATACAGCACCAAAAAATCGTCCATATCCTTGCCTTTAAGCGGCAGGTATTCACTGATTTTTTTGGCGTTAAAAACCTGGGCTATCTGGTCCTGCTGTTCCTGGTCTTTCAAAAACGCGGCCTGTTTTTCGCGCTTATGCTCGTCCTTTTTAAAATAGCTTAAGCGTATGGCTACGCCGCCTTTATAATTGCCTTTTTCATCGCGCTGATATACCACCGTTTGGTTATGAAAATCGGGTGATTGGAACGAGCCGGTATGGGTAGCCTCAGTAGCGGTTACTTTTACCTCGTTCAGCATATTATGTTTAGGTATCAGCGATATTTCCATGGGCTTATTGCCGGTGAGCAATACGGTATCGGCGTTATAAAAGCTGCCGCTAAATACCAGGATGTCGCCATTTTTGCCGGCAATGCTAAAAGCGCCTGCCCTGTTGGTTAAAACCACATCGTGCGTGGTAATGTTTTCAACCTGTATATTTGGTAATACCACCCGCGTGGTATTTTCATACACCAGCCCTGTGCGTGTAGTTTGGCCGTATGCCAATACCGAAAATGTGCTTGCAAGGAATAACAAAAAAAAATGTTTAAGCATGGCTAAAAATAAAAAATAAATTTAAATGTAAACTGGTACGAAAGTACTTTTAACTTTAATTAACAATCAGTTATAAACACATAATCATCAAGCACTTAAAAGCTAACACCTTAAAAAAGGATAATTTATTAACTGAAATTTAATTTAAAATATAATTACATTTGATTGGTACATTTGTAAAAATTAGACCCCTGATTTAATTTTAAATATGCAGTTACAAACTTCTGGAGAGGTGGGCGGTAGTAAGTTGTCATCTGTAAACAACCTGTATAATAACTATGCCGGTATGCTGTTAGGCTACCTTTTCGAGGTGGTAAAAAGCCGTTCGGTGGCCGAGCAATACCTCATGTTGGTGTTTAATGACGTGCCCAACGAAATTGAGGAGTTTTATAAACCCGGCGTAAACGCGTTTTGTCGCCTGCAATTAATGGCCCGTAAAAAAATGGCCAGCTTTTTTGAAAATACTGAAGACCACAACACCCACAATGCTGTACAAAACAATGTGTTCATTGTTAAAAATAAATTTATAAAAGAAATGACACCCGATCAGCAACTGGTTTTTTGCGGCGCGCACTGGCATGGTAAAAGTATCAGCAAACTTGCTGCCGAAATTGGAAAACCGGAAGAGGCTGTGAGGAAATTATTGAAAGAATGTTTCACCATTATCCGGGTTGCCAAATGAGAGTTGAAGACTACATAGAAAGCGGCATTTTGGAAACCTTTGTAATGGGTGCTGCCTCTGACGATGAAACCCAGGAGTTAATGTTCATGAAAGCCCGTTTCCCCGAGGTTAACGAGGCCTTGCAGCAACTTGAGCTGGATATGGAATTGCTTGCCCGCAATATGGCTATTACGCCGCCGCCAAATACCTGGGGAAAAATTGAACAGGAAATAAACGATATCATTGTACGCGACAAAACCAGCCCTGAAAAATTCACAGAAAAAGAACGCGACAACGATGATGATTTCAAGCAATCTAAACCTTACAACAACGAACATCAGTATATAGAGGTAGAGGCCGAATCAAGCCACATGAAGATAAGCAAAAGCTGGAAATGGGTTTTTGCAGCTGTATTTGTGTTAGGTAAGATTTTTTTAGCCTGCGCCATTTATTTTTACCTGGAAAACCGACAGGCCCAGCAACAGTTGCAGGAGTTAAAAACCGAGCTTAGGCGACTCAAAAAATAATACCCTGCTACAGGTATATAATTATGTTGGTTGGTGTATATATTTGTATACCAATTTCCCTTTTTTATAAACCGTTGTTATGGACCTCGCTAATACCTTTGAGTATAAGTACGAGCGGCTTGAAAGTAAAGAGCTGATCGCTATTGTGCACAATTCCCGAAACTTTCAGCCACTTGCTGTTGAAACCGCGTATATTGAATTACAACGCAGGGTACTATCACCTGAAGAAGCCAAACAAATAACCGACGATTTCAACCTTTACCTGAAACGTAAAGTAAACCAGGAAACTATTGAAAGGGCGGCACCTAAACCGGCACAGGCAAAAACGCGCCCCGTTAAACAACCTTTTTTTACAGCAATCAGGGTGATTAACACCGTTTCGTTAACCGTGTTGGCCGTTTATTTTATAACGCTGGCACAGGGCGATACCGTGGTGTTGCATATGATAGTTCAATCAGGCTCCTATCGTCCTTCTTTTATCTGGATAGCCCTACCCTACCTGGCCTTGCCGTTTGGTGCCATTGGTTTTGGCTTAAGGCGACAATTAGGCTGGATTATGCTTAGCTGGGCTGTAATGTATAATGCCTTAAAACAAGCTTATTTTTTCATTAATGACATTGAAGCAAAACTCGACAAACATTACAGCGAAGCGATAACTATAGATAACATTGTGCAAAACAGCGTTGTTATCGCTTTCTTTTTATTGATTTCAATAGTTGTTTGTTTACCGGGGATCCGTGCAAAAATGAAAACGGGTTTACCTGCCATGTTGCTCACTATTGCCGCGGCCTTTGCTTTTTTGACATTGCAGGTGATGAAGATAATATAATGGGGGGTAGTGAGTAAGGCGTAATGTAAGTGTTGATAGTTTGAGTTGCTTAGAATAGTTTAATCCTCTTATATTTAGTTGTGTTTTTTTTTGATAAACTGAAGTCCTGTCACATTGCCAAAACCTTATGCAACAACACCCCAACCTATTTGCTGCACGATATAAAACCTTAAGCGATGCCAAATTGCTGGCTATTTTAAATAGCCCTCACAATTATCAGCCGTTAGCTATTGAGGCCGCAAATGCCGAGTTGGAAAGCCGTCAATTAAGCACAGAACTAATTGACCAGCTTAATGCCGAAGCCGAAATTACGGACCGGCAAAAAGCGCTTAAACAACAAAAGGTTGAAGCTGTTGAGCAATCGATTTTAAGTGTTATAAAGCCGCAATCGGCAGTTACCGGGAATATCTACATTACCATAGTAGCAACAATAATACTTTACGTTGTAGCGGTGAGCTATAGTGGCAGATTTGTACTCGCTAACTTGTTTAATCCTGGTTTTTATAGTGTTACTTTTTTTCACGCCGTTATACCTTACCTCCTATTCCCTGTTGGTATTGTACTTTTTACGCTCAAAAAAAAAGCAGGCTGGGTTATTATCACCGCGGTTAACATTTATAAAGCGCTGTTTCAACTGTTGATACTGCAGGGCGATATAAGCGTAAAAATGGATCACCTGTTTAGTTCCACCATTAGCTACCGCTATTTGTTTACCTCGGCAGGGGTAATACTTTTCAGCATATTGGCTTCTGTTTTTATCTGCCGCGCCGATATCCGGGTGGAATATAAGGTTAGCGACCGCCTTAAAGTGTTTAGCCTAAGCGCCGGAGTTGTGTGGCTGATGTATGATGTGTTTAAACAGTATTTTTAACGCATCCATTAATCACTAACAACTATAAAGTATAAGGTCACCCTTGAACTTGTTTCAGCCCCACTCTGATAAGTATACTTCATGTTGGTCACCTATCCCGTGGGGTGCTGAGATAAATTCAGCATGACATCGGGGATTTAAATACCAGCATAAAATCTTCCCTAAAACAAAAAAACTTACGAAGCTTTTACCCTCCGTAAGTTTAATAATCATATAACTACTCACCGCTCACTATTCACCACTCACATTACCACTACCACCATCATTGGCTCTTTGTAGTTTTTTAAGCATCTCGGTACCTATAAGGGCATCAATCATACCATTACCACCGCCTTCTTTACCATTCACCAATATTTCTGGTACCAGTTTAATACCAGCCGCGGCAAGGGCTTCGGCTACACGCACTATGGCGTATTGTTCGGTACCCATGGCTTCGGTTTTTTGCTTGGTAACTTCGGCTTCGGCCATACCTATGGCTTTAATTTTAGCACCTTCGGCCACACCGTTTACCTCGGTAGCATTCGCATCGGCCTTGGCGTTCACGGTTTTGGCTTCGGCATCGGCCTTGGCTATCGTGATCCTTACTTCGGCATCCGCGGTAGCGTTAATAGTTTTGGCCTGTGCTTCACCACGTGACGCGGCAACCCTTGAAGCGGCCATTTGCGTGTTGATCTCAACCTGGCGGGTTGATTTTACAACCTCCGGTTGCATATCGGCACCGGCACGGGCGCTTTCAAATTCCTTACGTTCAATTTGCGCATGGCGTTGTATCTCGTAAGTAACTTTCTCCTGCTCGGCTATTTTACGGTCGGTTAAAGTTTTCATCAAAGCGGCTGGCGGCACTATGTCACCAATCAGGGTGTCCACTCCTATAACGTTATACGTTTGCAGCACGGTGCTAATATGTGCCTTGGCATCATTTTGCCTTTCTATACGGTTGGCCAAAAAGCCGATAACATCACTTTTTTGAGCCGAGTTACGGAAGTAGTTGGCAATAGTAGGC
This sequence comes from Mucilaginibacter dorajii, assembly GCF_024808255.1. GTDB lineage: Bacteria > Bacteroidota > Bacteroidia > Sphingobacteriales > Sphingobacteriaceae > Mucilaginibacter > Mucilaginibacter dorajii. The sequence continues at coordinate 173,782 of NZ_JANTYS010000012.1, forward strand.
TCCAGCACCTGCGATACCAGGTTTTTCATTTTACCAAAACGGGCAATCACCTTTGGCGCTTCGTTACGTGGTACGTGTATGATCTGTGACACATCCAGGTTGAAGGTAAAACCATCGCTTGAACGTACAGTAATTGTACACAGGTTTTTATCCAGTTCATGCGCTTCGGTACGGCTATCGGCCCAGTTCAATACAATGTTGGTTGTTGGTACAATTTCAACCGCGTGAGTATAAATGTTCACCGGGTGTTTACCTGGGTCAAGCGGTTCGTCCCAAACACCTTTTTCGTTCCGTTTTACAATATTACCGTGTTTAAAGGCATCACCGCTGGTATCCTTGCCTTCGGGGCCAACAAAGGAGTTTACCACACCTACATAACCAATAGGTATGTAAATCATATCAACCTGTTCAACCAATACAAACCATGGGTTAAGGTAATAAGTACCAGCCAGTATCACATCCTCCTGCAAGCCTTTGCGGCCGCCTGCGTTAATAAACGCGATGGGGTCCTGGTAGTTTTTATGCCCCTCAACCGAGTAACCGGCAATTTCGCCTTTGGCCAGTGGCTCGCCATCCAGGGTGGTAATAATACCTACCTTGTTTTCCTGTATCTGGGTAATTGGCACCGTTACAATTTCAAACAAAAAGGTATTGATACGGTAACTACCCGGTGTAAGGAAAGCCGCCTGCGGGCCTTTTTGACCATTATTGTCTAAAAACGCGATGGCATCCTGGAACTTATCGCAGTTTACCGGTTTACCCAATACCCTACCGGTATCAAAAGATGCACCATCCTTTGCCTTTACCAGCCCAAGCTTGTTTTGCTCAATAATGGTAAAGGGTTCCATGGTAATGCCATACTGCCATGGCCACATACCCCAATACAAGCCCGGGGCCAATGCTTTGGCCTGCATACCGGCTTCGCCTGCGGTAGCAATGATTCTACCATCGGGCAAGCGCGATTTGCCTGATAAGGTGAACTTTTTTACCACCAGACCAATACGGTCATCAGGTACTATCACCATACCAAAAAACACCCGCAACACAAACTTGTATAGTACAAGTATTAAAATTACAGGCACAGCATAAAATAACATCACAATTGATTTGTCCATTTTTTTAAAGATTTAGTTTTTAAATATATTGATTTTTTTTACGGGGCCCCTTAAGGTGCGGGGCCCTCAACTCACTTATAGCTTAAACTGGATTGGAGTACCTTGGCTATATAGTGTCATTTAGACAGGTAAAGTAACAGGATGTTACACTTATATTACAAATTATTTTTTAGTTGGGATTTCGTATGTTCGATTTCGGATTTATCCTGATAGATAAACAACTGATTTAATGAGTCTTAAATAATCGAAGAATTATAGAAAGAATATTACAAATCGTTCCCGCTATCAGGCTATTTTCAAAAATTTTTGACTTTTTAATTTTGACTTTTGACTTAACATGGTGTTACCTGCGGCCCGGGCTTTGCACTCATACTACGCAGGCCTTAACCACGTTGGCCGGTATCCGTTTCAACCCCTAACACAAGGATTTGTCTGAACCGGCATTTTCAGGATTAAAGGGTTACGAAGGTTCAAAAATTTCCGTTTCAAAGCCCCCGGTTCAGACAAAAAAATCTTGATGCCGAATAATAGCTGCCCAATACCGCCCAAAACAATTCAATTAATGGCGAGTTAATATAGTAACGCCTTTACTACAAATTCAAAACCACACAATCATGAAAACATCAGCATCAACAGGTAAGGCCAATACTCTTAAAAAAGAAGGCAGCCCCGCAACCCAAAGTACCAAAGAATTGAAAACCGATTTTCCGATGAGCGAAAAGGACGAGATTAAAAAAGCCGAAGACCGCATGCGCAAACGCGCGAAAGTAAATAAGTAAAATAATTTTTGAACCTAATTGCATAGCTTAGCGTAACCAATACAATTATGAAAAAACTAAGCTATTTTTTGATCATCCCTATCCTTTTTTGTATGGCGGCATGTAAGCCGTCATTGAGCGTAAAAGCGCTTACCGGTAAATGGCATTACGCAAAGGTGGCGCATCCTAATGCCAGTCCGCCGGATACTATGAAAACCATGGACCTGGCCGAGGTAGCACCTTATATCCAGTTTTCGCCCGAACGTAAATGGGTTATTGTATGGGGAGGCAAATTCCTGTCGCACGGTACCTATACCCTCAATGGCAGTAACATGAACATGACCGAGGTACTGCCCGATGGCAAAACGCGCGATTTTGTTTTTTATGTTTCAGAACTTACCGATACCAATATCATTTTTGAAAGCATGGGTATAGATGGCTCAAAAGTTACTGCGGTGAAAGCGCCTTAGAGAGTTTGGAGTTGGCAGTTTTGAGTTTTTTAAATGTTGATGCCCCTCATACGGCATCAAAAAGGATCGTCTTTTAATCATGCCTGATGTTTATACCGAAAAATCGAAACACCAGGCATAATCAAACCGCTGTAGGTTTTAGAATAATGTTAAATTGATTACACTAAGCAGTATGCCACTCTTCAACAGTCGTCACATCGGCCTGGCGCGGAAAAACTTTGGTGGTTAGCACGCGGTGTACTTCCTCATCGCTGTCTGCGCAGCAATCGGCCAGCACAGTTAGGCGGTAATCTTTATCTGATGCCTCGCGTAAGGTGGATAGCACTACTCCGCTGGTAGCAATACCGGCAAGCACCAGATGCTGAATGTCATAAGCCCGTAGGATAACTTCCAGATCGCTGCCGGTAAACGCGCTTACCCGCCGTTTAACTACCACCACTTCATCGGCCTGTGGGTTTAAGTCATCATGAACCTTCATAAATTCAGTCATGTTAACGCCTCCGAGCCGCTCCTTAGTGGCGGCGAACATTTTATTATTAACGCTGATTTCTGGCGCACCCTGCCTAAAGCCAACCACTACATAGATGACCGGAATTTTCTGATCGCGCGCTTTAGCAATTGCTTTGGCTGTATTATTCAGGATAGTTGCCGCGTCGGGCAGCATGGCTACAATGCCTGCCTGCATATCCATAATTAAAAGGGCGGTGTTATTTTGTTGTTCCATGAGGTAATTATTTATTGTTGTTTTTAAAATGTTGCTTTAACAGATTGTTCGGATTGCTTTTTATACAATAGTTTGCCAAATACTATGGCTATCAATACCGCCAGCATGCCCTGGCAAAGCATGGTAAGCGGAGCTCCTATTTTTTGCGAAATGTTACCAACCACCAAACTACCCAGCGGCAGCATGCCGAAATATGCCATTGCAACATAGCTCATTACCCTCCCCCGCATATGGGCAGCAGCCTCTGTTTGGATGATGGTAATACTGGCGGCCATAGGCGTGATAGATCCTAAACCAATGATGATGGCAAACGGCAGCGAAATAGGGAACCAGGTAGCGCGTGAAAACAGCATAAGCCCTATGCCCAGCACGGCGATACTGCCCAGCAAAAACGTCCGTAAATCGGCACCTCTTTTGGCCGAAGCCAGGAAAAAAGTACCGCCCAATGCCCCCAACCCTATAGCACCGGTAACGTAACCATAGGTGGCGGCGTTACCTTCAAAAATGGATTTAGCAAAAACCGGCACCAGGGTATCATAAGGTAAAACCAGCAGACTAAGGCACATCAGCAGGATGATAAGCATGCCGATACTACGGGTTTGTTTCAAATAGTGTAAACCTTCGGCAAGTTCGGCAGTAACTTTTTTCTTTACGGTTGGGGCTACAAAAGGGGCAAACTGCATTAAAAGCAGGGATGTCATAACCGCCAAAAAGCTTAGGGCATTAATGATGAAACAAACGCCGGCACCAAATTGCTGCAAAACAATTCCCGATAAAGCCGGGCCAACCAAACGGGCAAGGTTTACCATAGCCGAGTTAAGCGAAATGGCATTAGCCAGATCTTCCTTGTTGTTAACCATTTCATGTACCATAGGCTGCCTTGCGGGTACATCAAAAGCATTGATAATACCTAAAACCGCACCCAACAACAAGATTTCCCAAATAACATAGTGACCACTTAATACCAAAACTGCCAGCAAAATGGCCTGAACCATAGAGGCCGCCTGTGTAACGAGTAAAATGCGGTAACGACTGTAGCGATCTGCCACTACCCCACCTGCCAACGACAGCAGAAAAGAGGGAAACTGCTGTGCAAACATGGCAAGACCTATCATGGCGGCGGAGTGCGTGAGCGAGTAGATAACCCAGATAATAGCGGTGCGCTGCATCCAGGTGCCAATTTGGGAAACAGACTGACCCGCAAAAAATAAAGTATAGTTGCGGTTGCTGAATGCGCGAAATGTATCCCTGGTTCGTTTGTTTTTCATATTTTTCTTTTTGACATTATTTGTCATTTTGTCGAAATTTGATTAAAAAAAATTAAGAATTTAGTCCGTACATAGCCATCCTGGTAAACATATCTACTATAGGCACAACCTTCGCATGGTCATTTTCCAGATCCAGTTCCCTTTTTAACCCGTGCAGACTACTCAACAATACAAGGATAAGCACCTCCAGTTCCGGGGCCTGCATTTTACGCAGTTCGCCCTTGTTTATGCCCTCTGTGAGCAATGCTTCCAATAAAGTGCTTTCCTGCCGGATAATACGGTTATGATGAACAATTTGGGTTTTCTTGAAATTAGATAAAGCATCAGCATCCATCCCTACATCAAGCATTTTAAAAAAAGCTTTTTTTTCGCGGAGTACCTTCAGTTTGGTAAGGAAGAAAGCGTGAAGCTTTTGTTCAACGCCGAATGCCTCTTCAACAGCGCGGGTCATGGCTGCAAACATTTCATCAATTTCTATCATTACAACCGCGTCGAAAATTTCGTCCTTATTTTTATAGTAGTAATAAAGGGAACTGCGGCCTTTGCCAATCGCCTTAGCCACGTCATCCATCGTCACCTTAGCCAAGCCATAAACCTTAAAAAGGCTTTTAGCCGCGGTCAGGATCTGCTGCTGCATTAAATCTTCTTTGGTAAAACCGCCTGACAACATAAGTGGATAAATTCTGATGATACAAAAGTGAATAATATTTGACAATTAAACAAAAAATGTTGAAATGATTTTTATTGACATATGCTTTTGCTTCAATTTATGCCTGTAGCATAGCAATAATATCATCGGTAGTTCCAACCTCTCCTAATCTGGGGAAAATATTCTTGAAGCTGTTATCATGCGCGTCGGCAAGCATATCACTCATGGCATCACTGGCAAAGGCTATGTTGTAACCAAACTCGTTGGCCTGGCGGGCGGTGCCTTCAACACCAATACTTGTGGCTATACCGCCTAATACAATCTGGGTGATGTTTCGTTTTTGCAATTCATTGTGCAGGGCAGTTTCGTAAAATGCGCCCCAGGTGTGTTTGGTGATCCTGATGTCTTCATCCTTCACCTCAATTTCGGGCGTAATATCCAGCCAGTCAGCACCAGGGATAACACCGCCGGCTGGATTGCTATCCTTACGCACGGCAAATGCTTTTGAACCCGCGGGGTTAACGTTTACTAAAACAACGGGCAGTTTCGCTGCCCTAAAAGCGGCTAACAGTTTTGCCGAGTTTGCCAAAACACCTGCAACCGGGTGTGCCAATGGCAATTTTACCACCAGGTTTTGCAGATCTATCAAAACCAAAGCTGTGTTTTTATCAATTGTAGTTATCATATGATGATGTTTTATTTTAGTTATTAAATTCGGGGTTAAGTCGATTCGCCTCCGCAGATTTCGTGTAATTCGATCCAATTTGTGCAATTCGTGTTAACTCAAATTCGTGCAATTCGCCAAAATCCGCGCAATTCGTGTGTATCAGTTTGATGCTAATGCATTTATAGGCGAGTGCTCCAAAGTATCCACGGTAGCTTTTTCCAATGTCTTTTTCTTCAGGAAACGCATATGCAATAACCCGATGACCAGCGCTACTACACCTTCGCCCAAAACGGTATCGGGTACGCCTATTTTTTGCGAGATCCCTCCTACCAACAAACCACCAAGCGGCTGCATGCCAAAAAATGCCATGGCATAAAAGCTAATCACCCTACCACGCATGGCGGGGTCAACCGTGGTTTGAATTAAGGTATTGCTAATAGTAATCTGCGACATCATGCCAAAACCTGTCACGGCCGCAAACAGCAAAGCAAGTGGATAACTTGGCATATGGGAAAATATAACCAGGCCGGCACCAAATACCAGCGTATTGATAGCCAGGATTTTTTTAAGATTATGTCCCGGCTTTAACGATGCCAGGAATATGGCACCCGATAAAGCACCCAGGCCTATCAAGCTATCAATCACCCCAAAAGTAGATGCCGTACCTTTAAAAATATCCTTGGCATAAACCGGGATCAGCGTACTAAATGGCAACACAAACAAACTGATCATGGCCAACATCATCAACACAAACTTTATAGAAGGCGTGTTTTTGATGTAAGCAAAGCCCTCTTTCAGTTCAAAAAAGATGTTGTGGTTGTGTGGTTTTGCTGCAGATTTTGGCAACCTCATCATCAATAGTGAACCAATTACGGCTATGAAACTCGCGGCATTGGCACCAAAACATATCGTATCGCCAAATTTTTCTAAAACCAGGCCGGCAATACCCGGGCCTACCAACCGGGATAAATTTACCATTGACGAGTTTAAGGCCAGCGCATTGGGTAAATCGGCCTTATCATCAACCATTTCATAAACCAGCGATTGCCGGGCCGGCACGTCAAAAGCGTTGATAACGCCCAGCAAGGCGCTCAGGCCAATAATTACCCAAACATTATAATAGCCAAAGAATATGAAGCCGGTAAGTAAAACAGCCTGGATCATAGATGCCGCCTGCGTGGCCAGCAGCAATTTATACCGATCATACCTGTCAGACACCACCCCACCCAAAAACGAAAGTAAAAACGATGGAAACAAACTGGCGAACAACGTAACACCCAATAAAAATTTGGAGTGTGTTTGCGAGTAGATAACCCAGCTTACTGCTGTTTTTTGCATCCAGGTACCAACCAATGATATGGATTGGCCGGTAAAATAAAGCCGGTAGTTACGGCTTTTAAAAGCATTAAATGTGTTAATATTCATTCCTCACCCATCTTCCCCTTCCCTGGGGACTTATTCAAAATTTACAATTTTAGTTAGTGGCCCTATGGCTTTTTTAAGCAGCTCCTGCTCCCCGGCTGTACAGGTGGCCTCAATGGCCTCATTAAGCCAGGCGTTACGTTCGGTACGCACCTGGTAAAGCATTTGGGCACCCGTTTCTGATAGGGTAATGATGGCTTTACGCTTATCCGTTTCAGAAATGCGTCTTTTGATCAATCCGCGCTGTTGCAGGTTAGCCAATATCTGCGACATGCTTTGCGTGGTGATCTTTTCCATAGTAGCAAGCTCATTAGGCAGCAACTCCTTATGCAGGTCGAGCGCCGCGATAACAGACCGTTCAGTTAACGACAGCTTATCGGCCGTTACCGAATGCCTGCGCAGTATCTTAATAAGCCTGGTAACCACGGTGCGTAAATCAACCGCCAGTTGTATATCTTTTTGCTGATCCATTTTATTCATTAAGTAAACTTATAAGTTTACCTTACAAATATAAGCATTGTTTTATCTTTTTATTGTCATAACCTAATTTTAGGGAATACCATCGAGCTCCTGGCTTTCATTATGATCATGTATAAAATTGCATGTTTATTGATTAAATCCGCTTTAAAATATGTCAATTTGCAATATCAGCATGGATAAAAACCACGACATATTAACCCTTGAGGATGTTAAGCTATTGGTTGACACATTTTATAATAAAGTAGCCGAAGATGCGCTGCTTGCTCCCATTTTTGCCGACCGTTTGGGAGACAACTGGTTACCCCACCTGCAAAAAATGTATACCTTTTGGCAAACAGTGTTATTGGAGGAATATACCTACAGTGGCGCACCGTTTCCGCCGCACGCAAAGCTGCCGGTAGATGAAACCCATTTTAACCAATGGCTTAATCTATTTGCAAAAACTATCGACACCTTGTTTACAGGAGTTAAAGCCGACGAAGCCAAGTGGCGGGCTAATAAAATGGCCCAAATGTTTCAACACAAAATAGCCTACTTCAAAAATAACCCGCTGAATATATTGTAACTGCAAATTCGCGGGCAGATATACAGGCCGTTTTTTGTAATTTTACGGCGTGCCGCCTCCCGTAAAAAAAACACCTGCAAAAACCACATCACCTGTAAAGAGGAAATCTGTAGCTAAAAAGAAAGCGCCGGCAGGCACATCATGGGGATGGAAAATAGCATTGGTGGGCCTCCTGCTCATCTTGTTATCTCCCTTTTATTACGGGTATATTTTAAGGTTTGGGAGTGCCACCTGGCGGTGGATCCTGGATATTGGACAGGATACTAATTACCGCACCTATAAAAGCTTTAACGTACGTATCCCGGGCGGTTACACCGTTCATGGCATTGATGTATCATCGTACCAGGGCAAAATAAACTGGCAAAAGGTAAAGGCCATGGAAGAGGATGGCGTAAAGATCAAATTTGCTTTTATCAAAGCCACGGAAGGCATTTTAATGACCGATCCTTATTTTCAGCGCAATTGGCGAGAGGCCCCGAAAGCCGGCATCATTTGCGGGGCTTACCATTTCTTTTTACCCCAGAAAAGTGGCTTATGGCAAGCCCGTTTCTTTTTACAGACCGTTAAAATAGAAAAAGGCGACCTGCCTATGGTGGTTGATGTGGAAAGACTTTACCGCACCACACCCGAAAAGATGCGCGCCCAGCTTACTCTATTTATAAACCAGGTTGAAACAAAAACCGGCGTAAAACCTATTATTTACACCAATATCAGTTTTTACCAGGATTACCTGCAGGGCTATTTTGATGAGTATCCGCTTTGGATAGCCCACTACTATCAACCCAAGCTTAACATCGGCACCAAAACCAACTGGCAGTTTTGGCAACACTCAGATAAGGCCCGCATTAACGGCATTAACCAAAAGGTTGATATGAGCATTTTCAGGGGCGATACCACAGCTTTTGATAAGCTGCTGGTGAAATAGCTGATAAATTCCGGCGCGGAGTGATATCATATCTATAAAACTTTATATTTGGTAAACCATGTATTTGAAAAGTTATTCAGCATTGCTGAATATACAAATCTGACAAAGGAGGAAAGAACCATGTATGATAGCAGTATGAAATATAAATGGGACAATAAGAATGTGCTGGATTATGCTGTATCAACAGCAGAAGCAAAGGGGCGACATGAAGAAGCCCTTGCTATTGCTTGTGAAATGAAAAAAGATGGGCTATCTATTACTCAAATAGCAAAATTTACAAAACTATCAGTTGAAGAAATAGAAAAGCTTTAACCTGTTAAGATATCTTATAACAACAAAGCCTCCATCACAGGAGGCTTTGTTGTTCAGGGCAAACGCATCTAAATAATTAATGGTTAGCTGTTATTTAATGATAGCTAACGGAATAAGCGTATGCCATCGGGAAGATATAAGCATCAAACGATACCCTGCTTTTATTGCCCGGTCCTGGTTAAATGATCCACGTATGGAAGGGACTTATATTGACCAACAACAGGCACAAATATTTGGATGCGCCTAAATTGCGCGATACATCATTTTTGTGTTAACCATGTAAAAATGCAAATAATTTATTATTAGATATTTAAATGGTATTTTATCTGAAATATGTTAAGTTATGTTAACCCAATTAGATGCGTTTTCCCTGCTTTGTTGTTATATAAAATTAATTTAATCTCTGCCTTAAAGCACCTAAATTAATCTTCTTTATTGATCCTGCCAGATCCGGTATATCTTGCCTCGGCTATTACGGCATTACCGCTATAGTTGATACCACCAGAACCTGTAATGTGGCCCGAGATGCTCTTCTCGGCAATGATATCAACACCGCCCGAACCTGTAATGCTTGCATTGGTAGTTTGGGTGCGTAATGATTTACCAGAGATATTCCCTGAGCCCGAAATACGCAGATCGGCCAAACCGGTGCTGCCTTCAATATTAATAGAACCCGATCCAGTTACTTTGGCATCCAGTGTATTTGATTTAACAGCTACATCCATATTGCCAGATCCGCTTAGCCTTACGCCTACGTTATCGCCGGTTAGTACACCATCCAGGTCAACACTCCCCGAGCCACTATTGGCCAGCCCGCGAAGCGATTTCGCGGTTATGTAGATATCGGCTTTTTTGATGTTACGGTTCCACGAAAAATGGTTTCTGAATTCAATTCTGAGCGTACCATCAACTACCTCGGTTTTAATATCCTTTAAAACATCGGCATCTACATCAAGCTTTAAACTTTCGGTACCATTTACTTTAATGTGTACATTAAACGGACCGCCGGATTCAATTTTATTAAAGCCCGAAACGGCTCTGCTTTCCTGGGCCATGCTATTAAAGGTCATCAATGCAAACGCCAATGCCAGTAAAATGAATGCTTTTCTTTTCATGATTTGGTTGTTTTATAAAAAGACGCCACAGGTAATTAAATAGTTGCACCGGTGGGTAATTAATCCCTTGAACAAGCTAACATATTACCAGTAGCACAACACTCTATTTTAATCCTGGGCAAATATAGTGACCATCTTATTTGTCTTTTTTGAGAACGCGATCCCTAAGGTGGTTTCGTAACCAATGTTATAGCTAAAACTAATAGCAGTAGGGTCCGCCTTAATATCGGCCCAGTTTTGTTTATCCGTAGCGTCGGGGTCGTCAAAGCTATCTTCTATTTTTTCGTCTTTAGCTATCGCCGGTTTAAAAAAATTGCTTTTATCAAAAAAATGCGCCATTCGCACCTTTATGCTATCTTCAATTTGTTTATTGTTGGATAATTCTGAATCTCCTAATAAATCTGTCGACCAAGATTCCTCTTTATAAATCTGTTTGTTATTATGGTCATGTATGGCAATGATGATGCCGCCCTTCGATATACTTTCACCATAAAGTGCTATGCTGAAATGATCTTTAAATACCGTATCAGAAAACAACTCAATGGCAATGATGATGCCGCCCTTCGATATACTTTCACCATAAAGTGCTATGCTGAAATGATCTTTAAATACCGTATCAGAAAACAACTCATTTGCAGAGTAGCTAAGCAATTTCTTTGTAGTATCAATTATTAAAGTATCTGGTTTTATTTTTAAAGTTGGTTTGTTCAAAAGCACCATTTCGGCCTTTTTAACTGACGTATCGTGCCCGGAGACATTCTTATGAGATGATTTAGCTTTGTTGGTACATGCCGCGCTAAACAGTGCGAGCAAGGCAATAAGATAAATAGGTTTCATCATAAAATTATGGTACATATATACAAAAAAAGCTCCGCATTTTCATGCGAAGCTTTCTTGCTTTTATCTGAACCGGGATTGAACAGATTTATTAGATTTAGCAAGATTTTGATTTGCAAGTCTCGTATTCCTTCATTTTCAAATTCTCAAATCATCAAATTTTCAAATCAAAGAATCATCTGCACATCTGAAATCCGCACATCTGCACATCTACCTATGTTTACTTCCCATGTAAAAAGTGATCTCGCCGCCGTTCATAATGTCAGCATGGCTGATTGTAAGGCCGGTTAGTGGTTTGCCATTCAGTACCATCTTTTGTACATATACGTTCTTCGCGCTTTGGTTCTTTACGTTGATGGTAAACGTTTTGCCATTATCCAGGTTGATCGTCGCGCCATCTACCGCGGGGCTTCCCGTGGAGTATTGGTCTGAGCCCGGTGCTACCGGGTAAAAGCCCAGTGAACTAAAGATGTACCAGGCACTCATCTGGCCCGTATCGTCATTACCACCCAGTCCATCCGATGTCGGTTTATACATTCTTGGCAATATCATCCTGATCCTTTCCTGGGTTTTCCAGGGCTGGTCTGTCCAGTTGTACAAATAGGCTACATGGTGCGATGGTTCGTTGCCATGTACATAGTTACCGATAATACCATCTCTTGTAATGTCTTCTGTTTCGGCAAAGTATTTATCCGGCAGGTTCATCGTGAACAGTGAATCCAGGTACCTGGTGAACCTTTTGTTGCCACCCATCAGCTGGATAAGGCTTTTTGGGTCCTGTGGTGCAAACAGGGTATAGTTCCAGCTGTTGCCTTCTATGAATCCTTCATTGATCGTCGTCAGCGGATCGAAACCTTTCCTGAATTCGCCGTTAGCCAGTTTCGGGCGCATGAATCCTACTTTAGGATCATATACGTTTTTATAGTTTGCCGATCTATTCATAAAAGTTTCGTAAACATCCATCCGGTTCAGCTTTTTGGCCAGTTGGGCGATAGACCAGTCGTCAAAGGCGTATTCCAGTGTTGATGATACCGACACGCCGCTTTTTTCATCGGGGATATAGCCATGGTCCATGTATTCGCCTATGCCTTCATAGTCTCTATGAGTGGCTGTGGCTATACAGGCATCCAGTGCTTTGTTGGCTGTGTTGATATCGGTTATCGTGCCTTTTACAACCGCGTCGGCCAATACGGCTACGCTATGGTAACCGCTCATACACCAGTTTTCATTACCCGAGTTCGACCAGATGGGCAGCATATGCTCCGGGCTTTGCTCATAGTGCGCCAGCATGCTTTGTACCATATCGGCATTCCTTTTTGGTTCTATGATATTGAACAGCGGGTGCAGGGCCCGGTAGGTATCCCAAAGCGAGAAGGTGGTGTAATTGGTAAAACCTTCGGCTTTGTGTACGTTTTGGTCTATTCCTTTGTACTGGCCGTCGGCATCCATGTAGATGGTCGGGTTGATCATCGTATGGTACATGGAGGTGTAAAAATTTTCCTTTGTTTCCTGGTTCCCTTTGATCTCTATTTTATGCAATTCGGTTTCCCATTGCTGCTGGCCATCGTTCTTTACTTTATCAAAGTCCCAGCCGGGGATCTCGGTTTGCATATTGTTCATCGCCCCGGCCATGCTTACCGGCGAAATAGCGAATTTGATTTTTATTTTTTCGCCTTCTTCGGTTTTAAAATCGAAGTACGCGCGGATCTGTTTGCCTGCTATTTCGGGGAAGTTCTCGGTTTTGTTGAATTTGCCCCAGAAACCGCCGTATACTTCTCTTTTATCGTACTTTTTATAGCCGTGTTTGAAGAAAGCTTTATTGAAGCTCATGGCAAAGTACAGGGTTCTGGTACGTGCCCAGCCATTGGTTTGGCGGAAACCCATCACCGTACTATCGTTTACTACCCTCAAATACGTCCATACGTTTTTATCGGGGTAGTTATAGATGCCGGCCATCAGGTCTAATATGATATGCGACTGGTCTGATTTAGGAAAAGTATATTGATGAAAGCCTACTCTTGCCGTGGTGGTCATTTCGGCCAGGATGTTATGGTCATCCAGTTTTACTTTGTAGTAGTTGGCCTGGCTTAGCTCGTTCTGGTGCGAGAACGCTGATCTGTAGCCGCTGCCGGGTTTATCGGCCGTACCGGGGTTCAGCTGCAGGGTACCTGTGGTGGGCATGATCAGAAAGTCGCCCAGATCCGAGTGCCCCGTGCCGCTGAAGTGGGTATGGCTGAAGCCGACTATCGTTTTATCTTCGTACTGGTAGCCCGCGCAGTATTTGTATACATCGGGGTTATACCTACCATTCAGCTCGTAGCTGGCTGTATCCGTTTCGGGGCTCAATTGTACCATCCCGAAGGGGACTGTTGCTCCAGGGTATACGTGACCCATACGCGCTGTCCCGATGATAGGGTGAACGTATTGGACCAATTTCTCGGACGAAGCCGTTTGCGCATGAAGGGAAACTGCCGGACTTAAAAGTAATGCAAAAAGAAATTTCTTCATTTTTTCTGTAAAGAGAGCCAATTATTATATAGCTGGATTGGCAGCATAAGCAGTCCAAAGTTCATCAACTGTTTTACCGGTTTCCTTTTTCCAGCTATCATCTGTAAAAGTGTGATCACGTAATTGCTTGTCGAAAGTTTTTACCAGGTCTTTTTTATAATTTTTCTCAACCCAAATTAAAAAACGGGCGGTAACACGGTAAGCGTTATCATAATTCTGTGTAGATTTAAATTCAGGTAATGTCCAATGCGCACCTGGGTTATCAACACCAAATTTGTTACGGGCGTAATCTGCAATACCCTCAGTTAACCACCCTGGCCCGGCACCATTACCATAATCTTGTACAATGTGCATTACCTCGTGGGTAACTACATCAATATCTTTAGGATGTTTGGTCATGTATTTTGAGCTGAATTTTACTACACCGCCACCTGTTTCGGCCACGCCGCCATAGGCCGTATCAATTAAAAAAGTCACCTCTTTTAATGTCTTTTTGTTGTACTCTTTCTCCAGTTTAGGGTACACCTCAAAAAAGGTTTCTTCCAGTTTGGCAATCTCGGCCTTATCAAATGCCGCGTCCTGGTTAATAACGGTTAGTTTGTAACCTTTTTTGCTGATCACCTCGGTACTCTGAGCATGGCCAACGGCACAAAATGCAAAAACTCCAATTACGCCCAGAAAAATCATTTTCTTCATTGTTTTATGTATATAGTTATTTGTTAATAATAATGTAGTAACGTTTTAATCTTGTTTAATCTAACCCGGTAATTTAACCCTAATCTGATTTTTAATAGGTAACGCCCGGAAAATTTTTTTTTGCCTGTGCCAATTGCGTAGCCCAGCTATTGCCCTGTTCATCTTTATCGCCAAAGGCAGTTAACGCCAAAGGCGCTAAATCGGCTCCCGCGGCGCCACTCCAAAAGTGTATAAATTCGCCCATATTTAAGTCTCTTGAGTATTCGGGGTAATTTTGCACTCCGTTATTAAACGTGTGTTTGGGGAAGTATTTTGCTAACAACGTAAAAAAGTTGTTTAGTGCTTTTGTTTGTCCGTGTTGGGTATAGATAGGTAAAAACCAATCCCTATACCAATGCGTACCTGCCCGGGGAAAATCATCAGAGGTTGATAATTTCAGGTTGCTCCAGCGTACTGCGTCATCATTACGGCCAAGACCTAAGTAAACGTCGTACTGATATATTTCCATCCATTTACTATCGTGCCAAATAACAAAAGCCGGCGAACCATGTACACCTTTTGATGCGCCCTCAACGATGTGGCCAATTTCATGTGTTGACAGGTCGATATCATTACCTGTGCCAGCTGTCCATGCATTAGGATCGTTAGAACCACAATCTGTTAGGTTATGATAATCATGACTGGCATCCATATACGTTGATGGGTGCCCGCCACCATATTTGCCGGCGTGATAAATCACGTACAGGCGTGAGTCATTACCAAATTTGCCGTATGTTTTTTTTGTATAGTCCCAGGCCTGGGCCATATAGGTTTTAGGCCATGTGATACCGGCTCTCATATCGTTATCATAATAAACAACTACGCTTGTATCGTAAAATACCCGATTAAGCAACTGCACATGTTCAAACCAATGTTCTTTCCAGGTTGCCATCGGGGCACTTGGGTCAATATTTACTCCAGGTGTTTTAGGCAGGGTAGTTGTTTTTTTGCTGCATGCTGCCATTAGTGTCAGCAAGCAAGCTACGTAGATCACTTTTTTCATAATAGGTAAATCGAAAGATAATTTAAAACGGGGCAACCCATTACTGTTTAAACCGGCTTTTAAATAAAAAGCCCATAACAAAACCATGCGGCTTTATTATGGGCTGCTTTTATATTACCAACCTGGGTTTTGAACCATGTTGTTGTTTTTCAACACCTCATCGTTAGGTACCGGAAACAGGTAATCGCGTTGTTTTCTGAATACCCGGGTTTCCAAAAGCGTTTTATTATAGAAGGTATTATCGCTTTTGGTCATGTCCATACCATAGAAAGGACCAGCATCAGTAGTTTCGGCTATTTTCCATCTGCGTGTGTCAAAATAACGCACGTTTTCAAAAGCAAGTTCCACACGGCGCTCGTTACGTATTGCAGCACGCATAGCTACTTGTCCAGCCGGAATTGGGATACCACCCGCACCATACTGTGGCACATCAGCACGTTTACGTATCAGGTTTAAATAAGTAACTATATCAGCATTGCCGGGGTCTGATTCGTTAAGCGCTTCGGCATAATCAAGGTAGATATTTGCTAACCTTAACATAATAGCGCCTCTTGCATTATCGCTTGTAGTTACATCTTTACGTATAACATAACCGGTAGGGGTTACATCTGATGTACTTTGCGACCTGCCTGAATTACCATTAAAAGTAAAATCGGTAATAAGTGTTGAACCCGACACCTGGTTTAACCAATAACTGCCAGTGTAGGTAATGCCGACGTAAAAACGGGGCTCGCGACCTACCCATTGGTTATAAGTATTCCTGGCGGCTACATCAAATGGTGCTTTAAAGCTTGAAAAACCAGTTGAAATATAACCCGATGCTGGATCGCTAATAGGCAAACCATTGGCCATAAAATAGGCATCAACCATAGTTTGTGTTGCGCCCAATGCGCCACCGCCCTGGTTAGAGCCATCCGGAGAAGCTGCGCCAACATGTTTAGGTGTACGATCATACTGGGTATAACTTCCGCTATTAGATCTGGCGAAAATCCATTCGCTATTCCAGTTTGCCAATACTACGTTTTTGCAAGATTTATAAGCTGCAATAAAAGGGTCGGCATCTGTTTCCTGGTAAAGCTGGTAAGTTGTAGGCACAAAAGTACTGATGAATTCTTTAGCAGCGGCGGCGGCGGCAGTCCATTTGGCAACATCAACAGTTTGGCTTATTAACGCCGTGCCATCATGATTTTTTAATGATGCAAAATCTGTATTACCATTATAAAGCGGACTGGCTTTAAGTAATAAAGCCTCTACTTTATAGGCCTTACAAATACCACTTGTAATCCTTCCGTATTGCGCGTTATTTGTAGGAGTCGCGTTTAAATCCGCGGCGGCTCCATCCAGTTCGGTAACTACATAATCAATCCCCTGGTCAAATGGCGTACGGGCCAGCCTCAGGTCTGTTATCGGCGCGTTAACATCAAGCACCTTATCGCCAATTATCGGCACTGGCCCATAGGTGCGTAGCAACCAATAGTAATATAATGCACGTAGGCCACGTGCTTCGGCTTTGTAGGTCTTTTTCGTGTTGGCATCCACCTCGGCAGGATTGGCACTATCAATATTCTGCATAAAGTAAGTAGCGTTGCGAATAGCTACATAATAGTTATTCCAATATAATGCCACGTCGCCATCGGTATTGCTCCAGGTACTGGCGTTCATGTTATTACTGTAATTGAAATCCCAATTGTATTTGGCTTCGTCGGACGATGCTGTCCAAGGGCCAGAGTTACCTGTTCCGTTATAACGTTGCGTTAACTCATCAGGGATGGCGCTGTAAATGTTGGCCAAAAAGTTATCGGTATTGTTCCTGGATGTAAAGATCTTATCCACGGTGATCGCGTCATCGGGCACCTGGCTCAAATATTTTTTGCATGAGCCCACGCTTAACGCCAGCACGCACAAACCTATATATGTTATTTTTTTCATGTTGTTTTTATTATACGTTTTTACTTCGCTTAAAAATTAGCTTGAACACCCGCGGTTAACGTTCTTGTGTTTGGATAAGCGGTACCGTTAGTGGTATTAAGCTCTGGATCCCACAATTTGAAAGGGCTCCAGTATAATAGATTTAAACCTTGCAGATATACACGAGCATTTTTTAACCCTACACTTTTAAGCGTTCCTTTAGGCAGGTTGTAACCGAAATCGGCGGTTTTTAAACGGATGAAATCGATGTTTTTAACCCACCATGATGAGGTAACCGCGTTATTTTTATTAGCACTATTGCCATAAGCTAAACGAGGATAAAAAGCGTTAGGGTTTGGATTTTCAGGTGTCCACCTGTCTTCGGCAACAGCAAAAAGGTTGCTACGCTCGGCACCGGTGCTATTGTTAAATGGTATAATACCATCGCCGCTCAGCAACCTATCAGCACCGGCAACTCCCTGGAAGAATACACCGATGTAAAAATGTTTGTATTGTAAATTGAAGCCCATACCATAAGTAGTAGTAGGCACGTCTCCGTTACCAATACGGGTAACGTCGTTCGCGTCAATTTTACCGTCACCATTTAAATCTTTATACCTGATATCGCCTACACGTACGGTACCAAGGGCTGATTGACTTGGAGCAGCATCAATTTCTGCCTGGCTTTGGAATAAGCCTGTAGCCACATAACCAAATGTTGCCAGGTAGTTGGTACCTCTTCTTTCCATATATGGATAAGGTTGAGGTGCCTGGTCATTTTCGATAACTTTATCGCGGTTATAAGTGAACGTACCACGTACATCAAGTGTAAAATCGCCAATTTTAGTTGGGTTAAGTACAATGGTAGCATCGATACCCTTATTGGTAATAATACCAAGGTTCCCATAAGGGTTGCTGCTAAGCCCCACCAATGCCGGTAAAGAAGCTCTTTGTAAGAATACACCGCTTCTCCTCTCGTTAAACACGTCAACAGTTAATGAAAACAGAGATCTGAAAGCCTGGATCTCTAATCCCAAATCTCTTTTATGCGATCTCGCCCACTGTACATCAGTACCGTAACTTGTTATAGCAGTACCTCCGTATCCTTTATTTTCGGTTCCGTTACCAAAGGTATAACCACTTGCGCCGGTGCTTACTAATGTAAGGTAGCCAAAACGCCTGCCGCCATTACCGCCATCGCCTACAATACCATCAGAATACCTGATTTTGGCAAAATCAATAACGTCTTTTAAAGGCTCATAAAACTTCTCGTTAGATAATACCCATCCTACACCAAAAGAAGGGAAGAAACCGAATTTTTTGGCAGGTGCAAAGTTTTCAGAACCATTATAACCAAAGTTACCTTCGGCAAAGTACTTATTATCATAAGAATAGGTAACCCTGCCGGCTAAACCCTGGCTACGATAAGGCAGTGAAGATGTTAAATCTGTAGCAGCATTAAATAACTGTTCCCTTTGGTTGAACAATGCCAACGCGGTTACGTGGTTTTTTTGACCAAAGCTTTTATCATAGTTCAATGAAGCCTCGGTATAAAACTGACGGTTGCCATCGCTACCCTGACTAAAACCAAGTTGATCCGACCCTTGTTGTATTACATTTAAATTAATTGAGCCGTCATCATTGTAAGGGTTAGCCCTATTTATCTGGTACCAGCTTCTTTGACGGGTACGCGCAATAGTATGTGTATTGTAAACATCAAATGAATACAAAGCGCTGAATGTTAATCCCGGAACCCAGAATTTTAAATCCTGTGTTAACCTTGCATTTGACAAAACCTGGTTACTAAAAATATTTTGATAGCCTGTTTGTGTGATCTCTGCATATGGATTGGGCTGCGCACCTGCCGAGCTTACTCCCGGTACCAGGTTACCCGGGTACATAACCGGATAAAGTACAGGGTTGGTTTGCATTACGTCTGCAAATGCAGCGTTAGGGTCTACGCCCGGGTAATTAGTATTGGTAATATATCCTTGCACACCTAACTCAAACTTGGTGGTGCTTGTCCAGTTCATGGAAACGTTTGAGGTAAAATTGTAACGTTTAAACCTGGTGGTTGCGTCGTAGCTTTGTAAAGCATCTGTTTTCAGCAAGCTTTCTTCGTCATAATAAGCGCCGGATACATAAAAGGTAGTATTTTCTGAACCACCCCTGGCACTGAAATTGGCTCGCCTGTTTTGTGCTGTGCTTTTAAACAAAGCATCCATCCAGTTAACATTAGGATAGAGGTTAGGGTCTTCATTTTTTATGGTCGAGTTAATATAGTTGTTGCTATACTCTTTGCCCTGGCCGCTGGCTAAACGGGCCTCGTTCCTTAACATCATATACTCCACACCGTCGGTAAGCTCGGGCGTTTTTGTAAATGAAGTAATACCCTGGTTGTAGTTAAACATTAAAACAGTTTTACTATTAGAGGTACCCTTTTTAGTGTTGATCAAAATTACACCGTTAGCACCTGCAACACCGTAAACCGCGGTTGCCGATGCATCTTTCAGAATAGTAAAAGAAGATATATCTTCCGGATCAAGCGCATTGATATCCCGGCCTTGTACACCGTCAACTACAATAAGCGGAGATGCGCTGTTACCAGACTGGTTGAAAGTAGCAATACCGCGAATCCAAAGATCAGCGCCGTTTTGGCCAGGTAAACCTGAACGTTGAACCCCAACCAAACCGCTGATGCGCCCGGCAAGCGCCGCACTTAAATTGGCCACGGGCTGCTTTATATCCTCGAGGTTAACTGTTGATTGCGCACCAACAAGGCTTACTTTTTTCTGTTGACCGTAACCAACAATAGCAACCTCGTTTAAGCTGTTCTCGGCCGCTTGTAATGTAATGGTGATGGTAATTACATCTTTAACTACCGTGGTAAACGGACGGAAACCTACATAAGTAACTAACAAGGAGTCGCCACGGGTTGCCGGTATAGTGAATTTACCATCTAAATTGGTGATACTTATTTTTTTGGAGTGCAAGTTTTTAACGCTTACACCCGGCAAAGTCATGCTTAGCTCATCTTTAACCGTTCCGGTTATTTGTAGCGTTTCTTGTGCGTGCGCCGGTATAATAAACACCATTAGCATAAATGCCATATGCAGGAGCTTATTATTTTTCAACTTCGCAACAAGAACATTAAGGAGTCGAATTTTTGACATAATTTCTTTATTTGTGGATGAAAAATATTCTGGTTTAATTAATTAACTGTTTACTGCGGCACGTTAGTTACACGCCACTCAGCCAGTTGGAATAATGAACTGCCACCATTCGCGGTTATATTAAGCCGGTAGTAGGTATAAGTTTTATCATTGGTAAAAGTGTAGTTGTTAGTTGTTTCACGATCTGCAAATGTTTCATTAGTCCGCGTGTCTAATACTGTGAAAGCGGTGCCATCGTTTGACCCCGAAAGCGTCCAGCTTTTGGGGTCCCTTGAAGGCGAGTCATTGGCCGATGTAAGGGTGTAACTGGTAATGTGCTGTGCTGTTTTAAATTTCAGCTGGATGTAAAAGGTTGGATCGTAACTAAAAATGAGAAACTTGGTGTTAATGTCACCATCAGTTACCCTGATCGATCCTTCGGTTGCATTCGAGCCCCCCGTGTTTTCAATATTTGTTGATAACACGCCCGTTGCGGTTACATCTTCGGGATCAGGAGGCAGCAGGTCGTAATGACGCACCTTGTCCTTCTTACAACCCGAAACAAAAATTACGGCAATACAAAGCATTACCAATACTTGCCTGGTTCGTTTTAATACATTCATAGGTTAATTTTTAATTGTTTAAAATTTGGAATCATATATATTAATTAAGTAGTTGCAATACAGGAACGACCCTAAAATTTGGACAATACTTTACCACCACGTTTCAAAACGTGCTTTAGGAATTTATTCGCAGTTAAGGAATAAATGATCAAAATGGGAACTAAGGACAATTGCAGTTAACTGCAATTCGATAACACCGCCAAATAAACTTATCTCCCACGCCGTGCTTTCCGGAAAGCACAACAGGAATGATACATGATGATTATTTGATTGGAATTTGAAACTGGTAATTGAGCAAGTAAATTTTTGTCATAAGCGATTTTATTTAAGTCTTAACACCTACATCTTATCATCCTAATTCATTTTAAATTATTTCACAAAATAAGATAAAACGTTTTATCTATTTTATAAAGCGTTTACCTTCTAAGAAAAATAAAAAAAAGAACTAAGTATTGATCAAAATCAAGAGCCGCTGAAATGAAACAAAATAAATATCAGCAGATAAAACGTTTTATCAATATAATAGTAGATGTAGGGTCGTTGTTATAATTCAAATATAATGTTAGTAAAATGTTTTACCAAAAAAATACATACATTTTTATAAAAAACATATCAATTTTATAAAAATTATAATTTTATTGGTATATTTTTATAAATGACACCAATAAAATCAATGATTTATTAAACAAAATACAACAAGAAATGAAAATGTAAAAAAACAGGCAATATCTCACCACCAAACAACACATTAAACAGGCAAAATGTATTTTATTTAGTCACTAAAGTAGTAGTTGAGCCCCTTTCAATGAGCGTAGCCGGAATCTGGAGTTTTATTTTGGCGATATTATACTTTTCGGCTGTCATTTGTGATAGCAACATATCAATTGCCGATTTGGCTATTTCATAAGTGGGCTGCCTCACTGTTGTAATGCCCGGCGGATACAAATTAAAAATTTCGTTATCGTCAAAGCTGATCACAGCCAACTCGCCAGGAATATTCAACTTAAGCTCATTAATGCTCTGTAGCCCCATGATGCCGAGGTAATTGGTGGTAAAGAAGATGGCATCCATTTGGTTTTGCTGACTGATAAAGGTTTTTATAGCATTTACTGCCTCTTCCCTTTCGGCGTCAAAAGGCAATTTAAATATCTTCTTTTTATCTTCTTTAATGCCTCCGGCCTTTAAAGCGTCTTTATAACCCTGCATCCTGTCATTAAGCTGAACCAGTTCAAGATCGGCAGTTACAAAACCTATATTTTTATAGCCCGATTTAATCAAAAATTCGATAGCGTTATAGCTACTGCCATAATTATCAACAAGCACGTGGGGGATATCGATACCCGGAAAATAACCGTCAATCAATACCACAGGTTTTTCATTAGCTACCAGGTTTTGAATTTCTTTTTCCAAACCCTTCATCGGGGTTATAATATAACCATCCACCAATTGCTGCGACAGCATTTTGATCACATCTTTTCCCTTTTGAATATTATTATTGGTACTACAATATATAACCCCGTAGCCGGCTTTTTCGGCCTCTTCTTCAATAACTTTAGCCATAGCACCAAAAAACGGACCACCAATGGTTTCTACAATAAGGCCAATAACCTTCGATACACCCGTGCGTAAACCAATAGCCATGCGATTGGGTTCGTAGCCGTTCTTTTGCGCTACATCCAATATTTTTTTGCTGATCTCTTTGCTAATGCGCCCTTTGCCGTTTAAAACAAATGATACGGTGGTAATAGACGTATTGGTGAGCCTGGCAATATCTTTTATCGAGATCTTCTTTTTGATCATGTTGTGTTATCCTTTTCTGCTGACCATGGGCTTAGGCAAGGTCATTCCTTTTCAAAATTATAAATTTATGCCACAGCTAAGCCTTTTATGTGTAAAGGTATAAAGCATGTTAACAATATTTAACGATTAGCGCAGGATAATGAACCTTTTTAGGTTATAATTGGACAGCGTTGGGCTAAATATAACAAAACTTTAACTCATCGACACAAAAACCGATAAAACCTTTTACTGTATTGATTATTAGTTTACCAAAATGTTAACTTACCTTGCAGGTAGTAAAATCAACATTTATGGCGATACTCTTAAAACAACTATGGGTATAATTCCAAAGCTTAGTCGTTTTGATCTGTCAATGATCGTGATTAGCCTGGTAATTGGGATGGGTATTTTTGCTACTCCTGCAGAAGTGGCTGTAAGCTTAAGCAATCCATATTTATATTTTGGCGCCTGGTTTTTTGGCGGTGCTATAAGCCTGTGCGGCGCGCTTACCTTTGCAGAAATTGGTGCACGTTACCCTACTACCGGCGGTTTTTACAAAGCATTTTCTTATTGCTTTCATCCGGCGTTCGCGTTCATGATCAACTGGATATTGGTGATCAGCAATGCAGCCTCGGTAGCCGCCGTAGCGCTAATCGGTGCCGAATATATTAGCCCGGTTATTATGCCTGCAGGTTTGCAAAACGACACAGGTATCAAGATCATTTCTATTACTTCGGTATTGGTGTTATATGTAATCAACCTATTAGGTATTAAAATGAGCGCCCGTACACAAAATGTGCTCACTCTTTTTAAAATAGCAATGATATTACTGCTTTGCGCCGCGGTGTTTAAAGGCAATACGCCCGCGGTAACAGCTCATTTGAATCATTCCCATATCAACCGCAATAATTTAAGCGGATTTGGGGTAAGCCTTATAGCCATATTTTTCACTTACGGCGGCTACCAGCAAACCATAAACTTTGGCGGCGATAGCATTAATGCTAAAGTGAACGTACCTAAAGCCATTTTCAGGGGAATGCTGGTTGTGATCAGCCTGTATATGATTATCAATTTTGCTTACTATTATGTTTTGGGGATTGATGGCATTCAGCACAGACCTGCCCTTGCAGCCGCTTTAGCCGGTGTTATGTTTGGCGCTACAGGCTACAAGGTAATTTCCTTATTAATGTTTGTATCTGTATTGGCCTTCATCAATGTAAATATTATGGCCAATCCCAGGGTTTACTATGCTATGGCCGAAGATGGCATCCTGCCATCTATATTTAAACACATCAACCCCAAAACACAAGTACAGGAATTCGGACTAAGCTTTTTTGTAGCGGCGGTGTTAATCATCCTGTTTTTTGTAGGCTCGTTTGAAAAAATGATGAGTTATGTAATGTTTTTTGATACGGTGGGCCTATCAACAGCCGCACTATCTATATTTATCTTACGCAAAAAAACAAAACATATTGATATAACAGGCATTTATACCATAAAATGGTTCCCTTTTATTCCGGTCATTTTCATCATCACCTACTGGCTGGTTACCTTATCCATTTTTATTGAAAATCCTACAGCTGCCCTAATATGCATTTGCACATTTGCGGTAGGCCTTGCTATATATTTTATTACCAAATTCAGTCAAAAAACCAAAGCAACACCTTAATTATGGATCTTTCGTTTATATTAAATGAACTGGGCGAAGACCGGGAGAACTACTTTAACGCTGTTTCGCCGCCTATTATGCAATCAACCAATTTTGCATTTAAAACCATTGCCGATTTAAGGGTGGCTATGGCCAATGAATTTGAGGCCAGCCTATACTCGCGCGGGCAAAATCCCACGCTTACCATTTTAAGAAAAAAGCTGGCGGCTTTGGATGGTGCCGAAGATGCATTGCTTTTCAATAGCGGTATAGGGGCCATCAGCGTAACCATACTTTCTTTGCTTAAAACCGGCGACCACGTGATAACGGTTAAAGATCCATACAGTTGGACAGGAAAGCTGTTCAACGATTTTCTGTTCAAATTTGGCATCGCCGCTACCTTTATTGATGGCAGCGATTTCAGCAACTTTGAAAACGCGGTAAAACCCGAAACAAGGTTGATTTATTTAGAAAGCCCCAATACGTTCACTTATCAATTACAGGATTTGAAAAAGGTGGCTGCCTTTGCAAAATCGCGGAGTATTATCACCATGATTGATAACAGCTATTGCACACCACTTTATCAGCAACCTATAAAAATGGGGATTGACCTGGTGGCGCAATCGGCAACCAAATATATAGGTGGGCACTCTGATGTAGTTGCGGGGGTGATAACGGGCAGCACCGTGCTCATCAAACAGATTTTTGATAACGAGTTTATGAACCTTGGCCCGGCCCTTTCTCCCCACTCAGCCTGGCTATTGTTAAGAGGATTGCGCACGTTACCATTGCGTTTGCAAAGGAGTTTTGAAAGCACCACCATTGTTACCCAATGGCTTGCGGCACATGAGGAGGTTGAAAAAGTATTATGGCCTTTTAGCCCCGGTTTTGAACAGGATGAACTGGCACATGAGCAAATGCAGGGTTGCGGTGGCTTATTCAGTTTTATTTTGAAAAACTCTTCACTTGAAAAGATCGAAGCTTTCTGTGATCATCTAAAACACATCCTTATCGCCGTTTCATGGGGAGGCCATGAAAGTTTAGTTGTGCCGGCAATAGCATCCATGAATGCAGCGGAATATGATATTAATAACGAAGCCCACCAGCTTATCAGGATGTATATCGGATTAGAAGATCCGCAATATTTAATTACCGATTTACAGCAGGCTTTGGCCTAAAAAAAGCCCCGGATGTTTTGATCCGAGGCTTTTCGTAATAAGATTCTGTTTAAAAAGAAAAACGGCTAAACTTCTGAATCTTTTTGTTTGCTTAAGCTGATGTACTATGCATTACCTTGTTACTGTTCCACCGGAACGGGTGGAACACATGGAACGCTTTGGAACGCATTTCCATTAATAATCAACAAGTTGCGTTTTTTAAATATCAAAAAGAGTGGAACACTTTATTACCTCTCTATCAGTGACTTAACCCCCAAAAACCATTTTTGTCCTGTAAACTAATCACAGGACTATTCAATAAATGTGTAAGCTTCTTTCAAAATGTGCCGTCCTGAAAGAAGCCCCAATTTGACTGATTGGGCGCTGAATACTCGCCTCATAGATCATATAAAATATTCTTCAAAAAATTCAAACAGGCTCTAACTATAAACCTTTTTATTTATTTGCCATCGCCGTTTTAAACAACGGGTCTGTTTTAAAATAAGTGCCATCGGTAAAGCTTATCACGTAGTCTGATTTAAAATGTGTGCTTTTTTTATAGTAATCTGTACTGATGATTTGTGCACCAGATTTTTGCGCGGCTATAAATGACGATTTATCATTGTTACGGGCTTCTTCCGTATCAGAATCTGCACGGGTACGGATGATGTATCCTTTCTTTACCAGGCTTTTTATCGCCGCCAAATCCTTCTTTGCATTGTTCATGATATGAATAGCAGCCTCTGGTGTACCGGGCATCGCGTCAGCAAAAAGCACACGACCTTTTAACGATGGATGGCCTGCAATATAGGTAGCCCGTTTAGTTCCCTTTTCGTCAAGGATAAAAATGAACTTACCTTTTGCGGCTTTTAAGGTTGGCCAATTGTTATGCAATACTGCAGTTTCCAACGTTTTGTATTTACCGCGCACATCATCGGGCGTAATAAGATATGAACGACCCAGGTTATCTAATATAGCCTGATCAAGCTGGGCAAATACTTTTGATGTAAACTTTTCAGGCACCTTAAAACCAGGTTTCTTCATGGCTTCATCCTTTGCATTCATGGTAATAAAAATAGGGTTATGACCAGGATGCTCGTCACTCCATTTTTTTAATTCCTGCAGGCAAAGTTTAAAGGTTAAGCAGTTGCTGCGGTAATCAATATCCTGTATGTGAAAAACCTTAAAGCCAGGCTCTTTCATTACACCCTGCGTATCGTATGCAGGTTGGCCCGGCACCCAGCTAAGCCCGTTTGGATGCGCGTATTTGCCGCCTTTAGCATCGGCATACACGTCAATTTCTAAAGCGCCCAAACCCAGGTTAAGCTGGTCTGAAAGACCAATATGCTCATAATCAATTTTGCTCATTGCAACAGAATCTCTCGATTGCAAAAAATGGAACAATTTAGGGTCAATAGCCCGCTTATAGCTATTGTGCGATCCTATCACCTGGATTTTGTTGATGGTAATATCATCCGCATCCGTTTTAAAAAACGATAATGGGAATAAAAGGCTTACTAATAAGCCGCTAATGAGTTTCATAGGTTTATCTTTTTAGTATTCAATAAAAATACCATAAGCGCAAAGGTAAAACCGATGCGCTTATGGTATAATATAACATCAATTAATAACCCGGGTTTTGTTTCAGGTTAGGATTTGTTTTTAATTCGGTTGATGGAATTGGGTATAACCTGCGGGTAATGTCGGTATTCATTTTCAAATCATCCGTTTTACCGCCGGCAACCGGTAGTGGGTACTCTTTTTCAAACAAACCATAACGGATCAGGTCGTTACGGCGCCATGCTTCCCATGAAAGCTCACGTGCGCGCTCATCAAGCAAACCATCCAAATCAATTGACGACGCCACTTGCGCATGGGCACGGGTACGTAGTTTGTTTACTAATGTAAGCGGGATTTGTGTTTCGCCGTTTATGGTAGTTGGTGTAGCTCCGCGTAATATTGCCTCTGCTTTCATCAGGTAAACATCAGACAAACGGAATACCGGTACATCATTACTGTTTAAACGGGTTGCCTGGATAATGTTAACATCAGGGTAGTATTTGATTGAACGTACACCTTCTGATTGTGCGTTAAGCACATCGTTACCTAAATCCATTGGTTTTAATCCTGTTAAGGTTAACGTAGGTTTGATGTTAATTTGTGTGTTTGCCGGAACCCCTGCAGTTCCCACAGGATAGTAAACAGGTTGATTGGTAAAACCGCCATTACCATCCGGATAATATTGCGGACCAGCCAGCCATGTTTTGGTTCGGTCGTCGCCCGGAATGTTAAAACGGTTATAAAACTCGGGCGTAGTGCTCATGGCAATACTTAAACCCACGTTAAAGCCATATGCGTTAACCAGGTAGTAAAAGAAACCGAAACGGGTAAACTGGTTGCCCGGTATTTGCTGGTCGTAAGGTACTGCAAATATGGTTTCATTAATCGCCGGGCCGTTGGTTGGCAAAAATATATCCCTGTATTTAGCATCCAGAAAATAGTTGGCGTTGGCCTGTACGCTATCGCACATGGTAACTGTTTCCTGGTAGCGGGTGGTTCCGGTATATACACCCGAGTTCAGGTACATTTTTGCAAGCAATGCAAATACCATACCTTTTGTTGGGCGGCCGTACTGCGATACGTTTGTAGCGGCATTGGCGCTTTTGGCAGGCAATAATGGTAACACGGCTTTAAGTTCGTTTTCAATAAATGCATACACCTGGGCGCGCGGCTGATTGGCAGGTTGTGTAGTTACCGGGAAATCGGTAATGATAGGTACGTTGCCATACAGGTCCATCATGAAATAAAGGTACAGGGCGCGCATTGCCCTAACTTCGGCAATAGAGGCTGCTTTTTTTGCCGCTGTTGATGACGAAGCATTAATTACGGTGATAATACGGTTGCAGGTATTGATACCGCCGAAACCCCATTGCCAAACGGTTATTACGTTGGGGTGATCAAAGGTCCAGGTGTGGTAGTGTAACTGCCTGTACTGACCGCCGTCGTCAAAGTTACCGTCGCGGGCAGGTAGGATAGCCTCATCGGTAGACATATCCTGCATGCGCCAGTATGGCACCGCGTAGTTTGCCGATAGGTTTGAATAAATAGTACCCAGCAATGCGGTGTAATCAGCATCGGTAACCGGGAAGTTTGATTTTACGTATTGTGATTCAACAGGTACATCTAATTTTGTACATGAATATGTGCTCATGATCACAGCAATTGCGGCACATATTATAATTATCTTTTTCATCTTTTTATCTCTTTCTGATTTTTTAGAATTGTGCAGTAATACCTAAGCTGAACGTGCGTGTTTTAGGATAGAAATCGCGATTATCAATACCCGGGGTTAAGCCACCGATATTAACTTCGGGATCAACACCCCGGTATTTGGTGATGATAAAAATATTATTGCCCGATGCATAAAAACGCAGGCTTTTAAAGGCCTGAATATGCGGCTTAATGGTATAACCTAAAGTAGCGTTATCCAACCGCAGGTATGAACCGCTTTCCAGGAAACGATCAGAGATAAGGTAAGCATTGATATCTTTAAACGATTCGCCTAAGGTATACGTTGGGATATTCTGCAGTTTTGAATCGGCAGGGTTGTTTAGTGAGGCCAGAGTTGCGTTCAGGATCTTGTTGCCATACACCCCGCGCACCAGGAAGTTAAGGTCGAAGTTTTTATAAAAGAAACTGTTGCTCCAGCCGTAAATCAATTTAGGTTGGGCATCGTATTTAATAAACTGATCTGTAGTAAGTGGCTGGGTAGCAGTTGTTGACCCATCGGCCTTTTCATAGGTACTTACGCCGTTAGCGTTTTTACCTAAATAATGCCACAGGTCAAACGTACCAATAGCATAGCCTGGCTGAATGATCTGGCTGTAGTTACCCGACTGACCTTTACCGCCTAACTGGGCTGTTTGAATAAAGTTAAGGCCAAACTGGCTGTTTGATAAACTTTGTACAACGTTTTTGTTATGCGAAACGTTGAATGACGTACGCCAGGTAAAGTCACGTGTTTTTACCGGCACAGCGTTAATAACAACTTCAAGACCGCTGTTTTTAATTTTACCTACGTTAGCAGTGTAAAAAGGGTAAAAATATAAGGTGGTTGATACCGGGTACGTGTATATCAAATCTGATGTTTTTTTGATATAGTAATCTACCGAACCGGTTAAACGGTTGTTAAACAAACCAAAATCCAAACCAATGTTGGTGGTTGCTGTACTTTCCCATTTCAAATCCGGGTTATCATTACGTACAGGGCCAATAGGGTTAACAATGTTACCATTGCTTAAAAATTTACCGCCGCCCGGTGGAACGCCATAAATTAACCTTGCGGTAAAGGCGTCAAAACCTAAACTGTTACCTGATACACCATAGCCAGCCCTTAATTTCAGGTCGCTGATAACCGGGATAGCTTTTATGAAATCTTCATTGATCAATTTCCATCCAGCAGAAACAGCGGGGAAGTAACCATGGCGCTGGTTAATACCAAATGCTGATGATCCATCTTCCCGCAGGGAGGCCTGTAACAGGTATTTATCAGAAAATTCGTATTGGGCACGTGCGTAAAATGATACAAACCTTAACGTTGAGATATAGTTAGGGTTGAAAACTATTTGCGAAAGCTGGGTAGGGTTAGAAAGGGCCAGGTAATTGTAAGTTAAAGCATCATTTGAAAAACCCTGGGTTTGCACACCAAATCCATCGTTATTACGGTCTTGCTGATAAGAGTAACCGCCTAATAATTTCAGCGAATGCTTACCAAAAACGCGATCATAGTTAAAATAAGCCTCAACAACGTTGCTGGTATTAGTGTAAGCACTACGTACAGCAACACCGCCTGCGTTAACATATATGCCCGACTGGCTGGTAGAGTACGTGTTAACGTTATTTTGCTCTTTTTGAGTTGAGCCCGATATGGTAAACTTTAAACCGTTTAATATATCGACAGAGGCAAAACCATTGATCAGCGTTTTGTTATTCTCTGTTTTGGTAAAGTTGTTATTAATTAAGCTCAGCGGGTTTAACGGGCCACTGCCTGTACGGGAATAATTTTCCTTATAGGTACCATCGGCGTTAAAGGGACTAACCGTTGGCAGGTAGAATAAAATACCCGATAATACCTGGCTTTGAAATATATCGTTGTTTTTGGTAACACTGTTAGTAAGGGTAATACCCAGTTTTAAACGATCATTAAAAAAACGCTGGTTGATGTAACCTTTGTAAATAGTACGCTCAAGGCTGGTATTCTTTAATATACCATTGTTTTTCATATAGTTTACACTTGCACCATATTCTGAGTTGGTACCAGCGCCGCCATATGAAAGGTTATGGTTTTGAGAGTAGCCGGTTCTTTCGGCCAGTTTTTGCCAGTTGGTATTTGAGCCATCGTCATCGGCAGCGCTTAATTTAGCCACGCCATTGTCAGTTAAATATTTGCGCAGCTCATCGCCGGTCAGTACGTCGATGTTTTTTGATACGTTTTCAACAGCACCATAAGCGCTGTAAGTTAACCTTGTTTGGCCAGCCTTTGCACGGCGGGTGGTAACAATAATTACACCGTTTGCTGCACGTGAACCATAGATAGCAGTTGAAGATGCATCCTTTAACACATCAATGCTTTCGATATCGGCAGGGGCTAAAAGGTCGATCGATGCACCGGGTACACCGTCAATTACATAAAACGGTTGCTGAGCAGCACCTTCACGCAGTGTTGATGGCCCTCTTAAAATGGTAGCGGGTTGCTTGTTCGGATCGCCGCTTTTGGTAATATTTAAACCAGCTACCTTGCCTTGTAACAATTCGGCAGGGGTGGTAAGTACACCCTGGTTAAAGTCTTCGGCTTTAACAGAGGTGATTGCGCCTGTTACATCTTTACGGCTTGCAGTACCGTAACCAATAACTACAACATCTTTTAGTTGTTTGGTATCGGTTACCAGGGTAACGTTAACCGTGGTTTTAGTACCCACGGTAACTTCTTTGGGTACCGAGCCTAAGAAAGCAAATTTGATTACGTCTTCCGGGCCATTCACTGTAACCTGGTAAGTACCATTAACAGTAGTTGAAGTTCCTTTGCCCGAGCTTTTTACCGTAACTACCACACCTGGCAGGGGCGAGTTATTCTCGTCGGTAACTGTTCCTTTTATTGTTGTACCCTGCTGTGCAAAAGTACTTGCCGAGGCCAGCAGCATCAATGAAAAAAGCAAAATAGCCTTTTGCTTTAAATCATAAAATAGCCTTAAATTAAATCGGTAATTTTTTTTCATAAGTTTCAAATAAATTGTTTTAACCCTTTAACCTGTAAGAATACTGCCCGTTAACAGAGTTGTAACCGGGCGACATTTGAGTGCAAAACAACGCTTATGATGTTAGCAGGAAATAAATTACATATTAACTTATTCGCAAGTTTAAAACAACAAGCAAAGGAATATTATAGCTATTAAATTGATTTAGAACGAGTATTTATATTGAAAATCGAAAAAAACCTAACACCTACATCACCACATCTTAATCTTGAGTTAATGGCATTTCAAAGCTAATCGCAGGGTAAACCCGCTTCGGCTTTGCGTGCAGGATGTATCAGCATCAGCCATATCAATAAAAAAGACCGCCCTTTCGGAGCGGTCTTCTCTTTCATCAACATCAATAATACTATATCATGAATTCTTAACTGCTTTTGTCTTATTTAACCTGCCGCCCGGTTTAAACTGATTAAATTGTTATGGTAAGCCTCCAGATATCCGCTTGGCGAGCTGCCAATAACGCTTTTAAAAACCCGGTTAAAGTTGGTGATACTTTTAAAGCCACAATTTGATGCTACAATATTGATGCTTTCAAACTTATGCGCAATGAGTTTTTTACAGGCCTCGTTGATCCGCACTTCGTTTAAAAACGAAATGAAAGTGTGGCCGGTATGCTTTTTAAAGTAACGGCAAAATGATTCAGGTGTCATGAACGCAACTTTGGCTACATCTTCAAGCGTAATCTGCTTGCCATAATGCTGCATAATAAAGTTGTAAATGTTACCTATCCTGATGCCCTCATTTTCGGTGATTCCCGGTAGGTTACCATAGGTTGATAGCGGATCGAGCCGTTTTTTGATACACGATAAACTGTTCAACAGGTTAAAAAATTCTGCGAGTTGGGCAGTACCAGTGGCGTTTTTTAGCGTGGTCATGATACTGCAAACCTTATCGGCAACCGGGTGAGGTACTTTAAAGCCCTGCTGGTGCTGTTGCAAAAACATTTTATTTACCTTAAGCTCGGGCAAATCAAATAAATGGGCCAATGAACCTTCGGTACTAAAAAATATGGTTAACGCTTCTATCTGCTTATTGCCGGCAAAATACTCGGGATTGCTTTTAAATACATGGGGCAAATTTGCGCCTAACACAAATACATCGCCGGGCGAGTAATCATGCATGTTGTTGCCCGCTACCAGGGTACCTTCGCCATGCTGTATCCAGGTGATCTGTATTTCTTTATGCCGGTGCAGGTAAGGATAGTGATACGGTAAAACAACCTTTTCCACTATTACACTTTTATCATGGGGCACCGGGATGGTAAATTGTAAAACCTTCATCTTAAATCTTTAAATCCTTACTCAATTTACAATTACTTAACCCTAAAAACCAACATTTAAGCTTAACCGGATAATTTACGGTAAGTATCTGCTAATTTTTTGCGCATCGCCCCTTTTTTCAAGCAAAAAAACAGACAAATTAGCCTCATATATAATTGTTATATAAACAATTATATATGAGGCTGTATCATAAATCATGATCAGCCTCTTTTTTATTACTAATGTTTTATTGCTGTAAATTCAAATATCTATTTATTGTTTAATTTGTTTTAA
>NZ_JANTYS010000013.1 GCF_024808255.1 Mucilaginibacter dorajii
AAACTCAGGGGCGGGTAATTAACACCAGGAGCTAAACTGCTACACTGCCATAAGTTGCTTTTATAAAGCAAAACTCATAACTATTCGTGTCATTTGCAATGCGATTATTTGTGCGCAAATAAAACCTACTCAGGATGACAAACGTTTCTTACAAAACGTCATGGGTAGGAACGAAGCAATCCCGTCGCCCTGTATATTCGCCCTGCTGTGCTACGAGATTGCCGCGCTACGCTCGCAATGACAATTTAGCATAAAACAAGAAAAGCGGCAATTGCCGCTTTTCTTGTTTTATGATTTTAAAATCCGATAGTCTCAAAGTCCGATAGTCCCAAGTCCAAATTACTCGTTAACAACTCCCATCGAACAGAATTTTTCGATGCGCTCGTTAACCAGTTCGGTAACCTCTTTTTCTTTAAGGATTTTCAGATCTTTTAATAGTTGTTTTTTGAGTGTTGCAGCCATGGCTACTGGATCCTGGTGGGCACCGCCAAGGGGTTCTTTGATCACGCCGTCAATCAGTTTGTTTTTTAGCATCTCGGTAGATGTCAATTTCAATACTTCGGCAGCGCGTTCTTTATTTTCCCAGGTTTTCCAAAGGATGGTTGAGCAGTTTTCTGGCGATATTACAGAATACCAGGAGTTATCCAGCATTAATACCCTATCGCCAATGCCAATACCCAATGCCCCGCCAGATGCGCCTTCGCCAATGATTACGCAAATGATAGGCACTTTTAGTACCGACATTTCTAACAGGTTGCGGGCAATGGCCTCACCTTGTCCGCGTTCTTCGGCTTCTAAACCAGGGAACGCGCCAGGAGTGTCAATTAATGTAACAACTGGTTTGTTAAATTTCTCGGCCATTTTCATCAGCCTTAATGCTTTGCGGTATCCTTCGGGATTAGCCATGCCAAAATTGCGGTATTGACGCTCCTTGGTGTTACGGCCTTTTTGCTGACCGATAAACATTACTGTTTGCCCGTTAAGCGTGCCGAAACCACCTATGATGGCTTTGTCATCACCAACGGTACGGTCGCCGTGCAATTCAATAAAATCATCGCACATTAACTCAATATATTGCAGGGTATAAGGTCTTTCGGGGTGACGGGAGATTTGTACTTTTTGCCAACCGGTAAGGTTGCCGTATATTTCTTTCTTGGCGCTTTCTAATTTGGCTTCCAGTTCTGCAACCGTTGCCGACATGTCCAGTTTATTTTTATCTTCAACCTGTCTTACCTTTTCAATCTGCTGTATCAGCTCGGCAAGCGGCTTTTCAAAATCAAAAGTTATTTTCATACACTTTATTTGGGGCTGCTAAATTAAACAAATCCAACGGCAAATTTATCAATTATGATTTTGCAATGTTTCCAGCTTTTTAATTTGTGCCGGTGCCAACAGTTTCCAGGTATTATAACAGGCCACTAAAATGGCATTCCGGAGTTCGCCATAGTATAACCCCGAGCGATTGCCGTAAAAAATAATGGTACCTTCATCAGTGCCTTTTTTTAATGAGTTATCTAAAGCGCGCTCGTTGGTGATGATAAATTCGCCCATTTCAACACGTTTTCGGTGTAATTCTTTAGCGATTGCCATAATTTTTGACAGTTGTATCGGGCTCAGGTCCGCTTCCTTTTTAAACTTAATGGCCGTATCCGGCATGGGGTAATGATTAAGTTGAGCAACCAGGGCCTGGTTGCCAAAAATATCCTCGCCCTTTAAAAGCGCGATGTATTGCACATCTGTTAGTGTTTTTACTGTCGATTTTTTTTGGGTGCTGTCAATAGCCTGGGCGTTTGCTCCGACATAACACAGCAGTGTGAGTATAAGTAGGGGTATTGTTTTTAGCATAGATGATGCAGTTTATAAAAAATCCGCAACAATTAAGCCATATTAATTTATATTGTTCATAAGTTTAAGTGCTATGAAATACAATACACCCGATGATCAAAGTGAGATCTTACCTAATATATTGGACTTGAAATCCTATGATGAAATTATTGATTCAGAATTTGATGGTTTTTTGAAAGCAGAAATTATGCTTGCGGAATCACTTACTAAGCGGACAAGGTTTAATTTGAATTACATTCTTAAAATTCATAAAATGGCACTTTCTCATTTGTATTCATTTGCAGGAAAATACAGAGATGTTAATTTGTCAAAAGGAGGATTTCCATTTGCAGCTGCACGGTTCTTACCTCCTACAATGAATACTTTTGAGCAAGAGGTCCTTTTGAATTTGCCAAATATATACAAAAATGAGACTGAGCTTATCAGAGATGTGGCGATTGTTCATGGAGAACTGTTGTTCATTCATCCATTTCGCGAAGGCAATGGGCGTACGGCACGTATACTGGCAAATTTAATGATGCAAAAGCAAGGTTATAAGCGGCTTCAATTTGAAAAAATTGGCGAAAAGGAATTTGAGTTTTATGTTTCCGCTGTGCAGCAATCGGCAGAAAAAAAATATGATAAAATGGAAGAACTGATAAGATTTATTTTCCCAGGCTAAGTTCTACCCGCTTTAAAGCCGCAGAGGCCTTTTGGTCTGAAATATGTATACCTTCGATTTTAAAAGAAGCAACCATTGATTTTAAAATATCTTCTCTCAAAGTATTCTGCTTAACAGTTTTTTTATTAGCTTTTGATTTCATTAGTTAAAGTTACAAAATTTCTCATTTTAAAACAATGGCTAAAGCACTCCAATGTCCGTGTTGTCAATTCAACCAAACTCCGACTAAAACTTGAAAGCACTCTTTTTTGGGTAAGTATATTAATTATACTAACTATAGTACTGGATTTTGTAAGTATTGCAGCTTTTCTGCTTTTAATTATTGTGTGTTAAATGTACAATTAATTTGTACCTTCATTTTTGTAAACCAATACCA
Organism: Mucilaginibacter dorajii; assembly: GCF_024808255.1. Classification (GTDB taxonomy): domain Bacteria; phylum Bacteroidota; class Bacteroidia; order Sphingobacteriales; family Sphingobacteriaceae; genus Mucilaginibacter; species Mucilaginibacter dorajii. The sequence goes on from NZ_JANTYS010000013.1 coordinate 2,883, forward strand.
CCTTTTATGAACAAAAAATACCTGTCGGTCTTGATCCTGCAATTGCTTTTTGCTGCAAGTGCTTTTGCCCAATATCCTAAAATGGATAAACTGCTTTACGGGGTAGCTTATTATGATGAGTACATGCCTTATGAGCGATTGGATAAGGATGTACAAATGATGAAAGCGGCAGGCATTAATGTAGTGCGCATAGCCGAATCTACCTGGGGAACGGTGGAACCCCAGGATGGCGTTTTTGATTTTACGCATATCGACCGTGTTTTGGCCGCCATGCAAAAAGGTGGTATCAAAGTTATTGTAGGTACGCCAACTTATGCCATCCCCACCTGGATGGCTCGCAAACATCCCGAAATATTGGCCATTACATCATCGGGCCAAAACCAATACGGGCCAAGGCAAAATATGGATATTACCAACACCGATTTCAGGATGTATGCCGAGCGGGTGATCCGCAAAATCATGGAACATGTGAAGGATAATCCGGCTGTGATTGGTTACCAGGTGGATAACGAAACAAAATCTTACGGTACATCCGGCCCCAATGTGCAGGCGCTGTTTGTAAAATACATGCAGGATAAATATAAAACGCTCGATAACCTGAACGCCATTTACGGACTAAATTACTGGAGTAACCGCATTAATACCTGGGAAGATTTCCCGGCTGTAACCGGTAGCACCATCAATGCCAGTTTATCGTCGGAGTTTGCCAAGTTTCAGCGGTTGCTGGTTACCCAATACCTGGCTTGGCAGGCGGGGATTGTGCGCGAATATAAACGCCCCGATCAATTCATTACCCAAAACTTTGACCTGGAATGGCATGGTTACTCTTTCGGTATTCAGCCCGATGTTGATCATTTTGCAGCATCTAAAGCGATGGATATTGCCGGCATTGATATTTATCACCCAAGCCAGGATCATTTAACCGGTGCCGAGATCTCTTTTGGTGGTGATGTTACCCGGTCAATGAAAGCCGGGAAAAATTACCTGGTGATTGAAACCGAAGCACAGGGCTTTCCGCAATGGGTGCCTTATCCGGGGCAGTTGAGGTTGCAGGCTTTTAGTCACCTGGCATCGGGTGCTAATGGGGTAGGGTATTGGCCATGGCATTCTATTCATAATTCGTTTGAAACTTATTGGAAAGGCTTGTTAAGTCATGATTTTGAACCTAACCCGGTTTATGATGAAGCCAAAACCATAGGTAGAGATTTTGACAGACTGAGTCCGAAACTCATCAACCTTAAAAAGAAAAACGATGTGGCCATATTGTTTAGCAATGAAGCCCTTACCGGGTTCAAAGCCTTCGGTTTTGGCTGGGGCGTACGTACAGGTTACAATGATGTACTGCGCCAACTATATGATGGCCTTTACCACATGAATGTAGGCTGCGATTTTGTTGATCCTTCCAGTAAGAACATTGAAGATTATAAACTTTTGGTAGTGCCACTTTTATACGCCGCGCCCGATAGTTTGCTGCAACGCTTAAACCGGTATGTGAAAAATGGCGGTCATATCATTTATACGATAAAAAGTGGTTTTGCCGATGAAAATGTAAAGGTACGCAGTACCCGCCAGCCGGGGATTATTGATGAGGCCTGTGGGATTTATTACAACCAGTTTACCTCACCCGAAAATGTGAGCTTAAAAGGTGATGCTTTTGATTTAAAACCCGAAGACAAAAAAGCAAATACCTGGATGGAATTGATTACCCCAACTACGGCCAAGGTGTTGGCTTATTATGATCACCCGGTTTGGGGTAAGTACGCGGCTATTACCGAGAATAGCTACGGCAAAGGTTTGGCTACCTACATTGGCTGCCTCACTACCGATGCGGTAACCGACAAGATATTGGCAGACGCCGTTAAAAAGGCTGGCCTGTGGGGTTCCGATCAGCAATTGATGTTTCCTTTGATCACCAAGTTTGGTGTGAACCAGGCAGGCAAAACGATTCATTACTATTTTAATTATTCGGCGAAAGAAGCGAGTTTTACGTATCCTTATGGTAATGGCAAGGAATTATTATCGGGCAATAGTGTAAGCAAGAACGCCGCCTTGCAGTTAGAGCCATGGGGTATGAAGATCATCGAAGTGAATTGATAACTTCAAATGGCAAAACGAAAAACACCACTTGTCATGGGTAGGAACGAACCAATCTCGTCGCTTTGCTTATTCGCTCTGTAGGGCGACGAGATTGCCACGCTGCGCTACCCATGACAAGTCCACCATGTCATTGCGAGGCACGAAGCAATCGCATGCTCTACAGGGCGGATCTGCACAGTTCGCGATTGCTTCGTGCCTCGCAATGACATAGCTTTATATTGTCATTCTACCTTCAGAATTTCGCGAAATTTTATCACTCGCAATGACATAATTTTATATTTGTCAAGAGTGGGCGAAACTATGAAGCAATCACGACTTCATTTATCTTGTAATTTTTTTAGTTTATTTTTCGGTTAGCACCGTAAATTCAAAATCCAAAGGTTCAAAATGCTTCACCAATTCATCAATGAACGATTGTCCCCATTTTACATACATTAAACCGAAGTTTTCGGTACGTTCCTGCAGGCTGTCCTTAGGGAAAAGCTCGGCTTTAATAATAGATAACTGCTCCAAGCGTACCGCGTAATTACGTTTTTCGGCTTTAATGAGTTTCTTTTCCAGGTTATCAACGGCGTGTTTTAACCTGGCTTGCACCGCCGACGCTGATGGAGATAGGGTAGGATCTATTTTATAGCTCCGGAGTTTTATTTTTTCAAACAGCGCGCTCATTTCCCGCCATTCTTCTTCAAGCGTTAAATTATGGTTGCTGTGTTTTTTAATCCAGCAGGTTTTAAGTTCGTCGGTTGCTTTAAACAGGTCGGCTGCACTCAAGTCCATATGCTTAACTTTTGCCGCTTGTTCTTTTTTAACGATCAGGGCCGAGTTTCGTAAAATGAGGATGGGAAAATCAACCTTATAAAAATCGAAATTGGATTTTAGCTCCAACCAGTACACCACTTCGGCGCCACCGCCAATGTAGGCTATGTTTGGTAAAATGCATTCCTGGTATAGCGGGCGCATCACCACGTTGGGGCTAAAACGCTCGGGGTATTTAGTTATTTCTTCTCTTAGTTCAGTTTCGGTAAACCTGATCTCGGTATTCATAACCTGGTAGCTATCCTGTTCAAAAACAACCCGTTCACGCAGGTTATCCTTCAGGTAAAAAAAGTTGATCTCACGCGGATTAACCTGGATATGTACCCCTAACTTTTGCAATTGCTCGTTAGTGGCCGTAATATTTTTATAGCTGTTTTGGTTGATGATATCCTGGGCCATAATAGGCGCAAACTGCTGCTTAAATTCATGATGGTCGGCATCAATGATCACCAGGCCGTATTCGCCAAACAGGGCGTTAACCAGGTAGCGGGTAGCATCGGCCAGTTTGTCAAATTTGGTATAGGCAGTCTCTACAATATTGGCGACTTCCCCAGCATGGCCTTCCATCCCTAAAACGCCTTTGTACTGGTTAAGTGCCTGGCGCATGGTATCGGGGTTGATACGCCCGGTAGCGCCCGAAGCCTCGTACCACCAATGCACTTTTTTGCCACCAATGTTGGTGTAGTTAATCTCGGCAAAGTCATGATCCTCGCTGGCCATCCAGTAAACAGGCACAAAATTTTTATCGGGAAGGGCTGCTTTTAATTGCTGCGCCAGTTTAATTGCCGTGGCAATTTTATAAAGGAAATATAATGGCCCGGCAAATATATTAAGCTGGTGACCTGTGGTAATGGTATAAGTATTATCAAGCTTTAGCAGATCGATATTATCTGCAACCAATTTTGAATTTAAGATTTTAAATTCTGAATTGCTATCCTGCTCGTTATGCGCGTATTGTTTGGTTAAAACACGGTACAGTATCTCACGATTGGCGACTACCTTTTTTGTTTTTAACAAATCGGCAAAGCCCTTCATATCCGGGCGGTGACCATAAAACGGTTTAAGATCGGCCCGGTTTTCGAGATAATCAATAACAGTAGGTGAAAAAAATCCGGTTTCTTTATAACTTATGCAGGAGGCTTCCATTTTGATTTGCGATTTCGGATGTTCAATTTCGGATTTATGCAAATCGGTTATTGAACATCAGCTAAATACTAAATATTGATTTCGAAATTAGATTTTTAATCTCATACCGATCATCGGAAACCGCAAATTAGTATTATTTTACAATTTGTCCATAAAGGTCAAAGTCTTCGGCGCTGTCTATCTTTACGTTAACAAAGCTGCCAATGGTGGCGTAATCAATGCTGGCGTCAATTAAAACTTCGTTATCAACCTCTGGCGAATCAAATTCTGTACGACCAACAAAGTAATCGCCATCTTTTTTATCAACCAATACTTTAAATGTATGGCTAATTTTTTCCTGGTTTTTATCGAAAGAAATACCCTGCTGAATTTCCATAATAGCATCCGCGCGTTCCTGTTTTACTTCTTCAGGTACATCATCTACTAATGAGTGCGCATGTGTTTTTTCTTCGTGCGAGTAGGTAAAACAGCCCAGGCGATCAAATTTGGTATCCTCAACCCATTGCGCCATTTCTTCAAAATCCCGTTGAGTTTCGCCAGGGTAACCTGTGATCAGAGTGGTACGCATGGCAATGCCCGGTACTTTATCCCGGATCTGGTTTACTACGTCGATGGTTTTTTGTTTGGTGATACCACGACGCATAGATTTTAGCATGTCATCGCTGATGTGCTGCAATGGCATATCCATGTATTTGCAAATGTTATCACGCTCGTTCATCACATCCAAAATTTCCATAGGGAAACCAGATGGATAAGCATATTGCAGGCGGATCCATTCAACACCGTTCACATCGCTCAAGCGACGAAGTAACTCGTCAAGGTTACGTTTACCGTACAGGTCCAGTCCGTAATAGGTAAGGTCCTGCGCTATCAAAATAAGTTCTTTGGTGCCGTTTTTAACCAGGTTTTGGGCATCCTTAACCAATTGGTCAATCGGGGTACTCAGGTGCTTGCCGCGCATCAACGGAATGGCGCAAAAAGAACACGGACGGTTACAGCCTTCGGCAATTTTAAAATACGCAAAATGCGAAGGAGTAGTCAATAAACGCTCGCCAATCAGTTCGTGTTTGTAATTTGCACCTACGGAAGCTAATAAGTTTTGCAGATCGTTGGTGCCAAAGTAGGCATCCACATTGGTGATCTCGGCTTCCAGTTCGGGCTTATAGCGCTCGCTTAGGCAGCCGGTAACAATCACTTTACCAACTTTGCCCTGCTCTTTAAGTTCGCTGTATTGGAGTATGGTATCAATAGATTCCTGCTTGGCATTGTCAATAAAGCCACAGGTATTAATCACGATGATATCGTTTTTACCTACTTTTTCGGCCTCATGTACAACATCAAACTGATTGCCCTTAAGCTGACCCATCAGGATCTCAGAATCGTATATATTTTTTGAACAGCCTAAGGTAACCACGTTAACACGGGGTTTAACAGGTTTAGCTACTGGCCGGGAGATTTCTTTTGTCTTCATTTTTTTGGGGATTACACTGATTTGGGAGTGATTTCACCGATCTTTTATTGAGGGGATTACACTGATTTTCAAGAGTGATTTCACCGATTTTTTTGTTTGGGGATTACACTGATTTTAAGGGTGATTTCACCGATTTTTTTTGTTAGTTAAACTGATATTCGTTTTATTTCGCAACTGGGATTGCCAAAATTTATGAGCAAACCGGTTTTTACTTTGCTTGCCTTTAAATAGGAAAGAACCTGACTTTTAAATAGGACAGGCATGTATCCAGTCACAGATTTTAATTCAACAATTACTGTATTTTCAACGAAAAGATCACATCTGAATTTTCCGACATATTGATCTTTGAAAACAACGTTGAACTCTTTTTCAAATTCAAAACTTAGTTTCTCCAGCGTTAATTGATACTGAAGTGCCTTAGCGTATATTTTTTCATTGAACCCCGGTCCCAATAAACGATGTACCTCATAACAGCAACCGATAATCTTTTCGGTAAGAGCATCATGTTCAAAATTTGACATCTTCTACAGCGTAAAGAAAAAATCACTATTCATCATTTCTTTTAAAAATCGGTGAAATCACCCTTAAAATCGGTGTAATCCCCTAACTAAAAAGACTATTAACGAAAGCCTGCCTGTCAAACAATTGCAAATGATCTACACCTTCACCCACACCTATATATTTTACGGGAATTTTAAATTGATCTGAAATGCCTATTACAACACCACCTTTTGCAGTACCATCAAGCTTGGTTAGGGCCAGGGCGTTTACGTTGGTGGCTTCGGTAAATTGTTTGCATTGCTCAATGGCGTTTTGCCCGGTTGATGCATCCAGTACCAGCAAGATCTCATGCGGTGCGCCGGGAATTACTTTTTGCATCACGTTTTTGATTTTGGTAAGCTCGTTCATCAAACCAACTTTATTATGTAACCTGCCAGCAGTGTCAATGATAGCCACATCATCGCCATTTGAAACAGCCGAACGCAGGGTATCATAAGCAACCGAAGCCGGGTCTGAACCCATAGCCTGTGCTACCACTTTAACACCAACCCGCTCGCCCCATAATTTAATCTGGTCAACAGCCGCGGCGCGGAAGGTATCGGCAGCGCCTAATACTACCTGGTTACCGGCTTGCTTTAGCTTATGCGCCAGTTTGCCAATGGTTGTGGTTTTGCCAACACCATTAACACCAACTACCATAATTACATAAGGCTTGTGATCGCCGTACTCAAAATTGCGGAAATCGTTGCTGTTATTTTCGGCCAGCAGTTTCTGGATCTCATCTTTAAGCAGCGTATTCAGTTCACTTGTGCCAACGTATTTATCGCGGGCCACGCGTTCCTGTATGCGCTCGATGATTTTGAGGGTGGTTTTTACGCCCACATCTGATGTTACCAGGATCTCTTCCAGGTCATCCAGTACATCATCATCAACAGTTGATTTGCCTGCTACCGCTTTGGTGATCTTTGAAAAAAAGCTATCCTTGGTTTTCTCCAAACCGGTATCAAGGGCTTGCTGCTCTTGCTGTGTATTTTCCTTTTTCTTAAAAAAATCAAATAATCCCATGTTTTTTGATGTGCAAATTACTATTGATGTGCAAATGTGCAGATTTCAGATGTGCAGATAATCACTATGCTGTAATAAGTGATGCGTTTTTTCTCATTTGCACATCTGCATATCTGAAATCTGCACATCTGTAGCTACTCTACCAACAAAAAAAGCCCTCTCGTTAAAACAAGACGGCTTCAATATTTTGGTCAAAAGTTATTATATAGTTTTGCCCGCAATAGCATCCTTAACAGAATCGTTAGGGACAATTTGGGTTCTGAATGAATAAGCACCAGTTTTTGGTGACTTATTCATGGTGATAACTTTTGAATATTCTTTGCCTTTACCTGCTACTTTCAGTGTTGCAACTACTTTCTTTGCCATTTCTTTTAATTATTGAATTAGTGAATCATTGAATTAGTGAGTTGATTTTTATTGAATGCTTAACGCAAACCAATCAACATAATTCACTAATTATTTAATCTCTTTATGAACAGTTACTTTCCTTAAAACAGGGTTGAATTTTTTCAACTCTAATCTTTCAGTTGTATTTTTTTTGTTCTTGGTGGTAATATAGCGAGACATGCCTGGCATACCGCTTGTTTTGTGTTCAGTACACTCTAAAATAACCTGAACCCTGTTGCCTTTTTTTGCCATTTTCTTTTTATGTTGTACGTATCACCATCACGGCTTACGCAATTTTTCAATTTATTAACTGTACGCTTTGAGTTTTACATAGCAAGTAAAACCGTAAACGCGCAACTACTAAATGTATCCTTTTTTTACAAATTTATTGATACAGGCAGTAATACCATTTTTAGTGATGGTTTTTACAGCTGATGTAGATACCTTTAAGGTAATCCATTTATCCTCTTCAGGTATATAAAACTTTTTAAGTTTTAAGTTAGGATGAAATCTACGTTTAGTTTTAACGTTTGAGTTAGAAACGTTGTTACCAACTATAGATGCTTTTCCTGTTAGATCACAAATTCTTGACATGACAAATATTTTTAATTATCAACCCTTTATTCAAAAAGAGTTTGCAAATATCAGACTTTTAAATCAAATATTCAAGGGGGTTTTCAAAAATTGTGAAAATATTTCCAAAAGCCTCATTTGGTACCAAAAATGAGAGTATTGTGCTTTGTCTCAATGCCTTTAACGGCTAAATTCAGGCACTTTTTAAATTATTTTAAAAAGGTTTAATTTTTAACTTCTACTTCATACATAATTATTAAATTAGGCCCACCATATAAACACTATGAAGATCACATCATTTGACGAATACAAAAGCGTATATAAACAAAGCGTTGAACAGCCGGAAGAGTTTTGGGCAGGCATAGCCGAAAACTTTTTATGGAAAAAAAAGTGGGATAAGGTACTTGACTGGAACTTTAAAGATCCAAAGATCAAATGGTTCCAGGGTGCTAAACTCAACATTACCGAAAACTGCCTCGACCGTCACCTGGCTACCATGGGCGATAAGCCCGCCATTATCTGGGAACCAAACGATCCGCAGGAAGATCACCGCATATTAACCTATAAACAACTGCATGATAAGGTTTGCCAGTTTGCCAATGTGCTTAAAAACAATGGTGCAAAAAAAGGCGACCGTATTTGTATTTACATGCCCATGATCCCTGAGCTGGCTATCGCTGTTTTGGCGTGTGCCCGTATTGGAGCTATCCACTCGGTAGTTTTTGGAGGTTTTTCGGCGCAATCCATTGCCGATAGGATCAATGATGCCGAGTGTAATATTGTAATTACTGCCGATGGTGGTTTCCGTGCTAACAAAGCCATCCCGCTTAAAGCCACTATTGATGATGCCCTGGTTCAGTGCAAATCGGTTAAAAAAGTAATTGTGTTAACCCGCAGCCGCACGCCGGTATCTATGATCAAAGGTCGTGATGTTTGGTGGGAAGATGAAGTTAAAAAGGTAGAGACACAAGGTAATCCCGATTGCCCGGCCGAAGAGATGGATGCCGAGGATATGTTATTTATTCTTTACACATCGGGCTCAACAGGTAAACCTAAAGGGGTAGTGCATACCACGGGTGGCTACATGGTTTATACAGGCTATACTTTTGCCAACGTATTTCAATATAACCCGGGCGAGGTTTATTTCTGTACTGCCGATATCGGCTGGATCACCGGTCACTCTTATATTGTATATGGTCCGCTATCGCAAGGGGCAACTACACTGATGTTTGAAGGCGTACCTACCTATCCGGATGCCGGCAGATTTTGGGATATTGTAGATAAGTTTAAGGTAAATATATTATACACCGCGCCAACAGCTATACGCTCATTAATGAGCTTTGGCTTAGAACCTTTAAAGGGAAAAGACCTAAGTTCATTAACCAAATTAGGATCGGTAGGCGAGCCTATTAACGAGGAAGCCTGGCATTGGTACGATGAAAAAATAGGCCATGGTAAATGCCCTATTGCCGATACCTGGTGGCAAACAGAAAATGGCGGTTTAATGATATCGCCTATCTGTAATGTTACCCCAACAAAACCTGGTTACGCCACTCTGCCATTACCCGGTGTACAGCCGGTGTTGGTTGATGAAAATGGTAAAGTGATTGAAGGTAACGGTGTAAGCGGTAACCTGTGCATCAAATTCCCATGGCCGGGTATGCTGCGTACCACTTATGGCGATCATGAGCGTTGCCGTACCACGTATTTTGCCACTTATGAAAATATGTATTTTACAGGTGACGGTTGTTTACGCGATGAGGATGGCTATTACCGCATTACCGGTCGTGTTGATGATGTGTTAAATGTGTCCGGTCACCGTATTGGTACTGCGGAGGTAGAGAACGCTATTAATATGCACAGCAGTGTGGTTGAATCGGCTGTGGTTGGTTACCCGCATGATATTAAAGGGCAAGGTGTTTACGCCTACGTGGTAAGTCCCGATAAACATGGCGATGAAGAGATCACCCGCAAAGATATCATCATGACGGTATCGCGCATTATTGGCGCTATTGCCAAACCCGATAAAATTCAGTTTGTAACAGGTCTGCCCAAAACACGGTCGGGCAAGATCATGCGCCGCATCCTGCGTAAAATAGCCGAAGGCGATACTGCCAATTTAGGCGATACATCAACATTGCTTGACCCTGCTATTGTTGAAGAGATAAAAGCAGGGGCTTTGTAAGACTTTTGGACTTGCGGATTTTTGGACAAAGGAGCAAGGACATAGGGATGAAAGAAATAAGATTATCGAATTGCAACTAATATGATACGGGATGCGGGAAACGAAGTATAAAAAGTTAACATGGATTAAATTCATGGCTTTTATCTTTATTCCCTGCATCCTTTGTCTTTTGTCCTTTGTCAATTTTTCATTTCCCCAAAACTTCGCTCCTTCTGCAAGGTATAAGCTTGATTTTTTTACTTCAGAGAACCAGTTTTATTTGTGCGATTCGGCTTTTGCGGCCGAAACGGGTGATACCAGTTTTTGGTCATACCGCGCTTATAACGACAGGTTGGCTATAGCCGACGACATTGTGGGGATTAGTACAGAAAGCTTTGGTCATATAAAGGCTGAACTGGATGTACTTGATGCGCCAAGCAGGGAAAAGGATTTTAAAATATATGACCATGTGGTTGAGGGAGGTTTAAAACTCAGCTCGGGCATTATGATGATCCTTAACCATCCCGATTTTAAGATCGAACTAAAAGCAATTGTAACACCCGGGCGATACCGGATCCGCATTTATTCCTACGATCTCAAGAATATCAACACCCAGGAAGATGAAGGTCCCGATCATTATAAAATTGAGATCTGGACATCTACCGACATGAAGCGCAAAGTACTGAAGCAGTTTGAGTCGGAATAGGTGGAGAGTTTGGAGTCAAGAGTCAAGAATTAAGACCTTCTCTGTCGATTGGCGACTATTTAAACGCACATTTTTTGCGCTTTCTTGAATCCTGATTCTTGCCTCTTGATTCTATTTCCTCAAACTATATCGTTTCCCCGATGTTCTCTCTGTACATCTAAATAAAAAAACATCATGGACAAATTAGAATTAAAAGGCGGCTGGAACGAACTGAAGGGAAAGATCAAACAAGCCTACGGCGACCTTACCGACGATGATCTGATACACGAAGAAGGTAAAGACGATGAAACTTTAGGAAAGCTTCAGCAAAAAACCGGCAAATCTCGCGATGAACTGGTGAAGTGGATAAATAGTTTATAAAATTAAGAAGAAGGCTCCGGGAACGGGGCTTTTTTATTGAATAAATAATTTTACTACTTCAAGCTCAAATCCCGGCAATAACAATGAGGTAAGCACCTCTCCGGTTTGGGCTTTCTGGTGTAGATAATAAGCGCCATCTTTTAAGAGGTACAAGTCGGCATTTTGCTGAATAGGATCAATGATAATGTACTCCTTAACGCCGTATTTTTCATAAATGTCTTTCTTTTGCCTAAGATCATAATAGGCGTTTGATGGCGAAAGTATTTCGATAATTAAATCCGGTGCTCCTTCAATTCTGTTTTTTATCAGATCGGCTTTTCGTTCTTCTGTGATATAAAGAATATCTGGTTGTAATACATTTCCTTCATCGAATTTTACATCCATTGGTGAGTAAAGCCATTGTCCTTTACGTCCTTGTTGTATAGTGTATAAAACGATAATTTCCGAAAGATTATAAACTACTTGTTGATGAATTGGAAGAGGAGAGGGCGACATAATTAAATCATAGTTAATTAACTGAAAAGGTGCACCTTCTTCCAGCAGCAAATAATCATCAACGGTGTATTTCTTTTTCTTATCAGCGGTAAGCATAAATCAAATATAACTAATTTCGCCCAATGAAAACAGCGAAACCCAATATTCTTGTTGTTAATGACGATGGTATAACTGCCCCCGGGATTAAAGTTTTGATAGAAGCCATGGCCGCTATTGGCCGGGTAGTGGTAGTGGCGCCGGATAGCCCGCAATCGGGCATGGGGCATGCCATCACCATTGGCAAACCCTTGCGTTTAGATAAGGTTGATCTGTACGAGGGCATCGAAATATACCGCTGCTCGGGCACCCCGGTTGATTGTGTAAAGCTGGCTGTTAATAAAGTATTTAAAGGCCAAAAGCCCGATCTGTGCGTATCGGGCATTAATCATGGTTTAAATAATTCTATCAATGTACTGTATTCCGGTACCATGTCGGCAGCCGTTGAGGGGGCTATTGAAAGTATCCCGTCGATAGGGTTTTCTTTAGATGATTATAACCTGGATGCTAATTTTAGTCATTGTGTAAAATATGTTAAGGAACTGGCCTTGCAGGTATTGGCTAATGGCTTACCGGTAAACACATTGCTCAATGTTAACTTCCCTAATAGTGATAACATTAAAGGCATCAAGATCTGCCGCCAGGCAAATGCCAAATGGGCCGAGGAATTCGATGAAAGGGTTGATCCGCATAAGCGCCCGTATTACTGGCTTACCGGTGTGTTTCAGTTAAATGATGGGGGCGAGGATACCGATGTTTGGGCTTTAGAGCATAACTATGTATCGGTGGTGCCGGTTCAGTTTGATATGACGGCGCATCATGCCATTCCGCTTTTAAATAATTGGACATTTAATGTATAAATTGCTCTACTAATCAACATACATGCTTAAAAATAATAGCATCATAGCAGGGGTAATAGGGGGGGTAATGCTGCCGGGCATTAGCCTGTTCATTTTTTTATACTTGCTTAAAGGCAATTTTTTAATTTTCAATAAGCCGGGCGTGCCGTACATGGTGGCTATAGTGTTCAATTTATTTATCATCAGGTATCTTTATAAACAAGACTTGGATAAAACCGGCACCGGCTTTATCCTGGTTACTTTTGTATTTATGGCTGCCGTGTTTTTACTTAAATTACAACCCATTAAATGAAATATTACCTGGTAGCCGGCGAAGCTTCGGGCGATTTGCATGGAGCTAATTTGATGAAAGCCCTTAAAGCACTTGACGCCAATGCCGAATTTCGTTTTTTTGGTGGCGACCTGATGCAGGCCGAAGGCGGTACATTGGTAAAGCATTACGCCGATATGGCTTTTATGGGTTTTGTAGAGGTGGTAGTAAACCTGAACACCATCCTTAAAAACATGAAGACTTGTAAACAGGATATTGCCGCTTATAAACCGGATGTTTTAGTACTGATTGATTTTCCGGGCTTTAACTTAAAAATAGCGGAGTATACCAAATCTGCAGGTTTGCCCGTGTACTATTACATTTCGCCTAAAGTATGGGCCTGGAATCAGAAGCGGGTTTTAAAGATCAAAAGAATTGTTGACCATCTGTTCTGTATACTGCCATTTGAGGTGGAGTTTTACAGATCATGGGGTATGGAAGTTGATTATGTAGGCAATCCACTGCTGGATGCTATAACCGCGTTTGAACCCGAGCCGGATTTTTTGCAGAAAAATCAATTAACCGATAAAAAGATCATAGCCCTGTTGCCGGGCAGCCGCAAGCAGGAAATTACCTACCTGTTGCCAGATATGCTTGCCGTGGCAGATCAATTTAAAGATTTCCAGTTTGTAATTGCCGGCGCGCCATCCTTTAAACCCGAATTTTACGACCAGTTTTTAAAAGATAAAAACATCCCGGTAATATTTAATGCCACCTATGATCTGCTCACTAACGCCTATGCCGCTATCGTAGCTTCGGGAACTGCTACATTAGAGACCGCGCTTTTCAACGTACCGCAGGTAGTGGTTTACAAAGGGAATGCCTTGACCATCGCGATAGCCAGGATGCTGGTAAAAATCAAATTTATATCGCTGGTGAACCTTATTGTGGATAGGGGTATCGTTACTGAGCTGATCCAGGAAGAATGTAACGAATTGAAAATTGCGAGAGAATTGAACGCTATTGTAAATGATCGGCAAAATCGCGCCGCAATGCTCAGGAATTATGATGAGCTTGATCAGCGGATGGGCCACCCCGGCGCATCTGCAAAAACCGCTGCCTTGATCATCAAATACGCATCAAAAAAATAGAGCCCTATTTTGGCAGGGCTCTATCGTTTTCATAGGTGTGATGTTGTAATTTAATAGGTAGATGTAGATATATGATGATCAGGCAGCTTTAAGCGTTTGCTGTGCTGCTACCTGTTGGTTATTTTTTCTGAACTGGTTTCTTGCTCTGAAGTTTCTAAGATCTTCCAATAAAATTTCCATTAACTCGTCGTCAAAGCGGGCAACTAATTTACTTATGGCAGTGGTATTTGTTTTAGTGGCTTTCATAGGTAGGGATGTTTTATGAGTAAGTGTTTTTCAGTTTAATTAAGCAGCATTTTGTAAAGCCAGGGTATTTTTAGCTTTAATAGCTTTTAGGTCGTTCATTAATAAAATTCTCAATTCGTTATCAAAACGATCTACTAACTTATTGGTGGCTGATTTTTTTGCGGTTTTCATAGTTTTAGTTTTTTGTATGTTTTAAATGTCTTTAGTTTAATCGTTCTTTTTAGTTTCCTGGTTTTCGGTAAGGTTGTCTTTGCGGCGTTTTGCTTCTTTATATTGCCTCAGAATTTGCTCCTCGTCTCGTGGGTCGGTTGTTTTTGTTGGTTCTACCGGGTTGTCCCATTCTTTCTCTTCCTCCTTAACCGTTTTCTTTATCGTTTCCATAACAGCTACGTTTGATAAGTACTATCCCAATCCTGTGCCAAAAATTTTGGATAACCTCAAAAAAGCCATTACAGTCTCAGATATTTTTTACAATACGGTGTAAATGGCTGTATTTAAGCGGTTTTTATTTTGAAAATATTTTTCAATTTTTTTTCACGAAAGCACTACCAGGTACAAAATACCTGTTCGGTTAGTATGCAATAACCGAACACTTGCTTTAATTTCGTACGTTTTTTTGGTAGTTAAGCAGGTGCGCGGCCAGTGCTATAATGGCCAATGCAGCACCTATGGCGCACACGCCCGTCCACTGGTAGCTTTTCCATACCTGGCTGGCCAAAAACGTACCCGAAGCACCGCCTATAAAATAAGACACCATGTATACGGTATTCAGTCTGTTGCGGGCTTCCGGGATCAACGCGAAGATGATGGACTGGTTAGAGATATGTGTAGCCTGTACGCCCATATCCAGCACAATTACGCCAATTACTAACCCAATGATGCTATGGCTCGAAAAATAAAAGATAACAAAGGAGATAAGCACCAGCAGTAAAGTATAACCCGATAGTTTATAAGAATCCATTTTATCGCTCAGCCGGCCCATTAAGCCGGCGGCCAACGCGCCAAAGGCTCCCACCAAACCAAATGCACCGGCAACGGCGCTGCCCTCATTAAACTGCGGCTGTTTTAGCAGGAACACCAATGTTGTCCAAAAAGCGCTAAAGCCTGCAAAGCACAAAGCCCCCCTAAAGGCTGCCATCCGTAATTTTGGCTGGGTTTTAACCAGGTGGATCAGGGATTTCATAAGGTTTTTATAATTGCCTTTATAGTCGGGTTCAACTTCGGGTAAAAAGAAAAAGATCATCAGCCACATGGCCAACATTAAGCCGGTAGCTATGTAATACATGGCCCGCCAGCCAAAATGTTCGCCCACAAAACCGCTTAATGTACGGGAGAGTAGTATGCCTATCAATAAACCACTCATTACAAAGCCAATCTTTTTACCCCTTTCATTCGGTTTTGCCAAATGCGCAGCCATGGGGATCAGTAATTGAGGGATTACGGATGATACGCCAACTAAAAAGCCGGCTATGGTTAACACCGTAACTGATGGCGCCAACGCGCTGCTTAATAAGGATACGATCACTAATGCAAAGTCAATCAAGATTAACCGTTTGCGTTTAAGCATGTCGGCAAGTGGTATAATGAAGAGTAACCCTGTGGCATAACCAATTTGAGTAAACAGGGATACTTGTTGCGCTTTTTTATCGGTAATATTAAAAGTGTGTGCAATATCGACCAGTAAAGGCTGGTTATAATAGATGTTGGCCACCACCAAACCGGTAGCAATGGTCATGATCCATAAGGTAAAGCTTGTTAAATGCGGGTGTGTTTTGGGCGATGTAGTAGCAGTCATAGATGATGGCAGTGTAAAAATTGTTGCAAAAATGAGGATGCAATCTCAAAATCATGCCTTTGCAAAGTAATTTTTTTGATATGCCAAACAATATCTTAATGCTTAATGAGTTTTAAAATATTAATGAAAACAGCATAATTGATATCGATATTTGGTTAAGGTGTTTATTTGAGCCTGTTTTTTGTCTGAAATGCATTTTTTTGCATTTAGTTTTGGATTTTTATTGACGACGGGTGAATTTTTCTCTGTTTTTTTAACTTTTTTCATTTAAAACCAATAAAATTCGATTTTTTAAATAAAAAACTAAGTTATTGCGCAATATTTTCATGTTTATTTTGTTACTTATGTGGATGAAAATTAAAAATTCAATTTATTGTCACTTTAATAAAGATTTATTTGTATTTTTGAGAATCAAACAGAGTAATTGACTTGTTTCGATAAATGTTACAAAAAAATTACAAAATAAATTAGAATAATATAAAAACATAGTGTTACTTTTACACCGTATTGCAAGAGCAACACAACATAAAAAAGTCTTCTCATAATTTAGGTTTATAATTGGTTAGTAAAGGCCCCTGCCCATCAGGGGCTTTACTTGTTTTATAGGGTTTTTAAGAACAAAGATTGTTGGAGCAAGGAATAAAGATTTTGTAAACGTTTCCTCAAAAATTTTCTTTATTGTTCTATAATCCTTCAAACCAACGTCCTTACTCGCTGTCTTTTCTTGTTATATTTATGATATAGTTTTTATAAAGTATGGAAAAAGAAAATTCATCATTAATTATTCGCCTCGCTTCACCAACAGATGCCGGCGGTATCCTGGATATTTATAACCACGCTATATTGAATACCACTTCAGTTTACAGTTATGAGCCGCACTCGTTAGCAATGCGCTTAGCATGGTTGGAAGATAAAAACCGTAGCAACATCCCGGTTTTTATTGCCGAAGTTGCTGGTGTGGTTGCTGGCTTTGCCACCTATGGGCCATTCAGGGTTTGGCCAGCCTATCAATATACCATTGAGCACTCGGTATATGTGCATCATGACTACCGGCAACGCGGCATAGCCCAAAAGTTATTGGAAAAACTTATTGAAACAGTAATGCAAAAGCAGATGCATACCATTATTGCGGGGATTGATGCCGGGAATACAGCCAGTATTAAGCTTCATCAAAAGTTTGGCTTTACCGAAGTTGGCACATTTAAACAGGTAGGGTACAAATTCAACCATTGGCTCGATTTGAAATTCATGCAACTGATATTAAACAACAATTTTCAGCCCGGTGAAAAATAAAAATTAAATAGGATTTTATTTTTAGGGTTATTGTAATATATTTGCCACCCCAACGGGGGATTAGCTCAGCTGGCTAGAGCGCTTGCATGGCATGCAAGAGGTCATCGGTTCGACTCCGATATTCTCCACACTTGATAATCAAGGCATTTACGAAGCTCGTAAATGCCTTTTTTATTTCAGTTAACACAAAAAACAGTTAAATATGGTATTTAAATAATACCATATGTGAATAATGAACTGAGAATTTATTCGGAATATTGGCGGATTTTTTCCCTTAGCTATATTGAGCAATGGCTTCATATCTCTTTATCGAAGGGTTGGGCCCGGAATCTATTAATTACGGCTTAACGTGATCCATTGCCCTGGCTTGGTTTTAATCGAAATTTCACCGGAGGCTACCTGTTGTTTTTTTCCTGAAACGCTTATGGTTCCCTGATCGCCCCAGGGAGATAAAATATGGAGGGTATTGCCCTGTTCGCTAAATATGCGCACCCGTGTAATTTTCCCGTTTATTTTTTGGGCGCTCACCAAAAAAGCACCCGCTGCCCGGAGATTTTCAAAATGCGCACGCCTGTTTTCAGGCCAGTTCGGAAAAAGCCGGATTGTGCCGCTGTAGCTTTGCATCAGGCACTCATTGATGACAGCTGGCAGGGCGAAGTTTTCAAACCAGATCCCCATTTTTGACATATATCCGTAATCAGTCTGATCATTGTAACGGCCACGGGTTTGCATGACCATATCTGTAGCTGTTCCGTTAGGCAAAAGACAGTACCTTACCTGGCGTTTAAATTCGTCTATATTCAGCATGCCGATCCTTGCTGCCTGTAGATTAGCAAAAACAAGGTCGTTTCCACCTTCGTTCTGTTGGTTGAGATAGGTATTTCTCAGCAACTGTAATGTCTTTTTATCTGAGTGCAGGCCATAGTCCTCACCCGGAAAAGCTGCGAAAAGTGCGTTAGGCACATTGTATACCGTTCCAGCACTTTCACCGGGAACGGCCACCAGTACTTCATCACCCGATGCTGTCTTTGCAACCGGATATTTTGGGAAATGACTTAATATCTCCCTGATGTCTGCAAGTAAGAGTGCCTCCTGCGAACTCGTCCCCAGATCGGCAGTTGCCCGGTCAAATGCTTTAAAAATAAATTTGATCAGGGTCAGGTCGACGCCGCAATCATAGTTGAACTTAAATCCAGGCCGCAAAGCATATAATTCGGGTGCAACTGTAGGGAAAACATGGTATTTATCATCCTTCCATCGGTTACCATCATGTGCATCGGTCCGCTTCATATAAGCCGTCAGAAACTGGCAGGCCGCTTTGATCGGCTCATAGGCCCTATCTTTTAGAAATGCCTTGTCACCGGAATATAAGTAATGCCACCATAAGCCCTGCACAGCCCAGGGTGTTTCGCTTACTTCCCAGCCCCAGTCGGGGAGTGGATATGGATTCATACTCATCTCAACCGGGTAAGCAGAATGTGGGAAATATGCACCGGGTAGCTGATAATATTCTTTTGCCCATTTTTTGCTGACTGGCATGAGTGAGTTAATGAGGTCTACATAAGGTATGTTCTTTTCGAGGTGATTGCTGCTGAAAGTAACCCAGAATGGCTGCTGCACATTATAGTTCATGTGGTAGTCACCATGCCAGGCGGTACCGATATTGTTATAGCTCCAGTTGGCAAAAAGCCCGGGACAAGTTGCGCCTGCTTTGGCAGCGCAGTTCAAAAAGTACAGGTTACGGTACCAGATCGCTTCGAGGAATTGATCATCAAGACTGACGGCAGACTTAGCCCAGTATTTGACCCATATTTTTTCATTTTGCTTAAATAACGCTGTGAATTGCTTTCCGTCATTTATACTAACCGGAGGAATTTCCTCCCGAACAGCGGAAGCTGGGCCCTCCTGTAAGGTAATAGTGGCATCAAAGGGCACCTGGGATGACAGCGCGCCTTCAAGTAAGGCCATTGTTTCCTTACCACCGTTCCAGTTGATCCGGGTGGTTTTTACAAGCGGCCCATTTACGTTAAGCGTCAGGCGGAAGGCCCTATCACGTGGATTTCCGGTACTGTGTTTCTCCGGTTCGTCAAATGGAAGCACCTGGCGAAAAGATAGTCTGCCGCCCTCCAGATCCTCCCGCGCGCTGAATGAAGGGATATCGCCTGGTGTGGACGGATCGGGCAATACTTTAATGCGGTCAAAAATATTGATGGCAGGCCTGTCTTTTTCATCAACCAGGCGCAGCAGCAGCCGGTCCGTCTTCATGTCCGTAAACAATTTCAGAAACAGTTGTTTTTTATCATTGGTTATCATGCTGACCGTGCATAGTCCATTGGAGATATCCAGCTGCTGTCGGGTAACCTGTACCTTTCGGCGATCAAAGCCGATCAGTACCGAACCGCAGGGAAACGGGCGGGGATACGGTTTGCTGTAATTGTCGCCTGCCATTTGGCCGTACTGCCTGTACCAGGCATCATTGTTAAGATCACTATAGTCTGCCGGTATTTTTTTAACCTTATCAAATACCTCTTCAAAAGTTCCGATTTCTTCTTTATGATGCTCCGCAAGGCGGATATCCCATACATTATTATGCCCGAAATACAGTACTATCGCGTCCGGCCTGCTTGTAACGTTTACGCCCATCGCGCCGTTCCCCAGCAATGAGCCCTCAAAAAAATCCTGCGCGGGCTTATCGCATAAAATCGAATGTTTCTTTGCGATTGCGAAACCATCTATCCGCCCATTTCCTGAACTGACCTGATCCTGCGCGTCGGCCGGTTTCAGGTTAAACAAAATAAAAGCAGCTGTGGCGAGTGCAAAAAAGGTAATTGTTGGTTTTTTCATTAAAAATGGCGGAATAACAGGTAAAAATAAATGCTGACTCATAAAATGCAGTTTAAAATGCAGGCCAGATTAAGTGGGTTTGCAACAATTGGCTTTATTTGGCTGCAGGTTTATAATGATCTAAAGGTACAGAACGGCAAAACTCCAGGTTTCCACAAAGACAACCAAAAGTTGAACAAAACCGATATTTTATAATTTGTATGAAATGATCCTGCTTATCATTAATATCGAAATAATGATCAGGGGCCTGTTAAAGCTTAATTTCATGCTGTTGAATGCGAATTTTATTGAAGTGAACAAAAACCGGAGTTACAGGGTGTAACCAACACCTTTACCGGATCTGCTTTATTGGCGAAGGATGTGGAAACATTGATGTTACAGTGGCCGAACTCGCTAAACGTGCCTGCCTGGAGAACAAAATAGAAAGCAATTGACTAAGTGGTTTTGGGCCGTTTATAAGTGCAGATATAATACGCAAGTAACGCCATGCTGCTGCCAATTAAAACACCTCCTAATATATCTGATGGGTAATGCACCCCTAAATACATCCTTGAAAAACCAACCGCGATTGCCCAGCAGTAAACCGGTATAATGAGCCGTTTTTTTGGATAGACCAATGATAAAATTGCCGCCAGTACAAAGGCATCACAAGAATGGCCCGAGGGAAATGACCAACCGCCTCCGGGACCTAAATCATGGATAGTAAGGTAAACATCTTGCGGACGTACCCTGTGTATAACATGTTTTAAAGCGGTTGCCAGTAAGCCCGATAATGCTGCCGCTAACGCAATAGCGCGCAGTTGTATTTTAATAGGTTTTAGACGTTTTATAAATGAGATGAGCAAAGCTAACGTTGCTACAACATAAGTAATGGTACCCGCAATATTGGTTATAGTTAAAAACAGCCAATCCATCGTTGGGTTGCGGTAGCTATTGATGTAGATAACCATGTTGCTATCGTACCTGTAAAATACAGACGACAGCAGCACCGCTGCTATCAAAATGATCAATAAAATGAAAATGAGCTTCCTGTATTTTATATCCCTCATGTGCATTCAGCAAGTAAAACTGCAGTTTGTTTGTGATCAATAATTAACTACAAATCCCAATAACGGGGCAATAGTAACACTTTGTTGGCCAAAAAAACAAACAGCTTGCTTGGTATGCGGTGTTTTTAATATGATTTAACACATTTTAGTGTTTTATTTAACAACGGCAAATTTAAGTCGACAACAAAATTGGCCCTCATGGGTTCTACCATAAGCCGGATAGTTAACAGACTGTTAAAATACAGGTAATATGTGCCGGTGAAAAATTAATTCTTTGATTATTGCCTTACCGGTAAGGTATTGTAAAGCAGCTATTTTATATGTATAAATATATTGTCATCGCCCTTTTTTTAATTCCATCAACACTATTTGCCCAGAGCGTAATTCCTCAAAAAGATGCAAAAATTGATACCATCGGTAAAACAGATCTGATAGATATAGCCAAAGGGATATTTCATGTAAAGCCAGGCGCACCGCCGCCAGATGGCAAAAAACGGATCTACTTTTCTGTTTTACCGGTAAGTGGTGCTGCACCAGGTGGTACCGGCCGGGCATTGGTAACCAGTACTACTGCGGGTGTTTATCTTGGTCCTAAAAACACTACCAATCTATCCAGTGTATCGTTTGCGCCGTATTGGAATTTCCACAGCCGTTTTGGCTTGCCTTTACGTTCCAGCATCTGGCTGCCCGATAATACCTGGAACATCCAGGGCGATATCCGTTTCCTGGTGTATCCACAATATACCTGGGGTTTAGGTAGCAGTCATAGCAGCGATGAAAAAACGTTGGTTGATTATCGATACATCCGGTTTTATCAAAGCGCGCTCAAGCGCATTACCCCTTATTTTTTTGCAGGTGTTGGCTATAATCTCGATTACCATACCAACATCAAAAGCGACGACCCTAATATCGACCTTAAACAATATACGGGTTATCAATATGGCACGGCCGGCAACTCGTTTTCTTCGGGCATAAGTTTGAATGCTTTGTATGATACCCGTAATAACTCCATAAATCCTTTACCGGGCGCTTACGCCAATTTTGTGTATCGCATTAATCCCGGATTTTTGGGGAGTAATGATAGCTGGCATTCGGTTTATATAGATATGCGAAAGTATATACCCTTAAACCCCGCTAATAAAAGCCAGCAGAATACTTTAGCTATATGGACCTACTATTGGACGGTATTAGGCAGCAGGGCGCCTTACCTTGATTTGCCAAGCGTTGGCTGGGATCCCTATAACCGCTCGGGCAGGGGTATGGATCAAAACCGCTATCGCGGCGGATCGTTATTTTACCTGGAAGGGGAGTATAGGCGGGATATTACTGAAAATGGCTTGTTAGGTTTTGTAGTGTTTGCTAATGCCAACACCGTAAGTGGTTCCGGAACATTATTCACCTCCTGGCACCCTGCCGCAGGCACAGGCCTTAGGGTAAAATTCAACAAAGGATCCAATACCAATGTTGGTATTGATTATGGTTTTAGCAAGGGATATAATTCCATCACGGTAGGCCTTGGCGAGGCGTTTTAAGTTAGCTATCAAACTCAATTGTACTTAATCATTGACAATGGTTTTGGTCAAAACTATTGTCAATGATCATTACGCAAACGTTTGCTGGGTGTTTACCATTAAACGGTTACTGATCCAAATACTCAATGCCTCCAAACAGTGTCGATGTACACTTTTTTACCTGGTTTGCCCTATTGGTTTCGCTATTGCTATATTCCTATGTTAAATCTATCCCTCAACTAATCAAACGTTTGTGTTGTGCTAAATTGGTTAATACCGATACATAATCTATAATTTCAGGGCAAAGTCTGGTTATCACCAGTATACAATTTCAATCAACATGAAAAAACACGCGTACTTATGGTTTATGGGGATTTTGTTGTTCCCGGTTGTGGCATTAGCCCAAAGCAAATCTGCATATGATCCACTGCAGGTTTTTGACCATAGTTTTTTTACGCATAACGGTAACGATATTCGCAATGCCAATGGTGCCCCAGGCCCCAAATACTGGCAAAACCGGGCCGATTACGTTATTCATGCCGCGCTGATAGAAAAAGATACCACCATAACCGGCGATGTAAATATCAATTATACTAACAACAGCACCGATACCCTGAACTATTTGTGGCTGCAGTTGGATCAGAATTTGTTTAAATCCGATTCGCGCGGGGTAGCCGCCACGCCTGTAAAAGGGGATAGGTTTGATGCCAATGGTTTTAAAGGTGGCTACCAGATTGCGGCGGTAACAGCTATATACCAGGGTAAAAGCTATACCATAAACCCAACTATTACCGATACCAGGATGCAATTGCGCCTGCCTTTTGTGGTGAAGCCACATGGCGATAAAGTAAGCGTTAAAATAAACTATTCATTTGCCATACCAGAGCATGGTGCCGATAGGATGGGCCAGCAGCCAACAAAAAACGGCATCATTTATCAGTTGGCACAGTGGTTTCCGCGCATGTGTGTTTATGACGATGTAATGGGCTGGAATACCTTGCCTTATATGGGCACCGGCGAATTTTATTGCGAGTATGGTAATGTTGACTATTTTATTACCACGCCTGCCGATATGATCGTAGCCGCATCCGGCGATTTGCAAAACCCTCAGCAGGTTTTAACGGCGGCACAGATCAGCAGGTTGGCAAGCACCTCTAAAACAGACAGCACCATAAGCATCATTAAACAACAGGAATTGCTTACATCCGGTATCAGGCCTAAACAAAACGGAACCTTAACCTGGCACTACAAAATTCAAAACACGCGCGATGTGGCCTGGTCGGCATCGAGGGCTTTTATATGGGATGCTGCAAGGGTTAACTATCCATCGGGCAAAAAGGGTTTAGCTATGGCCGTTTACCCGGTTGAAAGCGTTGGGCCTAACAAATATAATCGCGCTGCACAATACCTTAAACACAGTATGGAGTTTTACTCTGATACCTATTTTGAATATCCGTGGCATTCGGCAACCGTAGTAGCTGGCGTAGCTTTGGGTATGGAGTACCCGGGCATTGTATTTTGCAGCTACAGCATTAAAGATGATGACCTGTTTAGAGATGTAACCCACGAGATGGGGCATAACTGGTTCCCGATGATTGTGGGTAGCAACGAACGCCGTTTTGCCTGGATGGACGAAGGTTTTGATACTTTTATCAACGGTTACGCCTGGCTTCATTTTAACAATGGCGAATACGCCCCAAAAGGAAACCCGGCCCAAAGCATTGTGTCCGAAATGATCAGGAGCAAGCACTCGCTCATGGTAGCGCCCGAGGTTAATAACGAAGGAGGGATGGCCTATTACAAAACCGCGCTGGGTTTAAATATATTACGCAATGTGGTTTTAGGTGCCGATAGATTTGATTATGCTTTTAAGATTTACATAAAAAGGTGGGCCTACAAGCATCCGCAGCCAGACGATTTTTTCCGCACCATGAATGATGCCGCCGGCGAGGAGCTTACCTGGTTTTGGAAAGAGTGGTTTTATACCACCTGGAATCTTGACCAGGCCGTTACCGAAATTAAGTACGATAAAAACGGTGCCTCATTCGGCGCGTTCATCACCATCGAAAATTTAAACCAGATGGTAATGCCGGTTACTATAAAGATCATAGAACAAAACGGGCAAACCCAAATTGTAAACCTCCCGGTTGAAGTTTGGCAACGCGGGGCCAAATGGACCTTCAAATGCCACACCACCTCCAAAATAAACAAAGTAATTTTAGATCCCGATAATTTGCTGCCCGATGTGGATAGGGGGAATAATACGTTGAGGGATTGATAGGGAGACGCGCAGGGCAAACGCAACTAAATAGTTAATGACGATAAGCTGTTTTTTAATAATAGGTAACGGAATAAGCTTATGTCGTCAGAATATATAAGCATCAAACGATACCTTGTTATCGCCTGATCCTGGTTAAAAGATCAAGGTCCATTTGCCACCTGTATTGGGCAACAACAGGCACAAATATTTGGATGCGCCTAAATTGCGTGATACATCAGTTTAGTGTTAACCATGTAAAAACTCAAGTCGCTGATTGTTAGATTTTTATAAAATATTTATCTGAAATGTGTTAAGTTATGTTAACCCAATTTAAAGCGTTTGCCCTGCGGGGGGACGCCCCGCTTAATTGCGATTAATATACCATTATCTGCATTTTTGATTTGCACGCGGGTGACGCAAATATGCGTCTCTACAAAAAAATATCGTTAATAAATAACCTTTCGCTCTTAATCTTTTGCCTTTCCCCCCTTCTTCGATGCTTTGGCAATTTTGTTGAAGGCGACCGCCAGGGTTATCCAGTGGTTGAATTTTTGGGCGGTAATAAGGTCTTCGCCATCAACCCAAACAAAATCTTTCATTACGCGGGTGCCGTGAATCATCTGGCGGCAGTCGCCGGTTTCCAGTTCAATGGCGGCTTGATCCTGACCAATGCGGCAGAGCAGGCCGTTATCACGAATGCAGATGCACATTTTTTCATTGACCATGAAACATAAGCCCTTGAACATTTCTACCTCGTCAACTTTAGGTTGATCGATAAATGCTTCGCGTACGCGGTTTGCTAAATGCTCATTGTAGGCCATAGAACGTAAAATTAATAAATAGTTTTATTGAGTTGCTCAAGGTCTTTACGTATCCTGCTCTTTTCGGCGGTGGTTTTGGCAAACTGTAGCGCTGTTTTCAAGTGATGGATGGCTGTTGTTTTGTCAACGGATGTATACAGGTGCCCCAGCAAAACGTGGTATAAATGGTTGTTGTTAAGCTTTAACTTTTCTGCTTCAATAATGGCTTGCTGCCTGCCCCGGGATTTGTACAAGGCAAAAGTGCGGTTAAGCGCCGCCGCCGGCGAGTAGGCAATTTGTAGCAGGCGGTTATAAAGCTGTAAAATGTTTTCCCATTTTTCGGTGGTGTCGTTTTTTACCGTATGCCAATAAGCTATGGCCGCTTCCAGGTGGTATTTGTTGATGCCCCCCTTGGAGGATAGGTTTAAATAATACTCACCTTTGCGTATCAGTTCCTCATTCCACAGGCTGCTATCCTGGTCGTCATAGCGGATCATTTCGCCATGCTCGTCCGTACGGGCATCAAAACGGGAGGAGTGGAAACACATCAATGCCATGAGAGCGTTGGTTTCGGACAGGTTGGTTGGTTCGTATTCTAACAAGAAAATCGTTAGGCGCATGGCTTCCAGGCACAGTTCTTTACGTACGGTGGCGTCCTGGCTGGTAGAATAATAGCCCTCATTAAATAACAGATAAAGCGTGGTTAAAACAGCTTGTAGTCTGTCGGTAATCTGCGTGGCCGGCGGGAATTCTATCTTCACCTTTTCCTCGCGTAGCTTATCTTTAGCCCTGAACAGGCGCTTGTTAATGGTTGATTTACTGGTTAAAAAAGCATCTGCAATTTCATCTATCCCAAAGCCGCAAAGAATTCGCAGCGACAGGCTGATCTGTGCCTCCGGAGGGATCACCGGCTGACAAATGGCGAACATCAGTTGTAGCTGGCTATCTTTAATATGCTGATCTGATAGATCAATATCAAACTCCTTAACATCCTCATGAGATAGCTGAAGCACCGGAGTTATCTTCTGGTCGAAGATCTTGTTGCGTTTCAAATGATCTTTAGCCCGGTTACGGGCTACCGTGTACAGCCAGCCTACAGGATTATCGGGCAACCCTTTAATGCCCCAGGTTTCGGCGGCGCTTAGAAATGTTTCGCTGGCAATATCCTCGGCAATTTCGGGATGCTCAAAGCCGAAATGCTTGTATAATACCGATACTATTTTTCGGTATTCGGTACGGAATAGATGAGGAAGCAGTTCGGTATTGTTCATATTGTTAAATGGCCATCCCAACGTTGCTGAAATGGCCATGGTAAAATTACATAGGCATTATCATGCGTACTTCAACGCTGCCGCCAACTTTAAGAATAGGGCAGCCCTTTGATAGCTCAACCGCCTCTTCCTGCGATTCGGCCCGGATAATGGAATAGCCGCCTATCAACTCTTTAATTTCAACATATGGGCCATTGGTTATCACCTCGTTTGGCGCAATGGTGATGCCATCGTTATACAAGCGGTTACCATTGCTAACCAGCTTGTTTTGCGCGGCAATGCCCCCCAGCCAGTCCATCCATAATTTCATGGAGCTTTGCATTTGCTCTGGCGATGGTTTTGGTGTGCCTTCTGGTTCGTTTTTTCTGAAAAGCAATAAAAATTCGTTCATGATCTTTTAAATTTAGTGAATAAAACCATATGACGATCAGGTTTTGGGGAATAGGACAAGAGCGGTGTTTTATTTATCAGTCAATTTATTAATTGCGCCTCCTGCAGGTATAAATCTACATTAATGTTGCTATCTAATTCTGCTGCTTTTTTCAAATTGATGAACGCATTTTCCTTCTCTTTCATTTTTAAATAAAAAATACCGAGGTGCTTGTGGGCATATGCATTAGCCGGATCCAATCCCAGGCATTTATCTATCAATACTCTCCCAGCTTCTAACTTGCCTGTTAAAACATTTAATAACCCCAGGATGCTATAAGGGTCTGGAAGTTCGGGATCAAGTTTAATAGCTTTTTGCAATATTTCATCTGCTTCCTGGTAAGCTTCGGTCAGCACTAATTCATAACCAAGGTTGTTGAGGACTGCTGAGTTTTCCGGTTCTATAGTCAGCGCCTTTCTGTAATTTTTCATGGCGTTTTCATGTTCGCCGGCTAAGGAATGTAAGTATCCCATATTTGAATAGTCAACCATGTCAAAAGAACTTATTGTTCCAAGGGCGATTAAATGCTTTTTAGCAAGATCATTACTCTTAATATTTATTAACAGGGGTATAAGTTGCCTTAAAATTTTTTCTTCCTTTGGATGTGTATCAGCTATTTTGAGCAATTTATCTGCGGCAGCACTATTTTCGTTGTTTAGCTGATCTTCAATAGCGGCTATATAACTTGAATAAACAGCCCGGTTCCTAAATGTAAAAGCTATCTGTTGGCCGTCATTATTTAAATAGGCTTCATTGGATGGTTTAGGGTTTAAGTTTCGTATCAAACTTATCCCCGAAAAAATAATAAGGATAAAGCAATATAGTTTTATCGCACCATGCAATTCGGTATTGAACACTATAACCCCAATTATACACGCAAAAAGCAGCGTAAAAACAGGGCCGGCTAAAAGGATCAAAATGTATTTAAAATAATTAGATTCTATTTTAGATGACTGACACATGCCCCCGCGGATAAAGGGAGAGCCTGGGTTGAAATAAAAGTATAACCTGCCAATTTTGAAATTAAGCCTGGTTGCTTTGTTTCCGTGTGATCCTATAAAAACATTAATATTATCAGGTTTTGTTAATAGAAGGTAAGCAAAAGCATGACCTAACTCATGAAAGATGGTGATGAGCGGATTTGTTATCGAAATGGCTATGATTACGAATAAGGATATAAAAACGGCCGTCATATAAATAGGTTGTGCAAGCTAATATAACAATTGTATTGTTGCTGGAAGCATTACTTATATTGTGCTGCCAGAGTTTTTTCACCTTATCTGTAGCATTTTAAAAATCTCCGTATCTAACCATCACAAATGCAGGCAATGTCGTTCGAGGAAATTTACGATACTTATTACAGCAAGATCTTTAGGGTGTGCATGGGCTACATGAATGACCATGACCGTGCCCGCGATGTTGCACAGGAAACTTTTATTACCGTGTGGCAAAAACTGGCCACGTTTCGTAATGAATCAGCCATCGGCACCTGGATCTTCCGTATCGCTTCAAACCATTGTTTGCGGCAGCTGGAAAAGGAAAACCGGATGCCCCTGGGCGAAATGCCGCCCGAACTGGAAGACAAACCACCACCCGATATTGAAGGGCAGGTGCAACTACTGTACAAATGCATAGCCGAGCTGCCCGAAATAGACCGCATTATTATTTCCCTTGAACTGGAGGATGTCAAACAAGCTGAGATAGCTAACATCACCGGTCTTTCGGAGAGTAATATCAGGGTTAAGGTTTACAGGATCAAAGAAAAACTTTCGCAAAAATTTAAACAGTATGAGCAGCAATATTGATTTTAAGGCACTTTGGCAACAACAGGAAGCTGCTGCCAGGCCCCACATTAATGAGGTAATCAAAAAAGCCAAAGGCGTCAAGCGCAAAACCAGGAACAAATTATTATGGCTAAACCTGGCGTTAATTGCCACCATATTGCTGTATATTTTTGTGCCGGGTTTTACCTTAAGCACCAGTATGGTCACTACCAAAATAGGCGCGGCATTGGTGATCCTCGGTATTGTTTTTTTTTTAACACTAAACAATCGCTTGTTGCTGAGCTTGTTTAAAACCAAACCAGAAACAGATACCTTTTCTTTTTTGACAGATCTGCTACAGATCAGAAAAAAGCAGGAATTTATTCAAACAAGGGCGATGAACCTGTACTTTTTATTTCTATCGGCAGGGATGTTTTTATACATGATTGAGTTTGTTCAAAAAATGGGATTTACCCTGGGCTGTGTTGCCTACGTAAGCCTGCTTGGCTGGCTGGCCGTGGTATATTTTTACATAAAACCGCGTACGGTAAAAAAACAAAAAGCCGAGATGAACGCGGCAATAGAAAGACTACAAGCCATTAATGATCAGTTAACGATGACAAAAGAGTTGGAGTAAATTTGAAATGTGAGCAGGTTTGAAACAAATTCAATAGCTTTACATCTAAATACCATGGAAGGCACAAAAGTTTTAGCAGCAGTAACCAATGTTTTTAAAGGCGCAGACACCCACGACTGGTGCCTGGTGCAAAGCGTGCTGGCCCAAAAAGTGACGCTTGATTACTCATCCATGAATGGTGTAGGTCCGGTTGAATTATCGCCTGTAGAAGTAACTAATAACTGGGAAATGTTTTTGCCCGGTTTTGATAGGACCCATCACCAGTTATCTGCATTCAGGGTGCAGCTTAATGGTAGCGTAGCTGATGTGCATTACAGCGCCGTGGCCGAGCACTTTATTGGCGATGACGTTTGGACGGTTACCGCGACTTATCATACCAGGCTGATTAAAGAAGATGGTACCTGGTTAGTTAATTATCATAAAATTAATTTCGAAAACCAATCCGGTAACGCTAACCTGCCCAAAAGAGCGCATGAGGTTTTAGCCGAACGCAAAGCTAAAAGCAGTTTATAGTTTCGACTTTAATTTTATGGGGGGATTTGATCATGAAAGACCATCATTATAATGCCACCATCAACTGGACCGGCAACAAGGGCGAAGGCACCAAAGACTACCGGGCCTATGAACGCAGTCACGTTATTTATATAGAAGGGAAACCCGATATTCCCGGATCATCCGACCCAAGTTTCAGGGGAGATAAGGCACGCTACAGTCCTGAAGACCTTTTATTGGCATCTGTTTCGGCCTGTCACATGCTTTGGTACCTGCATCTATGTTCGGTAGCAGGTGTTATCGTAGTTGATTATGAGGATAAGGCCGAAGGCACTATGGTTGAAACCAGCGATGGTGGCGGCTATTTTACCGAGGTAGTGTTAAAACCGCAGATCACCCTAAAAGATGCTGCTATGCAGACCAAAGCCGATGAAATTCATCATGAGGCAAACAAGCTATGTTTTATAGCAAATTCTGTAAAATTCCCGGTTTTACACCAGGCAACTTATAAAGTAGCAGAATAATCGCTGGCAATCATGCGGTGATTAATTACTTTATTCACTGCATATTTGCGGCGAATAAAGTAATTTGTGGCGAATAATTGATATATTTACCGCAAATAGTTTCGTTTTGTATATTCATCAACTTAAAAACTGGCCAAATTTTACCTGGGATGCCGATCCCATTTTGCCTGTTTTGGGTAAAGTAAGGCACAGGCAAGGGCTGATTCTTGGACAAATGAATTCGCTCGGGTTTAGGCTTAAAGAGGATACGATATTGGAGACGTTAACACTTGATGTTTTAAAAACAAGTGAAATTGAAGGCGAAAAACTTAACACAGACCAGGTACGGTCATCCATCGCCCGTCGTTTAGGGATAGATATAGCCGGTGCAGTTCCGGCAAGCCGTGATGTTGAAGGTGTTGTAGAAATGTTGTTGAATGCCACTCAGCATTATAAAGATCCATTAACCGAAGATCGATTATATGGATGGCATTCGGCCTTGTTTCCTACCGGAAGAGCAGGCATGCACAAAATAACAGTTGGTGCGTGGCGGACGCCGGACGCAGGTCCAATGCAGGTAGTATCCGGTGCTATTGGCAAAGAAAAAGTACACTTTGAAGCCCCCGAAGCGGCACGCCTTGCCGCCGAAATGCAATTGTTTATCCATTGGTTTAACGGCAACAACGAGAATGACCTGGTTATAAAAGCAGCTATCGCGCACCTGTGGTTTGTAACCATCCATCCGTTCGATGATGGCAACGGTCGAATTGCCCGCGCATTAACCGATCTGCTCCTTGCCCGGGCCGATGATACTTCCCAACGTTTTTATAGTATGTCTGCCCAGATCCTTAATGAAAAAACAGCGTATTATCACCTGTTGGAAACAACACAAAAGGGTGGCCTTGACATCACTTCCTGGATCAATTGGTTCCTGGCTTGCCTTGACCATGCGATGGATCATACCGAAGAAGTTCTATCGCGCATATTTACGCGGAACAGTTTTTGGGAACATAACCGTGATGTGGATTTTAACAGCAGGCAGCATCAAATGATCACCAATTTATTGGACGACTTTTATGGAAAGCTCACAACAGGTAAATGGAGTAAAATGGCAAAATGCTCGGTTGATACGGCTTTAAGGGATATTCAGGATTTGGTGGATAAGGGGATAATGGAGAAGGAAACAGGCGGCGGCCGCAACACCAGCTACACCTTGATATTACCACAAAAAAAATGATCGTCGCATCGCGCGACGATCAAACCCAAAGGCGGAGACCAAGCCACCTTTTATTAAAAAGTAAACGAGAACGCTATTTTTTCAATATCACATACTGATATGGCTGAAGTGTTAATTGTGTATTCAGCGTTACACTGGTGTTGGCAAGGCCATCTGTCCAGCTGCTTTGCAGGCCTGCTGGTACCGAGTAGGTAACCGTGCTGTTTTTAGCATTTACCAATACCACCACATCATCGCTGCCCGATTTTTTCTCAAAGGCAACCACATTGGCATCAGGGTACTGCGTTAACGTGCCGGTTTTTACAGCCTCATGCGCGGCACGGAAAGCCAGGATCTTTTTATAAGCCGCTACCATATCCGGGTTGGCCGTATAATCCACATTTACATTATTGAAAAAGTTAATGGAGTTGGGATAACCAACTTCCTGGCTGCCATATATAAGCGGTACACCGCCCATATAACTTGCCAGTACAAAGGCCGCTAACGCGCCCTGCTTGCCGTTGTACTCTGTAAGGGTACTTCCGTCTGATGACGCGTTATCGTGGTTAGTAATGTACCTTAATTTAATACCTGGCGATGGCAGGGAAGCAATTTCGGCGCTATTGGTACTAAATAATGCTGATGGAGCAGAGCCACCTGCAAACAAGCTTTTAAGCGTGCCGTAATAGCTAAAAGCATAACCCATCTGGAAACCGGCGCTAATTTCTGGTCCTTTGGTGCCTTCGGCTAAATAGATCAGCTTATGGGTTTTGATGGTGTTGAGGGTATCTAAAGCCGGTACCCAAAAATCGTTAGGGATATTATCGGCAAAATCGCAACGGTAACCATCAATGTTGGCAGCGTAAATCCAGTATTTCATCGCCTTGATCATGGCGCTGCGCATGGTGGTATTGTTATAATTTAAAGCGGCAACATCGGTATAGTTAGTCCCCGGCGGAATGATGATATTCCCGGCTGCATCCTGCTGGTACCATGATTTATTCTGTATCCAGGCGTTATCCCATGAGGTATGGTTAGCAACCCAATCCAATATCACGGCCATGCCCAGTGAATGTGCTTTGGCAATGTAGGCGCGCAGATCATCAAGGGTACCAAAATCGGCGTTTACACCGGTATAATCTCTAACAGCGTATGGCGATCCCGATGCTTTAAGTACACCAATAGGGTAGGTAGGCATCAGCCAAACCACGTTAACACCCAGTGCTTTAATAGAATCTAAACGGGCACTTGCCTTAACCAAAGTGGTTGGCGAGTAGGTACGCAGATTCACCTCGTACATTACAATATCCTTAGTTGCGGGTACGCTGGCAAAGGGTGTACCGTATTGTACCGGGTCGGGATTAACCGGTGTTGTTTTCATGGTATCAACCGGTGTAGTGCCGGGATTTGATTTGCCGCAGCCCAGTATCGAGCTTATCAGCATGGTAAATAATATAATGCTGTTCATCCGGTTGTTTTTTTTACTCTTATTCATGCGCACTTTTCCTTTAGTAATTAATTTGTATGTTATTTGCTGTATTGTTGATAGTTACG
Organism: Mucilaginibacter dorajii; assembly: GCF_024808255.1. Taxonomy (GTDB): domain Bacteria; phylum Bacteroidota; class Bacteroidia; order Sphingobacteriales; family Sphingobacteriaceae; genus Mucilaginibacter; species Mucilaginibacter dorajii. The sequence continues at coordinate 36,625 of NZ_JANTYS010000013.1, forward strand.
GTTTTAATCGGGCTGCTGTCAGGGGCATTAATACTTCCCTGCGGATCGGTATTGGCGGCTGCGCCCAAAAAGGCTATCGTGCCATCTTGTAGTTTCAGGTTATTGCCACTTGTTTTAACCGATGCGGTTTGCTCAAAGCCATGCAGTACCAGCCTGATGTATTTAAAATTGGTTTGATAAGTCCCTTCGGCTTTATCAAATGTGATCGTTTTTTTGCCGGGATCAAAGCTGATGGTGCGTTTGTAAAAATCGCCCTTTTGATAGCTGAAGCTTTTGCCATCATCCTCGTAATAAACAAAGTGGTTTGGCTTATCGCCTTTGTAAACATGTACGGCAAGGGTATCGGTAGGCAACTCGGCTGTCGATTGGGTTAGTGACTGCATTGGGATAATACTACCGCCCTTTACATACACCGGCAATTTACTTACCGATACCGGTATAGTAACCTCCTGTGCACCTTTCTGCTCCCCGCCGGTATACAAATCATACCAGGTACCTTGCGGGAAGTAAACTTTGCCAAAAGCGGCGGTACTTTCAAATGGTGCTACCATAAAACCGTTGCCAAATTCGTACTGGTTTTGGTAGGTAGGGTCCATCACTTTTGGATCAAAGGTATAGTTGATGGCCAGCGACCGCATCACCGGCATCCCGTTTTGGGTTGATTCATAAAACGAGGAATACAGGTAAGGCATCAATTGATAACGCAGGCTGATGTAGCTGCGGGCAATGTCCAAAACATCTTCGCCAAAAGCCCATGGCTCGGCGGCCCGGGTGTTAAGGGCGGTATGATTGCGGTAATAGGGTACAAAGGCACCCAGCTCTATCCAGCGAGTATATAAGGACGTGGTGGGGTTGCCGGTAAAACCGCCGATATCCATGCCGGTAAAGGATACGCCGCTTAAGCCAAGGCTGTTCATCAGCCTAACACCTGCCAGCATATGATCTTCTTCGGCGCGGTTATCACCGGTCCATATGGCCGAGTAGCGTTGCAGGCCCGCGTAACCCGATCTGCTCAGGATAAACGGGCGCTCTTTAAAATGCTCCAAAGCGCCTTCATAGCTTGAGCGTACCATTTCTAAACCGTACACATTATGCGCTTCCAGGTGGGTGGTTTTCCTGCCGTCGAAATCAAACAACACGTTATCCGGCATTTTTTGGCCCCAGGTAGAAATTTCGTTCATATCGTTCCAAATGCCGCTGACGCCGGATTTGGCAAAGAAATCAACCTGGCCGCGCCACCAGGCCCTGCCTTTTTCGCTGGTAAAATCGGTAAAATTACACCAACCCGGCCATACCTGCCCGGTGTATGGTGTACCATCGGGGTATTTAATATAAACATCTTTAGCCAGTCCGCTTTCGTAAGCAGGCGCACCTTTTTCAACCTTAATGCCGGGGTCAACAATAACGGTAAGTTTTAAGCCCAGCTTGTTCAGTTCGGCACTCATTTTGGCAGGATCAGGGAAACGGTTCTTGTTCCAGGTAAACAATTGGTAGCGGTCCATGTAATGGATATCTAAAGTGATACCATCGGCAGGGATGCGTTTCTCGCGCAGGGTATTGGCAATGCGCATTACCTCTGCTTCGGGGTAATAGCTGTACCTGTTTTGTTGGTAGCCCAAAGCCCATTTAGGGGGCAATGGCATACGCCCGGTAAGCCAGGTATAAGAGGCAATAATATCTGCCAGTTTTTTATGGTAGATAAAGTAGTAATTCATTTCGCCACCGCGCGCGCCGAAAGATGAGAAGCGGTTATTACTGGCACCAAAGTTAAAATCGCTTTGGTAAGTGTTGTCCATAAAAATGCCATAGTTTAAGCCATGGTGAATACCCACATAAAACGGAATGGTTGAATACAAGGGATCGGCGGCTACGTTGTAACCATACACGTCAGAATTCCAGTTGGTGTAGCCATTACCTTTACGGTCAAGATTGCCTGTTTTTTCGCCAAGACCTACAAAATGCTCATCATCCTGCATTTTTTTGTAGGTAGTTACGGCATCATTAACCCATGAAGTTGTTAAACCCTGCTCATCCTGGTTAATCACTTTGCCATCGATTGTGAAAAACGATACGCTAAATGGCTTCTTTTGAATTACCGCTTTAAGCGAATCGGTGACGATATCAATTTCATTATCGGTTTGGTTGATCTGTGCTTTAACGGCCATCGGCTTGCCGACAACAGCATAGGAGAAATCGGCATTGAGCGGCTTTTTATCCAGCCTGATCCTGATAATAGATGGACTATAAACGGTTATTTTTCCGTAGCTATTGGTAGTTTTAAAAGTAACGTCTTGCTCACCAAGGGTAACACTTTCAAAATTACCCGGCATAACTACCGGCGATTGCGCCATAACACGTGGCATGATCAAAACACAGGCAAGTAAAAACGTGATCTTAATAGATTTCATGAATTAGAGTGGTACTGAACAACCATCTTTTTGCAAAGCTGGCAAATTCAAATTGCTTGTTTTATAAGTGTATTAAATAAGGCAGTGCTTTTGCACTGCCTTATAGTTGTTATTAGTTTTTGTGGATCTTATACGTGTAATTGTTAGGGTCATGCAGATCTAACGTGATGGTATAATTGCCGTTTGACGGAACCGTTAAGTTACCCAGCGACCCATTGTAAGGGAAGGCAGGATTATCGGCATATTGAATTTTGCCGTTAGCATCAATCCCAAAGTCGATAGACCATTGGTTGTTTGCCCTAAACTTAAATGAACCGCTTGATAACATGTTAGCCGTAACTGTCCAAACCTTTTTGGTCGCGTCATAGCTCATCTGCGTATCTGAAGTCCAGCCGCCTGGTGTGGCATCGCCGATAATTCCCCAGGTAACCAAAGTGTATGACCAGGTTAGCGTTGATGGATTAGCCACCAATTCGTAATAACCAGGGCCAGGCAGTACCAGATCGCCTTTTGTGCCATCAGTAGTTAACAAGCCTGTGCCGCCATCGCCATAATTGATATGGTTCCAATCCGGCGCGCTGGTAAACTTAAAGTGATAAGTGCCACCGGCAGGCTCGTTGATATAGCCTTCGTACACATTAGGGATAGATGCCGCAACAGTTGGCGCTGTTGGTGGCGACCAGCCCTGGTAATCGCCGGGAACATATAGCACCGGGTAATTATTGCTTGGCGGCAAAATGATTTTGTACGGACTAATGGTAAGTGTTACCGCGTGCGAAAACGCGTCTCTATCCTGGTAAGCGCGTACTCTGAACACCATTTTTGCGGTATCATTGGCAGGCACACCAATGGCCAGTGCAAGCGTGTTTAAATCGCTCCCTTTAAAGGTTTTGGTTAATACATCGTTACCAATTAATATCGATGTAGCATTACCCCAGGCAGTGGCACCTACCGTATCAGTAGGGATATCGGCCTGTAAAGTATAGGTTACATGCGATTTATATGGATATACTACAGCCGGCCATTTAAGGGTTACCACAGTTGCCGAATCTGTAGCGGGCGATAGTATAGCGGTGCTGGTTGAGGCTGAAATTGATGATCCGAAAGCAACGGGTTTCAACACAGTTAACTCAGCATTTTTGTGACAGGCAACAGCCATACAGGCCGTTGCTATCAATACTAAATTGAATATTTTTTTCATGTTGATCATTAATTAGGATAACCAGGATTCTGTTTCAATGCCGGGTTGGCGTTAAGCGCCGCGGTAGGGATAGGGAAAAGCATCCTGTACGATGGCGTAGTTTGTACAAAGCCGTGCGGCAACAGGAATTTGCCAAAACGGATCATATCCTGCCTGCGGTGGCCTTCCATGTTCAGCTCAAAACCGCGCTCGTCATAAATATTATCCAACGTAGGCGATCCTATATCTGTTAGCCCGGCGCGTTCCCTTACCTGGTTTAAGAATGGCGCGGCAGCTGCCGCGTTGCCTAACCGAACATTGCATTCCGCCTGCATTAACAACACATCAGCGTAACGGTATACCGGGAAATCGTTTGATTCGCCGCTGCCGTCAGATGGTTTTACCGGGAAAAATTTATCGTCCCTGATACCCTCATTAGGACCTGCACCCGGATCGATCAATGATGATACTTCCTTGCTGTAAGTAACGCCACCGGCCTGTGCCCCAACCAGGAATTGTTTTTTCCTGATATCGGCATTATCAAACTTATCATAATACTCAGATGGGATGATAGTACCATTCCAACCCGGGAAGCCGATAAGGGCGGTTCCATTCGGGCTGTTTAAACTCCTGATGGTGTATATATTACCGCTGATAACGTTTTGGGTGATGAACAAGGCCCAGATGGTTTCATCATTAGGGCATACATCGCCAAAAAGATCATAGTAGGAGTTACCCAACGCGCTGGCCGTATTGGCGCTTGCAGGGTGCAAGGCAAAACCACCCGATGCTACTTTATTGCAAGCGGCAAGCGCTTCGGCCCAATGGGCTGTTCCGGTATAAACTTCGGCATTTAAATAAACCTTAGCCAATACCATATAACCGGCCCATTTATTAAAACGACCATAATAAGCGCCGCCCCTGGTTTCAGACAGCAAATCAACATTGCCCTTCAACTCGCTAACAATAAAGTTGTAAATGGTAGCGCGTTTTTCCTGCGGAATTTTAGAGATATCGGTGTTGTTATCGGTATAAAAAGGTACATCACCAAAATCATCAATCAACAGGTAATACAACCAGGCACGCATCACTTTGGCCTCGGCGATCTTTGACGGATCGGCCTTGGCGGCGGTAAGCTGCGCTATAGAAAGGTTGGCGCTGTAAATGGTTGAGTAGGCCCAGTTCCAGGTATTGTTAATGATACCAAGACTTGGCAGTTCGGTACGGGTGTATAGCTGGGCAAAATCAAGCTGCCAGTCGCCGGTGTTGCGGTGCGGTATAACCTGTTCATCAGATGAGTAGCAGTTTAAATCGTACCAGCAGTTATCGCGGCCTGCGTAGTTTGAACCCCAGCTTCCCGTAATTTTTGCGTACACGCTTGCCAGCGCAACATCGGCACCGGCCGCTGTTGAATAAAATTGCGTGGCAGCGTATTTGTCGTACACGTTTTCGTTAACCTTGGTGCAGCTTGCAGCGCCAAGGGCAACAATTAACATACTAAAAAATATTTTTTTCATGATCCACTTATTTTAAAATAACATTTAAACCGATAGAGAAGGTCCTGGTACGGGGGTATATACCATAGTCCTGGGCTATTGAGCTGCCACCACTTGTATCCAACTCAGGGTCGATGCCTTTATATTTGGTAATAAGTGCAAGGTTTTGACCTGTTACCGATACGCGTAAAGCATTAATGTACTTCACGTTTTTTAGGTTGATGCGGTAACCGAACGATAGGTTTTCCCAACGTAAATAGTTGCCGCTCTCCAGCCAAAGGTCAGATCCGTATTGTGACGACTGGATACCCAGCGGTACAGCACTTTGCAGCACGTTTGATTTACCAAGGTTTTCTAACAAGCTCAAATCCTGGCGAAGACCGTTGTAGATCTTGTTGCCGCCAGAGCCGCGCCAAACCATTGATGCATCAAAGTTTTTGTAGGTAAAGCTTGGGGTAAAGGCATAAGAGTAGGTAGGTAAGCCCTGGCCTTCTTCGTAACGATCTTTACTTTGTGAACCCTGGTCAATAGTGCCGTTGTTGTCACGGTCAACCACGGTTTCGGCACTGTTGGCGTCTTTACCTTTGTGTTTCAGGATCAGGAAGGTACCAATTGGCTTGCCCACAACAAGGTAAGCGTTGCCGCCACCGCCCCAGCCAATGTAATTGGTAGGGATGTCATAACCCTCAATATTGCCACCTAATTTAAGTACCTTGTTTTTCATTAATGAACCGTTACCGGCAAGGATCAACGTAGTATTCGCGTTTTTAATAACCGCGTAGCTTAAGCTAAGTTCCAAACCGCGGGCCTGTAACGTACCCACGTTGGCTAATATATTGGTGGTTAAAAACGGGCCTTCTAAAGGAACGGTGTAGTTAAATAACAGGTTATCGGTATTGGCTGTGTATACATCAACAGATCCGTTAAACCTATCGTTGAACGAAGCAAAATCTAAACCTAAGTTGGCCTGTTTACGGGTTTCCCACTTTAAATTAGGGTTTGAGTTTTGATTAACCGAGTAGTTTGGTATGGTAGTACCACCAAAAAATACCGAACCTGCCTGCCCAACCAAAGCGATTGAGTTTTGCGGGCTAATACCTTGCTGGTTACCGGTAATACCGTAGCCAACACGCAGTTTAAGGCTGCTAAGGGCATGCTGATTTTTCATGAAACCTTCCTGGTCAATACGCCAGGCTAATGATGCCGATGGGAAATTACCCCATTTGTTATTTACCCCAAACACGGTTGAACCATCTCGCCTAAAACTGGCGGTTAACAGGTAACGGTTGTTATAAGAGTAGTTTACACGGCCTAAAAAGGAAACCAGTCTCCTGTCGTTTTTGTACGATGAAATATCGCCCTGCAAAACTTTAGAGATATCGCCTAATTGCAAAGCGTTGTAAGTAGCTATATCATTGATAAAGCCGCGGCCTTGTGCAAAGCTGCCGTTATAGGTTTGCGCCTGCCACTCATAAACGGAGGTCGCGTCTAAATGGCTTAAGCCAAAATCGGCTTTATAGCTCAGGTTAATGTCCATCAGCTTTTCGTCAACATGGTTGTTGGCAATGTTGGCGATGCCTTTGTTATCAATGGCGGTAGCTATGGTTGATGCTACCGGCGCGTAATAACCTGTGTTGGTATCCGTTTTTCTCCAGCTGCCAAACCATCCGGCCGACAGGCCTTTGTAGATATCAAGGTTAGCTGCTAAGCTACCGAACAGGTTATTGGTGTTTGCATTGTTTTGAACCGTTTTGGCAACCGCGTAGGGGTTAATGTACTGAAACACGTTGGGGTCGCTGTAATAGCTGCCATCGCTGTTAAATACAGGGTCGGTTGGCCTTGAAATGTAAGTGTTGCTGATTAAGTTTGATGTAAACGCGGCACGACCGATACCGATAGGGCTGTATACATTATCATTAATACCGCTGTTCACGTTCATGGTAAGCGTTAACTTATCATCCAACGCTTTTTGGGTAGCGGTTATCCGGCCAATGTATTTTTTATAGCTGGAATTAATCACGATACCAGTTTGGGTGATAGCACTCACCGATGCACGGTAGTTAAAACCATTGGTGCCCGAACCAAAAGCAAGGGTATGGTTTTGGGTTACACCGTTCCGGGTAAGCAGGTTAAACCAATCGGTACTGGAACCGTGGTTGGCAGATACATCTACCCCTTGTGCTTCGGCTTGTTTGGTCCAGCCGGCGGCATCTAACTCTTTCAGTTTTTTGGCGATCACATCCAGCGATGTATTTTCGGTGTATTCAACATTGGCTTTGCCTGCAACACCTTTTTTTGTGCTGATGATGATAACACCCGGTGCACCACGTGAACCGTAAATAGCGGTGGCAGATGCATCTTTCAAAATGTCGACAGAAGCGATCTCACTCGGCGGAACCTGGTTAAGCAGGTCCATATTGCCCTGGATGCCATCAACCACAACCAATGGATCATTACCGCCTTGCAGCGAAGTAATACCACGGATACGCACGGTTGGTGCAACACCGGGCTCGCTGCCTGTTTGGCTAATGCTTACACCTGCCGCTTTACCGGTTAATTGCTGTAAAGGGTTGGTAATAGGGCCTGGGTTTAAGTCTTTTGAACCTAAATTGGTTACAGCACCGGTTAAGTCTGATTTTTTAACCGATCCATAGCCTACAACCACAACTTCGGTTAATGATTTGGAGGCTGGCACCAGCGAAATTGTGCTGCTTTCATTGGCTTTGATCACACGCTCCTGCATATCGTAACCCACAAAGCTAACCTGTATAGTTACGGTTGGGGTATTGCCGGTGAGGCTGAATGAGCCGCTTACATCAGTAACGGTTGATTGATCTGTTCCCTTTACGTGCACAGTTGCGCCTGGTAATGGCTGGTTAAGCTCATCAACTACTTTGCCTTTGAATGTGCCTTTTTGAGCAAAAGCGATGGTAGCGCAAACTAAAAGTAGTACGGTCAAGCCATACTTAAATAAGTAAACTTTTTTCATTTAAAATTGGTTTTAAAAATTGGTTTGTTTCGAAATACTTTGGTGGGTAATTCCAAATCAAAGAAAAGAAGGGAAAACAGGCTAATCAATAGCCGGATAGGTCAATATAGAAAATATAGAGGAAATATGTTTTTTAATTAATTGATAATCAATTTATTATGTATTGTTGTAAATGAGGTCAATATAGATTTAAAAAGAGGTAATAAGTAGGTTATCGGCGTTATGTGGATGGCTTCTTATTATAATTACGTCATGTTATTGCGAGGCACGAAGCAATCGCATGCTATACAGGGTGGATCTGCAGAGTTCGCGATTGCTTCATGCCTACCCATAACAAGTCCACCATGTCATTGCGAGGAACGAAGCAATCGCATGCTATACAGGGCGGATCTGCACAGTTCGCGATTGCTCCGTTCCTCGCAATGACATAGAGTTTTATGTTGTCATTCCAACTTCAGAATTTCGCGAAATTTTACAACTCAGAATGACAGGGTGGAGAATATAGTTTTTATAACATTTTCCCCTTCCAGTACCAGGATTTAAAGAAAACAAACCGAAAATTTCCCGCCCCTCTATGCGGCGCAGTCGGAGAGGGGAAGACGGGCGAAGCCTCGTTGGGGTGAGTCGTCCCTTGGTTAGTTTACGCCGGATCTCAAATCTTACACCGCCTCAATCGCCATAATATGATCTTCAAACTCATCATTGGCGATGAACGATTTGTTTTTGATGCGGTTTTTGTAGGAGTATATGGTGTTTACCGAGTAGCCTAACAGTTTGGCAATCCTGTCATTATCATGGATGCCCATGCGGATGAGGGCGAAGATCCGGTGTTCGGTGCTTAGCAGCTGGCCATCGGCAATTGCTATCTTTTCATCGTTATGGAACAGGGCTTCAAACTTTTCAATAAAATCAGGAAACAGGGAAAGAAAAACCTTATCGAAGGTATGGAACAACTGGTGTCGCTCATTCTCCAGGTTAAGGCTTTTGATGGCTGCCTGGGCATCTTCGTACCGTTTGCTGCTTAGCTTTTTATCTAAGGATTTTTGGAAGCTTTCCAGTTTATCAATGTAGATGGAATTGATGTTAAAGTAATAGCCAATGTATTCGTTTTTGATTTTATTGGCGGTGCTTAAATTACGGTTAAGGCCTTCCAGGGCAATGTTACTTTCCTGCAAGGATACGTTGGCTTCCTTGATCAGGTTATCGGCAATGCGCAGTTTTTTAAGCTGACGGAAGATGATCACCGCGAACACTACCACAAAAAGCACCAGCACCGTAATAATAGAGGAGTAGATAAATAACGACCGCCGTTGCTGCTCGACCGTGCTGATGCGCTGGGCCTCGATGATAGGCAAAATGCTGCTGATGGTTACCTGCCGGTGGCGTGCGCCATAAAAGGTGGCATCGTCCATGGCTTGTTTTATGTAGATAAAGGCATTGTTGAGGTCGCCTTTTTTATATAGGAAATCGGCCAGTTTATAAATGGCCACGGTTTCTTTGGTGGCCGATTGCAGATCGGCAATGGCCGCCTGGATCAGTAACTCGATGGATTTATCCTGCATGCCTTTACGCTCGTAAATGTAGCTAAGCGAACAGGCGCTTACTGCAAACTGGTTGGGTGTAAGGTTTTTGAGCTGTAAAAGCGAGGCATAGTTTTTAACCCCATCTTCAAAATTGCCATTCCTGAGGTATTTTAAACCATTCAGCGCGAAATAATTATAGGTGCCAGGTGTGGCCAGGGACAAGGCAGAATCGATACATTGAACTCCTTTTGGGTTATAAATGGCCGAGTAATCTAAATTCCGGTCAAAGTCCGACAGGTCAAAATAGCTCCGGGCTTTCAGGAAATAATAGTCGACTTTATCATTGGTAGAAAGTAAACTTAGATCGATGCCGTTGAGCGTTTCCAATGTTTCCTTAAACATGCCCGATGAAATAAGCGTAAAGCCTAATTCCATTTTGGCAAAGGCCAGGCGGGAAGGGTCATGCAGTTCGGCAGCGGTCTGTTGCAGCTTTTTGGCGTAGCTATAAGCCGAATCGTAGCTGAAATTTTTATACTCGTTATAGAGTTGTTGATACAGATCGTACTTTTTGTTGATGTTGCTTACCTGGCCGGCTTGCTTTTTTATAGCCTCGATGCGGGAAAGTTTTTGCTGTACAAAGTTGTCTTTATCGGCCAAAACAACATTAAATTTATTCATCATCGAATCCGTAACCGGATTTTGGGCATGGCCCCGCGTTATAATCAGCAGTAATAAAAAGAATGCAGGAAATAACTTCGGCCTCATTTAAGCGTCTATGATAATTGGATCACCTCTAAAGATAGACAAACATATTAAATTATGCATTAGCTATATTGTATAAGCCGCCAAGGGTTTATGTATTATTTACGTTAGGTAAATTTAAGCTTAAAGCCGTTAATTTGGGTTTTAAAATGTAGAGACGCAATATTTTACGTCTCCCGCTATGCAGAGCCGTTTTACTGGAGGATAATCTCAGAAATGCCGGATTTGAACGCCGGAGACGCAAAATATTGCGTCTCTACATAAAAATATTAACGCCCATGAAAGATATCCCAGTACATCAACTAAAAGAACGCGCCACATCCGGGCTTGAGATCCACCGTTTTTTGGAGGGTGATATGCCCAAAGCCGATGAACCGCTGGGCGCCCATCGGGACGATCATTACCTGTTCTTTTTGCTGGAAGGTGGTTTGGCTTCTATGATGAATGATTTCCAGGAGGTGCATTTTGAAGCGTCGCAGCTTTATTATGTACTGCCCGGCCAGGTACATCACCGCATTAAAAATTTTGAAGCCTTTGGCTGGTTCATCGCCGTTGATACCATGCTGCTTTCGCCCGATTACCGCAGCATTTTTGAAAATCAGCTCATTATGCAGCAACCTTACCGGCTTACCGATGTACAGCTTAATCAGTGTAAAAACCTGTTAAACCTGCTTTACGAGAAATATTGCGAAGACGAAAGCAGGACATTTTATTTGCCCGTGGTACACTCGCTGCTGCAATCGTTTTTGGGGATGGCGGCCTGTTGCTTTAGCCATACGGGCAACCAGCGTTTAATGACCTCGCGCCCGGTGCAGTTGGCACAGCAATTTAAAAAGTTACTGGTTGAGCATGTGCGCGAGGTAAAAAGCCCCTCGGCTTACGCCAATATGCTCAACGTATCTGAAACTTACCTTAACGAAGCGTTAAAAAAAGTAACAGGAATGTCGGTGAGTTACTGGATTCAGCAGGAATTATTATTAGAGGCTAAACGCCTGCTGTATTACAGCCAGATGAATGTTAAAGAAATTGCCCATACGCTGGGATACGATGACCACGCCTATTTTTCGCGCCTGTTTAAAAAGACGGAGGGGAGTACACCACTTTCATTTCGGAAGGGTTACCGTAAATAGTCCAATCATTACCGTAACTATGCCATTGTATCTGGTATGATTTGCACCTTTCTTTGTGTTAACAAAATTAACACACCATGGAAACATCCACTATATATAAAATTAAAAGAACGGTTGATAAGCTGTTTGATCAGAGGCTGCAAAGCGGCCGTGTGTTGGAAGTAAGGTGCTGGGAACCCTGCACCTTAATTGAAATTGACCTGCACTTGCCGCAGCTTGATATGTCCCAATGGCAGGAGATCCCTTACATTAAATTTAAGGTTGACGGCCTTACCTTCCGCGATTATACCCCATCTGGCTGGGATGCCGAAACCTGTACCTGCACCATTTTTGTTGATGCCGCGCATAATGGTCCGGGCAGCAGCTGGGCAAGGCTGTTAAAAAAGGGCGATACGGTGAGCTACCTGAAAACAGGTACTACCAATCAAAAGCCCGCGCCAACATCGGCCATTGTAGCTTTGGGCGATGAAAGCAGCATGGGGCACTTTTTGGCCCTGCAAAAAATGGTTTTGCCGCATACCCGTTTTTCGGGTAGTATAGTGATAGGCAATGAGCAGCACCGTAAGCTCTTCCATGAATACTTTTGGACGCCATTGGAACCCGTAGCCCGCAAAGATGTTTACGGTCATCAAAGTTTGATGGAGTGGGTGATCGGTCAGCGGTACACTTTAGAAAATACCGTATTTTACCTTGCTGGAAACAACACCATGGTTGCGCAATTGAGGAAACTGTTGCGCGGGCAAGGTTATCCATCAGGACAGATCAAAGTACAGGGCTTTTGGGATTAAGGCTGCCAGCCAACCTGTTAACAATAACTTAACCTCCTACAGCGGCAAATATTTGTTAAATTTGAGTAACAAGAAAAATTTAACCGCTATGGCAAAGTTTTTTGATGATATTCAGCCGCAGCACCAGGTGTTTATTGAGAAGCAGAAAATGTTTTTTGTAGCATCGGCCCCGCTTGCGGCAAACGGGCATGTAAACCTTTCGCCCAAGGGGATTGACAGTTTTAAAGTTTTAAGCCCATCAAAGGTTGCCTATATGGATCTTACCGGGAGCGGCAACGAAACATCGGCCCATATTTTAGAAAACGGGCGGATCACCTTTATGTTCTGCGCTTTTGACGGCCCTCCTACTATTATGCGCTTATTTGGTAAGGGCTATACCGTATTGCCGGACGATGAAGAATGGGAGCAACTGGCCCCTAATTTTCAAATCCTGCTGGCAACAAGGCAAATTATTGTGGCCGATATTTACCAGGTGCAAACCGCCTGCGGTTTCAGCGTGCCCTACTATACCTATGAAGGCGAACGCGACCAGGCCTATAAATGGGCTGACAATAAAGGCCCCGAAGGACTGGAAGCTTACAAACAAGAAAAGAACCTGCAAAGTTTGGATGGTTTGCCTACAGCACTTGCTTAAAGCGATGTTTTCTTAAAAACAGCAGCTAAAATATCCACAGCTTCCCGCATTTCCTTTTCATTGAGCGATGCAAAACCTAAGCGCACATATTGACGACCGGGGCTGTTATCATAAAAATAATCCCGGCCATCGGCAATGGTAAGGCCCATCGCGGCCGCCTTTTCGGCTACTTCGGCGGGATTAAAACCATCGGCATATTTTACCCAAACGGCAAAGCCGCCATCCGGGATTTTAAAATCCAGGTATTGGCGAAGGTGTTCTTTTAGTAAGCTGCAAAGCAGGTCGCGCCGTTCGTGGTATAGCTTGTTGGCCTTTTTCAGGTGCCGGCCTATGTCACCATTTTTTAGCAGGTTGGCAATAGCTTCTTCAAGCAGGTGTTCTCCCTGCCGGTCAATCATTTTACGCAGGCGAATAGTTTGAGTTAGCAGGTTTGCCGGCGCAATCATAAAGCCAATACGGATGCCCGGCGCAATGGTTTTACAAAACGAGCCTACATAAATTACACTGCCATCATAATCGGCACTGGCCAACGGCAGTATGGGGCTGCTGGCGTAGTGGAAATCGTAATCGTAATCGTCCTCAATAATGGCAAACCTGTATTTGCGGGCCAGTTCCAGCAAACGCATGCGCCGTTCTGCACTTAAAGTTACCGTAGTAGGGCGGTGGTGATGGGGGATCACGTATACCAGTTTTACTTTTTTCTGTCGGCATATAGCCTCTACAGCATCCAGGCTAATGCCATGTTCGTCAATGGGTACCAAATGCAGTTTGGCCGCGGCCTGTTCAAAGGTTTCATTAGCGCCGGGATAACCAGGATCGGCGGCTATCACCACGTCGTTTTTGTTTAACAGGATCTGGGCACAAAGGTAAATAGCCATTTGTGAGCCCTTGGTTATTAAAATATCGGTAGCGCTTACCTGTAGCCCGCGGGTTTCGCCCAGGAAACGGGCCAGTTCGGAACGCAGGTTTATTGATCCTTGTTCTGGTCCGTAGGTTAAGTACTGTTGCGTAAAATGATAATTGGCAAAGCGTCGGTATTCGCGCACTAATAATTCAACAGGCGCAAGCCGCGTATCGGGGAAGCCATCGTCAAATACAAGCGTGCGGGGTTTATCGGTCTGGAAAAGATCGGGGTAGGGCACTTTCTCGGTCACCTCAAAAAGGGTTTTATCGGGATAAGTATTTCTCTTTACCGCTGTGCTGATAGCCCTTGGCGATACATCGGGCAGGTTTTTGGCCACAAAAATGCCTTTGCGCGGATAAACATCAACCCAGCTTTGCGCATACAATTCATCATAAGCAGCCACTACTGTTTTGCGGTGAACTTTTAACAATGTAGCTAAAACCCTGCTGCTGGGCAGGGCGGTGCCCGGTTTTAAAGTGCCCTGCCTGATGTGGCCTATAATGCCATTGCAAATTTGCAGGTACACCGCTACCTGCGCGTTTTTATCTACCGTGATCAACCCGCTTGTAAATAACATAACTGGACTATCTTGTTTATACTTACTGGACTATAAAGATAGGCCAACGTATGCGTAATTTTATATCAGCAAATAAAAAAGATATGCAACTCATTAAAAATTATTCGTTCCCATCCGTTGCTTTAAGACTGGCGCTGGCTACCAGTTACCTGTGGGAAGTGGCAGATCGCCTTGGTTTTTTAGGCGCACATGGCCAGCCACACGTAGGCTGGGGCGATTGGCAACACTTTTTAGATTACGCCCGCCAGGTAATGGCATTTTTACCTGCGGGTGTTATTCCAACCCTGGCTGTATTGGCAACTATTGGCGAGGCCGCTATCGGGCTATTACTGCTAACAGGTTTGTTCACCCGTATTGCGGCGTCCTTAAGCTGCCTGCTGAGTTTGGCGTTCGCGCTATCAATGGCTATCGCCTTCGGCTTTGATTCGCCTGTGGGATATTCGGTTTTTACCGTGAGCGCGGCGAGCCTGCTGCTGGCTACTTTACCCGAATACAAATGGAGTATCGATTCATTAATCAATAAAAACTAATATCGCCATGACATCTATCAATCAACAAAAAGCACCCACCTTATGGGTTATCATAGCGTTTGCTACCGTTTATATTGTTTGGGGTTCTACCTATTTTTTTATCCAGATGGCTGTGCATGGCTTTCCGCCTATGTTGATGGGCGCATTACGTTATACAACCGCCGGGCTGTTAATGCTGGGTTGGTGCGCCATTAAAGGCGATAAGATCTGGGTTAAAAAAGATGTGATCAACTCGGGTATCAGCGGCTTGATCATGCTGTTTGTAGCTACCGGGATTGTCATTTGGGTTGAGCAAACTTTACCCAGTGCTATGGTGGCTATCACCGTATCGGCAGGGCCAATATGGTTTGTAGCTTTGGATAAATTAAACTGGCGCGTAAATTTTAAAAGCAGAGCGACCATTGGTGGGCTGGTAATCGGTTTCGCCGGAGTGATTCTCTTATTTGGCGAGCAGGTAAGCAAAGCTCTTGCCGGAGGCCATTCGGCACCTACATTTTTGGGGATGTTATTATTAGTTTTTGGGCCGGTGGCATGGTCGGCAGGGTCACTATACTCAAAACGTAACGCAACCACCGGGCCGGCCCGCTTAAATACCGCGTGGCAAATGATCATAGCGGGCATTGCGTTTATTCCCGCGGGCATGGCTCATCACGAGTTTAATGGCTTTAGTTTAATGAACGTACCTGCCCATTCATGGTGGGCTATTGTTTACCTTATCCTGTTTGGGTCTATCGGTGCTTTTAGCGCTTACATTTGGCTGCTGCAGGTACGGCCGGCAACACAGGTAAGCACACACTCGTATGTAAACCCGGTTATCGCGGTGCTATTGGGCGTATTGTTTGCCGGCGAACAGATCTCGTCATTGCAGATCATTGGCCTGGTAGTGATACTACTTAGCGTGTTGCTCATCAACCTAACAAAATACCGTAAAACAAACACTGCAAAAAAGGCAATCCCAATAAGCGTCGACCTGGAACAGGGGAAAAACTTATTAGCAAAAGCTTGTTGATAGTAAGTTTTTTAGATGGATAACCTATAGGCTCAGCTATAGGTTATCCATTGATCGCCAAAGTGGAGGATTGTCTCTTATTAGGTTCAAATGTTCAATTACCTCTTCAATTTCGGCAACGGTAAGCGAGCGTTCGCCGCCGGTGTATGAAAAAACATTTGCCGGGGTTTCAAAGGCAATGAACCCCAGGTAGTCGGGGTCGTTTATTTTATCCAGGTGCAACGTACTTTCCTTCTTTAAAGCCTGTTGCGGATTGCCCTTGGCCCTGTCGATAAACAGGCTATAAGTATAAGTGATAACCGGGTGGCCGTCAAGATGGGCGTCTGTATCCGGGATCGCCATCATATGGAGATCATTGTTTAGCGTGAAAAAGATAGGTTTCATAATAGAAGTGTATTAAAACGCAACATTGTAAAAAGTAAATGGTTTCTATAAGGCCTGTTTATTTATGAAGAGCCTATAATTATGTATTATCAATTGATAATAATGGCTTGCCTGTCGCAACTATACCCTTAAAATGTATGTAATGGCCTTTGGATATGGTAATGATGATGTATAATTTAGGGTATTAAAATTATACATATGGAAACAGGAAATAACGCCGAAAAAATCAGCATCAAGGAAACAACCAAAGTGATAGATGCTAAATATTCACATCTGGATGGATCGACCTTTGTGATGCTGAAGATGAGCAACGCAAGTTTTAACGATGTCGACCTGAGCCACCTTAAAATTGTAAATGCCAATTTAAGCGACCTGGAAATTGAGGGTGCGCAATTAGGCGGTGCCTACATCCACAATATAGGTGTGCCACCCAAAGGCCACCCTGCTTATGACGAAAAGGTAAAGCAGCGGCCCTTGCGTTTTGAGGATTGCGAGCTGAGCGGCAGTACCATTATCGATTGTAATTTAAGCGGCGTAGTTATCAACGATTGCAATACCATGGGGATGACCATTAACGGTATTTTGGTTGATGATTTGCTTAAAAAATATCAGCAGTAAAAATAATTGAATAAATATGGTACTATGTATTGTATAGTACTGTGTTTTGTATTAGCTTTGTGATGAAACTCAACTAAAAATTATTCATCATGAAAAAAATACACTATTTAATTGCCATGGCGGGCATAATTCTGCTGGCAACAGCATGCCGTTTTGGAGGCAGGCATACCACCATTATTGAAAACGCCAATGGTAACACCGTGAAGATTGAATATCGCGGGCAGATCTATTTTACTGAAGATGGCACTGGCATTAAATTTATCACCCCGCATGGATCAGTAAAATACAGCCATAACGACGACGACCTGGTTGCCGAAAACGATAACGGCCGAATCATTTATGAAATAAACGGTGGTGGCAAACAAACCCAGCTTGACGAAGGTGGCAAAGCCTTTTTAGCAAGCGCAGTAAGGGAGATGATTAAAAGAGGGCATAACGCGGATGGAGGGAGATGATTTGAAAATTTGAGAATGTGGCGAGTCTCCCGGATTAACAATGCTATAGATTATACTTATCAGATCAATTTTCAAATTCTCAAATTCTCAAATTATATTCATTCTCAAATTGAATTTCAGTGTACAAAATACACAATTGTGCTTTAGCGTATCAAAATGAAATTTTAGCACCAAAAAAGTTGGTGTAACTATTTGATTATTAATGATATTTGTAGATTTTTTAACTGCTATTAAACCGTATCAAATAGCTAATAAATCATTACATGTCAATTATTTATAACGCTTCTTATTTGCTTTATTCAATTTAACTTTCTTAATTTGGAACACCGGAATCGCTTCCTGATTGGCGATTTGTAAACCGGTATGCCAATTAAGCTAAACCATGAATATAAAAGCATTGTTTGCCTGTTTTTTAGCAGGTGGTTTATTACAGTCTCCGCTGGTTAACGCCCAGGTAAAGGCTCCTTTTTCAACCCAGAATAAAAAAGTAAAAGTTATAGTATCTGATAACGAACCAGGCATGCGGTTTAAAAATACCGAAACCCTGAAGTTTGAAGATAGTCCGCAACCAGGCGAAACCGAGGTATCAGTTTTTGTCGATCCGGCAAAATCATTCCAAACCATGCTGGGGGTTGGTGGTGCCTTAACCGATGCCGCTGCCGAAACTTTTTACAAGTTACCTAAGGATAAACAAAAGGAACTTTTAACAGCTTACTACGATAAGGATAAAGGCATTGGCTATACCGTGGCCCGTACCAATATCCAGAGTTGCGATTTTTCGAGCGAAAGCTACGGCTATATTAAAGAAGGTGATGCCTCACTAAAATCATTTAACATCAGCCATGACAGGGCTTACCGCATCCCTTTTATAAAAGCCGCGATGGCTGCCGCCGGCGGTAAACTTACCTTGTTTGCTTCACCATGGAGCCCGCCTGCGTTTATGAAGGATAATAACAGTTTGCTGCATGGCGGTAAGTTGTTACCTAAATACTACCAAAGCTGGGCAAATTTTTATGGTAAGTTTATAAGGGCTTATGAAAACGAAGGCATCCCGGTTTGGGGCTTATCCGTACAAAACGAGCCAATGGCCTCACAAAGCTGGGAGTCATGTAAATACACTGCCGAAGAGCAACGCGATTTTGTAAAGAACTTTTTAGGCCCAACCCTGGCTAAACAAGGTTTAAGCAGCAAAAAACTGATTGTTTGGGACCATAACCGCGATTTATTGTACCAACAGGCCAGTACCATTTTAGAAGATCCTGCCGCCGCCAAATACATTTGGGGTGTTGGTTTTCACTGGTATGAAACATGGACAGGTGCCGGTCAGCAGTTTGAATCGCTAAGGCGCACCCACGAGGCTTTCCCTAATAAAAACCTCATTTTTACTGAAGGCTGTATCGAAAAATTTGATTTTGCAAAGATCAATGACTGGGCGTTAGGTGAAAGGTATGGTTTATCCATGATCAACGATTTTAACGCCGGTACCGTAGCCTGGACCGACTGGAACATCTTGCTTGATGAAAAAGGCGGACCAAACCACGTGGGCAACTTCTGTTTTGCACCGGTACATGCCGATCTGCGTAATGGAAGCCTCATTTACACCAGCTCATTTTATTACCTGGGTCATTTCAGCAAATATATTCACCCCGGTGCAAAACGTGTAGCAGCGGTAGCCAGCAGGGATAAATTATTAACTACTGCTTATTTAAACCCCGATGGTAAGTTAGCCGTAGTAGTAATGAACAACACCGACGAAAAAATTGACTATAGCTTATGGATAAAAGGTAAAGCTGCCAAAACAACCAGCCAGCCTCACTCTATAGCTACCCTTATAGTAGAATAAAGATCTTTTAATAATCAACTAAATCTCAGATGTATGGTGGATCATTTATGGTCCACCATTATCATTACCGGGAAATGGTCTGACGGAAGTTTAGCCTCGTATTTCTGCGTTGTTTTGTTCAAAGCACGGTAGCTATCGGTAAGGATGCCATACCTGGTTACTTTAAAATCCTTGCTTAAAAAAATATGATCGATACGGCCTTTTGATTTTTCTTCGGCGTTAAACGCGTTGAATGTACCGCTCTCGGCGTATTTTAAAGGCGAGAGCTCATACGCGTCTTTCAGTTTGTCCGAAGTATTAATTACCGCGTAGCTATCCGATGTTTCATCTACATTAAAATCGCCCGATAATATTACCGGTTCATTGGCGGTTATTACTTTAATTTTTGCCAATACCAGTTTGGCACTTTCGCGGCGGGCAACAACCCCTATGTGGTCCATATGCAGGTTAAAGTAGTAAAACTTATACCCGGTTTTTATTTCCTGGAACGATCCCCACGAGCAAATGCGCGGCAATACGGCGTCCCATCCTTTGTTTGGCCTGTCGATAATGGTTGATAGCCAGAAATCGCCATGTTTTAACAGTTTGAACTTACTTGTTTTATAAAATATGGCCGAAAACTCTCCGGCCGTTTTACCATCGTCACGACCGATGCCGGTATAAGCATAGCCAGGCATAGCTTTGGTTAAATCATTTAGCTGATGAACCAAACCTTCCTGCGTGCCAAAGATGTCGAAATCATGAAATTGAATAAGTTTAGCAACAACCGGCAGGCGCTGTTTCCAGCCATTGCCATGTAACGAATCGTCGTTAGTGGAGTTATCATTACGTAAGTTATAGGTAGCCACGGTAAAATGCTGGGCAAAAGCATAGGTACACGATAATAGCGCGAACGCCAAAACAAACAGGATCTTTTTCATAGGAGGATATATATTACCGCCGGCGAAAATAGCAGGTTAGTATTAATTAACCGTTAAGTAACAGATTTGTAGGGGAGGGGGAGTGATGTAACTTTATTGCTTAAGTCATCCCTTCGTGTGGTGACGACCAGCAATGTGTGAGGTTCGTCATCCAACGTTTCTGTTTTTAATGTCAGGTTTTAAAATGATGGATGGTTGTTTTTGTTTTATTGAACACTGTTCAATAACTTTGTCCTGGTTTTAAATTAAATCCAACCATCATGAAAAAAGCATTGATCACAGGTGCCAGCGGAGGCATCGGGCTCGAAGTAGCCCGGCAGCTGGCTCAACAGCATTACCAGGTAACGCTGGTAGCCCGTAACAGGAACCGCCTCGAACAGGCGTTAAGCAGTTTAAATGGTAGCGGCCACACTATCCTGGTTGCTGATCTGAACAATATGGAAGACCTGCAAAAGCTGGCAGCGCATCTCGGAACTGAAAAGTACGATGTTCTCATCAACAATGCAGGTACAGGCACTTACGGCAAGTTTACCGATATCCCGCTGGAAGACCAGCTGGCCACTATGCAACTCAATATGCAGGCTTTGGTAACCCTGTCTTATAGCTTTTTACAGCATGCTGTTGCAGGAGATTCGCTGATCAATATCGGCTCGCTGCTTGCCCATTCTTCGCTGCCTGGGGGTTCTGTATATGCAGCCACCAAGAGTTTTGTTGCTAACTTTTCAGAATCGCTGTGGTATGAATTCAAACCGAAAGGCATTTACGTGGCGGGCTTTAATCCAGGCGCGGCAAACTCAGACTTTCATGCGCATGCGGGCAAGCAAACGAGCGACTTTCCTGAGTTCGTTGTCTCTTCCGTAGAAGATGTTGCTACTGAACTTGTAAGAGCGTTGCAAAAAAGGCAAAAGCCAAGAGTGGTGCAGGGCTGGAAAAACCGGTTCATGCTGTTCGGGTTCAAGTTATTGAACAGAAAGACCGCGGTGAGCATCATGGGCAAGATTAGCCCTGGAATGCAGAATTAAGCAGAAATACCATGCGGAATTTGGCCACACGAGTGGCGATCATATATTTGTATCCTATAATAATCTAAAAATGGGCATAGCAGAAAGAAAACTAAGAGAGAAGCAGGAAATGCACAAACGCATTCTTAACGGCGCGCGTAAGATATTTTTAGAGAAAGGTTATGAAAAAGCCAGCATGCGCAATATCGCCGCTGAAATCAGTTACAGCCAGGGTTCACTTTATTTTTATTTCAAAGATAAGAGTGAGATTTTTCACGAATTGCATAAAGAGGGGTTCCGGCTGCTGCTTAACCAGTTAAAAGTACTGGACAAGGTAGCTGATCCATTTGAGCGTTTAAAGGCTTCCGGGCGCGTTTTTATTCAATTCGCGCAGGAGAACAAAGATTATTATAACCTGATGTTCATTGTTGACGAACCGGTCAAAGATTCCCTTTCCGAAGGGTTTCAAATCGCTGAAGAAGCGATCAGTTATATGCATGGCATGGTACAGGAATGCCAGCAGAAAGGGAAGTTCAAAGATCTGGATACCGAATATTTTACTTTCCTGATCATCTCTGTGGTTCACGGCATCTGTGCGCTTTTTTGCAAACACCGCAATAAAAGCTTTGTCGGCAAGTCGAATGAAGAGCTGATGCAGAACGGGTATGAGTCTTTTGTTGCGCTGCTCGAAAAGAGTTAGCCTTTTTTTTAATATATTATTGAACAGTGTTTAAAATTATAACAATGATTAAAAATGAAATTTAAAAGTCAAATATTTTATCAGCTTTTGCTTTTATCGTCAGCCCTACTGGCTGCACCCTATGCAAAAGCCCAGGGCAAGCTGGATGAGTATATCCGGCAGGGCCTTGCCTCTAATGAGAGTATCAGGCAGCAAAACTTTGTACTCGAAAAAAATATCTACGCACTAAAGGAAGCTAAGAGCATGTTCCTGCCTGATGTTACTTTTTCAACTAACTATACCAAAGCCGATGGCGGGCGCACCATAGATTTTCCTACAGGTGACCTGCTCAACGGTGCTTATGCCACACTGAACCGGCTAACAGGAAGCAATTCATTTCCACAGCTACAAAATCAGCGTATCCTGCTCAATCCGGATAATTTTTATGATGCAAAGCTTCGCACAAGTCTCCCCATCTTAAATGCAGAGCTTATTTATAATAAACGGATCAAACAGCAGCAGGTGGATCTGCAAAAAACTGAAGTGCTGCTTTACAAACGCGAATTGGTTAAAGAGATCAAAACGGCCTACTATAGCTATTTAAAAGCTACCAGCGCAACCAGTATCTACGAATCTTCGCTGCGGCTTGTTGAAGAAGGACTGCGGATCAATACCAAACTGTACAACAACAGCAAGGTAAACCGAACAGTGGTACTTAGAAGCGAAAATGAAGTGTCCAGGATTAACGCCTCACTTATTACGGCCACTAAAACTGCTGAGTCTGCGCGCTACTACTTCAACTTTCTGCTGAACCGGCCATTGACGGACAGTGTACAGTTAGATAACATCACCGAACTGCCTTCACAAGATCAAAGCTTGGGTAATAACGTTGGCGGCCGGGAGGAACTGTCTAAACTCAGGATCGCGAAAGACATCAACGGCAACCTTACCGGGCTTGCCAAATCTTATCTTATCCCCAAGGTCGGCACCTATCTTGATCTGGGTTCACAAGCCTTCGACTGGCAGGTTAACAGACAGAGCAAGTATTATTTTCTGGGTGTTTCCCTCGAATGGAACTTATTTTCCTTTGGCAAGCATAGTAACCGAATCAAACAAACCCTTTCAGACCAGCAGGCACTTGCCTCGCAAACGGATTATGTGCAGCAACAACTGCTTACCGAATTGAAGGTAAGGCAATCTGGTATGCAGAGTGCGATAGCGCAGTATAACGCTGCCCAATCCCAACTAAAGACCAGCCAGACCTACTACAATGATGAGCTGAAGTTATACAAACAAGGAATGGCTATTTACATAGAACTGCTGGATGCACAAAACCAGTGGATAGATGCGCAGCTTAACGCCAATATTGCCCTTTACGATACCTGGATCGCCAATACGGCCATCGAACGTGCCAACGCCAGTTTCACTATTCAACAATAAAAACATCATGAAAAACCCCGAAGGGCTCTTGAATCCCTTAAAAAAACAAACAATCATGAAACCATCATGAGCTACTGTTCAAAAACAACATAAATAAGCTCATGATAGCTTCAGCTCCATTAAAAAAACAAATTAAAACGATGAAAAACTTACAATTATTCAGCATTATAATAGCTGTGCTAACCTTAATGGCTTCCTGCAAAGAAAAACACAAGGAAGGAAATCCAATAGGACAACCGGATATCATACCGGTTAAAATCGCCCCGGTGTCTACCTTAGGCGTACCCGATCAGATCACCGCCACAGGCCTGGTCAGTACGGAGGATGAAGCCAAATATGCCTTTAAGATAGGCGGCGTGATCAGCCGCATCTTCGTACAGGAAGGTCAGTTCTTTAAACAGGGACAGTTGCTGGCAACACTCAACTCCACAGAAATTTCAGCAGGACTGGCCCAATCCAGCTTAGGTGTAGAAAAGGCGCAACGTGACTATAGCCGGGCACTGAATCTTTACAAAGACAGCGTTTACACGTTAGAGCAATTGCAGAATACCAAAACTGCTTTGGATGTTGCCAAAAAAGCAAAGGAAGCAATAGCCTTTAATGAGCGCTACTCTAAAATATATGCCGCTTCCGACGGTTTTGTAAGCAAGAAAATAGCAAACGAAGGCGAAGTAATTGCCGAAGGGATGCCGGTGCTGCTGACCAACTCTACCGAACAGCGAAACAGTTATTCACTCAAAGTGGGTGTAACCGACCGTGAATGGGCTCTCATTAAGTCGGGACAAACAGCCAAAGTAACGCTCGACGGCTACGCCGGTCAATCCTTTGATGCCACCGTGTTCCGCAAGTCGCAGGCGGCTGATCGTGAACTGGGCTCGTTCCAGATAGAATTGAAATTGCAATTAAATGGCGTAAAACCCGCGGTTGGCATGTTTGGTAAGGCAGAAATCGCTACCCACCAGGATGAAAGTGTGATGGTGATTCCTTACGGATCACTGGTAGAAGCTGACGGTAATAAAGGTTTCGTGTTTACTACTATTGGCACAACCAGGGTAAAAAGAGTACCGGTTACCATCCTGAAGTTTGATAACGAAAATGTGTACCTGAAGGATAAGCTGGAAGGTATAGACCAGATCGTAGTTTCCAACAGCGCCTACCTCAACGAACAGTCTATCATTAAAATTATTAAGTAAGGCCATGAAGATCACAAATTTTGCAGTCAAGAACTATCAGTTCACGCTGATCATATTTCTTTTAGTGGCAGTTGTAGGCCTGCTCACACTGTTTACCATGCCCCGTTCGGAAGATCCTACCACGCATCCTCCTCAGTATATTATCACGGTAATTTACCCGGGAACCAGTCCAAAGGATATGGAAGAGCAGGTGGTAAAACCCATCGAAAACAAGATATACGGGCTGGAGAACATTGAAAAGATCCTGACAACCGTAGAGGACGGTGTAGCGGTCATCCAGCCCAAGTTTAAATATGGTGTAGATGTGGATAACAAATACCAGGAAATTTCCACAGAGATCAATGCTTTAAAGAATAGTGAGCTTCCTAAGGATATTTACCTCATTAAAACAGAAAAGGTTTCCTCGTCAGATGTAAAGGTATTGCAGGTTGCCCTGGTATCAGACAACGCCTCCGGTAAAATGCTGCGGGACAAAGCAGACATCCTGAAAACACAATTAGAGAAGATCACCAACTTAAAAGAGGTGAAGTATTTCGGTATGCCCGAACAAGAGATCCGCATCGATATGCAGTTGGATAAACTGGCCCAATTGAAAATACCGCTTAATGTGGTCATAGGCAGTTTGCAAAGCGAAGCGGCGGATATTCCCGGAGGGAGCATCAACCTGGACAGCAAGGTTTTTAATGTAAAAACCAGCGGCAAATTCAAGAGTGTTGATGATGTGGCCAATACGGTTATCTATAATGCGAATGGCAAGATCATTTATCTGAAAGATGTGGCCGACGTAAGTTATAAGGACGGCACGATCAACCATATTACCCGTGTGAACGGGCACCGTTGTGTGTTGGTTACGGCGGCAATGAAAGACAATGTGAATATTGCCAGTGTTCAGAAAGAGTATTTACCGGTACTGGATGAATTTGGTAAAAGCCTGCCGGAAAACATCCGCATGGTCAAAAACTTTGATCAGGCCGATATGGTTTCCAAACGTCTTGGGCACCTGGGCTTTGACTTTGGGTTGGCCATTGTTCTGGTCGTTATCACCCTGCTGCCGCTGGGCTTCCGCGCATCGCTGATCGTGATGATCTCCATTCCGCTTTCTTTAGCTTTAGGGCTCATCGCCATGAATTTATTGGGTTATTCTTTAAATCAGCTGAGTATTGTTGGGCTTGTAGTGGCATTGGGGCTGCTGGTAGATGATAGTATTGTTGTGGTGGAGAACATTGAGCGCTGGCTCAGGGAGGGCCATTCCCGTACGGAGGCTATTCTGAAAGGGACAAAACAGATTGGTGTCGCGGTTGTTGGCTGTACCGCGACGCTGGTTATCGCGTTTTTACCGCTTGCTTTTTTACCCGATGTTGCCGGGGAATTTATCCGCAGCCTGCCGATGGCTGTTATGACCAGCGTTTTGGCATCTATGATCGTTGCTTTAACGCTTGTGCCTTTCCTGGGCAGCCGGATGCTAAAAACCCATACGCATGGCGAGGGTAATTTCTTTTTAAAGCACCTGCAAAGATTCCTTACCCGCTCCTATGCCCGGGTAATGCCACTTGCGTTAAAATGGCCTAAAGTAACTATCGGGATATCATTAGCCCTGAGTGGGCTTGCCTTTTTCCTGTTCACACAAACCGGGTTTAAGCTTTTTCCTACTTCCGAAAAACCGATGTTCCTGATCAATATCAAATTGCCCTTACAGGCAGATATTCCGGAAAGCGACCGGGTGACTAAACTGGTAGAAAGTGAATTAATAAAACATAAGGAGATCGTTTATTATACGTCTAATGTAGGTAAAGGTAATCCCCAGATCTATTACAACGTGCATCAGCAGGATGTAAAGCCTGATTTTGCCCAGGTATTTGTTCAACTGGATGAAGAGGCCAGCCCCGGTAAAAAGACTGACCTGATCAAGCAACTGAGAAAGAAATTCAACGAATTTCCTTATGCAAGGATTGAAGTGAAAGACTTTGAACAGGGAACGCCTATTGAAGCGAATATTGTAGTAAGGGTATTTGGAGAAAACCAGGATACATTACGCTCCCTTTCATTTAAAGTGGAAGAAATCCTGAAAAAAGATCCCGGTACTTTTTATGTTAACAATGAACTGAACACCTACAAGTCAGATGTTAAAATAAAGATCGATAAAGAGAAGGCCCGTACCTTAGGTGTGCTGACCAGCGATGTGGACAAAGTGGTCCGTATGGCGGTAGCAGGCTTAACCGTTGGAGATTACATTGACGATAGAGGTGATTCCCGCAACGTTGTGATCACACTTCCAAGGGATAAGTTCTCTAATCTCGATGCTTTAAAAAACCTGTATGTCAACAATGTGCAGGGCACCCCGGTATTGGTTGATCAAATTGCCACCATTTCCTTTGAAACGTCGCCCACAGCGATCAATCATTTCAATAAATCACGGTTTGCTAAGGTGACGTCCCTGACCAAAGAGCATGTACTGGCCAATGATATCCTGAAGGACATCGTTCCGCAGCTGAACAAGTTAAAAATGCCGCCGGGCTATTATTACAAACTTTCGGGCGAGGCGGAGTCAGAAGGAGATGCATTGGGCGGCAACTTCCTTTCTGTAATCATATTGAGCACCTTTCTTTTTATCGGAGTACTGCTGCTACAATTTAAAACGTTCAAAGGGATCATTATTGTACTGTCAATTATTCCCTTGGGCGTTCTTGGCGGCGTAGTATTCCTGCTTTTCACCGGCAATCCCATGTCACTGGTTTCGATCATCGGTTTCATCGGCTTATCAGGTATACAAGTCAAAAATTCGCTGTTGCTGGTAGATTTCACGAACCAGTTACGTTTGGAAGGACATAGCATTGATGAGGCCATCCATATGGCCGGTGAAACGCGTTTCCTGCCGGTTGTGCTTACATCTATAACAGCGATCTGCGGTTTGCTCCCAATCGCCTTGAATCCTAACCCGCTCATAGCGCCATTGGCAATTGTTTTGATCGGTGGCTTAATCAGTTCCACTATACTATCGAGGATCGTAACACCCGTGATGTATAAACTGATCCCGCCAAGTTTGGAAAATAATGATGAAAAGGCTTAGTTCATTCATTTAATGTGTTTGAAGTTTTAAATAGAAAAGCCTCCTTAAAAATTAGGGAGGCTTATACAGTAATCTTCGATGCAACCGAACTATTTAAGCGGGGAGTAGGGGTTTGATCAGCTATTCATTGTTGCGTTTCCCGTCGCTCTAAGAAAGCCCTCTCTACATTTGCGTGCATTCCCGGCACCCCTCCCGTTAGGTTACTGTTTGTAAAGATCTTTCGATTCTTATCGTATAATTAAAAAAAGTTGTCATTTCGAACGAACCGGGGTGGATTTGCGCGCTGCGTTTTTCCCTACGCCTGCTCGTTCGAAATGACATTTTCCTTTAGCAAAAAAAGATGTGTACACACAGTAGCCCGTTGGGAGGGAATTGAAAAATCTTTCTAACGCTCCAGCTTTTAAACCCATCGCTACCAGGAAAGGGGATTTTCGATTTAACTAAAAACAACCGTTTTATTTTTAGATACAAAAACGCGGTCTTCAAATACCAGTTTAAGGGCCTGAGCCAATACCGAGGTTTCAACCTCCTGCCCGGCTTTAACCATATCGGTTACTGTAAATGAATGGTTTACCGGTACAATTTGCTGGGTAATAATTGGGCCTTCATCCAACTCGTTAGATACGAAGTGGGCCGTAGCACCTATTAACTTAACACCACGCTCAAAAGCTTTACGGTATGGATTGGCGCCAATAAAAGCAGGCAGAAAGGAGTGGTGGATATTCACAATGCGCATGGGGTATTTGGATACAAAGGAAGGGGGCACAATGCGCATGTATTTGGCTAACACCACGTAATCGGGTGTGTATTTGGCTACTGCAGCATCTATTTGCTGCTCAAATTCTTCTTTACTTACGCCTTCATGCGGGATATGGTAAAAAGGCATATCAAAGCGCTCGCATACGTCCTGCAGCGTGGCATGGTTACCAATTACGCATTGTACGGTAGCGCCAAGGGTTTTAAAAAAATTGCGGATCAGGATATCGGCCAGGCAATGGTATTCTTTAGTTACCAGTACTACTACCTTTTTGGCCGGGTTTGGGTTAACGGCTACCATAGCACCTTCGGGCAGGAGCCTTTTTAGCAGTTGCTCCAGCTTTGCGTCCTCGTGGTCATTATCCTCAACCTGCACCCGCATAAAAAACAGGTTTTCGGCAGGGTCAACGTGCTCACGCATAGATACAATGTTTAGTTGTTGCTTAGCTAGTATGGCCGCTATATAGGCAACCAGGCCTACCTGGTCTTTGCATTGGATAACAATAATCATGCGCTAATGATACAAAGAAATTTTATGGAAATTAAGAGCGAATGTAAAATTAAGTTTTTTTATAACGTGCTGTAGCAAAGGATAAAATGGATGCGTAATGCTTTATATAACCTTAAATCATGCGATACTTTATCCTGTTGTTTGCCGCGCTGGTACTTTGCAGCGTTAGTTCATGTAATAAAAATGGTTCGCCCGGGCCAACATCTACACAAATAACAGGTAGCTGGCGCTGGGTGAAGTCGGTAGGTGGTATTGGTGGCTTCACCCTTACGCCGCAAACGGAGGGCTTTAAGCAAACCCAGGTTTATGGAGCCAATGGGAGTTTTAAATTGTATAAAAATGATACGCTGCGGCTGTCGGGCAAATTCTCGGTAACCAGGAATTACAAATACTCGACTATAGAGAATTTAGACCTGTTAAAGATCAATGATCAAATACCATTTGCGTTTATAATCCGTAACGACACCTTATTCCAAAGCGACGTATATATTTCCGACGGGTTTAGCTCGGTATATGTACGCCTAAAAACCGACTAACGATACTAAAAGTCATCCCGTAAGCCCCGGGGGCGAAAAGCCGGGTCCCACACGCAAGGTTAATGATGGGGGCTACATACCTTGCAAGTGGGAGGCTGGTCTGCCGTAAGGATAGGCCAGCATGACTTTAATTAATTGTTTATAAACCAGTAAGATAATTGGAGCGCTGAACAATATTTGCCATAAAATACTGTTTTACATATTTAAATTAAGATATGAAAAACCTGCTTATCATTTCCACCCTGATTTTATTGTGCATCGCTAAAGTATCGGCACAAATTGTTGTCCCTGCAACAGACGCTGCCAGGCATGTTGGCGAAAAAGTAACCATTTGCGGTACCGTTTTTGGACAGGATAATAAGGCATTTAATGTAACACTATATCTTGGTGCCGATAGGCCAGGTGAATCATTAGCTGTATCGATAAGGTTTACCGGCAAAGCCAGGGAACGGGCCAAAGGCTTCTTCGATTCCACTTTTAAAGGGAAAGCCATATGCGTAACCGGAACCGTATTAAAAAGCAAAGGCGCTCCTTACATTAAAGTGAATGACCCCGACCAGGTTAAGCCGTTTTTAACGGATAACACGATAAGACAGCCTGTAACTAAAAATTAATTAATTACACTCCATCGGGTATAAAGTTAATTGACTGCCCTTCGTCAAAAACAACATAAACCCTGCGCCATGGCTCATCGTTTATTAGTTTCCATTGGTGGGCTGTGCCTGTTGTATCGGTGGCAATCAATATTTCGCCTGGGCGTAAAATAAAGGTTTCGCCGGTACGGGTTTCAAATTGCAGCGTACCCAATAACGTAATTACATATTGATCTGTTGGGGCATTATGCCACCCATAAAAAGAATGTGGCGGCGATTCCTGGAACCGGATGCTGCTGGCCTGGTTAAATAAGCCTTCGGCAATCGTGCCCGTTTGTACGTGGGAGTGGCCGTCGGTACCGGTATATAGTTTATAAGCTTTTATCATTTTATTTTGCCTTATGTAGGCATGGTTGCTAAACTAAGGCATTTATGGTTTTTATTGGCATCCCCGGTATAACGTAATTGTAATTATTTAGCAAACTTATTGATGTTTTAATGGTTCAATAAAACGATGATCCCTGCCGTATCCAGAAAATTTCAATTTTTTCCGTTCCTCATCAGTTTATTAATAACACTGGGCATCGGTTTTGTCGCCTCATTGGTAACCCGTCCCGAGATTGCCGGCTGGTACAGTACTTTAAAAAAGCCGGCATTTAATCCGCCACCGCAGGTTTTCCCCTGGGTATGGTCTGTGGTTTACTTTTTGATAGCTACTGCCGCCTACCTGGTTTGGAAACACCGCAGCCGCAAGCCGGCATACATCATTACACGTTCTGTTTATATAATCCAGCTGGCACTCAATTTTTCATGGTCGATAGTGTTTTTTGGTTTGCACCAGATATTGGGGGCTTTAATAGTGATTGTTTTATTATGGATCAGCATTCTTTTTAATATCCATTGGTTTAACAAGTATAACAAGGTTGCCGGCTGGTTGCTTTGGCCATATTTGTTTTGGGTAACATTTGCAGGCGTGCTTAACGCGGCTATTTATTTACTGAATAAGTAGTGCAAAAAACACTATTTTTATTGCGTGCATTTTATTGATTGTTTATTAAAAAATGAAAAAATTATTGCTTTTATTTTGCCTGCTTTTAACTGCTAATTGTTTTGTTTTTGCTGATGCAATAGCCATAAACCATTTTGTAGTTAAAGAAAACCCTTTCGGGGTTGACCAGGTGGCTATCGTGGCAACGGATTCGGCGGGGATAACCCAGGAGAATGTGAACGGCAATTTTAATTTTGTAATGAACGGGTTTGAAAACCAGTTGAAGTTTGAAAAAGGAGTGGCCTTTTACAGGCAAAAGATAAACCGGTCGACTTTTTTGTATGCCAAGCACATGAACGAAACCGGCACCCACGCCAACCTGTATTACATATATAAACACGATAGCAAACTAAGCCCATGGCATATCAGCTGGGTGTTGTTAGTTGCCATCCCGCTGGTATTGGTTTTGCTGGCGTATATGTTTAAGCGGTTCATCATCATCGCTGTAATTATATTCCTCATCTTCCTGTATTTCAACTATCACAACAACTTAAGTATTCCTACATTTTTTGAAAGCATCATTGATGGCTTGAAGAATATGTTATAAGAGGAGTAAGGATTTTTGGACAAAGGAGCAAGGACTTTGGGACTATTTGACTTTTGGATTTTTTGAAAAAAATGTTAATTCAATAATTCAATAATTCAATAATTCTTCAACCTAATTAAAAAGGTAGGCCTATGCCGAAGTTGAGCTGGGCAAAGTTATAATTATCGCCGGTGGTTTTAAGGTAATTGGTTTTGAAATCGCCGGTGCGGAAAAGCTCATTGCTGTGTTTAAACAGTACCCATTGGTCGGCACCGCTAAATTGCGGGTCTTTTAGTTTAAAGGCATAATCAAGCCTGAAAACAAAGAAGCTCAGGTCAAATCGCAGGCCTGTGCCAATGCCTATGGCTGTGGACTGGTATAAATTACTCAGCCTGAACTCCCCACCAGGGTTTTCGGCTTTTTTGCCTAAACGCCATATGTTGCCGGCATCCATAAAAACTGCACCCTTCAATTTCGCTCCAAAAAAGTTATCTACCAGTTTGTAACGATACTCGGCATTGGCCACAATTTTTATTTCGCCAAATTGGTCGAGGTATTTGAAACGGTTGCGGGATATACTGTCGGTTCCATAGAATGTAGCCCTGTTGAACTGGCCGGGGCCAAGGGTACGCGGTAACCAGGCGCGCATATCGTTGGCACCACCGGTATAAAAGTTTTTTTCAAAAATCAGCGAACTGCTGTTGCCATAAGGCACACCTATGCCGGGATTAATGCGAAATACAAATTGCCGTTCGCCGCCAAATGAGCGGTAAATACGCAAATCAAGGTCAGTTTTGGTGTATTGCGAAAACGTATATCCAAACAAGGTACGTTGCCCCAGTGTGTCTCTTTTGGTATTGAAACTGTTGCTTAGCAAACTCAGGAAGTTTCCGCCTATATCAAGGCTGCCTCTAAAATAAGTGAAGTTATCATAGGTGTTAAGTTCGATGGCATTGTATTGATAGGTATACTGGCTGCCGGTTGTAAATACGGTACGACCTATCAGGTAAACGTACGAGTATCGGTTATATTCGGGCTTAATCAACGTATCCCTTGCTGCCGGATCAATGGTGCCTTTGGAAAACTCAATGTTGATGGGGGTAATGGTATGCTGTTTTCTGGTAGTTTCCCAAAAATCATAAGAAAGGGAATTCACAAAACTTTGGCGTGTAACCAATCCCTTTTGATAAAACAACGAATAGTTAGTAGAGAAGGTAGTATGCGGAACCCCAAATTTGCCCTGTAGCGGAAAATCAAACGGCGAAAGGATGCGGGGGAAAATGAGGTTTGCCCCTACCCTAAACTCCTGGTTTTGGATGCCGTTGGTATTAGTGGTATTTGATCCGTTATCAAATAATATACTCCAGTTAACTTTTAGTTCTAAAATGGCTGCTTGTTTAAACAAATTACGATTGGTAAAGGTATTGCCAACGTTGTAACCGTAACGCCCGTTAGCAAACAGGAACTCGCCTTCTACACGGTCTGAGTAATGCTTAAGGGGGATAATATCAATTTTGGTATTAAGGCGATGCGTACTATCGGGCAGCTTCTCATACGTGGGATTGGGTACGTTCCTGAAAACATTTAACTCCGATAATCGGGTTGTAGTAAGGGTTTGCATATCAATATTATACAATTTGCCTTTTTTCTGAAAGTTATAATCTGTAACTACCCTTGGCACAAAACGGTGCGAAAAATCAACAAAGCGATATTGCGAATCAACCTTTAGCGTATCCTCTTTACCTATAGTCCGGCCATTGCTGGCAGATATACTGATCAATGTATTATTGATGGTGTAAACAGGGTGCTCGGTTTTGCCAGGCGGGTTATCGATGGTCATTTTAACATCAACAACGCTGCTGTTAAAGGTAGAATCGAACGTGAAGTTTACGTATTGCCTGTAAAAATCAAAATAACCATTCCGTTTCATAAGCAGGTAAATCTCATCGCGATCATGCGCCAGGCTATCGGTATCATAACGGCCACCTGGCTGTATGTGCGACATTTTGTTACGATTGGCCAGGTATATATCTTTTAGCTTTTTATCGGGAATGCTATCCTCAAACTTACGGATATGAAACATTGGTCCTTCAACAGCTGTAAAAATAAGCTCGGCACGGCGTTTTTTGATAACTACGCTATCGGTGATCTTAGCCGTTAGGTATCCCTTGCTTTGAATGAACTTTTCCATCTGCCCGCGCGAATAATCAACTAAATTGCTATCCAAAATGGCAGGCGCCTCGCCAATATTGCGTTTGCCGTTATTGCCAAACCAGTAATAAAATTGTAAATTGAGTTTGTTGTTGGGCTGCTGATCTTTATCAACATAATTTAAGGCAGCTTCACTAAACTGATCGTCAATGCCTTTAATGGTAATTTTGCGTACCAGGGCCTGGTCTTTTTTTATTCCGCGGGTAAGGCTACAGCCCGACCAGATAATGAGCAGTAAAATACTTAATATTGTAAAGCGGTAACCAGCAGGTTTAGTATATGCTTTCAAAATCACAAATCAGTTTATTAACATCCTTACAACATAAAAAATTTCGCAGGGAACATGGCCTGTTCCTGGTAGAAGGTTATAAATCGGTAATTGAATTTACAAACTCGGGTTACCAGGTGGATACGATATTTTATACCCCTGCAATTGTTCCAAAAATGCTGAATTTATCCCGGAATATAAACTTTCAGGAGATTTCGATGAAGGATATCGAAAAAATCAGCACATTGAAAACACCACAGGAGGTAATTGGTTTGGTTAAAATACCATTATGGCCAACTTTAAATTACGATAGCCTTAAGCATAGGTTTTCATTAGTGCTGGATAATGTGCAGGATCCGGGTAATATGGGCACTATTATCCGTACGGCAGATTGGTTTGGTATTGCCGATATCATTTGCAGCGAGGACACGGTCGATGTTTACAATCCCAAGGTTGTGCAGGCTACAATGGGTTCATTGGCGCGGGTAAATGTACATTATACCAACCTTGAACAGGTTTTACCACAAATAAAGCTACCTTTGTTTGGCGCGATGCTTGATGGTGAAAACATGTATAATACCAATTTTGGCGATGAAGGCCTGTTAGTAATGGGCAACGAGGGAAACGGTATTAGCCCGGCAATTGAAAGACTGATAAACACCAAAATAACCATTCCCAGGGCCGGAAAAGCCGAATCATTGAACGTGGCAATTGCTACGGCGATACTGTGTGCTGAAATAAAAAGAAATTCAATGAAATAATTGTTGGCATTGCAATAAATAAATTACTATTTTTGCAATCCTTAAAAATAGGGTCGGGTGGCCGAGTGGCTAGGCAGAGGTCTGCAAAACCTTTTACAGCGGTTCGAATCCGCTCCCGACCTCAAGGGTATTAAAAACATTAAAAAAAGAAATCATGGGCGTTACACGTTTAAAAAGAAAAGATAGAAGAAATAAAACTTTCTCTCGTTTAGA
Organism: Mucilaginibacter dorajii; assembly: GCF_024808255.1. GTDB lineage: Bacteria > Bacteroidota > Bacteroidia > Sphingobacteriales > Sphingobacteriaceae > Mucilaginibacter > Mucilaginibacter dorajii. The sequence goes on from NZ_JANTYS010000013.1 coordinate 71,578, forward strand.
AGTTCAGTTTTTGAAACTGGCTACTAACATTGAGTACGGAAGCCGTTCTGCAGAGAAAAAAGGCAACCAAATTGAAAAAAACAACGCAGCTTTAGCTATCGCTGCCGGTAAATAATTCTATCTGCTTAGGCGCCAAGCGCTTTAAAAGATCTTTATAAATCCTATTGGTTTCAGAAACCGATGGGATTTTTTTATTGGCGAAAATTTTGTCGGAACCAGGATTAAACTGATTAAGGGGTTACCTCGGTTTTTCAAAACCAAAACCAAAACGCAAATCAAAATCCTAAAATCTGGTAAATCTGTTTAATCCCGGTTTCAACTATTAATTCAGAAGACTTTTATTTATCCTCCCGATCAATCCCGGCCCTTCATAAATAAAGCCGGTATACAATTGTACCAGCGCTGCGCCGGCATTAAATTTCTCTATAGCATCTTCGGCAGAGTGTATACCACCGACACCAATAATAGGGAACGAACCATTCGATTTTTTGTGGATATAGCTGATCACCTCGGTTGAGCGTTTGGTTAGCGGTTTGCCGCTTAAGCCACCCATTTCGTTTTTTAGGTTTTCGGGGGATGTTAAGTTTTTGCGACTGATGGTGGTATTGGTGGCGATAAGGCCAGCAATGCCGGTTTGCTGCACAATATCAACAATGTCATCTAACTGCGAATCGGTTAAATCCGGAGCTATTTTAAGTAATATTGGGCGGCTGATGCCATTTTTTGAATTGCGTTGCTGCAGGGTATTCAGCAGGTTCATTAAAGGCTCCTTTTCCTGTAGCTCGCGCAAACCGGGGGTATTGGGCGAACTTACATTTACCACAAAATAATCTACCACATCAAACAAACGATCGAAACATTTGATATAGTCGCTTACGGCGTCTTCATTTGGGGTTACTTTATTTTTGCCGATGTTGCCGCCAATGATCAGGTCTTTTTGGGCGCCTTTGGCATTCTTGCGAAAGGTGGCAAGGCGTTCTGCCGCTACATCAACACCAAAATTGTTGAAACCCATTCGGTTAATCAGTGCTGCATCTGCCGGCAGGCGAAACATTCTTAATTTATCGTTACCGGGCTGGGGCAGGGGGGTAACGGTGCCTATCTCCACAAAACCAAAGCCAAGGTTGGCCATTTCGCCCATCAGTTCGGCATTTTTATCAAAACCTGCTGCCAGGCCTACCGGGTTTTTAAACTTGAGGCCAAATACTTCACGTTCTAATCGTGGACTGTTCACATCCCATATAGCCCTGCTTAAAGTTGCGCCACCAGGGAAACGGTTAAAGCGCTTTAAATTGCGGGTTACAAAATAATGTACTTTTTCGGGATCGAACTGGAACAGGATGGGTTTTAATAAAAAATACATGCCGCGAAGTTAGCAATTACACAGGCTGTGTAAATCAAAATTCTTGAAATTTAGTGTGGTATAATATTAATCATCCAAAAATTGATACAAAATTTAACAAAGCTTAAAAAAGCGGGGTAAATCTGTAAATTCGGAAATCTGTTACCGCATGTAAACCAATACTGAATTTATAACAATCTGTAGCTTTAAAAATGGAAGAACCTAACTTCAGTCTGTTAAAAAGAAAACTTAGACAAATGAAAAGCAAATTAAATCCAAGTCGTCGTCATTTTTTAAAAACCGCATCGGTAGGTACCATTGCCGCTATGGGCTTGCCTGCTATTGTGTCATCAGCTTTAGCTGCCGAAAAGCCATCTAAAAAAATCAGCTTTAATACCGGTGATGTAATCCTTTTCCAGGGAGATTCTATTACCGATTGGGGGCGCGATCATAATAAAACAGAACCTAATACAACCAGCGCTTTAGGGTCAGGCTATACACTGATCACTGCATCGCAGATATTATTAAACCATGCCGATAAGGGTCTTAAGATCTACAACAAAGGCGTAAGCGGTAACAAGGTTTACCAGCTGGCCGAGCGTTGGGATACTGATTGCCTGGCGCTAAAACCTAATGTGCTAAGTATTCACATTGGCGTAAATGATTTTTGGCATACTCTTACCGGTAATTACACCGGCACCATTGATACGTACATAGCCGACTATAAAAATCTGATTGACCGTACCAAGGCAGCCCTGCCCGATGTTAAACTGGTGATCTGTGAGCCATTTGCCCAAAAAGGTGTAAAAGCTGTTGATGATAAATGGTACCCAACATTTGACCTTTTCCGCAAAGCCGCGGCCGATATAGCCCAACAATACGATGCTGTTTTTGTGCCCTACCAGGCGGCCTTCAACAAAGCCGAAAAAATAGCCCCCGCCCCATATTGGAATCTTGATGGTGTACACCCCAGCGTAGCCGGCGAAGCCCTAATGGCACAAACCTGGCTGAAGGCGGTGGGAGCGTAAGGAGGTGAAAGGTAAAAGGTTAAGGGCGAAAGGTTTTTTTGGAAGAGATTAAAGGCGAATGTTTTTTTAAGGAGATAATTGTGACAACGCATCTTGGTTATACACTGAAAAACGTTGGACTTTAACCTTTATCCATTGCTTGAAGTTTAAAGAAAAAGTCATTTTTTCGTCGCCAGAGAACCTTTCACCTTTAGCCTTTTACCTTTCACCTAAGATCCGCCTAAAATTCACCTCAAAAGCGTATCTTTGCGCGCAAATGATTGCTATAAATAACCTTACGTTTGAGATTGGTGCGCGGGCCCTTTACGATGAAGCCAACTGGCATATAAAACCTGGTGAAAAAATTGGTTTAATAGGTGCCAATGGAACAGGTAAAACTACCCTTCTGAAAATTATTGTAGGCGACTATAAACCTACATCGGGCACCATATCAATGGCTAAGGACCTTACCATGGGTTATCTTAACCAGGATTTGCTGTCATACTCATCTGATAAAAATATTGTGCATGTGGCCATGGAAGCTTTTGAGCGCCAGAACCAACTGCATGACGAGATTGAAAGCCTGCTTAAAAAGCTGGAAACTGATTACTCCGAAGATCTTTTAAACAAATTGAGCGATAAGCAACACGAGTTTGAACTGCTTGACGGTTATAATATTGAATACAAAGCACACGAAATTTTAGCCGGTTTAGGTTTTAGCGAAGCTGATTGTCACCGTAAGTTGAGCACCTTTTCGGGTGGCTGGCGTATGCGTGTAATGCTTGCTAAAATTCTGTTACAGGCACCTGATATTTTGTTGCTGGATGAGCCTACGAATCACCTTGACTTACCGTCTATCCAGTGGTTAGAGGATTATTTGAAGGCATTTAGCGGGGCTATCATCATTGTATCGCACGATAGGTGGTTTTTAGATAAAGTAATTAACCGTACGGTTGAATCTCGTAAAGGCAAACTGAACGTGTATGCGGGTAACTATACTTTTTACCTGGAAGAAAAAGCATTACGTGCCGAAATTCAGCGTGGCGAGTTTAAAAACCAGCAATCAAAAATAAAACAGGAAGAGCGTTTAATTGAACGTTTTCGTGCTAAGGCATCTAAAGCAAAAATGGCGCAATCGCGTATCAAAATGCTTGATAAAATGGAACGTGTTGATGATGTGGATGATGATAACCCGGAGGTTAACTTCAGCTTCAGATTTAGCAGGCAATCCGGTCGCCACGTAACTACTTTGGAGCATATCACCAAAAAATACCCGGCTATTGATATTTTAAATGATGCCGAAGCAATTATTGAAAAAGGTGATAAAATTGCGCTGATAGGAGCCAACGGTAAAGGTAAATCTACCTTGCTGCGTATTGTGGCAGGTGCCGATAAGGAGTTTGAAGGTACAGCTGTAACAGGCCATAACGTTACCCAAACCTTTTTCGCGCAGCATCAGTTAGAGAGCCTGCACCTGGAACACCAGATATTACAGGAACTACAATCATTCGCACCAAAACATACGGATACCGAGCTGCGCTCCATATTAGGTTCCTTTTTGTTTACCGGCGATGATGTGTTTAAAAAGATCAAAGTACTATCGGGTGGCGAAAAATCGCGCGTGGCGCTGGCAAAGGCCCTTACTGCCGATGCTAACTTTTTAGTACTGGATGAGCCTACCAACCACCTGGATATGGCATCTGTTAATATACTGATACAGGCATTGCAACAGTATGAGGGTACTGTTATTGTAGTATCTCACGATAGGTACTTCCTGGATAATGTGGCTAATAAGATTTGGTTTATTGAGGACCAGAAAATTAAGCAATACCCTGGCACTTACGCCGAGTACGATGAGTGGAATGCTAAACGCAAGTTAGAGCCAAAGGCCGCTGCGCCTGCACCTCAACCTAAAAAGGAAGAAAAAAAGCCCGAGCCGGTTAAACAGCAGCAAGGCGAAAACAAGCATCAGCAGTTAAAAAAACTGAACCAGGATTTGGCCAAAATGGAAGAGCAGATTGCTACTCTTGAAAAAACAGTAAAAGAACTGGAAACCAAACTGGCCGATACTAAAATATACAACGATAGCCAAAAGCTAAAGGAAACCAACGCAAGCTACAGCCAAAAACAGGCCGAACTAAAACAGATCCAACAAAAATGGGAGGCTTTGGCCGAGCAGATTCTGGAACTGGAAGCGTAAGCCCCACCCAAACCCTCCCCTAAAGGGAGAGGGCTTTGAAAACATTATTAATGAAAGCCGCTGTTACATTAGCGGCTTTTTTGTTTTATATAGTTTCAATGCTTTTATAATTTATACCTTTAAATGTATAACAACATGATAGAGCCTTACCGTAAACTTACCATAGGTATTTTAATATCAAGCCTATGCATTTTAATAGGCGCGGGGCATGGTGTTGCGCCAATGATTCTATTTGAAGTTATGATCCCGTTTCATCATAACTATCCTTTGTTGTTTACTTTACAGCGAGATTATGAATTCAATTTAGCCGCTTCGGCTATATTTTTACTCGTAGGACAGATTTTGCTGTTTTTTACCACCGTTAAAAGGGCGCTAATTGCACGTTTGTTTTCGTTGTTCATTTTATGGGTGGGCTTCTTTTACCTTATTCACGGTGTATTTAGCGGCGATGGGTTGGCGATGTTTAGCTTTTGTACCGGGATACCTTTTTTGTGGATGTCGGTACAGTTATTTATTTATGATGTTAGGCAGTATTTATATAAGCCAGTTGAAGACGAAGAAGAATGAAAAAATTGAAGTTGATGAAGAAAATTGTTTGCTTGTTGTCTTTTGTCGCGTTTTCCCTCAAGTCCTTCGCCCAGGATGCCTACGATAACAACGTTTACAACCCGGCTATAAAAAGCGTTGAATTTAACAATACCGGCAAAAATGTATTCCCGGTTATTAACCTGGGGAGTGATGATAAGGTGTTGCTGGCTTTTGATGACCTGCGTGGAGGCAGTCGTAATTATTACTATACCATTGAGCATTGCGATTCCAAATGGAACTCATCAAATTTATCGCCGACAGAATACCTGCAAAGTTTCCAGGACGACAGGTTATATAATTATACTTACTCAACCGGTACCTTTCAAAAGTATACCCATTATGAGCAGCAGATCCCCAACGATAACATCGCCCCCAAAATATCGGGCAATTATATCCTGAAAGTTTATGAGGATGGCGATCAATCCAAAATGATACTTACCCGGCGCTTATACGTGCTTGGTTCAAAAGTGTCAATCGCGGCTACAACAGGAGCATCACCCACCACGCAAACCCGGCAAACCAATCAAAAGTTAAATTTTACTATAGATTATGGCAGCCTGCGGGTGCAAAATCCATCATTTGAAATCCGCACGGTGGTAATGCAAAACGCGCGCACGGCAACAGCTACTTTAAATATGCAGCCTACCAACATCCGTGGCTCATCGCTTGTTTATAACGATATTGCTATCAATGATTTCCCCGGCCGTAACGAGTTTAGATTATTTGATCTGCGCACACTTAAATTGAACTCGCAACGGGTAGCTAAAATTTATAAAGATACCGCCAATATTGTGGTTTTATTGGGCGACCCGATTCGTGATAATCCCGACTACGTACAGTATTACGATAACAATGGCAAGTTTTACATCCTGAACCAGGATGGCCGCGATCCACGTAACGATGCCGATTATGCGCATGTTTACTTTAACCTTGCGCCAAACAGGTTAGGTGCAGATGGGGCGGCGTATATTGTTGGTCAGTTTAATGATTATAAGCTGGATGAGCATAGTAAACTTATTCGGGACGAGAACGGCCGCTACTACATCAACCTGCTCCTGAAACAGGGCGTTTATGATTACGAATACGTTTGGGTTGATAAAAGCGGTAAAGCTGATGATGTGCCAATAGAAGGCAGCCATTTTGAAACCGAAAATGATTACCAGCTATTAGTTTACTACCGCCCGCCATCGGCCCGATGGGATGAGCTGGTAGGGTTTAGTATGGTAAATACGGTGAAGAAGTAAAACGTAAGCAGCAAATCCTTTAATATTGTTTCTTTTGTTTCTATCCATGATAAGTCTCCGTTATGTCATTGCGGGGAACGAAGCAATCTCATGCTGTACAGAGCCCCTCTGCATAGTTCGCGATTGCTTCGTGCCTCGGAATGACATAATTTAGAACTACAAAACTTAAACGTTAAACTCATTCTTCCTTCCTTTTTTCTTTATAAGTTTCATATTCCGCATTTATTTATAATTTAGTGTCGTAAATACAATTAATCCTAAGATTCATTTATGCATGCTATAAAATCAATTGCAAGGGTTGCCAAATTAAGCAGCTTGTTGCTCGTTACTGCCCTTTTTTACACCAAAAGCTTTGCCCAGCAGGGTCGGCAGATCCAGGACTTTGACAAAGGCTGGCGCTTTAATTTAGGCGATGTGGCGCATGCTGGGGAATCGGCAACAAGCGATACCAAATGGCGCAGTCTTAACCTGCCGCATGACTGGAGCATTGAAGGTAAATTCAGCAAAGACAATCCTGCCAGCCCCGAAGGCGGCGCGCTGCCAGGCGGAATAGGCTGGTACCGTAAAACTTTTACCGTGCCCGCTGCCTCAAAAGGTAAACTAACTTATATAGAGTTTGATGGTGTATACCAAAAAAGTAAAGTTTGGATTAACGGGCATTTGTTAGGCTACAGACCGAATGGTTATATCTCGTTCAGGTATGATCTTACACCATACCTGAAGTATGGCAGTACAAACCTGGTAGCTGTTAAGGTTGATAACTCAGTGCAGCCAAACTCGCGCTGGTATTCAGGATCGGGTATTTATAGGAATGTGCGATTGGTAACCACTGCTAAAACAGCTATTGATCAATGGGGTACTTACGTAACTACCCCGCAGGTAACAGATGCTTCTGCAACTGTTGATCTAAAAGTTAAGATCAAAAATAACGCTGTAGGTAGTAAAACTTTAAATATAAAAACCTCAATTTATGATGCCGCAGGTAAAGTTGTTGCAACAGGCGGAGCGTTACCGTCAAAAGAGCAGTTTAACGATACCTCGTTTACAGTTGCAAGCAGCTTTACAGTTAAATCGCCCCAATTATGGTCGGTAGATAACCCATACCTGTACAAAGTAGTAACCGAAGTATTGGACGGTAAAGCCATCATTGATAATTATACCACTACCTTAGGCATCCGTTATTTCAATTTTGATGCCGATAAAGGCTTTAGCCTGAATGGCAAACCGATGAAAATTTTGGGTGTATGCGATCACCATGACCTGGGCAGTCTCGGCTCGGCTATAAATGTTCGTGCTTTGGAGCGACAACTGCAAATTTTGAAGGATATGGGCTGTAACGGTATCCGTACTTCACATAACCCACCTGCGCCGGAGTTGCTTGACCTATGCGATAAAATGGGTTTTGTGGTAATGGACGAGGCTTTTGATACCTGGGAATGGGAAAAAGCAAAGTACGATTACCATTTGTTTTTTAAGGAATGGCATAAACGCGACCTGGAAGACCAGATTTTGCGAGATCGTAGCCACCCAAGTGTAATGATATGGAGCATTGGTAACGAGATAGGGCAGCAAAGCGATACTTCGGCTTTAAGGATTGCGCCGCAGCTTGCAGCTATTGTACATAGCTTGGATACAACGCGTCCTATAACTGCAGCCAATAACAATCCGGATACAAAAAATAAAATCATCGCATCGGGCGCTATAGACCTGGTAGGTTACAATTACCATGAAGGTGAGTATGCGGGTTTTCATGACCGTTACCCCGGCAAAAAATTCATCGCTACAGAAACTACTTCTGGATTAGAAACCCGTGGTTATTACGAAATGCCATCTGATAGCATCCGCGTTTGGCCAGAAACATGGGATAAGCCTTTCGTGCGGGAAGGCAACAATGTATCGGCCTATGATAACGTGCGGCCACCATGGGGTTCAACCCACGAAATGACCTGGAAGGTGATGAAGAAATACGATTTCCTATCGGGTATGTTCATCTGGACGGGCTTTGATTACCTTGGCGAACCAACTCCTTATAGCTGGCCATCACGTAGTTCATACTTCGGGATTATTGATTTAGCAGGTTTCCCTAAGGATGTTTATTACATGTACCAAAGCGAGTGGACCAATAAACCGGTGCTCCACATTTTCCCGCATTGGAACTGGACGCCAGGTAAGATGGTTGACATCTGGGCTTATTATAACAACGCCGATGAAGTTGAACTTTTCCTGAATGGTAAATCATTAGGTGTAAAAAAGAAAACCGGCGACGAGCTGCATATTATGTGGCGTGTGAAATATGAGCCAGGAATACTGAAAGCCGTATCCCGTAAAGACGGTAAGGTTGTATTAACCCGCGAGATCAAAACCGCTGGCGAACCAGCAAAAATTCAGCTGATTGCCGATCGTAAATTGATTAAGGCCGATGGCAAAGATTTATCATTTATCACCGTAAAAATATTGGATAAAGATGGCAACGTAGTACCTGATGCTGATAATTTAGTTGATTTTAAAGTTAATGGCGAAGCCTTTATTGCCAGTGTTGACAACGGCGATCCGGTAAGTCATGATTCCTTTAGGGTAAACTACCGCAAGGCTTTTCATGGGCTGGCGCTGGCTATTGTACAGGCTAAAGAGAAGGCTGGTAGCATTGCCTTTACAGCAACATCAAAAGGATTGCAAACCTCAACGTTGGTTTTAACCAGTAGATAGTGAAATGATAGGGGGGAGGTTATCAGGGTTTCTTCCCCCTTATCATACTTAAAAACACGGGCGTGATGCCCAGATAAGAAGCGATTTGCTTTTGCGCTATCCGTTGTTCCAAACCGGGATATTGTTTCTGAAACTGGGTATAACGCTCTTCGGCAGTTTTGGATAGATTGGAGGTGATACGGCGCTGGTATAAGTTAAAACCGTTTTGGGTAAGGATGCGGAAGAAGCGCTCAAACTTTGGGATATCAACATATAACCGTTCGAGCACAACGTGGCTGATGTAAAAAACATCGGTATCTTCTAAAGCGGAAATGTTATAGAACGCAGGTGTTTGTGCCGAAAAACTGGAGATATCAACAGCCCACCAATTTTCGGGGCAAAATGAAATGTTATGCTCTTCGCCGTTGTTGTCGGTATTAAAAATGCGCAGGCAACCCTTGTTCACAAAGTAAATGTTCCGGCAAATCTCGCCATAACTTAGCAGTATTGTATTCTTTTTAACTGTTTTGTGCTTAAGGATGCTTTTTACATGTTCCGTTTCGGCAGCGTCGAGTGAAATATGCATGGCAAAATTGGCCAGGATAACATCAAACATTCTTTTGGTTTTTTATAAAGATAACATGTGCCAACAACAAAATTGGCTGGCACATGTTTAAAGCAATATTTTGCAGCCGCTTATTGCAATGGCGGAAAAAAGCTTACCAACCGGGCTATCTTGCCCTCCGCATCAAACTCAATATAATCTGTACCGCCCTTGGTTTCTTTACCGGGGATATCAACTGTCCAGGTATACAGGGCCACATTATGATGATGGTCGGGCAGGGTATGTACGTGAAATATACGTCCCGGCGCTATCTCATGCGATCCTACACACAGCGCGGATATGCCATCTACACCTGATACATTTTCATAATTTGGATCGGTATAGGTTGCATCTGCCGCCCAGCATTTGGCAAAAGCAGCTTTGATGGCTTCTGCACCTTTTACGTTCCAGCTGGCTACGTATTGTTTGATCGTTTCTTCGGGTGATGTTTTCATTGTATCTTATTTTTGATGTGATACAAAGGAACAAAGGCGGCGGCGAATTAAAATTAAAGTAGTTTAATAAATGAAAATAGGGTTTGCATAGCGCAGACGACTCACACTGACGAGGCTACGATGTCATGCTGAACTTGTTTCAGCACCCCACTTGCAAAGCCGCAATGCACAAAGTTACAAAGCATGTTGGTTACCTGTCCCGTGGGGTGCTGAAATAAGTTCAGCATGACTTCCATTTTAAACTTCAACTCTTCGATGTCTCCCACATCAAACTACGAAAAAACGCTTTTTCTATCTTGATTCCTGGCTCTCGATTCTTGACTCTTCTCCCCGAAACTCCTTCATGAGCTCCAACACATCTGCCCAATTATTAACCCTTTGGTGGTGGTGTAGGTTTACATTATGAAAAGCATCAAACATAATGGCTTTGCCGTGGCAATAATCAAGGTTTTTGCAATGGTCGTCAATTAAAAAGTCGGTTTTGATGATGCTTTTATCGCCGCAAAAAACAATGTGACGCCAGTCGATAAACGGGAAATGCTCTGCCAGCCAGTCGTACTTTTCGGGCAGCGAAAGGGGGAACTCCATAGCTGCCGATACAATGTATACCTCAAAATCTTCCATTAATGATCTTACCGCTTCAACAGCACCTTCCATCAGCGGTAGCGTGCGGAAAAAGCCGGGCTTGTTTACCATTTGGTGCCCAATGCCATTAAAGGCGTCATGTTCGCTTTTGCCTGCAATATCCGGTCGGGTAAGCCTGATGCCGGTTTCCTGTTCGTAATAGTCAAAAAAATGAGGTTCGGTATCGGCCATTACACCGTCCATGTCAATTGCTATCGTCTTTTTCATATTTTGCAATATTTTTCTGCAAATAAAATCAATTATTGCAATAAGTTGCAAGTTTTATTTTTTAAGTTTGCAATAAATTGCAATTAAGTCATGATTAAGGACGAGCGCTTAGAACAAATATTGGAGCATGTTTCAAGGGTACGCAGTGTATCATTAACGGACCTGAGCACCTCACTCAATGTATCTGAAGATACCATTCGGCGGGATATCAAGATCCTATCGGATAAAGGGCTGTTAAAAGCCGTGCGTGGCGGCGCGGTGGCGCATTCGCCTATCCCACACCATTACAGGGCAAGGGAAAAGCACGATATGGCGCAGAAGAGAATAGTTGCCTCAAAGGCTTTACATTTTATTAAAGACGGGCAGGTGATATTTTTAGATGGTGGTACTTCCATCCAGGCCCTGGCCGAACTGATCCCCGCCGATATGAAGATCACCGTGGTTACCCACAGCTTTCCGGTGGTGAGCGTTTTGGAAGATCACCCTACTGCCGATGTCATATTTGCAGGCGGTCGCCTTTGTAAAACCGCTTTTACTACTATTGGGTACGAAACTATAAAGGCGTTTAAAAATTTCAGGGCTGATCTTTGCCTCATCAGCGTTTGCAGTATCCACCCCAGCATGGGCCTAACCACTGTAGATCACGAAGAAGCGCAGGTAAAACGCACCATGATGGAAATGGCCGGCCAAACTATCGCCCTATCTACCATGGATAAATTAAACACTGCCGAATCATACTACATAGGCCCGGTTACCGATGTAGATATCATAGTTACCGATACCGAACCCAACGACGAAAGGCTGAACGTTTACAAACAAGCCGGCATCACTATATTTTAACACACATTGAAAAAGAATTTAATTCCCCTTACCCTTGGCGGCTTAGGCATAGGCACTACCGAATTTGTGATGATGGGCCTGCTGCCCGATATTGCCAAAGATTTTAACGTTAGCATCCCGGTTGCCGGTCACCTGATCTCGGCCTATGCGCTGGGCGTTGTTATTGGCGCGCCGCTATTGGTAGCCATCAGCAGCAACTATCCGCCTAAAAAAATATTGATAGCCTTAATGGTGATGTTTACGGTGTTCAACGCCTTTTCGGCTTTTGCACCGGATGATCACGCCTTGTTTATTGCCCGGTTATTATCCGGCCTGCCGCATGGCGCGTTCTTTGGCGTAGGCTCGGTTGTAGCAAGCCGCCTGGCCGAAAAAGGTAAACAGGCACAGGCCATATCGGTGATGTTTGCCGGGTTAACCATAGCCAACCTGTTAAGCGTTCCGCTGGGTACATACATTGGTCACCATTATTCATGGCGGTATACTTTTGGGCTCATCGCTTTTATCGGATTGATGGCTTTGCTGTTCATTCAGCTTTGGCTGCCCGCTTTGCCGGTAAGCCGCGAGGGGGATATCAAATCAGAAATGGGTTTCTTTAAAACCCGCGAAGCCTGGCTGATCCTTTTAACAACTGCCATTGGTACCGGCGGCCTGTTTTGCTGGATAAGCTACATAGCCCCGCTGATGACAGACGTTGGTCATTTCTCAAAAAACAGCGTACCACTCATCCTCATTGTTGCAGGCCTGGGCATGGTAATAGGCAATATATTAGGCGGCAAACTGGCCGACTGGGTAGCTCCCGTAAAAGCATGTTTAATATTACTTATTAGCATGGCTGTGGCACTCATTGGCATTTACTTTGTATCGGGCAACCAGGTGCTGTCCATTATCATGACATTTATTACCGGTGCCTTATCGATGGCCATCGGTTCGCCCATCCAGATCCTGATGATCCGCACAGCCAAAGGTGCCGAAATGTTGGGCGCAGCGGCTACACAGGCAGCCTTCAATACAGGTAACGCGCTGGGCGCATTTCTTGGTGGTTTGCCTATTGCCATGGGCTACGGCTTTACCTCGCCCGAATTGGTGGGCGTGGTGATGGCCATAACAGGAGCATTATTTGCGATGATGCTGGCTAAAAGGCAATCCGTGGTGAAACGGGAATTGGAATTGGTTTAAACTTTATCGCTGTTGTGTTGCGCAACAAGTGAAACAGTGAAAAATAGTATATAGTTAACAATCAGTAGATTGCGAATTGTCATAATTTACAAACCGCAACAGCCGGAGATATTGACGATGATATTTTTCATTTATAAATATTGATGACTTTGTTGTTTTTATATTGATATGCCCCGGAGGTACTGTTCAAATAAATACGATTGAATTGAGTTTTTATTAAATTTATATCGCCTCCGGGAATCGTAAACTCTTGTAATAACCGTTCATTTTTAATTACCGCAAAATAAGAGTTTATATCACCGGAAGATGGTCCTGTAACATAGACGGTATTTTTTATTTTTTTAATATTATATATATTGTAAGCCTTTTTGAAACTCATCAGGGTATCGGTTATGCCGTTCTCTCTTTTTACGTAAAGCTTATTGTTGTCATTGTTGTTACTGATAAAATAGTTCTCTACCGATAGATCTGCAATTTGGTTATCGTTTTCTGGCAATTGTTTTACGAACTGCCAGTTATGGGAAGCGTCTCGCCCCGAAAGCCTATATATTTTTTTACTCCGAAAATCTGTTATCTCAAGTGGTTCACGGGGTTTTGAATCGATGTGAAATGGAAAGAAGTTATTGGTGTTAAATTCATAGGTGATCCAGGTTTTTCCGGCATTCACTGAGGAATGTATCATGCAATAACTTGGTTCATGGATACCAGCCCAACGTTCCAATCCCCACCAAGTTCCTTTGTCGTCTATCGTAAACTCATTTAAGCGGAATATTTTTTTACCCAGCCATGTCCACGTTTTACCATGATCGGTGCTTAACTCGATACCAAAGGACCCCCTCAACAATACTATTGTGTCTTTAGATACATCAAAAGTGCCACATATTTTATGATCTTTTCCGGCATCTGCAAGCATTTGCTCCCATGACATCAACTTGCGTCTGGGTGCAGAGTCATTTACTGAACGACTTGTTTTTTTATCGTTATTTAAACACGAAGTGATGCCCAACATTAGGGCTATCAATAAAAAGTGAGTTTTGCGAAATCTTAACGGCAGTACAGCATACTTCTCCATATTTATTTTACCCGTTTAACCTCCATCTTTCCTCCATCACCATACAATGTTAAGTTAACAACCCCATCTGCACCCTTTACAAACTCAAGTTCGTACGGCAGTTCGCGCAGAAAAAACTTGTTGGGAGCTTCGGCAAAAAGCTCGCGTTTCATTTCGCCCTGCATCCTTACGTAAAGGTGGGCATCTTCAAACAACACGGTCAAAGTGCGATTTGGCGCTAATTGAAATTGCCCGGTGTAAGTTTGCAATATACCCGTGGATACCGGCATGAGTTTTTTAATATTGGGATGATACAGGTCTTTAAAACCGTAAACCTTTGCTACGCTGTTTACCACTTCTGTTAGCAGTTGCTGGCTGCCACTGTTAAGCATAACCACTACGCCGTTACCGCCTTGCAGGCTGCCATAATAAGCGCTTTGAAAACCTACCGTAGACCCCGCATGGGTGAAATACTTTGTGCTATCCAATGTATTAACAAAAGTACCTAATCCCGAGCCCATCTTATTCTGATATGGGGTAAGCATCAGCCTGGCGCTTTGCCGGGTTAATAATTTAGTCGACTTGCCCTCATAAGCCATTTGCACGGCGACTACAAATTTGGCCAGGTCGGTAGGATTAGTCCACAAGCCGGCGGCAGCCTGTTCGGGGAAAACACGGTATTTACCGGGGATAGGGTTGCCTACAATATTATAACCTGTGGCCAGCAAAGCATTATTAATATCGGCAGGTGGTTGCATAAAAGTGCTGTTACTAATACCCAGCGGTTTTAGTATGGCTTGCCTCATATAATCAGCATACGGCTGCCCGGTAATATCCATCACCATTAGTTGCGAAATAATAACCCCGCCACCCGAATACTCGGCCCGTAAGCCTGGTTCAAATAACGAATGAATGCGTGGTGAATTGGCGGGCTTTTCGCCATTTAGTACCTGTACTATGGTTGGCAGAGGCTTGCCCGGCTGGTACCCGCCAAAGCCCGATAAGTTTACTCCCCCAGTGTGGCTTAACAGGTTTGCCATGCTGATCTTTTTTCCTTTAGCCAGGCTATCGTACGGAAACTGCCAGCTTTTTAAATAAGTATTGATATCGGAATACAGATCGAGCTTTTTATCCTGTACCAATTTAAGTACCCCAATAGCGTTGAATGATTTGCTTATAGAACCCGCCTGGAAAAGCGTTTGCGTAGTAACCGGCGTTTTTGAACTATCATTGGCAAAACCATATCCTTTGGCCCAAACCAGGCGGTAGTTTTCAATAACCGCAATACTTAAACCTGGCGTTTTGTAGTAGGCCATTCTATCCAATATATTCCATGTTTTTTCACCTTCTATCTGCACGGATGCAAACAGTCCGTTTTCAACTTTTGTAATATTCTCCCGGGTATCACTTTGGGCATGAGTCCTTAATGAGTTTAATAATAGTAAAAGTAAAATAGCCCACGTATAAGTTGTTTTCATACTAATTATTTTGTTTTGATAGGATTGTAAGACAAATATTAAAATTTAATTTTGATATTTTAAATTTTACGGAATTTAATTTTAAATATAGAAATGGAAAAAATGATCTGGCAGTCACATTTTATCTCCCAAATGTCATCTCTTTACTGTAAATTGGTATATCGGGAAAAGTCGATATATATTTGCAGCATGGATCAGTTAGAAATATTCAAGGCACTTTCCAACAAAACGCGGCTGCAGATATTGCAATGGCTTAAGGAGCCCGAGTTGAGTTTTCCCGGCCAGGAACCCTACGGATACGATAATGGCATTTGCGTTGGCCAAATCCAGGCTAAGGCCGGGCTTACGCAATCCACCGTATCGGAATATCTTTCCATTATGCAGCGCGCCGGGCTGGTTACCGTTACCCGGGTAGGGCAATGGACTTATTACAAACGTAACGACGAAGCTTTTGCCGCCCTGAGTAAACTGGTGGAATCCGAATTATAATAAGCATTTATTAAACAAACATATAACATGACTGCCAATAACACTTTATTCAGGCCATTTAGCCTGAAATCGTTAAATATCAAAAATCGTATTGTAATGGCACCGATGACGCGTTCATTCTCGCCAAATGGTGTGCCTACAGCTGATGTTGCCGCGTATTACCGCAAACGGGCGGAGGGTGAAGTAGGGTTGATCCTTTCTGAGGGTACCGTTATTGATAGGGTATCGTCATCAAACGATGCCAATATCCCGCATTTTTATGGCACTGAGGCTTTGGCCGGCTGGCAAAATGTAATTGATGGTGTGCATGCCGAAGGTGGCGCTATGGGACCGCAGATCTGGCATATGGGCATAATGGATAACCACCATTCGGGTTGGGTACCATCGCAGCCGTTTGAAGGCCCGTCGGGTTTAAACAGGCCGGGCAATACCAATGGTAACACTATGACCGATGCCGACATTGCCGATACCATAGCCGCGTTTGGTCGTGCAGCCGCCGATGCCAAAAGATTAGGTTTTGATTGCGTGGAAATTCACGGTGCACATGGTTATTTGATAGACCAGTTTTTTTGGAACGAAACCAATAAACGTACCGACATTTATGGCGGTAAAACCCTGGCCGAACGCAGCCGTTTTGCGGTTGAGGTGATTAAAGAGGTAAGGAAACAAGTTGGCGAAGATTTTGCCATCATTATCCGCCTATCGCAATGGAAGCCTGCCGACTATAACAACCTGCTTGCCAAAACTCCGCAGGAACTGGAAGCCTGGTTAAACCCTATGGCCGATGCCGGTGTGGATATTTTCCATTGCTCGCAACGCCGTTTCTGGGAAACCGATTTTGAAGGATCGGATTTAAATTTTGCCGGTTGGGCCAAAAAAGTAAGCGGTAAAGCTACCATTACAGTGGGTTCTGTTGGTTTAGATGGTGAGTTTTTGGCTGCCTTTGGTGGTGCAAGCTCAAACCCAAGCTCTTTAGATGAATTACTGCGCCGTATGGACCGCGGTGATTTTGACCTGGTAGCCGTTGGTCGCCCACTATTAGCCGATCCCCATTGGGCACAAAAGATCCGCGATAACCGTACCGTGGAGTTAAAAGGGTTCAGTAAAGAAGCTTTGGCGCAGTTGGTGTAAAAGATTATCTATCTTGATTTTATAAAGCGGGCTATCCTTTGGGTGGCCCGCTTTTGTTATTAGGTGGGCGAAATGGTATTTACTGTTCCCTCAAAGTCTCCAAACCACGTCATATGAACATGGTTTCGGAAAGCACTGTTAGCTATGTGCAACTACTGAGACCTCTGCGAAAAGCCGTGCAGGAGCTGAAATTTTAGGATTAACAGAATGCTCCCGGTAATTTTGTCTGAACCTGAATTTTCGCATTTGTTGGAGTCGTCTGTACTCTTGTATTTGTTCATAAAAATGCCCCCAAATAGTGTCTAACTTTTGGGGGCAGTGTAAAGCAGCAGCCTTTTTTTTATTAAGCGGAATGCTCTTATTTAACAGGGATAATATCTATAATAACTGTTCTGTTATAAAACCGTTCTTCTACTAAATTATTTTCAAATGGTGCATTGCCTGCATCTTCGCCAAAGCCTATGGTTTCAAATTTAACATTGGTTTTACCAGCTTTAATTAAAGCACGTTCTAAAGTATGCTGAACATCCAGTGCGCGCTCTTTTGATAGTTTCAAGTTGTGATCTTCCTCGCCGATGTTATCGGTATGGCCATGAATAATAACCGTTGATCCATCGGTAATTGAAGCGGATACAACATTGGTTAAAAACTTATCATATGATACAATGGCATTTGATCTGTCAAAATCATACAGGATGCTGTAGCGTAAGCCTTTGGTTGGTGTTTCGTCCTGGCGTATCAAATGCACAGCGCTTTCTTTCCTTACAGGAACACCTGCGCGGGTTTCGCCTGTCATCACAATTTTGTAGTCGCCCGAAGAATTGCCGCCTAAAATTGTGTTGCCGGGAATGTTTGCCTGGTCATCAATAAATGGTCCGAAATGCTGAACTGTACCTTTATCATCCGTAACATCTACCGACCATGATCTAAGCAGCTGTTTTGCACTATCGATATTTAAAATTACCTGGCTATCAGGCGGGTTGGCTTGGGTGGCATTTATCTGAACAGGCTTCATCATATCGCCGCCTACTTCTGTCAATAATTCTGGCGAGGTGCTGGTAATATCTACACGACGGTCGCCTGTGCGCAGTAATAACAACTCTTTAGTGCCGCCCGGCTGCTCAGATGGGATAAGGGGCTTGTTACGGCCGGCAATGGTTATTCTTGATGCATCCACTGCAAATTGGGTAATCAGGTATTGTTTTACAGCTTGTGCCAGTTCTTTACCATCTGCAGGGCCTTTAGCCGATGCACCGGTTAGTACAATTACAGCGCCTGGGTTTGTCCTTAACCTATCACCTAAAATATTCAGGATGTTGTGGTAAACATTCAACTGTCTTGCAGATCGGCCGGCCATGTTATCAGACTGCTCGTTTTGCAACTGCTGTTCCCTGAAAATACTTGCCTGGTCTGTGGAAAGCATAATATACCTGGCCGGGATCTGACTTGCTCCTTCATCAAAAAATACAGAATTACGCAATGGCAACGTTTCGCTTACCTGCCGTTTTAAAGGTACGCCTGTTGGCGTGGTTACTGTAAAAACAAAATCATGCATAGGTGCAGGCGTTGTGGTTATTGCTTTAGGTGTAATTTTTGAAGCCTTACCAAATTTAAGCGCTATCCCGGCACGTACTGTTGTAACCGACCAGCTTTCGATACTGCGCGGCTCCTGACCAAAGTAGGGGTGAAATGAAACAAACGGCGAGATACTCACTTTGGTAGTACTGCTGGCTGGTGAAACCATAATATCATAACCCGCGCCAACCTGACCCGAGATGAGGGTTTTGTGCATGGCACTTAATTGGCCATTGGTATTAGGTTGCTTAAGCTGAGTATACTCAAAATCTTTACTTACATTAAACGCAACTCTTGGGCCGGCAAAAAAATATAGACCGGTTGAAGGTACTGTTAAACGCAGGCTTGGTTCAACCGCAATGTAACTGGTATTGGTTTCTAAAGTTGCAGGGCAGTTACAAGGGGCCACCACATCTTTGAATTTACCACCGCGGCCATCATAAGCTACGTTAAGCATAACACCCAATACACTTCTTGCCGGTCGGTATTCCATCAAAATAGACCCATAAGGGCGTATATCATGACCTTTATGGAATGCGGTAGGCGCTATCAATGAATTGTTTAACCGTTGGGTGGTGCCATCGTAAAAGTTAAAATTGGCAGCTCCGGATACACCAAACCACCATGTTGGGGCTATAGTGGTTTGTGCTTTAACCGTTATGCCGGCCATAGCAACCATCAAACAGCAGATGATGGTTGTTTTAATTATTTTATTGATTGGTAACATGAGATATTTCTTTAAATATTTTGTTGACAGATAGTATTCAATCCCCAAAAAGAGATTGAATACTGTTGATACTGATGCTGGCTTATTGTGGTACGTTAACGGTGGTGTTTACCATAGTAACCGAAGCTACCAGGGATATAGCCCTGCCATTTAGCACCGTTTGTACCGCGTTGCCGGCTGTTGAAAAGGTGATGCCCGCACTGGATATGATAGTACCCGTCATGATGCCGCCACCCGCGCCGTTGATAACAGCTGAACTGCCTACGTACCAGTAAACGTTTTTAGCGAGGCCGCCATTTTTCATGATAACGCTCCGGGCGCCTGCCGGGCCTGCCGTACCTACGGTGAGGCCGGCAGCCGTCTGGAAGATCCATACTGCATTCGGATCGCCTTTGGCATCCAGTGTCAGGTCGCCATTGGTTACTTTGAATGTGCCGCTCGCTGCTTTATATACGCCGGGGGCTAAAGTTAAGCCGCCTAATTCGCCAGCGCCGGGATCAATACCTCCTGGTTTCGAGGCCGGGGATATACTGTTGTAGGCAATGGTGGCGTCAAGCAATCCCTGTGTGGCAACAGCGAACGAGGTAGCTGTGCCGGGTGCTGGTGGCGCTGTAAATATGCCTTCTGTTACATTACCCTTGTTTAGTGGTGTTTCTGTATAAATATCGGCAGTCAGGCCATCATGGAAACCGGTAACCAGCGTTGATGCGGCAGTTGTGCCTATCGATCCGTTATTGATTACCGTATTTAAGCCTTGGTTGGTTACGCCTGCATTGCCGCCGAAAGCGCCAAATTTTGCAGCATTCCCTAAAATCGGTGGTATAATGATTACGTTGAGCGTAAAGTTGGCCGTTACATGTTTGTTGGCATTCATCACAACCGTTAAGGGGTTGTTTGTCCCTGTTGCATCGCCACTCCACGAGGTAAAGGTGTAGCCTGGGTTTGCAGTTGCAGTGGCCGATGCTGATGAGCCCGCAGTATACGCGCCTGATCCGATTGTTGAGCCGCCCGCTGCCGGGCTTGATGTTAATACCAGTGCAAATTGTGATGCGGGTGTAGCTTTAAAGTTGGCTACTAATTTACGATTGGCTGCAAGTATAAACTGATAGCTTGAGCTTGTGGAGGCCACGTTGCCGTTATCCGTCCAGTTAACAAATGTAAAGCCGTTATTCGGGTCGGCAGTTACGGTTACGATGGTGCCGGCATTATAGGCACCAGACCCACTGGTTGTACCGCCAATGGCGGGACTTGAGGTAAGTACTACCGCAAACTGCGATGCAGGTATCAGTTTAAAGTTGGCAACCAATGCCTTGTTACCCGCCATGGTAAACTGGTAGCTGGAACTGGTTGAAACAACAACTCCATTATCTGTCCAGTTGGTAAATGTGTAACCTGTATTGGGTGTTGCTGTAACAGTTACAATAGATGCCTGCGCAAATGTGCCACCACCATCGGTAACACCGCCAATAGCAGGAGCTGCTGTTAGCGTAACTTGCGGAATGGTTGTAAACGTCCAGGTGTAATCACTTACCATTGCGGTGCGTAAAGTGTCGGTTACCGATGCCTTTATGGTGCCCGTATAAATAGTAAAAGGCAAAAGGGGCTGGGTTGGCGTAAAAGTAAATATGGTGCCGTTGGTGGTGTTGGTTATTGTACCTGCAATAACAGTAGCGCCTTGTTGTATTATAAATGTTTTGCCGGTAATTGTTGAGGGGGCCATGCTGGTGTTAAAGGTTACCGATATGGCTTTATTTAAAACAATGTCAGCAGCTTTATCAGCAGGGTCGGTTGAAACCACAACCGGGCAGTCGCCCTTGATTTCGCCCTTATAATTATCTTTTTTACACCCTGAGGTTAAAATAGTAACGAGTAACACCAGCGACAAAATTGCGCCGAATGTTTTGGAATAGCCGCCGCGCTGGCGCATACGGATGCCATCCATAAGCATAGTAAATGTTTTTTTCATGAATATATTATTGAAAGGTAAATTGTAAAAGTCCCGTGGTTCCTATTGGGTCAGATTGCAGGATAATACAAATTTAGGGCTACTTAGCAACAGGCATGTTACATAACTTTTTGTATAAGTTATATAATTCACACATTCACCCGATCAGCTTGTTCCCGATAGTCAAAATGCTTAAACTGTGAAGGTGTTAAGCCGGTAACTTTTTTAAATTGGTTAGATAGGTGCGCTACACTGCTGTAATGGAGTTTCCACGAAATTTCGGTGAGGCTTAATTCATCTTGCCATATCAACTGTTTTACCAGTTGAATTTTATTCATAATGATAAACTGTTCGATGGTTATGCCCTGCACATCTGAGAATGTATTGGCCAGGTAGGTATAATCACGGTCAAGCTTGTTACTCAGGTAGTCAGAGAAATTGGTTTTCAATGGAATGTCTGAGTGAAAGATCAAATCGGTAACCACCTGCTTTATTTTTTCAATCAGGATGTTTTTTTTATTATCCATTAATACCAGCCCGTATTTCAATAAAGCGACGCCCGCCTGTTGAATTTGAGCCGATACAACATCTCCGGTAATAATTACTCTTCCCTGGTCAATAGAAATGCATTTTAGCCCGGCCCTTTGTAATTCAAATTCGACGATAATTTTACAGCGACTGCTGATCATGTTTTTTATAAAAAGATCCATTGTGCCCCATATATTACAAAACAAGTGCCTTTATTTGTTTTGTCGCTGTTGCATTTGATTTTTATTGCATTTGCCGGTTATCCTTTAATAATATAGTGCCTGAAATGGGATGAGAGCATTTAATGTGCGCGTAGGGAAGGTTAAACTTGTTAACATTTAATGTCTCATATAGCAATGGGTTGTAATTTCATTACATTAATGATCAGTATATAGGATTTTTTTAGTTGTTTAACTAAAAAAAGGCTATTGCGGCATATCCTGACAAAGATCTCAATTTGTTAATTAGAAGTAGCTTTAGCCCGAAACTCCTGTGAAACCCACATTGCCGTTCACCCGGCAATTATATCGGTATCAGTCGATTTATTTCGCCGCTCCTTGTCCGGAAATAGATGATTTCGTTCTTGTTGGTATTTCTACCCGGCCGCGTAAGGGATAGCAGCGAATACCGGCCTAATGCCTATAGCCGTATAAGCGGATAGCCCGACCCGACCTAAGGAGGGTTACGCCATGATTAATCTGCCTTTAAATTCCGCACCGGGTTGGCAATTGCTGCTTTAATAGACTGGAAACTGATAGTCACCAATGCGATAAACATGGCTGCCAGGCCCGATGAGATGAACACCCATACCGGGATATTGATGCGGTAGGCAAAATTATCGAGCCAGTTGCGCATGAGCAACCAGGAAATGGGCGATGTGATGAGCAGCGCGATGGCGATAAGCCTGATAAAATCCTGGGATAACAGGAGGGTGATGTTCATTACCGAGGCCCCTAAAACTTTACGTACGCTGATCTCTTTTTTGCGCTGGGCAATGTTGTAAGCCGACAGACCTAATAAACCAAGGCACGAAATTACGATCGCCACAATGGCGAAGCAAACGAACAGTTTGCCAAAGCGTTCCTGGGCGATGTATTGCTGGTTGTAGGCTTCATCGGCAAAAAAGTAAACCAATGGCACATCGGGCAGCATCTTTTTCCAGGTGGTTTCCAGTTGATCCACGGTGCCCCGTACATCGGGCGAGGTAATATCGATAGTAATATTGGTTAAATGGCTGGAATCTACGCGGATGGTTAGGGGCTGCACGGTTTCCAAAAAGGAATGGTTATGAAAATCTTTGATCACCCCTATGATCTCGCCGGTGTGGTTAAGCTGTTTAAAGTGTTTGCCAATGGCGTCTTCGGGCCGTTTAAAGCCCAGGCTTGTTAACATGGCCTGGTTAATGAGCATGGTTTTCATGGAGTCGAGTGCGGTGTTTTTCTGGAAATTACGCCCGGCAATCAAATCGATATGGTATTGTTTCAGAAATACATCGTCCATAAAGTAAACGTCGGGCCGTTGCTGCTGCTTTTCGCCTTTGCTATTCTCAATTGTGGTATTAAACTGGTTGTTGGTAGTGCCAGGGATAGACGACGACAAACTAACCAAACCAACACCCGGGATGCCCATCATCTGTTGCCTGATGACATCGGTATGCTCATTGATGCTTTTGCTAAACTGGTAATCGATTACCAGTTTATGGTCTTTTTGAAAGCCAAGCTGCTGGTTTTGCATAAAGTTAAGCTGCATGTAAACCACGGTAGTAGCCAGTATGAGAAATATGGAGATAGAAAACTGCGCCACCACCAGCGACCGCCGCAGGATAAGCCCCGTACCAGATGAACCTGTTTTGCCTTTAAGGCTGCTGATGGGTTTAAAGCCCGATAAAAACAGGGCCGGGTAAGCGCCCGATAAAACACCAACCACAACAGCCAGCGCCAACAGCCATAAAACATGCTGTACATTGCCAAATATACCATCGGCCACAATGGTGCCGGTTAGTTGGTTAAACAATGGTAATAACAGCGATGCGAACAGCAGGGCGATCACAAACGACACCAGACAAAGTATCACCGCATCCATAAAAAACTGTAGCATCAGTTGGTATTTTGATGCCCCAAGCACCTTACGCACGCCTATTTCTTTAACCCTTTGCAACGAAAACGCTGTAGTGAGGTTAACGAAATTAAAGCAGGCGATAAACAAAACCAATACCGCTATAATGGAAATGATATACACATTGGTAATGCTGCCGCTGGCCGATGTACCGGTGCGGTGCCCGCGTGGGTTACCGTATAAATAAACCTTTTTTAATGGCTCGATAGACAGCTGATATTTAAATTCGGTTTGATCCATATTGGCTTTTACAAGAGCCGGCAGCTTGGCCTGCACCGCGTCTGGCGACGCTCCCGGTTGCAATAGCAGATAGGTGTAAAAGCCAAAGCGGGTCCAGTGACTTTCCCAATCCTGGTCAACGAGGGTTGATATCGAAAAAATAACATCCACCCGCAGGTGCGAGCTATAAGGAATATCTTTCATAATACCCGTTACCCTGCATTTGGCTTTACCATTGATGAACATGGTCTGGCCCATAGGGTCGGTGTTGCCAAAGTATTTTTTTGCCGCGGTTTCGGAAAGTACTACGTCGCATGGAGCATTAAACAGGTGCTTGATATCGCCCCGCAGCAGCGGCCACGAAAATATTTTAAATGCTGATGAATCGGCATAGGCTACCTCTTCTTTCATAGCATTGTTGGGGTTGCTTTGCAGGATCATATCGTCCATAAAAACCCTGGCCATATCTTTTACTTCGGGGAAGGTGGCTTTTATTTGGGGCCCCATTGGGGTTGATGTACTTTCGTAAGTGGTGCCCGCTGATGTTTTGATGTCGGTTACCAGGCGGTAAATATTATCGGCCTTTTGGTTATAGGTATCGTGATTCAATTCGAAGTGGACGTACAGCAAGGCAAAAAAACAAACGCAGATACCTGTAGCCAGGCCAATGATGTTGATGAGCGAAAAAAACTTATTCTTCCATAAATATCTTAACGTAGTTTTAAAGTAGTTTTTGATCATGGCTGATGGTATTTGGGTAAATGCATTTATTAATAATCCCTAAAATAGGGTTATAGGTTGATATTTGGAGAGAAATATTGATTTAAAAGATTTGTCATCCTAAGTTTTTAGATCCGGTGGACTCTGAAGGTAGGAAGGACGTTAATAATAAAAAGAGGGTCATGCTGAGCTTGTCGAAGCACGCGGT
Organism: Mucilaginibacter dorajii; assembly: GCF_024808255.1. Lineage (GTDB taxonomy): Bacteria > Bacteroidota > Bacteroidia > Sphingobacteriales > Sphingobacteriaceae > Mucilaginibacter > Mucilaginibacter dorajii. The sequence goes on from NZ_JANTYS010000013.1 coordinate 96,757, forward strand.
CGAAGGCCTCTACGCGTGCCCTTCGACAGGCTCAGGGTGACCGGCCCTCGCTCATAGAAATCGAATATGTCATGGGTAGGAATGAATGATCTTCTTAGCCCTGCTCATCGCAGACTTTCATGGTGAAGAAGATCCTTCGCGATGCTGCCATTGACACATTTGTAACTTGCTGATTATTAGAGCTATTTTTAGTGTCATTTGCAATGCTATTATTTGTGCGCAAATAAAACTTCCTCAGGATGACAAACGTTTTCACAAACATTATGATAATCAGTGGTCATCTGTACTGTGCTTTACGTTTATTTGGGAAACGAAATTACTTTGTGTTAAACGTAGTTTCGTAAACAGGTTTCCGGTTGCTATTTTTCTTTGTCTTGATTCCTGACTCTTAACTCTTGATTCTATTTCCAATATTTTTTTGTAACATCGTATAGCATTATTGCATCTAAACAAAAAAACAAATACCAAAGCCTGCCGGCGCAAACCAATAAAAGCAAATATGCCGGCAAATAATCAGGAAATCATCATGAAAAAAATAGTAATAGCGCTTACAGGTTTAGTGTTGAGTATTTCGGCTTGCAGCCAGAATCCGCCACAACAAAACAATGTAACTATCGAAAACAATACCACTGCCGGTTTTGATGTGAATAAACTTGCCCAGTTTGTTAAAAACAGTACCGACCCGCAAACACTGGAAAAAGCCATTAACAATCCGGCCAACCAGATCAACAACCTCGACCTGGATAAAGACGGTAACATTGATTACCTGAAGGTACAGGAAGCTGATAACAACAAGCTAAACGTAATTGATGATGTGAGCAATTCGCAGTCGGTAACGGTGGCCAGCATCAATGTGCAACCTACCGGCAATAATAACACCGCCAATCTGGATATACAGGGCAACCCGAGCTACGTAGGTTACAACAACTACTACCACTCGTCATTCGGCCTGACAGACTTTTTGATATTGAGTTACTTTTTACGTCCGCACCCTTATTACGTGCCGATGTATCACTACGGATATTATCCGAATTATTATACCCGTACGCGTACTTATACTACTTTCAGGCCTACTACGTCGTCGTCAATGTCGTCAAGAACAAACAACAGGAGTAGCTTAAGTCAGCCTACCAGGTCGCAAAGATCGTTCAGCAGCCGTAACTCAAGCAATAGGGTACGGAGCGGTGGTTTTGGCAGCAGCAGTTCGGGCAGCAGCTTTGGCAGCGGGAGAAGTTCAAGTAGCAGATCAAGCTTTGGCCGTAGCCGTGGTGGTTTTGGCCGCAGGCGATAAGCGTGCTTTATTATTTCAATTTTAGATTTTAATTTAGATTTAACCCGAAGCAACATCAAGTCTCCCCTACCGGGGGAGATTTAGAGGGGGCCGACAACCGTACTTAACATATGGCTATCCAATTAAGAAAAAACACTGTTTTATCTGACGATAATAAAAAAACGTTTAAAGCCATCGTCGTTTTAAACGAAATGATAAACGGCGATCACCAGTTTAGCAGCAATGCTTATGGCGATGATGCCGTACTACAACCCTTATTTACCGAGTTAATTGCCAATGGCTATATCATCAGCTCGGGTTCGGTATATAAAGTTAGCTCAAAAGGGCGAGGTGTATTTGAAACGTTTATGAAACGGTACACCGAGTACCTGAAGGTTTATGACGTTTTTTCGTTTGTTGATCTTGAAAGCGGCGAGTTTGCTTTTAGCAGCTATTTCGATTTTGATACCGATGACGACTGGTTCAACTTTACGGATAACGAGCGTTTTGACGACCTGCGGATTGCCGTAGCCATGTTTAAAAATGTTAACCCGGCCGAAATTGTATTCATGAGTTTCGTTAACGAAAATAGGTTTGATACCAGCGTATCCGGCTGGCAAAACGACCTGATGGGCGCTAACGCCTGGGCCGAGATAGAAGAGATCTGCAACACCGCCATTAAGCCCGACGAGGTTGGTAAAGATGCCATGGTAGATATGATAAACCAGGGATCGGAACTGATGATCAAACTGATGGAGGAAGAGCAAAAACAGAATAACGAGAATAACAATGGGGGCGGTGGCACAACTACTACTACCATTGTTGAAGAAGAAACCATCGAATACTACCAACCCTACTACGATCCGTATTATATATCGCCCATATGGCTGGTGCCATTATTTTTATGGTAGGGTAAAATGTGAAACCCGGCAGCCCACACAAGTGGAATGACAAACAAAACGCGTCATTGCGAGGCACGAAGCAATCCCCGACTGTACAGATCCGCCCTGTAAGCAGGGGATTGCTTCGTCGTTTCTCCTACCCATGACAAATATAAAAATATGTCATTGCGAGCGCAGCGTGGCAATCTCGTAGCCATACAGAGCGAATATGCATGGCGACGAGATTGCTTCGTTCCTACCCATGACAAATATAAAAATATGTCATTGCGAGCGCAGCGTGGCAATCTCGTAGCCATACAGAGCGAATCTGCACAGTTCGCGATTGCTTCGTGCCTCGCAATGACATAGCTTTATATTGTCATTCTGCCTTCAGAATTTCGCGAAATTTTATAACTCGCAATGACGGGGGCTTTAAGTTGTCATGGATGAATAAGCACCACGCTCCAATTAAATCTGTACTCCTTTATCCAATGATCTTTACTCCCCATAAACCCCAAACATCTTCTCAATAGCTTTTTCCCGGTAAGCAAAAATCTTCTTCACCTCTTTTCCTACAAATATCTTATTGGTAAAGGTGCCGATGACGCCGTAGGGAATGGCATAGTTCAGGATATCGTTCATTTGTACACCGCCTTTGATCTCTTTAAAATGATGCTGGTGGTGCCATAGGGCATACGGACCAAAACGCTGCTCATCTACAAAGTACTGGCCATTGGCAACGTGGGTGATCTCGGTCATCCAGTTCATTTTGATACCTAGCAGGGGCGAAATTTTGTAGGTGATGATCATACCGGTGTATATTTTGGTATCGGTGGTATAATCAGATGTTACCACAAAACTCATATCGGGCGGGGTAATCTTAGCAAGGTTTAATGGAGATGAAAAAAAATCCCAGGCCTCCGCTAAAGAGATCGGGATTTTTTGCTCTGTTTTTAAAACGTATATTTTCAAAATGGGGTCCTTTGGTAGCACAACCGCCATGCGCATGTTATTGTTTCGATACTTAAATATCGCCAACTTTTGTCCTTTGTCCCAAAGTCTTTCGTCCAGAAGTCTCAAAAGTCCATCGTCCCCAAGTCCTTAATCCAAAAATCCTATCGTTCGCTGGTGCCAATCGGTAATCCCCTGCGGCTCCATTCGCTCCATGATCCTACGTACATTTTGGCGCCGCTAATACCGGCGTATTCCATACCCAACAGCGTATGGCAGGCAGTAACGCCCGATCCGCAATGTACAATAATATCTTCGCCCACAACAGCGCCAACGGCTTCATCATAAACTTTACGAAGGATATCGGCATCCAAGTACTTGCCGTCTGTGCCCAGGTTGCTAACGTATGGCAGGTTGAATGCGCCGGGGATGTGGCCGGCGATGAGATCCAAGGGTTCGGTTATGCCTAAATAACGTGGTGTTTCGCGTACGTCTATTACAATGCGGTTAGGATCGTGCGCGGCTATGGCTACTTCTTTAATGGTAACCGTACCTGCAAAGCCGCCTGTTACCGGGTAAGGCGCTACGGGAGTTGGCGTGTACTCTTCAGTACTAAGGTCAACACCAGCATCCTTTGCAGCCTGTAAGCCCCCGTTAAGCACTTGTACGTTTTGATGACCGATAGCTTTCAGCATCCACCAGAAACGGGCACCGCCAAACGCTGCCGATTTATCGTCATAAACAACAACATGGCTATCGGGCGTTATGCCCAATTTGCCCAGCAGGGCAGCAAAATCATTAATATCTGGTAAGGGGTGACGGCCGCCTTGTGAGGCATCGGTTACGGGGGCGGCAAGATCGCGGTCGAGATCAACGTAAGCCGCGTTTTTGAGGTGACCAGCCAGGTAGCGGTCATGCGTATCTTTCCCGGCGCGGGCGTCGATAAGTATGGTGTTCGGGCCGGCCAAAGCCGGGTCGTTAATTTCAATTAATGGCGACATAGCAATATCTGGTTTTTATAAAACCAAATATAGAAACAGCCTTTTTAGTTTCGCGTTTTTTACTGCACTATTTTATTGGCACAGTATGAACTTGCAAAAGCTTCTGGTTTGGCCTTAAATACAAAGCCCATGCTCAGGATGTAACCCATAGCTTCGTGCAGGGCCGCATTTGATTTAAACATAGGGTTGGTATTTATATCGGCATGTACCTCCAGCTCCACATCGTACAGGTCAAGCAAATCGCAAAGTTTGTAGGCAATGTCGATAGATTTTTGAACTTCGCTCAACATCCGCTCTTTGATAGTCATCTTTTGCGAAGTACGTTCCTGGTGGATAAACATAAAAGCACCGCGTTTTTCGCGCAGGAACACAATTACGGTAGCAAAATCGGTAACGTTACCCTTCACCTGCGAATCTGTACCAATACATACTTTTAGTTTGTTACCAAGGGCGGCTTCGCGTTCAATTGCCTTTTCAACCTCTTCCATGATGGGCGTTTGGATCACCTCGCCGCTGAATTTTCTCCAGATCATAAAAATTGATTTTAGTTAATTTTTGATGACCCGTTTTATGGGTCTATAAAAATAAGCGATTAGCTTTCATATTAACGTTAACCAAGCGTCATTTATTTGTTAACATTAAGCTGATTATCAACAGGATTTGGACGATGTGCAGGTGGAAATTAGATGTGCAGATTTCAGGTGTGCAGATGTGCAGATGAAAAACGATTTGAGGATTTGAAAATCTGAAGAGGGGAGGGTCGGATGATTTTTTCTGAACCCAAGTTTATCAGATTAAAGGATCACCAGGATTTCTCCTAAAAAGTCTGAAAACACCACACAAATCAAATCCAAAAAATCTGATGAATCTGCTTAATCCGGGTTCAGAAAAAAAGAAAGTTTGAATATAGTGCCAGGTGAGCTTAATCTGCACATTTGAAATTTGCACACCTGCACATCTACCCCAGTTTAGCCCTGATCATGTTCTCTGCTTCTAACACCACTTCATCAACCGGCCTGCCGGTGGGTTCAATTGGGGGGAGCACTTCCCAGTACATGGGAGTAAATGTGTTTAGCGGAAAATTGCCGTATTGGATCATTTTCCAGGAATCTCTTATGGCGATGGGCACCAGTAAAGCTTCGGGGCATTTTTTTAATAGTGTGGCTATGCCTGCCGATTGAAATGTGCGTACAGTTCCATCTGTTGATCGCGTGCCTTCTGGGAAAATCACTGTGGACCAGCGGTTCTCTTTCATCCGGGTAGCCAGTTTGGCCAGTTCGGTGATAGACTGGCGCGGGTCTTTCCTGTCAATATTGGCACCGCCACCATGTTTCAGGTTATAAGATATCGACGGTATGCCCTTGGTGAGTTCAATCTTCGAGATAAATTTGGCGTGGTATTTACGCAGGTACCAGATCAATGGGGGTATATCCAGCAACCCCTGGTGATTGGCCAAAAATATAATCGGTCGCCCCAAAGGCAGATCTTGTTTGTTGGTAAATGTTACCGAATTACCCAACAAGTATACGGTACTTACCAGGCACAGGTTAAGCAGGTCAACCGCGCGTTTATGGGCAGCGTATCCCAAAAAGCGGAAACACACCCATTGTATAGGCTGAAATATAACAAGTACCAGTAAAAAGGCTCCGGTTGCTATGGGAGTGAGAAGATAGCCTAAAAACTTTTTCATCGACTGCCAAATTTAGGTATTTTTTGGAAACCTGTATTTACAATCGGTTTTCGGCAAGTAATAATTTTACTTTAAGCACCGCGGCCACCGTCATCGAATCAGTGATTTGTCCGTCACATACCATTTGGTAAACCTGGGCAAAAGGTGCTTTTTTAACTATCAATTGCTCGGTATCCTCAGGCTCGGCCTCATGTTGGGTAAGGCCGCGGGCTACATATATTACACCCCATTCATCGCTTACGGAATTGCTGAGGTGTAGTTGCTGAATTTCTGTCCATTGCGATGCTTTTAATCCGGTTTCTTCCAGCAGTTCGCGCTTTGCCGAATCTAAGGGACTAACTCCTATTTGACCGCCGCCTTCGGGTATTTCCCAGCTATACTGGTTAAGCGTAAAACGGTATTGCCCCACAAGATAAGTGTTCAGCTCATCATCCAAAGGCAACACACCTATAGCCAGGTTTTTAAAATGTACCTTGCCATAAATGCCCGGATTGCCCGATGGATTGATTATCTGGTACTCGGTTACATTAATCCAGGGGTTATCATAAATGGCTTTTTCAGAAGTTATTTTCCAGGGATTATTCTCGGGATGATGCATGCCGGGAAATTAGGATTTTTTTGGACAAAGGACGAAGGATTTTTGGACTTTGAGACTTTTGGACGATGGATAAGCGGCTTTGTGGCGAAAGTCTGATAGTTGATACTATGAAGAGAAAGCAAAATAGCGCCGCACTCCCAGCGGGCGCTATTTCATAATTAACTATTAACTGAAAGTATCTTCTTAACAAAATGAAGAAACATGTAAAGAACGACAAGAGTACGCTGATCTGTAAAAAACAGATCTCCCGTTTGGGATTATAGTAATTGTTTATTCATGTACCTTTTTAATTGATCATTTAATTTACAATACTAAATTAAACCCAACAGGGTAAATCAGCCTGCAAGTGTCGATGAAACTTAGGTTTATATCGATGAGTAACGCCGCCGAGGCGGCATACAATAGCTTATCAGCAAGTTTAGCTGGTGCCCTGCTACTTTGCAGCTTATCTTTTGCAGGTTTTTAGCTGCGCAAACGTTTGTGCTTTCCCGGTCTGTGATTATTCTTTTTTTTAAGTTTGATAAATAAGGTACATTATAAATAGCATAACAATAATCCTTGTAGGCACCAAAAATCAGGTAGCTATTAATACCTCTTAAGTATGAAACAAATTAAACTGGTGATTATTTGTGTTTTATTACACTACATTCCCGCTTTTACACAAGCCAGCAGGCACGATATGCATTTTGATACACTGGCCACACGGTGGGACGAAGCCATCCCCCTGGGCAATGGTATGATAGGAGCACTTATTTGGCAAAAGGCAAATCACCTGCGCTTTTCACTTGACCGCGCCGACCTTTGGGATACCCGCCCCATGAAAGGCCTGCACCGGCCCGAGTTTAGCTATCAATGGGTGCTAAACCAGGTCAATAAAAAAGATTATGCCCCGGTGCAAAAATATTTTGATGACCCTTATGACCACGAACCGGCACCATCAAAAATCCCTGGCGGGGCATTGGAGTTTGATACCCAAAAATGGGGACAGGTTAAATCGGTTAACCTGCATTTACCGGATGCTTTGTGCAAGGTAAAGTGGGCAAACGGCGTTATTCTTAAAACGTTTGTACATGCAACCGCGCCTGTAGGCTGGTTTAGGTTTGAAAACATAAAAACGGCATTCGTCCCCCAGCTAATAGCGCCTAAATACCAGGGCGAGGTAAAAATAAGCGGCGATCCTGTTGGCGGCGATGACCTTTCCCGGCTTGGATATCCACAGGGAAGCATCAAAAGAAAAGGGAATAGTATTACCTATATACAAAACGGTTATGGCGGGTTTACCTATCAAATTAATGTAAGCTGGCGTTATGCCGCTGCCCATACTGTTGAAGGTGTTTGGAGTATCTCATCACAATACCCCAACAAAAAAATTAATCCGCCGGCTAATGCCGTTTCTAAAAAAGCGCTAAAACAAAGTTTCAAAAGTTATTATAGTTCACATAGTGCATGGTGGCAAAATTTTTGGAGTAAATCGACCATACACCTGCCCGATACATTGCTTGAAAAACAATGGTACCTGGAACAATATAAATTTGGTTCGGCCTCAAGATCAGGGGCTCCACCCATTTCCCTGCAAGCCATCTGGACTGCCGATAATGGTCGCCTCCCTCCCTGGAAAGGCGATTTTCATCATGATTTAAATACCCAATTGAGCTACTGGCCAGGCTATAGCGGCAACCATTTAAAAGAATCGATGCCGTATCTTGATCATCTTGACGCCAACAAAGCCAACTATGAACGTTACACTAAAATGTATTTTGGTACTAAAGGCTTAGCTGTGCCAGGCGTAACTACTATTAACGGTACAGAAATGGGTGGCTGGATCCAATATTCGCTTTCGCCAACGGTATCGTCATGGCTTGGCCAGCATTATTATTTACAATGGCGCTACAGCATGGATAAAACTTTTTTACGCACCAGGGCATATCCCTGGATAAAAGGAGCAGCTACTTTTATTGAAAGTTTAACTGTTTTGGATAGCGTCGGCCATCGTAAATTACCTATTAGCTCCAGTCCCGAAATAAACGATAATGATATTACAGCCTGGTTTCCCCAAAACACTAATTACGACCTGGCACTCATGAAATTTACCTTTAAAGCCGCGGCAGAACTGGCAACAGAACTGGGGAATAGCAAAGAAGCTGCGCATTGGCAAAAGATAGGCTCACAATTTGATGATTTTGCCATTACCCCAGCCAATGAACTGATGTTTGCGCCAAGCATGGCTTACAACCAATCGCACCGGCATTTTTCAAATATGATGGCTATACATCCTTTAGGCTTAATAAAATGGGAAGACGGGCCAAAGGCGCAGTCGGTGATCAAAAACTCTATTCATTTATTAGATAGCATAGGTCCGGCTTATTGGTGCGGCTACTCATACTCCTGGCTGGCCAATATGAAAGCCAGGGCCAAAGATGGCGAGGGGGCAGCTAAAGATCTTACCATTTTTGCTAAGGCGTTCTGTTCAATAAACAGCTTTCATTTAAACGGCGACCAAACCAAATCCGGTTATTCTAAATTTGTATACAGGCCGTTTACATTAGAAGGAAACTTTGCGTTTGCATCTGGTCTGCAGGAAATGCTGATACAAAGTTATGCTGGTTTCATCGAGGTTTTACCTGCTGTGCCTGTAAGCTGGAAAAACTTAGCCTTTGAAAATTTACGCACCGAAGGCGCGTTTTTAGTGAGTCTGAAAAAGGCAGACGGGCAGGTTACCGAAATTAAAATAGTTTCAGAAAAAGGTGGTAAAACAAAGTTGAAGCTTCCGTTTAAAACTTTTTTTAGCACAGTTAAAAAAGATGTACAGATAAACCCTGCCGAAACCGGCTTTGTAAGCTTAATCTTTAAACCCGGTGCTACCCTTATTTTAAAGAATGGTTACGAATGATGCAGGCCGAGCAAACAAGTATCAAGTAGTTAGTAGCAAGTATCAAGATTTTTGAATAATACTAAAAAACACTTCAAACAAGCAATGCTTCGGTCTTGATACTTGATACTAATTACTCCCCTAAAAGGTATTAGATAAATAATTTAAGGCGATTTTCTTTTGGATAATCAAAGCCTTTTATACTTTTACAGTATACCAATTCAATTTACCTATATGATTACCAGGAGACATTTTATTAAGATCAATGGTGTTGCCACCGCGGGGCTTGGTTTAGGTGCTTTACCAAAATGGGTTAGTGCAACTACGCCGGTATTTGAAAGCCATCGGCCCAAACTTGCCGACCGTAAATTTACCAGCAAGGCTGTTGAGGCCACTATACAAAAAGTTAAAGCGGCTATTAAAGACCCGGAAATTGCCTGGCTTTTTGAAAATTGTTATCCTAATACTTTAGATACTACCGTTAACTATTCCGAAAAGGATGGCAAGCCAGATACGTTTGTAATCACCGGCGATATTTTTGCCATGTGGATGCGCGATTCATCGGCGCAGGTTTGGCCGTATCTGCCATTGATCAAAAACGATCCTGAACTTAAAAAAGTGATCCAGGGCGTGTTAAGCAGGCAGGCAAGGTGTGTACTGATAGACCCCTATGCCAACGCCTTTAACGAAGGCCCAACCGGCAGCGAGTGGGATACTGATGTTACCGATATGAAGCCCGAGTTACATGAGCGTAAATGGGAGATTGATTCGCTTTGTTATCCCGTTAGGTTGGCTTATAACTATTGGAAAATAAGCGGCGATACCAGCTTCTTTGACGAGAATTGGCAAAAAGCCGGTAAAACCATATTAGATACCTTTAAAGTACAACAGCGCAAAAACGGTAAAGGGCCATATCACTTTCAGCGTAAAACCGAGACAGCCAGCGATACCGCGCCAAACCGTGGCTATGGTAACCCGGTAAAACCTGTAGGCTTGATCTGTTCCATCTTCCGCCCGTCAGATGATGCCACTATTTATCCGTTCCTGATCCCTTCAAACTATTTCGCGGTTACCAGCTTAAGGCAAATGGCCGAAATGTTTAGCGTGATTGGTAAAGATGCTGCTACAGCCGCCGAATGTAAAGCCCTTGCCGCTGAAGTAGATGCCGCGTTAAAACAATATGCCGTAGTAAATCATCCTAAATACGGTAAAATATTAGCTTTTGAGGTTGATGGTTATGGCAACCAGCTATTAATGGATGATAGCAATGTGCCAAGTTTACTGGCCTTGCCTTACCTCGATTCATTACCCGTTACCGATCCCTTGTACCAAAACACCCGTAGGTTTGTGCTGAGTTTGGATAATCCTTACTTTTTTAAAGGCAAAGTTGCCGAAGGTATTGGCGGCCCGCACGTGGGAATTGATTTTATATGGCCAATGGCTATTACCATGCGTGCGCTAACCTCTACCGATAAATTAGAGATCACCCGCTGCTTACATATGTTAAAAAACACCCATGCAGGTACAGGCTTCATGCACGAAGGTTTCCATAAGGATAATGCCAATAACTTTACCCGTAAATGGTTTGCCTGGGCAAATACATTGTTTGGCGAGTTGATCATCAAACTACACGCCCATCATCCGGATCTGTTGCAGAAGATCTTTTAAATCATTTATTAAAACAACGGCCTGCCCAGCATGGCGTTGTAAAATAATAAAGACACAATTACAAAGTACAGGCCGGCAAACACAATTGCCGGCTTTGCTTTTTTGGTGTTGCTAAGTACCACAAACAAGGGTACAATTTGCAGGGCGTGCAAGCCCCAAAAATGTGCTATGCGTAAATCGCCGGCAATACGGCTCCAGTTAAATAGTGGCAGGCCCGGGCCACCATCGGCAGCGCCAACGGTATGCGCCAATCGTGAGGCCATTATGCCGCCCTCAAGGGCAAAGATGCCGCCCATGATAATGCCCAGGCGGATGCCCCATAGCAAAGCCGGACTTATTTGTATAGGCCGTACTTTAAAAAACAGGTAACCTATGTAAATGGCAAACAACGTTTGCGACACAATCACTATTCCCATCAAACTAAATAAAATGGCGTTATAAAGACCCGCTGTGTTATAGTGTGATAGCTGTCCTCTTGCGGCCTGGGTGGCAATGGCCAACATTTCAAATGTCATGGCAAATACGCTGAAATTTATAAAGCGCTTTTTGATGCGTTCAAACGGCAAATACTGTAACAGCAAAGGCCAGGTTAAACAGTAAATGGCTATAGAGATAGCAAATTTGATAGGTTTTATCCATAGGTTGATGCCCATAAGCTGCCTGCTATCAAACTGCGCAACGATGATCATCAATATAAATAGCGCCAGGTGACCTAAACCACAATAGTAAAAAGCCGGGCTTATGGTTTTGATACGATTGAATAACGTTTTCATTTGCGTGATTTTACTTTTTGAATAACTTGATAAAGCAGGAAACCGCAGGGGCCAAACATAAAAGTGAGTACCAGGCATGGGATAACCAGCCAGTGCGAAGCCGATTTTTCCTGTGCCGATCTGAGGATAGAAAAGCCTGTCAACAGATCAAAAGCGAGGTAATGTACCCAGCCGGCCAGCAGCAAATTATCATTGTTAAAAAGAGTACGTACCTGCTGTATGGAGTTAAAACCGCCACCTTGCACGTTAAAAAAGCCGGCGATGTAAATGCAATAAATAAGCGATAATAACAACGGAACAGCAGCGTGATTAACAAGCCACTTTGTAACCTTCCATTTGGGGAGCGCGATAAGTAACAGCCACTGCAAGGCTGCAATGGAACTAACTGCCGGGAATACCTGGTTGGGATTCATATCATTTTTAATTTAAGTGTTGTACCGGGCGCAAATAATGCACAGCACAAAACTGGGGCTAATGGCTTAGCTTAAAAATGACATGGGGTTAAAAAGAGCAACAGATTTATTAACCTGAGTTAACTTTTGGGGTTATACAGCTTGGCCCTGATGCGGCTAAGGCTTTGGGGTTGGATACCGAGGTACGAGGCAATCAGATGCTGAGGTAGCCGTTCAAAAATGCGGGGTTGGGTGTTCAGCAATTCCAGGTAGCGGTCTTCGGCCGATTGCATTTTTAAATTGCGATTGTTTCTTGCTGTATCAATAAATAATCTCTCGGCAATCAGGCGGCCAAACCTTTCAAAACGTTGGCTATGGCTGTACAGCGCCTGCATATCGGCATAGCTAAGGGTAAACAGCTCAGTATCTTCAATGGCTTCAATAAAATCGGGTGATGGGGCTTGTAATAAAAAGCTTTCATAATCGCCAATCCATTCGCCTTCAAAGGCAAAGCCTATGGTATGGTCGCCTTTTTCGCCCCGCGAAAAATAGCGTAAGCAACCTTTTTGCACAATGACCATGCCTTTGCAAACCTGGCCTTCCTTTAAATAAAAAGCATATTTTTTTAAGATTACCGGTTTTAGCCTTTGCATAAACATAAAAAGCTCCTCGTCGGTAAAGTCAACCAGTTTACGTAAGGATTGGGTGATTATTTCGTACATGGTAAAGCGGCATCGATAGGCAAATCTCTCATCAATGCTATTGTACCAAATATACATGAATAATTATAATGAGGCGCTAAGCGGGGCGGCCGATAAGGGAAATCGCTTTTCATATTTAACTTTATTTTCTCACAAGCTGAGAGCTGAGTAAACACGGATTTTTTCAATCACATTTAAATTTGTGTCACACAGCAAACGCCTCAAATTGGGTTAACATAACTTAACATATTTTAGATGTAATTACACTTAATTATTTGATAATCAATATTTTGTATTTTTACATGGTTAACACTAAACTGATGTGTGGCGCACTTAAATAACAGCTTATCCCCGTTAATTATTCAGATGCGTTTGCCCTGATTTGTGCCATCTATCAATTCCAAAATTCGTGAAATTCGATTAAATTGTAACCGGGGCAGCGGGTATTCGTGTCTAACAAAAAAAAAGGTGCCTTACTTATAACACGAATTCATTACTTGTCGGTAAAAGCGATTTCCCTGCGGGCGATGTTGGAAAATCGCGTTTAAGCATATCAAGTAAAAAGGGTAACTTAAAGGAAAAATTCATTTCACGCAAAGGCGCTAAGACGCAATGAAATTTGCTTATTGTTCTTTGCTCGTTAAAACAGTCTAAACCGGTATTCTATCATTAGTTATTAAATAGCGCAAAAGTTACAAAAATACAGCATAAACTACCCAAAAATCAATAAAATACTATTTAATAGATCAATATTTTAAATATGTAATTTATCATTCAAGCGTAATTGAAATATATTAACACAATTTTATATTTTTAATACGATATCGCAACCCTTCAAATACGCCTTAATGAGCCAAAATGTGGAAAAAAACCACTTTAAAGGCACTATTTTTTGCTTTTAAAAGTTTTTAATTAAAAAAAAACATTATAGCTTAGCTTTAATTAAAAACAATAAACCTCATTATTTAAAAGGAGTAAAAAATGAAAAAATTTACCGAAGTAAAAGAGCTTATAGCTTCTTTGGAGGCTGACGCCGACAAATTCTACAACAAAGGAAACAGTGCTGCCGGAACCCGTGTTCGTAAAGGCATGCAAGATTTGAAAAACCTGGCACAGGCTATCCGTTTGGAGGTTCAGGAATCAAAAAACAAAGAAAGCTAAGGAAGGTTTAATCATCTTATTCCAAATAAAAACCCGGTTACTAATCATAACCGGGTTTTTTATGGAAGAAGAAATTTAAGTTTCTATTTAAGATAGCAACTGTGTTTCTTTAATAATAGCATCCTTAGTAGCAGGACCAACCTGTACCAATGGTAACCTTACCGTATCGCCGCAAACACCTAATTGTTTTAAGGCGGTTTTTACGCCGGCCGGGCTGCCGTCTGCAAACATCAGGCGTGTAAACTCTATCAGATCATAATGCGCTTTGTGGGCACCTTTGTAATCGTTATTTAAAAGTAAACGTACCATATCAGATAACCGGCGAGGCAACGCGTTGCCTATAACAGATATTACACCAACTGCTCCCAAAGCCATCATAGGCAAAGTAACCGGATCATCGCCTGATATGAATAAAAATCCCTCGGGCTTATCGCGCATCAGGTGGTTAAACAAATCGAAATTACCCGACGCTTCTTTAATGCCGATGATGTTTTTAAAGTCCTTTGCTAAACGCACGGTAGTTTCTGCACTGATAGTGCTCCCGGTGCGGCTTGGTACGTTATATAAAATGATAGGCAGCTGCGTATTTTGCGCAATAGCCTTGTAATGCTGATAAATCCCTTCCTGCGTAGGTTTATTGTAATGCGGACTTGATGATAATATAGCATCGTAGCCGGCAGTATTAAACGCTTTTATCTGCTCAACAACCTCATGAGTATTATTACCACCTATGCCGGCAACAAGACCAACGCGCTTATTTACCACTTCGGCGGTAAATGCCCAAACCTGCTTTCGTTCAGCCTCGCTCAATGTGGCGCTTTCGCCGGTTGTACCTAATGATACCAGGTATTCCACCCCGCCATCAATCAAATGTTCAATCAGGTTTTTCAACCCGTTGTAGTCAACTTGACCATCCGCATGAAAAGGGGTCACCATGGCTACCCCTGTTCCGTAAAATATATTCATGAGTAAAATTAAAGGATGCTAATATAGGGAGTAGTTTTGAGTTATGAGTTGTAAGTTTTGAGTATTACTATAAGTAAAATCGCGATTGATTATCAAAAACTCAAAACTCATCACTCAATACTATAAACTTATTCCCACCCTTACAGCGTTCCTTATATTGCTGCCGCTGTTGTAGGATACGCCGTACATCACCCTAACCAGGCCGCGTTGTAAACCAAAACCCAACTCGGTATAGTTTTTAAGCACTGGCGTATACAGGTAATTTACATCAATGATCTCCTTTAGTTTAAGATCGCGGATGAGGGGAATTTTGTTGGTAATAAAACCTGAAAAGTTATGTTCCAGGTGGCCTTCCAGGTATTTATCGGGTGTGCTAAAGTTGTAGTAATCTAATAACAGGAACCTGTTAAACGTTGGCTTATACACCAATAATTGGTTGCCATCAAATTGTTTATAATCGGGATAGTAGATTTTATTGGCATTTAAAAATTTGCCTGCGCCAATAAAAAAGGAGGTTTGCCCGTAAAAGCCCAGGTCGATGTCTGATTTGGATATATCGGCACTTAACTGGTCATAGCTTACATCACTCCCTAATATCCCGCTGATGCCTTTAGTATAGCTAAGGCCGATAGTTGGATATTTGGATGGAAGGTACCGCCGGCCAAACGGATAGGTTTCATACCGGTTACTAAAATCATAACTGGTACGAACACTTATTTTAAAGGATTGATTTTCCGGAAACAAGGGTAAGTCCTGCGAAGGATTTAGCGGATTGTTTGACGTAAACTGGCGGTCTGTTTTGTGGAAAAAACTATAGTCGCTGCTATTGGGCAGCCATTTGCGGTTGGCCCATTCGGCGGTTGCGCTGGCTTGCCATCCGCCATAGATTCTGCCAAAAAATGATGCCGAAGCAAATTGTTTTTGATAAAGCTTCTGAAAATTCTCGCGCCTGAACAAGGTATAAACCGAGTTTACAATGCTTGATACCGGCTGCAGGCTGTTCAGGTCTGTAACGTCCGATCCGCCGTTAAAGCTCAGTGTCATCTGGTTTACGGAGATGCTTACACCGGCTACACCATTCAATAAATGATCGCTAAACCCATACCTTACCCTCGCGTTCACCACCAGGAAACGATCATTCACGGTATCAATCATCTTGCTGTAGCTTGCCCCATAATTGATGGTAAGGCCTTCAACCGTATTATATAGCAGGGAAGGTAAAAGCCCGTTGTAATGAAAGTATTCTTTTTTATAGCGGTTGCGGGTATCAATACCCGTAAGCAGCAGGTTGGTTAATTTGAAGGTATTATTGGCTTTGTCTAACGAATCGAGGTACGGTTTCGATTCGCGTTTGGCAGCCAGCTTTCCTTTTACCTCGTAGTCTTTCTTTTCCTCATCGGTTAATGGGATGGGCCGCTCCTGCGCCCAGTAAACTGAATCTTTATCGTGCCCTTTGGTAATGTTGATGCGTTCTTCAAAATCCTTTTTATTGAGTACAGGGTTAAGATCGTAATTTTTATATACGCTGATAAAATATCCGCCTAATTTAAAACCCAATAGGCCGCCGGTAAATTCAAATTTAATAGTGGCCGGCATCCAAACCTTATTATCAACCGGGTAAAACTGCTGACTTATTTTTAAGGTATCAACATAATTGATATTTGCTTTTTTGGTTATAAAAAGCTGCAGGCCCGATAGGCGCCAGCTATCCTCCAAAATATAAATATAGCCTTCAAAACAAGGGTCATAACCACGCTTTGGCGTTACCTGGATTTTGTTGATCGTTTCGCCGTTTTCAATGGTAACGCCTATCAATTTATAATTATAATAAAACAGTGCATTTTCTGCAATAGGGGATACCAGCGGGCGATTGCTCAGGCGTTTCCAGCTTTCAAAATTCTGGTAAAAATTTACCTGCATATCACTGGCCCGGTTAAAGCTAAATGCCCGGTTATAGCCCGAAACCTTTGATGATACCTGTACCTCGTGCACCAAATCGGGACGCATATAACTATACTTCGACTCTGATTCTGAAAGATAAACTATGCCTGTACGGCTGGAATCCAGTCCGGCTTCGCTGGTAGCCTTCTGTACGTCAAAGCCCATAAACTTTTTGGGGGCTGCCAGTAGTTTTTGAAGCCCTTTAATGTAAATATCGCAGGTATAGGCGTTTACCTCGTTTAAATACATTTTACGCTTTTTTATGGCTTTGCGAACAATGGCATAAGCCGGGTCTTCGCCACCGGCGTGTATGGTGATATCTTTAAGCTGGTAGGTTTCGGTTTTGAGGTTTATATTGATGATTTGATTTTTGGTAAGCTTTACAATTGTACTTTGCTGGGCGTAACCCACGGCTTTAAATTGTAATTCGTAACTCCCAGTCTTTAATTGCAATTGGTAGGCACCTTCGCTATTGGCCGATGCACCTTGAGTAGTATTTTTGATGTATACCGATGCAAATGGAACTGGCTTATTGTTTTCGCCGGTTATTTTACCGCTGATACTAAGCTGTTGGGCAAAGGCCTGGATATTTAAACTACAAAGCAGGGCAAAAAATAAGGTTAATTTCATTTAGCAGGTGTTTAAGCTAAGATGGTGCTTATTTGCTAAATGTTACAACAGGCAATTGTTAAATTGTGTGAAATTGTGATGGTTTTATCAGGAAGCTTCCTTTGATGGCTTTGTGTCTTTAGCGCCTAAAGATGTATGTATCTTGTTTTTAAGGTTCCAGTCATTGATGTCAACCAAACCCGGTTTCGTTTGGTAATGGCTGCTACTGTTAGGACACCTTACCATGAAGTTACCTTTTATTTGTTCAATAACGGGCCTTGCGCCACAATCTTTGCAAGGTTCGCAAAAAATATTTTCCTGAATTGCTACAAAGTTGGCCATGCTGATAAAAATTTAAGGATCGCGCGTTTCATGAATCAAATAATAGTACAACTTACGTAATTTATACTATTCAGTTTTAAATTCTTTAAAATCATTAAGGGTCTGTTTAAATTTCTTTCAAATTTTTATATCCTCCATTGAGCACATATACACCCGTCATTGCATGAACGCTGGCTACGACTCACCCGGTCTACGCTTCGCTGGACCACCCTCTCTCCGGCTGCGCCGCAAAGAGGGTTAGAAGAAACAAAAACCTTTTTAGCCCCTCTATGCGACGCAGTCGGAGAGAGGGGCAGACGGGCGTAGCCTCGTCGGGGTGAGTCGTCTGCGCTAACCTATACGTCATTTCTTCTTATAATAGCGTCCATTTAAGTTATTGATTATCAATAGTGCTTTCAAGGTGTCATTAACTTTTTTTTCATGAACACCACTAATGTATACTCTCAATGACGATCTTTTTATTTATTTTTAAACAAGCCAAGTAAAGAATCTTTATTGGAAAAAAATTGACTGAGTCAAAACAAAGCTTCAGTAAATCAGCCAATCAAATCCAATAACTCCTGGTCGCTAATGACAGGAATATTTAGTTTTTGTGCCTTTTCGAGCTTTGCAGGCCCCATATTATCACCAGCCACAAGGTAGTTTAATTTTGCCGATATACTACTCAATATTTTGCCTCCATTTTGTTCAATGATATCCTTCAGCTCATCACGCGAGAATGTTTCAAACACTCCGGATATAATGAAGCTTTGCCCTGCGAGTTTTTCGCTGGCAAGGGTCACCTCTTTTTCTTCGGCGACAAATTGCAGGCCCGCGCTTTTAAGTTTTTCAATCTCTTCTTTGTGACTATCATCAGCAAAGTAATCTATAATGCTTTGCGCAATGCGCCCGCCTATTTCATCGGCAGCGGTGAGTTCTTCAAGTGACGCGGCCACCAGGTTATCAATGGTTTTAAAATGCGCCACGAGTTTTTTGGCTACAGTTTCGCCTATGTAGCGAATGCCCATCCCAAACAGTACTTTTTCAAAAGGCATCTGCTTTGATTTTTCGATACCATCTAACATGTTGTTGATCGATTTTTCGCCAAAACGGCCCATTTGTTTGAGCTCGGCACTGTGCTCATGCAGTTTATACAGATCGCTGATGTGTTTAATAAAGCCACGGGTGTACAAAGTATCGATAGTTTCATCGCCCAGGCCATCAATATTCATAGCCTTGCGGCCGATAAAATGCTGCATTTTGCCCATAATTTGAGGTGGGCAGCCTTCGTCATTAGGGCAATACCAGGCAGCTTCGCCCTCGGTACGTAGCAGGGGCGTATCACAGGCCGGGCAATGGGTTATATATTCAATAGCCTTTGCGCCGGGTACACGCTTATCTAAATTTACGCTGATAATTTTAGGGATGATCTCGCCGCCCTTTTCAACATAAACTGTATCATGTTCATGCAGTTTTAAGCGTTCGGTAATTTCATCGGCATTGTGCAGTGTGGCGCGCTTTACGGTAGTACCGGCCAATAAAACTGGTTTTAAATTAGCTACCGGTGTAACAGCGCCTGTACGCCCAACCTGGTAGCTTACTTGTAGCAGCTCGGTTTCAACGCGCTCGGCTTTAAATTTATAGGATATGGCCCAGCGCGGCGATTTGGAAGTAAAACCTAATTCCTGCTGCTGCGAATAGTTGTTTACTTTAATTACGATACCATCAATATCGTAACTGAGGTTAAAGCGCTCTTTATCCCAATGGTTGATAAATTCAAGCACACCATTAATATCGCCGCACAAACGGCTATGGTCGTCTATATGAAAGCCCCAGCTTTTTACGGCCTCCAGGCTTTCCCAGTGGGTTTTAAACAATGTTTTTTCGGTATATAAACCGTACAGGAAGCAATCAAGCG
Organism: Mucilaginibacter dorajii; assembly: GCF_024808255.1. Lineage (GTDB taxonomy): Bacteria > Bacteroidota > Bacteroidia > Sphingobacteriales > Sphingobacteriaceae > Mucilaginibacter > Mucilaginibacter dorajii. The sequence goes on from NZ_JANTYS010000013.1 coordinate 116,467, forward strand.
GCCGCCTGGCTACTTCTGCCGAATCCTGTAGCTTCATAGTGCCCGATGCAAAATTGCGCGGATTGGCGTAAGCAACTTCGCCGTTATCTGTACGTTCTTTGTTCAATCTTTCAAATGCCTTGAGGTGCATAAAAACCTCACCACGAATCTCGAAGAGATCGGGATAGTCACCTTTATCCAGTTTTTTGGGGATGCTGTGGATGGTGCGTACGTTGGTGGTTACTTCGTCGCCCTGCGTACCGTCGCCACGGGTTACGGCACGTACCAGCTTGCCATGCTCATAGGTAAGACTCATGCTTAAGCCATCAAACTTAAGCTCACAAACGTATTCAAAATTATCGCCTATGGCTTTACGAATACGCTGATCAAACTCTACCAATTCCTGCTCGTTATAGGTGTTCCCTAACGATAGCATTGGCCAGCGGTGTTTTACCGTAACAAACTCCTTGGTAATAAAACCACCTACCCGTTGTGTGGGCGAATCGGGTTCGGCAAGTTCCGGAAATTCCTTTTCAAGCTGGTTCAATTGCTCCAGTTTCTGATCAAAATCAAAATCGGCAATGGTAGGCATGGCCAGCACATAATAGTTATAGTTGTGCTGTTTTAACTCGGCGGTTAACTCTTGTATCTGTTGTTTGGCTTCGGCGGCTGACATGATACGAAGGTAGTAATTAGGTCATTTAGTCATTGATCATTAGGTCATTTTTTTTCAGCGGCTGAACAGTAAGCCTTTGATTTATCGTCACGCTCTCGCCCACCATCCCAATGACTAATGACAGCGCAGCGAAATGACCAATGACGGCGCAGCCAATGAACTACCTGTCGGTAATAATCGTTTCTCCCGTCATGCTTACCGGGAAGGTGATGCCGCCGGGTGTATCGGGATTATCTTTAATGGTCATGGTGCCATTGATATTTTGCCTGGTTTTTGATTCGGTGATCCAGCCGGTTGCTTTATCTACCTTAATATCTGATACCATGGTACCCTTCATATCGTACTTCATGGGCGAGGTGCCGGGTTCGCCGGGGATAGTTACAATAGTACCTTCGCCATGGATAAGGTAGCTTGTTGGTGTTACGTTTATCAACTGATAAACAGTTTCAACATTGGCGTTCATGGTACTTTGTAAAATGGTATGTTTACTCCACTTATCATTTTTAGCAACAGGGGTTTCTGGTAAAACAGCTGTCGACATTTCCAGGTTTCCTTTAACAGACCGGCTGCCAAATGATTGCATAAACCGCGCCTTGATCTGCTCTTTTTGAGTACCCTGCACCTGCCGAAATCCATCCAGTACAGAGGAAATCATATTTTCAAGATTTTCGACCGAATGGACCCTGCCGCTTTTGGTAAAGGTAGCTGTAAATGGCTTATCTACTATGCCACCTAAAATAGATGACATAACATCTGTTGAGTCTTTTTTCTGTGAATCAAAACTTACCTGCCCGGTAGGTAAATCCATTTTCATGTTTACGCCTTTATAGGTTACCTCCATATAATACAACGAATCATCGGCACTAAGCACCTTAAAAGAAGTGATGGCCGATAACGTAACATTAATATTATTCACCTGTCCGTTTATCGTTTGTTTTATGGCCGATGTGGTAGTAGAAACCATGTTGTAAGTATTGCCCCTGGTTAAATGCAATGCCAATTTTAACTTCTGTGCCTGGCAAGTAATTGTTGCCATAAACAGTAAAAAAAGTACAGATGCGTGTTTCATAAGCTTTGGTGTGGGATTAGCTAATATATTATAATATTTCGGCTAAAAAATGCGCCGAAACATAACAATTATTTAAAACTAATTTCGTTAACTTTATAGTAATCAACGGCTCTTTATAAACCAAGGCATTTTAATAACCGAAAGGAGGGTTTTATGTTACAGCAAATAGCATTTATACCACAGCATCAGTTTCACGTGTTGATCAATTTTAAAAATGATGAGCGCGCTGTAGCTGTTTTACCCAATGAAGCAGGAAGGTTCCGCGTGGTTGACCAGGGTAAAATTATTGCAGAAGTTAATTTTGATAAAAACAGCAGTGTTACTTGTTGCCAGGGTAGGCTTGCCCCCGGTGTGAAGGCCCAACTTGAAAGCCAGATTAAAAATCATTACAGATCTTAAAAATAAGTTTAAGCAATAAAAGGATATTGATAGTTCATGGGTAACGGCACATGGTTTCATAGTCCATGGAGTTCTGTTGCTCATGGGCTATCTGTTTGGATAAAGCCCCTCTAAACGGCGTAGCCCTCATGAGCACTCCTGAAATTATATGCGAATAATTACCCCTGAAGCTACCGTGTACCCACATTTTGTTAAACCTACTCTTCTAATAAAAACGTTGTCATTTCGACGAACAAGGGGTGGGATTGCGCGCCGTAGGTGAGGAGAAATCTTGTAAAAGCAGGCATTCGGCCATGCAAGGCGTACAAGATTTCTCTTTCGCACCCCGCTCATTTCCCTCCTTCGCTCTATCGAAATGACATTTCCTTAACAAACAAGATGTGGGTACACGGTAGCCCCTAAAGGGGAGACTTTTAAAAGCACTTTACTCTTTCTTGGTAGGCGGCTTAGCCAGCATGGCTTCTTTAATAAATTTAACAGGGGCGCTGCCGTAGCTTAAAAACTTCTCGTTAAACTCCTTTAACCTGTATTTATCAACCAGTTTTTCTTTGTAGGCGTCGCGCAGGTCCATAATTTCCTTATAGCCGGTATAGTAGCTGGTGAGTTGCACGCTGCTTACGCTAACCCTTTTCCATTTGCCATCAGCCTCGGCCTGTTGCTGGAAGGCCTCGGTGGTAAGCATTTTGATAGCCTGATCTTTGGTCATGCTGCCGCTATGTACGCTATAATCTAAAATGGTATTGCATACCGAACGTAAATTCCATTTGTACCACATCAGCATCATCTCGGGTTCGTTGTTGCCGTAACCAGCATCCAACATCATCTGTTCACTATAAACCGCCCAACCTTCTGCCATGGCACCATTGCCAAATACAGATTTGATCATGCTTGGTGCTTTATTAGCGTAAACGCCCTGTACATAATGCCCGGGAACAGCTTCGTGGATGCTCAATATCTGGATAATGTATTGATTGTATTCGCGCAGGTAGCTTTCGGCTTTTTCTTTAGACCAGCCCGATAGGCTGCCGACGTTGTAATAGGAGTTGCCATCCTTATCATACGGGCCAGGGCCGCTCATGGAAGCCCCTGCTACACCTGCCATATAACCGGGCTCTTTACGGATAATAAGCGGCTTGGTAGGGTCAAGCGTTAAAAGGTCTTTAGCCTTAACAAAGTTATTTAACTTAGGGATCAGCTGTACAATGGCCGACTGAAATTCATCCGGTTTTACATGGTTTGATGATAGGGTATCTATCATCTGGCTTATCATCACCAATGAATCGGCAGGAATGGCTTTGGTGCCAAAATATTTTGACCATAATTGCCTGCTGATCTTTGCCATTTGCTGATGTACATATTTTTTGCGCTGCATAGCCGCGTTGAAAACCTGCTGGGCCGTACTGGCTGATACTACTTCATATTTAAACTTATCCTCGTACAGATCACGCCCCAATCTGAAACTACGGGGATGATCGTTCTTTAAATTCTTTAGCCATTCGGCGTAATCTTTAATTGCCTTAACGGTGATAGCCGCCCTATCGGTCATTAATTTTTGCTCGGCTTTGGGGATATTTGTTTTCTTTAATGAGTCGGCAAAATCTTTATCAATTACATCAATGCCGCCCAGGTTTTGCTCAATAGCCAGGCTGGTTAGTTCAGCAACCGGGTTTTTGATCTGCTTTTCGGCATCTTTATAGTACATAGGTACATTTATCATGCGCTCATAAAAACTGTGGAGGCGTTTGGCAAGGGGCTCATAATGCTCGTTCAAAATGTAGGCAAATGTGCTTATCACATTGTACGATGACGGATCCCATTCGTATGACCTCAACTGCTTAATTTGCCATTGGGCGTAATCAAGCTGGTTTTGCATCATTTTGTAATCTATTCTATTGTTTTCGTTTAAAGTATTGGCATCAAACCTATTTAAAGAATCCAATTGTACCTTGGCAAAATCAAGCATTTTACTGCGGCTTTGGTCGTTAGCGATAGATAGCAAACTATCATATTTATGATAACCAACAGAAGTTGCCCAATCGGGGTTTAATTTCCATAAGCCATCTAAAAACGAGTTCTCATAGGTTGTAAAAGCCGCATCGTCTTTACCAAAATTGGGATACCGGCCAACGCTGTCTTTTTTGCAGCCAATTAAAGCTATGATGAACAGGATATTAGCTAAGGTTATTTTGACGTATATATTTTTCACCACGGTATAATTGAATTAAAATGCCGCATAAACTTAAAACATTTAAGTTGAATAAATCAAACCCTAACCTAATTTGTTACTTTAGGTACCATGACTAACGAACATAAAATATTAACAGAGGAGGTAGTGCATTTGCTGCAAGGCGGTAATGCACATGCCGATATAGATAAAGCTTTGGCCGGTTTGCCTAAAAACCTGCGCGGAGCCAGGCCCGATAAACTGCCCTACAGTATCTGGCAACTGGTTGAACATATCAGGATTGCGCAATGGGATATGCTGGAGTTTAGTAAAGATGGCAACCATGAATCGCCCAAATGGCCCGATGATTACTGGCCGAAAGAAACCGAACCCGAAAGTGACGAAGCCTGGGATGGATCGATTAAGCAAATCAGCAAGGATCTGAATGAATTTATAAGCCTTGTTAAAACCGGCGACCTGTACAGCAAGATTGCTCATGGCAATGGACAAACCTTGTTACGGGAAGCCCTGCAAGCGGCAGATCATATGGCTTATCACGTTGCCGAAATCATTGTGATCAGGAGATTGATAGGAGTAGCCCCCTAACCCCCTAAAGGGGGAACAGAAGGTTGATGTATATATTTATTTTTTTAGCCCTCCCCTTCAGGGGAGGGTTGGGTGGGGCCTGGCTCTTACCTCACATGCTTCACAAACGTGATGAGTGCTTTCACAAACTCCGGTTTGAGGGGCAGGTTGGGATCGGTGTAGGTGGCCAGGTTTTTATCTTTATCGGCTGGGGCTTCCTTCAAAATGTGGTTCATTTCGGCTATGATATCTAATGTAGCGTCGGATTTGCCTTTCTTTAGTTTTTCGGCATCGGTAACTTTTACCTGTAAATCTGTAGTGCCCTGTACAATGAGTATCGGGATCTTTAACTGCCTGATAGATCTTGCAGGGTTATACCTGAACCATGACATCAGGTATTTTTGAATCCCTGGTCTTGCTATAAAATAAAGCGATGGATCGATATTATCGGTGGTTTTACCTTTTTTCAAACTATCCAGCATTCTTTTAAAACCCTCAGAGATATGGGTAGGCTGGGATTTCATTTGCTCGGTAAGGATGTTATCGGCAGAATCACCGGCGCCCTCGGCAGAAATAAACCCTTTCACCGGCTCATCTATTGACGACAGGATACCTACCAACGAACCTTCGCTATGGCCAAATATGATGATACGTGAAAAACGCTCATCGTCGTTCAAAAAGTTAATAAGGTTAACGGCGTCTTCTACATAATCTTCAAAACGCAACTGGGTTTCGGTGGTTGAGCTTACGCTTTGGCCAACAAGGCGTTTATCGTAACGCAGGGAGGCAATGCCGTTTTTGCCTAACTCATTAGCAATCATTTTATAGGTATTGCCATTCAGGCCATTTTTAGCGCTGTTGCCATCCCTATCTGTAGGGCCCGAGCCGGCAATGATCAACACTACGGGTATTTTGCCGGTTGAACCTTTAGGGATAGCCAATGTGCCCGATATAGAACCCGCCAGATTTTTTACAGTTATAGGTGATTCAGTAATAGAAGGATCCATTGCAAATGCAGTTTCTACAGGCGCCGCAGGGGCAGTTGTGGCCGCTGCATCGTATGGCTTTAATAGCAGGCCGGTATACTGATCTTTTGCATTTAAGCCGATATTCAATAAAAATACCGCGTTTTTAAATGTGGCTTTATATAAAGCTACTGTGCCTTCAAGTTTTACAAAATCGGTGGTTACAATATCGCCCAACTGTGTTCTTAGCTGCGTGGTAGTACTTTTAAACTGGTCGGCAGGCAGGGCCGCTTTCATTTCGGGACTGAAATGAGTAGATATACTATCGGGCTTGTTGGTGTTATAAAAACGTATAAACCTGTTTAGCGCGGTTTTATAATTAGCAGGTTCGGTTTGTGCAAAAACGTTAGTTGCCAAACATATGATCAGTACTAAAAAACTAAATTTCTTCATGCTATGATATCCAAAAAGGGTAATGCCTGTTTGATGCGAAATTAATAAAATTCATAGGTGTTTCGTTTTAATTGATTTAGATATATTTTGCGGCAAAAGAAACGGGGCTTAAAAGCGCGATGTATGTACAAATGTTAATACGTGCGTTACGACGGCTTTATTATTAATATATCGCAAAAAATAAATTATAAGTATATTATCAGTTTAATATTTTATGTTAAATTGCGTTACATTTTAAGATCAGGGTTATAGGAAATTTCTACATCAGCCAATTAATGAAGGTTTTATTCGGAAGCATTTTTTTTGCACTCCTAACCGGCGTGTGTTCTATTTCTTTTGCTCAAACAAAACCTTCGGCTGTACAGGGCAAAGTTTTGATGGATGCGGGTGGCCCGGCGGATGCTGCCACCGTTGTACTCATGCAAACTGTCGATTCCGCCATTATCAAATCAAGCCTCGTAGATAAAACAGGCAGCTACCTCCTTGCCAATATTAAACCAGGCAGCTATTTACTTTTAATAACACAGATTGGCAGCAGCAAAACCTATGCGGGGCCCTTCAGTTTGGTTGCAGGGCAAACTTTTACAGCGCCTAACGTTATTCTTAAACAAATCAGCACCCAGCTAAAAGATGTTACCGTTGTAGGGCGCAAACCTTATATACAGGTAAAACCGGGCAAAGTAATTTTGAATGTACAAAACAGCATCCTGGCTGATGGTAATTCGGCATACGAGGTGCTGCGCCAATCGCCGGGGGTACATGTTGGCGGCGATAGGGAAACCCTGGTTATTACCGGCCGGCAGCCTGCTTTGATCACCATTGATGGTAAGGCAACCAACCTTACCGGCGACGACCTGAACAGCATGTTGCGCAGTATGCAAAGCAGTACCATCGATCAGATCGAGATCATCAGCAGCGGATCGGCAAAGTATGATGCATCTGGTGGCGGCATCATTAACATTGTGCTAAAAAAAGGTAAAAACATAGGCACTAACGGAACCGTTACCGCAGGCGCGGGTGTTGGTAAATATGCTAAAGGCAGGGCAGGCATAATTTTCAATAACCGTACAGCCAAGCTTAATATTTTTGGCAATTATACTTTTGATGATAACAAAACCTATCGCAATATTGTAAATAACAGAACCATAAAATATAACGATACCTTAAGTAATTATGATGTTGTATATAATAATACCCAGAAAACGCAAAATCATAATTTAAAATTTGGTGCCGACTATTCCCTGTCATCAAAACAAACTATTGGCTTTTTGGTAAGCGGTATTATACGCCATGACGATTTTATAAAGGATAATACCTTAAATATATCCAACCAAAACAAGTTGGATTCTGTGATCATCGCGAGATCGGCGCTTGGCAGGAGCAGCAGTTTTTTGAATTACAATATCAACTACAACGCTACACTTGATAAAAGCGGCAAAAGTATTGCTGCCGATGTAAACTACTCTACCTATAATCGCCATTCAAACGAGTATATTACCAACAACTTTTACACGCCCCAGGGCAATACCTACCGGGATGCACAGCAATTGGAAAACCTGTCGCCATCAAATATTCACGTGTGGACATCTAAAATAGATTACATTAATCCGCTTGGTAAAGATTCACGCTTTGAAACGGGGGTTAAATATAACCATGCCCAAAGCGATAACAACCTGATATTTGGCCCAAAGGTGAATAATACTTATGTGGTTGACCCTAACTTTAGCAATCGTTTCTTATATAAGGAGATTGTAAGCTCGGGGTATGTTAATTATTATAACAAAACCGGCAAATGGGATATCACCGCCGGCTTACGTGCCGAAAATACCAAATCGACAGGTACTACCATATCACAGGAGGATGCCGCTGGCGACCCGAGCACCAAAAATTATTTTAACCTTTTTCCGCAGGCGCAGTTAAGTTATAGCTATACCGAAAAAAACTTATTTACCCTAAGTTATAACCGGGGTATTAACCGGCCAACCTACCAGGACATTAATCCGTTTTTGTATTATACAGATCCTTATGATTACCGGTCGGGCAATAAAGATTTAAAGCCTGAATACACCAACGCCCTGCAGTTATCGCACACTTATAATGAAACTTACATAACAACGGTATACTATAACCAAACCAACGACGCTTACGATTTTCCTATTTACAGGCAAAATGATACCACCAAGGTTAACATTACCGAGCGTAAGAACTTTGGCCAAATTTATATAGTAGGAATTTCCTTTTACGTGCCTGTGCAGATTACCCGGTGGTGGTCGGCCAATTTCAATTTAGATGTGGCGCACCTCAGGTATAAAGCTTACCCGGTTAATGGCAATTACGATAAAGCTTCGCAATACATCACTTTTAACAGTACACAAAATTTTGCCATAAGCAGCACCATTGCTGCCGAGTTATCTGGTCAGTACGAATCACCAACGGTGTATGGTGTTAGTCAGTTAAAGCAAACCCATTGGATTAATGCGGGCATCAGCAAACAGGTATTCAATAAACGGGGCAGCATCAAATTGAATGTTAACGATATTTTTAACACTCAACGCGACCGCTATAGCGCGCTTTATCAAAACATAAACCTTTATGGGGTTGATAAAAAGGAAACCAGGGTTATCAGGCTTGGCTTTAGCTACCGCTTTGGTAAATCAACCGTAAAATCGGCAGCAAAACATGATACGGGCAGCGCGGATGAGCAGCGCCGTACTAATAGTAATTGATGTTGTGAAACGTGATCATTCAGGGGAATCTGATTTAGGTATAGCGCAGACAACTCACCCCGACGAGGCTCCGCCCCGTCTGCCCTTCTCTCCGACTGCGTCGCATAGAGGGGCTAAAAAGGTTTTTAACCCTCTTTGCGGCTTGCCGGAGAGAGGGTGGTCCAGCGAAGCGTAGACAGGGTGAGCCGCAACCAGTGTTCAGCAAATGTTCTTGTAAAACTAAACACTTCGCTGGCAAAGGAGTAATGATATACTGGCGATCTTTTTTATGCTATACTGTTTTTGATTAACCGACTTCAAGCAGCTTCGAACTATTTTATCCTCAATTCTGGATATCTCCCCTTTATCCGGGTTACAAAAAAGTTACCCAGGGATTCGGCGTTCATGAATTTTTTGAAGGTTGAGCGCGAAAAGCCAAAATATTGCCATATCCCCCCGCTTTCCCTGAACTCCAGTTCAAGAATCTTATTAAGTGCATCATAGCCTGCGCTACTTAATGCCGATGAGGTTACGGTTTGCCTTTGCATAATATTATGGCGGTCATAATATTATAATATCAGAATCCCTAAAAAGGTTTTAATTATATTTAGCCGGCGTGCCCGCTAAGCATACTTGCCATAATGATGAGCAAAACCAACAGGGTTATGCCCAGGTACATATAATCTTTCTCCAGTACAAAGCCTATGGCCGAAAACACCACCCTGATAATGGGCGTAGCTATCAGCAATATAATACCGGCTTGTATAATTGCCCTGCCCCGGCCGGTAAAAATACCATTGAGAATGCCGCCTGCGCTGTGCACAAAATCGGGCACACCTTTAAATGTGCTGTAATCAACATGGCTTTGACCGTGCCTGTACAGATAAAGTACGCCGCCAATAAATACTACGCTCATAGATATTAAAACCCCCGCGCGTAGTATCCAGCCTATTACGGCCTGCATATCGGTATCTTTAAATTTATGGTTCATTGGGCTTGGTTCATTAGTTCATTGGGCTTGTCTATTCCAGTCGCTTTTACCAACACCGGGTTTGAGCGGTCACTTTCATTTTTTAGCCTGTCAATAGCGGTAACCACGTAGATATAAGATTTTCCTTTTTGCACGGTTTTATCTTTATATTCAATAGCTGCATCGTATTGGATGCTTAAAATGTATTGAGGATCATCGGTATTGATCCGGGCGTTTTCATCAAATCGATAGATCACATAGCCGTAAACGGCTTCGCTATCCCTGGCCATAGCCGGCTGCTGCCATTTTAAGTTGATGCCACTGGGTTCTGCGCTGGCCGTTAGCCCAACCGGGGGCATAGGGGCGACAGAATCAAGCCATAGCATTACCGGCGGCAGGGCGGGGTAGTGGTAATAATTATTTTTTAATGAATCTGTAAAGCCAAGTGGGTTTGCGGTAAGCGATTTGGAACTGAAATATACGCTGCCTTGAACCCTTGGGTTATTACGCAGATATTTGATCTCGTTTGGTAATTCGGCAGGCTGTCTAAACGCAGGCAGTTTGTTTTCAATAATACGGTAAGGGGCCTGGCCAATATATAAATGCCGGTTGTTAACCTGGTTGGCCCACCAATCAATCATCACGTTAAAGGCCACCAGTTTGTCATTTAGTGGCCGGTAAAGCTGCGGGTTAATATAATCTACCCAGCCTTCCTGTACCCATTTACGCGAGTCGGCAAAAAGCTCATAATAAGAATCGCCTCCGTGGGTATCAGATCCTTCGGGATTTTGATACTTGTTGGCCCAGATAGAAAAGGGGCTCATTCCAAACTTTAAACGGGGATTATGCGCGTGGATACTATCTCCCAATGCTTTAACAAGCCTATTAACATTATCCCGTCGCCAGTCTTTAATATTACTAAATCCCGATCCGTATTTGGCGTAAGTAAGCTGATCATTCAGTTGCTGACCTGCCACATGGTATGGATAAAAATAATCGTCCATGTGGATGCCATCCACATCATAATTATCGACCACATCTAATACAACGCGGATGATATATTCCTGCACTTCGGGCAAACCCGGATTAAACAGTTTTTGGCCGCCATATTCAAAAAACCATTCCGGGTGAATATTAGTAATGTGGTGTGGACTTAAATTGGCATAATCAGCGTCCTTGGTAGCACGATACGGGTTAAACCAGGCATGCAGTTCCATCCCGCGTTTATGTGCTTCCTGTATGGCAAATTCCAAAGGATCATATAAAGGATAGGGCGCTATACCCTGCTTACCGGTAAGCCACTTTGACCACGGCTCCCTGCTTTTTGCATAAAATGCGTCGGCTGCGGGGCGAATTTGCAGCATAATGGCGTTGATACCTGCCGCGTGGTGGGCATCCAGCAGGTCGGTTAGTTCTTTTTTCTGTTGATCAGTGCTTTCTCCGGGTTTGGTTGGCCAGTCGATATTTTCAACAGATGCTACCCACACCCCTCTGAACTCACGCTTTGGCGACTTTAATTGCTGCGCAAGGGAAGCGTTCATCAACCCCAACAAAACAACCATTAAAACCAAATATCTTTTACTCATTTTATCCTGTTTTATAATTAGATATTCACCATAAAAGACCAATGAACAACTGAACTAATGAACCAATGAACAATGCCGAACTATATCTTCCCCGTAAACCCGTTATAGATCATCTGCGAAGCTAAAAAAGTTACCACTACAGCAAACACCCAACGCAGCCAGCCTGATGAACTGGTATGCACCAATATTTTTGATCCGCTTAAGGCCCCCAATAAAACCCCGATGGCAACCGGCATGGAAAGCCCCGGATCAATATAACCACGTTGCAGGTAAACCACGGCACTGGCGGCAGCGGTAACACCTATCATAAAATTACTGGTGGTGGTTGATACTTTAAAGGGGATACGCATAATAGTATCCATAGCCAGCACTTTTAAAGCGCCCGACCCAATACCAAGCAAACCAGAAATAGTACCGGCAAACATCATCATAAAAAAACCGCCGCCTACATTTTTAACTTTGTAATCAACCGAGCCATTATTGGTAGGGAAAGTACTGTTGAGTTTTAGTTTGTCGGCAAGGGCGCTATGTTCCTGGTTGATAACTTCAGCTTTCTTTTTTAAAGACATGATAGCCGATAAAATGAGAATCACTCCAAATAAAATGGCAATATAATGAGTAGGGATATAAACGGCTATAAGTGCGCCAACCATAGCGCCGGCCGTGGTGGCTATCTCCAAAAACATGCCCAGCCTGATGTTGGTGATGCCTTCTTTAACATAGGCCGCTGCCGAACCTGATGAGGTGGCTATAACCGATACCAGCGACGCGCCGATAGCGTAATGAATATCTACATTTAACAATAAAGTAAGCAGGGGAATGATGACCACCCCGCCGCCCAGGCCGGTTAGCGAACCTAATAAGCCGGCAAAATAGGAGCCCACCAATATAATAAGCGTAAGTACAAGTACCGACATAATTCGCAGCGATATTGAACTGCGAAAGTAGCAATAACTTTTTTAGAAGCCGGTAACAAAATGGTGAGGAGGGTATGTTGTTTCCGATAGATTCATATAGCTATATCGAAGCTTTTTTTATTCCCTCCCAACGGGCTACTGTGTGTACACATCTTTTGTTTTTTAACACATAAATAAAAAACGTTGTCATTTCGAACGAACCGAGGTGGGATTGTGCGCCGGAGGTGAGGAGAAATCTTCTAAAAGCTAACTTCGGCCATGCAAATCGTACAAGATTTCTCCTTGCGCCCCACTTTTCCCTACCCTTGCTCGTTCGAAATGACATTTTTCTTTATCAAGAAAGATGTGTACACACAGTAGCCCAACGGGAGGGGTGGGTGGGCGATGCGCGCAAATGCAGGGAGGGGTTTCTAAAAGCGACTATAAACCGTATTAACTAATAGCTCCCTAAACCCCTACCTCCCCCTTCCCCAAGGAAGGAATCGCACACGCCCAGCGCTTTTGTCTATTTGAGAACTATTCCCATCAACAAGCGCATTGAATTTGTAACCCCGCTGTTTGATGCGTTCCCTCGGTTTCATAACCATCAAATTTCCACCATTCAATGCCGCCCATCAGTTCGCGTACGTTGAAGCCCAATCTGGCCATGTTTAACGCTCCTTTGGTTGATGCGTTGCAGCCTATGCCATCGCAATAGGTTACATAAATGGCAGCCCTGTCAAAATGGGCTGTTGTTTGCTCGTTCATATCCCGGTGGTTTAGGTTAATGGCACCCGGGATGTGTTCTTTAACAAAAGCAAAATCTTTACGGGCATCTATCGGGATAATGTTTTCTTTGGCTTCCAGGGCCGCGAATAAATCGGAAGGGTCCATTTCAAAGGCTAATTTGTTTTGATAGTGATTAATTGCTGCTGTGTTCATATTTATAATTTTATGTTGATGCCAAATGTAGGGGGAGCATCAACCGTTTTTATATGAGAAACACAGCATGTGCTTATGCATAAAGCTCATCGTTGCATGTACGTGCCGTTGCTTATATTTACCTGATGGAAACAAGGCACCTGCGCTTAATTAAAACTATTGCCGACGAAAAAGGGATCACCAAATCCTTAGATAAACTTTTTTTAACGCAATCTGCCGTAAGTCACCAGTTGCGTGATATTGAAGAGCGCTTAGGTGCCAAGATCTTTTATCGCACTAAAAAACAATGGGAGTTAACCGCCGAGGGCAGGATATTGTACGATACAGCCGAAAAGGTACTGGCCGAAATTGACAAGGCCACCTTACTCATCAACAGCATGCGGGAGGGGCATGCAGGCACTATCCGGTTGAGTACAGAATGTTTAACCACATACCATTGGCTACCCGCGTTTATGGTGCGCATGAAAATCCTGTATCCTAACCTGGAAGTAAAGATCATGATGGAAGGCACACATAAGCCATTACAAAAACTGCTTGATAATGAGCTTGACCTGGGCATAACCACCGACCCCTGGGATGATAAAAGCATTAAATATGTGGAGTTATTTAAAGATGAAGTAGTGGCCGTGCTACCGGCCAACCATCATTTGGCAACCAGAAAATTTATAACCGAAGAGGATTTTACAGGTGAAACGCTCATCATCCATTCTTACCCAATGGAAACCGTTACCGTTCACCAGCATTTTTTGCGGCATAAAAAGGTATCGCCCAAAAACATCATCGCTATGCCCATAACCGAGGGAGCAATGGCTATGGTAAAAGCAGGTATGGGGATCATGACTTTGCCTAAGTGGGTATTAAAAGCGTTTGTTTCATCGCCGGAACTGGCCATTGTAAGGATAGGACCAAAAGGACTGATCCGTGCCAACTACGCCGCCATCAGGCACGAAGATGCCGGTAAAAAATACCTGCAGGATTTTATACAAAACTTAAAAGAAGAACTTGAAAAATAGCACCCATCACAACATCCGCCCGGTTGAACCGGCCGACCTGGATGAACTTTTGATCATGATGCAGGAACATGCCGATTTTGAAAGGGCAGCTTTTAATCCCGGGGGCAAAAAAGACAAACTGAAGGCAGCTTTATTTAATGAACCGCAAAGGCTCCATTGCTGGGTGGTAGCTATAGATGAGAAACTTGTTGGCTTTGTATCCTACACTTTTGATTACTCCACCTGGGATGCCGCCGAATTTATGTATATGGACTGCCTGTTTTTGCGCGAACGGACCCGCGGCAAGGGCATAGGCAGCGAGATCATCAAACGGCTAACTACAGTTGCAGCCGAACGTAACTGCATCAATATTCAATGGCAAACACCCGCCTTTAATACTCCGGCCATTAACTTTTATATTAAAAATAAAGCGCTGGCTGCCGATAAGGTGAGGTTTACATTGAAGATTGGTTGATGGGGTGGTTGTCAGAGGAATCAATTTTTGAAATTAAAAGCGTATCAGAAGTCCCCACTTTTATGCATAATAGGTAGCACCTATGGTGCATAAAAATCTTTTATGTTTTTTTCTACAAATAGGTAGCCGCTATGCGGCAAGCATGTTTGCGGGGTGGTATCGGCGGTTTTATATATAGGTAATCCAGCCGCAACTAATAGTCGATTTTTTTACAATACGCCTTTTCTGCCGCATAGCGGCTACCTATTTGTAGAAAAAAGCCCTCCCCACGAGATGCCGCGTAGCGGCTACCTATCTACAGTTTGGATATATCTTCTTTTAGGGAATACATTTTTTTAGGAGCGATTTTCCTTTGCTGTTTGTCCTCCATTTCCTCAACCCTAAGTATTTTAATATATAACGCCAATAATACATTTCAGCTAAATTAGTTTTACTATTTTAAGCCCACTAAACTTAAGTACATGAATAAGAAACTATGCCTGTTTATATTTTTCAGCGCTTTACTACCTACGCTTCTTTTGGGGCAAGCCAAATTACCGGCTAAATTACCCGCCAACATATTTTTACGCAAACTGCCCAATGGCCTCGATGTATTGGTTGTTGAGGATAACAGCGTGCCGCTGGCCACCATTATGATCACCTGTAAAAACGGGTCATATACCGAAACACCAAAGTTTAACGGGCTTAGCCACCTGTATGAGCACATGTTTTTTAAGGCCAATAAGGATTATAAAAATCAGGAAGATTTTTTAGATAAAGTGAGCGAATTGGGCATGCAATTCAATGGATCGACCACATACGAAAACGTTAACTACTATTTTACCCTGCCAAAATTCAATTTAAACCAGGGATTGGATTTCATGAACTCGGCTATCCGCTATCCATCTTTTGATGCTAAAGAAATGGCTAAAGAAAACGTAGTTGTTGATGGCGAGTTTCAGCAGCAGGAATCGAGCCCTACGTTTGCATTGAGCAACGCCATGGACCACCATATGTGGGGCGATTTGTACAGCCGCAAAAATGCCATTGGCGATCATGATGTGATCCGCAATGCCACGCCTGATTTAATGGACTCCATCAAAAACAAATATTACTATCCCAACAATGCTTTGTTAACCGTTGCCGGCGATGTGCAGCACGAGGATGTATTTAAAAAAGTGGAAGCCATTTATGGCAGCTGGAAACCATCCGGTTTTGATCCGTTTAAAAAATGGCCTATCCCCGAGTTTAAGCCGCTATTGAAAAACGACTATTTTGTGGTAGAGAGCAGCCTGAGCAATGTGCCCTTTATTATGATTGACTGGCAGGGACCGGATACCCGTACCGATATCCCATCAACCTACGCTGCCGACGTGTTTAGTTATATCCTTAACCAAAACTCATCAACTTTAAAAAAGGCGTTGGTACAATCGGGCCTGGCCTTGGATGTAAACATCAGCTATTTAACCCTGAGTCATGTTGGGCCGATAACGCTGTTTGTGGTACCCAACCCCAACAAGATCAAAGAGTGTATGGCCGAGGTAAAACACCAGTTAGAGATTATGGACAGGGACGATTACGTTACCGATGAGCAGATTGCCACATCGAAACAAAAACTGGGCATCCTTAAAATCCAGGAGGAGGAAGTAGCATCTGATTTTGTGCAGGTGTTGTCGTTCTGGTGGTCGTCCGCGTCCTTAGATTATTTTACCTCCTACAATGCAAAGCTTAATAAAATGACCCGTGCCGATTTGCAAAGCTATGTGCGTAAATATATCAAAAACAAGCCCTATTGCGCCGGGATGTTGATTAACCCCGACCTGGCCACCCAGGTAAGTGCCAAAAGCTTTTTTACTGCCTCAAACTAATTATCACCCATGAAAAAGATTTTAACCACTATACTTTTAACCTGTGCAAGCCTGTCTGTTACCCTGGCCCAAACAGAAACTACTTCTTTTGATGTTGATGGCATTAAGGTGATCTTTAAGCCTACCGTAAAAGAGATCATTAACGTGCGCATGTATTACCGTGGCGGGGTAAACAACTACCCGGCAAGCCAGGCCGGCATTGAAACCTTTGCATTGGAAGCCACCAACGAGTGCGGCACCAAAAAATACAGCGGCAATGTATACCGCGACCTTTCTGATAAATATGGTGTAAACGTAGGCTCCGAAGCGGAATATGATTATGGCAACATCCAGATGGAATGTGTATCCAAATACTTTAGCCAGGGCTGGGACCTTTTTACCGAAGCTATTGTAAATCCTGTTTTTGATGCCGGCGAGGTGGAGCTTCTGCGGAGCAAGATTATAGCCAAAATAAAAGAACAGCAATCAAACCCCGATAAACGGGTTGAGCAGCTATTGTTGCAAAGCGCGTTTGAAGGCACTCCATACGCTACAGACCCTAACGGTACTGAAGAGATTATGAGCAAGCTTACCGCTGCCGACCTTAAAACTTACTATACCTCGTTACTAAACAAAAACAGGATGTTCATTGTGGTTGCCGGCAAGATCAGCAAAGAAGAGTTGATAGCCAAGATTAAAGCATCCTTTGCGGGCCTGCCATCAAAGCCATATACGCCGGTAACCCTGCAGGAACCCATCTGGAACGACTATAAAGTGGTTAAAGAAGACCGCAGCCTGCAAACCAATTACATCAACGCCATTATGAACGCGCCTGCCTATAACAGCCCCGATTATATTCCTTACCGGGTTGGTATTTCGGCGTTGGGTGGTTCATTGTTCAGCGAGATCCGTACCAGGTTAAACCTGTCCTATGATCCGGGTACTTACTCGGTAATGCAGCAAATGCCGTATGGTATTATGTATGTGAGCACTACCAACCCCAAAGAGGCGGTTTTGGCCATGAACAGGGAAGTGAAAAAAGTATTAGGTTATGGTTTAAGCCCCGAAGGTTTACAGCACATTAAAAGCAGTTTTATTACCAGCAACTATATTAAACAGCAAAGCACCGCGTCAATAACCGGCAGCCTGGGCTTATCAGAAATTTTAGGCGGATGGCAAATTGCGGAAGACCTGCCAAAAGAGATTGAAAAAGTAACCACCGAACAAATTAACCAGGCACTATACAAATACGTGGTAGGCCTAAGGTGGAGCTACCTCGGCGATCCGCAGAAAGCAGCAGAAACGGCCGACGCGTTTAAAAAGGTTATACGTAACGATTAATCGGTCATTAGTCATTAGTCATTGGTCATTAGGTTAAATTTGATAAGATGAGTAATCGTTTGGAGGATCTGGAAATTTATAACTTATCGCAGGATTTAGGCGAGAAAGTATGGGCCATCGTTATTAAGTGGGATTATTTCGCAAAGGATACTATTGGTAAACAAATAGTGCGATCAGCAGATTCCATCACTGCTAATATTGCCGAAGGATTTGGAAGATTTCATTATAAGGAAAACAAGAACTTTTGTTATTTCAGCCGGGGATCTATTTTAGAAACTAAAGCGTGGCTCACAAAAGCAAAAGTCAGGGACCTAATAGACCAAGATGAACACAATTCATTGATGACTCAACTTGAAACTATCCACTTAAAGCTCAATGCCTACATCAAGTTCATTGGTAAAAAAATAACTACCAATGACTGATGACCTACATCAAGTCTACCGGCAAAAAAATAGCCACCAATGACTAATGACCAATGACTAATGACTAATTTCGCCCCATGGGTTATAAAAGTTTACAGGCTTGTATTGCCGACCTGGAAAAACATGGTCATTTGGTGCGCATTAAGGACGAGGTTGATCCATACCTGCAAATGGCCGCCATTCACCTGCGGGTTTTTGAAAACCAGGGACCTGCCATTTTATTTGAAAATGTAAAAGGTAGTAGGTTCCCGGCGGTGTCTAATTTGTTCGGCACACTGGAGCGGTCTGAATTTATTTTCAGGGATACGCTGGATAAGATCAAAACCCTGGTTGAGCTTAAAAACGATCCGCTAAAAGCTATAAAATCTCCTTTTAAATATACCAATGTCGCGTTAACAGCTTTATCGGCTTTGCCCATGAAAGGCAGTAGCAACGCGCCGGTAAACTTTGGTAAATGCAAGATCAGCGATATTCCACAGATTGTAAACTGGCCTATGGATGGTGGTCCATTTGTGACCATGCCGCAGGTATATACCGAAGACGCCGATAAACCAGGTATCATGAATGCCAACCTGGGTATGTACCGTATCCAGATGGCGGGTAACGATTATATTTTGAACGAGGAGATCGGCTTGCATTACCAGTTGCACCGCGGTATAGGCGTTCATCAAACCAAAGCAAATGCCAAGGGGCAGCCTTTGAAGGTGAGTATATTTATAGGTGGTCCGCCAAGTCACCCGGTAGCTGCCGTGATGCCATTGCCCGAGGGTTTATCTGAAATGACCTTTGCTGGTGCCTTAGGCAATCGTCGTTTCCGTTATTTTTATGATGATGAGGGTTTTTGTATTTCTTCGGATGCCGATTTTGTGATCACCGGCACAGTGATGCCGCACGAAAATAAACCAGAAGGTCCGTTTGGGGATCACTTAGGCTATTATAGCTTAACGCACCCATTCCCATTAATGAAAGTGCACAATGTGTATCATCGTAAAGATGCCATCTGGTCGTTTACCGTAGTGGGTCGCCCGCCGCAGGAGGATACCAGCTTTGGGGCGTTGATCCATGAAATTAGCGGGGCCGCTATCCCCAAGGAAATCCCCGGCCTGCACGCTGTTAACGCGGTTGACGCGGCGGGTGTACACCCTTTACTATTTGCCATCGGCAGCGAGCGTTATACGCCTTATATCAAGGAGCGCCGTCCGCAGGAAATTCTGACTATAGCTAACCACATTTTAGGCAAAAGCCAGTTGAGTTTAGCCAAATATTTGTTGATAGCCGCCAAAGAAGATGATCCTTCATTGGATGTCAATAACATAGAATCATTCCTGCTGCACATGCTGCAACGTGTTGACTTTACCCGCGACCTTCATTTTTACACGCGTACCACCATAGATACGCTTGACTACAGTGGTGACGGTTTAAACACCGGGAGCAAAGTAGCCATCACCGTAGCCGGCGACATTAAACGGGAACTATGGACAGAGCTGCCATCGTGGTTTAACTTGCCAAAGCCCATCAGCAAGATTAAAATGGCTATGCCGGGCGTATTGATGATTGAAGTACCCAAACACGTTAACCATAAGGATATCGATAACATCATCAGCATTATTGAATACCGCCTTAAAGAAGAAGAGGACGAACTGGGCGGACTTGCGCTGATGGTATTATGTGACGATGCCGCCTTTGCCGCAGCAAACATCAATAACTTTGTATGGGTAACGTTTACCCGCAGCAATCCATCGCACGATATTTACGGCATAGGCAGCTTTACCGAGCACAAACACTGGGGCTGTACCGGTCCGCTTATTATTGACGCCCGCGTAAAACCGCACCACGCTCCTATATTGGAATGCGTACCCGAGGTGGAAGCTATGGTTGATAAAATGGGCAAGCCGGGTGGAGCTTTGCATGGAATTATTTGAGGTGCGTGATCGGGGGGCGAGATTTCAGGAGTATTTATCCTTGTGATGCTGAGTTTTTACGTAGAGACGCAATATTTTGCGTCTCCCGCGTGCAAATCCGCCATTCGAATTGGTTAAGCAAATCGTCTCGGTAAATTCGCCCTGTACAGCGGGAGACGCAAAATATTGCGTCTCTACATGAAAAAGCATACCCAATCAACTACTCACCCAATCAACTCAAAAAACTATCTTTGTACGCTATGAAAAATACACCATACATCCTGCTTTGTTTAATTATCCTTTCGGCTTTTAGCTGTACAAAAAAAGAAGTACCTCATTATACCATATCTAAAGTAACCAAATCTGATACCGCAAGCAAGGTGTTGGTTCATATCAGCAGCAGGCTTACCAAAGATCAGTTGCTGAGCATCGCCGGCAAAATAAAATCCGATAGTTCGGCATTGCCAAACCTGCAGCTTTGTTATTTGCTGCCAGGGCACAGCGATAAAAATACGGGGGCTAATAACTATTACGCCGTTGCCAAATATCCAAATGCACAGATGGCTAATATGCAGGATACATTGAAAGATGCAGACGGAAACATTGTAAGGTTAAAGATTACCGGTGTATCGGCACAAACGGCTAAAAAACTACTGGCACTGCATCCTAAAGAATTAAAAGATCAAAATTTCTTCGGCCATTTTATAGATGATAACAACCAAACCGTTATTATTCCTTTTCGTGATTTTACCGACCCTAAAAAAGAGCTGTATATTCTTGAATTAGATACCACAGGCAAAGTAGTGTCGGCCACTATCCCAACGGTGGTGAAAAAAGACGGGGAAGAACGCTGGATGGTTACCGATAGGGGTGATTACATTATTTTGAAAGACAGTGTTTTAAGTCAATACTCTATTGAAGACCTGGGGCTGCCTTACAACAGCATCAAATCGGGATTGTAAATAGCTAAACGCGCTTCATAACTAATATTTAAGTTAAAAAGGTCAAAACTTTTCGGTTTCATATTTTATACCGATATATTTATAGTGTTTAAAACATTATTTAAATACTTATGACCCGAAATTTTATCAAAACCTTAACACTTAGTGTTATCGGGGTATTTAGCTTTTGCCTCGCAATAGCACAGCCCCGGCTACCGGAAGGTTACTTCTGGAAAAAGCTTCCAAACGGCTTGGAAGTTGTTGTGATTGAAAACAGCAAGGTGCCCCTGGCCACCATTGAAATTGCTGTAAAAAACGGCGCCTATACAGAAGGCCCGGAATTTAGCGGCCTTAGTCACCTTTTTGAGCACATGTTTTTTAAGGCCAATAAGGATTACCCTAACCAGGAAGCATTTTTAAAACGTACCCAGGAATTAGGTGCCATTTGGAATGGCACCACCGATGTGGAGCGTGTAAATTACTTTTTCACTTTTGACAGGGATAGCCTTAGCGCCGGTTTAAAATTTATGAACGCCGCCATCCGTTTCCCCATTTACCGCGAGGAGGACATGAAAAAGGAACGCCCCGTTGTCGACGGCGAATTTCAGCGTGCCGAAAGCGATCCGGGTTTCCAGTTATGGTACGGCATCCAGCAAAAACTATGGGGCGATCTCATCACCCGTAAAAACCCAATCGGGATCCACGAAGTGATCAACACCGCTACGCCCGAGAAAATGATGATCATCAAAGACAAATATTATTTCCCAAACAATAGCTTGCTTACCATTTGCGGCGACGTAAAACATGAAGCAGCCTTTGCCATGGCCGAAAAAATATTTGGCGACTGGGCCAGCAGCGACTTCAATCCGCACGAAAAATATCCTATTCCTCCTTTTAAACCCTTAACCAAAAGCGAGTATTTTATAAAGGAAACCACCATAGCGCAAACCCCTTATATGCAAATTTCATGGCAGGGGCCATCTTATTTGACAGACTCGGCTTCTACCGTTTCTGCCGATGTGTTTAGTACTATCCTGGGCTTAAACTCTTCAAAGTTACAACAGGCTTTAGTTGATAAAGGCCTGGCAAGTGGTGCTTATATAAGCTATACCACCAGCAAATATGTTGGCCCTATCGACTTGACCATTATCCCTAACCCTACCAAATTAAAGGAGTGTTATGACGAGGTGATTAACCAGATTAACCAATGGGGTAAATCCGATTATTATACCGATGAGCAGTTGAAAGATGCGAAGGCTATCCTGTTAAGGAACAGCGTGCACCGTAAAGAGAAGCCATCTACACTGGCCAGTCAGCTAAGCTACCAATGGTGCAGTACATCGCTTGATTTTTATACCGATCTGGATAACAACTACCAGAAAGTTAGTCGTGACGATATCAAGAAATTTGTGGACACCTATGTAACGGGTAAGCCATACGCGGCAGGTATAATCATTGCACCCGATTTGAGTAAACAAACTAATGTAGCTTCATTTTTTGTAGCTAAGTAATTTAAAAGATCTTATCATGATGAAGAAATATGTGTTCACCCTGCTGATTGCAGCGGCGATAGGAAATATAAAAACGGCACAGGCGCAAAAAGCAGCTTACGAAACCATGGTTGATGGCGTTAAAGTAATTGTGCAGCCAAGCGGAAACGATATTGTAGAAATCCAAACCATTATTAAAGGCGGTGTGCAAAATTACAAAGCCGATAAAATGGGTATTGAATCGATGGCGATGAATGCGCTTACTGAGTGCGGAACAGTTGCCCACGATAAAAACGCGTTTAAGGACATATTGGATAAAGTAAGCGCTACGGTTTACGGCTCTACAAACAAAAATTATTCGGTAATACGGATGAATTGTATTAAAAGCGACTTTGACGTGGTTTGGCCATTATACGCCGAAGCCATGACCCAACCCCGTTTTGATGCCAAAGAATTTACCCGTATTAAACAGGATGCGATCAATAATTTGAAAGCCGAAGACTCGCAGCCCGATGCGGCTATTGATAAACTGGCCAATAAAGTGGCCTTTGTGAACCGCGATTACGCTAAAGAGCCCGAAGGAACGGTAGATATTATTACCAAGCTAACGCCCGAAGAAACCAAGGCGTTTTATACCAGCATTTTCACTAAATCGCGCCTGGTAATTGTGGTAGTTGCCGATTTGGATCAGTCGGTTATTGAAGCCAAAGTAAAAGCGCTGCTTGCCGGTGTTAAAAAAGGCAATCCATTTGAGTTTAAAAAATCATCTTTCAAGGTGTATAAAAACAGCATCAATGTAGAGCAGCGCGACCTGGCTACCAACTATGTAGAAGGGGTAACCAGTGGCCCAATTCCGGGTAACGAGGACTTTGACGCCTTTAACGTAGCGATGCGCATTTTTGCTAACCGCCACTTTTTAGATGTGCGTACCAACAATGGGTTATCATACGCGCCGCAGGCCTGGTTTAGCGTAGGTCAAACTTCAACAGCCCGTTTTTCGGTATCAACCACGCAGCCCGATAAATATATTGCTGTATTTGACAAATTGGTTGACAAGGTAAAAACCGAAGGTTTTAAACCCGAGGAAGTAGCCAATATGAAGATCACCTATCTTACCGGTTTTTATTATAAAAACGAAACCAACAGCGCCCAGGCATCATCAATAGCATCAAACGAGGTGTTGTTTGATAACTGGAAACGCTCATTAACCTTGGTTGATGATGTGAAGAAATTAACTACCGAGCAGGTTAACAATGCCTTTAAAACCTATATCAACAACATTGTATGGGTTTACCAGGGCGATCCTAAAAAAGTAAACCAGGTGTTATACATCAACGGAACTTTAAACAAAGGCGAGAATGGTGTGAACCATTAAACGTTCATTTGTTCACTGGTTCATTAGTTCATTGGTGAAAAGTTCAAGATAGAAGGGCGTTAAAGCCACCTAAAACAACTAAAATCGTCATTGCGAGGAGGAACGACGAAGCAATCCCCGATTTGCAGAGCAACTCTGTACAGTTCGGGATTGCTTCGTGCCTCGCAATGACGATTTTTTATGGTATAATGTTGGCATATATAATCCGCATCGGCCCCCCATCAGACCAGACTAATGAACCAGTGAACTAATGAACTACCTTCTTCCTCCGTCCCCAAATATCACCTTTGTGGTGAACGGGAATGGTATCGCCTAAAAGTTTGCCCCAGGGCTTGAGTCCGTCTATCCGGTCGAAAATAATTTTGAGGACTGCCACAAAGGGTATAGAAAGGAACATGCCCGATAAACCCCAAAGCATGTTACCCAACAGTACTACGATGATTGACATCAGCGCGTTGATCTGTACTTTAGATGATACAATGCGTGGCACCAGTACATTGTTATCAATAAACTGGATCACCATATAAGCTATGATCACACCTAATTGTGTGCCATAACCATCTTTGGTTACCGTAGCCATTAGTACCGGCAAGGCGATAGCGATAATACCACCCAGGTAAGGGACAAGGTTTAAAATGGCACCTATCACGCCAATCAAAATACCATATTTTACCCCAAGCAATACCAGGGCTACGGAGTTCATGGCAGCCACAATCATCATTTCGATAAGTAAACCTATGATATAGCTTTGGATAGCCACCTTGGTTTCTTTTAGTACTTCGGCTACCCGTTTGGAGTTCTCTTCAGAAAACACTTCGTAAAAAAAGTTAAGCAGCAGGGTTTTATAATAAAGTACCAGGAAAACATATACAGGAATAATAAACACCAGGCCAAGCACGCCTACTACCGAACCTAAAGTACTACCCAGCAAAGCGTGGCTGTTATCCATAGCTTCCTTAATAAGTATATTTTGCTTTTGAACGGTGTACCCAAAGGTTGTGGCTACCCACTGCTGGGTGGTAACTGATATGGCAGCCAGCTTTTTCTGCAACATGGGTAATGAATCGCCAAATTGAATGATTTGGGTGGATAGGAAATAAAATAGTCCGGCTATAGCTATAGAAGCTATTAGCAGCGTTAGCGCTATGGACAATACCTTGGGGATTTTCCAGCCTTCAAATTTATTACAAAGCGGATTAAGCAGAATGGCGATGAACAGTGAATAGGCTATCGGCACAAAAACATCCGCAAGCTGCGAGAATATGTAAACCAATAGTACAAGCCCGAACATGATAACGGTGCTCTTGAGGTAAAAAGGGTAGTCTTTTGCAGGCATAAAAGCAGGTAATAAAGTATATCCAATCAAAGGAATATACAAGTTAATTGTTTGATGCCTATGATAATATGCCTTTAATATAGGATCTATTCTGCGCCATGCCTGTTCGCCCTGTAAAGTTCGCGAATAGATGCTTCGTGCCTCAGCATGACAAACCCACCATGTCATTGCGAGGAACGAAGCAATCTCATGCTATACAGAGCGGATCTGCATAGTTCGCGATTGCTTCGTACCTACCCATGACAAATATAAAATATGTCATTGCGAGCGCAGCGTGGCAATCTCGTAGCCATACAGAGCGAATATGCATGGCTACGAGATTGCTTCGTTCCTCGCAATGACAAGGGGGCGATGTTGTCATTTCCACCTTCACAGTCCGCAGATTTTACTACTCGCAATGACATAGCTTTATATTTTCATCTGCACATTTAAAATCTACATATCCGTCCTAAAACTCAAACCCGGCATCCGCATCCGGGTTATCCAGTTTGGTGCTTTTACGTTGGCCGGCTACGGTTACGTGCAGCATATTGATCTGTTCTTTGTGCTCGTCGAAAAGGATATCGTCATGCACTTCAAACTTTTTTACTTTGTTAATGGCTTTTATTTCAAAATAGATCCAGGCGGCATCTTCCTGTACTTCGTAACCAACATAGCTTAGGTTAAGCGCCTTGCCGTCGGCTTTAATGGTCAAATGCTTTTTGATGTAATCGTTCAGCATCTGGTTCAGTTTGGCTTTATCTTTTGGTTTTACAATATCAACCGGGGTATGGTTTTGCTTTTCGATGGTGCGCTCCAGGTCGTCGTAAAAAATACGGCAGCTTACCTCAACGCTTTGGGTTTTGGCATTGTGGTTAATTTCGGTAACGCTAACATAAAAAGGGTGGAAGATGCTAAACCAGCTGATTAAAAGTAATTGCAACATAATTGCGTTATGTAATTGTTATTATCACAAAAAACGCTATTTTTATTGGCAATAGCGAATTAAGTAAATGACTGACTTTTATTTGTACTTCCAGTTAGGATGGCAACACATCTGTAACTGGGAAGGGTACGACCATATTTTATTTGTTACCGTGCTTTGCGGTACCTATCTGCTGGCCGACTGGCGCAAGGTACTGGTACTGGTTACAGCCTTCACCATCGGTCATTCTATCACGCTGGCTTTAAGTGTTTTAAATGTAATTCATATCAACACTTCGCTTATTGAATTCCTAATCCCGGTTACTATTGTGTTTACCAGTTTGGTTAATGTGCTCAATAAAAAGCGCACAACCGGCACCATGCGGCTTAACTATACGCTGGCCTTGTTCTTTGGCCTTATTCACGGGATGGGCTTTAGCAACTACCTTAAAAGTTTACTGGGCACCAGCAGCAATATCACCGCGCAATTGTTTGCTTTTAACCTTGGGCTGGAGTTTGGGCAGGTATTAATTGTAATATCTGCGTTACTTATCTCCTGGCTGCTCATCAAATTTGCCAGAACACCACAGCGCGACTGGACCATGTTCCTGTCCTCGGCTATATTTGGTATTGCTTTTATCATGTGTATTGAACGTTTTTTCCTAATTAAATTCAGATGAATAAATTTTACCCTGCTCTACTTTCCTGCCTGCTTGCGGCTTCGGCATCATGGGCACAGCACGACAACAACCCCGGCTCAAACCACGGTAACCGTTTTGAGCAATTGGGTACCATGTTAAACACGCCAAACGGCTACAGGTCGGCATCGGGGGCTCCCGGGCCGCAGTACTGGCAGCAAAAGGCCGATTATGACATTTATGCCAAATTAGATGATGATAAGCAGCGTTTAGATGGCAGCGAAACCATTACCTACACCAACAACTCGCCCGATGCACTTACCTATTTATGGGTACAGCTGGATGAAAATCAGCATAAAAAAGATGGCGAGGCAGCTAAGATGAACGAAAGCAAGATGCAAAGTAAAATGAGCATCCGCCAGCTGCAGGGCATTATGGGTACCGATCTTGATTTGGGTAACCATATTGAAAGCGTAAAGGATGCTAACGGCGGCGCGTTACCTTTCACCATCAACGAAACCATGATGCGTATTGAGCTGCCTGCTCCTTTGCTGCATGGTCAAAAATTTAAATTTAAAGTAAACTGGTGGTACAACATCAGCGATAGGATGACCATTGGCGGCCGCGGCGGCTATGAGTATTTTCCCGAGGATAACAACTACCTGTACACCATGACCCAATGGTACCCACGCATGGCTGTTTATAGCGATTTCCAGGGCTGGCAAAACAAGCAGTTCATCGGCAGCGGTGAGTTTGCCCTAACCTTTGGCGATTTTAAAGTAAGCATGAACGTACCTGCCGATCACCTGGTAGGCGGCACGGGCCAATGCTCAAACTATGCCCAAACCTTAACAGCGGCACAGTTAGGCCGTTGGAACAAAGCGCAAACATCAACCACGCCGGTAGAGATTGTGACGCTTGACGAGGTAAAGAACACCATGAAAAGCCACGCCACTGCCCGCAAAACCTGGACTTTCCACGCCGAAAACGTACGCGATTTTGCATGGGTGTCTTCCCGCCGGATTGTGTGGGATGCCATGAGCGCCCAGATTGAAGGCGGCCGCAAAGCGATGGCGATGTCATACTACGGCCCCGAAGCTTACCCGCTTTACCGCAAGTACTCTACCAAGGTTGTAGCGCATACCATCAAAACGTATTCAAAACATACCATCCCTTACCCTTACCCGGTTGCTATTTCTGTAGAGGCGGCAAACGGTATGGAGTACCCGATGATCTGCTTTAACTTTGGTCGTGCCGAAAAAGATGGTACGTATAGCGAGGCCACCAAAAACGGTATGATCGGCGTGATCATCCACGAGGTTGGTCACAATTTTTTTCCGATGATCGTAAACTCCGACGAGCGCCAGTGGACCTGGATGGACGAAGGTCTGAACACTTTTGTGCAATACCTGACCGAACAGGAGTGGGACCCTAAATTCCCTTCATCGCGCGGACCGGCATACAAGATTGTGGATTACATGAAAATGCCTAAGAACCAGCTGGAGCCTATCATGACCAATTCAGAAAACATTATCATGTTTGGTCCAAACGCTTACGCTAAACCCGCAACCGCGCTGAACGTATTGCGCGAAACCGTAATGGGCCGCGAGCTGTTTGATTATGCCTTTAAAACCTACGCCAAACGCTGGGCCTTTAAACACCCAACACCAGAGGACTTGTTCCGCACTATGGAAGATGCATCGGCTGTTGACCTGGATTGGTTTTGGCGGGGATGGTTTTACGGAACCGAAGCTGTTGACGTATCATTAGATAGCGTTAAATACTACCGCTTAAACACTAAAAATCCGGCATTGGAAGCCAACGGCGACCGTGCAGCCTTTGACCATAATTTAGAGAACATCAGCACCACCCGCAACAAAGCCGCGGGCATGCAGTTTGCCGTAGAGGCCGATACCTCCTTACAGGATTTTTACAGCAAGTGGGACCGTTTTGCGGCAACGCCAATGACCACCAAAGGCTACCAGGATATGTACGCCGGCTTAAGCCCGGACGAAAAGAAATTTTACGATAGTAAAAGCTATTTTTATGAGCTAACCTTTAGCAACAAAGGCGGCCTGGTAACCCCGCTAATTATTGAGTGGACCTATGCCGACGGCACCAAAGAGATAGATAATATCCCGGCCTACATCTGGCGTAAAAACGAATTTAAGGTAAGCAAGGTATTTGCCAAAAGCAAAGAGGTAAAATCCATCAAGCTTGACCCATACCGCCAAACCGCCGATATTGACGAGGCCAACAACAGCTGGCCAAGGGAATACACCCCATCGCGGTTTGAACTGTTTAAACAACAGGTTTTACCGCGAGGCGCCACATCGGGTAGTAACCCGATGCAGGATGCCAGGAAAGGCGGACAATAATAGCAAAGCCCCCAACTCATCATTGGGGGCTTTATTATTATATACTAATTATTAAAATTCTGGATTGCCGAATAATATATATTACTACCTGTTGGCGGATTTAACTTTTTTAAATCTACAAATTGTATAATCCTATAAATTTAAATATAGGTCAGGATTCAAAAAATACAAGAGATTAAAAATTTAATGTTTTCCGACTGGTATTTTATCCCAAATTAGGTATAGACCATGATTGTTAAAAACAGTGTGTATTTCAATAAGTATTTCAATTATATAATACACAGCAGCAACTCCACTGGCAAGGGCAATCCAAAAAGTGAGTTTCGTTAGCCTTTCATTATTTTTACGTTGTTGTCTTTCAAGTTTTTCCAACCTTGATTGTTGGGATAAGTTATTTTCCGCGTGACTTTTATATCCACCATGATTTTGAAAGAAAAAAAGACCTTCGAACGAGATGATATAGCTTCTTCTAATTGCAGGCTTGCCACTTGGACTTATTATTGCCGTATCATGAAGAACCTCATCTTCAAAATCAACGTACCCATCTTTTATAAGTTTGTTCAAAATTAATTGCAGCTCATTCAACTCAATATTTACAGTCTTTGATATTTTATGACTTGTTTCATGAGTTGGAGGTTGTTTATTAGCCATGTATCCTAAAACAACGTCAAGTTTTATTATAGGTGAAATTTGTTGCATATGGATTTTAAAAAACTATAATTTTCTTTCTTCTGCATTTATTATTTCTTTAGCCGAATCTTTAATGACCGCAATTCTCTTTTCATATTCAGTTAGTTTAGTTGAATTAAATTGAGTACTAAAGATACCGAATGATGCCACTTCGTTAATCAATGCTTGATGCTTTTTATTCCTATCACTTAATAGCATGAGGATGACATATCCACTTGTCGAGAGGTCATGTAACGCTTTAATATCACTGGAACTAATTAAGTTTGAAAGGGACAAGAATTTAGCTACCTCAAATCTAAAATCTTCAATCCATTTAGCTTTCTTCGTTTTTCTTGCTTGTTTAGATGCGAGCCAATGAGATGAAAAAATGGTGGCAATAAGAATTATTGGAGTAACAATATCCTTGAATTCAATATTGGATAAACACATAATTGTTTAATAATTTAAAAAGTTAGGTATTTATAAGAAAATACTTATTATGAACATCAAAGATTTAAAATCAAAAGGAATTATTACCAAACTAACTTCATGTAGTACAAATGGTAACAAAGTAACGAGTACCGAAATTTATCTTTTTGGTATTAGAGTATATAGATTTTGTGCTGTTGAAAGATAATTAATCAAGTTCTAACAAGATGGTTTTGAATGTTCCCTTTTGAATAGCATTCTTTTCATCAAACCAAGTACATTCCACTCTATCGTTATATGGCTTATCACGTAATTTATCCCATGCAAAGCCATCTATTGTCATTTTTGGACCTCCAGACTGTAGTCTTACTACGTCACCTTCTTTGAAAATTGATTCGCTCATGTGATTATTGGTTTAGACCACTAATCTATAAATTTTTTATTGCTTACTACTATAATCTACCAGACTCCCTTCCGCATTAATATCCTCTATCATTTTTTCGATATACCTAACCGTTCTTTCTAATTCATACCCCATTGTTTCGTTATACACAATTTCTGCTGTATCGATATCATAACCTATTTTAAGTTCCGCCCGTTTTTGGTGTTGTTACCAAACAACAGGTTCGTGATCCCCAATATTGCTTTTTAAACGTTAGCCAACTCGGCAAGCAGTATAAGACAAAGGGCAATGTTTTAAAGCTAAAAAAGCGCAGGAAAACAAACAACACCCAACAACGCGCTGAACAATGGTTACCCAATGGGATGTAATGCTCGACAAAGCCCATACAATAGACCACCCATTTCTATTTGAAGTTACAAAAAACGGAGTTAGCGAACTCTCATTTTAGCATAAATCCGTAACTTAGTATTATGGTATAAAACTATACAAATAGCACAATCAATCTTAAGAGACATCGAGGGTAAGTACGATGCTTATTTCAGGTCTATAAATAAGAGTATATTAAATTTTGTAGAGATAAAAGAAGTCAATGGCTGGCTGACGGTTGATATTGTAAATTCACCACCCGAAAACATCGCCTTAGAAATTAAGCTGGGGTTTAAAATAATTGATGAGCCAACTAAAAACCCTAAAGAAGCATCTAACTATTTCATAGCATTATGAAAGCGTCTGTTGGCAAAACTGCTACTGAAAAAAAGCCTAAAAAAGAGGTTAAGCAAAAGCCTAAGAAATAATGTGGCAGTATATAATTTTCACAACAGTCCTTTGGTTCTTGGTTATCGACGCACCTATATTTTTTTGTCGATTATCCTATAGATTGATAAACAAAAGAGGCCATCCAAAATTGGCATTAATCGTGTCATTATTGATTTTAATTGGATTTATTGTCCTTTACAATTATATAAACCTTGATTAACCTTTTACTCATGGTCTAACACGTATATAGTTACCTTACAACACCAACAACGCGCTGGGATGAGTTACGCTATTGATTTAAGATTAAGTTTGCAAGTGTTTAATTCCCCCCTACAACTCATAAGAAGTCCTCCTACTCACCTCAACAACCAAGTCCTTAATCAATTCCCTGCCGCTTTTCCAGCGCTTTAACCTATTAGTTTGTTGAATAGCCAGTCGGTCTTTAATTTCATAACTCGGTTGATAATAGTCTTGCATAATACTTTTCATGGCATCATGTACATCAGATGACGTGCCATTTAGCAGGAGTTCGGGGTTGTTTTTTACCAGGTCGGCCAGGGCATCTGCCATGCTGGTGGCGTAGTAGGGGCAGTCCCAGTCGTGGCGATAGGGTGCATCGCCTTTGATATTTACCTTTTGCAGCGGGTGCGACAGATCTTCCACTATTTCGGCTATGGCATCACCAAATACATTTGAATATTCGGCAATGAAATGATTCCACCAGCGCGGGTGATGCGGTAACTCTTTCAGTAAGGTATCGCAAACCATCACGCGTTGCGGGAAGTCGGGATTTGCCGGGTCCATGATTACCAGGGATGTTCCAAAATGGCCCTCTATTATTGAGTGTCGGCTGTAGACCACAAAGAACTGCAGCTGGGTTTCGCCGGCCTCATGCATTTCGGCCGTGAGTAGTTTTATATCGTGCAGGCGGTCTTCCAAAAATCCTTTCTTAAAAAGCACGTGTAAATTGCCCTCTGATTTTGCCCTGCAGTGCCTACTGTTTTCAGCAAATACGTTGTCGTTGGCCGGGCGACTGATGAAATGGTTGCCGCTGTTATAGCGGATCTCTTCCGAGTCGGCGGGGTAGGTGCTGATGTCCGCGGTATCGCCGGCTTCGGTCTGCTTGTTAGGATGAACCGAGCGGAAGGGCACATGCATGCGTTCGCTATCCATCCGGCGGGCCAGGTTATAAATGCGCTGTTCGGTGGGAGCTAATAAAGGATCGCCGCTGATGGGATCGAAATAAACAGCCCGCACCCGTCGCCCTAAATGGCAGGCGATGAAACGATTTTTTAATAATTGTTGAATGGGATGATGCGTATTCAAAAAGAAATCGCGCAGGGCGTCATTTGCCAAATACTCATCCAGTGGCTGATCAAACTGTAATAGCGTTTCACCCTGGTGGTTTTGGACCCATGTATGCAAAAAATGGTATACTTCCCGCTCGAAACGATGATTAGTTGCTTCTGCTATTGCTTTAGTACGGGCGCATGGTTCCTTAAACTTTTCTACGGGCATAAAAACAACTGGGGGTTATCATATATTAACAGTTGTCTGAAATTCAATGCCGATACAAATAAGTGTCGAAATCTTTATTACGCCTAAAGCTGCAAATATTGGTGTGTTAATTTGAAACATTGCCGGTACCGTACCGGCAATAGTTTGTGGTTGTAATATACTGTTTAAATGATAGATTGATGAAGGTGGAGTAAGAAATAATTATGGAGACTAAACTGCAATAACTTGCTAAACCCGGGGCCTGCCGGTCGCCCCGCTGTGGATAAAGAAAATGACTGTTCGATTCTTTCGTCGGGTAGGGAGAAATCAGACGCTCATATTTCGTCATAGACAACCCTGCCCAAGGCTACTGTTGCGGTTTTGTTGCGCTTTGTAATTTATGACAATTCATAATTACCTGGTTATTAGATAAGTGTCATTTTCCGCTGTTTTACTTGTTGCGCAACACAACAGTTTTTGGATGGATTAAAATATTAGTGATAAGACTTTCGAATACCGACAAACCGATGGTCTGTTAACAAAAAAGCCCCGGTGAAAGTCGGGGCTTTTTTGTCATTTCTAAACTACCCTATCCGTTTTATAAATAGTAAGCCCTCCGTCTAAAATTGGCGACGCCTGTGCTATAAATGTTTTAATATGTGGTTGCTGGTTATGCAGGTCCAATCCCTCCTGGCTGGCCCAGGTTTCATGAAAAATGAATTGGGTATCATCGTCTGCTGATTGGTAAAGCTCATATTGCAGGCAGGCTTCTTCCTTGGTTGAGCCGGCTACCAGTTGTTGTAAATAACCTTTCAATTCGGCCGTGTTGCCCGGTTTACACTTCACTAAGGCTGTTAAGTAAATTTTCATGGCTTGGGATGTTTTGGATAAATAGTTTGTTTAAATGCTGCTGGTAGTGTTGCAGGTTGGCTGCAATATTAGCGTTTTTCATTATATCGTAAAAGTGGAAGCTCTCTAAGGGCTGCATGCCGGTAAAAGCGTTCATGCGGTGAAAACCAAACAGCGGACCTTCATCAACACTACGCTGGTTAAAAAACTCACCAGGTAGGGTAAAAGCGGTTGCCGGCGCGTTCCATGAGGTGGTAAGCATGTATTCTTTGCCATGCATTAAACCGCCGGTGCCGTAATTGATAGCTGGGTTTTCGGCGTTGCGGCCATCGCTGCGGTAAATGCCGTTGTTGTAGCCGGCGGTAAATACCTCATCGATATACTTTTTGAAACCATTAGGCAGCTGAAACCACCAGATAGGGGTGTGGTAAATAATTACATCGGCCCATTTGTAGTTTTCGGCCTCCTGGTTGGGGTCGTAATCATGGTTAATATCGGTTGAGCGAACCTTGAACCCTTCTTTTTCGGTAAAATAATTAACGGTGGTATCCAACAGTGTTTTATTGAAAAGTCCGCCGGAGTGGGCGAAGATCTGTCCGCCGTTTATAACAAATATGTTCTTCATTTAATTTCTTTTTTTATGTCGATCCAAAATTACGGTGCTATAGTGTATTATTAAAATAACATAAATTATATATTTGTATCATAATTATGATAGATAGCTATGGTGAATTTAGAATGGTTCCGTACGTTTAAAGCGATTTATGAAACCGGCTCTTTAACGGGTGCCGCCGAATCGCTGTTTATTTCGCAACCGGGGGTTAGCCTGCATTTAAGCTCGCTGGAAAGTTATGTGGGTTACAAACTGTTTGATCGTACATCCCGCAAAATGGTATCGACAGAAAGGGGAAAGATCCTGTACAACTATGTGCAGGAGGCCATCTGTAAATTGGAAGAAGCCGAAAGACATTTTCATAAAAGCACCGAAAAGGATGTGCCCACCATCAGCATAGGGATGTGTTTTGAAACCTTTCAGTTTACGCTGGAATCATACCTGCCTACGCTGCCCTTTAACGTGATCATTAAATTTGGTGAATACCCCGAAATGCTGGCCGACCTGGATAGCGGCATCCTGGATATGATCATCACCCCGCAAAAAGGAGACTACAAGGGGTTGGATTATAAACCTTTTTTTAAAGAGCGCATTGTAGTACTGGCTGGCGCACAAACACCCGTGGCGGAATTTAACGATCTACTAAAAACCAAAGATCTATCCCGGATACAATCGTGGCTAAAAGCCCAAACCTGGTACGGCTCATCAGGCGATATGGAGCATCTGCGGCGTTTCTGGCATATCAACTTTGGTAAACGCCCAGATTTTAAACCCAATTTTATCGTACCAAACATGGGTTCTATCATCCGTTGCCTTAGCGGTGGCACGGGTATAGCG
The DNA here is from genome assembly GCF_024808255.1 of Mucilaginibacter dorajii. Lineage (GTDB taxonomy): Bacteria > Bacteroidota > Bacteroidia > Sphingobacteriales > Sphingobacteriaceae > Mucilaginibacter > Mucilaginibacter dorajii. The sequence goes on from NZ_JANTYS010000013.1 coordinate 151,927, forward strand.
GTGATTCCCGATTTTCTATCCAAAAAAGAACGGGACACAGGTAATATCCAACTGCTGTGGGAAGGGTTTAACCTTATTGAAAATACGCTGTACTTCGGCACCCGCAAAAAGTCGATCTACGCTAAAGAGATTGCTATGATCCAGGAAATTTTTGAGCGGGAAATGGTATAATTTATTGTAACGATAACATGAATCAATATTATGGATATTTGTTATCCGGTTAAAACTGAATAGATTTGGCGAAGGAGTTTAAGGATAAGCGGGAGTTATAGTAAAGCTCTTGCGCCGTGACGACTCACCCCGACATCGCTACGCTTGTCACCCCTCTCTCCGCTTCGCGCATAGAGGGGGTGGATATTTTTTTAACCCTCTTTACGGCTTGCCGGAGAGAGGGTGGCCCAGCGAAGCGTCGGCCGGGTGAGTCGGACCGCGGGCATTGTCCGTTCGTTTATTAATACACATCATCGCTCTCATGAAAAAAAGCCTTATTTACCTAATCCCTGTTTTGCTAATCAGCGCCTGCGCGTCACAAAAAAATACAACGGTAAGCAATGCCACTTCTATTGCAAATAATGGTAAAGCCTGGGCTTCTATCTGGCAGCAACGTGCCGCCGAGTATAAGGCTTTATGTTTCCAGGCTTATAATATTGCCAAACTGAGGGTTGATGAAGCGGTTAAAAATCCTGGCGATAAACCATTGGCTATTGTAACCGATATTGACGAAACCTTGCTGGATAACAGTCCGTACGATGCAAGCCGGGCTATGAAAAACCTGGAATACTCTGATGCCACCTGGAAGGAGTGGACCGATAAGGCTATTGCCGATACCGTACCTGGGGCGCCGGCCTTTTTCAAATACGCGGCATCAAAAGGGGTTACTGTGTTTTACATCACCAATCGTAATGAAAACGAGCGTGCAGCTACCTTAAAAAATCTGCAGCTATATGGTTTACCTTTTGCCGATAATGCACACCTACAGTTGAAAACTACTACATCAAGTAAAGAGTCCCGCCGCTTGAATGTTTTAAAAACGCATAACATTATCATGCTTTGTGGCGATAACCTGCCCGATTTTGACGTGCTGTATGATAACCATCCATCAGAAGAAAGCCGCATTGCTACTACACAAAAGCTGGAAAAAGAATTTGGCAGCAAATATATTGTGATCCCCAACCCGTCATATGGCGACTTTGAGGGAGCGCTGTTCCGGTTTAATTATAAGCTTACCAACGCGCAAAAAGACTCCATCATTAAAGCTAAAATAAAGATGGATAAGTAAGTTTTTACTGTGCATGTTGAGCATTTAATGCACTTCATTGTGTTTTTTCGACACTTATAGCCTATCTTTAGCCCTTATTTATGCCTGCATAAAACTTGCCCCACAAAATATGCCCGGTTTGCCAAAGGCCTTTTAGCTGGCGCAAAAAATGGGAAAAGTGTTGGGATGATGTCAAATATTGCAGTGAACGATGCAGAAGAAGCAAATAAATTGCAAATTTGTGCTCTGCATTAATAAAGTTAACTCCCTGTTTAACTATGAGTGATAGAACGATCCTGGTTTGGTTTAGAAATGATTTGCGAATACATGATAACGAGATATTGTTAGAAGCTGTTCGCAAAGCAGATAAAGTACTGCCGGTATACTGTTTTGATCCATATTATTTTCAGCAAACCATATCGGGCGCAAACAAAACAGGAAGTTTCAGGGCGCGCTTTTTATTGGAGGCAGTTGCCGATTTACGTAAGAACCTGCAAGGCTACGGTGCCGACCTCATCATTCGTATTGGTAATCCTGCTGAAATTATCCCGCAACTTGCCGAGCAATACCAGGTAAACGAAGTTTACCACCATCGTGAAGTAGCCTACGAGGAAACCGAAATATCTGAACATGTAGAGGCCGCTCTTTGGAAAATGCGGCTTAACCTGAAGCACTTTATCGGCCATACCCTTTACCATAAGGAGGATTTGCCTTTTCCCATCAAGGATATCCCGGATAGTTTCGCGGTGTTTAAAAAAAAGGTAGAGCGTGATAGCAATGTAAGGCCATGCGTACCCACACCAGAGCAAATCATTACTCCAACCATTACCGATGCCGGCGAACTGCCAACACTTGAACAATTGGGTTTAACTCAACCTATAGATGATGCACGGGCAACAACCTATTTTCAAGGTGGCGAAACCGCGGCCCTGGTGCAACTGCACAACTTCTTTTCCAAAGGCGACTTAGCTGTAAAAGGCAAAGCTCGTAACGGGGGTATCAATAATAACACCTCTAAATTATCGCCATGGCTTGCGGTTGGCTGCATTTCGCCAAGGCAGGTTTACTGGGAAATTGTTAAACACCAGGATGGTAATGCCCAAAGCGGCATGCTTAAACTGGAATTGTTATGGCGCGATTACTTCAGGTTTATGTTTAAAAAACATGGGCAGAAATTCATTAAAGCAAAAAACGGGGTAGAAGAAGGAGGAATTGATGATACCCAAGGGTTTAATACATGGGCTGCCGGTAAAACAGGTGTGCCATTTGTAGATGCCTGCATGCATGAGCTAAATGCCACCGGCTACATCTGTAATCAATGTCGCCAGATATTGGCTACCTACCTGGTACACGACCTTAAGGCCGATTGGACAAAAGGGGCGGCCTATTTTGAGGAAAAACTGATAGACTACTCGCCTGCCAGTAACTGGGGCAACTGGGCCTTTATAGCCGGTGTAAACGATGCCAAAGAAAGCAAATACGCGATAGCCGCCATCCCCACAAAAGAACAGGAAGCCAAAAGCGATTTTGTGAGCACCTGGCAATCATCCAAAGACGCTGCAGGCGATTTGGTAGGGGTGTAGTTAAATAATCAAAATTCATGTCATTGCGAGTTATAAAATCCGGGGAACCTGAAGGTGGAAATGACGTAAGAGTTTGTCATCCTGAGTAAGTTTTATTTGCGCACAAATATAATAGCATTGCAAATGACACTAAAAATAGCTCTAATAATCAGTAAGTTACAAATTCGTCAATGGCAGGAACGAAGGATCTTCTTCGCCTTGCTAATTGCAGACTTTTCTAACGAAGAAGATCCTTCACTACGTTCAGGATGACAAACGTTTTTTACAAAACGTCATGGGTAGGTACGAAGGAATCGCATGCTATACAAGGCGGATTTGCATAGTTCGCGATTGCTTTGTACCTACCCATGACAAGCTATTAAAAAAGGAAGTAATCCTTGTTTCAGGACCCCACAGGACAGGTTTTCCGCATGAAGTACACTTAGCGAGTGGGGTGCGGAAACAAGTTCAGCATGACATTGGGTTTTAATTCGCTTTGTCATCCCCACCTTCAGAGTTCTCCGGATTTTAAAACTCGCAATGACATAATCCAATATATTCAATCTCCTTTTTTAACTTAATTTCTTTACAATTAATTGTGCGGTATATAAGGCTATATGTTTACTTTTGCACTGTTTTAAAGATCATTTTCACATGGATCGTCTTAATTATATCAATAGCGGCAACGCAGACTACATCAATTCCTTATACGAAAGCTATAAACAGGACCCCGAATCGGTTGATTTTGGATGGCAAAAGTTTTTTGAAGGCTTTGAATTTAACATAACCACCAACGCATCGGCCCCCGCGGCAACAGCCACTACAGCTGTAGATGATAAAACACAGGATCACTTTTTAAAAGAGATCAAGGTGTTAAACATGATAGATGGGTACCGTTCACGCGGTCACCTGTTTGCCAAAACCAACCCGGTGCGCGAGCGCCGTCATTATTTTCCTGGTAAAGACCTGGATACTTTTGGCTTGAGCGACGCTGACCTGGATACTGTGTTTAACGCAGGTATTGAAGTTGGTTTAGGCGCCGCCAAATTGCGCGATATCCGCCAGTTGCTGGAGGATACCTATTGCCAGGCTATTGGTGCCGAGTACAGGTACATTCGCAACCCTATCAAAATCAAATGGTTTGAGGATAGGATGGAAAAACACCGCAATACGCCTGTTTTCACTGTAGAAGAAAAGAAGTTAATGCTCAACAAGCTTAACGAAGCGGTTACTTTCGAAAACTTTTTAGGCACCAAGTTTCTCGGTCAGAAACGTTTCTCGTTAGAAGGTGCCGAAGCGCTGATTCCATCAATGGACTCAGTTATCAAAAAAGGTGCCGATTTGGGTATCGAGGAGTTCATCATCGGTATGGCCCATCGCGGTCGTTTAAACGTGCTCACCAACATTATGGAGAAAACCTATAAAGAGGTGTTCTCTGAGTTTGAAGGTAAAAACTTTGATTCTGAATCACCATTTGGGGGAGATGTTAAATACCACTTAGGTTTTTCTACCGATGTTACTACATCAAACGGTAAAAAAGTACACTTAAGCCTTTGCCCTAACCCATCACACTTAGAGGCGGTTGACCCGGTTGTAGAAGGCATTACCCGTTCAAAAATCGACTTTAAATACAATGGCGATCATTCAAAGATCGCCCCTATATTGATCCATGGTGATGCATCTGTTGCAGGCCAGGGTATTGTTTATGAAGTTTTACAAATGGAAAAACTGGATGGCTACCGCACTGGCGGCACCATTCACCTGGTTATCAATAACCAGATAGGTTTTACCACCAACTATAAAGATGCCCGTTCAAGTACTTATTGTACCGATGTGGCCAAAACAGTATTATCACCGGTATTCCACGTAAACGGGGATGACGTTGAAGCTTTGGCTTACGTTGTTAACCTGGCTATGGAATACAGGCAGGTATTTAACGAGGATGTGTTTATTGATATCCTGTGCTACCGTCGTTACGGGCACAATGAGGCTGATGAGCCAAAATTCACCCAGCCGTTATTGTACAAAGCTATTGAGGCGCATCCAAACCCGCTTAAAATTTACAATCAAAAACTGATTGATGAAGGTAGTATTGATGCCGAATACCTGAAAGGGTTAGAGAAAGCCTTTAAGGATGAATTGCAGCAGAAACTGGATGAATCAAAATCTGAAGACAGGTTTACCGATACCATTGCCATGTTTGAAGGTGCCTGGAGCGGTTTGCATTTGGCCAGCCATAAAGAGTTTGTTAAAGCGATTGATACATCAGTTCCCGAAGAAGAGTTATTAGCCATTGGTAACAGCATCACGGTATTACCGCCAAATAAGGAGTTCTTTAAAAAGATAGAGAAATTATTCGAAGACCGCAAGGTGATGGTAAACCAAACCAAAGTGTTTGACTGGGCCATGGGCGAATTATTGGCTTATGGTACCTTGTTAAAAGACGGTTACCCCATCAGGCTGAGCGGCGAAGATGTTAAACGTGGTACTTTCTCGCACCGTCACGCGGTATTAACCCTTGCCGATTCAGAAGATGAGTACACTCCCTTAGCTACTATAGAAACAGAAGCAAAACTGAGCATTTATAACTCTTTATTATCTGAGTATGGTGTTTTAGGTTTTGAATACGGTTACGCTTTGGCCAACCCTAACGCCTTAACCATTTGGGAAGCACAGTTTGGTGATTTCTTTAATGGTGCACAGATTATTGTTGACCAATACATAGCCAGCGCCGAAACTAAATGGCAGCGTGGTAACGGCTTAGTAATGCTGTTGCCGCACGGTTATGAAGGTCAGGGCCCCGAGCATTCATCAGCACGTGTAGAACGCTTTATGGAGCTTTGTGCCGATGATAATATCCAGGTAGCTAATTGTACTACGCCGGCTAACTTCTTCCATATATTAAGGAGGCAGATGCACCGCGATTTCCGCAAGCCGCTCATCATCTTTACACCAAAGAGTTTATTACGCAGCCCTAAATGCGTATCGCCGATAGAAGACTTTACCAACGGTAAATTCCATGAACTGATTGACGATACCTATGCCGATCCTAAAAAAGTAAAACGTGTGTTGTTATGTACCGGTAAGGTTTATTATGATCTGTTAGATAAACAACAAACCGATAAACGTAAGGATGTGGCCATTGTTCGTGTTGAGCAACTATACCCAACCCCGGTTACACAGATTCTGAAGGTAAAAGCCAAATACGAAAAAGCTACCGAATTTATCTGGGTACAGGAAGAGCCCGAAAACATGGGCGCATGGCCTTACATTTGCCGTAAATTCCACAACGATACCGTAATAAACTTAAATGTGATATCACGTAACGAAGGTAGCAGTACTGCGACTGGTTTTGCTAAACAGCATGCTGCACAGCAGGCCTACATTGTTTCAAAAGCATTTGAAGCACCTGCCGGTAAAGTAGTAAAAGAAGCGATAAAAAAGACAACCAAAAAAATGGCTGATGCCGGAGCGGATTGAGTTAAGTTTTGAGTTATAAGTAATGAGTTTTGAGTTTTTAAGCTCACAACTCATTATTAAAAACAATTAAACTTAACACATTACTCACAACTCAATACTCAAAACTTACAACTTACTATAATATGAGTTTAGCGATCAAAGTTCCGCCGGTAGGCGAATCAATTACTGAAGTAACCCTATCGAGCTGGAAAAAAAAGGATGGCGATCACGTGGAAATGGATGAGGTTATTGCCGAATTAGAATCGGACAAGGCCACTTTTGAATTAACTGCCGAAAAAGCAGGTGTTTTGCAAACTGTTGCCAAAGAAGGCGATACTTTGGCTATTGGCGCTGTAGTTGCCAATATTGAAGATGGCGGTACCGCTGCATCTGCTGCCCAGCCACAGCCCGAAGTTGTGGCCAACGCGCCTGCCCCGACCCCTGTTGCCGCTGCCGCGCCGGTTGCTGTACCTGCTACAGGTGGTGGTTCTTTAGAAATTAAAGTGCCGACGGTAGGCGAATCAATCACCGAGGTTACTTTATCCCGCTGGATTAAAAAAGATGGTGACGCTGTTGCAATGGACGAAGCCATTGCCGAGCTGGAATCAGACAAAGCAACTTTTGAACTCACTGCCGAAAAAGCCGGCGTATTAAAAACGATAGCTAAAGAAGGCGATGTATTGCCCATAGGCGCAATTGTTTGTACCATTGAAGGTGCAGGCGCTACTGCTGCATCAATCCCGGTTACACCGGCTGTTGTTAGTGCCGCAGACGAGTCGCCACGTGGTGGTGCTTCTATAGCAAACGGAGGTGTAACTTATGCATCCGGTACCCCATCGCCTGCAGCTGCCAAAATATTAGCCGAAAAGGGTGTTGACCCTAAAGGTGTAAATGGTACAGGTGTTGATGGCCGTATTACCAAAGGCGATGCTCTTGGTGCGCAGTCAGTTCCTGCACAACCTGCTATCCCTGCCGCTAAGCCGGCTGTTGCAGCTCCAACTCAGAACTCAGAACCCGCAACTCAGAACTCACGTAACGAAAAACGTGAGAAAATGACCTCGTTGCGTAAAACTGTTGCCAAACGTTTGGTAGCCGTTAAAAATGAAACAGCTATGCTAACTACTTTTAATGAGGTAGATATGCAGCCTATCATGGAGCTACGCAGCAAATACAAAGATAAGTTTAAAGAAAAACACGGTGTTGGCTTAGGCTTTATGTCGTTTTTTACTAAGGCAGTTACCGAGGCATTGAAAGACTGGCCTGCTGTTAACGCCCGTATAGAAGGCGAAGAGATCATTTACAGCAACTATGCTGATGTATCGATAGCGGTGTCGGCTCCTAAAGGCCTGGTTGTTCCGGTGATCCGTAACGCGGATAGCATGAGCCTTGCCGAAATTGAAAAAGCCATTGTGGTTTTAGCAGGCAAAGCCCGCGAAAACAAACTGACTATACCTGAAATGACCGGTGGTACTTTCACCATTACTAACGGCGGTGTGTTTGGATCCATGATGTCAACCCCGATCTTAAATTCGCCCCAATCGGCTATTTTGGGCATGCACAACATTATTGAGCGCCCTGTTGCCGTAAACGGACAGGTGGTTATCCGCCCGATGATGTACCTCGCCTTATCATATGATCACCGTATCATTGACGGCCGCGAATCTGTAAGCTTCCTGGTACGTGTAAAACAATTGCTGGAAGATCCTGCAAGATTACTTTTGGGCGTATAATTACTCCTTCTATACCATATTTGAAAAGCCCGGCGTAAGCTGGGCTTTTTTGTTTTGTACTTATATTCTCTTCCTCGTCATTGTGCTGTTCTCCCGTCTTGATTCTTAACTCTAATCTCCCGATTCTTTTTAAAAACAAGGGTTACCTAACCACCCTTTTCGGTATAAATAGTAACCAAAAAAACAAATTAACATCATGAAAATCAAAATTTTACCTGCCCTTGCGGTGGGGGTATTGCTGCTGGGTGCTTGTAAAGGATCTGGCTCAAAATATGAGGCAATTAACAATAATAGCAGCGCTGATTCTGCCTCTGTAGGCCGCGAAACAATGGTTGATACCTCCTTGTCGGTACAACCCAAACTTGTAAAATCTGCCGACATGCGTTTTAAGGTAAAAAATGTGCAGCAAACGGCGGAAAAAATAACGGCGCTTGCAGTTAAAAACGCCGGGATGGTGATGCACCATCAAATGGAATCGTCAACTCAGGGAAGTCGGGATTACCGAATCAGCGATGACTCGGTACGGCGGGTATCGGCGTTTAATACTTCTGAGAATATGACCATCAAAGTACCCTCAGATAAATTAGAAGACTTTATGTACCAGGTAGCTCACATGGGTACACATGTTACATTCAGTAAAATGGATATTGAAGATAAATCGCTCGATTTTTTATCAGCCAAACTAAAACTCAACAGTCGCAAAGAGTTGGTAGATCAGCAGAAGAAAGGAAAAATCACCATTAAAAATCCTTTGAACGTATTGTTGTTAAAGGACGATATGGTAGATGGGCAGATAGACAATCTCAAAATTGATGCCGCTGTTAAATTTAGCGTAATTACGCTAAATTTTTATGAGAGTAATACCATCATCCAGGAAACCATAGCCAATGACGATCCATCGGCTTATCAATTGCCTTTTGGTAAACGTTTATTCAATTCGCTTGCCTATGGATGGTTCATGTTTACCGAGCTGGTTTTAGCACTTGCCAACCTATGGGTATTTGTTTTAGCGACTATTGGCTTGATAATACTATTCAGATATTATAAAAGAAAACACCCATCATTTTTCGGTACGATAAAATCATAAAATTTTTAGTAGCATTTTCGCTAAACATTTCTATTTTTGCGGTACAAAAAATATCGGTATCATGCAGTCAATGGAAAACGCTAACGCAGAGAAACATTACAAATTATTAGTTGTAGCAATTGTTATAGGCATCTTTGGTGTATTTATACGCTTTGCGGGCGACGAAAACTCTACCTATTTTTCAGTGATCGCCAACATCGCCTTATTAATTGGTACTGTTATAGCTTTAAAAGCCGTATTTGATATAATGAAATAAGAGCCCCCCGGCCCCCTAAAGGGGGAGTGTTGGAAACGCATATAATAATAATAGAAAAGCCCTGGCAATAGTCAGGGCTTTTCTGTTTATTATGAATAATAAAATGCAACCTTGCAAATCAAAAAGCTCCCCCTTCAGGGCTACCGTGTACCCACATCTTGTTTGTTAAGGAAAATGTCATTTCGATAGAGCGAAGGGGGGATGAGCGGGGTGCGAAAGAGAAATCTTGTACGCCTTGCATGTCCGAATGTCTGCTTTTACAAGATTTCTCCTCACCTCCTGCGCGTAATTCCCCACAGGTTCGTTCGAAATGACAACGTTTTTATTGAGATACTAGGTTTAACAAGATATGGGTACACGGTAGCCTTCAGGGGGCCGGGGGCTTCGCCTCCTACTTCGGCCTATACTTCGATTCGTTTAAGATTTTCTGCGCATCTTTATCGGCCATCAGCTGTTGTAGGGTAACATCGGTATGTTTATCCATGTATTCGCGTACTATTTGCCAGCCGGTCCATACCGCCAGTTTTGGGGCCGATTCATTTCTTTCGCCAAGGCCAGGGGTAAATGGTGCCTCGGTCAGGAATTTCTGGATCTTGTTGTAGTCGGTTTCGTAAAGCAGGTTCTCTTCTAAAAAGTACCCCCATATTTTTGATTTAAAATCATTACACCATTTCATCTGCTCGGTAGTGTACATGATCTTGGTGGTATCGCCAACGTCGGGCAGTATGCTATCCATAAAATACATGATCTTGCCGTTGTATATCATTTTTGATAGCAGTGTTTTATCGTTATCATCCTCGGGGAACATATCCTCGCGCACAATACCCTCTACTACACGTGGCGTAATATTTTCGGCAGTGAAATGCCTTGACAGGTAATGCGGGAAAGCATTGGTTATAGCCAGATAAAACCTGGAGTTACCCAAAAACAGATCGAGCCCGATCCCAAAATAGCCATCGCCAATAGAGGTCTGCGCCTGGAAGCCCGAAAAGTAAGCGTAAACCTTAGGGATACGTTTTTGTGGATAATAATATTTGATGTATTTGAAGGCCTGGGTAAGCTCGGCGTTTTGCTTATCCATATTAGGGTAGGCGGCTTCTACATCGTGGTAAAGGTCTTTATAGTCTTTATTGTTAAAAATGGTGTGTAGGGTTTTAAAATAGCCTGTATCGCGCATACTGCCGGCCGGTAAAATGCGTTCAATAAAATCCTGGTAAAATGCACCATATTTATTATGAAGTACAATAGCCTCGGCAGCCATCGGTTTTGTGCGCATCTGGTCAAAATCACGATCGAACCGTTCTATCTTCACTTCCAGGTTAATGTTACTTACATCAACCTTTTTATTGCGCCCGCACGACACTAATATAAAGGCGATAAAAAAAATTAAGTAAATTTGCTTTGCTTTATACCGGTTAGTTATCATTTTTATCCTTTGAGCAAAAATAATTTTTATTTGCATTAATACGTTACTATACCATCCATGAAAATTGCATTAGCCCAGCTTAACTATCATATAGGTAACTTTGAATCAAACACTGTCAAAATTATTGATCATATCAACAAGGCCAAACAGCAAGGTGCCGACCTGGTTGTATTTGCCGAGTTGTGTGTTTGCGGTTACCCCTCCAGAGATTTTTTAGAGTTTGATGAGTTTATTGGTCTGTGCGAAGAATCGGCACAAAAAATTGCTGCGGCCTGCAAAGATGTTGCCTGCATTATTGGCTTACCTACGGTTAATAACAGAACAGAGGGTAAGGATCTTAACAACTCCGCTTATTTTATTGAAGAAGGTAAGGTAAAGGCGATTGTAAATAAAGCGCTGTTGCCTAATTACGATGTGTTTGATGAGTACCGTTATTTTGAACCATCAACTGAATTTGATTGTATTGAATTTAAGGGCAAAAAGATAGCGCTTACTATTTGCGAGGATTTGTGGAATACGATCGAAAATCCGTTGTATATCACCAGGCCGATGGATATCCTGATTCACCAGCAGCCCGATGTAATGATCAATATAGCGGCATCGCCATTTGCTTATAACCATGATGAGGAGCGGATTGCTATTTTGAGCGATAATGCCAGCCGGTACAAACTGCCTTTATTATACGTAAACAATATTGGCGCGCAAACCGAATTGATTTTTGACGGCGGATCGCTGGTGTTTGACAATACCGGTAACCTGGTTGACGAAATGCCCTACTTTGAAGAAAGCCTGGCTTATTATACTTTGGAGGATGATAACACGATTACGTTTGATCATCCATCTACCTTAAAAACCGACCGCCCGGGCGATATTGAACAAATTCACCAGGGCATCATTCTTGGTATCCGCGATTATTTTTATAAATCGGGCTTTAAACAGGCCATCTTAGGTTTATCGGGCGGCATCGACTCCGCCGTGGTTTGTGCTTTAGCGGCAGAGGCCCTTGGTGCCGAAAATGTGATGGCCGTATTGCTGCCATCGCGCTTCTCAACAGATCATTCCCTTAAAGATGCCGAAGACCTGGTAGCCAATTTAGGTTGCAAGAGCGAAACCATCGCTATTAAAGATATTACCGAAGCCATTGAAACCTCGTTGCACCCGCAGTTTAAAAACCTGCCATTTAATATCGCCGAAGAAAATATTCAATCGCGTAGCAGGGCTATCCTGCTGATGGCCATGTGTAATAAATTTGGCTATATATTATTAAATACCAGTAATAAGAGCGAGGCCGCTGTAGGGTATGGTACTTTATATGGCGATATGTGCGGCGGTATTTCTGTTATTGGCGATGTTTATAAAACCCAGGTTTTCGCTTTAGCGCGCCATATCAATAAAGATAAAGAGATCATCCCGATCAATTCTATCGTAAAACCACCATCTGCAGAATTAAGGCCTGATCAAAAAGATACCGACTCGCTTCCCGAGTATGATATCCTGGATAAGATATTGGAAGAATATATTGAATACCGCCGTTCGTCTGCCGAGATCATTAAGATGGGATATGATGAAGCTACTGTACGCAGGGTGATCAAACTCACCAATTCGGCCGAGCACAAACGCTACCAAACGCCACCAATATTAAGGGTATCGCCCAAGGCTTTTGGTATGGGCCGCAGGATGCCGATTGTAGGCAAATATCTTTCGTAGACAAAAATACCTCATTGGTCGGCACAACGGATTGCTGTTAAAGAAAAGGACTTTATTTGTAGGTTTATATTTTCCCGAAAATACCTATATTTCAAGCCTATGAATAAGCAATACGCGGCAATTTTAATTTCTTTTTTTTTGCTGTGTACAGCAGGTAAAATAACCGCCCAGCAGTCTTTGGTAAGTGAATCAAAAAAGGCCGAGTTGGATAACTTTTCTACCCAGTTACATAATACCTACACCGTTGGGAAACAAAAAGCACTTTCATTAGCAAGCCAACGTGGCTGGCCGTTAAAACGCCGGTCAAGGAACGGTAACCTGCTTTCGTTGCAAGGGGTAAACAGTTTAGGGTTTCCTATATATTTAATTACCCATAATAATACTACAGCCGCGGCTACTACAGGCACCAATACTGTGCAACCTGGAGGCTCATTAGGGTTAAATTTATCAGGATCGAGCACCAGTTTGGTTGGTAAGCTGGCTATTTGGGATGGGGGCTCCGTTTATGCCGCACACCAGGAATTTGCCGGTAAAACTATCACCATAAAAGATGGTGCGTCGATATTGGATCATACTACCCACGTGGCAGGCACCATGATAGCCAAAGGTGTTTACGCGCCGGCGAAGGGGATGGCCTTTAATGCAAGCTCGTTACTTTCCTGGGATTTTGATAACGATGTATCTGAAATGAGCAGTGCCGCATCTGGCTTACTGCTTTCCAATCACTCTTATGGCGATGTGGCCGGATGGGACTATAACGATACCGATAATCGCTGGGAATGGTACGGTCTGCCCGGTGATACGGTTGATTATACTTTTGGCTTTTACGATACCCGGGCGCAATCATGGGATAAAATAGCTTATACAGCGCCTAATTACCTCATTGTTGAATCGGCCGGTAATGCCCGGGCCAGTAACGGGCCGGCCGTAGGTGCAACTTACTATGGCTACAAGAGTCGTACAGATCAAACCCTGGTAAACAAAGGGGCAAGGCCGTCAAACATCAGCGATAACAGCGGCTATGACATCATCAGCACCACTGGTAATGCCAAAAATATACTTACAGTTGGTGCAGTAAATCCATTACCATCTGGCCCGTCAAAACGGGCGGATGTAACCATCGCTTATTTCAGTAGTTGGGGGCCAACAGATGACGGCCGGGTTAAACCGGATATTGTAGGCGATGGGGTAAATGTGACATCGGTAGGGGTGGCAAACAGTACGGCTTACCTTACCCTTTCGGGAACCTCCATGGCCGCGCCAAACATTACGGGATCGTTATACCTGTTACAGGAGTATTATTATAAACAAAACAACAGCACCTTCATGCGGTCGGCTACGTTGAAGGGCCTGGTTTGCCATACAGCGTTTGATGCCGGTAATGTTGGTCCGGATTACGTTTATGGCTGGGGATTGCTTAATATGACTAAAGCCGCGCAAGCCATTACAGATAACGGTACCAAAAGCTTGATTAAAGAGAATACCCTTAGCCAGGGGCAAAGTCAAACATTTAATGTACTGGCTTCAGGTTCCGATGCTTTGATAGCCACCATTGCCTGGACAGATCCGCAGGGAACGGTATTGCCCGATGGTACCATTAACAACCGCACACCCAAACTGGTTAACGATCTTGATATTAAAGTAAGCGACGGTACAAATACCTACAATGCCTGGGTGTTAGATCCCGATCATCCATCTGTAGCGGCCACAACAGGCAATAACATCAGGGATAACGTGGAGCAGGTTTATATCGCCAATACGGTACCGGGTAAGGCTTATACCATTACGGTATCACATAAAGGCACTTTATCATCAGGGTCGCAAGCATATTCGCTGATAGTTACGGGGATGGGAGGAACAGCCTATTGTTCATCGGCACCACTGAGCAATGCAGACTCGCGGATAAACAACGTTAAACTGGCCAATATTAATAACACACCGGCGGCGGGCTGTACAAGTTATTCGGATTACACCAATTTAACCGTTCAGCTGGAGCAGGATAAAACCTACCCTTTAAGCATTACCCTGGGCACCTGTGCCAACAATTTCAATAAAGTAGCCAAAGTGTTTATCGATTATAATGAAAATGGTGCATTTGATGATAGTGAACTGGTAGCAACAACCGGTGTGATCAATGCCACGGGTACTTACGCCACAAATATCAAAATACCGGCAAGCGTGGCTGCGGGAACTTATAGCCTGATGCGGGTGGTATTAAATGAAACCAACGATGCATCAACCATAAAAGCCTGCGGCAGCTACGCCAAAGGTGAAACCCAGGATTATCGGGTACAGTTTTTACAAACCAGTATTGATGCGGGCATTTCGGCCATTGTTAACCCCGGCTCAAGTGGGGCATGTTCGGCAAGTACGCCGGTTACTGTTAAGGTTAAAAATTTTGGCAGCGCGGCTATCAGCAATATACCTTTAACCGTTAAAATAGTAGCTGCCGCTGATAACACCGTAAGCACCTTTACCGGAACTTATACCGGCACGCTTGCATCTGGCGATGAAGATGATTTTACCTTTAATCAAAACTTTAACGCGGTTGCGGGTGCTACCTATACCATAACCGCCATCAGCAGCTTAACCGGCGACCCGGTGAAAACAAACGATACCTTAAGTACCACTATCGTGATCAATTCGCCATCGGCCATTGGCAACCTGAGCGCTTATTATTGTATCGATAGCAAACAATACCTGTTATCCGGGGAGGGCGATGGTACCTTACTTTGGTATCAAAACCTTAACGATACCATCCCGGTTGCGGCAGGGAGGCCCACAAGTACGTCGGCACCTCCGGTAAACAATACCTATTATGCCGGGGTAAATGATTTTAAAGGTACGGTAGGTCCGGCTACTAAAAACGTGTTTACAGGCGGTGGGTATAACCAGTTTACGCCATCGGTATTAATAAATACCAAAGTGCCTGTAGTGATCCAAAGCGCGCGGCTGTATATCGGCAATTCAGGTAAAATAACCTTCAATGTAAGTAATAGCAGCGGGCAAATTGTAGCCTCAACCACCATAAACGCGCAGGCCACCCGAACAACCCCATTGACAGGTGCGCAGGCTGATGATCCTGCCGACCAGGGGAAAGTGTACGACCTTAACCTGGAATTACCTGCTGCGGGTAATTATTCCATAGCTATTGATTATGATGCCAATGCCACCATTTACCGCAACAATGCAGGTGTAAAAAGCTACCCTTATTCTATTGGTAACATTTTCAGCATCACCGGCAATGATGCTACGGGCGATAATCCATCTGATACCACCTATTACAAAGGTTTTTACTATTATTTTTATGATATGAAGGTGCAAAGTCTGGGCTGCGCATCGGCGGCGAGGAAGGCGGTTATCTTAACCAAGCCGGTAATTGTGCAAAGTAATAATACCTTAAACTCCAGTATAGCAACAGGTAATCAGTGGCTGTTGGGTGGCAACCCAATCAAAGGCGCTACAGGTGCCACGTTTGACCCATTGCAAAGTGGGAACTACCAGGTAGCCGATACCCTGGCCAGCGGATGCGTAGCCATTTCTGATGTATTTGCCTATGCCCGTACCGCAACCAATGTAGATAAATCGACAGATATTGGTTTAACCGTATTCCCGGTGCCGGCAAGTACCAATATATATGTGGTGTTTACCGCTAAAACAGCAACGGATCTTAACCTATCGCTGGTAAATTCAGTAGGACAAACGGTGGTAAGCAATAAACAAAACCTGCCCCAGGGCGATTTTAGCACCGTACTAAACGTAAGCGATGTGCCACCCGGTGTTTATGTGGTAAAGGTGGTGTTGGGCAGTAAGGTTTATGGGAAGAAGGTGATAGTGGCGCATTAGCCGCAGCCTGCCCTCTCCAAAGCTACCGTGTACCCACATCTTTTTTGTTAAAAGAAAAATGTCATTTCGAACGAGCAAGCGCGGGAAGAAGCGGGGCTGCGAGGAGAAATCTTGTACGCCTTGCATGGCCGAATGTCCGCTTTTACAAGATTTTTCGCTACGCTCAAGAGAGAGTTTCTCCTCACCTCCGGCGCGCAATCCCTACCGGCTCGTTCGAAATGATAACGTTTTTTGTTAATGATATGACTCCAAAAAGATATGGGTACACGGTAGCACTCCAAAGGAGAGGGTTCCTGATTTGTTTATTTGAGATCTATTTTATTCTGAAACGTTTCTCTTAAAGTCCTCTCCTTTGGAGAGGGCAGGGTGAGGCCCCTACTGAAAAGTATACTTCACCCCAACACCCGGCGCTATATCAAAAAATGGTCCGGTTGCTACCTCAAGGCGCGGGTTAAGATCAAGGCTTACGGCTATAGGGCTGTTGGGGATCACCCACTCCAGGCCTAAAACACCATCGGCACCTAACAATAGGTGGCGGTCTTTATAATACTGGGCGTCGCTGCCAAAACGTTTGTAATAGCCGCTGCCCATTGAACCGGCATGGCCGCCAAAGCCATAAAAGAAATTCAGCTTATCAACATTAAAAGCCTGTGTGTGGATCTCGTATAAACCGGTTATCACCAGGCCATGATCGCGAATGCCTAAGATGCCTTCAATGGCGGTAGTTTTATCAAGAAAGAATTTTCCGGATGGGCCAATTTCATAAGCTCCGAATTTAAGGCCAGCGGCAAACTTATAATCCTGGGCCTGTGAACGTGTGCTGAGCAATAATAATGAGGCCGAAAATAATAGCAGGTAAGTTAATTTTTTCATGTAGTAGTTTTAAGTAAACAAATAAACAGGTAATGTAAAAGCATATCAGCTTAACGCTGAATTAACGCCGTTTGGACATAAATGTTCCTATAAATAAACGCCGGAATTAACGTTTTATGGCTTTGTAAAGAAAAAACTACGTTGATAAACGCTCATTTAGCTGATTTTCAGTCGAAAATATTGAAGCAGTTTTACTGGATTTATGCTTGTAAATAGATTACTTTAGTGAAAATAAAATTTTTTTAGATGGCCGGATATAGCTTTAAAATAAGGAATAGGAGATACTTAACACTGTTTTTAACGTCTGTTTTTCTTGTACAGGCTGGATGTGTGCATGGCCAGTTGGGTATTAACAATAGTGGCCAATACCGCAACGGCATGGTGGTATGCGCTTACCCCGATGCGGCACAGGTTGGTATTGATATTTTAAAGAAAGGTGGCAACGCTGTTGATGCCGCGGTTGCTGTACAATTTGCACTGGCCGTGGTTTATCCCGAGGCTGGTAATATTGGCGGCGGCGGCTTTATGGTTTTCAGGTCGAAAGATGGTAAAACCAATACATTGGATTTTAGGGAGAAGGGGCCCGGTGGCGCAAGTGCTAATATGTACCTCGATTCCGCCGGGAATGTGATCCCTGATATGAGTTTATACACCCATAAGGCGTCCGGCGTACCCGGCTCCGTTGATGGGATGTTTGAAGCCCACAAAAAATATGGCAAACTTAAATGGGCCGACCTGGTACAACCGGCTGTTAACCTTGCCCGCAACGGGTTTAAGCTAACTAAACGCGCTGCAAGCGATTTAAACCATACTGCTGCCCAGTTTACCAAACTCAATCCCGGTAAAACTTACCTGTTAAAAGACGGAGGCTGGAAAGAAGGCGACCTAATGGTACAGGAAGATCTGGCAAAAACGTTTGAGCAAATCCGGGATAAAGGGCGCGATGGTTTTTATGATGGTGTGGTTGCCGATGAAGTAGTTGCCGAAATGAAGGCCGGCGATGGTTTGATCACTAAAGAAGATCTGAAAAATTACCATTCCGTTTGGCGTAACGCGATTACCGGGAATTATAAAGGCTATAAAATTATTACCATGCCGCCGCCATCAAGCGGTGGTATAGCGCTGTTGCAATTGCTGCAGTCGGTAGAAAAATATCCTTTGAAAAGATTTGGCTATAACCAGGATTCAACTATCAGGCTGATTGTGGAGGCCGAGCGCCGTGTTTATGCCGATAGATCAAAATACCTTGGCGATCCTGATTTTTTTAAGGTGCCTGTTGATAGCCTGCTTAAACCGGCCTATATCGCAGCTCGTATGGGCAGTTTTAGCTGGGATGCGGCTACTCCAAGTACCAGCATCCAGCCGGGTACTTTTGTTGGTTATGAAAGCGACCAAACCACCCATTATTCTATTGTAGATAGGGAGGGCAACGCGGTATCTATTACCACTACGTTGAACGATAGCTACGGTTCCAAAATATTTGTAAAAGGGGCTGGCTTTTTGCTTAATAACGAGATGGATGATTTTAGCTCAAAACCCGGCGTACCTAACATGTACGGACTGGTGGGTGGCAAAGCCAACAGCATCCAGCCGGGTAAGCGCATGCTATCGTCAATGACACCGACTATTGTTGAAAAAGATGGCAAATTATTTATGGTAGTAGGCACTCCGGGAGGGTCGACTATTATCACATCGGTTTTTCAAACAATATTGAACGTTATTGAATTTAACCAGAACATGCAGCAGGCTGTAGCCTCCAAACGTTTCCACTCGCAGTGGCTGCCAGACGTGATCTCTATCGAAAAAGATGGTGTTGATACTGCAACCATTATGAAATTACAAGGTAAAGGCTATAAAATAAGTGATAGAAATGCCATAGGCCGCGTAGATGCCATCCTTAAAACCCAATGGGGCTACTACGAAGGCGGTGCCGACCCGCGGGGGGATGATACGAAGTTGGGTTATTAGTTCATTTGTTCACTGGTTCATTAGTTCATTGGTAAAAAGTTCTTTAGCAAAAACGCGGAAGTGAGTTTTTATTGCCGACGGACAAGAATGATGAAGGTTTGATATTTGACAAGACCAATGAACTAATGAACCAGTGAACCAATGAACGTTCATGAACATTTAGATTTGCGTAATCAATCAGCATTTCTTACGTTTGGTATGCATGCATAACAGCGTAAAACACCAGGAAACCATTGATTATTTTTTAAAGATTGTATGGCAAACCGTAGCTAACAGGTATAATCAGTTGGTTACCGAGTTTGGTATTACACAATCTATAGGTTACCTGTTGATTAATATCGACGAAAAAGAGGGGACTACGGTGTCGCAGGCTGCTGCTTTGCTGGGCTTAAAATCTACCAGTTTATCCAGGATGCTTAGTCAGTTGGAGAAAACAGGGTTGATTTACCGCGAATCAAACGCCGGTGATAAGCGCTCGGTAAAGATCTACTTAACAGATCTTGGAAAAGAAAAACGCCACCAGGCCCGCGCTGTGGTTAAGCAATTCAACAACTACCTCGATTCCCACATCAGCGAAGCCGATAAACAATACCTCACCGAAATGCTGAAGAAGATCAACAAACTCACCATCAACTACAAACCTTAATTGGCCATTAGGTCATTGGCTGCGCAGTCATTTTGCTGCGCGTCATTGAGTCATTGTTTTACGTAATTGAATATGCAAATCACCCAATGACTAATGACAGCAAAGCGAAATGACCAATGACAAAAAAGCGAGGCCAATCCGGAGTAATTTTTATGGAGATAATGCGTTTTGCTTAAGAGAATTATCGTTGAAAATACGTTTTAGCCCCGCTTTTTTAATATCAATGTGTTAAAAAATGTTAAGCTGCCGTTTTTCTATTATAAAAGAATAAATTTGCCTTTTGAAAAAATGAACAGGTTACCGGTTTTGTTATTGCTAATGTTGGTTTGCTGCGGCGCATGTAAAAAATCGGCCGACGCGCAGTTGCAGTACAATATACAGGCTGGTATTGATGATAAGATCATCAGTGATTACGTAGCCGCCCACCCGGAAGATAGTGCCAAGCGAATTGATACTACCGGTGTTTATTACATTGTGAAAAATGGCGAGGAGGGATCTGGTAACGATTTATTTACCAGTTCAACAACTATAACGGTAGGGTTTACCGGACAAATACTCACCACTGGTTATACGTTTGCGCAAACTAATAATTTTCATCCTTCCTATACATTAGGAAGTGTTATCAGGGGATGGCAGATAGGGATACCGCAGATTAAAAAAGGTGGCAAAATAAGGCTGTTGATGCCATCGCGATATGCATATGGGCCATATGCGCAGGATTCAATACATTTGCCGGCAAATTCGGTGCTTGATTTTAATATACAGTTATATAATGTAACTAACTAACGATAAAAAGTGGCAAAGCAATTTTATGCGCAGATGCCGGTAATGAATAATATAAATGAACCGAGCCTAAGGGCGAGCTCCATTTGACAGTTGAAAAAGCAAATAACTTAAATGAAACAAATTACTTTTACGCTCTTAGTTCTTATTTCGGTAGGTTTACTATCATGTCGCAAAACGGCAAACGATCCAAACATCACCCAATACGATAATAACAACATCCAGGCCTATATTAAAGCCAATAACCTTACCGGAATGGTGCGTGATACCACCGGTGGTGATACAAGCGGCATTTATTACCAGATCCTTTCGCAAGGTTCTACCGCAGGCGCGCCTTTCGCCTATTCAGATACGGTGAAATACGTGTTTACCCTAAAATCATTTGATGGTAAATACAACTCTGTTGATTCATTAACAAGTAACCACTACGATAGCTTTTTGGGCCACATTAATCAAAATGGTTACCCAATTGGTTTGCAGTTAGCCATTCATAATGTGATTAAGTACAAAGGTACAAGGGCAAGGATTTTGATCCCATCCCGTTTAGCTTACGGTATTAACGGTTACGGATCGGGTAGTTCAAGCAACGTGAATACACGTATTGCGGGTAACCAGTGTTTAGATTATTACATCAACGTATATTCTGATCAAAACCTTTATGACGACCAGGTGATCAAAAATTACATGGCAACCAATAGCCTAACCGGCTTTACCAAGGCAACCGGAGGTTATTATTATAAAGTTTCGGTGCCAGGGACCGGTACCGACCCAATTGATCAATACACAGCATTTACTGCCACTTATACAGGTTTGTTTTTAACAGGCACCGCTTTTGATAGCGCCAATGCTACCACCGCCACATCATTTGATTTTTCGGGTAATGGTGGAAGTGGTTATATCCCTGGTGTTACACAGGGACTTTTAGGTTACACCGCTGGAACTGCAGTTACACTATTATTGCCATCGCGATATGGCTATGGCAGAACAGGTACTACCGGTATTTCTGTAAATGATTGCCTTCGCTTTGATTACACCATAGCTACAATCACCAACTAATATTATTTGACTAAAGCTATTTTAAAAGCTTTTAAACAACGCTCACGTGCAAAAGCGTGATCTACAATGGGTTTAGGATATTTGCTGAAATCGGCATATTCCGGAACCCATTTTTTTATGTACTTCAATTCCGGGTCAAACTTTTTAGTTTGCGATTCGGGGTTAAAGATCCTGAAGTAGGGTGCGGCATCGGTACCCGAGCCAGCGGCCCACTGCCAACCGCCTACATTGCTGGCCATCTCATAATCTAACAGTTTACGTGCAAAGTAATGTTCGCCCCAGCGCCAGTCAATCAGCAGATCTTTGCTTAAAAAGCTGGCTACTATCATACGCACGCGGTTGTGCATAAAACCGGTGGCATTTAATTCGCGCATGCCGGCATCTACAATGGGGTAACCGGTTTTACCTTCGCACCAGGCTTTAAACTGCTCTTCGTTGTTCTCCCATCTGATGCGGTCGTACTCCGGTCTGAAGGCGTGATCCATCGTGTGCGGAAAATGGTGCAGGATCATCATGTAAAACTCCCGCCAAATCAATTCGTTTAACCAGGTTTTATTAGGATAGCCATGCGCGGTTTTAGCCAGCTCACGGATGCTTACGGTGCCGAAGCGCAAGTGCAGGCCAATGTGTGAAGTGCCTTCAATGGCAGGGAAATCGCGTTTCTCTGCATAATCACCAATCACATCGGTATATTTTTGATCGGGGAAGTCGGCTTTGCTTTTTTCAAAGTCCATATCCTGGAGCGATGGTATGGGCAGGGCCTTGGTTTTAACCAGGTTTTTAAAATACTTTTCGGTAGGGTAGGCCTTCAGGTAAAACGGTTTCAAAGCAGCGTACCATTTACGCTGATAGGGCGTATAAACAGTGTATGGTTTGCCATCATCCTTGGTTACCTCATCCTTTTCAAATATCACCTGATCTTTAAAGGTTTTAAACCCTATGTCATGTCTGGCTAATTTTGCTTTAACCGCCTCGTCGCGTTTGGTTGCATATGGCTCATAGTCGTGATTGGTATATACAGCGGCAATGTTATGTTCTTTAATGATCTTATCCCAGGCATGTTCGGCTTTGTCATAAATTACCAATATACTGCTGCCGTGTTTGTGCAACTCTTTGTTAAGGGCCTCTATGACGTTATATATGAAGGTAACACGGGCATCATCTTTATCCTCTAATTCATCAAGGATCTCTTTATCAAAAATAAACAAGGGCAAAACGGGGTTGCCACTTTTGAGTGCGTGGTATAAGCCAGCATTATCATTTAAACGAAGATCTCGGCGAAACCAGAAGACGCTTACCGGGTTTTTATTATCCATAAATTTCTTTTAACGCCGCTGCCAATTCAGCATATTTAAAACTAAAGCCAGCATCCATAATTTTTTGTGCCGATGCTTTTGTACTGCCTAAAACAAGGGTGCTCATTTCGCCCAATAGCAGCTTGAGCACAAACGTGGGTACCTTAGGTGCCCATAAAGGTTTGTGCAGTTGTTTGGCTATGGCCTGGGTCATTTCTTCGTTAGTAACCGGATTTGGCGCCACCATATTGTAAACACCCTTGAGTGTTGGATGTTCTACGCCGAAAAGGTACGTATCTGCGACATCCTGCCAATGGATCCATGGTATCCACTGCTTGCCGCTGCCAATAGGCGAACCTACAAAAAGTTTTACCGGTAAAGCCTGAACAGGCAATGCACCGGCATCTTTATCTAAAACCACGCCGGTGCGGAATTTTAAAATGCGCAAACCTAACTTTTCGCCCTCGTCAACGGCCGCCTCCCATTCTACACAACACTGCCCTAAAAAATCACCGGCAGGAGGGCTATCTTCTGTCATCAAATCATCCCCTCGGTCGCTGTAGTAGCCTATGCCCGATGCTGAGATCACCGATGTTACTTTATTAGCCCTGTTTCTGATCAGGTCATAGATCAGGCCAATTGATTTGGTCCTACTTTCGGTGATCAGCTTTTTGCGCTCATCTGTCCAGCGTTTATCAGCAATGCCGGCCCCTGCCAGGTGGATGATGGTATCAACCCCATCAATACAATGTTCGTCTATTGTTCCTTTGGCAACATCCCACAGGTAGGTTTTTACATCCTTATTTTTACCCGGCTTCCTGCTCAAAAAACTTATGGTATAGCCCTTCGCCAAAAGCAGCCTACTCAAATGCCCTCCCAATCCGCCGGAACCGCCTGTTATTAATATGTTCATCGTTTTAGTCATTCGCTGTGCGTCATTTACTGCGTGTCATTAGGTCATTGGCATATCGGTAATAGGCAAAAAATGACCTAATGACGTAAAGCAAATGACTTAATGATTAAATCCCCTCCCCGTAATGTATAATTTCTTTAGCCATCCCGTTAAAAATAAACAGGTGGAATGGCCACATGGCGTACCAGTATAACCGGCCCCATAGGCCATTGGGCCTAAAGGTAGCAACCTGGCTCAGGTTTTTTTTACCATTGCGTTCAATTATTTTAAATTCCAGCCAGGCTTCGCCGGGTAGTTTCATTTCGGCGTAAAGCAGCAGGCGTTTGTTTTGTTTATCGGCCAATAAAACCCGCCAAAAATCTATTACATCTCCCGGCCCTATGTTGATGCTGCTGGTGCGGCCACGCCTTGAGCCAACACCGCCAAACAGCTTATCCAAAAAGCCCCTGATGTTCCAGATCCAATCCCAGTAATACCAGCCCCGGTTGCCGCCTATCGACATAAAATTGGTAAACACATCCTGGCTTTCCCGCTCGAAGGGAATTTTAACCTTGTATTCCAAAGTGCCATTCTGCGGTACTTTAATCTGATCCATAAAATTGGAATGAAGATAACCCTGGTTAAGGGCATCTTTCCAGCTGGATACAATGGAATTTTGCTCTATTTTAACAAAGGCCAGGTTAAGGGCTTCCTCATAGGTAAGGCATTTGCGCGCAACAACATCATCAATGCTATGATCGTTCATAATGGTTTCGTTTTTCATGCTGTTCACCAGGCTTTGGGCAAGGGTGTAGCTGGTAGATGTTACAAAGTACAGCCAGTACGATGATATTTTAGGTGACAGGAATGGAATGATAAAAATATGCCGTTTAAGATTACGCACTTTGGCGTAAATGAGCATCATATCCTTAAACGATAAAATATCCGGCCCGCCGATGTCAAATGTTTTATTGAAAGTTTTTTCGTTGAGCATCACACTTTCCAGGTAACCAAGTACATCGCGGATAGCTATGGGCTGGCAGTGCGTATTTACCCAGCGCGGAACAGTCATGATAGGGAGCTTTTCGGTAAGATCGCGAATGATCTCGAAGGAGGCACTGCCCGAGCCTATGATGATGGCTGCCCGTAAAACAGTTAAGGCTGATTTGCCTTCCATGAGCACATCCTCTACATGCCTCCGCGATTCGAGATGTCTGGAGAGGTTATCATCATTGGTAATCCCGCTTAAAAATATGGTTTGCCTGCAATGGGTTTTATCCAGTGCGTGTATAAAGTTATAGGCCGATAGGGCTTCCAACGCCGCAAAATCTGCTGATTGCGCCATGGAGTGCACCAGGTAGTAGGCTGCGTCAATATCTTCGGGAAAAACTTCGATGTTTTGTTCTCTTAGCAGATCGCCGGTAATGAGGGTAACCTTATCGCTAAAATCGCTGTGTTCATGAAAGCGACGTTTATCGCGCACAAGGCAAACTACCTCGTGCCCTTTCTCCAGTAAAACCGGGATCAGCCTTGTTCCTATGTATCCGTTGGCACCGGCAAGTAAAACCTTCATGTTAGGCACAACAACCTAAAAGGCAGGCTGTTTTAAATAGCTTACACCTGGGGCTGATAGATATGCAATTACAACTATGCGCTCTGTTTCTTTTTGCCTACAGTATATGAGATTAACTTTTTGATCTTAAAGTTTTCCATTTCGTAGATGTCGCAATAGTACATGTCGCAAAGTATGCCCTTGCTTGTGGTGCAGGCAATCTCGCCGCTAACGGCTATGGTATCTCCATCAACAATAATGTGGTTTTTGATGCTGGAGGTTACTTTTACTTCCTTGTGATCGTTAAAGAACTTTTTGATGGTTTCTAAGCCGATATATGCCTGATCGCCCAGAAAATGCCATTCGGCGTCATCAGTCATGTGGCCGGTAATAACGTCGGAGTTCCCTGTGTCAAAAGCATCGATAACCTGCACAATGATTTCTTTGTTTGTCATAGCCTTTGGTTTTAATTGGTTTACAATAACAAATATCAGCGTTGGTACCGATGTTACGAATGTGTTATAACGACAAAAAAGAGGGGATTTGCGACGGGGCCTGATAATTTATTTAGTAGAGTCTGGAATTATCATCCTATCTCAAAGCAAGTAGTTAGAGCCCAGCCTTACGAAGTTTCTAAAACTTCGTAAGGCTTTCGCCGCTTTGTCATTTTTGCGGGTCTCTATATCCAATGTCAGGATGGTTATTTTGTATGTTATTAAAACTTCAAATTATTGTGTTTTATTTTATCCCGATTTTAATCTTAATCAGATAAAGAGATTTTCTATGCTATTCAAAAGTCTCCCCTTCAGGGGAGATTTAGAGGAGCATAAACATCTCAATTGTCCGTTGCAGATCCTTAGCCGGTACTACGCCGCTTTGGCGCCATTTGGTTTGTCCGTTTTGAAATATCATCAAAGTTGGTACGCTTTGCACCCGGTAGGCACTTGCGGCCTGCGGGTTTTTGTCGATATCTATTTTAATGATCTTTACTTTATCGCCTAAGGCGTGTTTTACATCCTGCAATATGGGCGGCATCATTTTACACGGGCCACACCACTCAGCCGAAAAATCGACCAGTACCGGAATTTCTGATGCTATAATATCCTGAAAATTTGCCATAGGATTTTGCTTTTTAATTCATGAATGATGACCCATAACTTATGATCATCATATGTAAATATAAACCATTAACGCAGCTAAAAGTTTAGGTATTATCCTCATTTCAAATAAAATGACTTTTAATCCATCAACTACTAATCATCGGCTATCAAAGCTTATATTTACTGTATGAAAACCAATATTTACCTTTTACTGCTCTGTGTAGTACCCCTGTTTTCGTCGGCACAGGATAAACCAACTGTAATCCCGCTATGGGCAAAGGGGGCACCCGGCTTTGAAAGCCGCCGTAATGAGCCGGAGCAGGCAAAAGATTATTGGGTAAAAAATATTCATAATCCATCGTTAACTGTATTTACGCCGCCCGCAGGTAAAGCCAATGGTGCGGCCATAGTGATTTGCCCAGGTGGTGGTCATCGGTTGCTGGTTTATACCGCCGAAGGTATTGAGCCAGCCAAATACCTTAACAGCTTAGGCGTAACCGTTTTTGTGCTGAAATACCGGCTTGGTCGCGATACTTTATCGCCCTATAAAATTGATGTACATGCCAAACAGGATGGCTACCGCGCCATGCGCCTGGTACGGAGCAAAGCCGCCGAATATGGATTGGATACCAACCGCATTGGGATGATGGGATTTTCGGCAGGCGGCGAGGTGGTGGATATGGTTGCTTTTGGCGATGGCAAAGGTGATCCGAACGCGCCCGACCCGATTGACCGACTAAGCGCCAAACCCAAATTTTTGATCCAGATTTATCCTGGTCCGCTTTATATTCCTGATGTAATCCCTGCAGATGCGCCGCCGGCGTTTTTATTGGCTGCCAACGATGATCCCTGCTGTGCCGTACCGGTGGTAAGTCTGTTACAGCGATACCGGGAAGCCCAAGTGCCCATAGAGGTACATATTTATACCCAGGGTGGTCATGGCTTTAACATGGGCAACCGCTCAAAACTACAAACCATCAGCACCTGGCCCCAACGCATGGCCGATTGGCTTGCCGATAATAATTACCTAAGCCCGGCAAGTGCTGAGCGGAAAAAGATACTGCATTGATAAAAAAATGTTCATTGCGAGTTTTAAAATTCGGTGGACTGCGAAGGTGGAAATGACAAAGCGAATTGAACCCCAATGTCATGCTGAACTTGTTTCAGCACCCCACTCGCTAAGTATACATCATGCTGGTTACCTGTCCTTTGGGGTCCCGAAACAAGTTCGGGATGACTTCCGTTTTACAACTTGTCATGCTGAGGAACGAAGCATCTATTGTACGACTTGCATGTTCGCCTTTAAAGTTCGCGAATAGATGCTTCGTTCCTCAGCATGGCAGGGTAGAGGGGATAGTTTGTTACGTCATTCTCACTTTCTAAAGTCAGCTGGATTTAACAACTTACAGCAATGACGTTATTTATTGTGTGTAGAATATCTATAGCCCCCTGCAAATCAAAAGTTCCCCCTTCAGGGGGTTAGGGGGCTTTTGCCTCAATGAATCTTATAACAACTTTCGGTAAATGCCGTACGGCGCGATGCCGCGTATACCACGTTGTTTAATACCTGGTAGCCGGTAGTGATGCTTTGCATTTGCCGGGTTAATATCACGCCGGTTGTATTATCAATTACATAAACACCATTGGTATTGCTGTTGGTGTAAGGCTGGCGCTGTGCGCTTTCAAAAGCAATGGTGGTTGTTTTATCATCCTTAGCCTGTATCCAAAAAGTGTTTTTGATTTTGGTGCTGCCATCGGTAGCGGTATCTGCCCAGGTATAGTTTTTTTGCATAGCTACCATAGCCATAGAGTTTACTGTTAAACCAAGACTGCTGCCTTTAACCAGTCGCTCGGGCTGTAAGCCGGTAAATGCAAACAGGGTATCATTTACTACCTGGTTACCCTGGCCGGTAATTTGGGTGATAACGTCATGGTTGCTAAGATTAACATTAGCTGTTTGACCAACCATGTCTGTTAATCTTTTTTGGATAAATGAACTGGTATCTGTAGGGCTATCTGAATTGTATTGCATGGATTTGCCCATGGCAAAAAGGGTATCGGTGATGCGTTTGGTAACTACGGCAACCGCGAAACCGGTATTTGATTCCCCGGTTACATTATAGGTTTTGGTTACTGATGAATTGCTTTTGATATCAAACTTCTGATCGCCGCGCTGTAACACGGTAGTTGAGTTTACCAGCGTAGTTTTTTGAAATTCATCTCCTTTTTTGAACGATAGGGAGTGATGCTCATCGGCTACAGCTACTGTTACATGCGGAATGACAGTTGTGCTTAAAGATGTATTTGCAGGTAAATCGTTTACCTTTTTAAGGCTGGTTTTTTGTGATGCCGTTTGCGCAACGCAGATGCCCGTAAAGCCCGCAAGCATAAGTGGTAAAATGGCTTTTATGGTATAGTGATATGTTGTCATTGGGTTGGGTTTTAAAGTGTTTATTGATCATAGTTCATAGCCGGTACCTAAATACCGGCCATGAACTGTTAACCAAAACTATACGCTGATTAATGCAATGGTTTTAAGCCTGGTATTGGTGGCACCGGTGGTATTGGCGGTACAGGCGGTATTGGTGGTACCGGCGGTATTGGCGGCAATGGTGTTATCGGCGGCACCGGCGGAATAGGCGGTACTGGTGGAATAGGTGGCACTGGCGGTATTGGCGGTACCGGCGGTATAGGTGGCACTGGCGGAATAGGCGGCACCGGCGGTATTGGCGGTGGCGGCGTTATAGGTGGCACCGGCGGAATAGGTGGCACAGGTGGAATAGGTGGTACCGGTGGTATTGGCGGTACTGGCGGAATAGGCGGCACCGGTGGTATTGGCGGCACCGGCGGAATAGGTGGTACCGGTGGTATTGGCGGCGGCACATTCCAATCCGATTGACCATTTTTACTTTGAGCGCTGGCATGTTCTCTCCCAGCTACCATTGTTGCTGTTACAAACAATGATATTACTATCAGTTTTTTCATATTGTAAAAGTTTAGTTGTTGTTGATTAATCGGTTTAACGAAAGTGGTACACCAACAGAAAAAGCAAGATTGGTTTTGTCGCCCGAATACCTGGTTAAATTGGCCACCCCGATACCGAAGCTGATCGGAGTTTTAAAAGGCCTTATCCCAGCCGAAAATCCTAAGTTCATACCGGTCCATTCGGCATTTACGTTGACGTGTCGTATTACTTCAAATGATACGCTGCCAAATACGGCAGTGCCATGCGTTCCTTTTCCGTTGGCAATATCTTTAGGGCTTTTTTCATAAAACCTGCCGCTGCCTAAACCTAAAGTGTAAGTAAGTCTTGAGCAGCCTGGTGTTAATGAAGGTATAGTTTGTACCGCGTGGCTTATAGCCATAAAGAAAGTAGACCCGGGCGCATCTGATTGTACTTTGCTGGCAAACATTTGCAGGGCACCTGCCGATATGCTTGTTCCGGCAAATAGAAACCTGCTTAAAATAAAATTGCCCGAAAAGTCGCGAAATTTGTGCACGTCGGTCATGTTTAAACTGGCCGCAAAGTTTACGGCCGATACGGGGTTGCCCACGCAAAAGCCTGCCGAAGCTATCAAATCGGCTTTGTTATCCCGGTATAATTCGGGATAAGCGGCACCTAAGCCACCAAAAATGTAACTACCGTATCCTCCAAAACCTGAAGGGGTTAGTAATGATCCGGGAGCATCACTTGGATAAAGCTGGCCCTGGCTTACATGTTGTGTGTCCGGCGCTGTTACCGGTGGTAAGGGGGCCAAAAAGGCATCTATTTTTTGCTTCAGTTCTGTTTCAAAAGCATTTTGACTAAAGGCTGATTGTGCAAACAGGCAAAGCACTACAATGGTGCAAAACGTGAATGACTGCAGCTTGAATTTGCAAATCATGGCTGAGGGATTAGGTTAAGTATAACTTAGGCAATTGGTTTGTGGTAACTGTGTACGATTGAACGTTTGGTTGGTTACGTTAATCAGAAACCTAAGCTATGTAATTTTTTGTAATAGAGTGATTTGGCTGGATGATTTGGTACTTTTAAAAATGCCCTGCATTTCTTAAAGTACCGGCATTTATGGTGGGTGTTTTACCAGTTTGCCGTAGGTTTTAAATAGTGATAGTTTTTTCATCGTGACTTTAGGTTGTTTTTTATATCACAATGTTAAGGAGCTGCAATAGGCTACGCAATACAAAGCAGTTGGTATTTTTAACTGTTGCAGGTAAAATTAAAAGTATGAACAACTCAGAGTCTGTTTAAATTTCTTTGAAGAATATTTTATATGATCTATGAGGCGAATATTCATCGCTCAATCAGTCAAATGTGGGATGTATCGTCCTGAAAAAAGTTTATACTTTTATTGAAAAGTCCTGTGATTGGTTTACACATAATTTTCTAAAATAGAGTTAAATAACTGATAATCAGTTAGAAAAGTGTTCCATGCTTGCGTGTTTTGAAAAAACTTAAATCGCTTATAATCAGGCAGAAAGGTGTTCGGGGCGTTCCACCCGTTCCGGCGGAACGGTAACAAGGTAATGCATAGTACCCCAGGGTATTTACCTGCCAATCAATCCCGGTTCAAATACATTTTTATCCATCGGCGCATTGGGTACTAAATCGCGATAGCTTTCTACCTGTAGTAATTTATCATTGATGTAAAAGCTGCATTTGGTTTCGCTCCAGGCTTTTTTAAGCGGAACCTGGGCTTCAAAAAAACCTTCCTCCTTGGTGCCGCCATCGTATTTAATAAAACGTACGGCTACCAGTTTTTCCTGGTCAATCCAAAGCTGGTTTACTTTATCGCCGTCTTTATCGGCACCTAAAACATAAACTGGTTTGTCTTTCCATGTGCTGGCATGAAATTTTGTGAGATCATAATTCAGGTCCTTAAAATGCAGCAATACCTGCTCAAACGATTTGGAGTATAGGCCTCCCAAAAAAAAGATGAGTTCATTCTCGCCTTTGGATGCTCGTGCTATCTTGTTATTCCTGAATGAGTAAGTTGAGTCGTGCCTGAAAATAATGCCGTTGGCGCTTTTTTCGGTACCTATATCAATCCGTAACAGATCCGGGTACATGATCTGCTCGTACCAGGTATCTGTTTTAATAAGCGAATCATTGCGGTACCGCTCGGTAGTTTGGGTAAACTTCAGGGTTTTATGCCAAACACCATGGTAGCGTTTAAACATACTTTGCAATACACCTATCGAACTATCGTTTCTTGATGTTGTAAAAGAACAAAGGGTAAGCAGGAGGATAGGGTATAGTTTTTTCATGTTCGATATTTGTCTGACTCAGAATTTTCAGAATTAATGAATTAGTAGAATGAAACTAATAATAATTCTGTGCATTGTGAAATCCTGTAAATTTCTGATAGCGCATTCAACTATTTAAGCAGCAATGCCTTGTTGCAGCAACAGGAATAATGAAATTGCAATGGCGCGGAGACTAAATCAAGTATCAACGCTTCTAAGCCAACCCATCCCCGCCTGCAAATACCAATAAACAAATGAACCAGTGAACCAATAAACCATAATGTTAAAGTTTGTTAACGCAGGTGCTTAGGTTGTAAATGGTCTTATCTTTATGTTACTATCACCATAATCATTATTTGCATGCTCAAAAATTACTTTAAACTGGCCTGGCGTAACCTTTGGAAAAACAAAGTTTTTTCCATGATCAATATCTTTGGTTTATCGGTGGGTATTGCTTTTACTATGCTGATAGGTGCTTATATCTGGACAGAACTGCAGGTTAACCACCAGCTTAAAAATGCCGGTAACCAATATATTTTGATCAGCACCTGGAAAGATCCTAACATGGGGCCGGATATTGGTTCGATAGCGCAATTGCCTAAAACCTTATATACAGATTATCCTACACTGGTGGCCAACTATTATCATTTTGATGCCGTGAGTACCAATGTATCAAAAGGGGATAAGCATTTTCGTGAGGCGTTGCAATTGGGTGATAGCACCCTGCTTAAAATGTACGGCTTTAAGCTTTTACGGGGCGATGCGAATACCGCGCTTAATGATCCTTTTTCGGTAGTAATGACCGCCCGGATGGCCATTAAATATTTTGGACGCACAGATGTGGTTGGACAAACCCTGAATTTTGAAAGCTTCGGTGGCGATAAGCACGATTTTACCATTACCGGTGTGCTGGAAAAATTGCCCAAAAACAATGTGACCAGCCTCAACGCCAGTAACATCACAGACTTTTATTTTACATCGGCCTCGGCTAAATACTTCAAGCGAAACCTGGACGGCTGGAACAATACTTTTAATGTGGGTTACATCGAGTTAAAAAATGGTGTAAACCCCAAAACTGTTGATAAAGCCATTGCCGACCTGATCCATAAGAACGCGCCGGAGCAGATCAGTAAAAACCTGGTGATCCATGCCGTTGCGCTACGTACTTACAACCTGGAAGCAAGTGGCGGTATCATCAAACATATGAGCTATACTTTGGCTTGTATTGCCCTGTTTATTTTGTTGATGGCGGTCATCAACTTTGTAAATATTTGCATTGGCCGTTCATCGGGGCGCATGAAGGAAATGGGCATCCGCAAGGTTTTAGGCGGTTTACGTAAGCAGTTGATCTGGCAGTTTTTAACAGAATCGGTATTAATGGTGATCATCGCCGGTATTATAGCTATAGGCGTATTTCTGCTGGCAAGGCCATACTTTAGCCGGGTGTTGGACGAAGAGATCACCAGGTTATTTGCCTTCCCCCTTTATTTTTTACCCATATTTTTATTGTTTTTGCTGTTTGTTGGCCTGCTTGCTGGTCTTTACCCGGCGTTGGTACTATCGGCCTTAAAATCTATCGATTCATTAAAAGGGAAATTAACGTCTGTTAAAGAAAGTGTGCTGTTCCGTAAAACGCTGGTGGCATTTCAGTTTGGTACAGCGGCTATGGTGTTTATTGGTGCTATCATTATTTCGCAGCAGGTTAATTTGTTTTTTAACGGTAACCTGGGTTATAATAAAGATTACGTGATCTATGCCCAATTGCCGAGGGATTGGTCGGCCAAAGGGGTGCGAAAAATGGAAGATACCCGGTTTAGGTTATCGCAGTCACCAAAGGTAAAAAGCGTATCCCTATCCTGGGAAATTCCGGATGGCAATGGCGGCGGTGGTAACCAGGTGTACAGGCAGGGTGCAAATCCGGCACAAGCCATTTCGGCTGATGGATTTGCTACCGATCATCAATATGCCGAAACTTATGGTATCCCTTTAAAAGCAGGCGTGTTTTTTAAACCGACTTACAGCGCCGGCGATTCGACCCAGGTTGTGATCAACGAAACCGAAGCAAGGGTGCTTGGTTATAAAACGCCGGATGATGCCATCGGGCAGCATATTATGTTTACCGGCGGGCAAAACGTATTTACCATTTGTGGCGTTGCTGCTGATTATCACTTTGGATCGATGCAGAACCGTATCCTGCCGGCTACTTTTTTCAACGTTAATTACACCACATTTTACCGATATTTTTCTATTAAGCTAAAGCCCGGTAATATGGAGGAAAGTATAGCATCGCTGCAAAAGGAATGGGCTAAAGAGATGCCCGGCGCGCCATTTGAATACAAATTTGTTGACGATGCGTTAAACGGCTTATATAAAACCGAAGTTCAGCTAAAACAGGCTGCTTACATCGCTACTGCATTGGCCATCATCATTGTATTGTTAGGGGTATTGGGCTTGATTTCCCTAAGCATTCAAAAACGGACGAAAGAGATTGGTATCCGCAAGGTATTAGGTTCATCAGTAACGGGCATTATCAGCCTGTTTATGAAAGAGTTTTTAAGTGTGATAGCCATAGCGGGATTAATAGCCTGCCCGCTGGCATATTGGCTAATGAACAAGTGGCTAAATGATTACGCCTATAAAGTTGTCATCACCATAAACCCCTTTATGATAGCCGTAGCAGGGCTTGCTATAATTACCGCTATTTTGATAAGCTTACAAACCATTAAAGCAGCACTGGATAGCCCAGTGAAAAGTTTGAGGGCGGAATAAGCCCCCTCTAAATCTCCCCCGGTAGGGGAGACTTGTGATTGGGGGCTTTAATTGACATTTTTTAGAGCCCTCCCTACCGGGGAGGGTTTGGGTGGGGCTGTTTTTTACTTCGTTGGATCGTTTACCACGCCGGTAAACAGCACCAGGCCGGTTTTCATTTCGCGGATGGCAAATATGAACGGATGATCAAACTTGAAGTAGTTGGCTGGGGCTGCGCTGGTGCCAACTACTACCACCGTGACGGCGGCTGCTTCGGTACCCTCTTCGTTCACTTCAACATAAGCTTTGTGCTTTACCTCAGTTATTTTTAAGCCTCCGGCGGCGTTGAGGCGGGTAAAATCGGCAGCGTCACTAAACGCGTTTGCCATACCCAGGTTACTTAAAACGCCTTTTAAGGAGGTATCGTAACTGAATTTAAATTTAGGTAAGGTCACATCGATAGAACCAGCAATCAAACCACCCATCAGGCTTTGCCATTTGGCCGAATCAAGCCCGGCGGCGTAATCTTTTACCGTTGTTTTGGTTGGCATCAATAAAACCATACTGAATTTTTTGTTGGCGTAAGGGAGTTCCATTATGTTTACATCTGCATTGCGGGCATAGTTAGCCGCAACATCATTTTTATTCATCATACTTGCCTGTGCAGTACCGCCACCTGGCAGGTAAAAATTATCCGGTTTGGTTTTAGCCGCATCAAATTTATCAGCCCATGTACTTTTAAAATAAATAGCGTTAATCAGGTACATGATCACGTCTTGTGAAATGTTGTCAATAATGCTGGGGATTTTGCCGTTGGTGGCGGTGCTTACCCAGTTGTTAATGGCATCCTTGGTGGCTGCACTACTAAAATCGGCGCTTTGCACTTTAGCATTATAGCTGGTGGTGTTTACCTGTAAAAATGCCGGCACAGGTGTAAATGAGTTTTTGTACCAAATGGAATTGGCAATTTTAAGTGTTGTTTTGCTATCAAGCTGTGGCAGTTCGGTGATCAGCTTTTGGTAGTAGGCATTTACCTGGTCCTCTGTAAAATTGTTGAAGTTCATGGTGTTCCTGATATCATGCAGGGTTTGCCCTGCGGCACCATTGCTGGTCATGCCTATAGCCATGCTCACACTTAGTGGCGATAGAAACAGGTTATTATCGCCGTTGCCAGGTAAGGTTGCTTTAAATAGTTTTAAAGTAAAAGCATTGTCGGCGGCAACCTTTTGTTGCTCGGTAGCGGTAAGTATAAGATCCTTACCGGTATCAGGATTGTTGGTTACGCCTTTATTACAGGCACATAGCGTGATAAACGATAAACTAAGCAGCGTAAAGGTTTTGCGGATCATATATTAAGGTTTGTAAGTAATGTTACGGCATGTTAGTACATTACGCTACAGGCAGTTAATTTTATTTTTGTCCTATCCAAAACATAACAATTTATTAACCACGCGATTTTTTATTCATCTTAGCTTAGCCAATTATATTTTAAGTATGCAAAACCCTGTTAAACTATTACTTGCCGCCGCGTTGTGTTTGGCAACTGTTAGCGCAAATGCCCAAACCCGTGTTAAAAAAGCAGTATTCATTATTGCCGATGGTATCCCTGCCGACGTCATAGAAAAATTAAACACCCCGAATTTGAAACTAATTGCTGCCCAGGGGACTTACCTGCGTGCACACGTTGGTGGCGAAAAAGGAGGTTATTCGCAAACCCCGACTATATCTGCTAATGGTTATAATAGCTTGTTAACCGCTACCTGGGTAAACAAGCATAACGTTTGGGGTAACGATATTAAGGCACCCAACTATAATTACTGGAACATCTTCCGGATGTTTAAAAATGCTTACCCGGATAAGAAGACCGCCATTTTTTCGAGCTGGACGGATAACCGTACCAAGCTGATAGGCGATAA
This sequence comes from Mucilaginibacter dorajii, assembly GCF_024808255.1. Lineage (GTDB taxonomy): Bacteria > Bacteroidota > Bacteroidia > Sphingobacteriales > Sphingobacteriaceae > Mucilaginibacter > Mucilaginibacter dorajii. Next base: position 188,331 of record NZ_JANTYS010000013.1, read on the forward strand.
GCTGCCCGAAGCAGGTAACATTCACCCTGATTATGCTTATGATGGCTTTGAATTAGATACCGTAAAGTTTCCGCATGATAAGGCCGGCAATTATATGCACTTAATTGATGAGCAGGTGGTAACATCGGCGGCCACCTGTATTAAAGGTAAAGCGCCAGACCTGTCATGGGTGTACCTGGAATATACTGATGATATGGGGCATCGATATGGCGATAGTCCGCAATATTACGATGCTATTGAAAAAATGGATGCGCAGGTTGGCCGTATCTGGCAGGCAATTCAATATCGTCAGAAAAACTTTAAAGAAGACTGGCTGATATTTATCACCACAGATCATGGCAGGGATGAGCAAACAGGCAAAAATCATGGAGGTCAAAGCACCCGCCAGCGCAACACCTGGATGGTTACCAATTACAAGCCGCTAAACAATTACGCTAAATATTATACGCCGGGCATTGTGGATATCACGCCATCTATCAATAGCTTTTTAAATGTTAAAGTACCTGCCGGTCAATTGAAAGAGGTAGACGGGATTTCCCTCATCGGCCCCATATCTATAGCCCAGCCCGATGCCAATTTGGTACAAGGTTCACTTGACATAAGCTGGAAAGCGATGGATACCAAAGGCAAAGTAAAAATTTGGGTAGCCGCAACCAACAACTACAAAGAAGGTAAACCCGATGAATATAAACTACTTGCCGAAGTACCTGTTTTGCAGGAACACGCCCTGGTTGATGTTAAAAATATGCCATCAACCTTTTATAAGATTGTGATAGAGGGGGAATTGAATACGGTGAACAGGTGGGTAGTTGTTAAGTAGAGCCGAGAGTCAAGAATCAAGAGTTAAGATTTTTTAAACGAGGCTGTATCATAAATCATGATCAGCCTCTTTTTTATTACTAATGTTTTATTGCTGTAAATTCAAATATCTATTTATTGTTTAATTTGTT
>NZ_JANTYS010000014.1 GCF_024808255.1 Mucilaginibacter dorajii
ACTCCTTGCTGAGAAATTCAACGAAAACAGATAAACATGGAGCCAATACGTTGCAAACATAGAGGCCGCATCATTTGAATTATGATACGGCCTCGATTTTTTTGTGGAGCAGTATCAAGTAGTCAGTATCAAGTATCAAGATTTTTAATTGTATCAAGATGGAAGGGCCCTTCTTTTTCTTTTCTGTCTTGATACTTGATACTAATTACTTGATACTAAATTCGCTTTATCCTGATATTCACCACTTAAAACATCGGCGCTTGGGCCGTAGCTTCCAGGGATGGGGATGTTGAGCAAGCGCAAAAACACACCTAATTGCGCACGGTGATGCACCAACTGGCATAATGCCACCCTGATAACCCCAATTTTGTTGTAGCGCTGTAGTATCTGGTCGCCATTGCTTAATATCCAGGGTTTTAATAACTCCTCTTCGGTTGTGCTTTCCAAAGCGGCTTTTCCCTGGGCTAACGATTTTTCAAATATATCCAACAAATCCTGGGTAGTTTCGGCTTTACCCGGATCGTAAGGACTTTCGGCAAAATTTAAACCATCGGTATGTACGCCAAGTGCTACCCAGTTGGGCACATCGGCAATATGAACCGCAAGTGTTTCAATGTTCATGCTTTTGGGATGTGGCTGCCATTTAAATTTATCGGCCGGTACAATTTCAAGCATTTTACGGGTGATTTGGGCTTCCTGCTCCATTTCCTTTAATAACATTGGGATGATTTCCATAGCGTTTTGTTTTTTGATTATGATTCAAAGTAACAACTGCCGAGTGACAGCCCTATGTCAGCAGGATTTTATAAAAGAAGAATTAATTTTTTGATTAAATGATTTATGGAGGCATTTTATTAAAAACTAATTGGTTAACTTATATTTAGTCAATTATTAATCGGTTTTATGAGGAAAATATTATTGGGGTTGCTATTGATCAGCGGCTTTGTTGTAAGTGCCCAGTCGCGCAAAAAGGTAGTGATCATGCTTACTTATGACGACGCGATAGCGTCGCAGTTAAATGTTGCCATACCGCAACTGGATTCTATGGGGTTTAAGGCAACTTTTTTCCTGATGGGGAACATCGGGAAAGCTACCATTCCGCAGTGGCGGAAGGTCGCGTTAAAAGGGCACGAACTGGCTAACCATTCGCTGTACCATCCATGTTTACTTACTACAGTTAAAGCAAACCAGGCAAATAACTCGGGCGCTTATACGGTATATATGATGATCCGCGAAATTGGCGAAATGAATAATCTTTTGTTTGCAGTGGATGGTAAAACCGTGCCCCGCACTTACGCTTACCCTTGTACCGAGGTTTCGGTTGGTGGTGTCAATTATGTCGATTCGTTAAGAAAGGCGGGGTTAGTTAAATATGCACGCATAGGCGGTGGCAACGATGCCATCATTACAGATGTTAAAAAGATTGATCCTTTACAGGTACCGGCCTGGGGCGTTCCTGCGGGCGTTACCGGCGACGAGCTGATAGCTTTTGTTAAAAAGGTACAGCAAAGCGGCATTGCCGGCGTGTTGATGTTTCACGGTGTAGGCGGCGATTATATTACTACACCCGCGGCGGCGCACAGGCAATTACTGGCTTATTTAAAGCAGCATCAAAATGAGATAGAAGTGACCACGTTTCGGCAGGGGATGGATGGGGTTGCCGCTGCAAATCACAATCAATAACATTGGTTTCTCCAATTATAATCATGAAACATATTTTAACCTGCCTGTTATTTTTATTGCCGGTTGTGTGCCTGGCGCAAACCCCCATTGTTGAAAGCTTAACCGCCGACTACCTGGTTAACCCCATCGGTACGGATATTGCCCATCCCCGGTTAAGCTGGAAAATTGTAAGCACCGAAAAGAATACCCTGCAACAGGCCTACACCATAGTTGTAGCTACAGACGCTTCTTTTTCATCGGGCAAAACAGTATGGAATACCGGGAGAATTAGTTCCGATTCCTCGGTATTGGTTACCTATAATGGCGCGGCTTTAAAATCGGCCACGCGTTATTATTGGCGGGTAAAAATATGGGATAACCATAACCACGCCTCGGCCTGGAGCAAACCTGCCTATTTTGAAACCGGCTTTTTTAACACTACCGACTGGACAGCCAGCTGGATACAGCCCAAGCAGGATAGCGCGCGCTTACAGCCGGCATTAATGCTGCGTAAACAATTCAACGCTTCAAAAAAGATCCTATCGGCCAGGGTATATGCTACCGCCCGCGGTTTATATGAATTATACATTAACGGCAACAAAGTAGGCGACCAGCAGCTTACTCCCGGATGGACCGAATACAAAAAACGCCTGCAGTACCAGGTATATGATGTTACCGCCATGCTACAGCAGGGCGATAACGTAATAGGTGCCATGCTTGGCGAGGGTTGGTTTAAAGGCGAATTGGCTTATAAAAGCAACTGGGGCTTTTGGTGCAAAAACCTGGCTTTATTATGCCAGTTGCAAATTACTTATACCGATGGCTCAACGGCGGTGATCAACTCTGATGGTTCATGGAAAAGCACCCAAAACAGCCCCGTAACCCTCAACGGAATTTATGATGGTGAAAATTACGATGCCCGCAAGGAAATACCCGGCTGGGCAGCCAAAGGCTTTAACGATGCCGCCTGGACGCCTGTTGATGTTATCAACGCTGATAAGAAAATATTGGTAGGGGTGCAAAGTGTACCGGTACGCCGTATTATGGAGCTAAAGCCTATCGGTATTTTTAAAAGCCCCAAGGGCACCCAGATAGTTGACTTTGGGCAGGATATGACCGGTTGGGTACGCCTTAAAGTAACAGGCCCTGCCGGCACCCACATCAGGATAAGGCATGCCGAGGTGCTTGATAAGTTCGGTGAGTTTTATACCGAAAACCTGCGCGGGGCCACGGCTACGCTCAATTATACCTTGAAAGGTGGTGGTACTGAAATTCATGAACCTCATTTTACTTTTTTTGGTTTCCGTTATATCGCTGTTGAAGGTTTCCCCGGCGAAATTAAGCCCGAGAATTTTACAGCCGTAGTGGTGCACTCAGATATGGCCGCAACCGGGCAGTTTACCTGCTCAGATACCATGATCAACAAGCTGCAGCACAATATTCAGTGGGGACAAAAGGGGAATTTCCTGGATATCCCTACCGATTGCCCGCAACGCGACGAGCGTTTAGGCTGGACGGGCGATGCGCAGGTGTTTAGTCGTACGGCGGCATTTAACATGAACGTAGCGCCATTTTTTGCCAAATGGATGAAAGATGTTGCTGCCGATCAGTTTGCTGACGGAGGTATCCCGTTTGTGGTGCCCGATGTTTTGCAAACCAACCATGCCACATCTGCCGGTTGGGGCGATGTATCTGTTATTGTACCGTGGACAATGTACCAGGTTTATGCCGATAAACGTATCCTGCAAACGCAATATCCAAGCATGAAAGCTTATGTAGATAAGATCATTAAAAGCGCGGGCGAAAATCGGATCTGGAAGGGAGGCAGCGTTTTTGGCGACTGGTTGTTCTATCGCCCTGGCATTTATGATTTCTCTGAACCCAATGGCTATACAAGTCCCGATTTAATTGCAACAGCATTTTACGCCTACTCGGCTAAATTGTTGAGCCAGTCGGCAGGTGTTTTGGGTAATACAGCCGATGAAAAGAAATACGGCGATATTTTTGAGTCGGTAAAAAAAGCCTTCATCCACAACTACATGACCGAAACGGGCCGCATTTTTGCCGACTCACAAACCGGCTATGTGCTGGCGCTTAAGTTTGGCCTGGTACCTGATAGCTTGAAAAGCAAGGCAGCTGCTTATTTGGTCGATGATGTGCGCAGCCGTAACAATCACTTGTCAACCGGCTTTTTAGGTACGCCTTACCTATGCCAGGTATTATCGCAAAACGGACATGCTAAGGTGGCTTATGATCTGCTGTTACAAAAAACATATCCATCGTGGCTATATCCCGTAAAAATGGGTGCCACCACCATTTGGGAACGCTGGGATGGTATTAAAACCGATAGCACTTTTCAGGATAAAGGCATGAATTCATTTAACCACTATTCTTACGGCGCCGTTGGCGATTGGATGTACCAGAATGTAGCTGGTATTCAAATAGGTAAGCCGGGCTACAAACAAATTATACTTAACCCACAGCCTACCTCAAAATTTACCTATGCCAAAGCCACGCTCGAAACCATGTATGGCCAAATCCTATCGGCCTGGGATGTAAAGGACGATCAAATGCAGGTTCATGTGGTAGTGCCGGTTAATACAACCGCCACGCTCAACCTGCCGCAAGCCCGTGTCGAAGATGTTAAACAAGATGGCAAGCCATTGACGGGTTCGCCGGTAACGGATGCAGATGGGGTAACTGTTCAATTGGGATCGGGAGAGTATATGTTTAGTTATCCCTGGGTGCAGGTAAAGGAGCCGGTGAAGGCTAAATAAACTGAAAATATTTTTTAATTAAGGTGTTTGGTTATCTTTATCCAACAATAATAATGATGACCAAACACCTAAATCATAAGGGGATAATTGTATTGATCGCCCTGCTGTTCAGCGTTAAAACATATGGCAATATCAACGCCATCGATTTTACTAAGGTTAACACCCCTGCCAATCTCAAAGCAAACGTTAAATTTTTACAGGATCATTTAGGTTTGTATGACCATTGGGTGCATGAATGGAAGGCGGGCACAAGAAAAGATGATGTAATAACATCACTTTCGGCATTGTATGACGGGCTTGATAAACAGCAAGACAAAAACGTAGAAACTTACCTGCTTTTGGGTGATATTGCCCATTACCTGTACAATATTGAACTGGAGCCTTGTTACAAAAAGGCGCTTGATAATTACACCAGTGCAACGCAGCTGGCCCCAACTGATTACCGCACTTTTTGGTTTTTGGGCAACCATTATGCATTGTCGGCACAGCCCGAAAAATCTATCGAAACATATCAATTGGCTTTAAACATTAAACCGCAAAATATAAGCGGGCATTTTTGGTTTGATTATGCTTTTGCCACGTTAACTGCTGGTATGCCAAGTACGGCTAAATTTGCTGTTTCGCAATCTATTAAGTTGTTTGGTCATGCCAATGATGTAAGTAAGGCTACCTTGCAATCATTAAATGCAAGCTTAAAACAGCCGCCTAAAGATACAAGTTTGCTGGCAAAGGATATCTGGTCGCTGGCAGGTAAACAAGGCGGTAAATATATTATCGCCAACCGGCTTATTGGTACCCGTATGGCTACAGACAGCACATGGGGCGTTTCCACTAATAGCTATGAAAACCAGGTTACCGCCATCAGTTTCAAACCAACTACTATCATCAGTAAAATAAGCAATAAGCCTATTGATTACAGTATATTGGTCATGGCCAAAATACCAAAGTCAGGGCAGTCTTTAAGCGATTTCATGTCGGTTTTTGTAAAGCCGGAATATAAAACCAAACCTGTTCACCTAACCGATAAGTATAAAGATTGTATCACCTATGAAATTACAGACCCCGACGTATACCAAAATATAGGCGGCGGGCATATGTACATGATGGCAATTGCCCGGGATGAACCCGAAAACCCTGGCATGCTATTGGAAAGCGCGACAGGAAATTTAAATCACGGCGAAGCAGGTAAAATAAATTACTACAATATTGGCCAAACCTATTCGCGTTTAAAAGGAAAGTTGTACTACATTGTATTACTGGATAGCTGTGGGTATATTCACGATGAATCGCTATCGGTCTTTAAAGATTTTATCGAAAACGGGCTTGTTATCGAGTGATTTTTTATGCCACGCAGCTGCTGCGAGTTTAGCATAGCGTAACTCGCGGCAGCTAAAGGTGGAAATGACAAAACGACGAGAGACTTACGAAGTTTTGAAAACTTCGTAAGTCTGGGATCTACAACTTGTCATGGGTAGGTACCTCCTCAAGCCACCAATTGTCCGAACAATTTCACCAGCGTTGCTTCAGCATCAACACATAAGCCCGGATGTACTTTAGAGGCTTGCACTACTGTGCTGCGGGTAGCTGTAAGCCAACGGAAGCGTGATGGCTGATCAAGCCGCGCAATTGGGCCGCCGTTTGGATCGCCGTTGGTTATGCGCTCTAAAGAGGCTATGTTGTCTTTAAGGCAATCCAGATCTAAAGTTGGGGCCAGCGTGCTGATCCTGGCATCATCCAGGTGTAACATGGCCTTTAAAAACTTTTGTTTGGGGCAATAAACAATTACGCCCACATTGATAAATTCTTCACGCTCTACCCTGGGTACAACGCGGATCACGGCGTACTCAAATAACAGATCGGGCATGTTGGGCTTCTTTTATAAATATAGCTGATGATGCTACACGGGTTACTAAAAATTGGGTATAAACATTCCTGCGCTCGGCCGGGGTCCCGTTTCCGGAGTCGTCGGTTAACCAATCATCCGGGATAACGTTAACAATATTGCTGATCCGTTCGGGTGTTAAAACGACTTTAAATTCAGCATCTACTTCATCTAATAAGGAAGCCTGCGGCAACAGCACATGGTCTTTAACCTGCACAAAGGGCCGTTTGGCCGATTCTTCCCAATTATGCCATGAATGATGGAAATAAAGGGCCGCGCCATGGTCAATCAACCAAAGCTCTTTGTGCCACATTAACATATTGGTATTGCGCGGGGTGCGGTCAACATTGGTCAACAAACAATCCAGCCATACAATTTGCGAAGCCAGTTTGGCATCAAGCGTGTTAACCACCGGGTCATAAGTGATAGCTCCGGATAAATAGTGTAGGGCCAGGTTTAAGCCAACGCTGAATTTAAGCAGGTCCTGGATCTCTTCATCGGCCTCCGAGCGGCCGAAGGCAGCATCAAGGTTGGCAAATACCAGTTCGGGGATCTTTAAGCCCAGCAGACGGGCAATTTCGCCGCCAATCAGTTCAGCAATAAGTGCTTTAACGCCCTGGCCGGCCCCCCTAAATTTAAGCACATATAAAAACTCATCGTCACCTTCGGCAATAGCCGGTAACGAGCCACCCTCACGTAAGGGCGTTACGTAGCGGATCACGTTAATAGTGCGGAGTTGCGGTGGAGTGTAATTCATAGTCCGGGTGAAAATTAGGGCAAATTTTTCAAAAATCGGTAATGTGATCTTTATTTGCCTTGTGCCAAAGATAAATCCTATTTTGTGCCGATAATCATATGCAGGCATATATTTTAGGAATAGACATTGGCACGGGCAGCACCAAAGCTGTGGCAGTTGCTTTAACTGGCGAATCGCTTGGGGTAACGCAGCAGCATTATCCTATCAGCAGTCCCCAACCGGGTTACAGCGAACAGGATCCGTTGGCGATTTGGGATGCCTTTGTGAAATGTTTTCAGGAAATTGTGTTAAAAATTGGCTATGCCCCGGCGGCGGTTAGCTTTAGCAGTGCCATGCATAGCATTATTCCTGTTGATGAAGCGGGGGCACCACTGGCCCCCATGATCACCTGGGCCGATTCCAGAAGCGAAGACGTTGCCCTGAATTTAAGGGAATCTGCCCAGGCAGAAGAGATCTATCGCATTACCGGAACGGCTATACATGCCATGTCACCATTATGCAAACTCATCTGGTTTCGGGAAAATAACCCTGTACTTTTTAGCCAAACACATCAGTTTATCGGCATCAAAGAGTTTATCTGGTTTAAGCTGTTTCATGTTTTTGAGGTTGATTATTCTATCGCTTCGGCAACCGGTTTGTTTGATATTTTAAAGCTGGATTGGAGCGTTGAAGCTTGCGCGTTGGCCGGTATTTCAACCGGGAAATTATCACGACCTGTAAATACCACCTATTACCGGGAAAGTTTAAATATCGATTTAGCAACTTTGCTAAACATTTCAGCAGATACTAAATTTTTTGCCGGCGCAAGCGATGGCTGCTGTGCCAACCTGGGCAGCCACACCACCGGACCGGGCATCGCGGCCCTTACCATTGGCACCAGCGGCGCGGTAAGAATTACCAGTGCTAAACCGGTTTACAATTTTGAAGGTATGACCTTTAATTACCTGCTTAATGAACAAACCTATGTTTGTGGCGGCGCGGTAAATAATGGAGGTATTGCCATTAACTGGCTGCTCAAAAACTTTCTGCAAAAAGAACAACTTTCGGGTGCCGATTACGACCAGCTGTTTAACACGATTGAAAGTGTACCGGCCGGCAGCGATGGACTCATCTTTTTGCCCTACCTGTATGGCGAACGGGCACCAATCTGGGATACCAAAACCAGCGGTGCCTATATCAATATTAAACCTGCACATACGCAAGCACATTTTTTGCGGGCTGCGCTGGAAGGCGTTTGTTTTGCTTTGTACAACGTGCTAAAAACGGTAGAGGATGCCTCGGTTACCATTACCCAGGTAAACATTAGCGGAGGTTTTGTGAGTTCGGTAGTGTGGACGCAGGTTTTGGCCGATATCACCGGTAAAAAACTGGCCGTTTTGCAAAACGAAGATGCATCGGCAGTAGGGGCTATTTACCTTGCCGCAAAGATTCTGTATCCCGCTGATTATGCTGCGCTAACATCAATCGGCCACCAAACCATTATACAACCCAATCCCGGCAATCACCAATTGTATAACAGGATGTTTGTAATATTTAAAAAACTGTACCAGGATCTGAAAGGATCAATGCACCGGTTGAACGATTTAGGTATTTAACGTTTTGTAGAGACGCATATTTGCGTCTCCCGTGTGCAAATCCGATTTGCAAATTCGCTCTGTACAGCGTGAGACGCAAATATGCGCCTCTACAAAAAAAACGTTACCTCAATCCAAGCACCCGTGTAAACCTGTAACAACCGTAAACAATCACCGGTGCGGCCAATACATCCATGGTATAATGAATGTGTTGGATAAGCAGCATAAACATCACCAACAGCGTTAATGCCAGTACGATGCGTTTATCATTTTTGCGTTCCAGGTTAAAATAAGCGATGACCAGGTTAGCGGTATGGCCCGAAAAGAAGAGATCTTTGGTGATGGCGGCATGCCCGTAGAAAAAACCGGTGAGCGGGTCGACCAGCGGGGTGAGCCCCACTGGCGGATCGAGTTTTATAAATGTTAGCGTAATAAAACGGGCAATGCACACAAATATAAGCGTCCATACGTAGCCCATGGCCAGTTCGGGCTTGTACAGTGCCCGGATGAGCATCAGGATGCCCACACCCCATATAATGGCGAAAATAGGCACAGAAACATCGTAGGCCGGTAAATGTGCCAATACCCAATCGTGCAAAACAACACCATGCCGCTGTTCTATCGTTCTGAAAAACGATGGCATAATATTGATGATGGCCACAATAAGCATAGTAGCTATAATGAGCTGAACGCGTTTCAGGCTGGTTTTAAACGCCGCCTGCCAGTTCAGTTTTATTCTATATAGGGTAATTTGAGTCACAAATAAATCAGGGTAATAATTTGCAAAGTTAATTATTGACGCTTGTATTAATAATATGTTACGCCATTGTTAAAGTTATTTTTCAAAAATAGCGATAATTTAAATGCAATTTTGTTGCATTTAAATTATATTTGCGGCATGCATCTTCATAAAACATCGTCGCGGTTAGATAGGATTGGCGTTACCGCGTCAACCTTGTGTGCTATACATTGCGCGGTAGTGCCGGTATTTATTACCAGTTTACCGTTGCTTGGGATGAGCTTTTTGGCAAGGCCCTGGGTAGAGTGGGGGATGATCCTGTTCGCGCTTATGATAGGCGTTTATTCGATAGGAGGATCTTATTTTAAAGTCCACCGGAATCTGTTGCCTTTAATTTTACTGGTTATCGGCTTTGGAATAATCATGCTTGGCCACTCCCTGTTACACACCAATACCGAGCGGTATGTTGTACCAGCTGGCGGACTATTGATTGCCTTAGCGCATGTTGTAAACCAACGGTTTGTTGGCGCGTGCAGTCATGAAAGTTAATAGTGCAGGCTAAAATCCAAGTTCGTCATGTGCTATAACTGCCGAATCGCAAATGTAAGTAGGCATAATACCCGTAGCGTGGATCCTGTTTTCGGCGTCAATGGCCTGGGTGTTTCCTGATAATACAAGCACAGTATCCAGGCCAAATTTGTTGCCTCCCAGGATGTCGGTTTGCAGGGTATCACCCACCATTACAATATCTTTTTTGCTGATGGGGCCTTGCTCGCGCAGCAGATCGTACGCAAACATAAACATCTGCGAATCGGGTTTGCCAAAGCGGATAAACTCCTTGCCCACTATTTTTTCTATCATACTGGCTAAGCCGCCCACAGCTATAGATACATCATTTTTACTTAATGGATAGGCATGGTCGGTATTGGCAACTATGGCGGGGATGGTACGTTTACGCAGGATATTTACGGCTTTGTTAAGGTCTTGAAACCAGTCAAAACCCTCATCATCCAGAAATATGAGGGCGTTAACTTTATCAATATTGCTGGCGTCTATCTGGCTGACAGGTAGGGTATGCAAGCCAGAGCTATCAATATAATGGGCCGAATCCTGTGTGCCTAAATAGGCCACTATGCCATCGTTTACCTTTAAATCAAGGTATTCTTTGGTAAGCATTCCCGATGATATGATGTGATCGGCGGTAATAGCCTGTAGTCCTTTGATATTGTAAGATTCGGCCAGTTGAGCCGGACTGCGTGATGCATCGTTAGTAACAATGTAGTAGTCCTTCTTTTGCTGATCAAGGTAGGCAAAAGTGTTTTCTATCCCCGGTAATAGCCCTTTATAGTTCTTTAAAACTCCAAAGGCATCAAAAAAAACAACTTTATACCTGTCAATAATGGATTTAAAGTTGTCTATTTTGTTCATGCTGATGGTTTGTGCTAATTAAGCCGCAATATGCTGAAAATATTAAGCCATTGTTTATTTTAATTTAAGCGCTTCGATGATTTTTTCGGCATCAAAATCGCGGTCAACAGATGGCAGGTATACATTAAAGGCTTCCGCCTGTAATTTTTCGGCATATTGTTCGCTAAAGAAGTGTTTCCCATCCTTAATTACATAGTTGAGGATAAAAAAGCGGTACGCCTCCTTCATAAACCGGATCTCATCGGCGGTAAGTGGGTTTATTTTGTGGTATTCTTTCACGAAGAGGATAAACCTGTCCTCCATCATGGTGTTGATCACATAGCTAAAAACGGTACGGTCGCCAACATCAGATACTACGCGGCTAAAAAAGTAAAAATCAAGCACGCGGTAGCTCATCCTAAACCAATCATAATCCCAGCGGGAATACAATTCAAGAGCTGGCGTAACCGAAAAATTGCCGATGTTCCAGTCGATAAACACTGGAATGATCTCAAACGAACTCATGTTATATTTCGACCGGTTTTTCATGAAAGTATCACAGTGGTATTTCAAAAAATCGGCCTGCATGGCGGTGCCAAACTGCTTTTCGTTGGTTTCCAGTTGATGCATTAAGGACGATATATCCGTACGCAGTGTTTTTGATGATTTGGGGAGCACGTTTTTTACCCTTGAGCAAGCCTTATGGAATTTACCCACTTGCTGACCAAGCTTTTTGATCTGGTTATCATCCAATCTTCGTGGTAAACGGTTTAAAATGCGTGTTGGGTTATAAAAAACCACCCAGGCATCGGTTTTACCATGTTTATAATGGTAGATATAAACCCGGTTATTTTTAAGTAAAGAACGGGCCAGCAGGTTTTCAAAAGGGTAAAGCAGGTTATTGGCCAACGTTTGGATGATGCGATGATCTTCTTTGAAATGCTCAAATTTACCGAAGTACGAAAGTTTAGCTATAATGATATCGTCGTCATCAAAAGTGATGCGGTACACGTGATTAGTAGATACCATTGCGCTGATATCCTCAATAAGCCGGATGGTTTTTGACGCGTCATAACCTTCCCATGCTTTTTTAACAATGATGGAATAATCCATTTTTTAATTTGGTTTATAAAATTTGCGGGTGCAAATGTGCGCAATATTAAGGAAAACTATATAATCTCAAAATACCTTTTCAATTCCCAGTCTGTAACATGTTTGGCGTATTGGCGGTGTTCCCAAAGGCGGGTTTGGGTAAAGTGCTCAACAAAGCCTTCGCCAAAAAGCTCTTTTGCTATAGGCGAATTTTGCATTTCTGTAGCAGCATCAAACAGGTTTTTGGCTAATACGCCGTTTCGCTTGTCCTGGTAGCCATTGCCTACTGTTGGGGCAATATTTAATGGTAATTTATTTTTTATGCCATATAAACCGCTGGCTAAAGCTGCTGCCATGGCCAGGTAAGGGTTGGTATCAGAGCCGGGAATTCGGGTTTCTAAGCGGGTATAGCCAGGCGTGGTATTAATAACACGTAAGGCTGTTGTGCGGTTATCCATGCCCCAGGTTATGGTTGTTGGCGCCCAGGCACCTTCAACAAGGCGTTTATAACTGTTAATGGTAGGCGCGTACATGGGTAGCAAATGCGGCATACAATACAGTTGGCCAGCCAGGTAGTGTTTGTGCAGATCGCTCATTTTATTAACGTCATCGCCATTGTAAAACAGGTTGTCTGTTTTATCCTTGCTCCAAAGGCTTTGGTGGATATGGCCGCTGCAACCGGGAAGCTCCTCATTCCACTTGGCCATAAAAGAGGCCATAATACCATGTTTATAAGCTATCTCTTTAACAGCGGTTTTAAATAGCACCGCTTTATCGGCGGCGACCAATACCTCATCGTGAGCGATGGCAGCTTCATAAACTCCCGGACCGGTTTCTGTATGCAGACCCTCTATGGGGATATTGAATTGGGTTAACAGGTTAAACAGATCATAATAAAAATCGCTGTTTTGAGAAGTACGCAGTATCGAGTAGCCAAACATACCCGGTGTAAGGGTATTGATATTGGTAAAATCTTTGTCGTTGATAGTTTGCGGGGTTTCCCTGAAGTTGAACCATTCAAACTCCTGGGCAAACTCGGCATGGTAACCCAGGTCTTCGCACTCTTTAACTATCTTTTTTAACAGGCTCCGTGGGCAGGCGGGCAGGGATGTCCCATTAGGATCACTGTAATCGGCCAAAAAGAAGGGGATGTTATCCTGCCATGGAATATGGCGCAAGGTGTTCAAATCAATGCGACAAAGTTTATCGGGATAACCGGTGTGCCAGCCGGTAAGTTTAACATTATCATAGCAATTGTCGCTGCTGTCCCATCCAAAAACAACATCGCAAAAACCGTAACCACTTTTTAATCCTTCCAGGAATTTTTTAATGTGGATAACCTTTCCTCGCAGCACGCCATCAATATCGGCAAAGGCGAACTTTATTTTTTGGATATTATTTTCTTCTATATAAGCTTTGATCTGTTCGTAGTTCATGGTGTAATTATAAGGCTGGGTTTAGCAAAATAGCCATTATGATGTAAACATAAAAAAATGCCTATTGAGTTTACCAATATTGATACGAATTTGCCCTTACCTTTGTTTGAGGCGATTTTAAATATGGAAATAACAAGCTCTTATCTATTTGTTTATGGAACTTTGCTCATTAACGGCAATCAGTATGCTGTTTATCTGCAAAAACATTGTAAGCTGGTAGGAGAGGGGAAAATCAAAGGACGGCTTTATGATATCGGCCAATACCCGGGTGCTATCATTGATGCAAATGCCCAACAATATATTCACGGGAGTATCTATTTAATGGATAACGTTGAAAATGTATTGGAAATTATTGATGAATACGAGGGCTTAGGATCTGATGAGCCACAACCGTATGAGTACACAAGGCGTGTTGTTTATATAGAAACAAACAATGGGATAGTTGCTTGTTGGGTGTATTTATATAACTGGGATGTTCATCATTTTCCTGAGGTATCCGGTGGAAAGTACCTGGATCATATCAACCTGAACGGCAAAATTTAACAAAAAAATCCCCTGATTTTTTCAAACCAGGGGACATTAGTAGTTATATGCGGGGGATTAAACTTTAGCAGTTTTAACAGTTTTGATAATAACCGCGGCAACTTTGTATGGATCTGCAGCTGAGTTAGGGCGACGATCTTCCAGGTAACCACTCCAGTTATGATCAACAGCATAAAGAGGGATACGGATAGAGGCACCACGATCAGATACACCGTAGCTAAAGTCATGGATTGAAGCGGTTTCGTGTTTGCCGGTTAAACGCTGATCATTATCAGCGCCGTATACAGCGATACACTCAGCTACAGCCGGACGGAATGCCTCACAAACTGCTTTAAATTTCTCCTCGCTGTTTGCAGTACGCAATAATGTATTTGAGAAGTTAGCGTGCATACCAGAACCGTTCCAGTCTAATTGACCAAGCGGTTTGCAATGCCAGTTGATAGATACGCCATAGCTTTCGCCAATTCTTTCTAATAAATAACGGGCAACCCAGATTTGGTCACCAGCTTCTTTAGCTCCTTTAGCAAAGATCTGGAATTCCCACTGACCTGCTGCCACTTCGGCGTTGATACCTTCAACGTTTAAGCCTGCTTCTAAACATACGTCTAAGTGTTCTTCAACAATTTCGCGACCGTAAGCGTTGTTTGCGCCTACAGAGCAATAGTATGGGCCTTGTGGGGCAGGGTAGCCGCCAGCCGGGAAACCAAGCGGTTTGTTGGTTTTAGGGTCCCATAAAAAGTACTCCTGCTCAAAACCAAACCAAAAATCATTATCATCGTCCTGGATTAAAGCACGACCGTTTGATTCGTGAGGTTGACCTTTTGAATCTAAAACTTCGCACATTACCAGGTAAGCGCTTTTTCTTTGTGGATCAGGGCAGGTAAAAACTGGTTTTAATATACAATCAGATGAACCACCTGGTGCTTGCTCAGTTGACGATCCGTCAAAGCTCCAGTTTTCCAGATCTTCTACTTTACCGCTGAATTCTTTTACAATTTTTGTTTTGCTACGTAGGCTTTGTGTTGGTTTGTAGCCATCAAGCCAAATGTACTCGAGTTTAGTTGCCATTTTTTAATTAATTACTAAAGTTGGGGTTCAAATGATAGTTTTTGTATTAATCTCGCCAATTAATAAGGCGAATTTAAATTTTTTTTACAAAAATCACCATGATTTTGCGTTTTTTTTATAAATTTTTTCTACAAACACCTTCTTTTAATTGTAAATGTACAATAATTAACCCTATAAAGCACGTATTTAGCAAATTGTTATTTTTAGGGCGTATTGGATGGTTTTTTTTGCTAAAAATGCAAAAGAAGCAAATTCTGGCAACGGAATCAGCTATAAAGTAAGAGAAAACATAGTTTAATGAGCTTTAATCTTTTTCGCTTAGTTTTTCAGATACGTTTTTAAGGTTTTTGTCTAATTCTTCGGCGGAGTGCTGTAGGAATCGTTGTATCTTAAGTAATTCTTCCTTGGTTTCAATATCCTTGGAAAGGTCAAGCAAACCCAGGATGTTTGAAAGGTGATTGCGTACTTCATGCGAGTTAATAGTGGCCAACTCCTGTTTTTTTGCGGCAAATAATAGCTGTTCATAGTGTCGTTTTTGTCTGCTACTTCGATAAAAAATGGCTACAATAATAACGGTTATTACAGCAAGTGCTATGGCAAATAGCATCCATAAACGCTCACGCTGGTATTTTAGCAGGTTTACGTAGTAAAGGTTTTGTACCTCGTTTATTTTTATTTGCGATGATTTATCACCCACCTGCGAAAGGTTGGCTATATTTTGTTTTAACTCGTCAAGCGCAATCTTGTAATTGCCGGCAGCAAGCTTGTCATCGTTTTTACGCTCCGCAATTTGGGCAAGCATCTCGTATAGCTGATATTTTATTTCGGGGTGGTTTACTTTTGATTGCTGTTCAAGTTGTTTATCTACCCAAAATTTTGCCGAATCAATTTGCCCGTCGCTAAGGTACGCGCGGGCAAGTAATTGTTCCTCAAGCTCGTTTTTAACGTATAGTTTATCATTAAACAAGGCGTTAATCTCAAGTATCGCACCTTTATAGTTGTGTTTTAGCAGGCTTAAATAATAACCTGTACGTTTTTGGTAGGTATGTAACTTATAACTTTGATTTTTGGGGCCAAGTAACTTTTCATGACATAGTTTTAATGAGTCATAGTTTTTTGTTCTGAAATAATTCTCGGCCTTATTATAGGTAATTAAGCTTAATATATTTAGCTTAACGATCTTGTTTTCGTCAATAAGCCGCTGTGCCTGGTCAAGATAAGATAGCGACTGGCTATATAAGCCGCTTTTATAATAAATATCAGATATGTTAACATTTAGTAACGCCTCTAAATAAGGGTTATTAAGTTTTTCCACTTCTTTTTTTGCCCAGCCATAACTTGATACTGCTCCGATAGAATTGCCCTCATCTGTTTGCACAAAGGCCAGGTGAGTAAAATAATCAAAAAGCAAAAGATGGTCATTGTCTTTGTGGGCTTCATCAATAGCTTTTACCAGGGCGTTTTGTGATTCCTGTAGTTTTGAAAGCCTTCGCTGATATATACTTTCCATAAAGTATATAATAGATTCTTTATGTTCTAAATTATATTTTGAGAAGGTATCGGCAATTGCTGTTTTTTTCGATTCGAGCTGGGTGAGAGGGGCGCTCTGAAAAAAAGTTTTGATGTACTTAATCACCTTTGTTTCCCGTTTCTCCTGATCCTGAAGCAAAACGTAATTAGTAAGGCTATCCGTTGTTACATGGGCCTGGGCGTAAGTTGCTTTAAATAAGCAAATAAAAAATAAGATAGGGGTAAATCGCAGTCTTTTCAACGTGCAGGCAATTTATCATAAAATTACGTTTGTTGACGAATAAACCAAATAGGAGTAAAAATTAATTAATTACTGTTCAAATATTTGTAACTATATAAGGTAATAAAATAAGTATTTGAAAAATGATAAATAATTAAAACGCTACGTAACTAAAAGGGTAAAGTTTCGTTAAAGTTCAATAAACGAAATTATTCCATATAGGAATAATTTCAAAAAAACATTAGTTTTGTAAACTTAAATTTTATTATGAAAAAGATTACTCTTTTATGCCTGGCTATTGTTGCCATCGGTTACTCTTCTTGTACCAAAGAAAGCTCGGTAAAACCAGCTTCTAAGGCTACTCTTAATGGTGGTTCTGCTCTTCAGTCTCTTAAGAAAGACACCATTACAGATAGGTCAAGGCTTACATTAAGAAAAGATACTATCACAGATAAATAGTACCTACCCCAAGCTTCTGGAGAAATTTGATGGCATTAGCTATCAAATTTCTCCAGAAGCTTTAAAAGCGTTTCAAAATCCTTTGGATAAGGTGCATGTATAGTAATCTCGGTTTCGGGGTTGATGCGGAAGGTAACCTCATAAGCGTGCAACGCAAATCTTTTCATGATCGGTAGCTCTTCCTGATCTTTACCTAAATGGTATTTCCTCTTTATTTTTGATAAAAAAACGGGCTCACCTTTGTACATATCGTCTCCGGCTATCGATGCGCGTTGAGTTGCCAGGTGTATCCTTATCTGGTGCATGCGGCCGGTTACCGGGCGGCACTCTACTAATGTGTAATGCTTAAAATATTTTAACGACTGAAACCAGGTTTCGGCTCGTTTGCCTTCCTGGCGGCTAATGGTTACGTTGCCTTTGCCTACATTTAATATAGGTAAGTCAACTAATAAACCATCAAAAGTGTGGGTGCCATCTATCACGGCGTGGTACACCTTTTTTACTTTGCGCTTTTCAAACTGCATAGATACCAGCCGGTAAGCTTCAGGGTTTTTGGCAATGATTAGTGCGCCCGAGGTTTCCTTATCCAGGCGATGGCAGATTTGTGCGTCTTCCCAATAACCTTTTGCCAGGCGTAATAAGTTCACTTCGCCGCCTTCGCGCTCATCAAGCGAACTTAAAAAGGGCGGCTTGTTCACTACAATCACATCATCATTCTCAAACAGTATCAGGTCGGCAAATTTCGGAAACTTCATATTTTACTTATAGCCGGCAAAAATACGGTTTATAATTTAAAACAGTTATCAATGTGCCAAGCTATTAAACCTGCATTTGTTTAATCATTGTAAAACAAAGATTAATTACTATGGTTATCTTATAAAATAAAACATTTACCTATAAATAAAAACATCATGAGTACTAACGCAACCAAACCTGAAGAAAAAGGATTTTTTGAGAAGGTTAAAGAAACGATAGAAGGACTTTGGGATAGCACCAAAGATACAGCCGAAGACGTAAAAGAAGCAGCCGAAGATAAATACGAAGACCTTAAAGATAAGATTACCGTCAAAAAAGCAACCGCCACAAAAAAGGCTGCAACCGCTAAAGCCGCCGTAACTAGCAAAGCTAAGGTAACTGCTGATAAAGCAAAAGCCGCTGCTACTGAGGTGAAAGCCAAGGCAGCCGAAAAAGCTAAAACTATTACAGCCAAAGCCAAAGAAGAAACGGACACAGCAAAAAAAGCAGCAGCAGACGTTAAAGCCAAAGCCGATACAAAAGCTAAAGCGATTACTACAAAAGCAAAAAATGTGGCAGCTGATGCTAAAAAAACTGTTGCAACTAAAACGGCCAAAGCCGCTACCGCGGTTAAGAAGAAGGTTGTTGCAGCTAAATAAACCAGATAAAAAACTATGTAAAGGCGGTAAGCGTAAAGCTTGCCGCCTTTTTTGTATTTGGGGGTTAACAAAATAGATTTTTTAACTTTTTTATTTTAAATGTAGGGTTTACATTTATTTTTCTACTTTTGAAATATCAAAGGCATAGCCAATTGCCCATAAGCCAATAAAAACCTGGATATAACACAATGGAAACTACTAATTTTGATCTTAAAGAGCATCCGCATAGCCGTTTAAATATATTAACCGGCGATTGGATCCTGGTATCGCCGCATCGTACAAAACGCCCCTGGCAGGGTAAGGTTGAAGCTACCCAGGCTGATGAACGCCCCGCTTACGACCCACAGTGTTACCTGTGCCCAACCAATAAAAGGGCCGATGGCAGCGAAAACCCGGATTACAAAGCAAGTTTTGTTTTTACAAACGATTATTCGTCTTTGTTATTAAACACGCCCGACGGTGGACTAAATGATGATGAGCTGTTGGTGGCCAACAGTCAAAAAGGCATTTGCCGGGTTATCAGTTTTTCACCCCGTCATGATTTGACTTTGCCTCAGATGCAAACGGCCGAGATCAGGAAAGTTGTTGACGTATGGCAAACGGAGTTTGAAGATCTTGCTTCTTATCCCTGGATTAAACATATCCAGATCTTTGAAAACAAAGGCGATATTATGGGCTGCAGCAATCCACATCCGCATGGACAAATCTGGGCGCAAAACAGTATCCCGGTCGAGGTTGCCAAAGAAACTCAGCAGCAAAAAATATATTTCGAACAAAAAGGCACGAGCCTGCTTGCAGATTACGTTGCGCTTGAGCTTAAACGCCAGGAACGCATTATATTTGAAAATGAACATTTTGTTGTTTTAGTGCCGTTTTGGGCTGTTTGGCCTTACGAAACTATGATAGTAAGCAAGAGGCATATCACCAGCATTATTTATTTTACTGATGAGGAAAAAACAGCCCTGGCCGATGCCATTAAAAGACTAACGGTACGTTACGATAATATGTTCGAAACATCGTTCCCATATTCGGCAGGCATGCACCAATCGCCGGTAAACATGGGCGATCAGCCTTACTGGCACTGGCATATGCATTTTTACCCGCCTTTGCTGCGGTCTGCTACGGTGAAAAAATTTATGGTTGGGTACGAAATGCTGGCTAACCCGCAACGGGATATCACAGCCGAATTTGCGGCAGACAGGTTGAGAAACCTGAGCGAGGTACATTATAAGGTTAAAGCTTAAGCAAATATTTAAACCAATATAAAACACCTATTTTATGAACCACTTATTTAAAAATCTATCATTGATGATATTACCGGCCTGCCTATCTTTGGCGGCCTGTAATCAAACATCAACCCAAAACAAAACAACCAATATGGCAGACAGCACAAAAACGGATAGCACCAAAGGGCCGGCCGCAGCGTTTGAAAAAACAATTGATGGCAAACAAACCCACCTGTACACGCTAAAAAATAAAAACGGCGTTATCGCTACATTTACCAACTATGGCGGCCGTATAGTGAGCCTGCTGGTGCCCGATAAAACAGGTAAGCTTACGGATGTTGTTTTGGGTTATGAAAGCGTTGACGGCTTCATTAACTCCACTGAGCCATATTATGGCGCTACTATAGGCAGATATGGTAACCGTATTGCCAAAGGTCATTTTAAGTTAGATGGTAAAGATTATCAATCATCTATCAACAATCCGCCAAATACTTTACACGGGGGTAAAAATGGTTATCAAAGTGTAGTTTGGGACGGTAAACTTATCGACTCATCAACCCTTGAACTTACCTATCTTTCAAAAGATATGGAAGAAGGTTTTCCTGGTAACCTAACCGTTAAGGTTACTTACAGTTTAACTGATAACAACGAATTTAAATGTGTGTACGAAGCGCATACTGATAAAAATACCGTGGTTAACTTAACCAATCATGCATTTTTTAACTTGAATGGCGAAGGCAGCGGTACCATCCTGAACCATTTGGTACAGGTTAATGCCGATAATTATATTCCGGTTGATGCGGGATTAATCCCGTTAGGTAAAATTGAGCCGGTAAAAGGCACCCCATTTGATTTCACCAAGCCTGAAACTATTGGCAAAAGAATTAATGATGATAACGTACAGTTAAAGGATGGCAAAGGTTATGATCATAACTTTGTTTTAAACAAGCACGACTTGAGTACCCCAATAGCAACTGTTATAGGCGATAAAAGCGGTATTAAAATGGAAGTATTTACCGAAGAGCCTGGCTTACAGTTTTATAGCGGGAACTTTATGCAGGCCAAAAATGCCATGAAGCGTGGTATTAAAGATGAGTTTCGCACCTCGTTTGCTATGGAAACCCAGCACTACCCTGATTCACCTAATCAGCCATCTTTCCCGTCGACAGAATTGAAACCGGGCGAGACTTACAAAACACAATCGTTGTACAAGTTTTCGGTAGTAAAATAAGCCGGTAACTATAGGTAATTAATAAAAAAAGGTTCTGCCATTGGGGTAGAGCCTTTTTTGTTTTCAGTGAATTGAAGGGTATAATGGTCAATCTGCTACACCGTGCATTGCTAAATAAATCTACCCCACATTTGTTAGTAAAATCATTTCGCATTGCACCCTATAAATTGTTGCTTAAAAAGCGTACCTTTGCGCCATTATTTTCTTGAAAACAAAGGGCTTGATTTTTAGTGCTTTCGGCTTCAACGACAATAAATAAAATTTAATACAATGAAAAAAATTGTCGACTACAGAAAGCTTTTAGATGTAACCGAAGCTGCCGAACTACAGGAATTAAAAACCAATTACAGGAATATGATGAAAACCTGGCATCCGGATAAATTTCAGGATGAGAGCAGGATAGAGGCCGAAGAAAAAAGCAAAACCATTATTGAGGCTTATCATTTTTTGGTGAGCATTGCTCCCGAAACACGTAACCAAACATTAGACGCCTATAATGCAACTACAACATTATCAAACATAGCCGATTTTGAATACAAATCGCAGGTGCTTACCGTTACCTTTTTAGACGGCAACACTTATGAATATTTTGATGTGCCTAAAGCGGTTTATGTAAAACTGATCAATGCAGATTCGCCGGGAAGATTTGCCCGCAGGCATATTTATAACGAGTATGTTTACAGGAGCGCGAGCAGATTAGTTGCTAACGCCTAAGTTATATAAGTTTTGAGTGATGAGTTGTGGGTGGTTTTTCAACTCAAAACTCATCACTCAAAACTCCTTACTACCTATTATTAAGCCTTTCAAAATCTTCAATGGTATCTATATCAATTGCGCCTAAGGCAAATGGTACCGATACTACATCATCAGGGTAAAGGCTGATGAGTTTTTTTGCGCCATCCTGGCCTTCCAGTTCTGAAAGCCGGTCAAAGTACGATTCATCGAACAGGGCAGGCACACCTAAGGCGCCTTTATATTCGCAGGCCACAATGGCGTGGTCATTTTCGGCCTTTCGCTCTGTTAATTGATATAGTAGTAGCGGATCGACAAAAGGCTGGTCGCACAGCATAAAAATCACTGATGTTACCAACGGTTCAAGGCGTTGAATTTCTGCCAGTCCCTGTCTGATAGAGGTTGACATGCCTTCGTGCCACTGCGGGTTATAGGTGATATGTACCTGCTGATCGGAAATACTGGGCCTGATCTCGCCTTCATTGGCACCCAGTACTACCAATACACAATCGCAGCAGGTTGACGTGATGGCGGTTTGAATAGCCCTTTGCAATAAAGTTTTACCCTGGTAAACCAGGTTTTGTTTAGGCGATCCGAAGCGGCTTGATGAGCCCGCAGCAAGTATAATTATCCCCGTCATTCCTTTTGTTCATTATTGTTTAAGCATAGGTTGCTGTATAATTTGCTGGGGCATGCGGTTGTGAATAATGGTTTTATAGCGTAATGAAGTGCCTGTTCTTGTTTTGAGCACAGCCTGCATTTCGGCAATGATCGATAGGGCAATTTCATCGGCATTTTCTGATCCTATATCCAAACCCGCCGGCCCAAAAACGTTTTCTAATAACTCAGGGCTTGTTTTTTCACCATTTTGGGCAAACTCATCCAGTATTTTTTGTAAGCGTTTTTGGGGGCCTAAAACCCCGATGTAGGAGGGTTTTAGCGGCAGCAATTGCTTTAATACGCAACTATCGTAATTATAGTTGTGTGTCATTAATATAATTACGGTGCGCTCATCAATAACTATATGTTCAAGTACGTTTTCGGCTTTTGATGTAATGATCTTTTGGGCCTGCGGAAACCTTTCGGGAATGGCATAATTTGAACGTCCGTCCACTATGTAAATTTGCCAGCCCAGTACTGATGCGATCTGCACCAGCGGAATGGCGTCATTCCCCGCCCCAAATATCACCAGCGAAACTGCCGGCTGCATCAGTTCAATAAAACAGGTAAACTTATCGCCATATAAATAAGTTTTGGTTACCGAGTTACCATGCTGCAGCACATCCATGGCATCGCTTAATAAGTCCGTTGTGATTGCTTCATCCGGAAATTTGCCGGTGATTTGTTTGTCCTTATTCAACAGCAGGCAGGTACCAGGCTGCGCAGCCTGCTTATCATTCATGGTAAACAGGGTAATGAGTACCACAGGTTCGCGCCGGCTCAAAAACTTTTTAAAAAGCTGGATAGGATTATCTTTTTTTGCCGTAAAAACAGGCTCTATCAATATGTGTATAATGCCGTTGCAGCCAAGGCCAACACCAAATTTGGCATCATCGTCATCGGTAGTGTCATAAGTAACCAGCATTGGTTTACTTTGCGCCATTACCAGGCGGGCTTTGCGCAGGGCATCGCCCTCTAAACAGCCGCCGCTTATGGCACCGGTAAGTTGTCCGTTTTCGGTAATGAGCATGCGGGCACCGGCACGCCGATAGGAAGAGCCCTCCACGTGCACTACTGTGGCCAAAGCGGTTTGCAGGCCGTTTTTTTCGGCGATATCAAAAGCGGTTACAATATCTTTAAGTTCTTTCACGGGTTATGTAGCAGGCTGTTTGGTAAATGCAGTGTGATAATCTAATATCAGATTATTTAAACAATAAAAATACATTTAAACCACACGGGTAAAAATTGTAATATTTACTTTTACACTAACGATCATCAAACTTAAAAAACGTTAAAGTTGTTAACAAAAATGTACCAGGTAAATTTGATCACTTGCTAATAGATAATCACGGTCGACCGATAAACTACCTTCGCCTTGCGGTGACCGACAGGTGTAACCTGCGCTGTTTTTACTGCATGCCCGAGCACGGCCTAAACTGGCTATCCCGTAAGGAATTAATGAGCTATGAAGAAATGCTGCACAGCTGCTCGTTAATGGTTAAAATGGGGATAGAAAAGATCCGCATTACCGGCGGCGAGCCCTTTGTACGCAAGGACCTGATGCAATTGCTCACCGCCATTTCAAAATTAGATGGCCTGAAGGAATTAAGCTTAACCACCAACGGCGTATTGACGGCTCCCTTTGTTCCTGAATTGAAAAAGATAGGTGTACGGTCTGTAAACCTGAGCCTGGATACCCTGGATGCCAATCGTTTTTTTACCATTACCCGCAGGGACGAATTTGCCAATGTAATGGCCACTTTAGATGCCTTGTTGAAACATGATACAGAGGTTAAGATAAATGCCGTGGTAATGGATGGGCAAAACACCCAGGATATTATCCCCTTGGTGGAAATGACCAAAGATATGCCTGTGAGCGTGCGCTTTATTGAAGAAATGCCTTTTAATGGCGATGGACATTTATATACAGGTTTGCAATGGGATCATGTGCGCATTTTGGATGAAATCAAAAGCAAATATCCCGATATTCAGAAACTAGTTGATCCGGCTTATTCAACCGCCTATAATTACCAGGTGCCCGGGCATCTGGGTACGGTTGGCGTTATAGCAGCCTATTCACGTACCTTTTGTGGTACCTGTAACAGGATAAGGATAACCCCACAAGGCGAATTGAAAACCTGCCTTTATGATGATGGCGGGCTGAATATAAAAGACCTGATGCGAGGGGGAGCTACTGATAATGATTTGCAGCTTGCCCTGCTTACCGCCTTTGGCAACCGCGCTAAAGATGGATGGGAAGCTGAGAAGTTGCGGGTGGTGCATCCTGGAATTCATGAATCAATGGCTACGATTGGAGGATAGAAGTGCTAAAAGCGGAAGGCTTAAGGCCGAAAGCTTTTTCATTTTGTAGAGACGCATCACATGCGTCTGCCGTATGCAAATCAAATACGCAAATTCGATTTGCAAATTCGCTCTGTATAGCTGGAGACGCAAATATGCGTCTTTACGAAAAAGATAAACCAACGCCGTTTAGGTAAAAGCTTTCTGCTTTTCGCACCCGGCTTTAAGCTTATAAAATGACTACTGTTGAACAGGCAGAAAAACTCATATTGGCACAGTTAAAGGATTACGGGAACGAAACCGTACCCTTTGAACAGGCTTTAGGCAAAGTATTGGCCGAACCAATACTGGCCGACCGTGACCTGCCGCCCTTTAACCGGGTAACCATGGATGGTATTGCGGTTAGTTACGATGCTTTGCAGAATGGTATCAACACTTTTAAAATTAAAGCAACCCAGGCTGCCGGCGATGAGCCGGCGACAATTGACGAGCCCAACGAATGCATTGAGATTATGACAGGCGCTGTTTTACCTGCTTCTGCTGATACGGTAATCCGCTACGAAGATGTGGAGATAAGGGCGGGGCAGGCCTGCGTTTATGTACAGGATATTAAAAAGGGGCAAAACATTCATCCGCGGGGAATAGATAAAAAGCAGGGCGATGTACTTGCAGCATCGGGTCAAATGGTTACGCCTGCTATCATCAGCCTGGCAGCATCGGTAGGCAAAACGCATTTACTTGTAAAAAAAACACCACGTGTGGTGATCATTTCCTCGGGCGACGAACTGGTGGATGTTGATCAAATACCATCGCCATACCAGATCCGTAAATCAAATAGTTACACTGTAAAAGCTGTTTTAAAGCAACATGGTTTACAGGCCGATGTACTGCATATTCCCGATGATCCGGAAGTAACCAAAATACAGATTCAGCACTGCCTGCAAAACTATGATGTGTTGTTGTTAAGCGGTGGTATCAGCATGGGTAAGTTTGATTACATCCCGCAGGCATTGGAGGATTTGCAGGTTGAAAATATTTTTCATAAAGTAGCGCAACGCCCGGGTAAACCATTTTGGTTTGGCAGGGATAAAGATGGCGCGTTGGTTTTTGCCTTCCCGGGCAACCCGGTTGCTACTTTTGTGTGCCTGCACCGTTATTTTTTAACCTGGCTTAACGCAACACTTGGCTTGCCCCAACAATTGCCCGTATATGCGGTTTTAGATAAGGATTTTGAGTTTTTACCCGCATTGCAATACTATTTGCAAGTAAAACTAAAAAGTAACCAGCATGGCCAACTTATGGCCTCGCCGGTTGAAGGAAATGGATCGGGCGATTTTGCTAACTTAGCAGATACTGAAGCTTTTTTAGAATTACCGCTTGAAAGGAATGAATTTAAAAAGGGAGAGGTGTTCAGGGTATGGAAATTTTAACACGATTTGTAAGATTTGATAGATTAACATGATTTATCTTAACTTATTTAGTAAACCTGTAAATCTTTAGCATTCATATAATCGTGTTAAAATCTTATAAATCCTGTTTAATCCTTAAAATCGTGTTAAATGTTAACCCATATAGATAAACAAGGCAACCCGGCGATGGTTGATGTAACCGCAAAGCAGGTTACACACCGCACAGCCACCGCGCGCAGTATTGTGGTACTGCCCGATGAGGTGCTGCAACATTTGGTTAATGGCGACCTGATGAGTAAAAAAGGCCCGGTTTTTCAAACGGCTATTATCGCCGGTATCATGGCTGCAAAAAAGACGGGGGAACTGATTCCGCTTTGTCACCCGCTGGGGATGGATAACTGCAGTGTTACCATAGATGTTAATGAACAGCAGGAAATTGTAATTGAATGTACAGCCAGCATAACAGCCAAAACAGGGATCGAGATGGAAGCTTTAGTTGGGGCGTCCATTGCAGCGCTTACCGTGTATGATATGTGCAAGGCCATGAGCCATGATATTGTAATTAAAGAAACCAAACTGATAGCAAAAACAGGAGGTAAACGTGACTTTAAACGAGGGTAATCCCGAAAAGAAACATAGAAAACACGCTAAGCTGCTAAAGCCGGCTATTGGTAATTACGGCCGCAATGAATGGGCTATTGTTGGCGGGCCATGCGTGGTGATCAAACTATTAGCCGATGACGTAATTACTGCATTGGGTAGTACCTACCGATGTGCCTATGTAGATACATCGCACAATGATGATTTAACCTTGCTGCCAGGTCGCTTAGCTGCAGGCGCCGTAGTGGATTATACAAATCAGTTAAACTATCAGCAATTCAATTTTCAAAATCCGTTGATGCCTTATCAGCTCAAGCAGCAATTTGCCAATGCAGATATGGTACTGGTAAACGGCAACCATCAGCAGGCAAAAGCACAGATAGTTATTATCGATATCAATAAGCGGGCTTCGTTATTGAAACGGCTTGACCAGCTTACCAATGTTGAACTGTTTTTATTAGCCGATAACAGCGACGATCTGTTTGATTTTATCAGGGAAACTATTCCAGACTGGCAGCAAATTCCGGTTTATAAATTGGCGGATAAGGAAAAGATCGTTGCCTTTTTTGATACCCGTTTAAAACAAGCCAAACCCGTTTTAAACGGCCTGGTATTGGCTGGAGGTAAAAGCCAGCGCATGGGTTTTGATAAGGGGGAAATCAACTTGTATGGCGAACCACAGCGTTACCATATGGCCGATATGCTGAAGCCGTTCTGTAACGAAGTCTATATTTCTTACGCCGCAGATCAATTACCTCAAAATCATTCGCCATATCCTGCTTTAGTGGATACGTTTACAGGGCTCGGTCCGTATGGTGCTATACTATCTGCCTTTCGCGAACAGCCGGATAGTGCCTGGCTGGTGATAGCCTGCGATTTGCCTTTGATGGATGAGGGTACTTTGCGTAACCTGGTGGCCTGGCGCAATAGCTCGTCGGTTGCTACGGCTTATCATAGTCCCGTTACCGATTTTCCGGAGCCGTTGATAGCCATCTGGGAGCCGAAGAGTTATCCCATTTTACTATCGTTTTTGGCGCAGGGATATTCCTGTCCAAGGAAAGTACTGATCAATACCGATATCACTTTATTGAATGCTCCGCAACCCGAGGCGCTCACTAACGTAAATACACCCGAAGAATTAGAAACTGTAAGAAAGATTATCCAACAAAAATTAGCCGCAACTAATGAAGGATCATAATTTAAGATACAGCTGCCAAATGGCATTGCCCGGCTTTAGCGAAACCGCTCAAAAGCTGCTGCAACAAGCCAAAGTACTCATTGTGGGGGCCGGAGGCTTAGGTTGCCCTGCCGCTCAATATTTGACATCAACCGGAGTAGGTACTATCGGCATCGCCGACTTCGATGTAGTATCTGAAAGTAACCTGCACAGGCAAATTTTATATACACCCGCTGATATAGGGCAGGAGAAAGCGATCCTGGCCTGCATGCGTTTACAGGCACAAAACCCCGGCGTAAAGCTGTTGCCGCATGTTGAGAAGATCACATCAACCAATGTGCTGGATATTGTGAAACAGTATGATATTGTTATTGATGGTACCGATAATTTTGAAACCCGTTATTTGCTCAACGATGCCTGTGTTTTAAATGGTAAACCATTGGTTTATGGCGCAATTTACCAGTTTGAAGGCCAGGTTGCGGTATGGAACGTAAAATGTAAAGACGACCAGCGATCACCAAATTACCGGGACCTTTTCCCAAAGGTTGACGCCACCCAGATCCCTAACTGTACCGAGGGGGGTGTAATACCAACGTTGGCTGGTATCATAGGCTGTATGCAGGCCAACGAGGTTATCAAATACATTACCCAAACCGGCGAACTGCTGGCCGGAAAAGTGCTGATATTTGACGCGCAAAGCATGCAAAGCCGCATCATTAAAATAGGCAGCGTAACCAAAACAAACATCAGGCGATTGACCGAAACGGTAATCATCTCAACCATAACTGCCGGAGAACTAAAAAGTCGGCTGCAAAATGATGATATAGAATTGGTTGATGTGCGTACCGAACAGGAACGCGACGCCTACGATATTGGCGGCACGCACATTCCGCTGGATGAATTGGAAAGCTACCTGCCATTTTTTACAAGCTCAACAACCAAAGTGCTCTACTGCGCCACCGGCAACCGCAGCGCCGAAGCCGTAAAGCTTATTCTTAAAATGATACCCGAAGCAGACCTGTTATCGTTAGAGGGAGGGTTGAAGGGATATATTTAGGAGTAATGCATATTTTCAGGTACTACCAATTGTAAAAAAAGTTTGTTATCCTGAACGCAGTGAAGGATCTTCTTCGTTTGAAAAGTCTACGATTTGCAGGGCGAAGATCTTTCGTTCCTACCGATGACAAGTCCACCCACTATGTCATTGCGAGGAACGAAGCAATCTCATGCTCTACAGAGCGAATCTGCACAGTTCGCGATTGCTTCGTTGCTACCCATGACAAGTTATAAAAAGGGAAGTCATCCTGAACTTGTTTCAGGACCCCACAGGACAGGTAACCCGCATGATGTATACTTAGCGAGTGGGGTGCTGAAACAAGTTCAGCATGACGGCGGGGTTAAAGGTGATTGTCATTTCCCCCTTCAGAGGCGGCCGGATTTTAAAACTCGCAATGACATAGCTTTATATTGTCATTCCACCTTCAGAATTTCGCGAAATTTTACAACTCAAGATGACAATGAATGAGTTAATTTTTCTCCAATCCATGAATAAAATCGGAAATAGAAATTTCTAAATCCGAAATCCCTCACGGATGCGCTGCTACCCAAACTTCGCCATCTTCAAAGGCTTCCTTTTTCCAGATGGGTACCGTTTGTTTTAGCGTGTCAATTATAAAGCGACAAGCGTCAAACGCGGCATCACGATGGGCGGCGGATACAGCAATAACAACGGGGACTTCCCCAATCTGTAACAAACCTGTACGGTGATGGATCAATACTTTTTGTACGGGCCATTTTTCAAAAGCTTGTTTGGCTATTTTTTCCATTTCGCTGATGGCCATGGGCTCATAGGCTTCAAAATCGAGCTTTAAAACGGATTTACCCTTGGTGGCATTGCGCACGGTTCCTATAAACACATCTATCCCGCCAGACTCGGGCGACATCACCCAATCAATACAGGATTGAATATTCAATGTTTCTTTGGATAGTACTATTTGCGTGTTACTCATAATGTTTGCAGATCAATTAATGATTTCATTAAATACTTTGGCGATTCATGATATCCCTGCCTGAAATAAAACCGGTGAGCATCAACCCTGCGCGAATGGCAATGCACTTCTATCCGGTCGCAGTTACCTTCTTTGGCCAGTTTAGTAAGCTCATCTTCTAATATTTTCCCTACGCCTTTACCCCGGGCCAATTCATCAACAGCAAAACAACTAATGCGCACAAAATCGCCCTTTACTACCATTTGGGTTAAAAAATCAAAGGCAATAAAACCAGCAACTGCTCCGTCAAGTTCGGCCACCAAAACCTGGGAGTTCGGCTGCCCAAGCATGCGGTTCAAATTTTCTTCCAGGAACGATTCGGAACCCGGATACCCTAATTGAGCAAGCAGTTTTGATATGGCAGGATGATCGGATACGGCGGCACTTCTGATTTTCATTTTTGGGGAGATTAAGGATTTTTGGATTATGGAGTAAGGATTTACTGTGTTATTTTGGTATTTAAATTGTCATGCCGAACTTGTTTCGGCGCCCCACGGGACAGGTAAACTTCATGCGGTATACTTTGCATATGGGGTCCTGAAACAAGTTGAGGATGACGTGGTTTTTATCTCCGGATAGCGATGGGTTTCAAACCCATCGCTATGGTGAAAAGTCTTATAGTCCCATAGTCTGAAAGTCCCACAGTCCCTAAATCATCCTCCACTTACCGGCGGTATAATCGCTATTTCATCACGTTCATGAATGGTGTCGCCGGGTAAAGCATATTCATTATTTACGGCAACCATGTATGATGCCAGTTGTTTTAGCCTTGGGTATTGCTGCTCCAATACATATTTCAAATTGTAAATGGTTGCATCGTTTGTCAATTCCAAACTCACAGTCGAACTCCCGAATATTTCCTTAGTTACTCCAAATGCAAGTACATTGATCTTCATAAACCAAAATTAGGTCAAAAAGGGATATAAAAACAAATTAAATAAGCCCCACCCAACCCTCCCCGGAAGGGAGGGCTTTAAAAAGTCTCCCCTTCCCGGGGGAGATTTAGAGGGGGCCGGGCTAAACATTTTATACCACTAAATTGTATATTTACATATGGCCGCCAAATCCACACAGTACCTGTCCATTATAAAAGTAACTGCCGGTAACGGCTCGGTAACTACCGATGCGCTTGCTATTGAAGAGCCGTTGGAGATCAGGCTGGAATATGGCGCTGAAGGGCAACGGATTGTACACAATGTATCGGTTACGATGCGTACGCCGGGCCATGATGCCGAACTGGCTAAAGGCTTTCTGTTTACCGAAGGCATCATCAAAAACGCGACCGACGTAGCATCAACACATCACCAGTTTATTGCCTGTGCCGAAGATAAGGAGAATACTATACAGGTAAGTTTAATCCCCACTGCCGTGCCGCACCTGCAAAATACCGAACGTAATTTTTATACTACATCAAGCTGCGGGGTTTGCGGCAAGGGCTCTATCAATGCTATTCGTACGGTGAGTAGTTTTGTGGGGCTGCCTGCAGATCAGGATGTGGTAATACCTGGTATCCTACATCAACTACCGGCCATTTTAAAGCGTCACCAGCGCGTTTTTACAGATACGGGAGGTTTACATGCCTCTGCTTTATTTACCATGCAGGGCGAACTTTTATTGCTGCGGGAAGACGTAGGCCGGCATAACGCCTTGGATAAGTTGATAGGGGCGGCATTGGCATATGATTGGCTGCCGCTTAATCAAACCGTTTTGCTGTTAAGCGGGAGGGCAAGTTTTGAGCTGGTACAAAAAGCGGCTATGGCAGGCATTAATATTATAGCCGCTGTTGGCGCGCCCTCAAGCCTGGCAGTGCAACTGGCAGATGAATTTAACGTTACGCTGATAGGTTTTTTGCGTGATGAGCGTTTTAATATTTACACCGCGGCACACCGCGTACTTATACCCGGCAACGATGCTGTAGCTACCGATAGTTCCATTGCTGTTGAAAATACATAACACCCATGAAAATACGTATTAAAGGAAATTCATTACGATACAGGCTTACCAAAAGCGATGTGGCCCAACTGGCCGAAGAGGGACATTTACAGGAGGAGGTGGATTTTGGCAGCCAACAGCTTTATTATGCTGTTCAATTGGTTGATGACGATCATATTTCCTCTATTTTCAGGGAGAATACCATTATACTTTTTGTCCCTAAGTTTGTGATTAAAGAATTTGCCGATACTGATAAGGTTGGTTTTGAAGGGAAGCATGGCAACCTGCATTTACTGGTCGAAAAAGATTTTACCTGTTTAGATAATGTGGATGAAGATCAAAGCGATAATTATCCCAATCCGTTATTAGCTAAAAAAAATGAGTAAGAACATTAAACAACAGCCGGCCGCGGAAAATCCCGAAGAACTGCTCGACCTGAAAGTAACCAAACCTAAAACCTGGGCTGCGGGGATACCCGCGGTAACCGTGGCTATGGTTGATATTTTGCAGGAGTCGGGCTTTGTGCGGGGGATGGAAGGCTTGTTTAAGATGAACAAGAAGGACGGCTTTGATTGCTCTGGCTGTGCCTGGCCCGATCCGGATGACGACCGCTCACCCGTTGCTGAATATTGTGAGAATGGTGCTAAAGCCCTGGCCGAGGAAGCCACTACTAAAAAGCTAACTGCCAAATTTTTTGCCGAAAATTCTGTTGCCGATCTGGCTAAGCTTAACGATTACGAGATAGGCAAAAAAGGCCGTATAGCCCAGCCCGTATATTTGCCTAAAGGCGCAACACACTACCAGCCCATTAGCTGGGACGATGCTTTTAAAAAGATAGGGGATAAGCTTAATAGCCTGGCATCGCCTGATGAGGCCGCGTTTTACACTTCGGGGCGCACCAGCAATGAAGCCTCGTTTACTTATCAGCTGTTTATCCGCGAATTTGGTACCAACAATATGCCCGATTGTTCAAACCTGTGCCATGAATCTACCAGTTTTGGCCTGGCCGAAGCGATAGGAATAGGGAAGGGGACGGTTACGCTGAATGATTTTTATGAAACCGATGTGATCATGATCATCGGGCAAAATCCGGGTACTAACCACCCCAGGATGCTTACCGCGTTGGAAAAAGCCAAACAAAAGGGCTCAAAGATCATCGCGGTAAACCCACTTCATGAAGCAGGACTCATGGGTTTTAAAAACCCGCAAACTGTTAAGGGCGTATTGGGCATAACCACCCATTTGGCCGACCTATACCTGCAGGTGAAGATCAACGGCGACATGGCCTTATTAAAAGCTATTGAAAAGCTATTGTATAAAGCCGAACAGGAAAACCCGGGCAAAGTATTTGACCACGAGTTTATCAAAAACAATACGGAAGGTTATGTAGCTTTCCTGGATCATTTAAACCAGTTTGAGTTGGATCATCTTGCCGATGAATGTGGCATCCCATTAAGCCAGATTGAGCAGGCGGCCGATATGCTGAAGGATAAAAGCCGTATTATTATTTGCTGGGCAATGGGTGTTACGCAGCACGTGAATGGTGTGGCTACTGTAAAAGAGATTGTTAATTTGGCCTTGTTAAAAGGCGCTATAGGGAAGCCCGGTGCCGGTTTATGCCCCGTGCGCGGGCACAGTAATGTACAGGGCAACCGCACCATGATGATATTTGATAAGCCCAAACCCAAACAGCTGGACAAGCTGAAAGAAGTTTTTGGCTTTGAACCGCCGCGCAAACATGGTTATGACGTGGTGGAGTCAATCCAGGCCATGCATGAGGGTAAGCTGAAAGTATTCTTTGGCATGGGCGGTAACTTTCTTTCGGCTACGCCGGATACTACTTACACCGCCGATGGGATGCGCAAGCTGGAAATGAGCATCCATGTATCAACCAAACTTAACCGTAGTCATTTGGTGCACGGCGATGAAGCTTTGATACTGCCAACGCTTTCCCGCAGTGATAAGGATATGGTACTTGGCGAGGCTCAGTTTGTGAGTTGCGAAAACTCGATGGGCGTGGTGCAAATGTCGAAGGGGATGTTAGAACCGATTTCTAAGGACCTGATGAACGAGAACCAAATTGTATGCCGCATGGCTAAAGCTACTTTAGGCGACAGATCTGTAATTGATTGGAGTAAATTTGAAAAAAGCTATGATGCTGTGCGCGATGCTATTGCCAAAGTGATTCCTGGCTTTGAACATTATAATCAAAAGGTGCGCATTCCTGGAGGTTTTTATTTGCCTAACGGTCCGCGTGAAGGAAAGTTTGATAGTGCGGAATTTGGCAGTAGGGTAGGCTTCAATATTGCCGGATTGCCAAAGCATGAAATGCGCCAGGATGAATATCGCATGACCACCATCCGCAGTCATGACCAGTTTAATACCACCATTTACGGGTTGGATGACCGCTATCGCGGCATCCACAACGAGCGTCGGGTTATATTCATGAATCCTAATGATGTAGCCAAAGCCAGTTTTAAGGATGGCGAACTGGTTGACCTGTACAATAATTTTGGCGGCCGGGAGCGGGTAGCCAGGCTTTTTGTGGTGGTGCCTTACAATATCCCCCAAGGAAATACCGCCACTTACTATCCCGAAGCCAATGTATTGATCCCGATTGATAGCGTAGCTGAAAAAAGTAACACGCCAACTTCAAAACTGGTTTTTATCAGCATAAAAAAACATCAGCCTGCAAAGTTTTAAAACTGACATTGTTATTTGTCCCGGATTGACAGGTACGCTTAATAACCTACCGTGTACCCACATCTGGTGCACTTTCGTCCACAATAAAGAGAATTGTCATACGAACGAGCAAGCGCAGGGAAAAGCGGGGTGCGAAAGAGAAATCTTCTGCGCTTGCCATGGCTGAATGTCCGCTTTTAGAAGATTTCTCCTCACCTCCGGCACACAATCCCCCAGGTTCGTTCGAAATGACATTTTTCTTTAATAGAAAGATGTGGGTACACGGTAGACCCAATGACGGCTGAATATGTGCTTAATAGCGTCTTTGAAGATATTCCCGAAAGGAATTCAAAGAGGTTTCAAGGTTTATTCATCAAGGCTTCAACGCCCGGGTGAAAAACAGGGCTACAAGCGTTGGTAATACCAAAAGCAGCACAAGGTAAACAAATGACATTTTGTGCGCGAAATTAAGTGTCCAGCCCAGTCCGGTACGTTTGGGTAGCCAGATTGCAGGGTCATCGGCATTAATATAGATCATACCCCATTTCCAGTATTTGTCATCGTTTCGGTCGAAATTACTCATATACAAATGTAGGGTTTTGAATGATGGATTGGTTTACCCTGTAATTGATAGTCCAGGGAAATCGCGTTTAATATTTCCGCATAAGGTAACATCTTTCAATGGGCATAATAGGGTAGCCGCTATGCGGCATCTTATCTGGTTCTTTATGTTTCTACAAACAGGTAGCCGCTATGCGGCATTTTTTGGTTTTATTAAATATTCGATGCCGCATAGCGGCTACCTATTTGTAGAACAATTAATTTATGCTTTTTTGCTCCATAGGAGCTACCCCTTTGCTGCGCAAATCTTTAAAAGCGATTTCCCTGATCGATAATCTCTCAATCGCTTTTGAAAATAAATAAGCTGTTTTATCCAGAATTTATCCAGTTTATTTGATTAACTATATCAAAAATTACAATCATGAAATTGGTAAACACCTCCATTTGCTTATTGATGTTTGGCGCGGCATTGGTTATGCCTGCTGCTGTATTGGCACAACAGAAAACCGGCTTTAAAGTACTGGCATCGTATCCAGTTAAGAGTTCGGGTGGTTGGGATTATATTACGGTTGATGGTGCCGCAAAACTGGTATACACATCGCACGGTAGCCAGGTAAACATATTGGCAACCACCACCGGCGATTCGGTTGGTGTTTTTACCGATACAAAAGGTGTACACGGTATAGCGCTTGTTAAAGATTTAAATAAAGCCTACACCAGCAATGGCAGGGCAAATACAGTAGGCGTTTTTGATTTAAAAACCAACCAGCTGATAAAAGCTATCCCGGTAGGTACTAACCCGGATGCCATTTTTTATGATGATCATTCAAAAAAGGTATATGCTTTTAACGGCAGGAGTAAAGATGCTACGGTAATTGATGTAGCTACCGATGCTGTCGTGGCAACAATTCCCTTGGGTGGCAAGCCAGAAACAGGAGTATCTGACGGCAAAGGCAAAGTTTTTGTAAATATTGAAGATACCAACGAAGAGGTTGTAATTGATGCTAAAACCTATAAAGTGATAAACAGGTGGAAACTGGTTGATGGCGATGAACCATCGGGTCTGGCTATTGATCGTAAAACCAACCGTTTGTTTATTGGCTGCGGCGGTAATAAAACCATGATCGTTTTAAACGCAATAACCGGAACAATAGTAGGGAAATTCCCGATAGGCGATTGTGATGGTGTAGCGTTCGATCCAACTCTTAAACAGGCTTACAGCTCGAACGGCGAGGGGACTATATCAGTGATCCGTGAATTAAGTGCCGATAAATTTGTGTTTGTTGAAAATATAGTGACAGAGCCTGGTGCCCGCACTATTGGTTTGGATGAAACCACCCATAAACTTTACCTGCCAACTG
Organism: Mucilaginibacter dorajii; assembly: GCF_024808255.1. Taxonomy (GTDB): domain Bacteria; phylum Bacteroidota; class Bacteroidia; order Sphingobacteriales; family Sphingobacteriaceae; genus Mucilaginibacter; species Mucilaginibacter dorajii. Next base: position 36,461 of record NZ_JANTYS010000014.1, read on the forward strand.
CAAAATCAATACCGGCAGAACCAACAGCCGATAATCCACACCCGAGGCCTAAGCAAATCCCGGGTACTTTTCATATTATTGTTGTGGGGAAATAGGCGGTCTGCATTATTGGAGGCTATACACCTGGTTTCCGCTATAAGTAACATGCTTACAACCCAAAGAAAAAAACTCATAACTTATACCCTCGCTATTCTAATAGCGGGGTTTGCTATTCTTACATTGCTGGTTGTTTTGTTACCCAACAACCTCATTGATGTTAAATTTTCAAAGGAAGTACAGGAACATCAAAATCCGCTGCTTGATTCCTGTATGGAGTTTATCAGTTGGTTTGGCTATACGCCCGGCGCGCTTATCACTGTTGCGGTTACCGCGCTTCTTTTACTGGTGTTTAAATATAAGCGGGAGGCGTTGTTTGTGTTGCTTTGCCTGTTAGGCGGCCTGGTAAGCACTATTGTAAAATTCTTTGTAGATCGGCCCCGGCCATCGGCTGATATTGTGCGGGTAATAACTAAAACCGCCCAAAAAAGCTTTCCCAGCGGCCATGTATTGTTTTATGTGCTACTTTTTGGCTTTATTTTATTGCTGATGAACCAGCTAAAACAGATTAACAAAACAGTCAGGATAGTTGTTGGCACTTTTTGCCTTCTCCTCATTTTTAGCATACCATTTTCAAGGATCTACCTTGGCGCGCATTGGTTTACTGATGTGCTGGGCGGTTTTATACTGGGTTTGCTTTGCCTGTATGTACTTAGCTATTTTTATGAGCGGGGAAAAAGAACCAAAGACGTGGCTTAATTATAAAGCCCCAAAGTTAGGTATGATATGTACAGGGCAAACGCATCTAATTGGGTTAACATAACTTAACATATTTCAGATATGATGAATTGTAATTATCTAATAATCAATATTTTATATTTTAACAAGGTTAACATTAAACTGATGTATCGCGCAATTTAAGCGCATCCAAATATTTGTGCCTGTTGTTGGCCAATACAAGTCCATTCGATATCTGCATCATTAAACCAGGACCATGCAATAAAAACAAGGTATTGTTTGATGCTTGTATCTTCCTGACGTCATAAGCTTATTCCGTTATCTATTATTAAATAACAGCTTATCCCCCTTAATTATTTAGATGCGTTTGCCCTGATGATATGTACCAGATGAAGGCACTAAGCAGCGCATCATTCTGTTAATTCTCTAATTCTGAAAATTCTGATTCAGACAACTACTTATCCAGCAAAAACTTAACCGCCACGCCGCGCCTGCTCTTAAAGTATTTTCCGGAAATAGTTGCCGGCATGGGATTGTAAGACTGCTGCATATTGTTCAGCACAAAATAATCGCCGTTTGCCAGGTATTTGGATTGAAAAAGCATGGTGTTATTGGCTTCGGGCCGGCCGCTATTGGCATAATAGGTAACATTACCTATATGGATCTCGCTGCCACCTATAAAGCCGTTGGCCAGTTTTAGCTGCATGGCTTTACCCTTGAGTTTGCCACTATAATTAGCCGACTGAGGCTGAACGGGTACAGAGCCGCAGAAAGAATGGATCGTTAGTAAAAATATAAACAGGTATTTATAACGCATAAGCCAAGGGCATTCAATAATGTATTTTTTACGGTATGCATCATTGATAGGTTTCCGTAAAAGAGAAAATTTCATACTGGTTAACGCATATCAGGTAATTGATGTTATCGTAACGCAATGTTTACAAAAGGGGAGGCGCGTACATCAAAACGAATTGGTTCGTAGCATTTTGATCTGAAAATCAGCATTTGCCTGTACTAATGTTAAATCAATATTAAGTTTAGGTTATTGTATTTGTATTGGTAACATAATTCAGTTTTTCTCCAACATTGGGGAGGTTTCTTTGCGCAAAATTAAACCGTTGTACATGAAATACTCCTACCATCTTCACAGGCTTTTGTTACTTTTTTCATTAAGCTTATTATTTGCTTTACCATCGGTTGCCCAAACCATAAAGGGCAAGGTTATGGATCATAAAACCGGCGAAGCCCTTACCGGCGCTACCGTTACGCTAACACAAAATGGCGTAAACAGAGCCGTTGCTGTAAACTTAAATGGCTCATACAGCTTTAAAAACGTAAGGACCGGCGCTTATCAAATTCACGTAAATTATATAGGCTATAGCCCCTCACAAATTTACACAGGCACCATTACAGGTGCCGATGAAATAAAAATCATTAATGTTGACCTTAGCGACGCCAGCCAGCAAATGGTTGAGGTGCAGGTAAAGGGTGAGGGTAACAAAGAATCTGATCGGTCTGTTCGCGGTATTGAAAAGAACGCGCCTATGGTGCTGAACATTTTATCGGCAAATACCATCCAGTTACTGCCCGATGTTACCGTGGCCAACGCATTACAGCGTGTAAGCGGTGTAACCATTCAACGGTCTGCAAGTGGCGAAGGCCGTTACGCTATTATCCGCGGTATGGATCAGCGTTATAACTCTACGCTGGTAAACGGCATTAAAATTCCGAGTCCCGATCCGCAATATCGTTTTGTGCCGATGGATATTTTCCCATCAGAAATGCTGGAGCGTTTGGAAGTTATCAAGGCCCTTACACCAAGTATGGAAGGTGACGCTATAGGCGGCGTCATGAACCTGGTGATGAAAAGTGCGCCCAATCACTTTGTATTAAGTGCAAACGTATCAGGTGGTTTTTCAACGTTGTTTTCAAAAAGCAGACCCTTTGTTGATTTTACAGGGTCGCCAAACAGCAAATCGCCGGCTGCTATTAATGGCAACAGCTACCAGGCTACTTATGCCGATTTCAACAACAAAGCGCTTACCAGCGATAAAAACATGTCTACACCTTTCAGCTCGACAGCCGGACTTACCATTGGAGATCGTTTCCTGAACAATAAATTAGGTGTTATTGTATCTGCAAGTTACCAGAACATCTATCGCGGATCTGATTCTAAACAGCTTACGCCAAACGCGCAGCCATCGGCTATTCCTTTGCCAAACTCGCCGCAGTTTTCTGACGCTTATGACCGTACCTACTCAACACAAACACAACGTGTAGGCATCCACAATAAAATTGATTACGTGATCAATGATAAAAACAAGCTGTCATTGTATAACTTATACATTCACCAAAGTGAGTTTGAATCGCGCTATACAGCAGATACACTTGGGTTGGGTTTAAACTCAACCGGCTTAAGCAAGCAGATCACCTTATCAAACAGAAGTACCTTAACCCAGCAAAATATTTATAACTCAACCCTGCATGGCGACCACATATTGGGTAATGAGTGGCGTTTTAACTGGGATGGAGTTTATTCGGTATCAACCAGGCACATGCCGGATAGAACAGAGTTTTCATACGATGCCAACAAAACTTTAAATAATAGCGGTGCCGTAACTGCCGAAGTTGATAATAACACCGCCTTAACCCACCACTGGGAAAACAACCGTGACAGGGATATTTCGGGTTATGCAAACCTGATCTACACCCCTAAAATTGCCGGTAAAGATGTTGAGTTTTCTACAGGTGGTTTATATCGTCATAAAATAAGGGACGCGGATTATATTACCTATTCTTTAAGTGGTGGTAAATCAACGTTATTTAATAACAATTTTAATGATATTCCTTTTGCCTTTAATCCGGTAACAGATGGTATAGGTTCAAACAATACCGATTTGCAAAATAACTACCATGTTACCGAAAATGATAACTCCGAATATTTCCAGGTAAAATTTGACCTGTTCCCTAAATTACAGGTATTAGGTGGTGTGCGGGTTGAAAATACCGACATGAGCTATGCAACCCAATCGCCAGAAACGGTTACAGAAAGAAGTGGTACTATCAAGTATACCGATGTATTGCCAAGCGTTCACCTGAAATACGAGCTGACTAATAATCAAACCATTCGCGCCTCTTATTTCGCAGCTATTAGTCGTCCGGGTTTTGGCGAGATGGTACCTTACAAGATTAGCGGCGAGTATTATGACCAGGTTGGTAATCCTTATCTGAAACATATTACCGCCGATAACTACGATTTAAGGTATGAGTTTTACCCGGGAGGTGCCGATCAGCTATTAGTAGGAACTTTTTACAAAAAAATATATAATCCTATTGAATACTTTGTAGTGCGTGATGGCGGCCCAAGCTCGCAGGTTATTAAACCTCAAAACGATCCGGGTAATGCAACCAACTATGGTTTTGAGGCTTTGGCAACCAAGTTTTTTGGTATAATAGGTTTCTCTGTTAACTATACCTATACTCACTCAAGAATAACCACCAATAAGTTGCTTTATTCAAACGATGCCACCCTTGGTTTGCAACAAACCAATGTGAATGAAACCCGCCCGTTACAAGGTCAGGCAGATCACGTGGGCAACGCGTCGGTATTGTTTAAGAGCGCAAAATTAGGTTTGGATATGCAGCTGGCATTTGTTTACACTGGCGAGCGTTTAGCACAGGTGTCGCCTTATTATAACCTCGATTTTTATCAGCATGCCTACAATCAGCTTGATTTTTCGTTCGAGAAAACCATTGTTAAAAGGTTGTCTTTTTACGGTAAGATCAATAATATCACCAATGCTGCCAGCAAGATCTACCTAAAATTCCCTCATGGAAGTTTAGATGCCAAGCAACAGGAGTTTATTGGCAAACAGGATATTGCAGCGCAAACCCTGGTACAAAGCGATTATTACAAAACCTTATTCCTGGGTGGTTTCAGGTATAAATTCTAATAAAAATACAACGATGAAAAAATATATAATTCCAGTTATCAGTTTCCTGCTTGCAGCATCTATATCAGGCTGCCAGAAATGGAAAGGCGAACATACCGATATTTATACTTATACGCCACCAGCCGCAAGTCCGGTTAGTGATAAAGCGCCACTTTCGTGCAGTACATCAGGTTCAACAGTAATATCTGTAAAAGGTACCATGCTAAGTGGTAAAACTTATACCGTAGAAGCGGGTTGCGATCTGGTGATTAATGCCACAGACACTTTGTTAATGCAGCCGGGTGTAACCTTAAATATGGGCTTGGGTAGCAGCTTAATTGCTTTAGGCACATTGGTTAGTAATGGATCAAAAGATGCACCCAACTGGATCACCGTTGCCGGCGTAACTAAAAACGATGCCCCTGGAGGCCTTACAGCCGCTGCCGACCCTGCTTATGCCGGTAAATGGAAAGGCATTATTGGTGGCCCTACCTGTAACCTGCTTGTGTTACGTTGGACGCACGTTGAATTTGGCGGCTTAACCGAAGGCAAAGCTACTTCAACCATAGCAGGTTCAGGTACCGGTAACCAGTACAGCATTTTATTTGCCAACTACAAAGGCAACTTTATTATGGAAGATTCATGGTTATACGGCGGTGTGGATGATCCTATCCGTATCTCGGCCGGCAAGATCGCTATTTTCAGGAACACGTTTGAAAAGAACGGGGTAAGCGGCGGCGATTGTTTAAATGCTAAAGGCGGTACCGTTGGTACTATGGCTTATAATATGTTTATGGGTACAGCAACAAATGGTCAAAAAGCATCAAACAAAGGCCAGGCTACCGGCGCGCCGCAAACCAATATTGTAATGTACAACAATACATTTGTAAGCGGCGGTTATCGCCAGGTACAAAGCGGCCGTGGTGGTTGTATCAACTTTGAGGAAGGTGCCGCCGGCGCGTATTTTAATAACGTAGCCATCAACTGCAGATTTGGTTACCGCGTGGTAGGCAGTCCGATAGCCGATGTTGCCCACCTTACTTACGGTAACAACTATCAATGGGCCGATTCTTTAAGTGTGGCTAACCAGTTTTATCCAACCGGTTATATTACCCAGCCGCAGGTAACAGACATTCCGTCTATCACTACATCTGCTAAATATTTACCATCAACCTATACTTTAGGTTCTATTTACGATGGTAGTGATGTGGTGCAAAAAAACAATCCGATGTTCCTTAACTTCCCGTTACCTACCACCGGGCATCCGTTGTATCAATATAGTGCAATAGGGAGTTTTAACTTCCGTTTGCTGGCTAACTCACCATTGGTTGGTAAGGGTAATACTTCTATACAGCCGTTGATTACCGTACCGATTGATAAGATCTACGGTTTATCTGAAGCCACTGCTCCGGGTACCGACCTTGGCGCTTATCAGTTAAACGGTAGCGGTAACAAACACTAAAAATATTTGAATGATAACCGGTATTAAGCCCGGTTATCATTTTTACTAAAACGTAAAATGAGAAAAATTATAAGCGCTGTAGCGTTAATATTAATAAGCATATCAGCAGTAAAGGCACAAACCGCCGGTTTAAAAATTGTGTTCATCAGGCACGGCGAAAAGCCATTAAAGGGTGATAACTTAACCTGCCAGGGCCTAAACCGCTCGTTAAAACTTCCTGCGGTTATCACCTCAAAATTTGGTGTTCCTGCTTTTGTATTTGCACCCGGGCTTGGCTTGGGCGAAGCCACCAAACATGCCAGGATGTTTGAAACCCTTGTGCCGCTTGTTTCAAAATATAACCTTACAGTAAACAGTAGCCGTACCGAAAAAGATTCGTTAGGTATGGCTGCCGATCTTAAAAGCCGCAGCGGCGTTGTATTGGTATCGTGGGAGCATGGCGGTATAGCCCCAATTGTAAGGGCTTTGGGCGTAACAGAAGCTGGTTTAAAATGGCCTGACACTGATTATGACAGCATTTGGATAGTTACATTTAACAACGGCACAGCAATTTTAACCCGGGACAACGAGGGAATAAAACCTTCGGCCGACTGTAATTTTTAAAAATATTTTGTTTACGAAACAACTTTGTTACACAAACATCAATAGTAAATGAATTTTAGATAGATTGTTAACAACATATTAACATTTGATTTACCTCACCATTAAATTGGTGGGGTTTCTTTGCGTGGACTTTTTTAACCCCATAGCAAATGAAGAAACTTATACCCCTGTTAATTCTACTTCAGCTTACCATATGCAGCTTTGCATTTGCCAGCGGTACAATTAAAGGAACCGTTACCGATAAGAAAACCGGTGAACCGCTTGTTGGCGCCACGGTAAGTATCCACAGTAAAACCTCAGGTTACAAAATATCAACAGGCGTTGGGCTTGATGGTAGTTTTGTATTTAAAAACGTACCCGCAGGCAGCTACGAAATTGATGCCCGCTATGTTGCCTTTGATAAAGAAGACAAAAATATTGAGGTACAGGATGGTGTTACTACAACTGTAAACCTGGCGCTAAAAACCAAAGACAACAATCTTAACGAAGTAACCGTAACCGGCCACGGAGACCGGACATCTGACAAGGCCGCTCAAAGCGCGGAGCGCCGTTCGCCGCAAATATTAAACGCGGTATCGGCACGTACCATTGAGGCCTCACCGGATATTACTATTGCCAACGTAACGCAAAGGGTATCTGGCGTATCTGTTGATCGTAGCGCAAATGGCGAGGCTCAATACGCCATTATACGCGGCATGGATGCACGTTACCAATATACGTTGGTTAATGGTGTGAAAATTCCGAGTCCCGATAATAAAAACAGGTACGTGCCTTTGGATATTTTTCCGGCCGATATTGTTGATCGTTTAGAAGTATCAAAATCGCTTACTGCTAACATGGAAGGCGATGCAATAGGCGGTGCCATTAACCTGGTTTTAAAAGATGCTCCCGATGAATTTACTGTGCGCGGCAACTTAGCGACTGGTTTAGCCGCTAATTTTTTTAATAAAGGCTTTACCGGTTTTGATCGCAGCGCGAGTTTGCAAACGTCACCGCGTGCCGATGGGCGTAATGCTACCGGCGCCGATTTTGCCACCAATCCGTTCCATTATAGCGAAAACAAGGTTCCCCTGGCAACTATAGCGGGTTTAAGCATTGGCGGGCGTACAGCCGATAAAAAGTTTGGAGCCTTATTGGCCTTGAGCTATCAAAATACTTACAGGCTTACCAACAGTACATTTTTTAGTACCGAAGTAAACCCATCGAATAACCAGCCCCTGGTAACCGATATTGAAAAACGAACCTATAACATTCAACAACAACGTACCGGTATTTTAACCAAATTTGATTATAAGTTTAATAATGCCAACAAAATTACGCTCGATTTAGATTATATCAACCTGGCTCAAAACAACTACAGGTTTAGCTCAGATACAAGTTTAGAGCTTGGCAGGGCTGGCATTGGTACTGGCAGGGTAAGTCAAACTTATCGTAGCGACCGTACCATTCAAACCATTAAAAACGGTAATTTGCATGGCGATCATAGGTTGACCGATGCCTTTAGCATTAATTGGACGGCGGTATACTCCAAAGCAACCGCCAACGAACCCGACAGGGCTGAACTGAATTTAAATACCGGCCGCAACGTGCAAAGCGATGGTAGCATTGTACAGGCACCGTACACTTTTGACGGTTTAAAAGCCCAAAGCCGCACCTTTAGCAAAAACTCTGATGAGGATAAAACCGGTTTTCTTAATTTTATTTATAAGCCAACCCTGTTTAATACCAACTTTGAGCTAAGCGCCGGCGGTATGTACCGCGATAAAACAAGGCACAGTAGTTTTGACGAGTATGATTTAAGGCCGGGTGCAAGCAATACCGCCCAAACATTTACCGGGAATGTTGATAATAATACTTTTGATTTGTTTAACACCCAGGGTACGCCTACAAACGCGCTTAACTATGATTTTACCGAAAAAGTAGGCGCAGGTTACGCGCAGGTTAAATTTACCGCAGGCAAATTATTGACTATTGCCGGCTTAAGATATGAGCATACCAGCCAAAGCTGGCTTACCCAGGCCGATGCATCTGTTGAAGGTAAAACCGGCAGCATTAAATATTACGATTTGTTGCCAAGTGTAAACTTTAAATATCAGTTTAACGATAAGCAGGATATTCGCTTATCATACTATTCGGCCATAAGCCGACCTAATTTTTATGAGTTGGTACCACATACAGCCGGTGATCCCGACGCGCTTTATGACGAGCAGGGTAACCCTAATTTGAAACGTATCACTGCCGAAAATTTTGATTTACGGTATGAGCTTTTTCCTAAAGCCCTTGATCAGTTATTGGTAGGGGTATTTTATAAATCAATCCATAATCCGATTGAATACGCGATTGAAAAAAATGCTACCAGCTATGTGCTTAGGCCCGAAAACTTTGGCAATGCCACTAACTACGGTTTCGAACTTGATTTTACCAAATATTTCAGAAGCTTTGGTATCCGGGCCAACTACACTTACACCAATTCAAAAATAACTACCGATAAAGAAGAAGATTACCGTAACGATCAAGGTTTTGTAACCCATCGTACCGTACAGCAAACACGTTCATTACAGGGGCAATCAAAAAATATCGGTAACCTATCATTGCTGTACCGTAGTGTTAAAAATGGCTTAAACACGCAACTATCATTTGTTTACACCGGAGCCAGGTTAAATACGGTATCGCCATATTTAGATAATGACATTTGGCAAAAAGGCTTTACCACGCTCGATTTATCGGCCGATAAGCGTTTGTACGGTAACTTGTATCTGTATATAAAAGCAACCAACCTTTTAAATACACCTTATGAACTTGAAATAAGGAGGCCTTACCCAACGGATGCCGTCAATGTTGAGTTGCAAAAGGCAGGCGAAAATACTTCTGTTCGCAAAGATTTGTACAGGCAGTATTATATATTGGGTTTACGCTATAAACTATAATGAAATTAAAAATGAAAAATATAAATAAAATATATTGGGTATGCCTGTGTTTAATTACACTAAGCGCGTGCCATAAAGCCGAACTTGCAATTATTTCGGCACCGGTTAGGTTGGTTAGTAATGGCATTACATCCGATACTTTAAAAGGAGCTGTTAGGGGTACTATGCTGGCTGGTAAAACCTATTATTTTAAAACTGATATTACAGTTAATGAAGGCGATACCCTGCAAATGCAGGAGGGGGTTAAACTGATCGCTATCGGCGATGGCAAAACCTATCAAACCGCGCCCGAAATTATTATGCACGGTACTTTTATAAGCCTGGGTACCAAAGAAAAACCAAACTATATTACAGTGCAAAATGCCGATACCTATCATACCGAAGCCTTGGCGCAAAATTACACCGATGTTTTTAAAGGCTGGTGGGGTGGCATAGTTTGCTGGCCCGATCCTTCATCAAAAAATCCTGCTCCAGGCGGCGACCTGATTATTAAATGGACACATCTTGAATTGGCCGGCGGCCCTGCAAGCGGAAATGAGACTGGTGTTTACGCCAGCGGCGATCCCCGGTATATTATTTACTTCGGAAACATCACCAAAAAATTTATCCTCGAAGATTCATGGGTATTTGGTGCCAAAGATGATGCGATAAGGGTAAGTGGCGGTAAAATAAGTATTATGCGTAATACTTTTGAGCTTTGCGGCCAATTGGGAGGCGAGTTTTTTAACATGAAGAGTGGCACCGTTGGCGATTTAGCTTACAACTTTTTTATAGGCGCGGCAACGAACGCTTTAAAGGCATCTGATGCCGGTAGTTCTGGCACACAAACCAACGTTGCCATGTATAATAATACAATGGTAAATTGCGGTTTTAGGCAAACAAAATCAGGCAGGGGCGGTTCAATCAACTTTGAAAAAGCCGCAAGGGGTATGGTTTACAATAATTTAATAGCCAACTGTCGTTTCGGTTTGCGTTTAACCAGCGATGCTGATTTAACCAATATTAAATACAATAACCAGTATTTTTATGGATCTACTCAGAAGATTGTTGACTTATTCCAGGCCGCTGATGGGGTAAGTACTTTCCAATCTGCCGATATACATTCAACTACGCCAAAAGAAAACGATCCAACTTTTTACGGTTACGATCTTACCGCTTTTGATTATACTGCAAACCCTGGTCCAATGACAGTATCGGTGCAAACACCGGCTGCTGTTTTGGTGGGTACATCAAACTTCAGACTGAAAGCTGGCTCAAAAGGCGTAAATGCAGGTAACGTTAATTTTAGCCCGATAGCTTCGGTTACGGCAACCGGTGATTATGGTACAACGATAACCCTGCCGGGTAAAGATATCGGTGCTTACCAAAGCGATGGTACAGGTAACCAGCACTAATAAACATTACACTAATAACTAAACTAAAACTTGCAAGGATCAGTCTGAAAACTGATCCTTGTGTTTTTAAAGTAAGCCCCTCTGAATGGGCGACTTGAAGAAGTTATCTTATTAAGGTGTTTAAAACTAAATAAATCGTCATTATGAGGAGGAACGACGAAGCAATCCCCAAATTACAGGGCGGATTTGCACAGCGACTCTGTAAATTGGGGATTGCTTCGTGCCTTATAATGACGTCCACGCAAGTTGTTGATTATCAAATATGTTTTTTTTGTAGAGACGCAATATTTTGCGTCTCCCGCTATACAGAGTGGATTTGTGAGATTTTAAATTTGCGTGTTGCATTTGCACGCGGGAGACGCAAAATGTTGCGTCTCTACACAAGCGCGTTAACGATGTCATCACTATTTTTTTCAGGTTTATCCTTGATCGATACTCGCAATGACGTTTTATTTTTTGTGCCATAGTATTTTGTGAAATCATTTTAAACAGTTTCTTAGCATCATGAAAAAAGCCATCTTATACCTCCTTTTTTTAGTCGCTTTTGCTACCAATGCATCGGCACAGGATTGTGGTACCGCCTTTTTAGGTACCAAAACTTTGTATAAAGCACCAGTTGTAAAGTATACACCTGTGCCTAAAGGGTATGAGCCGGTTTTTATAAACCACGTTGGCAGGCACGGGGCAAGGCATTTAACCAAGGATGTAAAAGCCGCTTTTATTTACAGCGTTTTGCTAAAAGCAGATAGCGCCGGCATGCTTACCGAAAAAGGTGAACTGCTAAAGCAAATGATACTTAATTTGCAAAAGGTAGAGAAAGGCAATACTAAATCAATATCAGCCGAAGGCCGCGAAGAATTGCAGAGTATTGGTAGCCGAATGTATAGCAATTACGCCCAAGTATTTGCAGGTAAACCCAAATTGAATGTAACCATCACCAAAGAGATCCGCACCAAGCAAAGCGCGGATGCTTTTTTATCGGGCTTAAAAACTAAGCTCAAAGATTCGGTGCAAATTGTTGAAGCTAATGATGATGTAAACCTGCGTTTTTACGACGAATCGCCGGCGTATACCGCCTATGAAAAAAAGGGCGACTGGGATAAATACAAAGCCATTATTGCCAAAGCCGAACATATAAATGAGATCAACAAAACCATCGTATCGCGCCTTTTTAAAGCAGAATATTTAAAAACGCTTGATAATATGGAGGCCGATAAGATCATCAATGATATTTGGGGATTTGCTACTATTGTTTATTCTGTTCAAGGCGAGGCGAAACAGCTTGGTATCGAACCTAAGGAACTTGATTTTACCTCATTGTTCACCTGCGACGAACTGAAAGCTTTAGGAAGAACAGATAATGTCGAAGACTTCCTGGTAAAAGGTCCCGGGGCAAAAGCAGACGGTTTACAGGTGATTATAGCTGCACCATTGCTTGCCAATTTTATTACTACCACGGACGATTTTATCAAAACCCGCACATACAACGCCAATTTACGCTTTGCCCATGCCGAAACTATTTCACCATTTGCCGCACTTTTAGGCATTGAGGATGCCGATAAGGTATCATCCGATATTAACCAGTTTGATAGAGCCTGGCAGGCCTCAAAAGTGATCCCGCTAAGTTCCAACATTCAATGGATCTTTTATAAAAAGAAAGGGTCTGCAAATTACCTGGTTAAAATTTTACTGAATGAAAAAGAGGCACGCATTACCGGTTTGAAAAACGTTTCGCCATACTATAAATGGGCCGACATGCGCCGGTTTTATATAGCCAAACTGGTAAAGCTGAACTATAAATTAGGCGATGATGCGGCTGAGTTTTTGAAGAATGTGAAGTAAAAAGCTGCAGTTTTCTAAACTCCTCTCCACCCTGTCATTCTGAACGTTTGAAGGATCTATTTTACGCTATGCCTGTTCGCCCTGAAAGTTTGCGAATAGATGCTTCGTTTCTACCCATGACAAGTCCACCATGTCATTACGCGTTATAAAATCCGGGGGCTGTGAAGGTTGAAATGACAATCACCTTTAACCCCGCAGTCATGCTGAACTTGTTTCAGCACCCCACGCGCTAAGTATACATCATACGCAAAGCCTGTCCTGTGGGTTCCTGAAACAAGTTCAGGATGACTTCCTCTTTTATAACTTGTCATGGGTAGGAACGAAGCAATCTCATACGCTACAGGGAGGATCTGTATAGTTCGCGATTGCTTCGTGCCTCGCAATGACATGGCTTAATATTGTCATTTCACGTTCATAGTCCCCCGATTTTAAAACTACCCATGACAGGGTGAGGGGATAGTTTGTTTCGACGTTTCCACCTTCAAGGTCCGCCGGATTTTATAACTAAATGAACGATTCAATAAATCATATCATTCCTGTTATGCTGTTCCTTACAAATCACCCCAAATAAATCCTTGTTCCTTTATCTCAAAATCTTTAATCCAAAAAAATCCAAAACAAAACCAAAGCCTGATGTTTCTATTATAAAAACAGAACATTATGTCATTTGATCAATACCACGAACCTGTAAACGAATTATCGGCAGAAACCCGCACTTTTGCGCGCATGATTGTATCTCTTACCGAAGAAGCCGAAGCCATTAACTGGTATGAGCAACGTATTTCGGTAGAGACTGATAAAGCAGCCAAAGCCATAATGCAAAATGCCCAGCAAGAGGAATTTAAACATTTTGGGATGGATTTGGAATTTCTATTGCGTAAAAAGCCAATCTGGCGTACTACATTAAAAGCTATCCTGTTTCAAAAAGGGGATATTGTAGAACTTGGTAGCAAAGGCGAGGAAGCAGCCGAAGACTAATAAGTGATGGTTAACGAAAGAATAAAATTAATACAGGGCGACATTACCAAAGTCAACGCTGATGCTATTGTTAACGCTGCTAACACCTCGTTATTAGGTGGTGGCGGTGTTGATGGTGCCATACACCGCGCCGGCGGTAAAGCCATACTGGAGGAATGTATCCAGATCCGCAACCGGCAGGGCGGCTGCAAAACCGGCGAAGCAGTGATTACTACCGGTGGTAATCTGCCTGCTAAATACGTAATCCATACCGTTGGGCCGGTTTATAATAACGGCAGTAAAGGAGAGGATGGTTTGCTGGCTTCTGCCTATTTAAACAGCCTGAAATTAGCTGCCGAAAATCACCTGGAAACTATCGCGTTCCCCAATATCAGCACGGGTATTTATCATTTCCCTAAAACGAAAGCCGCCGCCATTGCCATCAAAACAGTTCAGGATTTTTTAGCGGAGAATGGGACTGTTAAGCAGGTGATCTTTGTATGCTTTGATGATGAAAATTGTGGGATTTATAAGGGGATGCTGTAGGTGTACCAATGTCATGCCGAACTTGTTTCGGTCATCCCCACAGGACAGGTAGTCATCATGCTGAAGACCTTGCTAATGGGATGACCGAAACGAGTTCGGCTGAATGATTAATGATAATTACTCGCTCCGCTATTTAAACATTTGAAGCACTTCTTCGGCATTTTGATCGCCAATGAGGATCAGGTCGTGGGTTGCAGTTTTATTGTAAGGCGTTTCCGGCGATTCGATCATGATCCTGCCGCTTTGAGGGTAATAGCCCATTCCCCATTTTGGTTGGGTATTGATAAAAACGGTTTTAACGTCCTTTCGCCTGATGATGAAATTTTGTTTGTCGGTATCAATAAATTGATCATTCCCCATGTTCTTATCCAAATACTTTTCTGCTTTCTTTTTGCTTACATAAGCTTCCGGATTGTGCATTACATCGCGAGGAATACTTGTGCCAATACCAAAATTGGGCTGCACGGTGATATAGCCGTTTACTTTGGCACCCATGATGAGGCTATCGTTAATGGTTATCTCATAAATACAGTTCGACATCCCTTTGTATTCCATCGCTATAAAACGACCTGATTTTGCTGTAGTATCGGCAGGATGCTGGTTTAAAAAGAATAATAGTAAAAGTAGTTTCATTGAGCAGGTATTTAAGTCAAATATACATCTTCATCAATTATCACCTTGAAATAATAGCACCAAACAAATCATGCTAATCAAAAGCTCCCCCTTCAGGGGGCTGGGGGCCTCTACATCCTCCCTACATTGTAACACCTTAGTGTTATTTATACAATGCATTATTTTATTCTCTTATATTTGAAATACTAACCGCAATTCATCTACATGAGAAAAAAATATTACCTGCCACGCGTATGCGCGGCATCGGCGCTGTTGACTATGCTGGCCTTGCAGTCATCGGCACAACAAAAAAATATTTACCATAAAGGCTGGATAGATTTTAACAAGAACGGCAAAATGGATTTGTTTGAAGATCCCTCACAAACCATTGAAAAACGAGTTGCCGATCTGTTAAGCCAAATGACCATTGAAGAAAAAACCTGCCAGATGGCCACCCTTTATGGCTACAAACGGGTTTTAAAAGACGAAATGCCTATCCCCAATTGGAAAAACGAGATCTGGAAGGATGGCATAGCCAACATTGATGAGGAATTAAATAACCTCACGTCGCATACGGATGATGCGCCTACGCAGTATTCCTTTCCGTTCAGCAAACATGCCTCGGCAATTAACACCATTCAAAAATGGTTTGTAGAAGAAACCCGGATGGGTATCCCCGTTGATTTTACAAACGAGGGGATTCACGGCCTAAATCATGACCGTGCTACGCCGTTACCGGCGCCTATAGGTATTGGCAGTACCTTTGATAAGCAACTGGTGCGCCAGGCCGGCCAAACGGTTGGTCGCGAAGCACGGGCTTTGGGGTATACCAACGTTTACGCGCCCATTCTTGATCCCGCCCGCGACCAGCGTTGGGGTCGTGTAGTTGAATGTTATGGCGAAGACCCTTTCCACATTGCCGAAATGGGTAAGCAAATGGTTTTAGGCATGCAGGAAGAAAACATTGCCTCGACGCTTAAACACTTCGCGGTATACAGCGTTCCAAAAGGCGGCCGGGATGGCAGTGCCCGTACCGATCCGCATGTGGCACCGCGGGAAATGTACCAGGTGTACTTGTATCCTTTCCGCAGGGTAATCCAGGAAGCACATCCCATGGGCGTAATGAGTAGTTATAACGATTGGGATGGCGTCCCCATTACCGGTAGCTATTACTTTTTAACACAGCTGTTGCGCCAGCAGTTTGGCTTTAACGGCTATGTAGTAAGCGATAGCGAAGCGGTAGAGTTTTTATACTCCAAACACCACGTAGCTGCCGATTACAAAGAGGCCGTAAGGCAGGCGGTTGAAGCGGGACTTAACGTGCGCACCAACTTTACCATGCCGCAAACTTTCATCTTGCCGCTGCGTGAGCTGATCAAAGAAAACAAGATCTCGATGAAGGTGATCGATTCGAGGGTGGGAGACGTACTGCGGGTAAAAATGCGCCTGGGCTTGTTTGACAGCCCTTATGTTAAAGATCCGAAAGCGGCCGATAAATTGGTGCATACCGCCGATGATGAGGCAATGTCGCTTAAAATGAACCGCGAATCGATGGTATTGCTAAAAAATGAGGGGAATTTGTTGCCGCTTGATTTGAAAAAAACGCCAAGGATTTTAGTTGCCGGCCCGCTGGCTACCGAAACTAATTATGCGATTAGCAGGTACGGCCCGTCGCATAATCCGATAACTACTGTTTTAAAAGGAATTCAGGATTATGTTGGCGATAAAGGTGTTGTTGTTAACGCAAAAGGATGCGATATAGTAGATGCCACCTGGCCCGAAAGTGAGATCATTGAAACACCTTTAACGGATAAAGAACAGATAGAAATTAATAATGCCGTAACCCAGGCCAAAAATGTAGATGTGATTATAGCCGTTGTGGGCGAGGATGTGGATAGGGTAGGCGAAAGTCTGTCGCGTACAGGTTTAAATCTTCCTGGCCGCCAATTAAAGCTGATACAGGCCTTGCAAGCTACGGGTAAGCCGGTGGTTATGGTGATGATAAACGGGCAGCCGCTTACCATCAACTGGGAAAACAAATACGTGCCTGCTATTTTAGAGGCCTGGTTCCCCAGCGTACAAAGCGGCCGTATAATTGCCGAAACCTTGTTTGGCGACAATAACCCTGGCGGCAAATTGCCTATCACGTTCCCTAAAACTACCGGACAAATTGAATTTAATTTTCCGTTTAAGCCCAACGCGCAAGCCGGGCAGGGTGGACAAAACAGCTGGGGCAAAACCAGCGTGAACGGTGCATTATATCCATATGGTTTTGGGTTAAGCTACACCACATTTGAATATAGTAACCTAATAGTATTACCAGAGAAGGAGAACGCCCAGGGCGATGTGCAGGTAAGCGTTGATGTTACTAATACAGGCGCACGTGCCGGCGATGACGTGGTGCAGCTTTATCTTAAAGACGAAATAAGCAGTGTTACCACCTACGAGTATGACCTGCGCGGCTTTGAGCGTGTAAACCTTAAACCTGGCGAAAAAAAGACCATACAATTTATCCTGCACCCCGATGATTTGGCCTTATTGGATAAAAATATGAACTGGACTGTTGAGCCCGGTAAATTTATGGTGATGATAGGTAACTCATCTGAAGATATTAAGTTGAAAAAGGAATTTGAAGTACAATAAAGCTGAAAGCCGAAGGCAGAAAGCTTAAAGCAGAATTTAAAATTTGGAGACTTGCGGATGATTTTTTCGCAAGTCTTTTTTGTAATATTGAGGTATGATAGAGGATATGCATTTAAACGATTCATGGGCTGCCGGTGAGTTTTATACTGACGATTTGCCCGTATTAATCAGATATAGGCCGCACCTGCAAAATTTTGCGGAGACCGGACTTTATCAGTACCGGATGGATATTATTTGGGAATATGAGCCCGATACCGAAGCATTACTGCCAGACAGTGCCACGCTTGCCCTGATGAAGGAGGTAGAGGACGCATTGGTTTCCGTAATGGAAGAAGATAACCAAACAATACTGGCTTTTGTTATTACTGGCGATAATGAAAGATGGTGGGCATGGTATACCACAGATGTTGATATCGCTGGCGAAAGGTTAAATATTGCTTTGGCAAAGTTTGATCCGCTACCTATTACTATTGTTTCCAATGATGACCCGGATTGGGACGAGTACACGGGGGTGCTGGAGGATTTTAGTGAAGAAGAATAGAGCATAATTATGGATTGCGATACACCTTAGCTCTGCCATAAGTATATCATTGATCAGGCAATAATGGAAATACCATGATTACATCAACCCAACAAATTATACCCATGCTATCCTATGAGGATGGCGTGGCCGCTATGGAGTGGCTTTGTGAAGTATTCGGTTTTACCGAAATAACCCGCATGACCACCGGGCAGGGGCGACTTGCCCACGGTGAAATTGCCATGAGGGATAGCTTGGTAATGCTTGCCGAACCAACTCCTGATTACCAAAGCCCTAAACACCATATTGAGAATTGTGCTATAGCTGCTAAAGCATACCAAGTTCCTTATATTATTAACGGCGTTTTAGTTTATGTAGATGATGTAAAAGCGCATTTTGTGCATGCTAAGGCAACCGGCGCAACTATACTATCTGAACTTGAAGAAGGTTACCCAGGTAGTCGCTATCGTGCCGCCGATCTCGAAGGGCAGCGATGGATGTTTATGGAAAAAAAATGATCATTAACCTTAATCATGAAACACCAAAATAGCATATTGATTATATTGCTGGCAACGCTTGCGGCATGCTCATCTGCTGAAAAAAAAACGCCGCAAAGAAAAACACATAAACGTATTTCAGCTTCCGAAAAAAGCATCACTGCTAAGCTTCAGTTTGCGCAAAAAGCTAACCTAATTACCGGAGATACCTTCACTGTTGACTCTTTAGCGGCAGTGATTACAATTTTGGATGCTGCCGAAATACAAAAACGCCACAAAGCATCAAAGGATGACGAGTTTTATACCGGTGCCGATGACCAGATGTTTTATATGTCTGAAGCGCAAACCTATCTTAAAAAACAGCATCTCAAAATTGTAGATGTTCCACCGGGTTATAAATACCTGCAATTCAGGCAGGCAAGCGGCGTAATACACAAAATTAAACTGGATACCGTTGCATTTATATCCAATTTGTATTTTTTCGATCCCCATAAAAAGCTGCACAATGTCGATGTAACGGATGTAGAAGGCGAGTATAAAAAGTATTTTGGCAAATAGCTTCCTCTCCAGTGATATGATGAAAAAGCAAATGGACTGAATAATCTAAATTCTTCTTCTAAAATTCTATAACCCCCATCTACAAAATATTATAACCTATATTACCATTCTGTTAAGTTTGTTTATTTTTGCCAATTAATCAGCCAGTTAAAAACCGTAATATTTACAGTTGTACTTTAATACTTTATTTATATTTTTATAAACTTTAAAGACTTATATTAGGTCTTTTAAAATCATTAACTATTAATTATTGAATGGAACCCGAAAATAAAGGTATCAAGGGCAGTCAGCTAAAAAACATGATCATTAAACGGCTTTACTTTAATAAAGCCATGTCATGCGCCGGACTGAGCGATTTGTTTGACAAAAGTATTCCATCAATAGCCAAAGCCGTAAATGAACTAATGCATGAGGGCTTTGTGGTTGAGCATGGCTACGCTCCTTCAAGTGGTGGCCGCAGGCCGCTTATGTACTCGGTTAAAGCCAATGCCATGTACATCCTTGCTGTGGCACTTGATCAGCTTACAGCCCGTATCCAGTTGTTTGATCTACAGAATAGCCCCGTTGCAGACATGCTTACTTTTGAGCTGAAACTGCTTAATAACGCCAACGCTTTAACCATCCTTACCAACCAGATCAATAGCTACATTAAAGACTCTGGCATAGCAAAGGGCAAGATAGCCGGTATCGGTATCGGTATGCCCGGTTTTATCAACGTAACCGAAGGTATTAACTATACCTATCTTGATGCAAACGGAAGCCTTACAGCTTACCTTACCGAACATACGGGCATTACAACCTATATCGATAACGATTCGAGCTTAATAGCCCTTGCCGAGCAGAAGTTTGGCATAGCCAAAGCCCAAACCGAAGTAATGGTGATTAACCTGGGCTGGGGTATAGGCCTGGGGATGATCGTAAATGGTAAACTGTTTCGCGGCCATACCGGTTTCGCGGGCGAGTTAAGCCACATCCCCTTATCTGAAGATGGCTCTCTTTGTGAATGCGGTAAACGTGGTTGCCTTGAGGCTGAAGCATCGATGCTGGTGGTTGCTCAAAAAGCTATAGAAGGCATTAAACAGGGGCGTATAACCAGTTTAAAACATAATACAAACGATCATTCCAAACTGATGGGCGATGCCCTGTTAGATGCCGCCAATAACGGCGATCAGTTTGCGATAGAACTGTTATCAGATGCAGGCTACAAAATAGGGAAGGCCCTGGCCATCCTTATCCATATCATGAACCCGGCTACTATAGTATTAAGCGGTCGCGGAGCAAAGGTTGCTAAAATACTAATGGCACCTATTCAGCAGGCGCTACACAAATATTGTATACCCCGTTTATCTAAAGGGACCGAGCTGTTGGTATCAGAACTTGGCTTTGATGCCGAGTTAATCGGCGCCGCGGTATTGGTAATGGAAAACTTCGATAAATCGGTAAAAGCCAAAGTAAGTAAAGCGACTAAGACGATAGCCTAATTTTAATTTGAGGATTTGAAAATTTGAGAATTTGAAGATGCTGTTATATAGCCTGTTTAAATTTATTTCAAAAATATTTTTATACACTTCGTTGAGCACCTATACACCCGTCATTGCGAGTTATAAAATCCGGCGGACTGTGAAGGTGGGGATGACAAAGCGAATTAAAACCCAATGTCATGCTGAACTTGTTTCAGCACCCCACTCGCTAAGTGTACTTCATGCGGAAAACCTGTCCTGTGGGGTCCTGAAACAAGTTCAGGATGACTTCCGTTTTTATAACTTGTCATGGGTAGGTACGAAGCAATCCCCGATTTACAGAGTCGCTGTGCAAATCCGCCCTGTAATTGGGGATTGCTTCGTTCCTCGCAATGACATAGCTTTATGTTGTCATTCCACCTTCAGAATTTCGCGAAATTTTACAACTCGCAATGACGATCTTTTTATTTTTAAACAGGCTCATAATAAAACTTTAGTTTTCGGATGGCGAGGTTCATTTTCAAATTTTCAAATCCTCGAATTTTCAAATAATTCTAAATAAATACCCTCCCCGAATACTCCATAGCTTCCTTGAATTTGTCCATATTAAGCCCTATGGGCTCGTTTTGTGATTGGAGATAACCTAATAGGCTTTCTGTTGCGATATTGCCTGTAAGATCGTCTGCGGCCATGGGGCAGCCTCCATAGCCCCTGATTGCTACATCAAATCGTTTGCAGCCACTTTTATAAGCAGCATCTATTTTAGGTTGCCAGGTATCTGGTGTGCTGTGCAGATGGATGCCAAATTCAGCCTGCGGAAACTGCCGGCAAAGTTCAGGATAAATATCACCGATCTGCGCTGCTCCGGCAATGCCAATGGTGTCAGCCAAAGCGATGTTATGAATACCTTCGTTAACTAACTTCGCTGTCCACTCATGAATAATACCCGTGCTCCAGTCATCTCCGTAAGGGTTACCAAAACCCATCGAAAGATAAACCAACAGTTTTTTATGATGCTTAACAGATAGCTCCTGCATCCGTTTTACATTATCAAAAGCCTGTGGGAGGGTGGTGTTGGTGTTGCGTAGCTGAAAAGTTTCTGATATCGAAAACGGATAACCCAGGTAGGTGATCTCCTCGTGTTTAACCGCATCTTCGGCACCACGATAGTTGGCTACTATGGCCAACAGTTTAGATTGCGTGCTACTCAGATCAAGGTTATTCAAAACTTCGGCAGTATCCTGCAATTGTGGGATGGCCTTAGCAGATACAAAGCTCCCAAAATCGATAGTATCAAAACCAACCTGCAAAAGCAGGTTAATATAAGCCGCTTTAACATCGGTTGGGATAAAATGAACTATCCCCTGCATAGCATCGCGCGGGCATTCGGTTATTTTTATAGTCATGAGTTTTGAGTGATGAGTTTTGAGTTTAGGCCTCAAATCTCAAAATCAAAGTTCTGAATTATTTATTTATAACTCAAAACCATATAGATGACACATGTGTTCACTCACTACTCACTACTCACTACTCACTACTCACTACTCACTACTCACTACTCACTACTCACTACTAATCCACCGTCACCGGCAAATGCTCTTGCTCGGTAAGTCCTTCTCGTTCAAATTTGCGGATAATAAGCCTTGTGCCGCCATTGTAGTTGATATAGCTTGACACCCAGTTGATGAACACAATAACCTTATTACGGCCGCCTAAAAGTGATATCAGGTGCACAAACATCCATACCAGCCAGGCAAAGAATCCCTGGAACCTGATTTTACCCAAATCGGCAACGGCTTTATTACGGCCAATGGTTGCTAACGAACCTTTATCAAAGTACTTGAACGGCGCTGTTGGTTCGTTATTGATTAACTGAATAATGGTTTTGCCCACGTGCGCCCCCATTTGTATAGCCACCTGCGCAACACCTGGGTGCCCTTTGGGAGTTTCGTCAGTGATCATGGCAGCTACGTCGCCTATGGCAAAAACATTGGGTGTGCCAATTACACGGCAAACGCTATCCACTTTAATGCGGTTACCACGTTCAATGTTTTCTTTTTCAATACCTTCGGGCACTACACCCATTACGCCTGCACTCCAGATCACCGTTTTGGTGCGGATGGTTTTGCCGCCTTCAAATTTAATTTCGTCGCCGTCGTAGCTTTCAACTTTAACGCCCAACAATACTTCAACCCCCATTTTGGTTAGGAACTCTTTAGCCGCTGCGGAAGCCTGATCTGAAAACGGTCCCAACACCTTTGGTAAAAAGTCAACCAGGTAAACCTTCATGTCTTCTTTTTTAAGCTCGGGGTAATCCTTGTTCAATACGTGGTTGCGTAATTCGGCTAATGAACCAGAGAGTTCAACACCGGTAGGACCGGCACCAACCAATACAAAGGTGAGGTAAGGTTCACGTTCTTCTCTCGATGGCTTTAAAAGTGCTTCCTCAATGTTTTGTAATACCGAATAACGCAGGTTAAGCGCCTCGGGTATCGATTTCATCGGCATCGCAAACTTTTCAATCTCCTTATTGCCAAAGAAATTGGTGGTAGATCCGGTGGCTATCACCAGGTAATCGTAGGCTATTTCGCCAATGGTGGTTTCAATGGTGTTTTTATCGGCATTAACTTTTAATACCTCGGCTATTCTAAAGCGGAAGTTTTTTTGGCTATCAAAGTTTTTACGCAATGAAAATGCTATCGACTCTGATTCCAGCCCACCCATGGCCACCTGGTACAACAAGGGCTGGAAGGTGTGGTAATTATGCTTATCCAGCATTAAAACATCTACCGGTTTATCTGCCAGTTTTTTGGCTACCTGCAGGCCGCCAAAACCGCCGCCTACTATAACTACTAATGGGAATTTTGAGCTATCTGATGTGTTCATATAACGAAGATTAGCCCCCTCTAAATCTCCCCCCTGTAGGGGAGACTTTGCCTTTCCATCGGGGATTTTGGGAAGGACTTGATGCTCGATCAATATTTATGCCGCATCTAACAGTAATGATCCTTTATGATTGCTAATGGAATGATCAACAGTATTTGAAAAGTTTCTACTGCAATTTTACACTATTTTCAAATACGAAAGCAACCCCATCTGTCTATTTTTTAGAACCTGGTTTCTTTTAAGCCCTCTCTTCTGGGGCTACTGTGTGTACACATCTTTCTAAAAAAAGAAAAATGTCATTTCGATAGAGCGAAGGAGGGGTATGAGACAGGGGCGAGAGAGAAATCTTATGCAAGCGACGAGAAACCGGTGCCTGTCGTATAAGATTTCTCCCCCTTACCCCGCAAAATCCCGCCCTTCAAGGGTTCGAAATGACAACGTTTTTGTTTAATGATACGATTTCAAAAGATGTGTACACACAGTAGCTTCTGGGAAGGGTTTGGGTGGGGCTCAAACAAAAAAGGCCCCAAATTTACTTTGGAGCCTTTTTAATAATTTTAGGTTATTTTATTTGAGGTCTTTTTTTCCAAAGTCTACTATCACCGGTGTTGCCACACAGATAGACGAATATGTACCAAAAATAACACCGATCAATAATGCAAAGGAGAAACCTTTAATTACGTCGCCACCAAATAAGAACAACACGATCAATACGAAGATTACCGTTAAGGCGGTGATAATAGTACGGCTTAAAGTACTGTTGATAGCCTTATTGATAACGTCTTCTGTTTTCTCGTCTTTATTTTTATGCTCAAGGAATTCACGAATCCTGTCAAATACTACCACGGTATCGTTGATAGAGTAACCGATAACGGTCAAAATAGCCGCGATAAACGCCTGGTCGATATCCAATGAAAATGGAAGGAAACCATTGAATAAGGAGAAGAATGAAAGTACCAGTAACGCATCATGCGCGGTTGCAATCATAGCACCTAAGCTAAACTGCCATTTGCGGAAACGGATAAGGATGTAAGCCGAGATCACGAAGATGGCGAACAATACCGTATACACAGCTGATGTTTTTAACTCATCGGCAATGGTAGCACTCACTTTGGCTCCACCTAAAATGTCGCTGTCAGATATTTTAGTTTCGGCTTTTGTACCTAAAGCCTGTACCAGTGTGCTTCTTACTTTGGTATCGGCCGCGGTATTGTTTTCTTTGATCAGGTAGTTGGTGGTAATGCTGATCTTATCAGTACCCAAAGTTTTAACCTCGGTACCACGACCTAATGTCGCATCAATAGCATCATGGATTTGGCCGGTGGTTACCGTTTTATTAGGGAATTTAACAATGAAGTTACGTCCGCCTTCAAAATCCACACCGTAAGTAAATCCGCGGGTTGCAATTGAAATTAAACCTGCAACGATGAAGATAGTTGAGAAAATGTAAAACTTGAAACGGTTTTTAACAAATGCGAAGTTTGCGTTTTTAAAGGTATGTGAGCTCCATGGATTGCTGAATTTGATATCCATGTTTTTATCAAGCATCCACTCAAATATAACCCTCGAGATTAGTAATGAACAGAACAATGAAGTTACGATACCTATCATCAATGTGGTAGCAAAACCCTGGATAGGGCCCGAACCGAAGATGAACAGGATTAAACCGGTTAAGAATGTACTGATCTGCGAATCCAGGATTGAAGGTAACGCGTGTTTGAAACCATCGGCTACGGCAATTTTTAATGATTTTCCTAACGCAAGCTCTTCACGCACACGTTCGTAAACCAAAACGTTAGCATCTACCGCGATACCCAGTGTTAGCACGATACCCGCGATACCTGGTACAGTTAATACAGCGCCTAAGCTGGTTAACACGCCCATCAGGAAGAAGATGTTGATAATCACAGCTACTACCGCTACAGTACCTGCACGGTTGTAATAAGCGATCATAAAGATCAATACTACTACCAAACCCAGGATGCTTGAAGTGATACCTGCACTGATGGCTTCCTGGCCCAATGACGGGCCTACAATTTCTTCAGACACAATGTGTGCAGGAGCCGGTAAACGACCAGCTTTTAATACGTTGGCCAAATCTTTTGTATCTTCCTGGGTAAAGCTGCCGGATATTGATGATACACCACCAGAAATTTCGTTTTGAACGTTTGGTGCAGAGTAAACATTGTCATCTAACACAATGGCGATAGCTCTTTTGTTGGTTGCAGCAGCAGCCTCGGCTGTTACGGTACGCCATTTTTGAGCACCGTCAGAATTCATGATCATCACAACCTCAGGGCTGCCCTTCTGATCAACATCTGCACGGGCATCGTTAATTACTTCGCCAAATAATACCGGGCCATTCTCGGCACCGCTTAATTTAATAGCATATAACGCAAACGCTTTTTGTTTAGCATCCTTTAAAGGTTTTACGTCCCAAAGGAATTTCATATTACGGGGCACAACGGATTTAGCCAGTGCGCTGTGCAGATATTTATCAACCTTAGCCGTATCTTTCAATAAAGCATAACCAACAACCGGTCCCTGACCTAATGATTGCTGACCATTTGCGTTAGGAAATACGTTTAACGACATTACAGACAATAATGGGTGTAACGATGCCAATTGCGATTTGGCATTTAACGCAGCAGCAGATGTATCCTTCTCGGCATTTTTTTGAACTTTGCTTAACAATGACCCGGCTTTTGCGGCAGTATCTGTTTTCGCAGCCACGGTTGTAGCAGCTTGTGTTTTTGACGTGTCGGTTTTTACTGTTTTATTTTTAGCAGCTAAAAGGTTATCAACGGCCATAATGGTTTGGTAAGCCTCGCTGTTATCAAATGTTTGATAAAACTCAAGCTTAGCCGAACCGGATAATAATTTACGAACGCGATCTGGTTCTTTAACACCCGGCAATTCAATCAGGATACGGTTTGAACTTGCTTCTAACTGGATGTTAGGCTGGGTTACACCAAACTGGTTGATACGTGTGTTTAAAACCGTGAATGATTGTTTTACCGCTGTGTTAGCCAAATCCTTCAGGTAAGCTTCCACTTCGCTGTTTGAAGCGTTAAACTTTAAGTGGTCCTGGTTGTCTTTTGTTGAAAAGATAGCAGCCAGTTTTCCATCCGGACTTAATTTTTCGTACTCACTAACAAATAACGCGATGTAATCTTTCTGGCTGGTTTTTGCATCAGCCTGTAATTTGTCGGCATTTGCCAAAGCCTGGTTAAACGTAGCATCGGGATTATTGTTGGCAATTTTACGCACCAGCTCATCCAGTTGAATTTGCATAGTAACGTTCATACCACCCTTCAAATCCAAACCTAATGCAAGTTCCCTTTGTTTTACGTAGCCGTAAGTGTGTTTGAATAACGGATATACCGGTTGTGTAGACATTGAGTCCAGGTAAGCAGTGTATTTTTCAGTACTTCCCTTCGCGATTGCCTTGGCATCACTCTCAACTTTTTGGGCCACCCATGTAAATGACAGCTGGTATAAGCATACAACTGCCAGCAGAATGGCGAAAAATTTAATAACCCCTTTACCTTGCATCGAATTTGTAATATGTAATTAATTAGTTTATAAGCTTTTTTTAATAAGACGGCAAATCTAATAAAATTTCGCAAGCACAAAATTTTAAATTAAAACAAATTGATGACAAAAAATGTTAGCGTCGTTCTAATGTGATAAACGAATACTTCAACTTGTTTTTGTCATCCGGCTCAAAATTTTCACGTTCGGTTTCTTTCCATTCGGCAGCGTTTAGCTCAGGGAAAAAAGTGTCGCCGTCAAAATCCTGGTCAACCTTTGTTAAATAGATGCGATCTGTTAGCGGAATGGACTGCCTGTAGATTTCGGCCCCGCCAACAATAAACACTTCCTCCTCATCGGCACAAAGCGCCAACGCCTCTTCAATCGAGGTAACCACCTCGCAGCCTTCAATGCTGATGGCTTGGCGGGTAACTACAATGTTACGGCGTTTGGGTAGCGGCTTACCAACCGACTCAAATGTTTTACGCCCCATAATCACCGAATGCCCGGTGGTTACATCTTTAAAATGTTTAAGATCGTTAGGCAGGTACCAGAGTAATTTATTCTCTTTACCGATGGCGTTGTTTTTGGCGATAGCCACTATGATGGATGTGATCATTTGATTATTTGGATTTTGGCGAAGATTTAGCGCTGGGCTATCTTTTTGTTTTTTGAGATAACCAGGCTTTTATCCCGTCGAAATTTAGTTCGCCTTTGCTTGCGGCAATTGTCATGTCGTACTTTTCGTCTTCAGATGCGATGATGTCAATATCAAACTGCAAAAGCGTTAACCTGAGCAAAACATAGGCTGTTCGTTTGTTGCCGTCGATGAAAGGATGGTTAATAATCAGGCTTTCAAAAATGGCGGCAGCTTTATCAATAGGTAGCGGGTAAAGGTCAATGCCGTCAAAGGTTGCATACGGTCTACCTAAGGCCGCTTCGAGGCCTGCCTGATCTCTGATCCCTTTGCTGCCTCCAAATTCATCTATCAGTCTGTTATGAATTCGTAATGTAGTGTTGATATCAATCATTGAGCAAGTCGGTGTAATAATCCCGCGTCTTCCGAAATTGTTTTTTCAAGATCATGTTCAAGTTTGATCTGGTCGGGCGAATTTATTTGAAGTTTTTTTACGAAATCCAAAATATCCGACAACGCGGTTTCGGGCACCTGGTCAAGTACCTTCTGTATCTCATCTTTTATTTGAACCGAAGTCATGAACAAATTTACAAATTTTAAATCAAATGAAATTCTGGCAAACAATGCGCGATCAAAACAATTCCACCAATGACCAATGACCAATGACCAATGACCAATGACCAATGACCAATGACCAATGACCAATGACCAATGACCAATGACGCGCAGCAAATGACTATACTGCTACAATCCCCTTGATATGCGGATGCGGATCATAGTTCTCCAAAGTAAAATCTTCAAACTTAAAACCGAAGATGTCTTTTACTTCCGGATTGATCTTCATGGTTGGTAACGGTCTTGGTTCGCGGCTTAGTTGCAGGTTTACCTGCTCCAGGTGATTGTTGTACAAGTGGGCGTCGCCAAGGGTGTGGATGAAGTCGCCATAATCTAAATCGCAAACCTGGGCCACCATCATGGTAAGCAACGCGTATGAGGCAATGTTGAAAGGTACGCCCAGAAATATATCGGCACTACGCTGGTACAACTGGCATGATAGCTTGCCTTTGGTTTCGTCTTTTGCAGTATTGGCAGGCTCCACATAAAACTGGAACAAACTATGGCATGGTGGCAAAGCCATTTGATTAACCTCGGCAACGTTCCATGCCGATACAATCATGCGACGCGAATCGGGGTTGTTTTTGATTTGGTTAATCACCTGGGCAATCTGGTCAATGTGGCCGCCATCGGACGTTGGCCATGAGCGCCACTGCACGCCGTATACCGGCCCGAGGTTGCCATCGGCATCGGCCCACTCGTCCCAAATGCGCACGCCGTTTTCTTTCAGGTAGCGGATATTGCTATCGCCACTCAAAAACCAGATCAACTCATGGATGATGGATTTAAGGTGCAGCTTTTTGGTGGTCACCATCGGGAAGCCCTCTTTGAGGTTGAAACGCATCTGGTAGCCAAACACACTCACTGTACCGGTTCCGGTCCTGTCGTGCTTTTGCGCGCCGGTTTCCAATACATGCTTCATCAAATCAAGATACTGTTTCATTTTTAGTTCATTAGTTCACTGGTTCATTAGTTCATTGGTCTTGTCTGTCGTAATATTCTCGGCTTGCGTGTTATAGCTTGATATATTGCGTTTAAAATAGCTTTTTAAATAAACTGAGCAAATTATGCGCTATGTTACCAACGAGCTAATTAACCAGTAAACCAATGAACCAACTGCAAATAAAAATAATCCTTACTAACAATCCTAAGGATGTGCAAAAATACAGTTTTGTTAATCATTCCTAATCGCGGGGAACATGTAACTTTGGGACGGACGAAAGTTGAGTAAGTTGATTGGGGGGATTGAGTTTAGGAAATTCTGTACTATGCATAACCAATAAAGTATACCGTAACGATACAGGTGGTACACCTCATTGTAGAACCCAGCTCACAAACGCTTTCTTAATCAACTTAGTCAACCCAATCAACTTAATCTAACTCAATCAACCATTCATCAAACAAATGATCCTTTTTCCAAACGCAAAAATAAATATCGGTCTTAACATTACAGAGCGCCGCCCGGACGGGTATCACAACCTCGAAACTATTTTTTACCCCATCAATTTGAAAGACGCTTTGGAGGTTGTAAAAAGTGATGAGCTAAGCTTCACTTCTTCTGGTATCGATATTCCTGGCAGGGTAGAGGATAACCTTTGTGTGAAAGGCTATCACTTGCTTAAAAAAGATTTTGATTTGCCGCCGGTAAAAATTCACCTCCATAAAAATATTCCGATAGGAGCCGGACTGGGTGGAGGATCTGCCGATGCCGCATTTTTCATCAGGCTGATGAATGAAGAATTTAAGCTTGGTTTGTCGGCTCAGCAAATGACCGGGTATGCTCGTCTGCTTGGTGCCGACTGCGCTTTCTTTATTGAGAACAAACCGGTGTATGCTTTTGAAAAAGGCGACGAGTTTGAAAACATCAGGCTCGATCTGTCGGCCTACAAAATTGTGCTGGTGATGCCACCGGTGCACGTATCAACAGGGGAGGCTTATGGAGGGGTAAAGCCAACGCCGGTAAAAGACTCTTTGTTCGACCTGATTAACGAGCCCATCACAGAATGGCGCAAGCATATCAAAAATGATTTTGAAACATCCATCTTCAAAAACCACGTAGAGATTCGTGGCGTGAAAGCGGCACTTTACCAGGCCGGGGCCATCTATGCCAGCATGAGTGGCAGCGGAGCATCCGTGTTTGGTATTTTTGATCACGAGCCGGATGTTGAATTTTTGAAAGAAGAGAACGAAGTGTACTTTGTTTGATTTTGGATTTCGGAATTTCGATTTCGGATTTTTATTTTGTGCTTTTAGATTTTCGCAATTCAATAAATCCGAAATCGAACCTCCCAATTCCGAAATCACTAAACGCCCGCGTCCTCGCTCACGCCGCGTCCAAAACCTTCAACCCAATCCTTGTCACCAAGTCCTTTGGCAACGGCGGTCAATAAGCGGCTGTGTACGGTGTTTACGATGGGCATGGGTGTCTCACTCGCCTGCGATAGTCTAAATGCCAGACGCGCGTCCTTATAGCCTAACTTAGCCTTGAAACCTACCGGCTCATATTGCTTGTTGGCAATGAGCCTGCCATAGTTTTGATAAATGGGGGCGTTAAATAAAGTGGAGCCAAAAAAGTTGGCTACCTGCGCGCGGTCAAGTCCGTTCTTCTCGGCAAGGGTATAGGCCTCGGCCATCATTTCCATCGAGGCCATGATCATGAAATTGCCCGCGATTTTTACCACGTTGGCACCGCCAATTTCTTCACCAAAATCGTGAATGCCCTGGCCCAGGCAATCCAGTACAGGTTTGGCCAGATCTTTCACCGCCTGCGGCCCCGAAACGCAGATGAATAATTTTTTAGCTGCCGCAGCCTCGGGTCTTCCAAATACAGGGGAGGCCAGGTAATGATTGCCTGCTGTCTGGTGTGCTTTAGCTAATTCCACAGCTGTTTCGGGCGAGATGGTGCTCATGGATATATGCACAGCATTTGGCTGTAGGGTTTTTAAAATTCCGTCGTCGCCTGTAACCGATTCTCGCAGCACCGAATCTTCGGACAGCATGGTGATCACAATTGATACACCCGTGGCGGCTTCGGCCGGGGTTTGGCACCTGGTAATGTTGGCCTCGCCAAGCTCGTCGGCTTTGCTGAGGGTGCGGTTGTAAACCTGTAAATGATAACCTGCGCTGATGAGGTTTTTGGCCATGTGAATGCCCATGTTGCCAAGGCCGATAAATCCGATTTTCTTTTCCATAGTATTAGCTGATGTAGTCCCTGTCTTCGTCACTTAGTGTATTTTTATCTTCTTTGGTGTGTATATTGTCGTGGTAGCCCTCAATGTCAAACTTAGCTTTTTTGGGCCGGCCAACCAGGTAGCCTAAAACAAAACCAATCACCGTCATGGTAATCATGATGGTCAGTTTAGAGATCCTGAAATTCATGAATAAAAACGCGAACGTGACATCGTCGGTGTTTTGGGCGAGGGCTGCCGTAAGCAACACCGTGATGATAATGATGGTAATAGTTTTGATGCTCATGTTGTATTGGTTTTAACAGTTGATACAAGATGCGGTTTTTAAATGTTTATTAAAAATGATCCCAGGATATTTCGGAATCGGGATGTGGGATTTCGGAATTTTTAGGTGGAGGGATTTTTGATTTTTTGCGGACCCTTTTTCGTGATTTTCTAATGCGATTTAAAAACGAATAGGGGCGGATTTTCGACGTGCGACTTCTTAGTCCCGGCTCCCAAAAATGAGCCTTAAAAATGATGGTGAAAATGAACGGGGAAATCTGTCATCTTCAAATTGCCGTCACCATTAGTTTGGAATTTTACTGCCCGATATCGACCTGGTATTTTGTGTCAGCACGGATTTTAGTCTCTCAAATTTCATTTTAATTTCTCTGATGAGAGCAGGATTTTTTTGCCCGATTTTCAATTCTGTATACATCGTGGGCAACACTCGCCATTTTATTTAAATTCTCATTTTTAAGTTCAATACACTTTAAGGCTTGGTTTTGTGTGGGTCTGTTGTGTTTAGTTTTGAGTGATATAACAACTTGTAAATATCTGATAAGTTGACTTTTAAATGCTTTATTTGATATTGTATTTTGAATTTGCTAAATTTTTTAGTTTTTTACTTTTTAACTTAGGTCTGTTTTGTTAAATATTTACTTTTTATAAGTTATATAATTATTTGATTAATAATGTAATATGTAATTTATATGAATCTAATTTTTGACTTTTTTAATTCGAAAATAAATAACAAAAGCCATCTTATAGCTTGGATTATGGGTTTTCAAAATAGTTTATTCCGATACACTAACTAAAAAGTGAATTTTGGCTATTATAAATTTAAATGACTTTAAATGCCCCGGAATACAGGCGAAAATTTAAGTGGCTTACAGGGCTTTAAAATGGCCTTGGTCACTGTGCGGATTTATCCCCTACTGCAACGTTTTTTGATGAGGATATGAAAATATTGGATAGATGATTTGAGCCGGTTGGATAATCACCTGGTAACCCCAAACGGAATTACGGATGATTAAAAGGATACGTAAGGGAAGAAAAAACAACCAGGATTAAGCCCTGTTTTTGCGCCGGGAAATTTGTGTTTGGGCAACCGGGTATAGGAAGATGGTTGACAGGATAAGCACCGACCCCGCCCAGAAACCAAGCGACATTTTGTTCATGTCGCCAAAGAAAATAAATGACATAATGATGCCATACACCGGCTCAAGATTGGTGATCAAGGCCACCCTGAATGCCGAAAGTTCGCGCATTACAGATACCCCGGCAACGTAGGCCAGCGATGTGCAAACTGTGCCAAGCAGCACCAGGTAACCAATGTCGGTAGGTTTTAACAGTAGCTTTTGGTTGTAGCCGTTGGTCAATAAAAGGTATATCGAGATCCAGAAAAAGGCACCGGTAAGCTCGTAAAAAGCGATCACGGGGGCCTCTTTTTTTTGTACGAACGTAGAGTTGATGATGGCGAAAAGACTGGCGCAAACCGCGCTTGCAAGACCTGCTATGATGCCCTTAGTGTATTGTGTTTCGAATTTGAAAATTAAAACAATGCCGGTGATAATCAATAAACCGGCTAAAATTTCGAGTTTAGAGATGCTGGTTTTTTTGATCAGCGGTTCAAAAATGGCGGTAAATAAAGTGATGCTGGAGAGGCAAACCAGCGTTACCGGAACGGTAGAAAGCTTAATAGAAGCAAAAAAAAGCACCCAGTGAGCGCCCACAATTCCGCCTGTAAACACCATTTTTACCATGGTTTTACGGTCAACTTTGAAGTCAGTTTTGCTGAATTTGAAGTACAAAAAGAGCGAAACAAAGGCGATAAGCACCCTGTACCACACCAATTGTACCGCCGAAATGGTAATTAATTGCCCTAAAATGCCGGTAAATCCCCAGATAAAAACCGTAAAATGAAGAATTACCAGGTTTTTATTGAGCGTTTTTGAGACTTTTGGATAATTTTCTGACACTATTTTGGCGCTTTTCGGAGTAAATAATAGCCTAATATACCAAACATCGTATTACTAATCAGCACCGTGAAAATGGGCGGTACACCACCTTTTATTGAAAATACAATGGAAAACTTCTCTATAATGATGTAAGCAAAGCACAATAAGATACCTATCCCGAGGGGTAAACCTACACCTCCGCGCACCTTGCGGGATGATAACGCAACCCCTAAAATGGTCAGTACATACGCCGATAAAGGGTATACAAAACGGTGGAATTTTTCGTAATACAGGTTGTTTAAAACCTCTGGCCGGCGCAGTTTTTCCTTGTCGATATTCTTGTTTAACTCCGATAATGACATGGCCGCATACACGTTATCGTACACAATAAAGTCGCTTGGATGCATGTCTAAAACGGTATCTTTTTGGCCAGTATTGTTTATAAATTGCTCCTTTAAGCCATTTACATATTTAACGGTATAGTTTTTTAACGACCATATTCTTTTCACAGAATCATAGGTAACGGTGTTTGCAATTAGCTTCTCGCGCAGGGTATCACCATTAAATTTTTCCATTATAAAGGTGTATCCATTGTGAGTTACAGGGTCGTAATTTGCAAGGTAAACGTAGGTGTGTTTATCTATTTGCATGTGTACTTCACTCTTGGTGGGGTCGTTATCGGCTATACCGTTTTCGTTTTCAAAGTCGTTTTTGAGGTGATTTGTATATGGGATGAGGTATACATTTGCAAAAAACGACACGATAAAAATGAGCGTGGCGGCCAAAAAATAGGGCCGTAAAAAGCGGTTAAAACTGGCCTTGCCACTCAGGATTGGAACGATCTCTGTTTGGTTTGCCATCTTGGCGGTAAAGAAAATTACGGCCAAAAAGTTAATGAGTGGTGATAGTAAATTGAGGTAAAAAGGCACAAAACCGGCGTAGTATCTAAACACAATATCGTGCAAACTGGCATGCCTGTTGGTAAAGTTATCCAGCTTTTCAGAGATGTCAAACACCACAGATATGGCGGCAAAAATGAGCATCGTAAACACAAAAGTGCCCAGGTATTTTTTCATAATAAACCTGTCGATAACCATTAGGTACCGGTGTATAAAAGTCCTCATTGGCAAATTAATTGGTTATTTAAGCAGCGGTTTAGTATCATGTAAGCACAACGCATATTACCTTTTTTTATTGGATTATGGGCTATTATAATCGCTCGCCAAGGCGTTTTACCATCATGTTTTTCCAGGCATAAAACTCGCCTGCAATGATCTTTTCGCGTGCTTGTTTTACCAGCCAAAGATAAAAATGGAGGTTGTGCAGGGTGGCAATCTGCGCGCCCAGCATCTCGCCCGAGTGGATTAAATGGCGCAAATAGGCCTTGCTGTATTCCTTGTCGGCATACAAATCGCTGTCTTCTTCAATGGCGCTAAAGTCGTTTTCCCACTTTTTATTCTTGATATTGATGATGCCGTTTTTGGTAAAAAGCATGCCGTTGCGCGCATTCCGGGTTGGCATAACACAGTCAAACATGTCAATTCCGAGGGCGATATTTTCCAGTATATTAATAGGTGTGCCTACGCCCATCAGGTAACGGGGCTTTTGTTCGGGCAAAATATTGCAAACAATTTCGGTCATGGCGTACATTTCTTCGGCCGGTTCACCTACCGAAAGACCACCAATCGCGTTGCCTTCACGCTCAAAAGAAGCGATAACTTCGGCCGATTTTACGCGCAGATCTTTATACACAGAACCCTGTACAATAGGGAAAAGTGTTTGGCTGTAGCCGTACTTTGGCCCGGTACTGTCAAACCTGTCGCAGCAGCGTTTTAGCCAGCGATGGGTCATTTCTATTGATCGGCGGGCATACCCATAATCGCAGGGATAGGGGGTACATTCGTCAAAAGCCATGATGATATCGGCGCCAATTGTACGCTGAATATCCATCACATTTTCGGGTGTAAACAGGTGTTTGGAGCCGTCGATATGCGACCTGAACGTAACACCTTCCTCCTTTATTTTGCGTACTTCGGTTAATGAATACACCTGGTAACCGCCGCTATCTGTTAAAATAGGGCCCTCCCAGCCGTTAAATTTATGTAATCCACCGGCGCTTTCCAGTATGTTTAAGCCTGGGCGAAGGTATAAATGGTAGGTATTTCCTAATATAATTTGTGCTTCAATATCGCTTTTAAGCTCGCGCTGATGCACTGCTTTTACGGTGCCCGCGGTGCCTACAGGCATAAAAATAGGGGTTTGTATAGTGCCGTGATCTGTAGTGATTTCGCCGGCGCGCGCTTTTGAAAGCGGGTCTTGTGCTGCTAATTTAAATTTCATTTTGAGGTTGTAAAATTAAGAAAAAAAAGCAGGCAATGGCAGCCCCCTCTAAATCTCCCCAGGTAGGGAAGACTTTAAAAAAAGTTAGCGCTCAAATGACTTCTAACTATAGGTTTTTTGGCAGAAGCTTGGCTTTTCAAAATAATCGCGGGTTAACGATATGTTTTTAAGCTTAGATTTTCGAATAACTTTATCTTACATATATTTATCAAACAAAAAGTCTCCTCTACCGGGGGAGAATGAGAGGGGGCGGTTATCAACACATTTACCTTGCAATTAAAAAGTGTGGAAAAAAATCTTGCTTAATATGAGGTAATATTCAAATAAACAGCACTAATAGCTTATCTAATCCGTCTATTTTTAACAACTTTGCCTGATTATTATTGGTCATTGGAAACTTATATACAAATCGTACTTTTTGTCCTTTTTCAGCTTTGTTTTATTGTTCAGCTGTATTACCTGGTTAGTAACCATAGCCGCTTATCCGGCTACAAGCCTGTTGAGGAGCTTCCGCAGGTACTTATTCCTGTTTCGGTTATCATCAGCGCGCGTAATGAAGCCCAAAATCTGCAGGAAAACCTTCCTTTTATATTAGAACAAAACTACCCCGATTTTGAGGTAGTGGTGATCAACGACTGCTCTTATGATCGATCTGATGAGGTACTTGAAGACCTGCAACGCCAGTACTCGCGCCTCAAAGTGGTTACCATTACCGAGCATGACCGCTTTAAAACCGGGAAAAAATTCGCGCTTACACTGGGCATCAAGGCCTCAAAAAACGAATATTTGTTGTTCACTGATGCTGATTGTAAACCGGCTTCGGTAAACTGGATAGCCCGTATGGCCGCTAACTTTGGCAATAGCGCCCAAATTGTTTTAGGGTATTCGCCATATTATAAAACCAATAAATTTATTAGCCGTTTTACACGTTTTGAAACCCTTAAAACAGCCATGAACTACCTTTCATGTGCTTTGAAAGGCGAACCTTATATGGGTATTGGTCGTAACCTGGCCTATACAAAAACATTGTTTTTTAGTGCAAAGGGCTTTGCATCGCATATGCATATCCTATCGGGCGACGACGATTTGTTTGTAAACCAGCATGCCACCGCCAATAACACTGCTGTTGAAATTCATCCCGAAGCATTCACCTACACCGCTGCTAAAACCAGCTGGGCGTCGTACTTTAGGCAAAAGAAAAGACACATGAGTGTAGGTAAATTGTATAGAAAACGGGACCGCGTAATGCTTAGCTTTGATGCAGTGAGCGGCTTTTTATTTTATATATTGCTTGCGCTTTGCCTGGTATTGAGGTATGAGCCGTTACTGGCATTAGGTTTGTGGCTCTTTAGGTTAATAGCCCAGGTTATTATTTATAATAAAAATTTTAAAAAATTGGATGGTAAGGACCTTATTTGGTATTTGCCTTTCTTTGACTTCATATATTATATGTATTTAACTGTATTTGGCTTGATTGGGGCTTTTATAAAAACTACCCAATGGAAATAAACGCGAATTTTACCGAAAACGCCAAGAATGATTTTCACCTGGTGGTGAGGGCCCGTAAAGGCGATCAAAAGGCGTATGCCGATTTGATGCACCGTTACAAAGACTCCATTTATTTTATGGTGCTTAAAATGGTAAACAATAAGGAAGATGCGATGGACCTTACCGTAGAAACCTTTGCCAAAGCATTTGAAAAACTGGAAAAGTATCAGCCCGATTACGCTTTTAGCACCTGGCTTTTTAGGGTGGCTACCAATAATTGTATCGATTTTATTCGCAAAAAAAAGCTTAATACCCAATCAATCCACGGTATGACCGATGAAGATGGCGACGAAAAGCCGCTTCAAATTAAAGCCGATGTATTGAACCCCGAGGAAACATCGATCAAAAAACAGCAAACGCAGGAGCTTAAAGCCCTGATAGAAAGTTTGCCCCCCCGCTACAGAAACCTCATTACGCTGCGTTACTTTGATGAACTATCATATGAAGAAATAGCCCAGCAATTAGATTTGCCCCTTGGAACGGTAAAAGCACAATTATTTAGGGCCAGGTACCTGCTTGGCAACATCATAAACCGATTTAACAGGGATGACATCTGATATTGTTTTCAAATATTTCCCCCAATTGACCGATTTGCAGCGTGCCCAGATCGAGCAGCTGCCAGAATTGTATAATTTATGGAACAGCCAGATCAATGTAATATCCCGTAAGGATATTGATCTGTTGTATGAACGCCACGTGTTGCACTCCCTTGGTATAGCCAAAATTATGGATTTTTTACCTGGCGAAAGCGTATTGGACGTAGGTACAGGTGGCGGTTTTCCCGGCATTCCGTTGGCTATTATGTTCCCGCAAACACAGTTTCATTTGGTTGATTCTATTGGTAAAAAGATCAAAGTAGTACAGGAAGTAGCCAAAGCTTTGGGCTTAACCAATGTAAATGCAAGCCATGCCCGCGCCGAGCAAATTGACGAAAAGTTTGATTTTGTGGTATCGCGCGCGGTAACTCAGCTGAGGGATTTTTACCCCTGGGTGCGTGGCAAATTCAAAAAACAATCGGGTAATAAACTGCCAAACGGCATCCTATACCTCAAAGGCGGCGATCTTGACCAGGAAATCAAAGAATCGGGCCTTAAAGTGCTGCAGTACCACCTTAAAGATCATTTCACCGAAGAGTTTTTTGAAACCAAGCAGGTGGTTTACGTGAAGGCGGTGGTTTAAGTTGAAATTCAAAAGTTCAAAAGTAAAAAATCAAAATTCGAATGCTACCACGAGTTACGCTTTGCTAAACCCGCGGTAGCGGGCATGACGTCTTTTAAAACGTCTGTCATCCTGAACGCAGTGAAGGATCTATTCTACGCCATTCTTATTCGCCCTGTAAAGTTCGCTAATAGATGCTTCGTGCCTATCCATGACGAGTCCACCATGTAATTGCGAGTGGTAAAATCCGCGGACTGTGAAGGGAAAATGACGTAAAAGATTTGTCATTCTGAGGAACGAAGGATCTTCTTCGCCCTGCTAATTGCAGACTTTTATAGCGAAGAAGATCCTTCAAACGTTCAGGATGTCAAACGTGTTTTACAAAACGTCATGGGTAGGCACGAAGCAATCTCATGCTCTACAGGGCGAATCTGCACAGTTCGCGATTGCTTCGTACCTCGCAATGACATAGCTTTATATTGTCATTTCCACCTTCAGAATTTCGCGAAATTTTACAACTACCCATGACAGGTGGGGAGGGTAGTTTTTTACATCATTTCCACCTTTACTGCAGCCGGTTTGCAGCGATATGATAAAATCCTATATAAATAAAAAGCGCTCCCGAACCTTTCGTTCGCGAGTGCTCCATTATCGGCTTTTTTATTTGTCAAAAATCAAACGATGCTGTTAATCCAATTGCATAAGCTGCGCAATTGGCATATGACACATGGCCATCAAGGTCTTTTTGATAATGTGTCCAACTGTTGGATGATGGTGGAAAGTTTTGTTGCACCAGATTGCCACCCCCGGTAGGATTTTTTACTGATACACCACCACCGGCAATAGATATGCCATCGCCCAATATTGCGGTTTGGCTGCCATACTCAAATTGGGATTCGGGTGTGCTGACCGAAAACGGTGTAATGGTAAGTGAGGCGTGGTTGCTTTTGATGCCAATTGCATACGCGGTCAGCAAAACCTCGGATGCCGGATGTTCATAATCATGGTTGGTGGCAGTCCATGTATTATCATTTGAAGGATAGCTGCCTGTAAGGTATTTAACAGTACCCCCGGTGGTAAAAGATTGAATACCCCCACCTGAAAGTAAATAAGCGGCATCTATACTACTTGCGGCTACATCGCCACCTAGGCCCGGATTACTGCCCGATGCTGTTTTTAGTTGAACCTGCAACAGGCTGTCATTGTTGCCTACTGAATAACTTGGGTCATATATGGCAATAGCAAAGGCGGTTAAATATTCATTGGCAGATGCCGGTATTGAAATATCATGTGATCCCGCGATCCATCCATTAATATGGCCATGACTATCTATTTGGGGATAAGAGTTTACCAGGAAAGTGCTATTGTTTTTTTCTACCATTGCTCCTCCTCCAATAATCCTTAAGTGAACATCGTTTGCTACGGCGTTAACGTTAACCATAACGTATGGCTGCAAGGCTGCTTCGGCTGCTATTACAGTTGGATTATTGATACTTTGCGTTAATATCACCAGGTTGATGTATTGTTTCAATGTGTTTTTAGCCGTATCATTTGCCGCGAGTTGCCATATTTCGATAGAACTCGTTATACCATAAGAAGTATCGCTGGTACAGCTATTAGCCCAGTCGGTAACCGTTTTCGGATCTTTTGGGTCTATCTGCGCCGCTAGGTTGCTCTGCCCTCCGGAGGTATCAACAGTTTGCTCAAGGCTTGAGGAAAAACTTTCCTGCGATAATTTTTGAGTCGCGCTTGCCGCGGCGCTAATACTGCCGGCACCTTTATAGGCTGCTGTTACCGCGAGCGACATTTCTTGCTTACTTTTATAATTGCTTGTTTGCGATTCTGATTTTAACTGAATGAAACCACCCAGGTTTAAGCCAAGCACAAGGTGTGTACCATAAGTATTTACAAAAGCTGCGGCAGCTTTAAGTGTGGTAATGCTGTCAAGGTTATCGCAAAATTCGGCTGTGAGGCATGCTCTTATGGCGTCGTTATCGCTTTGCCTTTTAAAAGTTACCGTGCCGCAATTAATAAC
Source organism: Mucilaginibacter dorajii (assembly GCF_024808255.1). GTDB lineage: Bacteria > Bacteroidota > Bacteroidia > Sphingobacteriales > Sphingobacteriaceae > Mucilaginibacter > Mucilaginibacter dorajii. The sequence goes on from NZ_JANTYS010000014.1 coordinate 77,351, forward strand.
GGCATTAAAACTGCTGCTAAAAGCTGTTGAAGCCTGGTAGGTTTCAGAACTGTAACTTGCTTTTACCGAACCGCTGTAAAATCCATAACTGCCCTCGATACCTACGGAGGCCGCGAATTCTGTATTAGAAGATTGTGAAGATTGAAATTCTTTGTAGGTGGATGAGAAGGTTTGCTTAACGGTTTGGGTGTTTACATCATTATCGGTTAATGGTGTTTTCAAATAATTGTTGAGCTGACTCAGTAATAAATCGGGATTTTGGGCAATGATGGGATTAAAAACGTTGAATGATTGCAGTACGAAATCCAGGGGTTTTGATTGTCCAATCTGCTCTTTGAGCGTTAGCAGGTTTGATGCTGTCATAAATTGTGATAGTTTATTAGGTTTATGGATGCCATTATACTTTAAGGGCATATTATTGAATGAATGAAATTTTAGTGTTTGTAATGAACCGAAATACGATGGTTATCCTTCATGGTAAATAGAAAATTAGCAATATAATACCCCGTAAATAAAATCGGTTATTTAATGATTACAACATACAATGCTACCTAAAGCGTTTTTCAAAAACGAATATAAAACTGGGTAAAAAAGCCCTTTTTTAAGGGCTTTTTTAAGTAAAGAATAACCAATAATAATGGTATTCAAATCAATGTTATCTGTAAATCCTAAGTGCAAATCCGTTCTGTACAGTGGCAGACGACTCACCCCGGCAACGCTTCGCTGGCCGACGCTATCTGCGGCAAGCCGCAAAGATGGTTGAGAAAATAAAAAAACATTTGCCCCCTCTATGCGGCTTTAGCCGGAGAGAGGGGAAGACGGGCGCAGCCTCGTCGGGGTGAGTCGTCTGCGTGATGTCGGAACGGCTACAAGTATTCCGCTATGTTACTCGAAACCAATTCTGTATTGTTTATAATATCTTCGTTCTTAAACCGCAGAATGCGAAGGCCCATAGCCGTCAATACCTCATCTCTGTTTTGATCATAATCTTTTTTCAATAGATGAATCGGACCATCTGCTTCAACAACCAATTTATGCTCAGCGCAATAAAAATCGGGGATGTAATATATGTTGCCTTTTATGCTTGATTGAACGCAAATAGCGAATTGCCTTAGGAACTTTTTGTTGTTCAGTTTTCTGTTCCTAAGATATTGCCATAACAATTTCTCCGCAGGTGTTTCCTGTTTTCGTAATAATCTGCAGAGGTCGATTATAGATGACATGGATGAAATTAATAAAATATCTGCAAAGGTGAAGAGCATGTCGCAGACGACTCACCCCGGCAACGCTTCGCTGGCCGACCCTCTCTCCGGCAAGCCGCAAAGAGGGTTGAGAAAACAAAAAAAATCTTCGCCCCTCTATGCGACGCAGTCGGAGAGAGGGGCAGACGGGCGTAGCCTCGTCGGGGTGAGTCGTCCCTTGGTTAGTTTACACCATGTTTCATTTACACACTGGAGAAAAGATCTCACATAATCAAACTATTCTTCTTATACCCACCCGGCGTTTGCCCGGTTATTTTTTTGAAAATCCGCGAAAAATACGACAGGTTTTCAAAGCCTGTTTCGGCGGCGATATCATAAAAAGGCATATTGGTGGTGCTTAGCAACAACTGCGCCCGCTCTATCCGTTTTACATGGATGTAGGGCAGGGGCCGCTCGCCGGTGTTTTCATAAAACAGGCGCGAAAAATAATCGGCATTGTGATTGGCCCGTTTGGCCAGGTGGGCAACCGTAATTTCATGCTGCAGGTTGGTTTGAATGTAATTGATGGCATCAGATATTTTGGAGTGGATGATGCTTTTATCCTCCATTAAAAATAAACCGGGTGCCAGGAACATCGACAACAGTTGCTGTAAAATGCCGCTGGTTTCCATATAGGCCGATGCGTGCATGAGTTCGTTCAGTTGGCTAAAACTTTTAAGTATCGGTCGTTTTTCATATACTTTGGGGTTGGTTGATGTCCTTAGCGTTCTGTTTGGGTTGATGGAAAGCAGGCGTTTGATGGCATTGATAGCTGCATCTGTAGCCGGTATTTTAAACAGCTTGCGGTTTGATGCAAAGAGCGAAACCCCATCGGCCGATTCTTCGGCAAACGAAATGTAATATTGGCCCAAATAATCATCGCAACTGTAGGTACAGGTAGTAAAACTGGGGATGAGGTATAAAAAACCGGCTTCAAGTTTCACTGTACCATCGGCAGTTTGCAGCCTGCCTTCGCCGGCATCTATATAATAAAGGCGGTAAAAGGTACTGGTTACATTTTTGTAAACCCAGTTTTTGTTCAATTGCACATAGTCGGTATTGAGCAGGCTAAAGGTAGATCTTATAAGGCTTCTGTTCATGTTTATAGATTGTGGCAGGCGAACAGATCAAATATAATAAAATTATATAAGTCGGTTTTGTGCTAATTGAAGTTGTGTTTGTGCAGTTTTTGATGAGTAACAGCACGTAGCTTTATGTTGATTATAAAACCGTATACTATTTAATATGCTGAGGTCATTTTTTGTAACGCTTGGTGCCGCCATGGTAACCGGTGGTGGTTTGTTTGTAGCTTCATCTGCCGTTGATTTACCTGCCGATGTACAGAAAGCTTATGACGCGCTGCCATCGGTGGATTATAATATCGACGTAAAACCTATACTGAGCAATAAATGCTTTGCCTGCCATGGTCCGGATAAAAACAAGCAAAAGGCAGGTTTGCGATTGGATATAGCTGCCAATGCCTACGCCGAGATTCCCGATGATATGGGCGTGGTGGCTATTAAACCAGGCGACCTGCAACATAGCGAGGTGGTGAAGCGCATATTATCAACCGATTCCACCTACCTGATGCCCGCGCCCGAATCGCACCACACACTATCGGCCTATGAAAAAGCGGTAATTATTAAGTGGATAAAAACCGGGGCTGTTTACAAACCGCACTGGGCTTTTGTAAAACCTGTAAAGCCGGCGGTACCCGTGGTTGAAGGAACGGTAAATAATCCTATCGACAATTTTGTATTAGCCAAACTCAAAAAACAAAGCCTGCTGGCTTCAAAAGAGGCCGATAAAGAATTGTTGTTACGTCGATTGTCGCTTGATTTAACCGGCTTGCCGCCAACTTTAAAGGAGATAGACGATTATTTAAAAGATAACACGCCCAATGCTTACGAAAAACAGGTAGACCGTCTGCTGGCATCACCGCACTACGGCGAAAAAATGGCGGTTGATTGGTTGGATGCCGCCCGTTATGCCGATTCGCACGGGTATACGGTAGATAGGCTAAGGGATATGTCGCCTTACCGCGATTGGGTGATCAAGGCATATAACAGCAATTTCAGTTATGATAAATTCATAAAATGGCAGCTGGCCGGCGATCTGATGCCGCACCCAACCAGGGATATGATCATTGCCACGGCCTTTAATCGCAACCATCAACAAAATATGGAGGGCGGCGTTATAGAGGAAGAATATCAAACCGAATATGTGATAGATCGTACCAATACCTTTGGCAGCGCCGTGCTGGGGATGACAGTGGGCTGTGCCAAATGCCACGATCATAAATTCGACCCGATATCGCAAAAGAATTATTACCAGCTGTTCAGCTTTTTTAATAATGTAAAGGAGGCGGGGCAAATTTCCTGGGATGATGCCCTGCCAACGCCAACCTTAATGCTGCCGACGGCGCAAAAGGAAAAGATCCTGACCTTTATTAATGATAACATTGCGCAGCAGCAAAACACTATTGCCCAAACTCAAAGCAAAGCCACCACCGGTTTTGATAAATGGCTTGCCGATGGTGAATATAAAAAGCTTACCGGTCAAAACATACCGCTGAACGGCTTGCAGGCTTATTACAATTTTGATAAGGGAACCCTTGCAAGTACCGTGAACCCTAAAGATGTTGGCGTAATGAAGCGTGAAGGAGGCGCGCCCGGCGACGCGGCAGTATTTGAGCCCAGGGGCGATGGCAAAGCACTGGCTTTAAGCGGCGATACCTGGCTTGATTTAAACCAGGTTGGGGTGTTTCGTAAATCGCAGCCTTTTAGTATTGGTATTTGGGTTAACATTCCTAAGCAACTGAGCGAAGGTGTTATTTTTCATAAAGGCAATTCCGAGCGGTTGTACAACTTCAGGGGGTATCATTTATACCTTAAAAACAATAAGCTGGAGCTGAACATGGCCCATACCGGTCCGTCAAATGCCATAACCAGGGTTACCGTTGATGATGTGCCCCGCGATAAATGGATCCAGCTAACGGCCACTTATGATGGATCGTCAAAAGCGGATGGCTTTAAGTTATACATGGATGGTGCCGAACTGAAAATGGAAACCACCATGGATCAGTTGACCAAAGATATTTTATTTGTAGGTGGCGGCACTCAGCCAGGTTTGCAGGTAGGTGCCTGGGAGCGCGGTCGCGGTTTTAAAGCAGGTAAAGCAGATGACATAGCCGTATATAACCGTACGCTTACTGCTTTTGAGGTAAAAATGCTGGCACAAAAAGATAACTGGGATAAAATTGCAGGCAAAAATAAGGAGACGCTTACCGCCGATGAAATGGATAAACTAAAAACCTATTACCTGGCCGCGGTTGATCTAACTGTACTTGCCGAAGCGCAAAAGCTTACGGTCTTAAGAACTACGTTGTCCGATTCGACAGAAAATATTGCGGAGTTGATGGTGATGCAGGAAATGTCATCGCCAAAAAAATCATTCATTCTCAACCGGGGGAATTACGATATGCCCGGCGAGCAGGTTTTTCCGAACACGCCAGAAGCGATTTTAGCTTTCCCTGCCGATTTGCCTAAAAACAGGTTTGGCTTAGCGCAATGGGCCACCAATCCCGATAACCCTTTGACGGCAAGGGTGGCGGTAAACCGCTTATGGCAAAACTTTTTTGGTACCGGCCTGGTGAAAACCAGCGAGGATTTTGGCAACCAGGGCGAAATGCCAAGCCACCCCGAGTTGCTGGATTGGCTGGCTACCACCTTTGTGGAGTCGGGCTGGGATATGAAGGCTTTAAATAAATTGATCGTGATGTCGGCCTCGTACAGGCAGGACTCTCGGCCTACAAAGGAAGCTGCCGAAAAAGACCCCGAGAACCGGTTCCTTTCGCACGGCCCTGCCTATCGCATGCCTGCCGAGATGATCCGTGATAACGCTTTGTTTGCCTGTGGCTTATTAAATACCGAAATAGGGGGTAAAAGTATCAAGCCATACCAGCCACCCGGTTTATGGGAAATTAACAACACAACCTATACGCCCGATACCGGCAAGGCGGTTTACCGGCGCAGCTTGTATGTGATAGTCAAACGATCTGTACCAAACCCCACATTGGCTACTTTTGATGCACCATCGCGCAGTTATTGTGTTATCCGCAGGCAAAAAACCAATACGCCCTTGCAGGCATTGGTAACCCTGAATGACCCCACATTTGTTGAGGCGGCCAAAGTTTTGGGCGAACAGATGACCCGCAACGCCGATAATCGCGCAGCTATAACAACGGCTTACCGAAAGCTCACCGGTCGTACGCCGATGCCCGATGAGGTTACGCTTTTGATGACCCTGCAACAGGTTGAACTCAAAAAATTTAAAGAACACCCTGAAAAGCAGAAGGGCTGGCTTACTGCCGGGCAATACCATGTAGATAAAAAACTAAGCGGCGCCATGATAGCAGCCAATACGGTTGTAGCCAGCACTATTTTAAATTCCGACGCGTCATTAACCAAAAGATAAAACAAGATGTCAGATTTTCACCATCATGATGATGATTTCAGGCTGCATACGCCTGAGTTTAACGAGCTGCACAAAAAGATGGACAGGCGCAACTTCCTTACCAAAACATCGCTTGGTTTGGGCGCTTTGGCCGTGGGGTCGTTATTCGGCAACAATGCGTTTGGCGGTACCCGCAAAGCGACGGGGAATTTAGAGACTGATATTTTAAATGCTCTGCCACAGATAGCGCCCAAAGCTAAAAGAGTAGTTTACCTTTTTCAGGCAGGCGGCCCATCGCAGTTTGAAACCTTTGATTACAAACCCAAACTGGCCACCATGCTTGGCCAAAACCTGCCCGATTCTGTACGGCAGGGGCAACGCTTAACCGGCATGAGTGCCAACCAAAGCGTTTTGCCGCTGGCCCCGGCGTTTTGCAAGTTTAATCAGCACGGCCAAAGCCAAACCTGGATGAGCGAACTGATGCCCCATACCGCCCAGGTGGTTGATGAATTGTGTATTGTAAAGTCGTTGTATTCAGAAGCTATTAATCATGACCCGGCCATTACGTTTTTGCAAACTGGTAACCAGTTGCCGGGCCGACCGTCAGTAGGTTCATGGATCAGTTATGGTTTAGGGTCTGATAATCAAAACCTGCCTACTTTCATTGTGCTGGTATCTAAAAACGCGCCTAAAGATCAGCCTTTGTACGCCCGGCTTTGGGGTAACGGTTTCCTGCCATCCAAATACCAGGGTGTACAGTTTGGATCGGGGAAAGACCCGGTGCTGTTCCTGAATAATCCCGAAGGTTATGACGGTGCCGATAGAAAGGAAATGCTGGAATACCTATCCAAATTAAACAATCTGCAAAACACGGCCTATGCCGACCCTGAGGTAGATGCCCGTATAGCCCAATATGAAATGGCCGCCCGCATGCAAACCTCCGTACCCGAGGTGATGAGCACCGCCAACGAACCCAAAGAAATTTTTGATATGTACGGCCCAGATAGCCGCGACCCGGGAACCTACGCTGCTAATTGTTTGCTGGCGCGAAAACTATTAGAGAAAAACGTAAAGTTTGTGCAATTGTACCACCAGGGCTGGGATCAGCATAGCAACCTGCCATCGGGCATAGCCGGGCAATGCAAGGCTACCGACCAGGCCACCGCCGCGCTCATCAAAGACCTGAAACAGCGCGGCATGTTGGACGATACCCTGGTGATCTGGGGCGGCGAGTTCGGTCGCACGGTTTACTCGCAAGGTAAGCTCAGCGCCAATGATTATGGCCGCGACCATCACCCGCGCTGCTTTACCATGTGGATGGCCGGTGCCGGCGTAAAACACGGCATCAGCTACGGCGAAACTGATGATTTTAGCTACAACATTGTTAAAGACCCTGTACACGTTCACGATTTCCAGGCCACATTGTTACACCTGATGGGTATCAATCACGAACTGCTAACCTACCAATTCCAGGGCCGCCGTTTTAGATTGACCGATGTGGAAGGGAAGGTGGTGAGGGATATTTTAAGTTAGTAGCAAGTAGTTAGTATCAGGTATCAAGATTTTTTGAAATCACTAACTTGATAAACTTTTATTGATTAAATGAGATTGAGAAGTATATTTTCATTTGTACATACAAATACAAAAATAAATCAGATATTAGAATTTGTTTTAACCAATTGGACATCATGTAAAAGAGTCTCGCGTTCTGTAGCGGTCTTGATACTTGATACTAACTACTTGATACTATCACACCATGGAGAGAAGAAATTTTATAAAAAACACCGCCGTTGCTTCGGCTTTGGTGGCTGCCGCGCCGGTGAAAAGCTTTGCTATTTTGCACAAAGATTTGCAGCCAGATGACCAAACCATAGGGCAGGGGGGCTTTACTTACAAAGCTGATAAGGGATGGGCCAAAATAAGCGTAAACAGTAACCCGCTGGCTAACTGCCATGAAATGGTGCAGGACAGTAAAGGCAGGCTCATTATGCTGGGCGATCACACGGCAAACAACATCCTCATTTTTGATAAATCGGGCAAACTGCTTGATTACTGGGGAACCGCTTTGCCGGGCGGCCACGGTTTAACCATTAGCAAAGAAGGAGGCGAAGATTTCCTGCTGCTTACCGATTGCGGCTGGGCGCAAGACAGAACGGGCGCTGGTTACGGCCAATCCGGCCAGGTTTTGAAAACCACCGTGGATGGTAAGCTCATCTTTGCCATCGGTCATCCGCGTACCATTGGTGTTTATAAAGATAACGAACCGTTTAAACCAACCGAAACCGCTGTGGCACCCAACGGAGATATCTATGTGGCCGATGGTTACGGATCTGACTATATTATTCATTATGATAGCAAGGGGCAGTATATCCGTCATTTCGGGGGCCATAATAACGCTAATAAAGATCATAACCTGGTGAATGCCCATGGCATTACCATTGATACCCGCGACAAAAATAACCCTACGCTTATCTGCACCTCGCGCGAGGAAAACTGCTTTAAGGTTTTTACCATGGATGGCAAGTTCATCAAACGCATTGACATGCCGGGTATGTATGTTTGTCGTGCGGTAATTAACGATCAAAATATTTATGCCGGCGTATGCTGGAGCAAAGATGCCACTGGCAACAGGTTTGATTACTCGGGCTTTGTAACCATACTGGATAAGGACGATAAGGTGATCTCCAATCCGGGTGGTGCGGCGCCGGTGTATAAGAACGGTGTTTTACAGCCTACCTTACAAGCTTCAAGCCGTATTTTTCAGCATGGCCATGATGTATGTGTGGATGAGGATAAAAACGTGTATGTATGCCAGTGGAACGCTTACCATACCGCACCTGTTAAATTAACAAGGGTATGATAATCCATCTTTTTTTGACAATTTAGATGAGTAAAATGCCAATTTTAATAGACTTTGATTAAACGTTTTATCATCAACTTAGTAAATCTCCGTTTAACAGATTTAATACTTAGTTGACTATTTACAAACCAATTCAAATGCACTCAAATTCTATCACGAAGAAACTATTTTCAGTATTACTAAGCGTGCTTATTTTAGGCGCTGTAAATGTAAAAGCACAAAGCCCGGTAAAAGCGCGTCCGCTTGCCGAATTACAGCAACAATTCGTCGATCTGCGTTTTGGCATGTTCATCCACTTTAACATCCCAACCTACGAGAATGCCGACTGGCCCGATCCTGAAACACCGGCATCCGACTTTAATCCTAAAAAACTGGACTGTGTGCAATGGGCAAAGGCAGCCAAATCGGCCAATATGACCTATGGTTGTTTAACTACCAAACATCATAGTGGTTTTTGCATTTGGGATACCAAAAGCACCGATTACAATGTGATGCACAGCCCTCTTAAACGCGATGTTGTAAAGGAATATACCAAAGCCTTCCGCGACCAGGGTTTAAAGGTAATGTTGTATTACTCTATTTTAGATACCCACCACAGGCTGCGCCCGAACCAGATCAAGCCTAAACATATTGAAATGGTTAAACAGCAGCTTACCGAACTGTTAACCAACTACGGCCAGATTGAAGCTTTAATTATTGATGGATGGGATGCACCATGGTCAAGGATTTCTTATGATGATGTACCTTTTGAGGAGATCTACAAACTGGTTAAAAAATTACAGCCCAATTGTTTGTTGATGGATTTGAACGGCGCTAAATACCCTGCCGAAGGTTTGTATTATACCGATATTAAAACCTACGAGATGGGTGCCGGTCAGCGTGTGCAAAAAGAAACCAACAAAATGCCTGCATTGGCTTGTTTGCCTATTCAAGCCAACTGGTTTTGGAAAACAGATTTCCCAACCACGCCTATCAGGGATGTAAACAAATTGGTTAACGATGTTTTGGTGCCGCTCAACAATGCCAGTTGTAACTTTATCCTGAATGTGGCCCCAAATACCGACGGTTTGTTTGACGATAACGCCATTGAAGGCTTAAAACAAATTGGTAAGCTGTGGAAAAATGCTGGTCCGGTTGATAAACTTGGCGAAACAGGTAATCCCATTATATCACATAACCTGGCCAAACGCGCGCCTGCAAATTCAAGCTGGAGCGATGATTCGTCTATCATGGATTTTGCAAATGATGATGATTTTGAATCGTCATGGCAATCAAATGACAGGGTAAAATCGCCATGGTACGAGGTTGATCTGAAACCTGGTCAGCAGTTTAATACCATTGTGATATTTGAGCGTAAAGCCAATATCAAAAAATACAAATTAGAGTACAACGACGGCACCAGCTGGAAACCTTTATTTGAAGGCGAAAACCTGAGCCGGGTAAAAGTTAACCGCTTTAAAGCCGTTAACGGTAACAAAGTGCGCATGTCAATAGAAACATCTGATAGTGCACCATCCATCGCGGAGTTTGGGGTGTATAATGAAACGTTGTAGATGTGTAGATGTGCAGATTTAAGATGTGCAGATGAAAAAACAATCTGTCATGCCGAATTTATTTCGGCACCCCACATGCAAGGTAGTCAGTATGAAGTTTACCTGTCCTGTGGGATCCTGAAACAAATTCGGGACGACTTCGGGTCTTAACCGCAAATCCAAAATGTCATCCCAAGCCGTTAGCTAACGACCCGGGATGACATTTTTTTATAAGCATAACCCTTTAATAAAACGTAAGTATGCCGCATAGCGGCTACCCGTTTGTAGATAAAATACCCCCATATCGATAATGCCGCATAGCGGCTACCTGTTATTGGATTATAAGTACCGGAAGACAATTCCTTTTGTTAACCATTTCCCAATCCACAAAAATCCCATTCCTTTTTCCTAATTTTATTAAGTAAATCAGCCTAAATAAAAATCATGGGTGTACAGGAAGTTATGGCCCAGCTGCAGGGGTATGGCAGCGAAAGCATCAAAAAGATCTTGTTGAAACACGGCATTAAAGAACCATTTTTTGGTGTAAAGGTAGAACACCTTAAAACCATCCAAAAACAAACCAAAACAGACTACCCCTTAGCCAAAGATCTGTTTGCCACCGGCAACGCCGATGCCATGTACCTTGCCGGCTTGATTACCGACGATGCGAAAATGACTAAAGAAGATTTGCAAACCTGGGTTAAACAGGCTGTGTCCAACAATATCAGTGAATACACGGTTCCATGGGTCGCAGCCGGGAGCAAATATGGCTTTGAGCTGGCTTTGGAGTGGATAGACTCGCCAGAGGAACATATTACCGCCGCAGGCTGGTCTACTTTGAGTAATACCGTAGCGCTAAAACCGGATGTGGAGCTGGATATTCCGGCATTAAAACAACTCCTTGAACGTGCATCAGAAAATATTCATTCGGCGGCTAACCGGGTAAAGTATACCATGAACGGTTTCATTATTTCGGCAGCCAATTACGTAACCGCGCTAACAGATGATGCTATTGCCATCGCCAAAAAGAACGGTGTGGTGATGGTAGATATGAATGGCACTGCCTGCAAAGTACCCGACGCACTTGAATATATTGCCAAAATGCAGGCAAAGGGGCAAGTGGGTAAAAAGAAGAAAACGGTGAAGTGTTGATTTATAGGATTTAGTTACCACTCTATTTGGATGCTTTTTAAGCGCGGCATTATCTATCGATCTTCCTCTCCACCCTGTCATGCTGAGGTACGAAGCATCTATTATTGAGCTTTGCAAAGCGAAGATGCATGGCGTAGATTAGATTCTTCACTGCGTTCAGAATGACAGTTTTCTAATATATGTTCTGGCTATAACCTCAACCCCAATCTGTACATCTGGAATTTGAAATCTGCACATTTAAACATCAATTCGTACATTCGCATATATGCACTTCATCTACCCGGCATTTTTATTTGCATTGCTTACGTTAGCCATCCCGGTAATTATCCATTTATTTAATTTTCGTAAGTTTCAGCGGGTAAATTTCAGCAACGTTCAGTTTTTAAAAGAAATTCAGGAACAGCAATCATCCCGCAGGAATTTAAAAGAACGACTGATCCTTGCGTCACGATTATTGGCACTGGCCTTTTTGGTATTCGCGTTTGCACGTCCGTTTATCCCCGCTCAAAACGCGGCAAATACTGGCCGGCAAAACGCGGTGAGTATTTTTGTAGATAACTCCTACAGCATGCAAACCCTTAACCGCGAGGGTTCATTACTGGATGATGCCAAACAAAAAGCCAAAGAAATAGCATCGGCCTATAATATTAATGATCGTTTTCAACTGCTTACTCAGGATTTTGAGGGCAAACACCAACGAATGCTAAGCAGGGATGAGTTTAATGACGCGGTAGACCAGGTAAAGATCAGCGCGCAAAGTCGCGGCCTGCAGCAGATCATCAGCAGGCAGCAAAGTTTATTGGTTACCCAGCCCGGCGCTGCAAAATCGGTGTATATTATATCCGATCTGCAAAAAAATATGGCCACTAAGGCATTGAAAACCGATAGTGCCATCGCCATAAATCTGATACAATTAAAAGCCGGTAACCTGCCCAATGTAGCTGTTGATTCGGTTTGGTTGCTCAGCGCCATTCACCGGCCTGGCGAAAGCGAGAAACTGGTGGTGCGCCTGCATAACTATGCCGATGAAAAGGCCGAAAAAGTTCCGCTGAAGGTTATTATTAATGGTGCTCAAAAAGCTTTGGGTAGCTATACCATAGCCGCAAGGGCCGTACAAAACGACACGCTGGCTTTTATGGGTTTGCAGGCGGGCTGGCAGCAAGGCGAGGTTGTTTTGCAGGATAACCCAGTTACTTTTGATAATCAATTCTACTTCAGCTTTAATGTAGCACAACAAATGCCCGTTTTGCTGATTGATGGCGGTACGCCAAACCCATACCTGAGGGCTGTTTTTGCTTCAGATCCATTTTTTAACGCACATAACACTCCAGATGGTAATGTTAATTACACGGCCCTGGGTACCTATCCCATCATCGTGATCAGCGATATTAAAACGGTATCAACCGGGCTGGCACAGCAACTAAAAAACTATGTAAATAAAGGTGGCACATTGGTAGTGTTCCCGGCTATTGATGCCGATTTGAACAATTACCGCGTTTTTTTACAGGCGATGAATGCGGCTTATCCTGAAAAGCTGGTGCCCGATGAAGCTAAGGTGTCGGCACTTAACCACCAAAGTCCGGTATTTAAAAACGTGTTTGAAAGCTTCCCGCCCAATCCCGATCTGCCGGTCGTAAAAAAATATTACCAGCTGAGCGCAGCGCATGGCAGTCAGGATAATTTAATGACGCTTACCGGCGGCCAAACTTTTTGGGCTGGTTACAATAGCGGCAGGGGAAAGGTTTACGTAGCTGCCGTGCCCCTTAACGAAGATTTTAGCAACCTGCCACGCCACGCGCTTTTTGTGCCGATACTATTCAGGATAGCGCTGCTGAGCGGGCACGACCTGCCTTTATTTTATACACTGGGTGCAGACGAAACCTTAGAAGTGCCACCCGTGCAGCTTACCGAGAAGCAACTGCTTAAATTAACCAAGGGCGGGCAAAGTACTATTCCGGATGTAAGGCAGCAGGATGGGAGTACCTTGCTTTATGTGTCTGATCAATTGCATGAGCCGGGTATTTACACTTTAAAAAAGCAGGATAGCACCCTGGCGACGCTGGCATTTAACGATAACAGGAATGAATCGGACCTGAGTTATTTAACGCCGGCTGCTTTAAAAGAAATTTTACCTAAACAAGCCTCCTTAATACCAGGTAGTAACGCATCGTTAAAAGGTATTGTAGCCGAAACAAATTTAGGCACGCAATTATGGAAACTTTGTATAATTTTGGCATTGATTTCGCTGGCTGCCGAAATTTTGCTCATCAGGTACTTTAAGCCCGGTGCGCAGGTGGTAAAACAGGCGGTTTAATCAACAAAAATCCTTTTAAAGCAGTGCTAATGAATTTGCTTATCAAATCTGCCACTATCCTTGATCCCGGATCACCTTTTCATCAACAAGTTGCCGATATTTTAATTGAAAACGGAGTTATAACCCGCATTGCCGATGATATTGAAGCCGATGCAGAGCTGATCGAAGCCGAAGGCAAATATGTATCGCCGGGTTTTTTTGACCTTAATTGCAACATTGGCGAATTAGGGCTGGAAACTAAAGAAGATATGCTATCGGGCACACGTGCCGCCGCTGCCGGAGGTTTTACCGGTGTGGCCATGATGCCAAACACCGCCAACCCGGTACATTCAAAAGCCGAAGTTGAATATCTTATAAACCGTGCCAAGGGTAACCTGGTAGATGTTTATCCTTTAGGAACCATATCGCACAAACGCGAAGGGAAAGACCTTGCCGAAATGTATGATATGCACCTGAGTGGTGCCAAAGCCTTTACCGACGGCAACCGCCCGGTACAGGATGCCGGCCTGATGGAGCGTGCCTTGTTATACACCCAGGGTTTTGATGCCATGGTTTTTTCGTACCCCGAAGATACTGCCATAGCCGGTAAAGCTAAAGTGAACGAAGGTGAAGTTAGTACCCTGTTAGGCATGAAGGGCATCCCTTCATTGGCCGAGGAACTGATGATTGCCCGCGACCTTTACCTGGCCGAATACACGGTATCAAAAATACATTTCAGTACCATATCTACCTCCCGCTCGGTCGAGCTGATCCGCGAGGCTAAACGCAAGGGGTTGGAAGTTACCTGCGATGTGGCGGCCCATCATTTGATCCTTACAGACGAAGCCTTGCTGGGTTTTGACAGCCAATATAAGGTAAAGCCACCTTTGCGCACTAAAGACGATGTGAAGGCTTTAATCAAAGGTTTAAAAGATGGTACCATAGATGCCATTGTATCGCAGCATACGCCGCACGAGATTGAGTTTAAAGATGTGGAGTTTGAAGTAGCCGCTTATGGTATGGTAGGTTTTCAAACCGCTTTGCCGCTTGCCCTTAAAACAGGTTTACCCGTTGAACTGATCATCGAAAAACTGGCCATTGCCCCCCGCGAAATTCTTGGGGTGGAGGTTCCTGTTATTGCAGAAGGTGAACAGGCCAATGTGGTTGTTTTTGATGTAGATGCGGAATGGGAATACAACAGCAAAAACAATTTGTCAAAATCGGTAAATTCTCCTTTTATAGGCCAAAGCCTAAAGGGCAAGGTACTGTTAACGTACAACAATCAACAAATACTTAAATAGAAAAACAATGATCGATCCGAAAATAGAAATTGCCTTCCAGGCGGCCTTAGAGGCATTTTCAAAATACAGCAGCTTTGATGCCTCATCGCTAACCGGCGATTTTGGTGACGTGTTTGCTTTAGATGAAGACTTTTTAGATAAAGTAGATGCCCTTGACGCGGTATTTGATAACAACCCCGACGTAGAAGCTTTACGCGAGGTGTTCTTCGATTTACTGATGATCAACTTTTTTAGTGCCGATGTAAAGAAACTGGAAGAAGACTACCTGGATACCCCGGAATGGGAAGATATTGAAGAGCAAACGCTTGACCGTGGTACCGAACTGTTAAACCTGCTGCTATACCTAAATGAGTGCGAAGATGAAGACATTGAGCCTGAATTGGAAGACTACCTGAAAGAATTTTTATTGGTTGATGAAGACGAGTTCCAGGACGAATACCGTATTTACGAACCGGTAATAGCCAACCAGATATTGATGGAAAGCCCGGTTGAGGAGATCAGTAGTGTAGCCAAAAGCCTGCCCGAAGATTCGGAACTGGCCGAACTGTTTTACCCGATGATGTGCTTTTTCCAAAACGTTGACCCATCACCTGACGCTAAAGCAGTAATTGCCGAGAACGCTTTGGAAAAAGAGTTTGATATGGCCGTGTTAGAGATCCTGATTAATTTTCAATAATTTTAACAAACACTAAAACTTAAAACGATGACAATTGACATTAAACAATTAAGAACATCTGCAGTTACTTTTGGACTGATTTTAGGTATTGCATTAGTTATATTGAATATACTATCATTTTATGTTATCATATCTACATCATCTGTAATTGCTATATCGGCTACACCCTTTATATTTTCTGTTTTATTGCCAATTGCATTGGTTATTGTATTATGTTTTAATCTTAGGAAAAAAATAGGTGGTTCGTGGAATTTTAAGCATGCGGCTACCGGTATTTTTATCATGTTTTTGGCTGCTTTTGTAGTGAAATTCATTGTTTATGATCAGTTATTTACAAAAGTAATCGAACCCAATACGGTTCAAAAAACTGAAACTGCTATGGTAAATGCGGTTACTACCTTTTTAGAAAAAAGTAACACCAGTCAGGATGTGATTGATAAAAAGATGGAGGAGATACAAAAGCAATTTGATGCTCAAAAGAACGTTACAATCGGAAAAGAGATACAAAGCATAGGTATTTCTATTATCTTCATGTTTGTGGTGGCAGTTATATTTGCTGCTTTCTTTAAAAAAGAAATCCATACTTTTAATCCTAATTTAGATAATGATCCAGCGGTTTAGATGATATATTATATAAACAAAACAGGCCTTTTCTGAAAAGAAAAGGCCTGTTTTGTTGTCGGAAAAAAAATCAGCACAAAAAAAGAGACGCATCTACATACGTCTCTAAAATAATATCAAAAAAAGCTTTTTGCTTTAAGCCTTCTGCTTTCAGTGCTATTCAAACCAGGCCATTACCACTTCTTTGGCAGGCATGGTAATATCAAGCTTTAGTTTTTTGCGCATACCGCCAAGGTCATTAAACACCTTGTTGGGGTTGCCGGCTTTAAGTTCTTCAACAGTGTTAAAGCCCATTTTATTTAGTACCGGTACCCACTCGGCAGGTACACCGATGTTTGTAAAGTCTTCGATAGTAACTACTTTAGCCTTTTTCTCTGGGCGCATCTGCGGGAAAAATAATACTTCCTGTATGGTGCTTTGGTTGGTCATCAGCATCACCAAACGGTCGATACCGATACCCAGCCCCGATGTTGGCGGCATACCGTACTCAAGGGCGCGCAAAAAGTCATCGTCCATCGCCATCGCCTCGTCATCACCACGACCGGCCAAAATCAATTGCTCCTCTAAACGCTCGCGCTGATCAATAGGGTCGTTTAATTCCGAATAAGCGTTCGCTATCTCTTTGCCGTTTACAAACAGCTCAAAGCGCTCCACCAGGCCGTCTTTAGTACGGTGCTTTTTAGCCAGCGGCGTCATCTCGATAGGGTAATCGGTAATGTATGTCGGCTGGATCAGGTTATGCTCTACCTTGGCGCTAAAGATCTCGTCTATCAGCTTGCCTTTGCCCATGGTAGGGTTAACTTCTATCTTAAGGTCGGCGCAGGTTTCACGCAAGCCGGCTTCGTCCATGGCAGATACATCGATGCCTGTATATTTCAGGATAGAATCATACATAGATAGTTTTTCGTACGGGCCTGCAAAGTTGATCTCGTTACTGCCAACCTGTACCACAGGGATACCATGAACGGCTTTAGCAACGGTTTCCAAACACTCCTCAACCATGGCCATCATCCATATATAGTCTTTATAAGCTACATAGATTTCCATAGCGGTAAATTCCGGGTTGTGGGTACGGTCCATGCCCTCGTTGCGGAACATTTTACCAAACTCATACACTCCATCAAAGCCGGCTACAATAAGGCGTTTCAGGTAAAGCTCGTTAGCGATACGTAAAAACAGCGGCATATCCAGCGTGTTGTGGTGCGTAGCAAACGGACGGGCCGCGGCGCCGCCGTGTACGGGTTGTAATATGGGAGTTTCAACCTCCATCCAACCCTGGTTGTTAAAGTAATCACGCATGCTGCTAATCACTTTTGAACGGTTGATGAAAATTTGTTTGTATGCAGGGTTAACCGTTAAATCAACATAACGTTGGCGGTAACGCAGTTCAGGGTCGGTAAAACCGTCGTGGATAGTTCCATCTTCCTCGCGTTTAACAACAGGGAGCGGTTTAAGTGATTTGGACAGCACGATCAATTCACGTACGTGAACCGAGATCTCGCCCGTTTGGGTTAAAAATACATAGCCTTTTATGCCGATGTAATCGCCAATATCCAGCAGTTTTTTAAATACGGTATTGTATAAAGTTTTATCCTCATCAGGGCAAATATCATCGCGTTTCAGGTACACCTGGATGCGACCGGTTGAATCCTGTAACTCGGCAAAAGAAGCACTGCCCATAATGCGGCGCGTCATGATACGGCCTGCAATTACTACATTTTGGTAGGCCTCGGGTTTTATTGCAAAATTATCGGTGATATCCTGTGCCCAGGCGTTAACATCAAAAGCTTCGGCAGGGTATGGGTTAATGCCCAGTTCCCTTAATTGTTGTAAAGATTCGCGACGGATAATTTCCTGCTCGGATAGTGCAATACTCATGTTTTGAACGGTATTTTTATTAAAGGTGCAAAAATAGCGTTTTAAATGGTTTATAGGACTGTAACGATGCAATATTTTGCTTATACAGCTATACCCGGCGAATTTTAAGGGAGCTTGAGGATAACTGTTAAAAAGAGGAGGAGGCATTACGCAAGAAATTGCCGGGACGGTTTTTGGCCGGCGGCAATATCATCTCAATAAATAATTGAGGTTTAGTTGTTTTGAATAGTGATCTTATTATCGCCAATTACTTCTACTACAACATTTTTGGCTTTATTGCCCAATTTGGCTACTTTATCGGGGTTAAAACCGTCGTAAAGTAAAATTTTATCGGCAGTGATATCTAAACGCTGGCCTTTATTTAAGTGTTTATCAACAATTTGATTATTTACAATAAATAGCGGCTGTGGCTCATTATCGTTTTTTGCCATGTAGGAGATTTTTGTTGATTCAATTACGCTTGATTTATCTTCAAATTTACCTTTGGCTCCATATACCATAAATGTGTTACGTGGTTGTGTGGCTATTGTTGCCTGTATTTTTGCTGCCGGCGACAAAGTTGCCGCCGCAGGTTTAACGTCGGGGGAGGCAGTGGGTTCGGCCGGGGTTACAGCAGGCTCGGGGCTAACAGGTTTAACATCAGGACCTGGCGCAACTGCCGGAACCAATTTAGTGCCTTTTTTGCCATTTTTTAATTGAACAGGGGGGAGGGGCGGCAAAGGTAATCCTACGGCACCTGTAGGTGGCGCTGGTGGAGGCGGAGGTGGCATTTTATTGATGTCTTTTGATGCCTTTGGATCTGCAGGTGGCGGTGGTGGCGGCGTTTTAAAGTCGGCCGAAACTACCGGTGGGGCAGGTGGTGGTGGTGGCGGAATTTTTTTAGCGCCTTTTGAACGCACTGGTGCTGCCGGCGGTGGTGTCTTAAAATCGGTTGAAACTACCGGGGGCGCAGGTGGTGGTGGCGGTAACCTGTGCAAATTTTTATGTGGCGCTATACCGGCAGGTGGCATTGGCGGCGGTGGCGGCATTTTAGGGAATATCAGCATTTTGGGGAATGTGTAGCCGTATTTTTCCTGTAACATGGCCAGCTCGGTAGTGCTTGCTTTACTTTTGTAATACTCTTTTTGCGCACCGTTTTTATCGGTGATGATCACCCTAAAATCGGTTTTGTTGTTAATAAGATAGCCGGTTTCCTCGTACTTGTAGCCTTTGCCGGTTATTGCTTTTGATTTAATTTGCGTGTGTGATAAGGTATCGGCAGCATTTTTGGGCGCTTTAACAGTAGTTTCCAAAGCAGTTTTATGCTTTGGTGCCAGGTCAATAAGCGCGTAATTTTTACTAAAAGCCAGCGTGGATGCGCAAAGCATCCCTCCGAAAATGGGAATGGCCACCAGGTATTTTAGCCTTGCTAACCTACCCGAACGTTTTTGATTTAACATAATGATCCTCTTTTTTAACAGGTTGTAATTGAAAAATGAATGCGTAACAGATGATCCGGTTAGCCCGTAAGCGTTATCAACCAAAAAGGTAGAATAGGCCAGGGGATCGTTACGCTGGGCCGCGGTTTGCTCATCAGCAATATATTCATGTACCGTTTTCAGGCTTATTTGTAACAGGTAAATGATGGGGTTAAACCAGTTGATGATTTTGATAAGCTCGATAAAAACAATATCAAACGAGTGTTTTTGGCGGATGTGCACCAACTCGTGCTGTATAATAATATCATTACCGATAGTTTTTGTGCCGATAAAAAGGTAGTTGAAAAACGAGAAGGCGGTATCGGTATCTTCCACATCAATCAGCTTATACTTATTATCAATCAGCGTTTTGCCCGATGTGGTAAGGTTAATGAGCCTGAACAGCTTGATAAACAGTAATAAAGCCAGCACTGCGATTCCAACAATATAAACAGCCCATAAAACATCATCACAGGTAATTTGATGAACCGTGGCCGGCTGGGGAGCAGGCGTACTTACTACCCGTACATTTTGCACCGCGTTATAGCTTATCGCTGTAATTTCGGGCAGCTTCTCTGCCGGTTTTAAAGTGCCTATCTGTACAACAGGCAGGATAAACGATAGGATACAACTCAACAACAGGTAGACCCGGTTGAGCGTATAATAGGTTTCCTTATTTAAAAACAGGCAGTAGCAGGCGTAAAATACGGCGAGGTAGATGTTCGCTTCGATAAGGTAATGCAGCCAGTTCATTTGGTCATTGTTTAATTGTTATAGAACAAGGTTTTGTTTTCCCGCTTTGAGGGTATTTGAGTATCCAAGCTGTACAAGGCTGGTAATGCATGGATAAGCTTCTTTCTGAAAGTTTTGCTCATTGGCATAAAATGTATTTGGCCCTTGTACAACAAATTGTATATATAAGGCGTATGAGCCGGCTTTAACAGGTATATCTTTATTGTACTGTTTTAAGCAATTTACCAGTTGTTGGCTAAATACCTGGCCGGTACTATTGGTGACCTTAATATTGGTAATATGCTGATCTTTAACTTCTATTAAGCAATTGATATTACCGGGGATATTCTCTTTTAAAGCCTTTTGAGGATAGCCAAGATGATCATTCAAATAGTTTGAAAAATGCTGAAACGCAACTTCATTATTAGCTGTTTTGTTCCATTTTGGCGCTACATCGATAAGCGCGTAGTTTTTACTGAAAGCCAGTGTTGATGCGCAAAGTATTAACGCACAAATTGGTATAGTTACCAGGTATTTTAACCTTGCTAAACTACCCGAACGTTTTTTGTTTAACATAATGATCCTCTTTTTTAACAGGTTATAGTTGAAAAATGAATGAGTAACAGATGAGCCACCAAGACCATATGCGTTATCAACCAAAAAAGATGAATAGGTGAGGGTATCGGTGCCTTGTGCGGTTTGCTCATCAGCAAGATACTCGTGTATAGTTTTAAGGCTTAACTGTACCAGGTAAATGACAGGATTAAACCAATTTGCAATTTTCACCAGCTCCATAAATATGATATCGAACGAGTGTTTTTGACGGATATGCACTAACTCGTGATTGATAATAGTTTCGCTACCGGTGGTTTTTGTGCCGATAAAAAGATAGTTGAAGAAGGAAAATGCAGTATCTGCATTTTCGATATTGATTAGTTTATATTGGTTATTTATTAGTGTTTTAGCTGAGGTTGCGAGTCGACCGAGCTTGAGTAGCTTAATGATCAGCAGCACGCTCCACACTATAATACCGGTAATATAAACAGCCCACAATGCATCGCCCCAGGTAAAACTATAAACGGTAACTGTTTGGTTCACAGTTGCCGCATTAACCACACCGCTGTGTGTAGTTAATCCATGACCTGTTATTGCTGAGACAGCAGGCAACCTGTGTTTTAAAGCGCTTACCTGTATAACTGGCAGTATGAAAGATATAATACAACTCAGCAACAGGTAGGCCCGGTTGAGTGTATAATAGGTTTCCTTATTTAAAAACAGGCAGTAGCAGACGTAAAATACGGTCAGGTAAATGTTTGCCTCTAATAGATAATGCAGCCAGTTCATTCGCTTCTGTTTATAGGTTTATTATTGGGAAATACCTTTAGGATCAGTCTTTTACGTAACCCACTACAACAATTTCATTTAAAGAAATGGATGGCTTTGATGCAACATGATTAGCCGTCATTGGTGCTTGATTATCAGCGGCTGTGGTCTCTGGCAAGTGAGCAACCTGGTTATCTTTACTATCAACTAAGCTAAAGGAGAGTGGCATCGAATAATAACCGGGTTTCAGATCAAGTGTGCCGTCGAAGGCTTTAACTGATCTTAAAACTTCTCCGTCCATTGCCGGGGTAAGCGTTCTAACAACTTTAGGATCAGTGATTTTACCGTCAATAATATTAAATGCAAGGATTACTCTTCCGCCTATATGTTTATTACGTTCAGCAGCGGGATATCGTACGGTTTTGGCCACATATTTATAAAAAGCATCGGTGGTGGTGCGGATAGATGTATCGGCCTGCAAGCTAACCGGTGGAGCAGGCGGTGGCGGAAGCTTGGTAGCATCATTAATTTGGACAGGGGCAGGTAAATTCGTTGCTTTTTTATCGGCATTATAAGGTGCCATTGCCGGATATTTACTTGCGCCAAATATTAGCATATTAAAATCATACCCAGGTGCTTTCAATTCTTTGGCATCAGGTGTTTTCACAAATTGATAATAATCGGTACAAAAATAAACAATCATTTTATGGCTGCCCGTGGCTTCATTTACTGTGCCTGTATATGATTTTAAGGCCCGTAACACCTCATTGCTAAATTCGGTTGATGCGTTTTTAACTATTCTGATATTGGTGATCTGCTGATCGGCCTTCACTTCAAAACTAACGCCAACCAATCCCGCTTTCCCTGTTTTTAACGCGTTGGCGGGATAAACGATAGTTTTATTCAGATAATTGAACAGGTTAGTATAGGTATCTTTAACAACAATCGGGGGCGGCGGTGGCGGCAAAAGCTGCGGACTGTTTTGTGACTTAGCTTTTTGCCCGCTATCGGTCAAAGCTGCCATAGTTGGTTGATTATGTTTGGGGGCAAGATCAACCAGGGCATAATTTTTACTGAAGGCCAGGGTTGATGCGCAAAGCAATCCCCCGCAAATAGGTACAGCCACCAGGTATTTTAGCCTTGCTAAATTGCCCGAACGTTTTTGGTTTAACATAATGATTCTCTTTTTTAATAGGTTATAGTTGAAAAATGAATGCGTTATAGATGGGCCATTAAGGCCGTAAGCATTATCAACCAAAAAGGACGAGTAGGTGAGGGCATCCGTTCCCTGGGCCGCGGTTTGCTCATCAGCAATATATTCGTGCACGGTTTTAACGCTTAGCTGCAGTAAATAAATGATAGGATTAAACCAGTTGATGATGCGCAGCAACTCGATAAAAAGAATGTCTGCTGAGTGTTTTTGACGAATGTGCACCAGCTCATGCCTGATAATGAGTTCGCTGCCGGCGGTTTTTGTACCAATGAAAAGGTAGTTGAAAAACGAAAAGGCAGCGTTTGAATTATTTAGTCCCACGAGTTTATAGCTATCGCCAGCCAGTGTTTTGGCATCGGTGGTCATTTTTATAAGGCGTACTATTTTGATGATCAGCAGTAATGAAAGCACCGCTATACCTGTTAGGTAAACGTACCAAACAACATCCTGTAACGTAATATGATTTGCTTCCGGCTTATAATTTACTATCGGCGAAGTAGTTACATTTGACGCGGCAGGCGCTACAGTTACATAGGCTTGTTGTGCAGCTGCGTCGGCAGGTTTTAGCGCGCCTATTTGTATAACAGGTAATATAAAGGAAATGATACAGCTTAATAACAAGTAAACCCGGTTAAGTGTATAATGCGTTTCCTTATTTAAAAACAGGCAATACCCGGCATAAAATACGGCAAGGTAAATGTTTGCTTCGAGCAGGTAATGCAGCCAGTTCATGATTGTTTTTTGTTTTTAAGGTTATCAATTAAAGAAGTAAGCTCGTCCAGTTCTTTCACGCTGATCTTTTTTTCGTCAACAATAAACGATACCAGGCTTTTGTATGAATTGCTGAAATAGTTATTCATCATTTTATCAAACGTGAATTTTTTGTACTGGTCATCGCTGATGAGGGGGAAGTACACGTGCGAATTACCATAGGCCTTATGATCTATATAACCCTTGCCTTCCAATACTCGCACCACGGTTGATACGGTGTTGTAAGCAGGTTTAGGATCGGGCATTTGTTCAATGATGTCTTTTACAATGGCTTCCTTTAAAGTCCACAGAATCTGCATGATCTGTTCTTCGGCTTTGGTGAGTTCTTTAACGTTCATAGTAAACTATTTTTATAGTTCAATAAAGGTATAACTATTTTTATAGTTTGCAAACTATTTTTATAGTTTTCTGAAAATAAATGTGCAGATATACAAATTTCAGATATGCAGATTATTTTCTGAACCGGGATTAAACAGATTTATCTGATTATTTAGATTTTGACAGACAGAAAAATCCTGGCAATCCTATAATCCGGCGAATCAAGGTTCAGACAAATTCTTTCGTTTGCTAAAAATATTAGGATTTTATCTATATTCGTGGCAACGGAGATGCAGCTAAATTTGCATATCTGCACATTTAAAATCTGCACATCTGTTATATGTCTTTGCTTCATAACGTCGCTTTATCATTTATAAAAAACCTTGGGCCGGTGGCGGCCAAATCATTGATGGCTTATTTAGGTGGGAGCGAGGAGGTTTTTAAAACTTCGCCGGCTAAAATGGCCACCATACCCGGTATTGGCGAGAAAAGGGCCACGCAATGGGATTTTGAAGAGGCTTTGAGATTGGCCGAAAGGGAGATCCTGTTTGCAGAGAAGCACGATATCGACATTATATATTATACCGATGCCCGCTACCCCAAACGCTTAAAAAACTGTGGCGATTCGCCCGTATTGCTTTACTCAAAAGGTAACATGGAACTGAACCTGCCCAAGGTGATCAGTATAGTAGGTACCCGCAACGCTACCGATTACGGCAAACAACTATGTCACCAGCTAATTGAGGAGCTGCAGCAATACAATGTTTTAATAGTAAGCGGGTTGGCCTTAGGTATTGATGTAGCTGCCCATAAAGAATGCCTGAAGTTGAACCTACCCACAGTAGGGGTATTGGGCCACGGACTGGATAGGATGTACCCCAGCCAAAACCGCGCAACAGCCGAAAGGATGCTGGAAAATGGCGGGTTACTCACCGAATACCCCTCGGGGACTATCCCCGACAGGGAAAATTTTCCGCAACGTAACCGCATAGTTGCCGGTATGACAGATGCTACCGTAGTGATTGAAGCCGGCATTAAAGGCGGTGCGTTGATCACCGCCGAAATAGCTAACTCTTATAACCGGGATGTTTTTGCGTTCCCGGGGCGGTTGGATGATATGTATTCTGAAGGCTGTAACTTCCTGATCCGTAATAACAAGGCAAGCCTGCTCACCTGCGTTGCCGATCTGGCTTTTAGCCTGGGCTGGGATAAACCGGATAGTACCCGGCCTGTTGAGCAGTTTTCGTTACCGCTGGATCTGACTAATGATGAGCGCCTGATCTTTGATATTTTACAGCAGCATAAAGTCCCTTTGGCTATTGATGACCTCACCATAAAAGCCAACATGCCCATGAGCATCCTGGCCATGAACCTGCTTAATATGGAAATGCAGGGCTATATCCGGTCGTTGCCTGGGAAAACGTATAGGGTGGGGTAGGATTTAGTTTAGTAGCAAGTAGTAAGTATCAAGTATCAAGTATCAAGAAGGTTGATTAATACTGACAAAAAGTACTATATAATAGGGTATAAAAATGGAAATACCGGTGGTTTTGCCATCGGTATTTTGGGTTGTGTTCTTTAATATAATATGTAGGCAATTAGTGCGGCAAAAACTTGCGAAGTTTTTAAAACTTCGCAAGTTTAAATAAGTTTTCTTACTACTTACTACTTACTACTTACTACTTACTAAATTAGTTTTGGATATGTAGTTGGGCTTTCAGCTCATTATAATTTTTTAGGTTAAGCGAGCTGATCTTTACACTGCCAGGTATAATTACGTACCTGTAACTATGTGCATTTGAAATGCTGCCGTACACGTTATTGTTATTTTTTAAGCTGATCTGTACATTACCAAGCGAGTACAAGCCCGACCATGTGTCAATTTCGGGCGTGGTGCCGGATAGGTAATTAATTACTACAGGCAATTGTGATACCTGGTCGGTAGGCCATATTACCGGATTGTAGCCGTTTAATTTAGCAAAAACAACTACAACACCTTTGTCAAGAATATCTTGTGTGATTTTGGGTTCGGGCATATTATAAGTAAAGGTTTTTGTACTGAAAACAGTAGTAATAGTATAGGTAGATGGCGTAAACCAATCAGAATAGATCACGTTTGCTGTACCCGGATCGCCTTTGGGGCCTTTCAGGTTTACCGGGGCAGGCCAGGTACCCCCTGTTTTAGGGCCGTAAAACGAGTAATTTACTGTATTTAAATAGTAATCGCCATTTACACCAACACTTGCAGCCGGTGCGGTGTTGCCGCTCAGGATGGTTGAGCCGTTTGTTCCACTGGCACCGGTAGCTCCTGTAGCGCCGGTTGCACCTTTAAGGCTAAATGGTGATCCCCAGCCGGCCGCTGTTTTAGGGCCATAAAAGCCACTGGTGGTAAGGTTGATAAAGAAATCGCCGGTTGCACCTAAGGTTGCATCTGGTGCGGCGGTGCCCGAGTAAATTTTTGTACCGTCGGCACCGGTTGCGCCTACTGCGCCAGCGGCACCTGTAGCGCCTGTAGTACCGGTAGCACCTGCGGGGCCAACGGCACCGTCTTTACCGCAAGAGGTTACAAACAGCGTACCGGCTGTTAATAACAGGAATAGATAGTTGATCTTTTTCATAATAGGATAATTTTGTTGGTTAATGAATTGAGTAATTATTTTATGAGTGATATAGCAATGGTTGTATGCCGATATCTTCATCACAAAATTTCATAAACCGCTCAAAGAATAAGGCAGCGCTTCTACGTGATAGCAGACGTGTTATCACTGATATTGAAGGGCGTATAATTACCTATAACGCATGGTGTTTTTACGATAGGTTAAATTAACCCCGCTTTAAATAGGCGTTGGGTACGTTTTGGGGCACATAGCTGATGCCGTAGGCATGTTTTATCAGCAGACTTACTACTTCTGTTACGGTTTTTTCCTTGCGATGGAATTGGGGTAATGAACCCATCATGGCATAGCTGATGGGGTTAACAGCCGGAATAAACGTTTCCCATTCGTAACCTTTTCCCCAGGTAAGTCCTTTTACAGTAAGCCCGAGATCAGCGCCATTTTGCAGCAGGAAGTGGAGCATATCTACAGACGCGTTTCCGTTTTGATTAACAGTATGGAATATAGGAGTGTGGCCGCCAAAGCCAAATTCGTCGTATGCTGCTTTGGCATTTACATCGGCACCGTGTTGTAAAAGTATTTGGGCACAGGCAAGGCTGTTGTATTCGGCGCAAAAATGCATGAGCGTGCCGCCAGTTAGGGGAGTATATGTATTATTATATAAGGTATAGGTTTTTGAAATGATGGCTGGATCCGTGGTGACAGCCGTTGCTAAGCTTTCAGCGTCATGAGCCAGTACTGCTAATAAAGCCTGGTCAGCAAACTCCAGCCCGGCATTTATAAAAGCTCTTACACAATCTTTAAATTTAGGGCTGCGGTAATACATCTCTACTATGGTAGTGAACAATGGCACACCATGATGAATTTCATTCGGATTACCGCCTTCACTAAAATACTGGCTGATGCCCTCAACGGAGTGGACTTCTATGGCGTAAAGAATTTGGTTGTAATCGGGCATTATAATATAATAGTGTCGCTTTATATAAAGTTAAAGATAAACCGGTCATATTCACATTTGCATCCTGATAATTCTAAAATTTTGCAGATTCTGATTCGGACAATTCCCCGTTAAGGATAGAAGCGGATACCGGCCCGTGATTAAGGCCTGCGCAGTATGAGCAGATAGCCTGGGCCGCAGGTAACGGCATTAATATTAAATCTTAAAGGATAAATTCTAAACTCTAAAATTCAAATTCTAAATAAGAAGCTCTAAAAACTAAGCCCCCAATTTAAATTTTATCCTATTTAAAAGGCTTAGATATTATAACAAATATTTAACAACCCAAAACAAACACCCAGCCCGGGCTGTCATTACAAAGCCTTTTTGTATTTTTACCGCTCAATTTCATTATGGAAAATAAACCCATAGCCCGCAAGCTTCGCTTACTATCGCAACTCATGGAATTGCATGAGGTTAACCCTTTTAAAATTAAATCAATAGCTAATGCCGCTTTTAAGGTTGATAAACTGCCTTTCCCTATTGCCGGCAAAACGCTGGAGGAGTTAGAGAAAGTTGATGGCATTGGCAAAAGCATTGCCGGCAAGATCATTGAACTTTTTGAAACCGGCACCATGGCCGAGATAGAAGAGTTATTGGCTAAAACTCCCGAGGGGGTTGTGGAAATGATGGGCATTAAGGGAATAGGTCCAAAAAAAGTAGCCATCATTTGGAAGGAACTGGGTATTGAAAACACCGGGGAGCTTTACTATGCCTGTAACGAAAACCGGTTGATTGAGGCCAAAGGTTTCGGGTTAAAAACACAGGAAGAGATCCGTAAGGCTATTGAATTCAGGATGGCCAGTAATGGTAAATTCCTGTTTGCCCAGGTTGAGAAGGAAGCCAACGAGTTGATGGATGAGATAAAAGCCGTGTTCCCAGGTGCATTGAAACATTTTGCGGGCGAGTTCAGGAGACTAAACGATATCATTACCGAAATTGTAATTGTGATTGGCAGTATTGACCAGGAGACGGCTTATAATACTTTGCTGGCATCGAATATTTTACAAAATGTGGCCCAGAATGAAAATCATATTTCTGGTGAGTTGAGTAATGGTTTACTGGTTAATATTATATGTGTAAGCAAGGATAATTACTATAAGGAATTATTCATAAACACTGGTACCGACGATCATGTGCAGGCCGTACTTGCCAGGATCACCGAAGATATAGAACAGCCGGATACCGAGGAAATGATTTATACCAAAGCCGGCCTGGGCTGGATGCAGCCCGAACTGCGTGAAGGAACCACATTTATTGAAAAGGCCGAGAAAAATGAGTTGCCAACTCTTATCAACTGGCACGATCTGAAAGGTAGTCTGCATAACCACAGCACCTGGAGCGATGGCGTAAATACACTGGAAGAAATGGCGCTGTATTGTAAGGACACGCTGAAACTGGAATACCTGGGCATGTGCGACCATAGCAAGAGTGCTTTTTATGCCAAAGGTTTAACCATTGAACGTGTACTGCAGCAACAGGAAGAAATTGATGGTTTGAATAAAAAACTGGATGGCTTCCATATATTTAAAGGAATAGAATCGGACATATTGTATGATGGTGGGTTGGATTACCCGGATGAGATCCTGGCCAAATTTGATTTTATTGTAGCATCGGTACACTCGATCCTTAAAATGGATGAGACCAAAGCGACATCAAGATTGATAACCGCTATTGAAAACCCATATACTACTATATTAGGCCACCCCACCGGCCGGCTATTGCTAAGCCGCAAAGGTTACCCAATTGATTATAAAAAGATAATTGACGCCTGTGCCGCAAATAATGTGGTGATTGAGATAAACGCAAACCCGTTACGACTTGATTTAGATTGGCGTTGGCATCAATATGCATTGGAAAAAGGCGTTATGTTATCCATAAATCCAGATGCCCACAGGGTAGAAGGCCATTTAGATATGCATTATGGTATTTTAGCCGCCCGCAAAGGTGGTGTATATAAGGAAATGTGCTTAAACGCGTTATCCTTACCAGAAATTACCAAAGTATTTGAAAAGAAACGGGGTGCCGTTGGTAGATAAAGGATTTTGGGAGCAAGGACTTTTGGACGAAGGAGCAAAGACTTTTAGACAAAAGAGCAAGGACCTTTGGATTAAAGAGCAAGGACAAACGATTTATAGGCACGCCGAATAATTAACAAGAAAAAAAAGGTTCAACTCCATGCATACCAATGAACTAATGAACCAGTGAACCAATGAACGAACTAAGACATAAGATCCGTACTATACAGGCAGCAGTTACCAAACCGGCTATTTTGGTTATTGGCGATCTGATGCTTGACCATTATATTATAGGTGGCGCTAACCGGCTTTCGCCAGAGGCACCGGTGCCTATTGTGAATGTAAAAAAAGAGACCTATACCCTTGGCGGTGCAGGTAACGTGGTGCAAAACCTGGTGGCTTTAGGCGCCGTTGTTACCGTAGCGGGGATTATTGGCGATGATGTTGCCGCAGCCCAGGTTATTGATATATTGAGTAACGAGGGGGTATCTGTTAATACGATTATTAAAGACAGTAGCCGCCCAACCACTGTTAAAACGCGTGTTTTGGCAGGTAGCCACCAGCTGGTTAGGGTTGATAGGGAAGTTACAGACGCGGTTTCGGTTGATATAGAGGACGAATTATTGGGCAAGTTAGGCGACTATATTGAGCAGGCAGATATGGTGATCTTATCTGACTATAACAAAGGCTTGTTTTCGCCGTCGTTAACACAAAGGGTTATTAAACAAGCCAATAAATACGGCAAAAAGGTAGTTATTGACCCCAAAGGATTAAACTACGAAAAATATAAAGGGGCCTTTATTATTAAGCCAAACCGTAAGGAATTAATGGAGGCTGCCAAAGTTGAAAAGGCCAATTCAATTGAAAGCTTACAACAGGCCGCGAAGGTAATATTTGAGCAAACCAATACCGAATACCTGGTGATCACGCTATCGGAAGAAGGCATGCTGATTATTGACGAACTGGCTTACAAATTATTGCCGGTAAAAGCTACCGAAGTATTTGACGTTACCGGTGCCGGCGATACGGTGCTGGCTGCAATGGTATATTTTATGGCCGCCGGTTTAAGCATTGAAGAAGCCTGCGAGCTGGCCAATCATGCCGCCGCTATTGTAATAAGGCAGGTTGGCAGTGCATCGGCCACTATTGATGAGATCATAGCTGATATGGAGAAAAGCTAACGCTTTTGGAGCAAGGATTTTTAGACAAAGGAGCAAAGACCGAATTAAAAAAAACGCGGAACTCAAGAAACAATACTCAAAACTAAAGAATGGTTTTAAAAGAATTAAAGGATCATCAACATACAATACAATTAGTTATTGATACGCTCACCGGTGATATTGAAAAGGCCTGTAAAATGATGGTTGATACGCTGAAAAATGGCAACAAGGTTTTGTTTGCCGGCAACGGTGGCAGCGCTGCCGATGCGCAACACCTTGCAGCCGAGCTAACCGGCAGGTATGTAAAAGAGCGTAAAGCTTTCCCGGGGATTGCCTTAACGGTTGATACATCGGCACTTACGGCTATTGCTAATGATTACCATTTTGATAGGGTGTTTGCACGCCAGGTGGAAGCCTTTGCCAGGCCAGGTGATTTGTTTATAGGCATCTCCACAAGCGGCAATAGCCAAAGTATTTTAAACGCTTTTGAAACGGCTACTCAGTTTGGGTGCAAAACTTTAGGTCTTTCGGGCAGGGATGGCGGCAAAATGAACGGTATTTGCGATTTAAATATTATTATACCATCAAACGCTACCGCCCGTATCCAGGAAATGCATATATTGATAGGGCATATTATGTGCCAGGCGGTTGATGACATGTTTGACAATTAAAATAAGAAATGAGAATAGATCTCGAAAAAACACTCACCGGTAAGATTAGCGATGTGCATGCACTTAAACAACAGGTGCAACAGTGGCAGGCCGAAGGCAAAAAAGTGGTTTTCACCAACGGGGTGTTTGATCTTTTACACATTGGGCACATCACCTACCTTGCCAAAGCTGCCGAGTTGGGCGATAAACTAATTATCGGCCTTAATGCTGATAGTTCTGTAAAAAGGATTAAAGGCGAAGGCCGGCCGGTTAATGATCAAAGCAGCCGGGCCGCTTTATTGGCAGCCTTGTTTTTTGTGGATGCTGTTGTTGTTTTTGAAGAGGATACACCGCTTAATCTTATCAGTACAGTATTACCCGATTACCTGGTAAAGGGTGCGGATTATGCTGTCGAAAATATAGTTGGTGCTAAAGAAGTTATAGCAAACGGTGGCGAGGTAAAAACTATTAATTTTGTTGAGGGGTATTCGTCAACCTCCATCATAAACAAAATCAGGAGCCAAACTACCTGATAGGGGCAGCAACATGAAGATACTGGTGATCCGCTTTAGCTCGATGGGCGATATTATATATACCACGCCTGTTGTAAGGTGTATAAAAAAGCAGGTACCTAATGCTGAAGTTCATTTTTTAACAAAGCCGGCCTTTAAATATATTTACGATAATAACCCCTATGTAGATAAGTTGCTGCTATTAAAAGCTACGCTAACAGAAACCATTGATGAAATTAAAGCGGAGCGATACGATTGCATTGTTGATCTGCACAATAACCTACGCACCGCCATTATTAAATTGCGTACCGGTATTCCCTCCAGTACTTATAAAAAACAGCCCATTAAAAAATGGCTTAGCTTAAAATTTAAGCTAAAGCTGATAGCGCCAACGCACCTGGTTGATCGTTACCTTGTTGCAGCTAAGCCTTTGGGTGTGGTGAACGATGGCCAGCCGATTGATTATTATGTTAAGGCAGAGCACCAGTTAAGCAAATTACTGCCTCCATCACATCAAAAAAGATATACAGCTTTTATTATAGGGGCAACACATTTTACCAAGCGGATGCCTAATGAGAAGATCATCAGCTTATGCCGTGAGCTAAAAATACCTATAGTATTGCTGGGCGGTAATGATGTTAAGGCCAATGGCGATGTGATAGCCACTGCATTAGGTGATGTTGTTTATAATGCTTGTGGAATAACTTCGCTCGATGAATCTGTTTTCCTGGTATCTAAGGCCGAAAGCATCATCGGTTTTGATACCGGCCTTACCCATATCGCCGAAGCTTTTAACCGGCCAATTGTATCTGTATGGGGAGGTACCGTGCCCGAATTGTTAGGTGTACAACCCTATATGGTTAAGGATGTGCTGGTTGCAGGTATCGACCTGAATTGCAGGCCCTGTTCAAAATTCGGACTTGAAAAATGTCCGCTTGGGCATTTTAAATGCATGAATGATATGCCGCTTGATGGTATTATCGATTTTGTAAATAAATAATATTATCAGGTTTGTTATACTGGTGCTGTTTATTGCGTAAAGACTTGTGATTAACCTTTAACAATAATCAAACCTTATCTATGAAAAAAGTATTCCTGCTCCTGCTTTTATCAGCCACAGCTTCAGTTTCTTTCGCGCAATCAATTTCTTTAGGCATCAAAGGAAGTGTAAATCTGGCAAGCTTAAACAATAAGTATAGTTACACTACACTAAGATCATCAATGGGCTCCATAACCTCGTTTGCAATTGGTGCTTTTGCCGATCTTCGGTTGGGTAACTGGTCTGTACAGCCCGGAGCTTATTTTGCCGGCAAAGGTGGTAAAGAAAGTCAATTCATATCAGCCACCGATATTGTTGGCGGTTACAGCGCCAAACTTAATCCCTTTTATGTACAGGTTCCGGTACCTGTTTTGTACCACATCCCGGTTGTTGCCGGCGAGATATTTTTAGGGGCCGGTCCGTACGCGGCGTTCGCGGTGTCGGGCAAAATAACAGGGTCGTCAACTTATGCGCAGGAAGGTGACCCGGGCTTCGAAAGTCAGACTACCAATATCGACAGGAATTTAAAGTTCGGAAACACCGAAGGCGATGACCTTAAATCCCGTGATTATGGCGCTACCTTTTTAGCTGGTTTTAAATTGACTAATGGGATTCTGTTAAGCGCCAATTATGATCTTGGGATCTCTGATATAGCAGTAAACGGGAGCGGAGTCAAAAGGCACAATCATGTTTTGGGTTTTTCTGTGGGAATAGTGTTTTAACAAATAAGGGGGGAGCTGCCGGCGTTCGGTTAAGTTGTTCTTCAGGAGGATGTGATTTTATACGCAGCAATAACCGCTTGCAGCAGCCTCATTTTATTTACTATATTTTATACATTTGGTAAACCAATAGCCTAAGCGTATGAAAAAATTAATACTCTCGTTGTTTTTGATAGCTTCCTCTATAGCCGTTTTTGCGCAATTACCAAGTATTGGTATAAAGGGAGGCGTTAATTTTGCAACCATCAGCGGTTCGGGAACAGAAAGTCAAACTGTGGCGGGTACCAATCTTATTGCTCATTCCGGGTCAATAACTTCGTTTAATGTAGGTGTTTTTATAGATGTAAAAATGGGGCATTTCTCGTTGCAGCCGGCTGTGAGTTTAACAGGAAAAGGTGGCACTTTTAACGGTGTTACAGGCCAGCTTCCTAATGGATCGGTAAGTACGGTAGATAGTAAATATCATTTGTATTATGTACAGGTGCCGGTAAATGTACTTTACCATGTGCCCTTTGTGGTTGGCGATTTTTATATCGGCGCCGGTCCGTATGTAGGGTTGGGTGTATACGGTAAGCACAAACAATCTGCCGATAATAATAGTAATGGTACGCATACTTACTTTTCATCAGATGAGAAAGTAAAGTTTGGTGATAATGATGACATTAAACCTTATGATTTAGGTGCCAATGCCCTTGCCGGTATCAAACTAAAAGGCGGCTTACTGCTAAACCTTAATTATGATTTAGGCTTATCAAACATACTGCCCAATGCCGACGGCCGGAATTTTAAAACCCGTACTTTAGGGGTTTCGGTAGGTTTTGTTTTTTAAGTTTGATAAAACAAAAACAACCTGCCCTG
Organism: Mucilaginibacter dorajii; assembly: GCF_024808255.1. Taxonomy (GTDB): domain Bacteria; phylum Bacteroidota; class Bacteroidia; order Sphingobacteriales; family Sphingobacteriaceae; genus Mucilaginibacter; species Mucilaginibacter dorajii. The sequence continues at coordinate 111,742 of NZ_JANTYS010000014.1, forward strand.
CTTATATTTTAAAACAGGTGGTATAAATACTGCTACCGCTAACATCCAAAATGAAAAAACTGCTCCTTATTCGCCACGCCAAAGCAACCCACGAAAGTGGTTATGCCGATTTTGACAGACCCTTAAAAGAATCGGGTAAGCAAGATGCAAAAACAATGGCACAGGTCATAAAGGGGCAATCTATTATTCCGCAGGTTATTATAACAAGCCCCGCGTTACGCACGCAAACTACCGCCGATATTTTTGCAAACCAGCTTCAATTGGCCACCCCCGGTACCGATAAGCGGATTTACGAAGCCAGCGAGCAAACCTGGGTAAGGGTTATCAATGATTTACCCAACGGGCACGATTTTATTGCCATAGTGGGGCACAACCCCGGCATTAGCCAGGCTTTATACTATTTAACCGGACAGGTGAGGGATTTGCCAACTTGTGCTGTTGCCTTTATCAACTTTGATAACGATGATTGGCAATCTATTACTGAAGAAGACGGTCACCTGGCATTTTTTGATTCGCCAAAGGGGTAGTCGCGGTTAAGCTATCGGCATTGGGATAGCTTATATCTTGTGTGCTGTTGTTTGCTGATTGCTTTCTGTTGTACCATAATAGCCATATAACTCCTAAGGCTGCGTATAAGCATAAAATAATAGCCGGTACCCTGCCCACCTCATGCTGCAAATGATTGTGCGGCATAAATACACTTATTAGGGAAATTCCCATTCCGCCACCAAAAAAATAAGCGGTAGTAGTCATACTTGAACCTATTCCCACATGGGCGGCAGGTACCTGTTGTATGGCTAATACAGAGAAACTGGTGAAACAAATAGTCATCCCCAGGCCAGAAATGAGGGCCGCAGCGCAAAGCAGTAAGGTAAGGGTATCATGCTGTACTGCTAAAAAAAATACCAGTCCGCCGGCCAACATGCAAAACATACCCAGCAACGCGGTGCCAACAACTTTTAGCTTTAACAAAATAGACGGCAATATAAACCGGGCAACTACAGCCGAAAGCAGGCTATAAGGTACCAGGATAAGCCCGGCCTTTGCCGCGCTAAAATGCATATCCTGTTGCAGTACTATCGAAATTAAAAACAAATAGCTTGTAAAAAAAGCACCCAATGCTATAAACGCACCATTTCCTGCGGATAGGGAAGGGATACGGAATAGCGAAGGATCGATCAGAGGATTTTTCCCCTTTGTTATCCTGTAACGTACCATATAAATACAACCAGCAAGTGCAGCTACTAAAGGCAATAGCAATTTGCTATTTTGCTCAAAGTTGGGTAGTAAATGAACTATAAAAGATAGTATCACCAATCCTGTTACCAATAGTAAGCCCGAAAGAATATCTGGTTTTTGAGCCTTAACAGTTTTTTCTTTTTCTAACAATATGGCTGCCAATATAATAACAGCGGCTAATACGGGTACATTAATAAAAAATACCCATTGCCATCCCCAGTAACTGGAAATAAGGCCACCCAACGAAAGGCCGCTCCCTGAACCAATTGCAGCAAAAGAGCTGAAAATGCCAATGGCTTTGCCGCGTTCATGTGTTTCTGTAAAATAGTAATTAACAATGGCAAAGGCCGATGGCATTACAAAGGCAGCTGCCAAACCCTGTATCGCCCTAAAAAGTAACAGGAGTTCAAATGAGCCGGCAAGACCTGCGCCCAATGAGGTAACAAGGAATAACGAACAACCGGCAAGAAAGATCTTTTTGCGGCCAAAAACATCAGATAATTTGCCGCCGATAATCAAGAAACCACCATAAAACAGCACGTAAAAGGTTTGCAGCCATTGTACCTTATCGCCGCTAAGCAGGAATGTTTTTTGTATAGAAGGAATAGCCAGGTTAATGATAGCGATATCCAAAGCCTCCACGAAAATCCCCATCGACGCTATAATTAAAATGATGTTCTTTTTTGACATAGTTTTTATTTTGTCCTGTCAAAATTATAAAATAAGAAAATGCGATTTATTATACGTTTTAATTTTGGAACAGTATTGTGTATTTTGTAGTTTTAAAAGAACAAAACGTAATGTAGATTGATTTATGGAACTGCTGACAGAACAACAGGGAGTACAATTTTCGGGATTGGATAAAAAGGACTACGAGATATTGGCATTACTGCAAACCAACGCCAAGCTAACGGTAAGGGAAATTGCCTCAAAGGTGCACCTGAGTTCGACGCCCACGCATGAGCGGATTAAACGGATGGAGCAGCAGGGCGTAATACTTCAATACGGCGCTTTGTTAGATAACCGCAAAGTAAACAAAGGCATCATGGTGATTTGCCATGTATCACTTAAAGAGCATAACAAAAAAGCCGCGGGGCAATTTTTAGGTGCCGTTGTTGAATTTAAGGAAGTAATAGAATGCTACAACATATCCGGCGATTTTGATTTTATGCTTAAAATAGTCTCCACGTCGATGGAAAGCTTCCACAAATTTTTTGTGAACCAACTAAGCGAAGTCCCAAATATTGGTCAAACCAAAAGCATTTTTGTGATGGATGTGATTAAGCAAACGCATGTGTTGGTGTAGACGAAAAAATTTGTTATCCTATAACTACCGCGAGCTAAAATGACAACAAAATAAAAAAAGCCACCTATAGGGCAGCTCTTCTTTCAAAATATAAACTAAACTTACTTGATCACAATATCATATGGTAGCCGTGCCTGTGGGGTACGCACCATTTGGGTGAGGCCTTTTAGCTGTTCGTAAACGCGATAGTTATCACCCAGTTCAGATCGCATCATTTTTACTTTCATCTGGTTGGTAACATCGCCATCTAACTGTTTTAAGAAGCTTTTCTGCTCGGGATAAGCCACTACATTATAGTTTGTTAGTTTAGCTTTTTTTGCAGCGCTGGCTATAGCATCATTGATATTACCTAAACGGTCAACCAATCCTATTTTAATGGCCTGGCTGCCAGTCCATACACGCCCCTGGCCAATGCTGTTAATATATTCCTGTGTTTTACCTCGGCCTGCCGCTACCGCTTTGGTAAACTCGTCATAACCATGGTTTACATTGTTTTGTAAAATGGCTCGTTCTTCAGGGCTCAGTGGGCGACTAATATCGCCTAAATCAGCAAATTTCCCGGTTTTTACACCATCAAAGGTTACGCCTAATTTGTCATTAAACAGTTTTTGCATGTTAGGCAATATGGCAAAAATACCTATCGAGCCGGTGATGGTATTTGGTTCTGCAAAGATAGAATCTGCCGCGCAGCTGATATAATATCCGCCTGATGCCGCGTAATCGCCCATAGACACAATAATGGGTTTTACTTTTTTGGTTAAGGCAACCTCGCGCCAGATCACATCTGATGCCAAAGAGCTGCCGCCTGGCGAGTTTACACGCAATACCACAGCCTTTACCTTGTTATCCAGGCGCACTTTGCGAATGGCTTTTGAAATTCTTTCAGATCCTATACTATTATCGTCCCCCTCGCCGCCAGAGATCTCGCCATTGGCGTATACAATAGCGATTTGTTTTTTTGATGATGCATCATCATCGGCGTTATCGGCTTTACTTTTAGTGTATTCGTCTAAATCAACGCTAACTACATTGGCGGTTTTGCTGACGCCTGTACGCGTTTTCAATTCGTCAAGGATCTCATCTTTATATTTCAACCCGTCAATCAACTTCAACTTCAAAGCGTCCTCAGGGAACTGAACGCGGGCACTATTAGCATAATTAAATAGCGAATCTTTATTGATACCGCGGCTTTTGCTGATGCCTGTTAAAAAATGATCATATAACGAACCTAAGTAGGAGGTAACCTGCAAACGGTTAGGATCGCTCATTTTGGTGAGGAACAAAGGTTCAACAGCGCTTTTATAAGTGCCCACCTTTATAATCTGAACTTCTATGCCTAATTTATCCAGCGCGCCTTTCAGGAAGGTAACCTGCTGGCTAAAGCCGGTAAATTCAAAAATGCCTTTAGGGTTCATGTACACTTTATCGGCAACCGAGGCCAGGTAATAAAATCCCTGGGTATATACTTCTGAATAAGCTATCACAAACTTGTGCGATTTTTTAAAGTCGATAAGCGCATTGCGGATCTCTTCTGTAGTGGCCTGGCCCGATGTCATGTAGCTTTCATCAAGGAAAATGCCTTTGATGTTTGAGTCGGTTTTGGCTTTTTTAATATTGGCTAAAATGTCATTAAGCCCGGTTGATTTTTCGCTGTTCAATCCTAAAAAACTCAGTCCGGCAAGCGGATTATTGGGCGTACGTTCGGTTATGGGGGTGGTGAACGCCATGTGCAGTACAGAATTGGGTTCAACATCAACCGATTTATCACTGCTTGCCGAAACTACTATACCAACAACCAACACAATCAGGATCACCCCAATTAATAACACACCTAACATAGAGGCCAGAACGAATTTGAAGAATTGTTTCATTAATATTATAAATCTTTTTATCTATGCAAACTTAGTAATTCGGTACCGTATAATGTTAAGAGCTGCTTCTATAATATTTGTTACAACATGATTAATGTTTTTTTACTTTTAGGGAGCAATCTTGGTGACAGGAACGCATTTATGCAACAGGCAATTGTGCATATTGAAACTGATATTGCGCCGGTTTTACAGGCTTCGGATGTTTACGAAACTCAGTCATGGGGCAAAGCCAACGCGCCGGATTATTTGAACCAGGTGCTGTTGTTGCAAACGGATTTGCCGGCCCAAACTGTACTGCAAAAAATACTGGACATTGAATTATTATTAGGTCGCAGACGCGAGGAAAAGTGGGGTTCGCGTACTATAGATATTGATATATTGTTTTATGGCGATGCTGTTATCGATGAACCCAATTTGAAGGTGCCGCATCCCGAAATGCATAAGCGGAGGTTTACTTTGGAGCCCCTGGCCCAGATAGCTCCCGATTTTATACACCCGCTGATAAAAAAAAATATTTTAACACTAAAAAACGAACTTATTGACGGGTTGGTCGTAAAAAAAGTATAATTTTGAGTAATCACAAATCTTTATATGTCAGATATTTCACCAGAACAAGACTTTGATCTTTCCTTCCTTTATGAGATTGCCGATGGAAGCGATGAATTTATTGTTGAATCAATCGGGATGTTTCTTGAGCAAACGCCTCAGTTACTGAGTACTATAAGCAACGCGCTTGATGCCGGTGAATGGACAGAGGCTGGTAAGGCATCGCATAAATTAAAACCCAACCTTGGCTTTTTTGGTATGCCCATAAGCCAGGCCACTATACAGGAAGTGGAATTGGCATGTAAAGCGGGAGGGGAAAATCCAACACAGATATTTGCAAAATTTGCCCAGGTAAAAGCTACCGTTGAAGCTAACCTTGTTACTTTAAAACAAATTAAAGCAGAGAAAGAAGCAAGCCTTTAATTAGAGGTGAAAGGCGAAAGGTTTGCCTTGAGTTTTAAAATAATACCGGAGGTTGCATCCAAAGATGCGACCTTTTTTATTAGTAATACTTGTAAATTGTTGTCTTGAACCAGAAGTGATCAAAAGAAAAAGGCCGTCTATAAGACAGCCTTTTTTATTCCATAATTTTAGATCGATTATCTGCAAAAAACCTTTCGCCTTTATCCCTTACCCTTTCACCTAAGGATTAGCTATCTTTTTGATGACCGGTTATGATATGCTCACTTGCTATTTTAGTTTGAATGAGTGACAAGGTAATGTATATGAATATCACCACCGGCACTGCCACAAATTTAAAGAACAGAATAAGTATTGCCGAAAACAGGAGTAGTAAATAGCGGAAAAAGTTTTTATTAAAATCGCGGTTTTTAAATTTAAGCGACATTAACGGAATCTCTGATACCAGCAGGGTACACATTACAATGATTAAAACTGTTAGTGTGTATGGGTTTAAAATAAACCTTGCTAAAACCTCATACTGATCAATGATCAAAGGCAGCGATGCGATAAAGATTGCATTGGCAGGTGTAGGCAACCCGATAAAACTATCAGACTGGCGGGTATCGTTATTAAACTTAGCCAGCCGTAATGCCGAAAATACGGTTATTGAAAACGCCAGGTAATTTAAATACTCGCTCACGTGGTTTATTTGAGGAGCTTTTAAAAGCAGTTCATACAATATAGCCGAAGGCAAAAAGCCAAAACTTACCATATCGGCCAGCGAATCAAGGTCTTTACCTATAAAAGAATAGGAGTTAAGCACCCTTGATGCGAAACCATCAAAAAAATCAAAAATTGCTGCTAAGAAAATTGCATATGATGCAATCAGTAAATTACCCTGAAAAGCAAAGACTATACCAATACAACCACTGAACAGGTTTGCACAGGTTATGGCATTCGGCAGGTGTTTTCTAACTCGTCTCCTCATTTCGGGCATGAAGTTATCAAGATTTTATTAAGTAATAATGAAGTTACAAATAATATTAACATTAAATATAACTTCATTATCGCCCAAATATTACGAATTCATTGAGATCAGGAATTCTTCGTTGGTTTTTGTACCACGGATTTGTGCTTGTAAAAACTCCATTGATTCTTGTGAGTTCATATCAGCCAGGTGGTTACGTAAAATCCAGATGCGTTGCAGGGTTTCACGATCAAGCAGCAAGTCGTCACGACGGGTGCTTGAAGCAGTGATATCGATAGCCGGGAAAATACGTTTGTTTGAAAGTTTACGATCCAGTTGTAACTCCATGTTACCTGTACCTTTAAACTCTTCAAAAATAACCTCATCCATTTTTGAGCCGGTTTCTGTTAACGCTGTAGCGATAATGGTTAATGAACCGCCATCCTCAATGTTACGGGCCGCACCAAAGAAACGTTTGGGTTTGTGTAAAGCGTTCGCGTCAACACCACCAGATAATATTTTACCGGATGCAGGTGCAACGGTGTTATAGGCACGTGCTAAGCGGGTTATAGAATCTAACAGGATCACTACGTCATGACCGCACTCTACCATACGTTTTGCTTTTTCTAAAACAATGTTGGCAATTTTTACGTGACGCTCTGCAGGCTCATCAAATGTTGATGATACCACTTCGGCGCGTACGCTGCGGGCCATATCGGTAACCTCCTCAGGGCGTTCGTCAATCAGTAATATAATAAGATATACTTCTGGGTGGTTACGGGCAATGGCGTTGGCCACATCCTTTAATAACATGGTTTTACCTGTTTTAGGCTGGGCCACAATTAAACCACGCTGACCTTTACCAATAGGCGAGAACAAATCCATAATGCGGGTTGAATAATTACCAGCATCAGTGAACAGGCTCAGTTTTTCTGAAGGGAAAAGCGGTGTTAAGTGATCAAACGGAACACGATCACGCACTTCGGCAGGGATACGGCCGTTAATGGCTTCAACACGCACCAAAGGAAAATATTTTTCGCCCTCTTTTGGCGGACGGATGCTGCCGCGAACGGTATCACCTGTTTTTAAGCCAAAAAGTTTTATTTGCGATTGTGATACGTAAATATCATCGGGAGAAGTAAGGTAGTTATAATCAGATGATCTTAAGAAACCGTAACCATCGGGCATAATTTCTAATACGCCTTCGTTTACTATAACATTATCAAAATCAAGGTTGATAGCCGGTTCCTGGCTTTTTTGCTGATTGGGATTGGTACCATTGGCACGCCTGTCAAATTTTTGCGGGCGGGCTTCAGTTACCGGGCTTTCTGTTTTTGGTGCTGATTCGCCTGGCTGGTTGTCTGAAACTTCGGCAGCAACAGGGGTAGGGATATCGTTTTGCGCGTCTTCATTGTTTTGCTGATCTTCTTCTTCCTGATCAAACAGGTTGGTATCATCTAACGGAACTTCAACGCGGGGTTGTGTTTTTGGCTTTAATACACGGGTACGTTTGCGTGCTTTTTCGGCACCTGCTTCAACAGCGGGCTCGGGTGTAATTGGTGAATAGTTTTGTTCAACAATGTTTTGCTGTGCCCTTGCGGCTTCAATCAATTGTTGTTGTTCAACAATACGGGTTATCAGGGGCGCTTTGCGTAGTTCGTCAGCCTCACCAATACCTAAATTTTTTGCAATTTCGCGCAACTCTGATACGAGTTTGTCGTTCAATTCGATTTTATCAGACATGATATGAATTATAGTTCAAAGGGATTTTTAATATCGTAATTTGTTTTCAAACGGTAATAACGACACCATGTGCATATATGCTTTTAGTGTTACACAAGGGCATTATTATAAGAAATTGATCTTGAAGCATTGATTAAATAAACATCCAAACCCATTCAAAGCATTTACTAATAAATATCGTGGGATCTTAAATTGTTTCTTTAGTGCAAGAAAAATTCAAAGGAAAACGATGCAATTCTAAACAAATATTTCTTTATTTCAAATTAATTAAATAAATATTTGCTTTGTTATGGCCTTTAAGCTAAATTTTTAGTTTTTTTGACAATCAGAATATTTAACACCATCCTTCAATGATATCCCGCGCGCAGCTAATAGAGCAGATCAAACAAAAAAAATCTTTTTTATGTGTTGGTCTTGATACTGATATTAATAAGATCCCCGAATTTTTAAAAGAATACCCCGATCCTATTTTTGAGTTCAATAAGCGCATTATTGATGCCACTAAAGATTTGTGTGTATCCTATAAGCCTAACGCCGCTTTTTACGAAGCCCGTGGCATAAAAGGCCTGCAAAGCCTCATTGATACCTGGAAATACCTTCCTGCCGATACCTTAAATATAATAGATGCCAAAAGAGGGGATATCGGTAACACCTCTGATAAATACGCCCAGGCTTTTTTTAATGAAGATGCATCGGGCATGAGCTTTGATGCTATTACCATTACACCATATATGGGTAATGATAGCGTTACACCGTACCTGGCTTATGAAGGCAAATGGGTAATCATTCTGGCACTAACATCATCAGTAGGCAGTAAAGATTTTCAATACCTGCAAACAGGTGATGGTTATTTATATGAAACTGTTATTAAAAAAGCAAATACCTGGGCGGGTGCCGATAGGATCATGTACGTAGTGGGCGCCACCAAAAGCACCGAGTTTACCAACATCCGCGAATATGCTCCCGATAACTTTTTACTGGTGCCCGGGATAGGTGCACAAGGCGGTAGTTTAGCGGATGTATGTAAATACGGCATCACCAAAGATTGTGGACTCATCGTTAACGCATCCCGATCTATCATATACGCCGGTAACGACGAAAACTTTGCCGAAGCCGCCCGTGCAGAAGCCCAGGGCCTGCAGCAACAAATGCAGATAGAACTGGAAAAAGCAGGAATTATATAGTAGATGTGCAGGTGTGTAGATTTCAGATGTGCAGATGATTTTTTAATTTGAAAATTTGAGAATTTGAAGATTTGAAAATGATTTTTGTCTGAACCGGGATTATTCAGATTAGAGGATTAACAGGATTTTTTTCGCTACAAAGAATCCTGTTCATCGCTTAATCCTAAAAATCCCGGTTCTAAAAAAATCTGAAAATTCTGGTTCAGACAATCAAAATCCTGGTAATCTGAAAAATCCGTTTAATCCGGGTTCAGACAAATTTCCTCCAAACAATCATCCCTTTGTAAATCCGAAATCGAAATTCCCAAATCCGAAATAAAATAAGGTACTATTTCATAACTTACAGCCTTGTAAGTTCACAATATGAAAAGAACCCTACTTTCTGCCATTGCCCTTTCATTTTTAGTTTCCTTTTATGCCGCTGCGCAGGATAAAAAGCCCCTCAAACCTTTAGATATTAACCGCATACCTACCGTGAGTGATCCGCAGCTTTCGCCGGATGGCAAATGGGTGGCTTATAGTGTATCTGAAGTGGATACAGCAAAGGACAAACGGATATCGCACCTGTGGATGCAAAGCTGGGATGGTAAGGAATCATTGGAACTAACGCATGGCGGCGAACCTGCCTCATCGCCAAGGTGGTCACCAGATGGTAAATATCTTTCTTTTGTTTCATCCCGAGATTCAAAAAATGGCGGACAGATCTGGCTGATTGACCGCAGAGGCGGTGAAGGCGTTAAGCTTACAGATATTAAAGGTGATGTGGGCGACTACGCCTGGTCGCCAGATAGTAAGAAATTAGTTGTGGTAATAGGCGATCCGGAGAATAAGGGTAAAGAAGAACCCAAAACACCCAAACCAATTGTTATTGATCGCTACCATTTTAAACAGGATATAGAAGGATACCTGCAGCATTTGCATGAGCATTTATATCTGTTTGATGTGGAAACTAAAAAGCTGGATACGCTAACTAAAGGTGATAAAGATGAAGGATCGCCGGTATGGTCGCCAGATGGTAAAACCATCGCTTTTGTGAGCAATCGCAGTGTTGATCCTGATAAAAACGAGAATACTGATATTTTTACCATTGATGCCCACACCAACGCCACCATGCTGCAAATTACCAGCTGGAAAGGGCCCGACCGTAACCCGCAATGGAGCCCAGATGGCAGGTATATCGCTTATTTACGCTCAACCAGCGATGCTGATTATATGATGTATGATCAAAATATGCTTTGCATCACTGATGTGTTGGGCTCAAACAAAAAGATCCTTACCCAACAGCTTGACCGCCCCGTTGGCGACCAGGTTTGGGCAAGGGACAGCAAAAATATTTTATTTTTAGTAGCCGACGACCGGGAACGTTACGTTGCCAGCGTAAATATTAATAACGGCAAAATAAGTACAGTAACCAAAGGTGAGTATAGTGTTAGCGATATTAACTCGGGTTTAAACGGCAACCTGGCGGTGCAAAAAAGTGACCCCTATACCCCGGCCGAGCTATTTGCTTTAGAGGGCAGCAAACTGCGCCGTTTAACTTTCCATCAGCAGGCCTGGTTAAATACTGTTAAACTGGCCCATGTTGCGGGTTTTCAATCAACCAGTGTTGATGGCACTTTGGTTAACGGCATTATATTAACCCCGGATAGCAATGCAAAAAAACTACCCTTCATTTTGTTTATCCACGGCGGGCCGGTTGGGCAGGATGAGTTTTCATTTGACGCCACAAGGCAGGTACTGGCTGGTGCGGGCTACGCTGTTGCCGGTGTAAATTACCGTGGCAGTAACGGGCGTGGCCTGGATTATACCAAGGCCATTTTTGCCGATTGGGGTAATAAAGAAGTAAAAGACCTGTTAGGCGCTGTTGATCAGCTTGAAAAATTAGGCATAGCTGATCCTGATCATTTAGGTATTGGCGGTTGGAGCTACGGCGGCATCCTTACAGATTACACCATCGCCTCTGATACCCGTTTTAAGGCCGCTGCAAGTGGCGCCGGCAGCGCGCTACAACTATCTGTTTACGGCAGCGATCAATATGTATTGCAATATGAAAATGAATTGGGCGTTCCCTGGAAAAACGCGGATAAGTGGATTGCCCTATCATACCCGTTTTTTCATGCAGATAAGATAAAAACACCGGTATTATATATGTCTGGCCTCAAGGATTTTAACGTGCCTACTATCGGTAGCGAGCAAATGTACCAGGCACTACGGTCGCAAGGGATTCCTACCGAACTAATCCTCTACCCAAATTCATTCCATGGCATCAGTAAACCAAGTTACCAGGTAGATAGGCTACAACGTTATGTGGAATGGTATGATAAGTATTTGAAGAAATAGTTCTACAAAGGGGTAGCCGCTATGCGGTATTCTTTTATCTTATTGGTTTTTTGATGCCGCATAGCGGCTACCTGTTTGTAGAAAGAAAAGAACCGGGTAAGATGCCGCATAGCGGTTACCTATTCTGCTTATTGCAAGCTATTACCTTATCCGGAAATTTTAAAAGCGATTTCGCAGATTTACCACTGAAAGGAGAGGTTTTTAATTTGAATCTTTGATCTTTTTAACAACCGAGGCCATTTCATCTCTAAATTCTGTGCTTAAACCGTCAAGATCAGAGATTGAAACGATATCATCGGCAATCATAAAGGTAAGGGTAGAAACATATCTTGAACCGCGGAGGTCATCATATCGCCTTGCTATATATTTATCAAAATCACGTATGGCTCCATATAATTCTGCATAATGTTGCTGATCATTAACACCTTCATCTCTCCATTTTTGCATTATCAGGTCAAGTTCTTCCATGCCTTTTTTAAATTCGGAGGCAATACCTTTATCAATAAGTTCGCGAACCACTTTTTTATCTGATTTGCTGAGTTTTTGATATTCGTTATACATGGGTAAATCATTTAATACTCAAAAATACATACCCTTTTGATTAATAGGTTATCAATCGCCTAAAATTTATAAAACGTCACATTTTAAGGTATTGGTGTCTGTTGTGTTATTAATTATTAAATTACGTCCTGTTAAATTAGTGCTTACCTATCGCTATGAATAAAAACATACTATCTGTGTTTGTTGCTATATGGTTGTTTAGTGGTGCTATTGCCCAAACAGCCAAACGGCCACTCAAGCCAACCGATTTCAACAATATCCCCACTTTGCAAAATCCGGCTTTATCGCCCGATGGTAAATGGCTGGTTTATGAGCTTTCGGAGGTTGATACGGCTAAGGATAACCGGGTATCGCACCTTTGGATGCAGAGTTTTGATGGCAAACAATCTATCCAGCTAACTTATGGCGATGAGGCTGCTTCGTCACCTAAATGGACACCGGACGGTAAAAACCTGTCGTTTATAAGCGAGCGTGATTCTAAAAACGGGGGACAGATTTGGCTGATGGACCGGCGTGGAGGTGAGGGGCATAAACTAACCGATATTAAAAAAGGCGAGCTGGAAGATTATGTATGGTCGCCGGATAATAAGAAACTGGCACTCATCATTAAAGACCCCGAAAATGATGGTAAGGAACCTAAAACCATCCCACCAATAAAAATAGACCGTTATCATTTTAAGCAGGATATTGAGGGCTACCTGCAGCACCGGCATTCACACTTGTACCTGTATGATATCGAGAGTAAAAAACTGGATACCCTAACCAATGGGGATAGGGATGATGATTCGCCGGTATGGAGTCCGGACGGAAAGACGATAGCTTTTGTAAGCAACCATACTATCGATCCTGATAAAAACGAAAACTCGGATATTTTTACCGTGGAGGCAAAGGATGACGGCGAGATCAAACAGCTAACCACTTTTACGGGGCATGATATTCAGCCGGTGTGGAGCCCGGATGGCAGGCATATTGCTTACCTGCGCTCAACCAGCGATGCCAATTATTACATATACCAGCACGATCTGCTGTGCATTATGGATGCTGACGGCAAAAACAATAAAGTACTTACCGAAGCGCTTGACAGGCCGGTAAGCAACCATGCCTGGAGCAGAGATAGCAAAAATATAGTGTATCTGGTAAGCAACGACCGCACCAGGTACGTGGCGCAATACAATTTGCTGCTTAAAAAATCAACCACGGTTTATAAGGGGCAATGCAGCTTTGAAAGTTTAATAGGGCATACTCCCGGCATGTGGATCGCTAAAATGACCACGCCGTACATGCCTCACGAGCTGGTAGCCATTGAAAACGGAAAGATCAGGCGGCTCACTTTTCACCAGGATAAGTGGTTAAGTAAAATCAAACTGGCCTATGTGAAGGGCTTCCAATCGTTTAGTAATGATGGTACGTTAGTGTCGGGCATTTTATATACTCCAGATAGCGTGGTGACCAAAAAGATGCCTTTTATTCTTTACATCCATGGCGGCCCTACAGATCAGGATGAGTTTGAGTTCGATATGATCCGCCAAACGCTTGCTTCAGCCGGCTACGCGGTGGCGGCTGTTAATTACCGTGGTAGTACCGGTCGCGGCCTCGAATATACCAAGGCCATTTATGCCGATTGGGGTAATAAAGAAGTGCAGGACCTTTTAGGCGCTGTTGATGAGCTGGTTAAATTTGGTGTTGCCGACCGCGACCATTTAGGCATAGGTGGCTGGAGCTACGGCGGTATTTTAACAGATTATACTATAGCTACAGATCCGCGTTTTAAGGCCGCCTCAAGCGGCGCAGGCAGCGCACTGCAACTGGCCATTTATGGCAGCGACCAGTGGGTTATACAGTACGATAATGAATTAGGCTTTCCCTGGAAAAATTCCGAAAAATACATCAAGCTATCATACCCTTTCTTTCATGCCGATAAAATAAAAACCCCAACCCAGTTCATGTCGGGCTTAAAGGATTTTAATGTGCCAACTGGAGGTGGCGAACAAATGTACCAGGCACTTAAATCTCAGGGGGTACCTACGCAGATGGTGCTTTATCCCGGTCAGTTTCATGGCATTACCGTGCCAAGTTACCAGGTGGATAGGTTGCAGCGCTATATTGAATGGTATGATAAGTATTTGAAGTAAGTCCTGGCCGCTAACGTTACTATGTGTAAACATCTTTTTGGAATCGTGTCACTAAACAAAAACGATGTCATTTCGAACGAACCGGTGGAGGAGCGCGGCGGAGGTGAGGAGAAATCTTGTAAAAGCGGACATTCGATCACCCTGGGCGTATTTCTCCTCGCAGCCCTGCTTTTTCCCCGCGCTTGCTCGTTCGAAATGACATTTTCCTTTAATTAGAAATATGTATACAGGCAACAGCGCCCTAAAAGGGGAGTAAATAGATTTATGTAGAAATAATGAAGACTCCCTTTTGCAACAATACTTTTGCACAAAAACTTATTTTTTATTTTGATGTTTGCATGTAAATATCAATTGTGTTGAAAAGGGAGCAAAACATATTTAAAGAATTACAGGTGCTGTTTGTGGCGTCCTGCTATTTTTTTATAGCGGTTTCGCATATCTTTTTACTTCCCAGGCTAACCGGGGAAGGCAGCCAATTTGCTATAAGTCATAATTCTATATTTAAAAGAAATTCGGATAATGCAACCCTTAATGCTGTACATGTTAATTTCATTCAGCGTACAGATAAGGTAGTTGTTAACGATAAAAAATCGGCTATAGATCTGCTTAAAGCGGTTATCACCGGTTTTATTCTTGTTTTTTTTACGTTACAGGTTTGGAAGCTAAAGCCATGGCAATACCTGTTTAACGTACCGGCCGATGACTGCCGGTATGCATACCTTTCCTACTGCTCCTTCCGTATTTGATCTTTCCTGTTTAAAAATGTTAGGCCCTAAGCCCCGGCGCTTAGGCAATTATCAATTTTTAATCATTTATCGGTTTAAATTATGTTCAATCATGCTGTTGTTTGATCAATAAATAGCTGCGTGCGTCAAAACTGAATTGCCGGTAATACAATTCCCGAAAGTTTTTATGCAAATTTTAAAGAGAAGCACATTGGTTGCGGTAATTTTATTTACTGCAGTAGGTGCTTTTGCACAGCAAAATAACCCGCCTATTACCCTAAAAACGCTGCTATACCAGGTAAATGCCAATGCCCCGGTTTTAATAACCGATTCGGCAGCGATAGGCATTCGTAAGGCACAAGCTGCCGAAACACGCAGCAGTTGGTTACCCAACTTAAAATTAAATTACCAGGCCGATATTGGTACCAACAATAATGTGGCCGGTCCGTATTTTGGTTTTGGTATTATTCCATCCGATTCGAGGGGTGTACGTACCCAAAGTAACACCACCGCGGTATCTGCCAATGTAGGCATTGCCGCTTTGGATTGGGAGGTTTACAATTTTGGTGCCTATGGTGCCCAAAACAAGGTAGCCAACTCCGATATCCAGGTGGAACAAAGCCAGTTTGCCAATTCAAAATACCAGTTACAGTCTTATGCTATAGGTAATTACCTGCAACTGCTAAGGCTGCAAAATTTCCTTAATATCCAGGCCCGCAATATTCAACGTAATGTCGAGATCCGCCGGTCGGTACAATCGCTGGCTAAAAGCGGTGTAAGGGCGGGTGTTGATACCAGCATTGCCGAAGCCGAGCTATCAAAAGCCCGTTTAAATTATATTGAACTGGCCAACCAGGTAAAGCAAACGCAATTACAGCTATCGGCTATCAGCGGGCTGCCTTATCAGTCTATAATCCCTGATACGGCATCAGACCAGGAGTTAATCAATCAGCCTGCAATTGTGCAAACGTTGAGTGCTGATACTGCAACGCATCCGCTTATCAACTACTATCAGTCGGTTTATCAAAACAGTTTACAGCGAGAGGAAATGGTGAAAAAAAGCTATAACCCCAAGATCATGTTGGAGGCTGCTGCCTGGGGCCGTGGTTCAAGCGTAGATGCTAACGATCATTTCAACAGTTTATCTACAGGTTGGGGGTTCGACAGGAACAATTACCTGGTAGGAATAGGTGTTTCGTATAACCTGTTCGATCTGCGTCGCCGGCAGTTAAAACTACGCACGCAAAAGGCTACCACCAGTTACAATGCGCGTAAACTACAGGAGCAAAAACAATTGCTGTCGGTAAATGCCAGCCAGGCCGATGTAGAGATGCAAACCGCACAGCAGCGCCTGTTAGAAATTCCGCATCAATTAAAAGCTGCCAACGATGGTTACCGGCAAAAGCTATCGTTATATAAAAATGGCTTAACGGATATCATCGAGCTAAATGCAGCCCTCAATATCCTGTACCGCGCCGAAACCGATTACGCGCAGGCAAAATTTGCTTATTCCAACGCATTGTTCCAAAAAGCAGTTACCGATAACCAGGTAAATGCAGTTTTAAACCTTTTAAAATAACGTAATATGTCAATGGTCACCTCCGCGCTGAAAAGGCCCATCACTACCATAGTGATCACCATGAGCCTTTTGATATTTGCAGTGCTCAGTGCAATAAAAATACCTATCGATATTTTTCCGCAGTTAAACCTGCCAACTATATATGTGATAGAATCATACGGCGGCATGTCGCCACAGCAAATGGAAGGCTTTTTTAGTACCCGTTTGCAAGATCAGTTCCTTTATGTAAACGGCATTAAAGGTATCAGCAGTAAAAACATCCAGGGTTTAACGCTTATCAAGCTGGAGTTTTATGAAAGTACCAACATGGCCGAAGCTTCGGCCCAGGTTGCCTTGCAGGTAAACCGGGCGCAAAGCTTTTTTCCGCCGGGCGCGTTGCCGCCGCAGGTGGTACGCTTTGATGCCTCATCGTTGCCGGTTGGTCAGCTGGTGATGGATAGTAAAACCGAAAGCCTCAAAGATATTTATGATATGGCTGCTACCCGCATCAGGCCCATGTTTTCAACTATTCCGGGTTTATCGGCCCCGCCGCCATTTGGTTCAAACGCGCGGTCGATCATCTTAAGTGTTGATCCTAATAAGCTGCGCAGCTATAATTTAACGCCCGATGAAGTGGTTGATGCCTTATCCAAATTTAACGTAATGTCACCATCGGGTAATTTACGGTTGGATAATACCATCTACGTAACTACCATGAATACGCTCATCAAAAACACCGATACTTTTGGCAGTATCCCAGTGATCACCAAAAATGGCGTGCCCATTTATATGAAGGATATAGCCCGGGTAAGCGATGCGGCAGACGTTACGGTAGATTATGCCCTCATTAATGGCAAGCGTTCTGTTTATATCCCGGTAGTAAAAACAGCTGATGCCAGTACCTGGACTGTGGTACAAACCCTGAAAAGCAAACTGCCTGAAATGCAAAACCTGCTACCCGACGATGTAAAGATCAGCTACGCGTTTGACCAATCGGTTTTTGTGGTGAATGCGGTGAAAAGTCTGATCACCGAAGGTGGGCTGGGTGCCATACTCACCGGCTTAATGGTTTTGCTATTTCTGCGGGACTGGCGGAGCAGTTTAATTGTGGTGATCACCATCCCGGTTTCCATTTTAATCGGGGTGTTGCTGCTTAGCCTGTTTGGGCAAACCATCAATATTATGACCTTGAGTGGTTTGGCGCTGGCAATCGGTATCCTCGTCGACCAGGCCACGGTGACTATCGAAAACATTCACCAGCACCTGGAAATGGGTAAAACAAAACAACAGGCCATTTATGATGCCTGCGAAGAGATTTCGTTTCCGCTGTTGTTGATCCTGCTTTGTATCCTGGCTGTTTTTGCGCCGTCATTTATGATGAATGGGGTGCCAAAGGCCATGTTTCTGCCGCTATCGATGTCGATAGGTTTAACCATGATCGTATCGTACATCATAGCCCAAACCTTGGTGCCTATATTGAGTAATTGGATGATCAAGGCCGAGCAGTATCAGCATTACCACCACGATAAGGTGCACGCCCATGCGGGTGAGTCGTTAGATAGCGACGAAGAAAAACAAGTTGACAGGCATCTTAGCGAAGAGGAAACGCACCCCGAGCAAAACGACCTGTTTGAAAAGGTGAAGCTTAGGTTTATGAAGATTATCAGCGGTTGGATGCCTCATAAACGCATTATTGTACCGGTTTACCTGGTTGTTGTACTTGTACTGGCCGGTTTAGGTTTTGTGCTGATAGGAAAAGATATGATGCCGAAATTGAATAATGGCCAGTTCCAGATGCGGATTAAGGAACCCGAAGGCACCCGCCTTGAACGCACCGAAGATAAGTTTAAACAGGTACTGAGCATCATTGATAAAACGGTAGACCATCATGTGGCCATTACATCCGGTTATATTGGGTTGGTACCCAGTAGTTTTGGCAGTAGTAACCTGTATGTTTTTAATACAGGTACGCATGAGGCCGTATTGCAGGTAAACCTTGATGAGGGTTACAAGATGAATATGGACGAGCTGAAAGATGCCCTCCGTAAAAACATAAAACAGGCAATTCCAGAAATGACCATTGGGTTTGAGCCTATTGATATGACCGAAAAGATCATGAGCCAGGGCGCGTCAACTCCTATACAGGTGCAAATAGCAGGCAAGAATATGCAGCAGATTGAGGATCAAAGTAACAGGATATTAAGCAAGCTGAAAAAGATCCCATACCTGCGCGATGTACAGATAGACCAGCCCCTGAGGTTCCCGATTGTATCTATAACGCTTGACAGGCTAAAGGTTGCCCAACTGGGGTTGAATATTAAAGATGTTGCCCGGTCGGTAACTGCAAGTACATCATCGAGCAGGTTTACCGAGAAAAACCTTTGGCTGGATGAAAAGTCGGCCTATACTTATCAAGTGCAGGTGCAAGTTGCGGAGTATGTAATGAATACGATGGACGAGTTGAAGGAGATACCACTGTTGAAGGGTCAAAGCTCGCCAACCCTGGCTGATGTAGCCACTTTCAAGGTAAACTATGCGCCCGGCGAGTATGATCGCAGTGGCCCGCGGCGGTATTTAACTGTGAGCGCCAATATCTATAAAAAAGACCTGGGGACGGCTACAGCCGATGTGCAAAAGGCAGTGCAATCTTTAGGTACACCGCCCAAAGGTTTGGTCACTGAGATTAAAGGTATGTCTAGCCTGCTGACAGAAACCTTGAGCAGCCTGCAAAACGGGTTGATGTTTGCCATTTTGGTGATATTTTTATTACTGGCGGCTAACTATCAGTCGTTTAAAGTTTCATTAACGGTATTATCTACTGTTCCGGCTGTAATATTAGGGTCGATAACAGCATTACTGATTACCGGCTCAACCCTAAACCTGCAATCATACATGGGGATGATCATGTCGACCGGGGTATCGGTAGCCAATGCCATTCTGATTGTAACCAATGCCGAGGCTTTGCGGTTGGAATATAAGGATGCAACAAAGGCAGCCATTACCAGTGCTTCTATTCGTCTGCGACCTATCCTGATGACAAGTTTGGCTATGATGGCCGGCATGATCCCCATGGCTTCGGGCATGGGTGAGGCCGGCGAACAAACCGCGCCGCTTGGCCGTGCGGTAATAGGTGGGCTTTTTGCCTCTACTTTGGCAGCCTTATTTATACTACCGCAGGTATTTGCCTGGGTACAGGCTAAAACAACCTATAATTCACCCTCGCTGATGGAAGGCGTGCAAACTAATCAACTCCAACAAATTGAAACACAAAACATATAAGATAATGAAACTTAAGCTCATCATATTCATCGGCTGCATCAGTCTTTTTGCAGCCTGTTCCGGCGATCAAAAGCCTGTAGACCTAACCACACCTGTAGCTGCCAGCACAAAAAAACATGCTGATATCGGTTCTATTACCGAACGGGCATTATCAGGGAGCGCCCGGCTGCCGGGGCAGTTAAAGCCCTTTAACGAGGTAAATATTTTCCCTAAAGTAAACGGTTTTGTAAAACAGCTGTATGTGGATAGGGGAACAGTGGTAAAAAAAGGGCAGCTGCTTATTACGCTGGAAGCACCGGAAATGGAATCGCAATTGCAGGCAGCCAACTCCCGCTATTTACAAGCCCAGGAAAACGCGGTAGCCAGCAAGGAAAAGTACCAGCGTTTAAAAGAAGCCGCCAAAGAGCCGGGCTCAGTTTCGCCGCTTGATCTGGATAATGCTTCGGCCCGGATGAAGGCAGATGAGGCGATGGCCCGATCTGAACAATCAAACGTGGCTTCGGTACGCACTATGCAGGATTACCTGAATATCCGTGCCCCATTTGATGGAATGATCGTGCAGCGTAACGTATCGCCCGGCGCGTTGGTTGCACCAGGTAAGGGAACAGATCAGCCAATGCTGATCCTACAGGATATCAGCAAGCTACGTTTAGAGGTTTATATCCCCGAAGATTATGTAGATAAGGTAGACCTGAACCAGCCCGTAAAGTTCACCTATAACGCCATGCCCGGTACAGAGCAAACCGCAAAGATCAGCCGGTCTGCAAACGCGTTGGGCTCCATGAGGTCTGAGGCTATCGAGATTGATATCATCAACAAAAACGGCAGCTTAAAACCCGGTATGTACGCCGAGGTAAAGATCCCGATGTTATCAGGTGCTAAATCATTGTTGGTACCCAACGGTGCCATTGTGCGATCTACTGAGCGCGAGTATGTAATTACAGTAACCGATGGCAAAGCCACGTTGGTAGATGTAAAAGAAGGCCTTGCCCGTAATGACTCGACCGAGGTATTCGGCAATTTAAAGGCCGGTGATAAGATACTGAACCACGCTACTGACGAGGTAAAGCAAGGGGACAGCATTCAATAGCCATCTATATTATAAGAAGAAACCAATCAGAATCTTTATTGCGTTAGCTGAATTTATTTTTAGGATAATTTAGTACGCATCTAACTTACGAAGTTTTTAAAACTTCGTAAGTTTTTCTCCAATTTATAAGTCTATAACCTAAAGGTATTCGCTTAACGCGCGGTCATTTGCTATAATTTTATGATTCTCGATAAAACTTTCTAATCCACCAAACCAATCTAATACTTCGTATTTACATACAACAGTTTCTTTATTAGATAGGTAGGCATTGTAAGATGAATATTTATATCCACCCAAACTTTTAACTAAATTGGCAACAAATGGATTTTGATGGATATAAGCGATAATTTTCGTAAAGTAGCTATTTGATGTAATTTCGGAAATTTTATACCGTCCTTGAAATAGACTTCCTACACGGTTGTATTTTTTGTTAATGGCTTTAGAATAAGAAATAAAGAAGTTTTTTAGACCTCGTTCAAATGGATCCTTGTCATTTACCCGGATGAAAAAATGAAAGTGATTAGGCATCAAACAATAGGCGAAAACATCACAAAAAGGCAATACATGTTTTTTGAATTGATGAAGAAAGTAACTATAATTTTCCTCTTCAAAAAAGATTAGATCTTTGTTGTTGCCCCGATTATAAAGATGGTAGCAGGCGTTTGGATTGATCTTCACATTGATGACTTGAAAGGTTGAGATGTTCAAACTTACGAAGTTTTTAAAACTTCGTAAGTTAGTGAGTGGCCCTTACGCCGATGCAAACACCACCATTCTATCGGGGTACTTTGTAGCATAGCTCGATACAATATTTTTGATATAATCGTTCCCGGGGTAGGGTGTCAGGTAATTTTTAAGTTGCTGTACGTTGCCGGCATCAAAATAATGGGAAATGTAACCCATGCCATAAAACTGGCCTTTCTCTACCAAAATACAGCTGTGTTCATCGCCATTACGGCCTTCATCGCGGATGGCGTAGGTAGGCAGGGCGAGTTTCAATTGATCAATGGCATTGTTTACTTTGCTGTTGTATTCATCGATGCTTTCAACACCCTCACAAGCGCACTTGCTGCCTTTTGCACCGGTGCAAGGGTTATTGTTGGTTTGGATAAAGCAAAGCTTGGGGCACAGCTCAAACGTCTCTATCAGTTTATTTAGCAGCGTGTAACCATCGAGCAAAGAATTACAGGTATAGATCACATCGCTAAACTTACGGCGCTTATCAACAGCCAACCTAATGTAGCCACGCTGATCTTCATAAGCATACAGGCAAAAGGCATGGTCAAACCGTTTTAACGACCGGTTATATTTTGGCCAAAGGCGCTTGATCTCAATGGCTTCCAATACAAAAGCAATAAGCTCGGTGCCGCAAACCTGGTGACTGATGTGGTGGATATTGCGTAAAAACTCCTGTCGTTGCAAGCCGGGGTTATTACCGGTAAAATGACTGCTTACCCGTTTTTTGAGGCTTTTGGCCTTACCAACGTAGATGACCTTGCCTTTATCATCATGAAAATAATATACACCCGGCGAATTGGGTAATTGCTCCACATCCTTTTTAGGCAGATTGGCGGGCAATACCTGTTCTTTGGAGTTTTGTTTAAGGGCCTGTTTAATATGGCCTTCACTATCGCTGTTGAGCAATAAGGTAAACAGCTCAGAAGTAGCCTCGGCATCGCCGGCTGCACGATGGCGGCTATTGTTGCCGATGCCTAAATGCGTACAAAGCCGGCCAAGGCTGTATGAGGGTAAACCCGGGATAATTTTGCGGCCAAGGCGAACGGTACATAATTTATTACACTGCAAATCGTACCCTGCGGCCGCCAAATGGTAGCGTACAAAGGAGTAATCGAAGTTAACGTTATGAGCTACAAAAATCTTCCCGTGAATAAGGTGATAAATATCGGCAGCCACATCCTCAAAAGGAGGGGCGTTTTGAACCATCTCGTTGGTGATGCCTGTTAAGGCGCTGATATAGATAGGGATATTTTGATTGGGGTTTACCAGCGTTTCGTAACGCTTTACAACCTTTTTACCATCGTGAATGCGTATCGCAATCTCTGTGATGCCATTCGCGCTGGCATGCCCCCCGGTAGTCTCAATATCAACAATCGCATACATATTTCAAATGTAATACAAGTTTGCTAATTATTTTAGTGTTTTTTTATTTTTAGTTGGGAAGTCCGAAAGACGGAAAGTTCGCGTTTTTGGCTACTTAAGATTGAAAATAAAGCAGTCAACTTTGAGTTTCCTTTCATATACCGTTGGTGCACCTTTCATGCACCTTTCTTTATCCTTTCACGCACCTTTCATACACCATTGAATACCCTTTGGTATACGTTAAAAAGTATGTAACTAATTAATTATTAAATACTTGTGTGATTTTATCGCTGTTTGCAGTTCTCTTTAAAATCAAATAACCAGGGAGTTTATCATGAAAGATAATATCCCTGGTTGTTTATATACAAATATACAAAAAATGCAGCGCATAAACCGAATGTACCCTGCCTTCAAATACGAAATCTTAATGCGAATCCTTTTCTGCTATTTCCACGGCGGCCCTTCTGTCAACCTTTTGAATATTATCGTTGTGGAAGTCCTTTTCAATCAATCCGTCGCGCATGCGCACAATGCGGTGGGCGTGCAGGGCGATATCTTCTTCGTGGGTTACTAATATAATGGTGTTGCCTTTGGCATGAATATCTTCAAGCAGGCCCATAATCTCTATCGAGGTTTTGGTATCCAGGTTACCCGTTGGCTCATCGGCCAAAATAATGGATGGGTTGTTAATCAACGCGCGGGCCACGGCCACACGCTGGCGCTGACCACCTGACAACTCGTTGGGCTTATGATCAACCCTATGCTCCAAACCTACATTTTTGAGTGCCGCGTTGGCACGTTCGGTACGCTTTTCTTTGCTGATGCCGGCGTAAATTAAGGGCAGGGCAACATTGTCAAGCGCGGTATTGCGGGGCAGTAAGTTAAACGTTTGAAAAACAAAGCCAATCTCTGAGTTGCGCACTTCGGCCAGCTCGTTATCCGTCATGTGGCTTACGTTGATACCATTCAGGATGTACTCGCCTTTAGTTGGGGTATCCAAACAACCCAGGATATTCATCAGGGTAGATTTACCAGAACCCGATGGTCCCATTAAAGCCACAAATTCACCTTTGTTAATAGTTAACGATACTGATTTCAGCGCGTGAATTACTTCGGCACCTATCACGTATTTACGTCCAATTTCGTTTATGGTAATTAAAGGCTTCTCTTTAGTCAATGGCTCCATGAGTGTTTTTTGTTTGGACTATGAGTGGGGGCGGAATGTTACAAGCTTTTTGTTTTTTAGTCCGAAAGTCCGGAAGTCGGAAAGTCCGGAAGTCCGAAAGTGCGTTTTTGCTTCTTTCCGACTTTACCGACTTTCGGACTTCCTCACTAAAATCTTACTTCTCAATAACCTTAGCCACTAAAAAGTAATTCTCATCATGCTTAGGGGCATTTTCTAAAGCTTCTTCATGGGTGATCTGCTGTTTTACCACGTCTTCCCGTAAAATATTGGCACCTTCGGTCATGTATACCAATGGCTCAACACCGGTTGTATCCAGCTCGTTAAGTTTGGCCATAAAATCAAGGATCTTGCTCATATCCTGTATCATGTCTTCCTTTTCGGTTTCGCTTAGTTCCAGGCGGGCCAGGTGGGCAACTTTTTCAACTGTTTCTTTATCTATGGTCATGCCGATCGTAGTTTTTTATTAATAATTTCAAATACCTCATCGCGCAGGGCATCGGCATCATCAAGCGTTAAATGGGCCGTTTCAATGGGTTTGTGCACAAATATATCACAAATTCCCGGTCTGCTGCCTAATTGCTTACCATCGTCCCAAAGCACTTTCCAGGTATCGAGCGATGTTATGGGCAAAATTGGTATTTTCATTTCAATGGCCAGCCTAAAGGGGCCGTTTTTAAAAGGATGCAATTCGGGCGGATATTCTTTGGGAATGGTAGCCTCTGGAAAAATAACAACGCTTGCGCCATTTTTTAGATGATCGGCAGCAGCTTTAAACGCTCTGAAAGACGACATCTTACTTTCCCGGTTAACGGTAATATCAATAGTACGAAAGAAGTAACCAAGCACATAATTGCTCAACAACTCTTCTTTACCCATAAAACAAAGATTGTTTTTTAATACCGTGCTTATGGCCGATACATCCAAATTGGAGGTATGATTGCCGCAAACCACATATACTTTGTGCCTGTCTATCGGTTCTTCAAACGTAGCACTGTAAAATATCCCGGAGATACTGGAGCTTAAAAAAATGATAAGCCGCCTTATTTGGTTAATATATTTATACCTGCTAAGCTTTTGCCTAAGCACATATAAAACCGGGTAACAAAGGGTGAAAAAGAGGGCTACATTATACCTGTAAAAATTGGTATGGATCCTTTTCAGTGTTAATTTCATGTTCACCAAATGTAAAAAAAATACTCGTTTTTGGGAGCTTAAAGCTGAAGGTGCAAAGCTAATTTTATATCCTTAACAAGCTGTTAAGAAAAAAAGAAATGGTTATTATAAATTATAGTAACGCCGATGATGAAGGAGGGACGCCGCAGATTGCATGGCGGCGAAGACTCACACGCCCGTCCGCCAAGGCGGACGGCATCCTCTCTCCGGCTGCGCCGCATAGAGGGGTTTGAACAAGTGATAGCAAATTTATAATACACAACCCTTCTTCAAACCCCTCTTTCCGCGAATTACTGTGTGTACACATCTTTTGGGATCGTATTTTTAAACAAAAACGTTGTCATTTCGAACGAACCGGTGGGTGATTGCGCGATGGGGGTGAGGAGAAATCTTGTAAAAGCGGACATTCGCCTATGCAAGGTGTATAAGATTTCTCCTCGCAGCCCTACTTTTTCCCTACCCGTGCTCGTTCGAAATGACATTTTTTTTGATGAAAAGATGTGTACACACAGTAGTTTCCGCGAGGCGAGGGTGGCCAGCGCAGCGTAGCCGGGTGAGTCTTCTTCAGCGTTTTTTGAAGCGTTGTTTTCTGTTTTATCAGATTTTTCTACGCAATCGTGTACAACTTTTCGGTAAGCCGTAATTGTTGGGCTATAATGCCAAAAACCTGGTCGCGCAGGGTGTCGGCATCGGCAATGGTCAGGTTGGCGGTATCTATCGGTTTGTGTACATAAAAATCGCAGATGCCTGGTCTGCTGCCATGTTTTACGCCGGTGTCCCATAAAATTTCCCAGGTATTGGCCGATGTTACCGGAATGATAGGGATTTTATGCTCAATAGCCAGGCGGAACGGGCCGTTTTTAAACTCGCACAATTGGGGCGGGTAATGATCAGAGATCATTCCTTCGGGAAATATCACCAACGAAATCCCTTGCTGCAGCTTTTCAGACGCTTTTTTAAAAGCCCGGAATGATGACATTTTACTTTCGCGGTTAACAGGGATATCAACCGAACGGAAAAACAAGCCGGTAACCAAGCCATCCGCTAACTCCTGCTTGCCCATAAAGCTGCAGTTGTTGTTTACGAGAACGCACATGGCCGAAATATCGAGGTTGGAGGAGTGGTTGGGGCAAATGATATAAGTTTTGCTCCAGTCTATAGGTTCTTCGTAATGAAATTTATAAAAGATACCCACAAAGGCCGAACTAAGAAATCCCCATATCCGCCTAAAGCCATTCATGGCCCTGTAACGACTTGGTTTTATGGAACAATATTTAAAAAAAGGCCAAAATATAAAGTAGGATAGTGCCACACTAATCACGTATAAATACACGTGCACTTTTTTCAATATCATTTTCATCGTCACCAAAAATAGAAAAATTCCTTACTTTCGCCACACTATGGAAACTGTTGTTAGTGGCATCCGGTCGACCGGAAATTTGCACTTAGGAAATTATTACGGGGCGTTGCAAAACTTTATAAAAATGCAGGAAGAATTTAACTGCTATTTTTTTATTGCCGATTTGCATTCGTTAACCACGCACCCAACACCTGCCGATTTACATAGTAACGTAAAGCAGGTTTTGATAGAGTACCTTGCTGCCGGGATAGACCCGGAGAAGGCTACCATCTACGTACAATCTGACGTGCCCGAGATTGCCGAATTGTACCTGTATTTAAATATGAACGCCTACCTTGGCGAACTGGAACGCGCTACTTCCTTTAAAGATAAAGTACGGGCCAATCCCGATAATGTGAACGCCGGTCTGCTTACCTACCCGGTATTAATGGCTGCCGATATCATTATTCATAAAGCTACTAAAGTACCCGTGGGTAAAGATCAGGAGCAACACCTTGAAATGGCCCGCACCTTTGGTAACCGCTTTAACAGGCTATATAACCACGAATATTTTCCCGAGCCTTATGCTTTTAATTATAGCCACAACCTGGTGAAAATTCCGGGTTTGGATGGTAAGGGCAAAATGGGTAAATCAGAAGGAGAGGGCAATGCCATTTTCCTTAACGATACACCGGAGGCTATTAAAAAGAAAGTGATGCGCGCGGTAACAGACGGTGGCCCAACTGTAGAGAATCAAACCAAACCACAGGAGATCCAAAACCTGTTTGATTTGATGAAAGTAGTGTCATCTGCCGATACGCTGGCGCATTTTGATGATCTTTATAATAAAATGGCTATCCGTTACGGCGACCTGAAAAAGCAATTGACCGAGGACATGATCATTGCCACAGCTCCAATCCGCCACAGGATCAACGCCATTGCAGCCGACGCTGATTACCTGAGAAAAGTTGCCTTGATGGGCGAAGAAAAAGCCCGCGCAAGCGCCTCAAAAACTATTAGGGAAGTAAGGGAAATTATAGGATTTAAGAAATTTTAAATAAGTTCATAGTTGATAGTTCATGGTTCATGGTGTATATTAGGCGGAGTTTCATTTTTCGCAGAATGTATTTTATGTAGATCATTGGCTATGATCTATGAACCATTAACTATAAACTAAAAAATGCACATAGCTATTGTAGGAAATATAGGCGCGGGTAAAACCACGTTAACAGAAATGCTGGCCCATAACTATGGCTGGGAACCACTTTTTGAGGCTGTAGACAACAACCCATACCTGGAAGATTTTTACAGCGATATGAAACGCTGGAGCTTTAACCTGCAGATCTACTTTTTAAACAGCCGCTACCGCCAGATTGTAGATATTCAAAAAAATGGTAAGAATATTTTACAGGATCGTACTATTTATGAGGATGCCTACATTTTTGCCGAAAACCTGCACGATATGGGGCTGATGACCACCCGCGACTACGAAAACTACGAATCGATATTTGAGAATATTACCGAGTTTATTAAACCGCCGGATCTGTTGGTTTATTTGAAAGCATCGGTGCCAACGCTGGTAAGTAACATTCAGCGCCGTGGCCGGGAGTATGAGATAGGTATCCGCCTGGATTACCTGTCGAAACTGAACGAAAAGTACGATAAATGGATCAAAAACTACAAGTTGGGTAAACTGCTTATCCTCGATAAAGACAATCTCGATTTCGCCAATAACACCGAAGATATGGCTACCATAGTTCAGCTGATTGAACGGGAGATTAACGGGTTGTTTTAGTAGTTTTAAGTGCTGAGTTTTGGGTACTGAGTTTGTTTTATGATTTACAAATTCAAATAAACTCAGTTTTTTAAATCTCAAACTCAACCAAAACTCAGAACTCATGACTATCCTCGGTATAATTCCCGCCCGTTACGCTTCTTCCCGTTTTCCGGGTAAACCCTTGGTTGATATTGCCGGTAAAAGCATGATTCAGCGGGTTTATGAGCAGGCTAAAAAATGTGTGAGCCTTGCCGAAGTTATTGTGGCCACAGATGATGAGCGCATTTTTGCCCATGTAAATGCTTTTGGAGGGGTAGCAGTTATGACCGGTACCGATCATCAAAGCGGAACAGATCGTTGTGCAGAGATTGCGTCATTACATCCTGAATATGATGTAATCATCAACATCCAGGGTGATGAACCTTATATCGACCCGGAACAGATTACCAAACTTGTTGCATGTTTTACTGATGCAAATACCCAGATTGCTACACTCATTAAAAAGATTACCACGCAAGAGGAATTGTTTAATTACAACTCACCCAAGGTAGTAATCAATAAATTATCTGAAGCTGTTTATTTTTCACGTGCCACCCTTCCGCATATCCGCGGGCAGGAGCCTGATAACTGGCTTGAGTTTTATACTTATTTTAAGCACATCGGCATTTACGGTTACCGGGCCGATGTTTTGCAGCAAATTACCAAGTTACCTATCTCTGGTCTTGAAAAGGCCGAAAGCCTTGAACAACTCCGCTGGATTGAAAATGGTTACCGCATTAAAGTTGCCGAAACGGAACTGGAAACACATGCGGTTGATGTACCTTCGGATTTGGAGAAATTGAAGCTGTTTGAGTAAACGCAACTATCGGGGGACTATCCTCTCCATCCTGTCATTCTGAGTTGTAAAATTTCGCGAAATTCTGAAGGTGAAATGACAGTATAAAGCTATGTCATTGCGAGGAACGAAGCAATCGCGAACTGTGCAGATTCGCCTTGTATAGGGTTTGCAGGGCTGTAGGCATGGGGCAGAATAGATTCTTCGTGCCTACCCATGACGTATTATTAAAACGATTGTCATCCAGGAACGAAGGATCTTCTTCGCCCTGCTCATTGCAGACTTTTATAGTGAAGAAGATGCTTCGTTCCTCAGAATGACAGGGTGGACAGGGCAGCTTATTACGTCGTTTTCCCCCTTTAGAGTTTCGCGAAATTTTACAACTCAGAGTGACAGGGGGGAGAAGATGATTTTTTACGTCATGCCTGCCTTCACAGTCCACCGGATTTTAAAACTTATAATGACGTGACTGTAATTTACTGATAATCAAAATAAAAAATCGTCATTGCGAGGAGGAACGACGAAGCAATCCCCGATTTACAGAGCAGATCTGCAAGCGCACCTGCTCATTGGGGATTGCTTCGTTCCTCGCAATGACGATTCAATAAATAACGTCATCACTATTTTTTCATTTATCCCTGATGGGTGCTACCCATGACAAGCCCACCATGTCATTGCGAGGAACGAAGCAATCGCATGCTCTACAGGGCGAATCTGCATAGTTCGCGATTGCTTCGTTCCTTATAATGACGTCCTTGTAAGTTGTTGATTTTCAATATTGTTTTTTGTAGAGACGCATATTTGCGTCTCCCGTGTGCAAATCCAATTAGCAAATCAGTATGCATATCGGCCCTGCAAATCCGCTCTGTATAGTTGGAGACGCAAATATGCGTCTCTACGAAAAGCCTTACTTGTTGCACGTCATCATTGCTTTTTTCAGGTTTATCCTGATGGATACTCGCAATGACATAGCTTTATATTGTCATTTCCACCTTTAGAGGCCACCGGATTTTAAAACTCGCAATGACATAATTTTCTATAATATCAACCTTACTGCCTGTTCAACAACACTGCAAACTTGTTCCCATAGTCATCCAACTGCGATTGATACTGTTTGCTTAAAGCGGTTTCCTGGTAGGCTTTTGTAGTTTCTGCAAGGCCGTTTAATACGTAAAGCTGATATTGTACCGTGTTTGAATCAATTGCCGCAGGGTTATCCTGTAACAGGTGGTAATTGTAATTCAACTGATCTGTAAGGTAATTACCAATTCCTTTTACATACCGGTTTGCCAATTGTTTATCGTTAAGCTTGTAGGCAACCTGCGCTAACAGCAATTTGCGATGCGCGGTATCAATATCGGGGTTAATATCGGGCATCACGTTGTCAAACTTGCGGATGGCGTTTAAAGCCAGGTCATTGCGGCCATCTTTAATCAATCCTACAGCCAGGTCATGAAACGTACTTTCAATAAACGGATAAAACTCCGTTTTTGAAACATTATCCAGATATTTTGCATGTTTAAAATTACCGAATTTGAATTTGTTCATTACGTTGTTATACATCACCAGGCTGTTCACCTTGCTCAGCTGGTCGTTTTTAAGGCTGGTATCGGCTTTAAAAGGGATAAGGTGATATACAAAGCCTTCTTTATACATGTAAGGCTGTAAACCATGCATCCCGCTTGGTGGCACGCCTATGGTAAAACATATCGGGCGTTTCCAATCATTATGAGCCATAATATCCAACATGGCCAGGTTATCTTTAAACATGTAGTTGTTGGGATACTGCCATTCCATACTGTTGCTTAGTTTATTTTTCTGCGCTGCGGTAACCACGCCGTTTTTTACCAGTTCATCGGGATTAACCGCTACCTTAAAGTTTTTGGTTGGCAGGTAGTTCATGGTTTCGCCGCTTTGGTATTGTACTTTGGTGCGGTCATCATCTGATGTTATAAAATCAAAAACCTCTTTAGCGTCAACAGAACCCGGAAGTTTGGCATCGTTATAGGCAATTACATCCCTTGTGCCTTGTTTGTATTTATCAAAAGGCATAGTAATAGGCAAGGGGGCCGATTGGTTCATGGTGTGCTGCATTTGATGAATGTACCAATCGCCGCTAAACAGGCTGTTGCAAACTATCCTTACATCGGGGCGTACGCCTTCAACCTCCTGGTTGTACCATAACGAGTAGGTGTCATTATCGCCATTGGTAAATAAAATAGCGTTTTTAGGGCAGGAGATCAGGAAGTTATAAGCCATATCATGCGGCGTCATTTTGGTCGACCGGTCATGATCGCCCCATTCCTGTTTGGCCAGCAGCACAGGCGCGGCCAACAAACAAACCGCTATGGAAGCCAGCGCAGCTCCACGTGCATTTACCTTACGGCTTATAAAATCATTAATAGCCAGCACGCCCAGGCCAATCCAAATGGCAAAAGCATAAAATGAGCCTACATAGGAATAATCGCGTTCGCGGGGTTGTAAATTAACCTGGTTCACATACAATACGATAGCCAATCCCGTAAAAAACCAAAGCAGCGCAATTACAGTGGCATCGCCCTTTTTGCGGCTAAAATGATAGATCATCCCAAACAAACCAATAACCAGCGGCAGGGCATAAAGCGGGGTATAGGTATCTGATTCGGTTACAGATTTAGGCAGATGTTTGGAGCCGTCAAAAATGCCAGATGTCCAGTTACCATCTATAGACTGCGTGTTTTGCTGCCCATCCGCATCGTTGTAGCGGCCAACAAAGTTCCACATAAAGTAGCGCCAGTACATCTGGTACATTTGCCAGCTCAGCATCCATTTCATATTATCGGCAAAAGTTGGGCTTTGACCGTCAGGTAATTGCAGCCATTGCTTGTAAAACTGCACGTTTTGGGCATAATCCGCGTCGCCCTCGGTGCTGTGCATGCGCGGCATAATGGTGTTATGATCATAGGTGTTATTCAGCTTTTTACCTGCCACCTCATATTGGCTTTTGCCTTTAATGTAAATGTTGCCGCCTTCGGTTTGGTCGGTAACCTTAGCATCAAAATATGGCCCGTACAATAACGGGTTTTCGCCGTATTGAATGCGGTTAAGGTAACTGTTAAGGGTAAAAGCATTATCAGGATGTGAGTTGTTCAGATCGGTATTTGCCGTAGCCCGGATAGGGATATAAGCAAATGAGCTATAGCCGAAGTAGATAAACGTAATGCACAGCAAGGCCAGGTTTAATACCGGCTTTTTATACCTGATGCTGTAAGCAATGCCACCAGCCAGGGAGGCTATAATAATGGTGAAGAAAAATATGCCGCCGCTCCAGAAACCCAGCCCAAGGGTGTTCACAAAAAACAGGTCGAAATAAGCTGCTATTTTGATGGTGTACTCCCTGATGCCGTATTGCACCAGGCCAAGAATACCAATGCTGATCACAAATGCAATAAAGCCTCCTTTTAGCGTTGGATTTTTATACCTGCGCAGGTAATACACCAAAGCAACTGCGGGTATAGTAAGCAGGTTTAACAGGTGAATGCCTATAGATAGGCCCATGATATAGGCAATCAATACGATCCATTTATCGGCACCCCGTTCATCGGCATGATTATCCCATTTTAAAATGGCCCAAAAAACAATGGCGGTACATAACGACGATAAAGCAAATACAATGGTTTCAACTGCAGAGAACCAAAACGTATCGGTATAAGCAAATGCCAGCGCGCCAACCAGGCCAGCACCCATAATCAGCAGGGTTTGTGATGAGGTTGTTTCTTCGCCTTTGGCAATCAGTAGTTTCTTGGCCAGCGCGGTTATGGTCCAAAACAAAAACATAATGGTAGCCCCACTTGCCAGCGCCGAACCCAAATTGGTAAAATAAGGGACTTTGGCGGTATTGCCCATAGCGAATAAGGAGAATGCCTTGCCCAGCATAGCAAACAGCGGATAGCCTGGCTGGTGCGATACCTGCAGCCGGTATGCGCAGGAAATGAACTCGCCGCAATCCCAAAAGCTTACAGAGGGTTCTAAAGTTAAAACATAGGTGGTAAAAGCTATCAGGAGACATAGCCAGCCAAGCAGGTTATTGATTTTTTTGTACTGCATAATGAATAAGGTGTAAATGTTTTATCATACGTGATTTGTGGTCACAATTTCGGGCTTAAATTCAAGAGCGCCATAAACATTAACATCACTTAACAACTTTTAACAAAATTTAACTTATTGATTATGAGTTTGTAATAAAAATCGTAAAAGGAGAGTTACACTAACAGGAAATTACAGGGTAATAAGGCTCCATTTTTTGAGTTAGACACGAATGCCCACCGCCTGGGTTACAATTTAATCGAATTTCACGAATTTTGGAATTGATAGATAGCACAAATTAAAATATTTTGGCTGTGGTGAAAATACCGACCACAAGCTGTAATTCGTGAAATTCGCTACAATCTATCCTACGGGCAGTTAAATTCGTGTTTACTCAAAAGGTAGCTTGTGACAAAATAAAGTTAAATAAATGTTAAAAGCGATTTTCCTGGTTTTTTCTCAACACGTACACCAAAGCCTGAAAATTTTCTTACTTTTGTATCCCGTACACAAACATTTGGTTTCGGCATAAAACCGCAGCCATTTTTCAAAAAAATCATGACTAAATATATTTTTGTTACGGGTGGCGTTACCTCGTCTTTAGGGAAGGGTATTATCTCAGCCTCATTAGCCAAATTACTTCAATCGCGCGGGTATCGTGTTACCATTCAAAAGTTTGATCCCTATATCAATATCGATCCGGGAACATTGAACCCTTATGAGCACGGCGAATGCTATGTTACCGAAGATGGTGCCGAAACAGATTTAGATCTTGGTCATTACGAACGCTTTTTAAATACCCCAACCTCAAAGGCAAATAACATTACTACTGGTCGTATTTACCAAAATGTGATCAATAAAGAGCGTGAAGGTGCTTTTTTGGGTAAAACTGTACAGGTTGTACCCCACATTACTGATGAGATTAAACGCAATTTCCGCATTTTAGGCGAAAGCGGTGATTATGATATTGTGATTACCGAATTAGGTGGTACCGTGGGCGATATTGAATCGTTACCATACATTGAGGCCGTACGTCAGTTTAGGTGGGAGATAGGTTCTGGTAACTCGTTGGTGATTCACCTTACGCTGGTGCCATTCCTTGCCGCAGCAGGCGAATTAAAGACCAAGCCTACACAGCATTCGGTTAAAATGTTGCTGGAGTACGGTATACAGCCGGATATTTTGGTTTGCCGTACCGAGCACCACCTTAATACGGATATTCGCAAAAAGATTGCCTTGTTCTGTAACGTAAATATTAACGCGGTGATTGAATCCATCGATGCATCAACCATTTATGATGTGCCTTTGCTGATGCTGAAAGAGCAACTGGATAAAACGGTGTTAACCAAATTGAAATTATCTCATAAAAATGAGCCTAACCTGGATAACTGGAAAGACTTCCTGGGCCGTTTAAAAAACCCAACGGCCGATGTGCGCATTGCCCTGGTTGGTAAATATGTAGAGTTGCCAGATGCATACAAGTCAATTACCGAAGCTTTTATTCACGCGGGCGCAGCTAAAGAATGTAAGGTTAGGGTTGAATATATCCCCTCAGAATCATTAACTCCCGAAAACGCTATCGAAAAACTAAAAGGCTTGCACGGGGTGCTTGTGGCTCCAGGTTTCGGCGAACGTGGTTTTGAAGGCAAAATTCAGGCTATCCGCTATGTGCGCGAAAACAATATTCCTTTCTTTGGCATTTGTTTAGGAATGCAGTGCGCGGTTGTTGAATTTGGTCGCAATGTTTTAGGTTTAGAGAACGCAAACAGTACCGAAATGAACCCTGAAACGCCGAACCCAGTAATTGGCATGATGGAAGAGCAAAAAACGATCACAGCCAAGGGGGGCACCATGCGTTTGGGTGCTTATCCATGCGATATCAAAAAAGGAACTAAGGCTGCTGCTATCTATGGTAAAACGCACATTTCCGAGCGTCACCGCCATCGTTATGAGTTTAACAATGGGTACCTTAAACAATACGAAGCAGCCGGGATGACCCCATCCGGAATTAACCCCGATAATGGTTTAGTTGAAATTGTAGAGCTTAAAAATCACCCATTTTTTGTTGGTTCGCAATTTCACCCCGAATTAAAATCAACAGTTGCTAATCCACACCCACTTTTTATTAACTTTGTCGCCGCTTCGCTGGCTTACGCCCGCAAGAAATAAGTAATTGTACGATACAATATAATGGATAAAAATACTTTCACAGGATTATTCCTGATTATGGCTATCATAGCCGGCTCAATTTATTTTTTAAAGCCGAGTGATGCCGAATTGAAAAAAGAACGCCTGGTACAGCACCAGGATTCAGTAAAAAAGGGGTTATTTAATAAAGCTACTGTCCCGGCAGCGGCTAAATTTGATACAACTAAAGCAGCGGTTAAAACAGTTGCCGATTCTGCCACTTTAAAAGCCCCTTTTGGTGCCGCATCTGTAGGTGTTGATAAATTGGTTACTATTGAAAACCAGGAGTTAGTAATTAAATTGAGTACTAAAGGCGGTAAAGTTGCATCTGTTGAGCTGAAAAACTTTAAAACTTTTGATAAAAAACCGTTGGTATTATTCAGCGGCGATAAAGATCATTTTGGCCTGACCTTTAATGCAGGTAGCAGAATCATCAATACCGACGAATATTATTTTACACCAAGTGCAGGCGATTTAAAAGTTGCCGAAAAAGATTCGGCGTCAATCACCTTGCGTTTGAGCTACAGCCCAACTCAGTATATCGATTATGTATACAGTTTAAAAGGTACCGGGTTTAAACTGGGCTTAACCATTAAACCTACCGGTTTGGATGGTGTGATACCCAGTAGCAGCAACCTTAACCTGAACTGGGCAGCCAGCCTGCACAAACAGGAAAAGGATATGAAGCAGGAGCGCCAGTATTCAACTGTTTACTATTACAATACCGAGAACACGGTAGATTGGCTGAATGAGAATAAAGACGATCAAAAAGAGGTTGCTGATAAAAAGATGAACTGGGTTTCATTCAAACAACACTTCTTCTCCAGTACTTTAGTTGCTCAGAATAGCATCAGCAAATCAAATTTTGCTGTGGTGACTGATGTTGCCGATACTACCGATGTTAAACAAATGAAGGCCGATCTTACTTTGGCCCGTTCGGCAGATGGTAGCGTGCCTTTAGAATTTTATTTTAGCCCTAACCGTTATTCAACGTTACAGGATCAGGGGCACGATCTTCAAAAATTGGTTTACTTAGGCTTCAGCCCGTTAAAATATATTAACCAGTTTGCAGTATTACCGTTGTTTAACTTCCTTAACCAGTTTAACTGGAACTACGGATTGATCATTTTGATCCTGACCATTGCGCTTAAATTGGTATTATCACCGCTTACCTATAAATCATACCTTTCAATGGCTAAAATGCGCGTGCTGAAGCCGGAGATGGATGAGATTAAAGCAAAAGTAGGTGAGGATAACCCTACGCTGTTACAACAGGAATATTTAAAGCTATACAAAAAGGCCGGGGTAAATCCCTTAGGCGGATGTTTACCACTGGTAATACAAATGCCTATTGTTATTGCATTCTTTAAGTTTTTCCCAAGTTTATTTGAGTTGCGTGGTCAAAGCTTTTTATGGATGCATGACCTTTCAACTTACGACTCGGTAATTAAGTTTGCACCTATTATGGGGGTTGATCACATCAGCTTAATGTGTTTGTTGATGACAATATCAACATTGATCTATACTTATTTCAATAACCAGATTTCTGGTGCTACCGGTCAAATGAAATATATCGGTTATATTACTCCGTTAATTTTCCTTTTCACGCTGAATAGCTACCCTGCAGGTTTGAATTATTATTACTTCCTGGCCAATATGCTTACTTTTTTACAGCAATACCTAATCAAATTTATGGTTGATGATAAAAAGATCCATGCCCAGATCCAGGAGAACAAAAAGAAACCAGAAGATACTAAAAAGAAAAAATCTGGCTTCCAGGCACGTATGGAAGAAATGATGAAAGCCCAGCAGCAGGCTAAGAAATAGAATTTTGAACTGTTGGACTTTAGGACTTTTAGATAAAAGGACTTTAGGACAAAGGATAAAAGACTTAAAAAGGATCCCGGGAGATTAGTCTTCCGGGATTTTTTGCGTTGATCCCAGACTTACGAAGTTTTTAAAACTTCGTAAGTCTTTCGTCGCTTTGTTATTTCTTCGTTCAAAAGAGATTCAAATTATACTTTTAACATCTGAAATCTGCACATCATTCTGTTTTCAAAACTCCATCTTCAATCCACCACCAAAGCCATTTGCCGCCGGTAGCTTTCTTCGGATCAAAGCCAGCTATATCAAAGCTGCCATTGCCTTCAGCCGTACCCTGTATCTCGTAAACTTTAATTGCCTGGTGATTGCGGTTCCAGTTTAAGTGTTTACCGGGTTGACAAACTTCGGGTTGCTTTTTATGGTCGGTGATTAAAAAATAAGCTTTGCTTGTTCCAATAACTGTGGCCTGTCCGTTTGGTTCCATGCAAACAGCAGTGCGTTCGTCGGCAGCTATACCATGGGCAAAAATGTGCCAGTCTTTGGCTATTCTGCTTAAAAAAACTACATGGCGGCCTTGTCTTTTACGGGTCAAATAATGCTGATCTGTAATTACTGATTGCAGATAAGGTGCACGCAGAAAATCATTATTATAAACTTTAACTAATTTATTATATGGATCAGTAAGTGCTTCGTCGGCAGTAATGCTGCCATCTTCACCGCTGTAATAAAATCCTCCTAAAATGGCACAGCCCGCGCTGGTACCGCCAACGGGAGCGTGTTTTACATTGAGCAGGTAATTGATAGCATCAAGCGTTTTGGTGCCTTTCCAATATTTCATGTAGTTAGATTGATCGCCGCCGGCAATGAAAAGCATTTCGGCATTGCGAATGATGTACGCCACCGTATCGTTATTAGCCAATTCGCGCGAGTTGATCAGCAGCGTTTCAATAGAATTTACTTTACCTAACTGGTTAATATACGGATTGTAAGCATCGGTACCCGATGCGCGAATAATAACCACATCGCCGCCGCCGGCGCGGTTTATCATCCATTTAAAAGCGGCATCGACGTCTTTACCTCCGCCAACCATCGCTACTCCCCCGTTAACAGGTGTATTTACATTAGCAGTATCGCCGATGATGCCAATAGAACCCGGGCGACCAGGGATATGCTTAACTGTTTTTATAGTATCTGTTTTATGGGCAGGTGCAACCGTTCCCAAAAACATTGATAATGTAATAGCAAGTAAATTCATAGCATAGTAAAGGTAGTTTAAAACAAAAACAATCGGACCGAAACAAATCCAAAGATTGTTAGTTATCGTAATTGCAAATAATTAAATTATAAGTAAAGTTTGTAAACTTATATTTGCTAATTTACAAGCTATTTAGTTTTTATAATATCGAATGTTAAAACCCCCTATTCCGGAAAATGAAAATGAGCGCCTCGCGGCGTTAAATTCCTACCAAATTCTGGATACCTTGCCCGAACAGGGATTTGACGAAATAACACTTATTGCTTCGGAAATTTGCCAAACGCCAATTTCACTGGTTAGCCTGATTGATAACGACAGGCAGTGGTTTAAATCAAACAAAGGTTTGGAAGTAACCGAAACTCCCAAGGAGCTTGCTTTTTGCGCGCATGCTATTATTGAGCCTGATAAGGTAATGATAGTTAAAGATGCTTTTAGGGATGAACGTTTTGCCGATAATCCATTGGTGACGGGCAACCCTAAAGTGATATTTTATACCGGCGTACCACTTATCAATCCTGATGGTTATGCTTTAGGTACTCTATGTGTTATTGATCATAAAGCACGAGAACTTAATAATACACAGATTATAGCGCTTAAAGCTTTAGCCAACCAGGTTGTTGCGCAGCTGGAACTTAAGAAAAAAGTAGCAGAGCTAAATGCTACCAAACGTGAATTAGAGCAATCAAATGAATATCTCGAAAAATTCGCGGTGATGGCTGCCCATGATATCCGTAACCCTTTAACCAATATTTTGTTAACCAGCCAGGTTTTGCGGGACAGGTTTAAAGATAAGCTGGACGAAAAAGGGAACAAGTTCCTGGATATTATTAATGGATCGGCCCATAAATTGATCTCCCTGCTCGAAAAAATGCTCGATTACTCTAAATCGAGCAACGTGTTGATGCAAAACAAGGAGGAGGCCGAGCTTTTACAGTTGTTGCAGGAAGTGATTAAACTCATTAATGTTCCGTCGGGTTTTACAATTTCGATGCCATCGGGGCCAATAAAAATAACCACATCTATCATCGCGTTTGAGCAGATCATGATTAACCTGCTTAGCAACGCTATTCGTTATAATAACAAAACGGACGGAATTATAAAGATCAATTTTTCGGCTGATAACTGGTTTTATACCTTTAATGTTACCGATAACGGCATCGGCATTACCGAAGAGAATTACAAGACAATATTTGAACCAATGACTACACTGGGCACTAAAGACAGGTTTGATAAAGATGGTTCGGGCATTGGTTTAAATACCGTAAAAGATTTGGTTGACGCCTTAGGTGGCACCGTATCAGTGAAATCTGTAGTGGATGAGTTTACTACTTTTACGTTTACTTTAAAGAGGTAGGGGGCTTCTCTGATCTTGAGGATTGTAATATTAAACTTACGAAGTTTTCAAAACTTCGTAAGTTAAAATATCCTAATACTTATAGGGTTCCATCTTACCGCAGGAGCAAGCGCAGTTAGCATCGGTGATGCCTAATTTTTTAAGGTAAAACTGGTAAAAGCCAATGCGGTCATTCATCGGTTCTACGGTGTCTCCTTTGCCGCATTCCACATCGCCGTTTACAATGTTAATGGTCATCCCAAAGCCCGGGGTTGTGCGGCCATGCGCTTTGTCGATAGCGTTTGGCTGCCATTTGCCGGTCATTACATCATGAGCCGATGGTTTGTGGGTTTCGGGTGTCATCCAAAAATAAATGGCGGCTTTAAAGGCCACAACAGGGTCGGTTTCCACTAACTCGGGGCTATTGAGCAGAATCTTCGGATCGCCAAAAATAATGTTGGAGGCATAGCCGTAATTACCATTGTAGCTTAATTGCATCGGGCCGCGACCATAGTAGGTTTTTCCTTTAACCGCGGGATATTCGTCACTATCGGAGATGTAAACGTTTGAAGTATTGGTTTCGTGAATGAGCATCAAACCATCGGTATAACTGCCATTCATGCCATGGCGTGTTTCGTGCGAGATCTGGGCGAAAAACGCGGCCAGTTCCTTTTTATTAACATCCGGACTAAACGCGGTGCAGAATTCACCGTAGTTAACGGTAAAGGCACTATCGGGTTTCTTTTTAGCCCATTCCTCGTTCCAATCAGCATCTTGCCGTACAACGGTTGCTTTGCCCGATTTATCGGTACGGATAAATTGGTAAACAGAAACCGCGCGGCGGGTTATTTTTATCTTCACTTCTCCTAACTCATCGGCCGCTTTTATAAAGGCCGCATAGGTGTAAAATTTATTACGCTGAGGGAAAAGATCATTAAACTGCTTTTCGCTTAAGATGCTGCTGATAGAAACTTTGGGTTTGGGCGCCGTTGCCGCGCTATCGGCAGTTTTGTTTGCATTATTGGTATTGCCGCCACAGCTAAATACCGATACCAGCATGGCCGAGGTGAATAAAAACGTTAATTTGGATGATAATATGATAGATCTCATGGTGTTATAGATAGTTGTATTCAAACATTGTATAAATGCAAGTTTAAAGGTATCATTTATTAAAAGCACTCAATAAGCAAAAATTGTACTAAAATGCTAAAATCGGCTTAAATATGAAATGTAAAGCTTTATTTTACCGCTCTAGTTTAATTGTAAAAATGGTATATTCAATTTATAATATTCATGAAGATATATACTAAAACAGGAGATAAGGGGTTAACATCATTAATAGGCGGAACGCGCGTGCCTAAATACCACTTGCGAATTGAAAGTTATGGTACTGTAGATGAATTAAATTCGTATATCGGCCTTATTCGCGATCAGGATATTAGTGTACATGATAAAGATATATTGAAGCAGATACAGGACAGGTTGTTTACTATAGGCTCCTCATTGGCGGCCGATCCCGAAAAGTCAAAAATGATTTTGCCAGACCTGCAAATGGCCGACGTGGAATTGCTGGAACAGGAGATGGATAGCATGAATGAACAATTGCCCGGGTTGCGTCATTTTATTTTACCGGGTGGTAGTAATACCATTTCGTTTTGCCATATTGCAAGATGCATTTGCAGGCGTGCTGAACGGATCACCGTTCAGTTGGCCAGCGAAAGTATAGTGGACGAAAAAGTGAATATTTATCTGAACAGGCTGAGTGATTACCTGTTCACTTTAGGGCGCAAAATTGCAAATGAAACTAATGTACCTGAAAATCAGTGGGTACCAAGAATTTGATTTTGTGAAAAAAAATATTGATATTCCATTTGAAAATGTTATACTTTTGCGAAAAAGTAAATTTACTTATAAATTATAAAATATAGAGAAACATGTATTGGACACTTGAATTAGCATCTCACCTTGAAGATGCGCCATGGCCCGCAACAAAAGATGAATTAATTGACTATGCTATTCGTTCAGGAGCTCCTGTGGAGGTGATTGAAAACCTGCAAGCTTTGGAGGACGATGGTGAACCGTATGAAAATATAGAAGAGATATGGCCGGATTATCCGACTAAAGATGATTTCTTTTTCAACGAAGATGAGTACTAATGAATATAAAAAAGCCCTTATTAAGGGCTTTTTTATTGGCCGCCACTTTTTGGAATGATTTTAGTAATAAGCTTAACACATTTATCACTTAAAACATACAACAATGAGAGGCTTATTGTACATCATCGCGGTTATCCTTGTAATAGGATGGTTATTCGGAGCATTTATTCACCCATTTGGTGGCGGCTTAATTCACATACTTTTAGTTATAGCTATTATAGCTGTGCTATTAGGAGTTATCCGAAGAGCGTAAGCTGCAATCAAAAGATAAAAAGCCATTAGCCGTTTAGGTTAGTGGCTTTTTTTGTTCAAAAGCAATTCGGCAATGGCAATGTCTTCAGGAAAAGTGATCTTGATGTTTTCGTGATCACCTTCGGTAAGGTGTATGTCGATGCTCATTTCTTCTACTACGCTGGCATCATCAGTAAACTTAACGCTAAAATCCTGTTCGTAGGCTTTCCTTAATAAACCAGCCTTAAACGTCTGTGGTGTTTGCACCAGGTAAATTTCATCACGCAACAAACTCACAGATTTACCATCTATTACGCGTCTTATCGAATCGCGGCTTTTAACGGCTGTTATCGCGTTACCATGTTTTTCGGCATGATAATATGATTCCTGAATAATAGCGCTGCCGGTAAGCGGACGAACAGCGTCATGTACAGCAATCAGTGCGTCATCTGTACACTTGATATGTTCCAATCCATTTTTTACCGAATGAAACCGGGTTTCGCCTCCGGCAACTAATAGGTGGGGGAGGGTAAAGCTGTGTTCATCGCAAAGCTGCTTCCAATAAGCATGAAAATCGGTATGGAGTACAAGTACCAAATCTATATTAGCATCCGCGTTATGAAACGCTTGCATAGTATGCATTACTACAGGTAAACCATTCACTAACAGGAATTGTTTGGGAACTGTCGATTGCATCCTGGTGCCGGAACCACCGGCTACTATAATGACATGTTTAGATGTGAGATTTGAGATATGAGATTTGAGATTGGCTTCAGTCATTTTCTTTTGTTTAACCACTTAAACTGTCATTCTGAGATTTTAAATCCGAGGCCTCTGGAAGGGGAACGACAAAGCGGCGAAAGACTTACGAAGTTTTTAAAACTTCGTAAGTCTCAAATCTCCACCATGTCATTGCGAGGCACGAAGCAATCTCATGCTCTACAGGGCAGACCTGCAAAGTTCGCGATTGCTTCGTTCCTCGCAATGACATAGCTTTATATCGTCATTTACCCGTTCACAGTCCGCTGGATTTTACTACTCAGCATAACAAATGGACTTTGGTTAAATGGTGTTTCTTAGTTTAATGTACAAACTTTAGTAAATTTAAGACAAAAAAAATGAGATATGAACCTAAGTCTCATATCTCAAATCTTATATCTGAAAATCTAATCTTAGATGATCAGCATGGCATCACCATAACTGTAAAAACGGTATTTTTCTTTAACCGCTACTTCGTAAGCGTTCATTACATGCTCGTAACCGCCAAATGCCGATACCATCATCAATAAGGTTGACTCTGGGGTGTGGAAGTTGGTGATCATGGAATTGGCAATGCTAAAATCATACGGAGGGAAGATGAACTTACTTGTCCAGTCATTAGCGGCCTTTAATGTTTTATTTGCCGATACAGC
This sequence comes from Mucilaginibacter dorajii, assembly GCF_024808255.1. Lineage (GTDB taxonomy): Bacteria > Bacteroidota > Bacteroidia > Sphingobacteriales > Sphingobacteriaceae > Mucilaginibacter > Mucilaginibacter dorajii. The sequence continues at coordinate 155,558 of NZ_JANTYS010000014.1, forward strand.
CGATTCGATAGTACGCATTGATGTAGTACCTACAGCACAGATGCGCGATTTACGCTCAATGCCACGGTTTACAATATCAGCTTGTTTTTGTTCGATAATGAACTGCTCCGAATCCATTTTGTGCTTGGTTAAATCCTCAACCTCAACCGGGCGGAAGGTGCCTAAGCCAACGTGCAGGGTAACCTCGGCAAAATCAACACCTTTTAATTCAAGGCGTTTCATTAACTCGCGGCTAAAGTGCAAACCAGCGGTAGGGGCTGCAACAGCGCCTTCGTGTTTAGCAAAAATGGTTTGGTAACGTTCTTTATCTTCGGCAGTAGCCTTACGTTTAATGTATTTAGGAAGTGGTGTTTCGCCAAGGATTTCTACGTTACGGCGGAACTCCTCATCGGTACCATCAAACAAAAAGCGGATGGTACGGCCACGTGAAGTGGTATTGTCAACAACTTCGGCAATTAGCAGATCGTCATCGCCAAAATATAATTTATTACCTACGCGTATTTTACGGGCCGGATCAACCAGTACATCCCATAAACGCAATTCTTTATTTAATTCGCGCAGTAAAAATACCTCAATGGTAGCGCCTGTTTTTTCTTTGTTTCCATACAAACGTGCCGGGAATACTTTGGTATTGTTAAGGATCATCACATCCTTATCTTCAAAATAATCCAATACGTCTTTAAATATTTTATGCTCAATTTTACCAGAATCCTTGTGTAAAACCATTAAGCGGGCTTCATCGCGGGTGGTTGATGGGTTATGGGCAATTAATGAATCTGGTAAATTGAATTTAAATTGAGATAATTTCATGTTTGTGTATATGAATTTTCAGGGCGCAAATGTATGAATTTTTTTTGTTAATATCACCGATTTTTATAAGGGTTTATAACGTTTTATCAACCGTTAAGTTTAATATTAAAATACTGTAACTTAAAGCATGTAATATCGTCTAAAAAATAAAAACATTCAAACCGGTATAATTTGATTCTTTTACTGCTTGCACGCTGCAATTTGGTAAAAAGGTTTAACCATTGAAACTCAAATAAGTTTATATGCTGTTTTTAAAACTTTTTGGCGAAAGCTTTTTATTTGCCTATGATGCGCTGAGGCAAAACAAGATCCGCACAACGCTTTCATTGCTGGGGGTTACTATCGGGATATTCACCATTATCGCCGTGTTTTCGGCTGTTGATACCTTGCGTAACAACCTGCAAAGCAGCGTAAATAAATTGGGTAACAATAGCATTTACGTAGAGAAATGGCCGTGGGTAGGCGGCAGCGATTTTCCCTGGTGGAAATACCTGCAACGCCCGGTATCAAAATTGAAAGATTTTAACGAGCTATCGCGCCGCAGCCAAACCGCCGAAGCTTTATCATACGAGATCAGCATAGATAACCGTACCATTAAATATAAAAGTAACACAGTTGATGGTGCGCAGATAGATGCCGCATCGCAAGATCATAACAAAACCTGGAACTTTGATTTTGCCCAGGGCCGTTACTTTACCGAAATGGAATCAAAAACCGGTGCTCCTATAACCGATATTGGTTTTGATATAGCAGAAAACCTTTTCCCCAACGGTGACGCTGTTGGCAAGCAAATAAAGGTGATGGGAAGGTACGTGACCGTAGTAGGGGTATTTTCAAAGCAGGGTAAGGATATGTTGGGCATATCAACAGATAAAGAGGTTTTGCTGCCGCTCAACTTTGCCCATAACCTCATCGATATACAAAATGAGAGCTACCACCCCTCTATTATTGTGCGTGGTAAAGAAGGCATCCCAACTGATGATGTGGAAAGCGAGATACGGGGATTAATGCGTTCTATCAGGAGTTTAAGGCCCGGGGTTGAAGATAACTTTGCCCTTAACCGTACCACCATGTTAACCCAGCAGCTCGATTCGGTTTTTAAAGTGCTTAATACGGGTGGCTTTATTATCGGTTTATTTTCCATGCTGGTAGGTGGCTTTGGTATCGCCAATATTATGTTTGTATCTGTAAAAGAGCGTACCAATATTATAGGGATCCAGAAATCGTTGGGTGCCAAAAACTATTTCATATTATTGCAGTTTTTAATTGAATCCGTTGCCCTTTGTATAATGGGGGGCCTTGTGGGGCTTTTGCTGGTGTATTTTTTAACCTTTGGTATTAAAGCTGCCGCGGATGTGCAGGTAATTTTAGGATCAAAAAATATCATCATCGGGTTAAGTTATTCGGTAGGGATAGGGGTGGCATCGGGGATTATCCCGGCTTACTTCGCATCTACACTTGATCCTGTTGAGGCCATACGGACTAACTAAGCAACAAATGAAAATTGTAAACAAAACTTTGCTGTTTGCTGCGCTCGTAGCTGCATCGGCCTGTAACCAGCCTGCCAAACAACAGGATGCTGCTAAAAAGGACACAACGGTCGCTGAAAACGTGAATGCCAGGGTTGTGGATACTGCCAACACTAACGATGTATTTACTGCCTACATCGGGCTGAAAGATCAGCTGCTAAAATCAGATGTCGCGGCTATCAAAGCTGCCGCTTTAGCATTGGAGGCTAAGCTGGCCGGTATTAAGGGGTGTTCTGAAACAGCCACACTTGCGCACCAGATTGGTGCTACCGATGATATTAAAGAGCAGCGCGCCGCGTTTTTAACTTTAAGCAAAGATGTAATCGCTTTGGTAAAAGGCTCAAACCTTAAAACTTCAACTGTGTATGTTGATTACTGCCCCATGGCCGATAGCGGCAAAGGCGGATACTGGTTATCACTCAACAAAAAGATAGAAAACCCATACTTTCCTGAGCATATGAAAGAATGCGGACAGGTTAAAGAGCAGATCAACTAATTCATCTGCTTTTTATCTGTTACGACTATAGATGGCAAACAGTATTTGGCCACTTTTTCAAATAAAGTTTCGGGTACAAATGGTTTGGTGAGATAGTCGCACATGCCCGCTTCAAAAGCTTTGTTATGGGTTTCGGGCATCGCATCGGCGGTTAAAGCTATAATAGGTATGTGCGGATGTAAAGTCTTAATAGCCGCGGTAGCCTCAAAGCCGTCCATCACAGGCATTTGAAGGTCCATGATGATGAGGTTATAACTATTACTGGTCACCATGTTTACTGCAATTTCGCCATTTAGCGCTTCATCAACAGTCGCGTTCCATTTTTTCAGGAACCGCGTTGCTATCATCAGGTTCATTTTATTATCATCAACCACCAGGATATGCATACCGCTTAAACTAAGGGCATGACCCGCAACAGAATGTGTAACCGGTTGATCGCCAATGGTTTTTGCAGCAATATTAAAGGCGATAGCAAAGGTAAATGATGTACCCTTGTTCAATTCGCTGGCAACGGATATGGTGCTGTTATGCAATTCAACCAAACGTTTGGTAATAGCCAAACCAAGTCCTGTGCCGCCGTAATCATTGTTTATTACCTGCTTATCCTGCATAAAAGGATCAAATACAAGATTAAAGCTCTCCGGCGAGATCCCTATACCCGTATCCGTAATGGTAAACTTAACGGTAACCCTATTATTATGGATCAGCTCTTTCTCTAATTTAATGGTAACACTGCCGGCGTGTGTGAATTTAACAGCGTTGCTGACCAGGTTATTCAATACCTGCCTTAAACGCATACTATCCCCGGTTAGCATTTCAGGGATGGCTTCATCAATATACACATCAAGCTTAAGTTGCTTCTCGGTTACCCTTGCGTGAAAAGACTGCCTTATTTTTTGGATGAGCTGGTGCAAATTAAATTGTGAGTTGCTGAGTTCAAGCTTGCCTGCCTCTATTTTATTATAATCTAAAATATCATTGATGATAGCCAGTAGGTTTTCGCCAGAGAATTTGAGGGTATTAAGGTACTCCAATTGCTCGGGCCGCGGATCTTCTGATAATAATAAGTTGGTGGTGCCAATAACAGCATTCATTGGCGTGCGGATTTCGTGGCTCATGATAGACAAAAACTCCGATTTGAATTTTGATGCTTTCTCGGCCACTTCTTTAGCCCAAATGAGTTCCTGCCTGGCTTTTTGCTGATCGGTTATATCTTCGCCAATGCTGGTGGTTTCCTTAAGGTTGCCATTTTCATCATAGCTGATGGTGTTTTGCCAGCTGATGATGCGCTGTTCGCCATTACGGCAAATAATGGGGTTAACAAAATGGGCATTTACCGTATTGTTCTCAAACCAACTTAACAGAAAATCCTGCAGATCCTCCGGAACGAAGCTTTTCATCCAGTTCATGCCAACAATCTCGGCCTGGCTGTAACCAACCAAATCGGCCAGGTGCTTGTTGCAAAACACTACATTGGCGTCTTTATCCAGGGTGATAGCTGCCAGGTTGATGGTTTCCAAAACCAGTTTATATTTACTTTCCGACTGGCGGTAATCCAACTCGGCCTGTTTGCGTTCTGTAATATCCTGCATTGTGCCTATCATCTTGCGAACGCTGCCATCGTCCCGGCGCATTAATTTACCTATAATGATACTCAGGTGTTTGATATGGCCTTTGGGCGTAATAATGCGGTATTCGTGCGATACATCCTTTAAATGCTCGGGCTTTTTCAAAAGGTGTTTTAATATATACCTATCATTAGGGTGTACGTATTTCAGCAAAAGTTTGATAGGGTTTGTACCATCCAGGGCAGTTGCAGGAATTTCGTGGATATTATAAAGCTCTTCAGACCAGGCCAGGTTGTTTGTACCCAGGTTCCATTTCCAATTGCCAATTTTGGCAATGGCTTGTGCCTCCATTAGTTCAACCTGGCTAATTTTTACCGCTTTTTCTGATAAACGGGCTTCGGTAATATCCTGTAGCACACCAAAAATTCGTTTATGATTGCCCTCGTCGTCTTTTAAAAGGTCACCACGAATGATCTTTATATATTTTAAGTTGCCTTTCGGGGTAATAAACTTATGCTCAAACTGTGGTTGTGGTAGTTTATGAATAGCCGATAAATAAGTTTCTGCACCCTCTTTATCATCCGGATGGATAAGGCTGAGGTAATAGTGAAATTTGCTGATATTGGCGGGTATACTGTCAATTTCAAGGAGGGTGTATAAATTGTCGCTCCAATAGGTTTCGCTGGTACCATGGTCATACCACCAGTTGCCGGTTTTTGAAATAGCCTGGGCTTCAAGCAGGAGAGCTTCATTAGTTTTTAAAGCGTCGGCCCTCATTTTTTGCTCAGAAATATCAACCAACGTGGCCGAGATGCGCCCGGTGTAAGTCAGGCTCCTGTCAAAAACAGGTACCATTGTACACCTGAACCATTGGCCTGTACCATAATCTGATATATACTCAATAGAAATGGGCACCCGGTTGGCTATTACAAAATCAAGGCAGTCAATGTACTTTTTTGCTTTCTCTGGCGGTAAAACCTGGTCGAGTGTTTTGCCTACAACTGATTTGGGGTCGGTAGCCCGCTCAATAAGCTCGTTATACCATACGTTAATACAACGCTTATTTTCATCAAACTCAAATACCATATCGGTAAACGAACTGATTAGCGAATGAAGATTGTTGTTAAGGGTCATCACCTTATCAACCGCGTTTTTTAACTGAAATTGATATGCCTTAACAACAAGGAATGATACATAAGCAATAATTGTGAAAACAATACTGAGCAAGGCGAGTACCGGAAAGGAAATATTTAAGGTGGGCGCATTTATATAAGCTGCAATAACCGCGCATAAATTAAGTCCGCATATAGTAATAAATTCCCACCCTTGTTTGCAAAATAACGTTAATGCTATAAACACAGTGATGGAGCTAAAAAGATAGGCGTGCTCAAAGCCATTAATGCTTAATAATATATAATTATTAATAACCAGGAATGCCAGCACGGTTATATAAATACTTATGGCGTAGAGTTTTTTATTGTTGCTAAAAGATAATGCAAGTGATATCAAACAAAAAAAACAATTGATTACCCTCAACACAAAGGGATCATATGAGTTATAATAACAGAGGTAATGTAACGATGGGCTTGCTATTATTAAACCAATAAGCAATAAGCGATAAATGGTGACGTCGTTTTGGATCATTAACAATGTTTTAACTTTCAACGACATTATTTACTGCTTTTTATGGATAATAGAAGGGAGATAGCCCAGGTTAAGGAGGTTAAATTAATAAATTTGCACTTAAAAATTTACAAATAGTAAATTATCTTAGCGGGTATTAATACGCAGATTTAATTACATTTGTTGCAGATACAAAAATTTCTATGTCGGAAACAGCACAACTAAAAATTGGTGATAAAACATTTGAACTCCCGGTAATTGAGGGTACAGAAGGTGAAAAAGCGATAGATATTTCAAAACTGAGAGACCAAAGCGGTTATGTTACGCTTGACATTGGCTACAAAAACACCGGAGCTACAAAAAGCGCCATCACGTTTTTAGATGGCGAAAAAGGGATCCTTAAATATCGTGGTTATTCTATTGAGCAACTGGCAGAAAATGCCAGCTTTATTGAAGTGGCTTACCTGTTAATTTATGGTGAGTTGCCAACTGAAGCCCAATTAACAGACTTTCAATACCAGGTGAGCCGCCATACGTTGGTTCATGAGGATATGAAAAAGTTCTTTGACGGCTTTCCGTCAAAATCTCATCCAATGGGGCAGCTTTCGTCATTGATTGGTGCTTTGGCAGCCTTTAACCCCGAATCACTAAAACAAGGGTTATCTACCGAAGAGGTAAACCTGGAGATCATGAAACTGCTGGCCAAAATGAGTACTGTAGTATCATGGATCTATAAAAAATCATTAGGGCATCCGGTTGTATATCCTCAAAACAAATACGATTATGTAACCAACTTCCTGTACATGACCTTTGCCGAACGTACAGAGGATTATAAAGTGGACAGGGTAGTGGTTGATGTAATGAATAAATTGCTGATCCTGCATGCCGATCATGAGCAAAACTGCTCAACATCAACAGTGCGCATAGTTGGTTCTTCGGATGCTAATTTATATGCATCTATTTCGGCAGGGATCTCTGCACTTTGGGGACCGTTACATGGCGGAGCCAACCAGGCGGTGATTGAAATGCTGGAGAAGATTAAGAACGATGGGGGCGATACCGATAAATGGATTGCAAAAGCAAAAGATAAAAACGATCCTTTCCGTTTAATGGGATTTGGTCACCGTGTATACAAAAACTTCGACCCACGTGCCAAAATCATTAAAAAAGCCTGCGACGATATATTAGAGAAATTGGGCATTAACGATGAAGTATTGGAGATAGCTAAAAAGTTGGAAGAAGTAGCGTTGAAAGACCCATACTTTGTTGAGCGTAAACTATATCCAAACGTCGATTTTTATTCCGGTATCATTTATCGCGCATTAGGTTTCCCTACAGAAATGTTTACCGTACTGTTTGCACTGGGCCGTTTACCAGGCTGGATTGCACAATGGAAGGAAATGAAAGAAAATAAAGAGCCTATCGGGCGTCCGCGACAGATTTATACTGGTACTACCGATAGAGAATATAGGGATATTAAAGACAGGTAGATTTTAGGATTATTGGACTTTTAGACAAAGGATTATTGGACAAAAGACTTTTGGAGCAAGGATAAAAGACTAAAATCAGATAGATAATAAAAAGGGTAATGGAGTTTTTCCGTCACCCTTTTTGTTTAAGCAAGTGTTTATTATGATGAACGCTACTTTTCCAATTCAAATCCCCAATCTTTACCCTTATCCACGGCTGGTACGCCTTTGGCCATCCAAACCGGCATTGGGGCACCTTTTAAAAAATGGTCAAAATATTGCTGCTCGCGAATGGTGATATCTTTTCTATTTTGTCGCAATACAAGGTTATGTGCTTCTCCATTGTATTGCAGCAGCCAAACTGGTTTGCCAAGCCGGCGCAGTGCGGTAAACATTTCTATCCCCTGGTACCATGGTACAGCACCATCGGCATCGTTGCTCATGATCATTACCGGCGTTTGTACTTTGGGTAACTGGAAAAGCGGAGAGTTCTCGATATAAAGCTCAGGTTTTTCCCAAAGTGTTGCACCAATACGACTTTGCGTTTTTTCATATTGAAATTGCCTGTTTAAACCCGATTCCCAGCGGATACCGCCGTAGGCTGATGTCATGTTGGCTACCGGTGCGCCAGCCCACGCGGCGGCGTACATATTGGTTTGGGTTATAAGATAAGCCACTTGGTAGCCGCCCCAGCTTTGGCCCTGGATGCCAATATGCGCGCCATCAACCCAGGCATTTTTCTTTAATGATTCCACCCCCGAATTTATAAATTCCACCGCCGAAGCGCCGGGATGACCGGTTTCGTAACTGATATCAGGTGCAAAAACCAGGTAGCCGTTGCTTACAAAAAATGATATGGGCAAACGCGAAGGCGTAGGCGTTGGCGGCAGGTAATTATACAGACCCTCTGATAGTTTTTCGTAGAAGTAAACCACCATCGGGTACTTTTTATTCGGGTCAAAATCTTCGGGTTTGTATAAAATACCCTTTGATTTGTAGCCTTTTGGTGTAGTCCAGGATACCAGTTCGGCAGTGCCCCAATTGTATCCGGCCTGTTGCGGGTCGATATCACTTAGCTTGATCTCGTTTTTGAGATCTTGCGATACATATAAATCTGGCGGCAATTCATAATTGCTTTTTGTATAGATATATGTTGATGAGTTTTTCGCCCTGGTAAGGTCGCCATAACTCATTTTGCCCCAGGCTATTTTTTTAGGTGGCTCTAAGCTTTCAGGCGTTTTGGTAAAATAACCCCATTGTTTGGTTTCCTCGTCCTGAGCCGAAAGCCACATCAGCTGTTTGGATGGAATGAACTTTTGCTCCGGATCGGTTTGATCATACCTGATGATCAGCTTGTTTTTACGGCCGATACCATTGGTAAAGTTAGTGGCATCGCCTGTGGCCGGATCAATACTCCAGATATCGTAACGGTCATATATCAATATTGCCTTGTCATCCTTTGTCCACCCGGCTACGCCGTACTCCGAAGCGAAATTTGGTACGTCGTTCAGCTCATCGCCCATTTTGTTGCCGATGGACTTAGTGAGGTTGATCTTGCTTCCTGTCGCGATGGTATAACTGTACCATTGTTGTTCAGCCAGGTCAAACCAAACCACATACTGCCCATCCGGCGAGATCCGGTAGCGGGCGTTGGTACTTCCATTAATCAGGTGTTTGTTGCCGCTTTTTGTGTCTATCAGTATAGCTTGTTGTTTGGTGTCGCCTTCCCATTGTGCCTGTACGCGCGCGCCGGTATCTGTAACACCTAATACATAACGGGCGTCTTTATTCTCGGCAACAAATACTTCTGGTATAGCTTTGCTGCCCAGTTGCACTTGTTTCAATTCGGGATCATCCGGTTTGATCACCGCCAGGTAGCTGCGCTTTAGTTCCTTTTGCAGGTTTTTAAGTTGCTGAGGTTGCAGGTAGTCGTCTTTATAATTCCAGATATCCAGTTTGGCAACTTCAAAATCAACAATGGTGGTGTCGGCCGGTTTTGGGATTGGGGCAGTGCCAAAATATAGTTTGGCTCCGCTTTTACTAAAATACACTTTGCCATCACCGCTTACAGCCCATTTATCGGGCATGTTTGTAAAGCCTTGAGCCGCTATCACGTGGGCGCTATCTTGCGTTAGATTATAGTAGTACAGTTTAAATGGTTTTACTAAAGCCTTTTCGGGATTCTTTTCCGCAGTAAAGGCAATTTGCCTGCTTGCATCATCGATAGTGACGTTACTGTAGTTGCCCCTGCCGGTACTTATCGTTTTTATGGTGTTTTTGTCAACATCAAATACATACAGGCCTGATACAACCTCCCTTTGTTTAATAGGTGCCGTAACGGCAAAGGCTACCAATTTTCCATTTTTGCTAACCTGGTATTCTGTAACATATTTAAAAGTGCGGGTTAGTTTGACATTCAGTTGTTTTACAGTTAACTCAGCTCCTTCGTGAGTTGTCGCCGCTACGGTTTTGCCTGCCGCTTTTTTCGAGGTATCGGACGGTGCCGGTTTCTTTAATGTATCGCTCGCTGCCAGGTAGGCTATTACATCGGCATGCTCGGCTATTTTAAAATTTCTTACAGATGGTATTTTGGTGATACTTTGTGTGCCAAGAGATATAAAGCCTAAGGTATCTTTAGGGAATTCCGACTGTTTTTTCTTTTTGATTTTAGCCTGCCTGGTATCCTTATAAAATGGCCTGATCTGAAATACGGCGAATTTGCCGTCGCTGCTAAATCTTGCAGTGTCGGCCCTGGGTATATGAACTTTATCGGTGTTTTTTGAATTGGTGATCACCAGGTCGGCGTCTCCCTGTTGCGGTTTTATTACGTACAGTATCCATTTACCATCATTGCTGATCCGTTGATCGCTGATGCTTTGCCAGCCGTCAAAAACAGTGTGGTCCAAAGGTTTTTTGGATGTTTTTTGGGCAAACGCGTTAAAGCCGAAGGCTGATAAACAGGTGATAAGTAAAATTCTACGCATATCAAACTTGTGTAAGAGTTAAATATGCTTAAAATAGCTTAGCAATGGAAATTAGTTACGGTAAAGTTACAATTGGGGCAAAGGTGAAAGGTTAAAGTCGAAAGGTTGATTGTGCTCGTCTAAATTATTAGATTTGATTAGCGATGAAATATTATTTTAAGCCAGGCTACAGGTTATTTTTTTTAATTGTGATTGTCATTATATGGATTGGCCTGCTTTGGTATAATTCAAATAGTTTGTCGACTATAAAATGGACAATTTGCGGTGCGTTGGCGTTTACCCTTTTTATATTGTTCTACAATAACTTTAAATCGATAGTGGTGGCTATCGAAAAAAAGCCGCAGCTTGAATTTGATGAGATCTGTATTTATGATAGGGTAAAAGGTGTAAAATATTACTGGAAAGATATAGAGGAAGTTGCGGAAGAATCCGGTTCGCACATGATAACAGCCTATCCCCTAAAAATTAAAACAGATAATGGAGAAATGCTAAAACGCGATAGCCCTAAATATATCAAGCTTGGCAATGTTGACGCTCATTTGTCCGAATTGCTTACCATGTTAAATAATTACAGCATCAAAGCCCTTGAAATAGAACAGAGAGAAAAAAATAAAGCCGCGCTTTAAAAATAAAACACAGCTTTAAAATGTAATAACCTTGCGCTATTAATGCTGCTTCGTTCCTACCCATAAGGTATTATAAAAATGATTGTCATCCTGAGTGATAAAATTTCGCGAAATTCTGAAGGTAGAATGACAATATAAAGCTATGTCATTGCGAGGAACGAAGCAATCGCGAACTGTGCAGATTCGCCCTGTAGAGCATGCGATTGCTTCGTGCCTCGCAATGACATGGTGGACTTGTCATGGGTAGGAACGAAGGATCTTCTTCGCCATGCTAATTGCAGATTTTTATAGTGAAGAAGATTCTTCGTTCGTCAGAATGATAGGGGGAAGAGGGGAGTTCTTACGTCATTGCCACCTTCAAATGCGGGTGGGTTTTATAACTCGTAGTGACGATTCTTTTAGTTTTTAAACAGCTTCTTATATCATCACCTTATTCAAAGCCTTAATAGCCTCTGCAAAGTCCTCTCTTGCAACCAAAAACTGGATATTCACTTTCCTTAAAGCAAAACCACAGCTTTTGATATTGATGCCTTGATTGGCGAGGGCTGTTGCCGATTTGGCCAATAAGCCAGGCTGATCCATATTGGAACCGATGAGGCAAACCATAGCCATTTTTTCTACAGCCACCTTTTCATAATCATCTTCCAGTTCCTGGATCAGCTTTTTGTTGAAATCCTTTTCCCATATCACTATTGAGATACTGTTGGCGCTCGTCGCCTTAAAAGTATAGCTAACGCCGTATTTATAAAACAGCTGCATGATGTGAAAATCGGTACCTACATTACCTACCATTGATGGGTCGTAAATATCAATCATCATTACGTGCTCGGTTCCTGTAATTACCTCAACCCGTTTTTTATCGCAAATATATTCGCGGGTTATCAGCGTGCCGGGATGTTCCGGCTGAAAAGTGTTTTTGATCCTCAGGTCAATGTCGTTGATCTCTAACGGTTTGGATGCTTTAGGGTGGATAGCCTCCATGCCTACATCGGCAAGCTGATCGGCCACATCATAGTTGGTGTTGCCTACCGGGAAACAATTTTCAACGCCTACCAATTGCGGATCGGCGGTACATAAATGGTATTCTTTATGGATGATAGCCTCCTGTGGTTTTACTTCTACGGCTATTTTACTAAAGGTAACTTCAGAGTAGCCGCGGTCAAACTCGCGCATAATACCCTCGGTGCCTTTGGCGTAGCCGGTTACGATGGTAATAGTGTTTGCGAAATCGATGTGCTGCAGATCTTTCCTGATGCGTTGGTCGATAGTTAATGACCGGTGATCATGAAAGCCGCTCAAATCAACAAAAGTGGCGTTGATACCCATGTTTTGCAGGATGTTGGTAAACACAAATGCCGAATGGGTTTCGCCTATTGAGGCCAGGATCTCGCGTGCGGCTAATAAAACATCTGCTTTATTTACGTAACCCGATGCCAGGATGTTGGCTATATTTTCCAGGTAAGTTTGCGCGTCTTTAAGGCGTTGCTCAATAAAAGCATCGGCGGCAGCAACATTTAAACCAAGACTTTCATAGTTTTTATTAAGCTGCTTTAACTTAACAATGAGTTCTTTAAGTGGTTTATGAAAATCTTTATAAGTTGCCAAACGGTGGTAAACACCGGGGGCTTTGGTTTTCTTATTTTCGAGCAGGAGGTTGGTTACCCCCGAAAATGCCGATACTACAAAGATGCGGTTGTACAATTGGTCGCCGCTACGTTCAAACAGGATAATGTTTTTGATCACATCACCCAATGCGGTCATGGATGTACCGCCGATTTTTTCTACTGTTAACATTTTATACTAAAAAGATAGCAGGCAAATACGATAATTGTGCCAGGCCTTTAAACAGCCGCAAAGTTATTATAATGGCTTAATTATTAAAGGAATGTATTTGCATGTATTACAAATCCCCATATCATTTTGATACGGGGATTATCAATATTGATGGTTTATAATTGGTTTTGTGTTATAGATGGGCTTTGGGCTAACTTTCCTTCTTATAAAGGTCGCCGGCTTTCTCTGCCGATAGCTTAATGCCCTTGATCATGGCCGAGCTAAATCCGTTATGCTCCATCTCGTTTAAGCCGGCAATAGTACAGCCACTTGGTGAGGTCACCTTATCAATTTCCTGCTCTGGGTGCGATGAAAGTTGCAGCAATAGATCTGCGGCACCTTTGGCGGTTTGCGCAGCCATTTTTAAGGCATCGCCTGCATGGAAACCTATTTCGGTACCACCCTGCGAGGCTGCACGGATAGACCGTAAGAAGAAGGCTATACCGCAGGCGCAAAGTGCTGTTGCGGATGTCATCAATTCTTCATTGATCTGGATGCTTACACCAACGGTATCAAAAAGTGATTTTACCAGGTTAATGTTTTTATTGGTGCCATTATCGGTAGCAATACAAGTCATGGAATGCCCTATTGCAATGGCTGTGTTAGGCATAGCCCGTACTATTTGTACGTTTAACTCCAGCTGCAGGCGGATATCGCTACAGCTTACGCCCGATATCACAGATATTAAAAGCTGTTTATCTGGCTTTATAGCAGGCCTGATTTCGTCAAGTAGTTTATTTAATTGTTGCGGCAATACGGCCAAAACAATGATGTCGGCCTTTTTAACGGCTTTTAAATTATTGTCGGTTGTATGATAGCCCAAGGTGGCAAACTCTGCCAGCGCGGCCACATTTCTCCTGGTAAGGGTAATTTGCTGGGGTTTGCAAATACCTGCTTTAACTAACCCTTTGGCTAATGACAGCCCGATGTTTCCCGAACCTAAAATTGCTATTTGTTGTGATGCGTTCATGTGGTTGTACTTAAACGTGTTCCAAATGGTTTGTTATTCTTAATATTTCCTAAATCGTCGCTTTTGCCAATTATTACCGCTTTTACGCCGCAGGCTATGGCAGTAAAGGCATTATCTAACTTGGGTAGCATACCGCTGTGAATGATGCGCTCTTTTTTTAACTCTTCATAGCGTTCGGGGTTAATTTCCCGTATCAATGAATCTTCATCATCAATATCCTGTAAAACACCTTTTTTCTCAAAACAATAGATCAGGGTTGTTTCGTAAATAGATGCCAGGTTAACCGCCAAAGCCGAAGCAATGGTATCGGCATTGGTGTTCAGTAATTGCCCTTCGCCATCATGTGTTATCGCGCAAAAAACAGGGGTGAAGCCTGCTTCCATCAACCTGCTGATATTACCGGGATTAATGGAGTTTTCGTCGATATCGCCAACAAAACCATAATCGATAGTTTTTACAGGGCGTTTTTTAGCTTTGATAAAATTTCCGTCGGCCCCTGTTAATCCTATCGCGTTGTTTCCAAAGCGTTGTAACTGTGCAACTATATTTTTGTTAATAAGGCCGCCATAAACCATGGTAACCACTCTTAAAGTTTCAATATCTGTTATACGCCTGCCGTCAACCAGCTTTGCTTCAATGCCCATATCCTCAGCAACTTGGGTTGCTACCTTGCCGCCGCCATGCACTAAAATCTTAAATCCGTCAAGCGACTGAAAGTCTTTCAGGAAATGATGTAGGTTTTCTGAGTTATCTATAACGTTTCCACCAATTTTTATGATGTGCAAGCTTTTTTTAGCTGCTATTTCAGGTGGATTTATAGAAACCGTCTCACTTTTATTCATTCTTCACAATAATTTAACACTGCACTTGCCAATTTACTATCTTTTTTGATAGAAATCTGTTAAAAATAAGAAATTATAGTGTAAATTTTACTAAAAGTAAGCAAAAATGATTGTTTGCTTACACATTTGTAAGTTTACAATTTGATTATGAAATAATTAGTATACTTGAAATTAAGGCATTAAACTTGCTTGAAAATTTACCTATGGAACAAAAGAAAAGTACTAAGCCCCGTGTGGTTATCATCGGCGGTGGCTTTGGCGGGCTGGAATTAGCTAAAAACTTAAAAAACGCGCCGGTAGATGTATTACTGCTTGATAAGCATAATTACCACACTTTTCAGCCTTTATTGTACCAGGTAGCGGCCGGTTCAATAGCTGCCGACTCCATCGGTTTCCCCATTCGCAGGATTTTTACAAAACAGGATAATTTTAGGTTTGCATTGGCCGAAGTTCAGCAGATCCATCCTGAAACCAATACACTTGCTACAGACATAGGTACCATATATTATGATTACCTGATTATAGCCACAGGCTCAAATACCAATTTTTTCGGCAATAAAGAGATTGAACATTTTGCTATGCCGATGAAAAACATCCCCGAGGCGCTTAATCTACGGAGCTTGATCCTGCAAAACCTGGAAATGTCATTAGTAACCAAAGACCCCGAAGAAAAAGCGGCGTTAATGACCTTTGTGGTTGTAGGCGGCGGCCCTACAGGAGTTGAATTATCCGGCGCATTGGCCGAAATGCGCCAGTTGATATTAATGAAGGATTACCATGGCCTGCGTAAGCACAATATGAAGGTTTACCTTGTTGAAGGTAAAGATGTTGTGCTTGGCGCTTTTTCGCCTAAGGCATCTGAAAAAGCAAAAAAGTTTTTGGAAGATATGGACGTTACTATTTATAATGGCGTTCATGTGCAAGGTTACGATGGAATACTACTTAAAATAGATAATGGTACAACCATACTTACCCGCAACGTACTTTGGGCTGCCGGTGTAAAAGGCGAGGTGCCCGCTGGTTTACCTGAACAAAGTATAACAAAGGGCAACCGCATCCAGGTTGATGAAATTAGCAAAGTTATTGGCTATAATAATATTTTTGCCATAGGCGATGTATCGGCAATGATAACTCCCGAAACGCCAAACGGGCATCCAGGTGTAGCACCAACCGCCATTCAACAAGGTGGCTGGCTGGCAAAAAACCTGGTGCAGATTTTGAATAGCCAACCGACTGTTCCGTTTAAATATCACGATAAAGGGTCACTGGCTACTATTGGCAGGAATAAAGCAGTCGCTGATTTAGGTAAGCTCCATTTTCAGGGATTTTTTGCATGGCTGTTGTGGGGCTTTGTGCATTTAATGTCGTTGGCGGGTTTTACCAATAAAGGGATTATCTTTTTTAGCTGGGCTATTAACTACTTTAATAAGAATAGCGATAACCGTTTGATCGTGCGTTATTTTAATACCGAAACCCGGATGACCGACCCTGAATCGAAATAAAAAGTAATTCGCTCCAAAACATTCAAGCGTTTATTTTATTTGTAATGCAGTAAACGCTTATGGATCTGTTTTTTGTAATTGCTTTATTAGTTATTGTCAGCGCGCTTTTTTCTTATTTAAACGCGCGCTTTATCAAGCTTCCCGGTACTATCGGGATAGTTTTGATAGCCACTATTGTTTCTATCGCCATTCTTATTGTTGATAAGCTCGACCCGGTATCGGCAAGATACTTAACCACCTTAGCCAAGAATATCGATTTTTCAAAGGTTGTGCTCAACATTATGCTGGGTTTCCTGCTTTTTTCAAGCGCGTTTAATCTTGATGGAAAAAAGCTGAAAAAAGAAATGCGACCTGTATTGGTGCTAAGCACCTTAGGTGTTATACTATCTACCGCTATTTTTGGTTTCCTGCTCTATTACCTTGCTCCGTTTTTTCATATCCACATGCCATTAATCTACTGCCTGTTATTTGGGGCATTAGTATCGCCAACAGATCCGGTGGCAGTATCGGCTATCGTAAAAAACTCCAAACTACCTGCCCACCTGGAAACCATTATATCCGGCGAATCGCTTTTTAATGATGGGGTAGGGCTGATCCTGTTTGTGATTCTATTAGAAATTACCCAGGTAGGCGAGCAAAATATAGAAGCCTCGAAGGTTTTACTGATGATCTTAAAAGAGGTGATCGGCGGCATTTTTGCCGGCGCGATATTGGGATATCTTGCCCAGCGGTTGATGAAATCGGTAAAGGATTTTCAAACTATAGTGTTGATCTCCCTGGCGCTGGTGATGGGCCTATCCGTGTTAGCCACCATATTTGAGTTTTCTATACCGCTATCCGTTGTAACAGCCGGGCTTTTTGCAGGTAGTCATTCTATAAACCAGGATAGTAAAGAGCGATCGCACGAGGCGTTGGAAAAATTCTGGCAATTGGTTGATGAAATGCTGAATACCATTTTGTTTGTGATGATAGGTTTGCAGCTCATCAATCTGCCATTTGTAAATAACTACTGGGTAACTGGCAGTATTTCCATTGTGTTGATATTGATAGCCCGCTGGCTAAGTATCACCCTTCCGCTTCCGTTTTTGCGACACTCATTAAAAGTTAACTATAGCAATATTAACGTAATGACCTGGGCTGGTTTAAGGGGAGGCATTTCTATCGCGCTGGCTTTAACCTTGCCCGATACGCCATACCGGCATTTGATCCTATCGGGGAGTTATTTTATCGTAATATTTTCTGTTATAGTGCAGGGCTTAACACTCAATGCCATGATCAATCGCGCTTCCAGGTTTATCGAATAAACTATTTTAGTTTCAACATGTAATTGGCGATTTCGATTTCGTGGGTGTCGGCGCTTTTACTTAAGGAGTTTATGATATTTTCCCGCTCTTCCTCAGTCCGGTTTTGACTCAGTTTTTGTTTGCCTTGCAGATCATCTACAATTATTTCAAAAGCTACTATTCCTTTCATCATTTTTTGTTTGAATTCGATAGCTAAATTATCCCATTGTTGCAGGTAACTTACTTCGTAATTACTGATAGTTTTGGATAAAAGGTTGGCTGTTTGTTCTTCTCCGGATAATAAGCTGGCCTTGCCGTAGGCATGCACGGCGATATAATTCCAGGTGGGTACATTGGTTTCCTTTGGATAATTTGCCGGCGAGATATAAGCGTGCGGCTCAGTAAAGATCACCAAAACAGTTTTATCTAAGAGCTGGGCGGCTTGTGGATTTGCTTTGGCGAAATGAGAAAGTAAAACTACCTTATCATCGCGCAGTTCAACCAAAAAGGGGAGATGAGTAGCTTCTGGAATCTCGTCACGAACTGTAATTATAGTGGCAAAACTATACCGCTGCATGAAACTGATGATCTCCTGTTGATTGGGGAATTGATTGAAGGCTGGTATGTACATAGGAAGGGTTTAGGATAACTTTAGAAGGTTTGAGAAATAGAAACATGTGTTCAAAACTCCATTATATGTCATTGCTTCGTTCCTCGCAATGACATGGTTTTATGGCGTTATACTCATATTAAAAGGTGCTATCTTGAAAAATTAGAAGCCTTTTTGTAAGTCACTATTTACAAACTTTCCAGCATCTGCTTTAATACAGCCTGCGCTGCCCAAACCCGGTTACCGGCTTCGTGTACCACAATGCTGTTTGGGCCGTCTAAAATCTCATCAGATAACTCCAAATTACGGCGAACAGGCAGGCAATGCATCACTTTGGCATCGTTGGTTGCCTTTAGTTTTTCATTGGTCAGCATCCATTCTTCGTGTTTACCTAAAATATTACCGTAAGGCTCATAAGCCGACCAGTTTTTTACATAGATAAAATCAGCACCTGATAAAGCCTCATCCTGGTTATATGAAATTGCTGCCCCCTGCGTAAAATCGGCACAAAGTTCATACCCCTTAGGCTGTACTATGGTAAAATCAACATCGGCTTTGCACATCCATTCGGAAAAGGAGTTGGGTACGGCCTGCGGTAATGGTTTAATATGTGGTGCCCATGTTAAAACAACCTTAGGGCGGGCTGTCTTCTTTAATTCTGTTATGGTAACCAAATCGGCCAGACTCTGCAAAGGATGACGTGTGGCCGATTCCAGGCTCACAACGGGCACTTTACAAAACTCCACAAATTTGTTAAATATCATCTCGCTATAATCCTCTTCACGATTCCTTAAACCAGGGAACGAGCGCACGCCAATAATATCGGCATACTGACCCATAACGCCTGCTGCCTCGCGGATGTGTTCAACGGTTGTACCGTCCATGATCACGCCGTCGCGCAACTCTAAAGCCCATCCTTCTTTATCGATATTAAGCACCATCACATTCATCCCCAGGTTAAGGGCTGCTTTTTGGGTACTCATACGCGTACGTAAGCTTGGGTTTAAAAACACTAAGGCAAGCGTTTTATTTTTACCCAGCTGCTGGTGCGCAAAAGGATTTTGCTTAAGTGCCAATGCTTCTTTTACAAGAGCATCAATATCGGTAACGTCATTTACAGAAGAGAACAGTTTCATGAGCTATTTATCTTACGTTATAATATTTATTTAAAGTCTCCCCCTTCAGGGGGAGATTTAGAGGGGGCTATTGATTTAAAACACTAACAAAGGCTTCCAAAAACCTATCGGCATGGGCTTTAGTTAAGTTTAAGGCCGGTAATAACCTAACCACGTTTGGTTTAGCCTCACCGGTAAAAATATGATGTTTAAATAAAAGTTCTTTGCGGGCATGAGCAAGTTCTTCAGGTAATTCGATGCCTATCATCAAACCACGACCTCTAACTTCTTTTACCTGCTCTAATTTTTTAAGCTCTTTGATCAGGTAACCACCAACTTCTGCCGCGTTTTGCATCAGGTTATCCTGCTCCATCACTTCTAACACCGCTAAACCGGCTGCGCAAGCCAAATGGTTGCCGCCAAAAGTAGTACCTAACATGCCATAAGAAGGCTGTATTTTAGGCGATATGATAATGCCCCCAACCGGGAATCCATTACCCATACCTTTAGCCATGCTGTAAATATCGGCATCTACACCGGCAAAATCCTGTGAGAAAAACTTACCGGTACGGCCGTAACCGCACTGAACAGAATCGGCAATAAAAACAGCATTATACTCATCGCAAAGTGAACGAATTTTTTGCAAAAAGCTTTCTGGTGCTACCTGGATACCACCGACACCCTGGATGCCTTCGATAATGACAGATGAAATTTCGTTTTCGGCAAATGCTTGTGCCAAAGCAGCTTCATCGGCCCAGGGTAAAAATATAACGTTATCGGTTTGGTTAACCGGTGCAACAATCTTAGGATTATCTGTAACAGCAACAGCTAAAGACGTACGCCCGTGAAATGCCTTGGTAAAGGCGATAACTTTCTTTTTGCCATTGTAAAATGACGCCAGTTTTAAGGCATTCTCATTAGCTTCGGCACCGGAATTACAAAGAAATAACTGATAATCTTCTTTACCAGAAACCTTTCCCAATTTTGCAGCAAGCTCTTTTTGGATAGGGATCTCGATAGAATTAGAGTAAAAGCCCAACTGGTGTAACTGGTCTTCTAATCTTTTTACATAATGCGGGTGGGTGTGGCCAATAGAGATAACAGCGTGACCGCCATACATATCAAGGTATTCGGTGTCTTGGCTGTCATAAACTAAACTGCCAAGCCCCCGGGTGATGTTTATATTATTGATTGGGTATACGTCGAATAATTTCATTTTGGATTAGATCTTAAAATTTACATACTAAATTGATAACAGGTTACGGATGTGGCTCGCGGCTTAAAAGCCGGTCGCCTTAAGTCGTAGTCCTGCGCGCTCGTCCAAGCCAAACATTAAGTTCATGTTTTGTACCGCCTGGCCCGAAGCGCCTTTTAGTAAGTTATCCATTATGCTGATAATGAATATTTTATTATCGTGTTTTTTTACTTGTATAAAGCACTTGTTGGTGTTTACTATCTGTTTCAAATCGATATTACGACTGGTTACATGTGTAAACGGATGACCATCGTAATAACTTTGATAAAGCGCTAAAGCTTCTTCCTCGCTTAAATCACTCTCGGTATACATGGATGCAATTATTCCCCTGGTAAAATCGCCGCGATAAGGGATAAAATTGATGGCCTTGCCAAAATCAGGTTGTAACTGTTTTAACGACTGTCCTATCTCATTTAAATGCTGATGATTAAATGCTTTGTAAACAGATAGGTTGTCATTTCGCCAGGTAAAATGAGAGGTTGCCGCCAAACTCTGACCAGCTCCGGTAGAGCCAGTTGTGGCAGTGATATGCACCTCGTTATTTAACAATCCTTTCGAGGCCAAAGGTAACAAACCCAGCTGTAGGCAAGTAGCAAAACAACCCGGGTTAGCTATATTTTCAGCTGTTTTAATAGCATCTCTGTTTAATTCCGGCAAGCCGTAAGTGAAGTTTTTGGTTTTAAATTTTGAATTTTGATTTAAACGGAAATCCTGACTAAGATCGATGATCCTTATGTTATCCGGGATCTCATTTGCATCCAAAAACTTTTTGGCATCACCATGACCTACGCAAAGAAAAAGTACATCTACATCCGCAGTAAATTCGGCAGCGAATTTTAGTTCGGTATCACCAAACAGATCGGTGTGTACTTCGTAAATATAATTACCCGCGTTACTGTTGCTGTGCACAAAAGCAATGTCTACATCAGGGTGATTAATCAGGATCCGCAGCATTTCGCCGCCGGTATATCCCGCTCCACCTATGATTCCCACTTTAATTTTATTTGATGTTGATCCTGTCATTATTGGTTGATGGATATGAGTATAAAATAAACTCCAGGTCGCTCCGGTCGTTATTGCTGATGAAGTGTTTTTGACCTGGTAATATCTCGATGCCTTGCTCTGGTTTTAAAACGCTTGTTTCGCCATCAATAGAGAATGTTGCCCGTCCTTTCAAAATAAAGAATAACTGTGTTGCTTTTTCGTGGTAATGCAATTGTTCGGCAGTATCTGGAGGCATTAGTTCCTGTTTTACAGATAATGCTTCTGTATCAATAAAAGTCCAGCCGTGGCAATCATCGCCCCAGTTATAATGCTTCAGGCATTCTCCTTTTGAAAAGGTTGTGTTGATCATTTGCTTTCGCCGTTTACTTTATGATAGATCATTACCTGGTTACCAAAGATCTTGGAGAAGCCTTTAACATCTTCGCCACTCCAGGAGTTATTCATTTCGCCATAGCTGCCAAATTTGTTCGACATCAGATCATGGTCAGATTCGATACCAATCACCTGGAAGCGGTATGGATGTAACTGAACAAACACTTTACCGCTTACGTTTGTCTGGGTATCGCTCAAAAAGGCTTCCATGTTACGCATAATCGGGTCATGGAACTGGCCTTCATGTAGCCAGTTACCGTAGAAAGCCGAAAGCTGGTCTTTCCATGATAATTGCCATTTGGTTAGCACGTGTTTCTCCAAAGTATGGTGAGCTTTAATGATCACCATTGGCGCGGCTGCTTCAAAACCTACGCGACCTTTAATACCTATAATAGTATCACCAACGTGAATATCCCTGCCAATGCCGTAAGGCTGCGCTATAGCCTGTAAAGCCTGGATAGCTTTGGTAGGGTGATCATATTTTTCGTCGTTTATGCCAACCAATTCGCCTTTTTCAAAAGTAAGCACAAGGTCTTTTACTTCAGATTCGGTTACCTGTGTAGGCCATGCCTCTTCTGGTAAACCCAGGTTAGATGTTAAAGTTTCTTTACCACCTACAGATGTTCCCCAAATGCCTTTATTAATTGAATATTTTGCTTTTTCGAAGTTCATATCCACACCATGATCTTTCAGGTATTGGATCTCGGCTTCCCGGCTCAATTTTAAATCACGGATAGGGGTGATGATCTTAACTTCAGGCACCAGGATGTTAAAGATCATATCAAAACGCACCTGGTCGTTACCGGCACCGGTGCTGCCGTGGGCAACAAATTCGGCACCAATTTCTTTAGCGTAGTTGGCAATGGCAGTGGCCTGGCTAACACGCTCGGCACTTACCGAAAGTGGGTAGGTATTGTTTTTTAATACATTACCATAAATCAAAAAGCGAACACAGGTATCGTAAAAGTTTTTAGTTTCATCAACCACATGGTGTGATGTAACGCCCATTTTGTAAGCGCGCTCTTCAACTCCTTTTAGTTCTTCGTCGCTAAAGCCGCCGGTATTAACAATAACCGAGTGTACTTCATAACCCAAATCCTGTGTTAAATATATACAGCAAAATGAGGTGTCTAATCCGCCGCTGTATGCTAATACTACTTTTTTCTTCATGTTTTTGTTAGCTTAAAGCTGAAAGCAAAAGGCTCAAAGCTTTTTATATTTTCAAAATGTATTTTTATTCAGTAATGATTCTTTAACCTTTATCCTTTCACCTCTTATTAATCGTGGTGAATCCGTTTCTTGATTGCGTTTTCGATGCGCTCCAATAATGTGGCTTTGTGCGTAATGCGTTTCATTTTTTCTTCGTCCTGCTTTAGCTTTTCGGCCGGATCAAATAGCATTGCCGTGCACATGCAGTTTTTACGGCCTTTGCTCATCAGGATATCGTAGTTTACGCAGCTTTTGCAGCCTGCCCAAAAGTTTTCGTCCTGGGTAAGCTCAGAATAGGTTACCGGTTCGTAACCTATATCAGAATTGATGCGCATTACGGCTAAGCCGGTTGTAAGGCCGAATATTTTGGCTTCGGGATATTTTTTACGTGAAAGCTGAAAAATGGCATGCTTAATAGCCTTTGCCAAACCAACTTTACGAAAGTTAGGATTAACAATAAGGCCGGAATTGGCCACGAAATCGCCGTGGCTCCAGGTTTCAATGTAGCAAAAACCCGCCCAGGTACCGTCTTTATGTAAAGCGATAACTGCCTTGCCTTCCAGCATTTTGTTGGCAACATATTCAGGTGATCGTTGTGCTATACCTGTTCCGCGTGCTTTGGCCGATTCGGCCATTTCATCGCATATCATTGGGGCAAAATCAACGTGTTGTGCTGTAGCAACCTGAATATCAAAATCTTGTATGGTCATTTAAATAGATGATTACCGTTAAATTAATTGGCTTTTGATGGCCTTAGTAATTAGATGGCTTTTTTAAAAGAAGTTTAATAACCTCTTTTTGTTTGAGGGTTTAGGAGAGTATATTAATTCAAACCCGGGGCATATAGGTCCTTCGTCGTGAAGGGCAGAATAAAAAAACAGTTGAACCCAAAGCAGCGGCAGCCGGAGCAAATTTTGCTCTTATTGCGGGCTTATTTAAGCTTGGTTGATTCATTTTTTGTTGGTATTACTGTGTTTTTAATTTGGGTGCAAATTAGGCCATAAATTTTTACTTATACAAGAAAAAAGTTACAATATAATATAAAGATCAGCTTATCATTACATGAGCTTGAAAATCGTGAAAAACTTTTTAAAGCTGATAGTGACAACTAAACTATAACCTGCGGGTATTTTGACGTTATCATGCCGCATCCTTTTGCGTTACCAAACTCATATCTACAATGACCAAACTAAACCTTTTCATCATTTTTAATAAGTTTTGAAGCACAAGAAACTATCTCTTGGAAACAATATCTTTCAAAATCATCTCAGCATGAATACGGGAGTTTTCGATGAACCAAAGATGGGTATCCAGTCCGCCGCAAACTACGCCGGCAAGGTAAAGACCTGGCAGGTTGGTTTCCATAGTTTCGGGGTTGTATTGAGGAGCGAATTTATCTTCAGATAATATGATCCCTATTTTTCTTAGGAACCCGAAATTTGGTTTATAACCTGTCATCGCCATTACAAAATCATTGGGAATGGTAATAAGTCCATCTGGTGTTTGGATGTCAACCTCAAATTCGCGGATGGCTTCAAGATAGGAGTTGAAATAGGCTTTAATACTGCCTTCTTTAATGCGGTTGATAATATCCGGGCGTACCCAGTATTTTACACGACTGCTGATTTCTGGCCCGCGTACTACAATGGTTACTTCGGCACCTTTGCGGTAGGTTTCCAGGGCAACATCAATAGCAGAGTTGCTTGAACCTACTACCACTACTTTTTGCGAAGTGTAATAATGCGGGTCCTGGTAATAGTGTTTTACTTTGGGCAAGTCTTCGCCGGGGATATCTAACTTGACAGCTATATCATAAAACCCGGTTGATACGATCACTTTTTTTGACTGGTACGTGGCCTTACTTGTGGTAACGGTGTATGTTTCGCCCTCGGCTTTTACATTGGTTACTTCTTCAAACAAATGAAGAGGCAGGTTATTTGACAATGCTACGCGACGGTAGTACTCCAATGCGTCATTACGGGTTGGTTTGTTATGAACGGTTACAAAAGGTACTCCGCCAATCTCCAGCTTCTCGGAAGTGGAGAAAAAAGTCATGGTAGAAGGATAGTTATATAACGAATTTACGAGGCAACCCTTTTCGACAATAACAAAACTTAAACCGGCTTTTTGCGCTGCTAATCCGCAGGCCAATCCTATAGGGCCGCCACCTATAATAAGTATATCGAGCATAGTGCGAAGATAGGCAGTTTTTGAGAGAGATGTACTATGTGAAGCTTGTGGGCTTTGTTTTATCTGTCAGGCTAAAGCTACCAACAATATGGCAATAATTGCCGGCAACGCCTGGGTGAAAAATATTCTTTTTGAGGCAGATATCGCTCCATACACTCCGGCCACAATTACACAAGTTAAAAAGAAGCAGGCAATATTTTTTTGCCACAACGGATCTGAAATAAAAAGGCTCCAGATTAGGCCTGCCGCCAGGAAACCATTATATAGTCCCTGGTTAGCTGCTAAGCCTTTGGTTGGTTTGAACAATGTTTCGGGTAAGGCTCCTTTAAATACCTTTTTTCCGGTTGTTTCCCATGCAAACATTTCCATCCACAAAATAAAAACATGTTCAAATGCTACCAGTGCTGTAAATATTTTGGCTAATAATGGTGTGATGTTTTCCATAAACGGATTTCGGCTTATTGTAAGATTATATTTAATATGGCAGGTTAAATATACTATTCTGGCGGGGAGTTAAGCGCGTTTTATTATTTAATGTTATTAATCGGAGGAGGTGCGGTGTTGGTTACCGTGCGTTTAGTTAAGCACTCCTAAACATTACATGTAATCAGGAAAAATATAGGCGCAAAAAAAAGGGTAAGCTACTTTTATCGCGCCGCTCAACTCTCTACCCTTGCTGTGTTCCCACCCTGGGGGAGTTCAAGAGGAGCTGGCCGTAAAAGACTTACCCCGGGGCAAATATAGAAAAATGATGCGTTTTTGGTTAATAAATTGTTAAAAAACGTAAGTTGCTATTGGTTAGGGTGATATGTTTATTTTAGCTGTAAATATGCTCAACACTTATTTACGCAACCGCCATTTTTCTGTCGAAAGGGATCTTTTTATACACCTTATAGGCCTCAAATTTATTGTCGGTACCGTTTTCTAATATGGTTATGCCGTCGGCTAAAAACGCGTCTTTGTAATTGATTTTTACAAAATGTGGCCAAAGTTTGTCAAATGCTTCTACCGGAATTTTGCGGGCAATGGTAATGTGTGGCACAAGCGTTTTAATCATTAACAGGGCTTTGATCGCATTAAACCAGTCGGTGGTTTCTTTGCCTAATTCTATCTCGGCGTAAATGGTTTTAAAGTTTGAGCCGTGCGAAAAAAAGTTGAAGCCGGTTATCCTGATTTCATGAGTAGTAATTGAACGCCTGATTATAAAATCTACCATATCATAAAAAGGCCCTATAATCCGGGGCTTTTGCGAAATAGGGTCAATCTCGTCCCTGATCACATCTAAAGTAATATGCGCGCGGGCGTGAAGGCCCTGGAATTTGCCTATATGGTTAAAGCAGGCCCGCTTAAAGGCGTTTATTTTTATATCGACGCGATCTGGCGGGGATAGCACCGTAAGATAATATTTGGCACTCATCTTAATTTTTAAAACAGGCTTATTTGCTGGCTAACCGCCGAATAACTCTTTTTCGCTCTCATTAAATAATCACGATAAACATCGGTCAGCGAATCTGCTGATCCTTTAAACTCAAATTCGCGATACATTTGTGAGCCAGACCGTGCCTGATTTTTTAAGATCGTAAATCGCGACGACACGAATTTTATGTTCAGCTCTCTTTTTTGAAAATTGGGCCAAAGTATATTGAATTGTTCGGGCGTAATACCGCGGGCAATGGTGATGTGCGGTGTATCGCTGCTTTTACCTACAATATCCCACAAAAGTTTAAGCCAGTATTTATTATGATCGGCCATTTTTAGCCTGGCGTAAATGGTTTTATTATAGCCATTGCTTTCGTTAAAGCAATCAAAGCCGTCTATCTCAAACACAATGGCGGGTAAAAGGCTCAATCTTCGTTCAAACATCGAAAAGCCATGATCATGTATATAGGTATTTTGTTTTGGATAATTATTAATAGTGATGTGCGGTTTTGACAACATGCCGGGATAATCGCCAATGACGCGTTTTGCTTCATTTTTCAACCTGATAATCTCGTAATTAACATGATCTGGCAGGGATAGCACAAAATGAAAAAATGTTGGGTTCATAACGCTGATTATTAAATTGTTTAAAATAAATTGATCTGGTCCGGGTCGGCTATGTCAATGCGGCCGGCTTCAATATTCTCGGCACCGATAAAACCGGCCTGGTTTTTAAAACTGAACGATTTGAAAAACTCCCATTTGGCATAGGCATCAAACGTATCGCGCTTAACAACCATTAAGGCGCTGATCCAAAATGGTTCAACCAGTTTTTTATGCTTAAAATGGGGCCATAACTGGTTAAAGTCGCTTTCGGGAATGTTGCGTACCACGGTAATATGTGGCACTAAATTCTTTTTGATCTTTAGCTTTTTCTTCAACTGGTTAAACCATTCGTCAGTTGCCGGGGTGGACCGGATATTGCCGTATATGGTCATTTTTTTATGCAGATGAGTAAAATAGCCGAAGCCATCCCAATGTAACAGCACAGGCGGCAGCTGGGCCAGGGTTTGTTCCATTAACAATAGATTCTTATCGGCCATGAAGGGCTTTTGACGTTCCCTATGCAGGATAGAAATATGAGCCGGCGAATTCATGCTTTGATAATCGCCAATAACTTTTGCCGAGGCTTTTTTATAGCGCGTTATTTCATGTTTGATAGCCTCTGGTGGCGAAAGCAACATTAAATAGTCCTCATACATCGTCATTGCACTCATTTTTAATTCACTTCAAATTTGCTAATAAAATTAGCAAAATGTCAAATTTATTTTCATATTTGTTGCATGGATCAAAAAGTGAGTTGGGTAAAGTAACTTTTAATGGCTCAATAATATGAAAGAAGAAACTAAAGGAAATATCTTGATTTACAGAACCCCTATTGGGGCGACAGAAATACAGGTTGACTTGCATGACGAAACTTTATGGTTAACTCAAAAACAGATATCAGAGTTGTTCCAGGTCGGAGTAGACAATATCAATGTCCACTTAAAAAATATTTATACAAGTGGTGAATTGCAGGAAAAAGGAACTATTGAAAAAAATTCAATAGTTCAAAAAGAGGGAAAGAGAAATGTAAAAAGGGAGGTTAATTTTTATAATCTCGATGTTATTTTATCTATTGGTTATCGGGTAAATTCTATTCAGGGAACGCATTTCAGGATTTGGGCCACTCAGAAATTAAAAGAATACATCATTAAAGGTTTTGTATTGGATGACGCAAAGCTAAAGGGGACAAAGTCTAATTACTTTGATGAATTATATGAAAGAGTACGTTCAATTAGGTTTTCTGAAAGAAACCTTTACACCAAAGTAAAAGATATATTTTCGATGACAAGTTTAGATTACGAGTCGAGTTCTGAAGTCGCTATGACCTTTTTTGCATCTATTCAAAACATGTTTCATTATGCAATACATGGCCATACCGCATCTGAACTGATAAAACAACGGGCTGACGGATACAAAAACAATATGGGTTTATACACCTGGAGTGGCAGTGAAATAAGCAGGAAAGATGTTATTGTGGCAAAGAATTATCTTGATGAGCTTGAATTAAAAAGATTGGAGCTTCTGTCTGAGCAGTTTTTGTCATTTGCAGAGTTACAAAGTATCGAAAAAAGGCCTATGTATATGGCCGCTTGGGTTAGCAAACTAATTGATTTTCTGAAATTGAACGATAAGCCAATTTTAACAACTCATGGCAAAGTCAGCGCGGAGGTAGGAAAACAAATAGCATTGAAGGAGTTTGACAGATTTAATGACCAGTTAAAAGAACAAACCCTGGGATTGGAAAGGTTTGTAAATAAAAAGGCTATAGAGACGAATTTTCAAGACGAAGAAAATCAAATTGAATAATAGTAATGGATCAAAAGCGGCATATCGTACATATCGATCTGGATTCATTCTTTGTATCGGTTGAGCGCAAATTTAACCCGGCGCTTATTGGCAAGCCCGTGTTGATAGGCGGCTCGGCAGAGAGGGGCGTGGTGGCATCGTGCAGTTATGAGGCGCGCAAGTTTGGTATCCACTCGGCCATGCCTATGAAACAGGCCATGAAGTTGTGCCCCGAGGCTATCATTGTGCGTGGCACGCATGGGCGCTATTCCGATGCCTCACGTGAGGTTACCGAGATCATTCATGATGCTGTGCCGTTATACCAGAAAACTTCGGTAGATGAGTTCTACATCGATCTTACGGGTATGGATCGGTTTTATGATTGCTTTAAAATGGCCTGCGATTTGCGCCAGCGGGTGATCAGGGAAACGGGCTTGCCTATCTCGTTCGGGATGGCATCGGGCAAAACCGTTGCTAAAATGGCTACCAATGCCGCCAAGCCTAACGGACAGCTTTGGATAAAACATGGGGAGGAATTAAAATTCCTGGCACCGCTACCCATCAGCAAAATTCCGGGTTTGGGCGAAAGTACCAGCCAAAAACTATATCAGTATGGTATCGAAAAAATTGGCGATCTGCAACGCACCAATATCAAATTCCTGGAAACCGTTTTTGGTAAAATGGGTATCTTTCTTTGGGAAAAGGCACATGGTATTGATCATAACGAGATTGTACCACATTCAGATCGTAAATCGATCTCGACCGAACGTACCTTTGACATCAACGTGAACGACCATCGCACGCTGGAAAGCATACTGGTATCCATGACGGAGGAACTTTCATCCAAACTCCGCCGCGAAAATAAGCTGGCATCCTGCCTGGCTATCAAAATCCGTTATGCCAATTTTGAAACCCATACCCAGCAACAAAAAATAGCCCTTACCGCGGCCGAGCACATTTTATTGCCCGGCATCAAGAACTTGCTTAAAAAGGCCTGGAACCAGCATCGGCCCATCAGGCTGATAGGAGTGAGGCTTAGCAACCTGGCCAGCGGCCGCTACCAGATCAACCTGTTTGAAGATAATGAAGAACGCATCCGCCTTTACCAGGCTATGGATAACATCAACTTTAAATTTGGCGATAAAACTATCTGTAGGGCCGCGGGTATGGATATTGGTACCCGAAATTTTAATCCGTTTATGAGGGGGTAGCCTCATCCAACCCTCTCCAAGCTACCGTGTACCCACATTTTTTTGTTAAAAGAAAATGTCATTTCGAACGATCAAGCGCGGGGGGAAAGCAGTGCTGCGAGGAGAAATCTTGTACGCCTTGCATGGCCGAATGTCCGCTTTTACAAGATTTTTCGCTGCGCTCAAGAGAGAGTTTCTCCTCACCTCCGGCGCGCAACCCTACCGGCTCGTTCGAAATAACAACGTTTTTTGTTAATGATATGACTCTGAAAAGATGTGGGTACACGGTAGCACTCCAAGGGAGAGGGCTTTTTAATTTTGTAAGTCTTTTAGTTTTTATATAATGATTTGTTGCCTTATCAGAGAAATCGCGTTTAACATTTTCGCATAAGGTAAGATTTTTCTAATGAGCACAATAGGTAGAGGCCGTATCATAATTCAAATGATGCGGCCTCTATGTTTGCAACGTATTGGCTCCATGTTTATCTGTTTTCGTTGAATTTCTCAGCAAGGAGT